>JAWKQD010000026.1:0-2008 GCA_041390285.1 Thermodesulfobacteriota bacterium | reverse complement strand
CCCCACACCTATGGAAGCGATCTTGTGCCACTTCGCCCAGACGCCCGTTACGCCCTCAATGCTCCTTGCGGGTATCCCATATGGCCTCAGGGCAAGGATTATGGCGTCCTCGAGCCTCCGGAGGTATTTGTGAACGTCCTTTTCCGCGGAAAGATCGAATATCGGATAGCCTACGAGCTGCCCCGGGCCGTGGAACGTTACATCCCCCCCGCGGCTTATCACCTCGAAGTGAATGCCCCTTTCAGCCAGGAGCTTATCCGAAACGAGCAGGTTGGCCATGTTGCCTCTGCGCCCGGTTGTGAGCGTGGGAGGGTGTTCCAGGAGTAAAAGCGTGTCCCCGATTTCCCCGTTTTTCCTCTTTTCGAGAAGGCTCAGCTGTATGTCGAGCGCCTTTCTGTAAGGGACCATGCCGAGCTTATAGACTTTAAAAGTGTTCATTATTTTATTATATCCAGAATGGCAGGATTGTATACAGGATATCACGAAAATCCTTTCATGCCCGGCCCGAAAGGCGCCCTCAGATGTTCCTCGCCCGGCCCATAGCCGCCAGCGCCGCCTCCATCACAGCTTCGGAAAGCGTGGGATGTGCGTGGGATGTTATCGCTATTTCGAGGGGCGTCGTTTCGAGCGTCCTTCCAACTGCGATTTCAGCTATGAGCTCAGTCGCGCCGTGGCCGATAATGTGAGCGCCGAGTATCTCGCCCGTAGCCTTGTCGGAGATGATTTTTACGAATCCATCCGTCTCGCCCGTGCCGACGGCCTTGCCCGCCGCCTTGAACGGATACTTGCCGACGCTATAGTTATATCCGAGGTCCTTCACCTGCTTCTCGGTCATGCCGAGCATGGATATCTCGGGCTGGCAGTATACGCATCCCGGGATGTTGTCGTAATGGACCTTGCTCGTGAGCCCGGCCATCATCTCGACCGCCGCGACCCCTTCTTCGGATGCCTTGTGGGCGAGAAGAGGAGGGCCCGCGACGTCCCCGATTGCGTAAACGCCCGAGCAGGTCGTCATGTAGGAATCGTCGGTCTTTATGAACCCGCGCTCGTCGAGCTCGATGCGGAGATCGCTAAGGCCGATGTCTGCCGTTTTCTTGTAGTAGCTGAGCGAAGTCGGCGCGTCGTTCGCTATGGGGCGCCTTCCGACGGCCACCAGGACCATCGCGGCGGAAACCGTAACCTCGCTCTTGTCGGAGAGTTTTTCCAGCACGACATCAACAGTCTTTTTCTTCTTCTTTACCTCTTTGAATTTCGTGGCCGTAAGAACGTCCATACCGGCCTTCTTGAAGCTCTTTTCGAGCTCTCTGGACACGTCTTCGTCGGCCCCGGGAATGAGATGGTCGAGCATCTCGACTATGGTGACCTTGCTCCCGAAAGAGTTATAGACGTAGGCGAACTCGGCGCCGATGTATCCGCCGCCAATGACGACGACCGAAGGCGGCACCTCTTTATAGAAAATCGCCTCGTCGCTCGTCATGATTAGCTTGCCGTCCACTTCAAGGCCCGGAAGCGTTACCGGGACGGAGCCCGTGGCTATCAGTATCTTGTCCGACTCGACTTCGATCTGGCCCTTTTCCTGGGTGACGCCTACTTTGTTGTTGGCGATAAGTTTTCCCGTGCCGCGTATGAGCGTGATCTTGTTTTTCTTTAGGAGGAATTCGACGCCCTTGGTGAGCGTATCCGAAGCGCCCCGGCTCTTGTCGATAACCTTCGAGAAATCATACTTGAGCCCTGTGTGCTCTATGCCGAATTGCTCGGAGTGTTTGAAGTACTGATACACTTCGGCGCATTTGAGTATCGCCTTCGAGGGGATGCACCCCCAGTTGAGGCAGACGCCCCCCGGCCTGTCCCTCTCTATAACCGCTACATTCATTCCCAGCTGTGCGGCCCTGATGGCGGCGACATACCCGCCGGGGCCCGTTCCGATGACTGTCAGATCGAATTTTTCCATAGTGGAACTAGTATATATTTTATTGTTATAGCGTCAATCGTTTTCGCCCTAAAATAA
>JAWKQD010000025.1:0-2228 GCA_041390285.1 Thermodesulfobacteriota bacterium | reverse complement strand
GACCAGGAAAAGGCAGAGGAGCTCGCGCTCGCCCAGCGCCCCGAGATGAACGCCGCCAGGCTCAACGTCGAGTTTGCCGAGAATGAGGTCCGCCTGAAGAAAGCAAAATATATACCCGAGATAGGCGTCCAGCTTCAGTACACCGCCAATTTTAACATAGAACTCCTGCCCACGAACTCGGCCACCGTGGCTCTCTTCGCGAAATGGGACGTTTTCGACTGGGGGCGCAGGCAGCAGGAAATCGCCGAGAAAAGAAAAGGGGTGATCCAGGCCCAGAATACGCTCTCCGAAGCGGAGTCCGACGTTCTTATCGACGTAAACTCGAAGATACGAAAGCTCGAAGAGGCCGCAGCGCTTATAGACGTTACAGAGCTTGAGCAGACAGCTGCCCGCGAGAAGCTCCGCGTTACGATGAACAAGTACAGGGTGGATTCCGCTCTTTTACAGCAAGTGCTGGAGGCCGAATCGTCCCTCGAAGACAAAAACAACGATTATCAAAATGCCGTGCTCGATTATTGGACTGCACGTTCCGAGCTCGAAAAAGCCATGGGGGAGGAATAAAAAGTGAGAAAGCTCGCCGTAGGTTTCGCACTCATCTTTCTCGTCTCGGGCGCACTGACAGGGTGCGGCGGCAGCAGTCCCGAGAAGACGCCGACGCCGGTCAGGGTCGAAAAGGTTTCTTACCGCGAGGAAGGCGCCCCGCTGAGGTTCACGGCGACTGTAACCCCTTATTCCCAGGTAAGCCTGGATTTCAAGGTCGAGGGGTATGTGAGGGAAATAATGCAGGTAGAGGGGGCGGACGGGCGTATGCGGAACGTTCAGGAAGGAGACGATGTTACGAAAGGCACCCCGCTCGCCACGATCGACGACACAGAGTACGTTTCCAAGGTCATAGAAGCGAAATCCCAGCTCGGCGAGGCGCGCGCCTCACTCGAAAAGTCGTCCGCCGAATTCGAAAGGGCGTCCATACTCTTCTCTACCAAAAGCGTTACAGTAAACAACTACGACGAGGCCAAGAAGGAATACGAGGTCTCACTGGCGCAGGTCGAGGGCGGTAAGGCGAAAGTTGTCGGCGCGGAGGAGAACCTCGCTTACTGCACGATAAGGCCGCCGATGAACGGCGTCGTTCTCAAGCGTGACATAGAGGTAGGAAGCTACGTCAGGCCCGGCATCACGGGATTTGTAATTGCCGACGTGACGTCGGTCAAGGTACTTTTCGCAGTTCCCGACGTAACGCTCGGGGACGTAAAGCTCGGACAGGAGATGTCGGTAACGACGGAATCCGTCAAGGACACGGTCTTTAAGGGAAGGATTACCGAAATAGCGCCGCAGGCCGGCTCGCGTTCGAGGGTATTCAACGTTAGCATAACGATACCGAACCCCGAAAACCTCCTTAAACCCGGCATGATTGCCTCGCTCGCCCTGGACACGCAAGACGGGGCCGCACCGCTTATGCTGATCCCGCTCGCGTCGGTCGTGAGCGACGGCGGCGACGGCCGGAGCTTCGCCGTCTTCGTTGCCGAAAGCGAGGGAGAAAAGCATATCGCTAAAAAGAGGCCGGTCGAACTCGGGAGCGTATACGGCAACAGGATCAGCGTAACGGAAGGACTCGAAGACGGGGACGCCGTAGTAGTTATGGGTTCCCAGATGATAAGAGAAGGTGAAGAAGTCAGCATAACACCGTAATCCCGATCTGAACAAACGGCGGGGCGGAGCCGCTTTCGAGACCCCGGAGCCGTAGTCAACATCCGGCCGCCGCATTAGACGAGTGTAAACCGTTCATGGCCCATAAAGACGACAAAGATATAATCGCCGGAACACATAACACAGCGCGCTTCTTCACGGAAAACCGCCAGATATCGTGGGTGCTCCTCGTAGCCGTAATAGTGTGGGGAATATACGGCTGGATGAACATGCCCAAGAGAAAGGACCCGGATATACCGGTCCTTATCGCTCTTGCGGTGTGCCCGTGGCCCGGGGCGACCGCCGAAAAAGTCGAGCAGCTGGTCACCAAGCCCATGGAGGAGACGATAGCCCAGAACGACTCCCTCCACGAGCCCAAGGGCGGAAACGAGTTCGCGATAAAGTCGATGTCCCTTCCCGGGGTGGCGGTTGTGCAGGTACACCTGTCGGAGAAAATTAAGGACACCAAGAAAGAATTCAACGACATCAACCTCAGGCTCGATTATCTTAACAACAACCTCCCCGAAGGCGCGGGGCCTATAAAG
>JAWKQD010000024.1:0-6797 GCA_041390285.1 Thermodesulfobacteriota bacterium | reverse complement strand
TGCATCTCGCTCCAGAACGGGTAGAGCTTTTCCCTGTAAACCTTTAGGAATTTATCCGTATTCTCGGGCTTTATTACGTAGAAGCTCTCCTCTATGACTATCTTGTATCTCTCCTGTGCATGCGCCGGAATAGCGGCCGATACGCATAGAAGGGCGATAAACAGCGCCGCGTAGAGTCTCAGGGGCTTTAACATGTCTCACCTCCGCCGGGTAAAAGCCCGGGGGCCCGGACTTTTTCAGAGACTATCGTACATTTTGGGTCGAAAATCAAATAAATGAGTATTTATAAACGGAATATCATTTGATTTTGGTATTCAGGTATGGAAAACTTAATTTGAAATCTTAAATGCGCCACGGTCGTATTTACAATCAAAAACGTTGATTCTCTATTCACTACCAAATCCATCTTTTCAGCAGGGCAGCACATATGACAAACTGGTTATTTCTTGCTGTTGAAGCCCAGGCCTCTAACGGCGGGCAGATAAACATAATGCATCTCGTTTCGGACGCGGGGCCTGTCGTAAAGATGGTCCTGCTCCTTTTGTTCCTGATGTCGGTCGTTTGCTGGGCGATCATCTTTTCGAAGGCGATCATGCTTAGAAAGGCCGGCAAACAGTCGGATAAGTTCCTCGAGCTCTATAACGCGAGCGGGAACTTCGGGAACCTCTTCTCCTCGACGAAGCACATAAAGGGGCCGATAGCCGAGGTTTTCAGGGCCGGATATACGGAGATCCTGAAGCTCCGCCGCCCCGGGGGCTCCGGGCAGGGCGGGGAGCAGAAGGGCGTACCGGACGCCATAGCCAACGAGCTCGGAGTGGTGGAGCTTGTCGAAAGGGCGCTCAAGAGGACGATGGCTTCGGAGACGGCGAAGCTCGAGGGTTCGCTCATATTCCTCGCGACCACGGGCAGCGCGGCGCCGTTCATAGGCCTTTTCGGCACGGTCTGGGGCATCATGACCTCGTTCATCGGCCTTGCCGGTAGCCAGGGCGTCCCGACGCTGCAGACCGTCGCCCCGGTATCGCCGAGGCGCTAGTCGCTACGGCCATAGGCCTCGCGGCGGCTATCCCGGCCGTTATCGCGTACAACTACTTCATCAGCCGGGTAAAGCGCATCGACATAGACATGGAGAACTTCTCCTCGGAATTCCTCAACATAGTGGACAGATACATCAAGAAGGTATAAGACGATGGGAATGCAGACAGGCGGCCGCGAAGGCCGCACAGTGATGTCCGAAATTAACGTTACTCCATTCGTGGACGTGATGCTCGTTCTCTTGATAATCTTCATGGTCACGACGCCCATTCTGTATCAAGGGATGGACGTAAACCTCCCGAAGACCCAGTCGGGCCCCATACCGTCGCTCGACCGTGAGAGGAAAGTCGTAGTCACGCTTAACTCCGCAGGCGCGATCTTCATTGAAAAGGACGAATACTCCCTTAACGAGCTAAGCGGCGAGGTCCAGAAGCTAATAACCGAGAGAGGGGCCGACATAAGGAACGAAGAGGTCTTTCTCAGGGCCGATACGGGCGTTTCCTACGGGAAGGTGGTCGAGGTCATGACCGAGATAAGAAACGCCGGGGTGGAAAAACTCGGCCTCATAACCGAGCCCGTCCCGAGCAATTAAGAGGCAAACGGGGAAATGAAATCTGACGACAAAGACACATCCAAGGGCTCTTCCTTCTGGGGAGTATTCTTTTCGATAGCCCTTCACGTCTTCGTGCTGGTGCTGGTCCTTTTCTGGGGCTTTACGAGCACGAGGCAGGATTCCTCTCCCGGGCCGATAGAGGTGTCTCTCTCGGGGCTTGGGTCTGGAGAGGGAAGCGGCGGTGCGCCGCCGAAACGCGTGCAGTCCCCTCCGCGTAAAACCCAGCCGGTCCAGCCGGAGCCCGAACCGGAACCCGAGCCAGAACCAGAACCGGAAAAAGAAGAAGTTGCCAAGGTCCCTCCGCCCGAGCCTGAGAAAAAGCCCGAGCCGAAAAAAGAAGAACCGAAACCCAAGCCCAAGGAAGTGGCCAAGATCGAGCCGGACAAGAAGGTAATACCGATCGAGCCCGAAAAGAAACCGGAGAAAACCCCGGAGCCCAAGCCCGAGAAAAAAGAGGTGAAGAAAGAGACTCCGGCTCCGACGAAAAAACCCGAAAAGAAGCCTGAAAAGGAAGTAAAGAAAGAGGTCGCGAAGAAGCCGGAGCCGACGGAAAAGCCAAAAGCTCCCAAGAAAACGACAGCCAAATCCGAGAAGAATCTCGAAAGCGAGAAGAGTAAGGTCCTTCAGGACCTGAAGAGACAGAAGGTGCTCGACAACCTCAAGAAGGGCGAAGCGCCTTCCGAAATCGAAGAGCCCATGGGCGAGGAGCAGAGGCTCGCCATGGCCGACTCGTCCGACATATCCGATAAGCCGGGCCCGGGCAGCGGGCGGGGCGAAACCTCTACCAGCCCCGGCAGCGGGAGCGGCGGAGACAGGGTCGGCGGAGGCGGTGGCGGCTCGGGCGTAAATCCCGTGCTTCTCAGCCTCTATACCGACAAGGTTCATCAGAGGATTAAGCGCAACTGGCGCATTCCGCCCGGCGTTCCCACGGACGGTAATCTCGCGACAGGGGTATTCTTCAAAGTGGACGGAACGGGAAGGGTGTTCGACGTAAGGATCAACAAGTCCTCGGGCAACGCCGCGTTCGACCAGTACTGCCTGGACGCCATACGTAAGTCCGCTCCTCTTCCGGTTCCGCCGTCGGAGTTTGCGGCTCAGGCGGAAAAAGAAGGAATGGACATCACCTTCAAAAACAAGCCGTATTAAAAATTTACGCTCCCCGCGGAAGAAAAATGAATCTCATACTCGTACGACATGGAGAGACCGACTGGAACAGGACCGGCAGGTGCCAGGGGATTTCGGACGTCGTCCTCAACGATAACGGAAAGAAGCAGGCCCTAGAGCTCGGGGTTTGTCTCAAGGGCGAGAAAATCTCGGCGGTGTATTCGAGCGACCTCGCCAGGGCGATATCCACGGCGGAGGAGATAGCGAAGCACCACGGGCTTACGGTCGAGACGGACAGCGACCTCCGGGAAATGGATCAGGGGGAATTCGAAGGGCTTCTCTTCACGGAGATAAGGGAAAGATTCGCGGATATCATGACGCAGTGGCGGGACAGCCCCGAAACCCTCAGGATACCGAGCGGCGAATCGCTCTCCGAGGTCAGGGAGAGGGCGCTCAGGGCATTCGGCAGGCTTTGCGAGCGCCACGACGGGGAGACGGTCGTGGCGGTGAGCCACAACCTCACGATAACGACGCTGCTGTGCGAATTTACGGGCATCGGCCTCTCAGGATTCAGAAGCTTCGGCATACAGGCGGCCTCGCGGAGCACAGTTTGTCTTTCCGAGGGGAAGGTGGTGGTAGTCGATCTGAACGACGTATCGCACCTTACTCCCGTCGATGCGCTGCCGCATTTCTGAGCCCTCCGCGCCGCGGCGTTTTCTTGTAACTCGGTTATACTGTGGTGTAATTTCGTGGTGCAAATATGAAAGAAGACATACAAAGAGTCGTACTCAAATCCATAGAAACCATTGGGAAAAAGAATAATCTCACCGACCTCGCGGTCGAAATCGAGGTCGGGGTCCCGAAGCGGAAGGAATTCGGCGATTTTTCGATCAACACGGCCATGATACTGGCGAAAAAGATGGGCGAGAACCCACGCCGTGTGGCCGAGCTTATAATCGAAAACCTCCCGCCCGAGAGCGAGCAGCTTTTTAAAAAGGTCGATATAGCGGGGGCGGGCTTCATAAATTTCTTCGTCAGGGAAAACGCCATGGTGGACAAGCTCACCGAGGTCCAAAGGCTCGGCGAGAGCTACGGCACGTCTGACATCGGCGGTGGGAAGAAAGTCCTCCTCGAATTCGTGAGCGCTAACCCCACCGGGTTTCTCCACATAGGTCACGCTCGTAACGCCGTCGTCGGCGACGCTGTGTCGAACATCCTCTCGGCGTCGGGATACGACGTGACGAAGGAGTTTTACATTAACGACGCCGGGCGTCAGATGGACCTCCTCGGCGAGTCCGTTTATGCCAGGTACCGCGAGCTCTTCGGTATAGAGTCCGAGATACCCGAGGACGGCTACAAGGGCGATTACGTGAAGGAAATCGCCGCGGCCATTATGACGGAAAAGGGCGACGAGTTGCTCTCGTCGGATAAAGCTGCCGAGGCGTTAGAGTACTGCAGGGAATATGCGGAGGCTACGCTGCTCGGCTCCATAAAAGAAGACCTGGCCGAGGCGCGAATCCATTTCGACGAGTGGTACAGCGAGAGAAAAGAAATTCACGCGCTCTCAACGCCGGGAGGGCGTACGAGGCTCGAGCATGTAAAGGAGCTCCTACGCGATAAAGGCGCACTCGAAGAGAGGGAAGGCGCGCTCTGGTTCATGGCCACTCGCTACGGCGATCCGCAGGACTGGGTGATGATAAAGAGCGACGGCAGCCCGACGTACTTCCTCGCCGACATCGCATACCACGCGGACAAATACGAAAGGGAAGACGACAGCATAATAAATGTTTGGGGGGCGGACCATCACGGCCACGTGTCTAGGCTCGCGGCCGCGCTCCGCGCGCTTGGTTACGACGACTCCGTGTTCACGGTGATACTCATTCAGTTCGTGAGGCTCATGCGGAACGGCGTCGAAGTCGCCATGTCGAAGCGCGCCGGGAGCTACGTCACCATGAGAGAGGTCATTGCAGAAGTCGGCCCCGACGTCATGAGATTCTTTCTCCTCATGCGAAGCTCGGAGAGCCATCTCGACTTCGACCTCGAGCTCGCACAGAAGGAATCGAGCGAAAACCCGGTCTTCTACATACAATACGCATACGCCAGGATTGCGAGCATATTCCGTAAGGCCGAGGGCGAGGGCCTCGACGCCTCCGATGAATCCCTCGGTCATCTGACCGAGCCGGACGAGATCGCACTAATAAAAAAGCTCCTTCTTTATCCCGAGGTCGTGGCCGACAGCGCCGAAACGCTTTCGCCGCACAAGGTCGCATATTTCCTCCAGGAGCTTGCAGCGGATTTTCACAGTTATTACAATAAACACAGGGTCGTTGACGAAAACAGGGCCTTGAGCGGCGCTCGGCTTTATCTTATAAAGAGCGTCCGCACGGTCCTCAGTAACGGCCTGGGGCTTCTGGGCATATCGGCCCCGGACAGGATGTGACGCATGGGCAGGAATAACTCCTCAGGAAAATCGCGCATACTCGCCTTCTTCGTTGCGTTCGTGATTTTATTCATGGTCGTCTTCGGCGTTGGCGTGTTCGTCGGCAAAGGGCTCAACAAGGAAAACTTCAGGACGACGCGCTCATTTAACGAGCAGCCCCGCGCCTCCTGCGGCCCCGTTCGAGGACGAAGCCGCCGAGGTGGAAGAGCCGCCGGCCGAAAGCACCGGATGAGTCAGCTTCCCGATAGCCTCCCCGTGGAAGATGAGGCCGAGAGCCCGGCGGAAGATGCAGTTATAGCCAAGGTCAATCCCACCGCCCCCGCCAGTACCGACACCGGAGCCTGTCCCGACGCCTGCGCCTAAAACCCCCGCTCCGAAAACTCCTCCGCCGAAGACCCCGGCGCCAAAGACTCCCGCTCCGACGCCCGACGCCAGGGCGGCGCAGCTCGCCGAGATAGCCAGGAGCGTTGCAGAGGAGAAAAGGGCTGAGGAGGCCGCCAAGGCAAAAAGCGCACAGAAGCCCGCAATGCCGAAGGTCGATCCGTCGGGCAATTACACCGTTCAGATAGGGTCCTTTCAGGACCAGAAACAGGCTAACAGCCTCGCAGGAGCCCTCAAGTCAAAGGGATACCCCGCTTTCGTTAAGCCGATGGCCACACCGAATAACAAGTACTGGTACAGGGTGAGGGTCGGGACGTTCAGGAATGTCGAAGATGCGAAAGCATACGGTGATAGCCTCAAGGCGGCTGAGCCCAGAGTCGAGATAGTCTTCATCACCGTCAACAATTAATCCCCCGTGCATACCGATCGGGGGATGCGTTTTCAGGCCTGCTTATGAATGTGACGAAAGAAGCGCAGCACCTAATCAGCCGGACTGTAAAGCTTGCAGTACTCTTATGTTTCCTCGCGCCTTTCGCCTACGGGGAACCCAAAGACGGCGTTCACACGCTCGAATTCAACGCCCCCGGCGGACGGGTGCGCATATTCCTGCCCGACGATCTCTCGGCCGGGGACAAGGTATCGTCTTCGTTCAGAATATATCCAGCCGGTGCGACGGCCCAGGCGAGGGAAAAGAATTCAGCCCCTCTTAGCGGCCTCGTAATCGAGACGAGCTATTTCAGCGCCCCCGTGAGCAAGGGCTCTATCACCTTCGAGGTCCCGAGGAATGCTGGCGGGAGCACTCTCGTTTTTACACTCGTCGGCAAGGGCGGGAAACGGCTCGGCAGCTCGCGCGTCCCTGTGCAGTTTTCCAAGCACGACACGCGCGGCCCCGGAAAGCCCACACCCTACGATTACCAATGCCCGGTCGTGGGTCAGGCGGGCCGTCTTATAGAGATAAAGGGCCCATTCGACGGCGACTTCGCCACGACTGACTTTACCGTCGGGGGCGTAAAGCCGTTCGTTCTTTCGGAATCCCCGAGAAAGCTCGTTTTCGAAAGCCCGGCCGACGTCGCAGGCACCGTGGATCTAGTCCTTAACGAGCAGGAAGTCGTCGTAAACCGGCCGTATACGTGCCTCCAGGTCGTAAAGATAGACGAGAGAGGCGTAAGCCCGGTAAGGAGCTCTCATGCGGATTCCACGCCGGCCATAACGGAGACGGCCGTCAGG
>JAWKQD010000023.1:0-7284 GCA_041390285.1 Thermodesulfobacteriota bacterium | reverse complement strand
GTCTCCGGCGAAAACGGCAAATCGATGGCAAAATCCGATTGAGTTAGGCCCGTGCCCGCAGTATACTGAAATCCTGGCGCGGCCACCGGCCGCCGCCCCGAATCAACAGGAGGTATTGACCTTGAAAAGACTAGCAATTATTGCCGCAATAGTATCCGCCCTCTCTGCCCCCGCTTTCGCTCAGGATCAGGCGACGTACAAGATCATGGCTATCCAGGACTCCCTGATGCTCATCGGCCAGAAGCCATACCTGATGGTCGATAAATGCCCAGACTTCGAGCCCGGCGACATCATCACCTTCTCCGAAGACCCGATCACCTGCCTGACGGTAACGGCTGTCAACATCGAGAATCTAAAGGAATGCCAGCTCAAGTGCATCGACAACACCGGCAAGCCCGACCCGGTAGACAACCCGCCGGCGAGCGGCGACTGACCGGAATTCAGTCAGCGCTGACATTCAACAAAGCAAATGCCTAACCCCGAGCAGCAGAAGGCAAGTCTGTTTTCACGGATCATCACCCGCATAAGGGCGCGAAGATTCTCCTATCTCGCGAAATCCCTGGTCCTCCTCATCCTTGCCTACCCCTACCTCGAAACCGATATCTTCGATCAGGTCATACTCATGGTCCTGACGATCGTCGTTATGATTTCCACCAGCATAGCGGTCAGCAAAAGCCGGCGCGAATACATAATAATGGCCATCCTATCGCTGCCCTGGCTCCTCAGCCTGATTATTAATCTCCCACTCTTCGAAATCGACGGCACCGTCATCATTCGAAAGGAAATCGTCTTTGCGCTCCTCCTCTTCTCATACGCGACGATCAGCATATTCATCTACCTCTTAAAGTCGCGCGAAGTCACGACCGAAATCCTCTTCGCCGCCGTCTGCTGTTATCTTCTGATAGGTCTATCCTGGTCCGCGCTCTACGTATTCATCGAGATACTAACGCCGGGCTCGTTCGTCGATACCACCGGGCACCTCGCCATGAACCCGCCGCGCTACCTCTTCTTCAGCTTCGTCACTCTCACGACAGTCGGCTACGGCAACATCATTCCGGCTACAGACCAGGCACGCTCGGTGGCGATGATGGAAGCCATCGTCGGCCAGCTCTATATCACTATCATGGTCGCCCGCCTCGTAGGCCTCCACATCTCCAAACCCCGCGCCCCAGAATCCTGACGGCTCGCAGCCGCAGGCAATCGAAGTGGCACCGCCATTGCCATTACCGCCGTCCGCGCTTCCAGTGCCTGCAAACTCCGAACCCGCTACGCTCGTAAAACACACTACGTGTGTCCGTTGCCTTTCTCTCTCACACATTTATATTTTTCTATCGGAGAAAACCATGACAGACAAAACACAATCTCTCGCAGCCGACGTTGATCAATACTATTACTACCTGAACCTCATCACCGAAAACGTCCGTAACGGCTACAACCTCATGGTCGCAAAATTCTGCGACCTTTCCATCCCGTTAATCCCATCCCTGGTCGAAAAATCGAGGCTCGACTTTGACGAATTCGACATAACGAACCTCCCCGCAATAGAGCTCGGCGCAAAATCTGAGCTTCCAGGGCCGCCGCGACAAAATCGACGAGCTCGCCGCCCTCGCTCTTGCAAATACCCCGAGCTCGCCCCGTGGCAAATCCCACATCGACCTCGCCTATGAGCGCCTGCCCGAACACGAATCCTGACGGCGGTTTACGCCTTCAAACGCTCGGCAGCTTAAAAGCATTGATTGCAAATACACCTGCAAACTCCGAATGCGCTACGCTCGTAAAACACACATTGTGTGTCACCTTTACATCCCCTCCCCTATCATGTTTATTTAATATCAACTAATCCAGTAACGGAGGCACGTTATGAGACTCGAAGGTAAAACCGTCCTTATCACGGGCGGAAACGAAGGCATAGGGAAGGCGACGGCCCTCCTCTTCGCCAAAGAAGGCGCACAGGTAGGCATCACGGGACGCCGCAAGAAGAAGCTCGACGAAGTCGTCAAGGAAAGCGGCGGCGCGATCACAGCCTTCCCCGGCGACGTCTCCAACGAAAGCGACGTCAAAGCCACGGTCAAGGACTTCATCAAAAAGTTCGGAAAAATCGACGTTCTCTTCAACAATGCCGGCATTCTCGAAACCGGCACGGTCGTCTCGACGCCGGTCAAAACCTGGGACAAAATGATGGACATCAACCTCCGCGGCATGTTCCTCATGACAAGATATGTAATCCCCCACATGATCAAAAACGGCGGCGGCTCCATCATCAACAACGGCTCGGTGCTCAGCTACATCGGCGCGGCCAACACGATAGCCTACAACACCACCAAAGGCGCGGTGCTCCAGTTCACCCGCAGCCTCGCCATGGACCACGCGAAAGACAAAATCCGCATCAACACGGTCTGCCCCGGCTTCATCAAAACCAAGATGAACGAAGACTTCCTCGGCAACCCGCCCGAGGCGCAGAAAAAGCTCGACGACATCGCCGCCCAGCTCATCCCCATGGGCTACCGCGGCGACACGGACGACATCGCCTACGCCGTGCTCTTCATGGCCAGCGACGAATCCAAATACATGACCGGCACCAGCCTGACAATCGACGGCGGCTGGACCACCTACTAAAAATCACGACGTCTTATTCCTCCCCTCTCCCCTCCGCGGGAGAGGGCAAGGGTGAGGGTGCACCATTGCAAGGGAGCGCCTTCCCCATCTCAGCTGCTCAAATCTCCGAACCCGCCACTCTCGTAAAACACACTACGTGCGCAGGAATTCGAAGTAGCGGCATCGAGAACACTCCACCTTCCGCACATCAGATGCTTAGATTCTCTGAATATGCTTACGTCGATAAAGGACACGTGCGTGTCCTTTGCCTTTCCGTCCACATACTTTATCCTTTTCCAATCACGAAATAGACAAAAAGGAGCGCACAGCCGCACATGAAACGCCTTATAATTACAGCATTGTTATTCCTGCTTATCGCGCCCATGGGCGCCATAGCGCAGAACGTGGGGCCTGAACTCTCGCTCGACGAAGTCCTCACGAAATACTACGACGCCATAGGCGGGCTCGGCAACTGGGAAAAGGTCGATACCATGGTCATGGAAGGCAACATACACACGCAGGAGCTCAAGATACCGACGGCTGCCGAATACATGCGTCCGGATAAGTGCCGCGTCGAATACACCATCCGTGGCGAGGTCGTCATCCAGGCCTACGACGGCCAGTCCGCGTGGGAAAAGAACCCGCACTCCGGCACGCCTGGGGCGGTAAAGCTCGACAAGGGCCGCACAGACTACCTCGCCGACAAATGCGACATAGAGGGCCCGCTCGTCGGCTATAAAACCAAGAACCTAAAGGTCTCGCTCGACGGCCGCGAGGAGGTCGGGAAACTTAACACTTACAAGATCAGGGTCGATTATCCCTCGGGCAACGTCCAGTACTACTTCCTCGACCCCGAAACCTTCCGCCCCGTCCAGGCCATCGGCGTCTTCAACGTAGGCGGCAAAAGCTCCGCAGTAAAAACCCGCTTCGACGACTACAGAAGCGTCTCTGGCCTCTACGTCCCCTTTCGCCTGCTCTTCTCGAAGCAAGATGGCGCACCGACAGAAGAGCTCCGCGTAGACTCGGTCGTCGTCAACTCCGGCGTCGCCGAAAAAATATTCACGATGCCCGCGAAGTAGCCCGGCCGACATATGAAAAACAAATCCGAGCTCATAGTCCCGGCACTCGTCATCGTCCTGCGGGTGTCGCCTCTGGGCGGTCTTCTCATACGCCGACGATACCTTCGACTACGAGCGCCTCTTATGAAGAAGGCCGCGAGGGCGTAGCAGTCGTCGTTACAAAAGGCATAGATAAGCGCAGAACGGCCAGCTCTCCAGGACGAGCGTCACGGACCCGTCTGACATCCACCGCGTCATCGTCGCGGTCGACACGCCGAGAGCCCCTGACGAAAGCCGCCCTACTGCTCCTTCACCGTATCGAAGCTCACATACGACGTCCCTGGTCCGCCGCGACAAGCTCGTCGTGTCGTATCTCCCGTCTGGATCAGTCCGTCTGCACGCTTCCCGACAGCCTCTCCGCTACCCGCATAATCCTTATGTCGATGATGGCCGTCGCGGGTACACTGCTTCTGCCTGCGCAGGGTTCACAGTCCACGTCTACAGGTCGTTCCGAAATCCCGATCCCGGAAACCCGGTCGGGCTCACCACCGATTTCGACCTCTCCCGGCAGGGCGAGCCGCGCTGCCCGCAATGCGGCGCGGAAATGACGGAAGGCTACATCCCCACCTCGGCGGGAACGTGCGCGACAGAAACGACCCCGTCGAAACGCCCACAATCGCGAGCGGCCTTCCGGGCACAAAGGCACTCCCTCAAACGCCCACGCCTCCACGCCTACCGCTGCCCGAAGTGCGATATAGTGATGTTCGAGCATCGGCGCGGACCACGTCCGCAGGAAGCCGAAGTAGCAGCGTTACAGAGACGCTTCACCCACCGTGCTTACGGTGTCTACGAACTCCTAACGCGCTACGCTCGGAAAACGCATCACGTGTGTCATTCCAACGATTTCTAGCAAGCGAGGAATCAGACGCCGCAACATTGATGCGCAAACGTTCATCCAGTATTTCGCAATAGCAATCAAAGTAAAACGAGGGGGATTTAATTTTTTCAGCAGAGGCTTGCCTTTACCGGACAAGCCTCACCTCAATACGAATCCTCAATCTTTCGCGGGAACGTAAATATCGAATCTTCGAGCTCGATTCAGCTCCACGGTCGAAACCCTGAACGTCTCGTTGTCGTCCACACCGTCGAGGTCGAACTCGAAATAACAAGGAACAGTAATGCCGCCGGTGTCGATGTAGTCGCTGACCTTGGTGGTCGAATCGACTTCCTCATCTTTCATCACGGCTTTGCCCTTCACGAAAACGCAAATAAGTCTCCGTGTCGAGGTAGTAATAATCGACGCTGCTGGTCTGCCTGTCACCTTCAGCTTGAATCCCCTCCTGCCTGTCCACCTTCTCGCGGCCGAGGTACCCGATCGTGTGCCCCTTGGCTTCGTGGTCGATAAGCGGAAGTCGCACGTCTCTATCAGGTCCTTCGCGTCGTCCCCTTCCAGAACCGTGGGCTTGCTGCCGTCCGTCGGGTTAAACTTCCATGCTTCCTTGCCGTCGTACGACTGTAAAGTAAATGTGCTCCCCAGGCTGAAATCGATGCGGCATTTGTCGGGGCGCTTGTAGACGATCGCGGTCGTGAAAACCTTGCCCAGAATTCATCTTCCCGGTGTACTTCAGAGCTGACCTGACCACTGGGCCGCCGATCGCATCGTAGTAGCGCGAGTATGGTCTTCAGATCCGGGTCCTTGTCGGATGGAGGATCTCGGTCTTGTCCTCGTCCTTGTTCGCTCGGGGCCGGCGGTATCTCAGGCTCGGCCGTCTCTTCAGGGGCGGCAGTCTCCTCGGGTTCCATGGTCTTCTTCAGGTGCGGTCGTGGGTGGTTTCCGCTGGTTAAGCAGCTTCTGACTTCGTGTCGGCGCTTTTGGTTTCCTCATCGGTCTGGCTTCCGGCACGAAAGCGTAAGCGGCAGCACCGCTATCGCCATTACAAGGAGCAAGATTGTGACGTAGTTTCGCATGAATGTTCTCCTCGGAGGAACCTGTCTCCCCGACTCAAGAAATGTTATAGGATAACCGATTAATTTCAACAGCAGATTTGAGGGCGGGGCGGGCATGGCCCGGCGGCGCGGCTCCGGCAGCGGTCGTCCGGGAACATGGCGCAGTCCCGGCGTGCCTACATGTCCCCGGAGAGGATTACCCCCGGTTCGGAATCAGTCGTCCGCGAATGTGAGCGTGAGAAACGGGCCGTAAACGTACGAGGAAATTACAGATGAGCTGGCTCTTTTGTGAGCGGAGGAAGCCCTATCCTTCCGCTTTCAGATGCTTGAGGATGGTGCGCTCCTGACGGTTCCTCGCGTCGAAATCCTGAAGCGGAGTAACCTCCCATTCGAGCACGCCCCATATCGGCAGCGACCGCAGCATACGATCGAGATCGTCGTGCGATTCGGCATCCGCGATGAAGACGAATCCGCGGTCGCCCACAGGCACCCCGCCGACGATCGTCCCCTCGTGTTCGAGATCCAGGAGCTCGTCGAAAGCCGGAATAATGACGTTTTCCAGCACGTCCGCCGCCTCCTCGTCCGAACAGAAACCGGGCCCTTCAGACCCGATTACCAGGTATTTCATATATCCCCTCCTGACTAGTCAGAATGTTTTCTCACCGTACATTATAGGAGCGATTCCGCCCCTGTCCAGTGAATAGTGATATTGCACCCAAGTGAAACGGATCACGGAAAAAGGCACTTTCAGTCCGTGCATCTGCATCTATTTCCGATACGAACAAACGCTTGTTAAGCTTCTAAACTGGAAACCCGAACCGGACGGACGGGGATAAAAAAAGTGCCGCCCAGGCATTCCTGCCCGGGCGGCACAAATCTGCCGCCATACGGGTTGCCCATTCCCTTATTAGTAAACGCGGCAAGACGTACTATATATAACATATTTTATGTCCAAATTGCCAACCATACGTGTAATTTTTTACAGTGACATTTCTGTAGTATTTACAACTACATTTGGAGAAGGTGTTAAATCACTGTAATTACGCATTTTTTGCAGATTATCTGCGCCAGCCGCTGGCAGGATAATTTTCAGTTTATTCGCCAAAGTTCCCGAATATATCATGCAAATGCATGTATTTGGCAGAGCAAAAGCAAAAATCACTGTACTCTTAACCGGATGGAATTGTAGGTGAAGTATATTATGCATGGGCGAAGAAGCGCGGTAACGCCCAGATTTAAACAGGCCGCAGCTTCTCCCTTATCTTCTCGAGCGGCGCACGGTACTCATCCCCCTGCTCCCTGTACACGCCGTCCTTGAACAGATCGTGCGCCCTGAGCCGTATCCGCCTCTTCACTTCCTCGTCGAACGTGTCCAGGTTCTGCTCAGCCAGGAACACCGCCGCATAACACGATATCGCATCGTGCCCCCTGACGAACACGTCTGCCAGCATTGCCGCCGCCCCCTCGGTCCCCGTCTTCCCGAGCGCGTAGACGCACGCCTCCTGCCATATCTGCGAGCGCGCCCCGAACGTCTTCTTCAAAACGTGCCAGTCGAGATCGTTGAACTCCTCCAGCAGCTCCGCCGCCCGGGCGTAATCCTCCTCGAACCACGCCTTGCCCGGCACGGCAGTCCCGTTCGACGTATTCTCTTTTATGTGTCTGTCCAGAAGCTCGGCGATCTCGT
>JAWKQD010000022.1:0-18878 GCA_041390285.1 Thermodesulfobacteriota bacterium | reverse complement strand
GTAAGCTGCCCTGTTAAGATGGACGACGGGACGACGAAGGTGTTCACAGGATACAGGGTCCAGCACAACCAGATGCTCGGGCCGTACAAGGGCGGAATACGCTATCATCCAGAGGTGGACATGGGCGAGGTCGCCGCGCTGGCGATGACCATGACGTGGAAGTGCGCCCTCGCCGAGCTCCCGTTCGGCGGGGCGAAGGGCGGCGTGTCCGTCGACCCGGGGAAGCTCTCGGAAGGCGAGATCGAAAGGCTCACCCGGAGATACACTGCCGAGATACTGCCCATAATCGGCCCCAACGAAGACATCCCCGCGCCCGACCTCGGCACGAACCCGCAGGTGATGGCTTGGATAATGGACACGTACAGCATGTCGAAGGGATTTACCGTGCCCTCCATCGTCACGGGCAAGCCCGTGCTCATAGGCGGCTCGCTCGGGCGCGAAGAGGCGACGGGATTCGGCGTCGCGTACGTAACGGAAGACACGCTCCAGCGATTCCACAAGCTCTCGCCGGAGGTGAAGGTCGCCATACAGGGGTTCGGCAACGTCGGCACCTACACAGCCCTCAAGCTCGTGGACCTCGGTATAAAGGTGGTCGCGGTGAGCGACGTCAGCGGCGGGATATACAACCCGGACGGCCTGCCTGTGGAAGAGCTCGTCGAGATAGTGAAGCAGAAGGGATACGTAACCGAACACAGCGGGGGCGACAAGATAACGAACGAAGAGCTCCTGACGCTCGAATGCGACGTGCTGATTCCGGCGGCGCTCGGGCGCGTTATACACAGGGACAATGCGACCAGGCTGAGGTGCCGGGTGGTCGTCGAGGCCGCCAACAACCCGACGACGGCCGACGGTGACGACATACTCAAGGAGCGCGGCATACTCGTCGTGCCGGACATCCTGGCCAACGCGGGCGGGCTCATAGCCTCTTACTTCGAATGGGTGCAGGGGCTCCAGGAATATTACTGGTCGAGGGACGTCGTCCACGACGAGCTAAAGAAGCGCATGAAGGCCACATTTATCAAGGTGGCCGAATTCGCGGAAAAAGAAGACATACCCATGCGGCTCGCGGCGCTCATGCTCGGCATCGACCGCGTCGCTCAGGCAAAGAAGCTCCGCGGGCTTTATCCCTGACGCTGGACGCGAGCCCCGCACCGCGGCGAACGTGCCGTTTCAAGGACCCGACCGGGCCGCTAAGCCGTCCTTCTTCTCCTGAGGGCTAGCATGCCGAACGCTGCCAGCATCAGCGCTGTCGCTATCATCCCCCACTCCGAGAGCGTTGGTATGTTCGTAACGACGGGTGCAGGCGGCGGTGTCGGGGGCGCCCCGAAGCTGATGTTCAAAATACCCTCAACATTGACGCTTGGGTTGACTGTATTAGAAAGGTTGATCCTCGTGATAGTTTCGTCTGATGTGACGCCAACAAAACTGCTGAACGCACTCGATACGGCGACCGACGTCGAGCCGATGAGCGCGTCGCCCGCCCCGAAAACCTGCACGGTCATTTGATCGCTGCACGGGCCGCCTTGAATCATACAACCGGCCAGGAACCCTGCCCGTGTCGTGTCCGGGTCGGAAAAGATAATATCGAAGGTGTCGGCGAACGTATTGGTGGTCAAGGGACCCCGCGGGTTGGCATTGGATACGTAGTCGGCGCCGAATACGAGCATGGAGCCGAGGTCGGGACCGGGATTGTCTATAAACGCTATTCCCGGGAGAATCTGACCCGGGGTGAAGCAGTCGTCGTTGGAGTTGGCGTCGACGGGAGCGTTGCATACAACGAAGGTTCCGTCTGGCGCCGGAGCACTCAGGAAATTCTGAAAGTCGAGGTCCGGATTATCCGACAGGAACTGGGCCTCGTCGGACGAGAAAATCACCTGCGCGGATGCCGTAAGTCCGAAGGCCGCAAGAGTGAAAATCAGGGTCAAGACTAACACTCGTAAAGGCGTATACAGGACAGCATTCCGCATGACGTCCTCCTTTATTAAATCAATTAACTCATTTTACAACACGGCAAAGAAATTTTCCAGATGCCCCTGACGGCGCACAAAAAAAATCCTGGGTTACTGCCCGGCCGTCGAGTAGCCTTGTTAAAAGGAGGCGAAGATATGAAATATACGATATTCATACTTGCGCTCGTTGCCGTGTTCTTCGGGGCGGCCGCGGCTTCCTTCGCCGACAGGGAAGCGACCGCCGCAGAGACGGCCTCCGTGGCCGAGGCCCTCGGGGGAGAGGGGTGCGTCCTCTCCGAAGTGGTCGAAGTCGACGACAAGGGAATCTTCGAAGTAGACGGCGTCGTGTGCGAGGACGGGAATTACGACGTCGAGCTCGACGCAGATTTCAACATACTGTCGAAGGTGAAAATCAGGTCCGTAGACGCCGCCGATTGACCCGTTTTCATTACTTCCGCTCCATCCTTTTCCCGGCGTCTCCGGGCGGATACCCGGGGTACGGACCCGTCCGCAGCGCGAGGGTTTGATAATCTCGAACAACCTTTAGATTTATGGGGCAGGAGAGGGATTATAGAACGGGACAGCGGCCCGCTGCAGGGGCCTTTCCGTTATGATCGACAACAACTATGGCGGAAGACATACCTTCAGAACCATCGCATTCACCGATCCCGGTAGCGCCGTCCCTCGACGACCCGACCAGCGGCCCTAAAGCGCCGCGCGGGCTCGTTATCGACGGCGGCACCGTCAGGATAACAGTATATTCCATTGTTCTCGGCCTCGTCGGGGGCTCGTCGCACAGGCCCTCACCGCGCTCATAGGCTTCATCACCAATATCGCCTTTTACGGCAGGCTGTCTCACGGAATTCGTATCCCCGCCGGCAACCACCTCGGCATACTCGTCGTTATCGTACCGGTCGCCGGCGCGGTTATCGTCGGCATATGGCCAGATACGGATCGAAGGCGATACGGGGCACGGCATACCCGAAGCCATGGAGCAGGTGCTCACGAACCGGAGCAGGATTCAGCCGCGCCTTACGTTCCTTAAGCCCGTGTCGTCGGCGATAGCCATAGGCACGGGCGGGCCGTTCGGCGCCGAAGGGCCGATCATAGCGACGGGAGGGGCGTTCGGCTCGCTCCTCGGGCAGCTCCTCCACACGACCAACGACGAGCGGAAGACGCTGCTCGCGGCCGAGCCGCGGCGGCGCATAGCCGGGACGTTCGGGAGCCCGGTGGCCGCCGTGCTACTGGCGGTGGAGCTTTTGCTCTTCGAATTCAAGGCGCGCTCGCTCATCCTCGTCGCCATGGCCAGCGTTGCCGCAACCGTCGTGAGAATAGCCTTTCTCGGAGCGGACCCGATCTTCGCGATGCCACACATAGTCGCTCCCGGCGCGACGGCGATCGGCGTATACGTCGCCTCTGGGCGCCCTAACCGGCCTGGCGGCGGTATTCGTGACAAGGGCCGTGTACGGCCTCGAGGACCTGTTCGCCAGGATCCCCGTGCACTGGATGTGGTGGCCGGCCATTGGGGCGGTCGCTGTCGGAGTGGTCGGATACTTCGCCCCGGATACGCTCGGGGTCGGATATAATATAATCGACGACATTCTATCGGGCGGGATAGCGGGGAAAACGCTCGCCGTCCTGTTCATACTGAAATTCGTATCGTGGTCCGCATCGCTGTCGAGCGGGACGTCGGGCGGGACGCTCGCGCCGCTCTTCACGATAGGAGGCGGTCTCGGGCGGTGCTCGGGGCGGGGCGCGTTATTCTCCTCCCGGCGGCCGGGATAGACCCCAACACCGCCGCGCTCGTCGGAATGGCGGCTATGTTCACCGGGGCGTCGAGGGCTTTTCTCACCTCGGTCGTGTTCGCGTTCGAGACGACGCTCCAGCCCCACGGCATACTGCCCCTCCCTCGGGCGGCTGCGGCGCGGCGTACCTGGTATCGGCGCTCATGATGCGGTACTCGATAATGACCGAGAAGATAGAGCGCCGGGGATAAAAGTCCCGCTGAGTACGGTATCGACACGCTGGCGAGGATACTCGTAAGGGAATGCGCGTCGTACAAGGTGAGCTCGCTCGAAACGGTGCGGATGCTCCGCGAAATAAAATCGTGGCTGAATTCGGGAGAGAACGGCACAGGCCATCAGGGCTTCCCCGTCCTCGACGAGAACGGACGGCTCGCCGGCGTTGTCACCAGAAAAGACATCTTCAAGAGTAAGCTCCCGAACTCGGCCCACCTGTCAGAGCTCGTGACGCGCCAGCCCGTGACGATATACGAGGACGACACGCTGCGGGACGCCATAGACATCATGTCAGAGAACGGCATAGGGCGGCTCCCCGTCGTCATTCGCTCGAACCCGGGCAGGGTCGTCGCTATACTCACCCGTAGCGACATCATGACGGCCAACAAGAAGTACCTCGACGACGCCAGGCGCTCCGAAGCCAGCCTCCAGTGGCTCGCCATGAGATAGCAGCGACGCTCGGCTTTGACAGAAGGCGCGGCAAACGGCGATAATAACAATTCACACCCTCGGGAGGCACGGATGAAACTCGACTATCTCGTAACGCTTAATGTAGAGCTCGGCGGGCAAGGGCCCTGCCCCTGTCGGCCCTGGCCCGTTCGGCACGAGGCTCGTAGCCGGCGCAGTCGGGGGGACGTTCCACGGCCCGCGCCTCATGGGCAAGACTCTCCGGGCGGAGGCGACCATATACTTTCGACCAGAACGGCATATGGCACCTGGACGTGCGGCTCGTCCTCGAAACCGACGACGGCGCTTTCATATACCTCCAGTACGCGGGCGTTCTCGAAATGAACGATAAGATACGCGAGGCGTAGCGCTGCGGGTAGGCCCATGGAATTCGGCGAGGCGTATTTCATGATCCAGCCCCGTTTCGAGACGGGCGACCCCCGGTACGCGTGGCTTAACGGCGTCGTCTCGGCGGGCGAAGGGCGCATCGTCCCGGGCAAGGTCGAGTACAAGATCTACGCCCTCGAAAACGGTTGAGCGCAGCCTCCGGCTGTTGAAATATCTCCAGTATTCCCGAGCGCGCTTTTAGCGCGGCGTGTATATATACGGACAGTTTCCACTGTTCGGCATCCTACGCCTTCGCCTCTTTATTCCCGAACGGCAACCCGCATTCTTTATAACATGCTGTATACATTAAATATATTACGAACTGGCACGGCTCTTGCCCCTTTCATGTAATCCCGTCCGCAAAGGGCGGGACCGATCGCGGGTGCTATAAACGCCCGCGTTCAAACTACACCTGGAGGTGAACGACATGAAGAAGGGAATAGTATTCGGAATAACGGCTCTGGCCATGGGATTCCTGTTTGCGGCGGATAATTCGTACGCCGACAGGGATGCGACACCGACCGAGGAGGCTGCGATTTACGGCGCCCTCAAGGCGCAGGGATGCACGGTTACAGACGACATAGAGGTCGAGTCCGTTAGCGGCGTATACGTCGTGGACGAGGACGAGCCGCGCGGCCTGCTGCCGGGCATCTACAAAACGGAAGCACTATGCTTCGACGGCGAGAAGTACGACATAAAGATGGACCATCATCTCAACATTCTGTCGAAGGAAGAAGACTAATCGGCTACGATTGGCCCGGGGCGCGGGAGCCAGAAGGAGGCCGCTCCCCGGGAAGCTTCCACGACATGACAGAGGGGGAGAGCGGGCCACGGCCTGCCCTCCCCTTTTTATCTATTCATCAAGAATCTTTCGTCGGAACCGAGATTGCTTCGACGATTTCCGTCCGTAGCAATTAACCGCGAAGCCAATACCGGCATGCATGCATCTAACTTCTAATATAGTCAGCCGCGCATATGATAAATGCGCATTTCAGGATACAATATTCGGCTTTCCGGGAATCAGATGGACGCAATCATATCGGTAAAAAATCTGAGCAAGACCTACGCCTCGGGGCAGCACGCGCTTAAGGACGTCAGCCTCGACATAAGGCGGGGGGAGATCTTCGCACTCCTCGGCCCGAACGGCGCGGGGAAGACGACGCTCATCAGCATCATATGCGGGATAGTGAACCCGGGCTCGGGGACGGTGCTCGCCGACGGGCACGATATCATCACCGATTACAGAAAGGCACGTTCCATCATCGGACTCGTTCCGCAGGAGCTGACGACGGACGTCTTCGAGTCGGTGGGTGCGACGATGAACTTCAGCCGGGGCCTTTTCGGGAAGCCCGCCGACGACGCCTACATCGAAAAGATACTCCGCGATCTCTCGCTTTGGGACAGAAAGGACACGAAGATAATCACCCTCTCGGGCGGCATGAAGCGGCGCGTTCTCATAGCCAAGGCGCTCGCGCACGAGCCCCGGATACTCTTCCTCGACGAGCCGACGGCGGGCGTGGACGTCGAGCTCAGGCGCGACATGTGGGATATGGTGAGGCGGCTCAGGGAAGACGGCGTCACGATAATCCTGACTACCCATTACATAGAAGAGGCCGAGCAAATCGCAGACCGCATAGGAATAATAAACAGGGGCGAGATCATACTCGTCGAGGACAAGCACACGCTCAAGCGTAAGCTCGGGCGAAGGCAGCTCAAGCTCACGCTCAGAAACCCGATATCCCGGATACCGGAGGGATTTTCGGAATTCAAGCTCGAGCTCACCCCGGACGGGATGACCCTCATATTCGACTTCGACGCCAACGCCGAGGAAACGGGGATCGCCGGGCTGCTCAAACGGCTCGACGAACGCGGCGTCGATTTCAGCGATGTGAATTCGAGCGAAAGCTCGCTCGAAGAGATATTCGTAAACCTCGTGAGGAACGGGAATTGAACTTCTACGCCGTAATGGCCATATACAGATTCGAGATGGCGCGCATGTGGCGGACGCTGTTTCAGAGCATCGCCTCGCCCATCATTTCGACCTCGCTTTACTTCGTCGTCTTCGGGGCCGCGATAGGCTCGCGCATAGGCGACATAGGCGGCGTCACGTACGGGGCCTTCATCGTGCCGGGGCTTGTGATGCTGACGCTCATGAGCGAGAGCATATCGAACGCGTCGTTCGGGATATACATGCCGAGGTTCGCGGGGACGATTTACGAGCTGTTGTCTGCACCCGTGTCGAGCATGGAGGCGATCCTCGGATACGTCGGTGCTGCGGCATCGAAGTCCGTAATACTCGGGACGCTGATACTGTAACCGCGCGCCTCTTCGTCCCCTATCATATTCAACACCCGCTCTGGATGGTCGGGTTCCTTTGATACTGACTGCGGTCACGTTCAGCATGTTCGGATTTATCATCGGCATATGGGTGGACGGATTCGAGAAGCTCCAGATCGTGCCGCTGATGATCGTTACACCGCTCACGTTCCTCGGGCGGTAGCTTTTATTCGATCCACATGCTGCCGCCCTTCTGGCAGAAGGTGACGCTCTTTAACCCGGTCGTTTACCTCATAAGCGGGTTCAGGTGGAGCTTCTACGGGGTATCGGACGTGGACGTCCGGATAAGCCTCGGCATGACGCTGGTCTTTCTGACGATATGCATCGTCCTCGTCTGGTGGATATTCCGGACGGGGTATAAGATTAAAAACTGATTTTCGAAGCAGGGCAATGCCCTGCCCCTCAATACTCTTCCGGATCCAGTTTTAGCGCCTCGTTGAATCTGTTCACCATATTGTAAAGCGCGGCGATCATCGTAATCTCGACGATCTGCGACTCGCTGAAATACTTTTTTGAGGTCGGAGAACACATCCTCGGGGATGTCGCTCGGGTTGAGTGTGAGGGCTTCGGCATACCGGAGCGCGGCCTTCTCGTCGGGCCCTGATGTCCGCCGACGCCGGGGCGTCCATCTCGGCTATCTCCTCGGCGGAAAAGCCCATCTTCGTGCTTATCTGCTCGTGGGCATGGCAGCAATAAGCCGAGCGGTTCAGCTTCGAGACGCGGAGAATAATCTTTTCCTTGAGCTTCGCGTCCACCTCGTCCGGGGCCTGAACCGCCGCGACGAATGGCCCTATCGTCCCGAGTATCGACGGCTTGTGCGCGAGGGCCTTATAAATGTTCGTAACCTTCCCCTCTTAAGCCTCATGCGCTCGAAAGCCTCTTTCACCACGGGATTATCCGGAGGTCTCTCTTCCTCTATATATTGCACTCTTGCCATGTCTCACCCCCCTGTTGGGTCTCTATATCATGAATGTAATTCTCCGTGCGAAGCAGGGCAAGGCTTAATATTAGTGTTAAGCCGCTATACGAGCGGGATCAATCCTCGGCGAGCCCTTGAGGAGCGCGGCGAAGACGAGCTTTTCGTCCCCTGCCCGGACGGAATGCTTTCTCGCCCTGCTCGTACTTTACACACGAGCCTGCCCCGAGCTCGCTTGCGTTGTCTTCGCCGCCGGTGAAAGTCCCCCTCCCTCGAGGATGATTATGTATACTGGCGACGACGGCGCGCTATGTTCCTTTATGCTCTGGCCTGGGAGCAGGCTGAACCTTATCAGCCGCGTATCCCTGTCGGCGAGTATGGTCTCCGCATGGGGATGCTCCTCTTTAAATTCCACGTCCTTTAAAAAGATCGAAACTGATCAATTCTGCTGCCTCCTTGAGTGTGTTGGGCTTACACTGTTCATAGTACCCGGAGGCGCGCGGACGCACTAAGCGGTTTCACCCGAGCGTCTCTTCGATAACAGACGAAAGCTCGATAAGAGCCTGCCGCAATCGCCGGTGAACGACGATCCGTGCATGACGGCCATCGTTTTCGCGTCGAGTGAAGCCAGCCTCTGAATATGCCATTCATCTGGGGCGTGTAGGGGATATAGTAGGCGAAGGGGCTCTGCTGCATGTTGAGTAGCGAGTCCTTGGCCCTTCCGACTATGTCCGACCCGGTGAGCGGCTCGACCTCGCCGAAGTGTGTGAAGAGGTCCGAGCAGAAGAGCGTCCCGTTTGTCTCTTCGTATAGCACCCCCGCGTCCCAGCCGTGGGGAAGATGAGCAGTCGAGCAGAACCTGTACGTCCTGCTGCCGGTCGAGAGCGTTTCGCCGTCGTTCATACCCTGGCAGGGCGGATGGCGAAGTCGTTCACGCTGACCAGGGCGCCGAGGCTGGTGCAAAGGGGCTCGGCCCGTGGCGCGAGCTCGAGCCATTTGTTGAGCGAGCCGCATTCGTCCGACTCGAAATGGCTGAAACCCACCCATTTCAGGGTGGACGGATCTATTATCTTCGAAACCCCCTCCAGAATCTCGCCGAACATCCCGTTCAGCCCGGCGTGGAACAGAAGCGGCTCGTCGTCCTTCACCAGAAAGTGGTTAAACTGGAGCCCTATATCCTCGTAAACCACACATATGCGGTAAACACCGTCCGCGATTTCGTCTATTCTCGGCATGATATCCCCTCATGTTATTTATTTTCGCTATTGAAGACACTGCGGAAGGAAGCTTAGCACGCCTCCATATTCATCACCGGCCGTGGACCATATGGAAGAGCAGTTCGCCGTGTTGCACTTCCCGCCGAGCGTCGATTGCACTTTCCCGTGGAAGAGGCTGCACCTGCATATGGCCGTGGGCACGTTCTGCGTTACGCCGAGGCTGTCGGTGAGCTCTACAGTCTCCCCCGTCAGCCTGCATTCGGCGTCCATGCAGTCGGCCTGCCTGCCGTCGGGCTCGCCGCACGTGAGCGCCCCGAAGCCATACTCGAGGCCCAGCACCTCGGAATAGGTCGAGTATACGACGTCGCCGTCCGCCCTGACGTCGCTGCAGGGGGCGTTGTACGAGCACGATCTGCCCTCGAACACGTAGCAGTAGCCGCAGCTCCCGTCGTCCGAGTCGCAGTGGCCGCATTCAATGGTGTCGTCGTCTATGGTGTCGGGGTCGCAGCTCGCTGCTATGCAGAGGGCATATTTCTGGTTGCAGACTTCACCCTGGGGAGAGTCGAGACAGCGCTTCTCAAAGGCGTCTTTCCCGCCGTTTGAATCGCAGCCCGAGGCGAAGAAAAAGAGAGGGGCGAGAATGAATAAAGCGAGAATCGGTCCTGCCGCCCGGCGTTTATCCGGCATGAGTCACCTCCCCCTGGGCCCCGTGTTCTGGTGTGCACGAAACCCTTAAATCGAAGAATAATCTATTACCGGCGAAATTGGAAGGCGGGGGTTTCGTTATCGGGGTATAATCAATTATAGTTATTAAGAAAGAGTCGGGGAAAGGAGGACTATCACCCATGGTAGACATCGAAAAAGCACTTTTAGACCCCTCTTCAGCGTTCAGCGTCCCCCAGGACGTGCTCTCGGCGGAGGGACTCACCCGCGAGCAGAAGATAGAGATATTGAAGAGGTGGGAGTACGACGCCAGGGAGCTCGAAGTCGCAACCGAAGAGAACATGGCGGGTTCGAATTCCAGCTGCCTCCAGGACATATTAAACGCTCTGGACGAGCTTGGATATGACCCCGATCTCGACAAGGAACCTCCGACAAAACAGGGCGGCTCCTGACTCCGCCCCGGATGCGGCCCGGAACCGGCCATAATTTAGCATTCGTCCTTATTTTATTTCTATATTCGCACAAAGTAGGATAGACTTTTTCTGAGGATAATGCGGCGTCGGTCCCAAGGAAGGCCGGAAGCCCCCAACCGGTAAAAAATAACCCTGAACCTAATCCGTTTATAGCGGTACTTACGTAGATAAGTAATGAGCGCGAGAGCGGGGTTTTGTAATTTTCAGAGGAGCCGGACGGCGGGAAAATGATATTTATTGCGGAGCAGCAAACACAGGATTCGGATATCGCGAGCACGTTTATGGCCGCTAAGAAAACGTACGTAGATCCCTTTGCAGAAGACGACCACGAAGGTATTGCACAGGCTGCGCTCGATTCGTTCGAAGAGCAGATAGCAATAATCGACAAAACCGGCAGAATCGTGGCCGTCAACACCGCATGGGAGAACTACCCAGACAGGCAGCCCGCGGGCGTCCTCGACAGGCCTCACATCGGTATAAATTACCTCGCGCGGCTGAGAAGACACAACGCCGGCGGCGGGAAGGTTTCGACCCTAATCAGGAACATCAGGAGCCTCATGAAGGGCCATAAGGGGAAATTTACCGTCGAGCTCCCGAGCCACACGGGAAGTAAAAAGAGATGGCTCCAGCTCTCCGTAACCCGGCTCGTGAGCGGCGGCGAGCCTGCGGGGGCCGTACTGGCCTATTCGGACATCACCGCAAGGAAGCTGGCCGAGCTGGCCGCACGCAAGCATTCAATGACCGACCAGATGACCGGCATCCTCAACCGCAGGGCCGGCCTCGAGGCGCTCGAAAGCAGATAAAGCCTGCGAGCGCCACGGAAGGAGCTTTACCGCCTGTTATATAGACCTCGACAACCTTAAGCTCGTCAACGACAACTACGGGCACAAGGAAGGCGACAGGGTGATCACTACCCTCGTCAAGCTCGTAAGCGGCGTGCTGAGGGAATCGGACGTTATGTGCAGACTCGGCGGAGACGAGCTGCTCCTTATACTCCACGAGACGACGCTCGAAGGAAGCGGCATCGTCCTCAAGAGAATCCACTCGGCGGTCGATGCGCGAAACGCCCGGGGCAAGAAGCCCTACAGCATCGAATTCAGCTACGGGCTGGCCGAATATACGCCCGGCTGCAAGCGCACAGCCGAGGATCTCGTCGACATGGCCGACAGGGACATGTACAGGATGAAGCTCGTCAGGAAAACGGTCGCCCTTTCGAGATAGGCCTCTCCTTCTGACCAAACCCGCACAACATCCTGTTATTACAGTCTATTACATTACAAACCAGAGCACTGCGGCCGCACGATCCCACATAATTGTTTTAATAAATTTCGATGAACCGGCCGTATAATTATGTCGCTGGAGAGGCTGCGGGTTTCCTTCCCGCGGCTTCCGAGTGTATCCGCACTCAGACTATCGAGTAGAGCGTCGGAGCCCGGTCGAGACAGCCGCTCCTGGCGCAGCACAAAAGGAGATATATCATCGGCAGGCCTGATAATCCTGAATGGGAAATACATCCCGAGGCCAAGGCGCGTATACGTGAGGAGGTTTTCCGCCTCTTCGACAATCTCGTCAACGAGCTCTACGTATTCGACCGGGATAAATCGCTCCTTTACGCCAACAATACAGCCCTCGAACATCTCGGCTACGAGCTCGAAGAGGTAAAGGGGTTCGCTCCAACCGACATAAAAAGGGGCCATTCGCAGGAGTATATCGAATCGCTGTTTTCGAGGCTCATCGAGAGCCCTGACAGCTCGATGCGGTTCCCGACCTTTCACCACAGAAAGGACGGCTCGCACTACCCGGTAGAGGTAGAGATGAAGCTCTCCAGCCTCGCCGGAGAGCCTGTTTTTATAGTGTCCGCTTTCGACATAACCGGAAGGACGCTGACCGAGGAACGGCTCCAGAAAGCCCTCGAAGACCTGTCCAAACTCAACAGCCACGAGACGGTCATAAATCAGGTGACCCAGGCGGTACATAAATCTATAGACCTCGACGAGGTCATCGACAATGCCGTCGAGGCGCTGTCCCAGAACATGGAGACCGTAGAGGCCGTCTGCATATACCTAAGGGAAGGCGACGAGGCCGTCTTGAAGGCGCACAGGGGCTACCCCGAATGGTTTATAAAACGCGTCAGCAGTATTCCGTACCCAAAGGGATTTACGTGGAAGACGATGCTGGAAGGGAAAATGATCTATGTCCCCGACACGGAGAACGACACCGTGATGGGGCCAGCAGGAAGGGATCTCGGAACGAGGAGCTACCTCTCCATACCCCTTAAAGCCGAAGGGGAATCGGTCGGGGTCATTAACATCAATTCGAAGGAGCAATACGCCTTCGGGGCCGGCGAGCTCAGGGTGTTCGAGATCGTGTCGAGGCAGATAGAGATAGCGATAAACAACGCCCGGCATGCGGAGTCGATTATCGAGTCCGAGAGGAATCTCGCGGACAAAGTCGAGCGCATATCGAAAAAGGAGCAGTACGAGAAGATAATCAACATCGTCACCCAGAGCGTGCTCATCGCTATCGATCCCAAAGAGGTAATGAATAACGCGGTAAGGGCTATGGGCGAGAATATCAGGAACGCTGACCTCGTGCAGATACATTTGCGTGAGGGCAGTAACGCCGTTCTGCAATCCTACTGGGGACACGAGGACTGGTTCGTAAAAAGGGTAAAGTGCATACCGTATCCGAAGGGACTCACGTGGAAGACTATTAACGAGGGGGTCACACGTCTCGTACCCAACACTGATGACGACACGGCCATTGGGCCCGCCGGCAGGGAAGCCGGTATCAAGAGCTACGTATCGATGCCGCTTAAAACAGGTGACAGGATTATAGGGTGCATAGGTATAAACTCGATACACAAAAACGTATTTTTCGAAGACGAGCTCAGGCTGCTGGAAAATATAAAGAAGCAGATCGAGACTGCCATTATAAACGCCAGGCACGTAGAGGAGCTTAAGTTCTCGGAGGAGCGCTACCAGACCCTGACCGAAGTATCGCCGATCGGTATATTCCAGTCGGACGCCGACGGAAACGGCGTATACGTCAATAACAGGCTTTGCGAGATCACCGGTATCACCAAGGAAGAGGCATACAGCGAGGGCTGGCATGACGGGCTCCATCCGACGACCGCGACCACGTAGTGTCGAAATGGCGGGAAGCGGTAAGCGCGGGCGAGGAATTTAAGGAAGAGTACAGGTTCGTCAGAAAGGACGGGGTTACGGTGTGGGTAATCGCGGACGCCAGGCCCGTGAAGGGGGCCTCGGGGGAGATGTCGGGGCCAATAGGGACCCTGACCGACATAACGGAGCGAAAACAGTCCGAAGAGAAAATACGCTTTCAGGCCTCGCTCCTGGACCAGGTAAGGAATACGGTTATAGCCACGAACCTCGAAGGCATGATCATATACTGGAACAAGTTTGCCGAAGAGCTTATTTACTGGAAAGAGAGCGAGGTGCTCGGCCGTAACATAAGGGAAATATCGCTCCCGAACCTGGACGACGAAGATGCCGGAGACATAATGAGGCAGCTCCAGACGACAGGGCACTGGGAAGGCGAGCTGATTACGAAGAGAAAGGACGGGACGACGTTCCCGACGCATGTTGTAAGCACGGAGATAAAAGACGACGGCGGCGAGATCATTGGCTATGTCGGGGTCGGGACGGACATAACCGAGAAAAAGAGCCTAGAGGCAAGGCTCCTCCGCACCCAGAGGCTAGAGAGCATAGGCATGCTTGCCGGCGGCATAGCGCACGACCTTAACAACATCCTCCAGCCGATAATGATGTCCATAGGCCTCCTTAAATCCGGAGAGAAGCGAGCGCGAAACCGAAAGGATACTGGGCGTCATCGACGCCAACGCACGGCGGGGAGCCGACCTCATCCGCCAGGTGCTCTCTTTCGCCCGGGGCATACACTCCGAAAGCAGACCTTATCATGAAGTACCTCCTCGACGACATCGTGTCTATTATCCACGAAACGTTCCCGAAGAATATTGAAGTATCGTTTAACGCTTCCAACCTGTGGAATATCTCGGGGAACTATACGCAGATGCACCAGGTGACCCTCAACATCTGCCTTAACGCGAGGGACGCCATGCCCGAAGGCGGACGGCTTCGCTGACCGCGGAGAACGTGCGCAGAAAAGGCGGGCCCAACAAGAGGATGCAATGGGCTACCGCCGGGCAATTACATCCTGGTGAAGATAGAAGACACGGGATTCGGAATGGAGCCGGAGATTATCGACAAGATATTCGACCCGTTCTTTACGACGAAGGAGCCCGACAAGGGCACCGGGCTTGGCCTTGCGACTGCGTACGGCATATTGAACGAACACGGCGGGGGCATTCACGTCGAGAGCGAGGCCGGCAAGGGGAGTGTGTTCTACATCTACCTGCCCGCGATTAAGTTCGACGAGGAGGAAGCCGAGGACGCCGGCTCAGAGCAGGATTCCGCCAACGGCAAAGGCGAGACTGTCCTTGTGGTGGACGACGAGAAGGCCATACTCGACATTACGAGCTCAGTGCTCGAGGAGTTCGGTTACGACGTCCTCACGGCGGAAGACGGAGAGAAGGCCCTCGAAATCGTCGAGGCAGGCAAGGAGCGCATCGACGCCGCGATTGTGGACATGATGATGCCCGTCATGAACGGGACTGAGGTTGTAAAGGCGCTCAAGGAAAGCTCCCTGGTCTGAAGATCATTTCCGTCAGTGGCTACCAGAAGGAGCACGAGCTAATAGGTGTAGAGGACACCCTGATCGACGCATTTTTACCAAAACCTTTCAGCGCCGAGACGCTGCTGAGGACCCTGTCCGGGGTTATGGGAAGGACACAGTAGACGCCACTTCCCGCAGGCCGCGACGTATCTCCCTGGCTGCAAAAACCACCGGAAGCGCGTATGCCTTAATAGCAACAACCCCGCTACTTCGATTGCCTGCACGCGTGGTGCGCCACACGTAGTGTGATTTTTCGATCATAGCGCGTTCAGAGACTTCGTGCACCGGCAGCGCGTCGGGTGGAAAATTTGCAAGACATTGCTATTTCTATTGCCAACGGCTGCGAGCCGTTAGCCGGTGTTTTTGAGTCCGGCGGATATCCCGTTTATGCTGAGCTTGAGATCGTCAATAAGGGCCGCCTTTTCGCCTGGAGTGAAGTCGCCCTTCAGGAGACGGTGAGCAGTCCAACCTGTATGTAGCTGAGGGAATCGATGTAGGGGTTCCTGAGCTCGATGGATTTTTGGAGGAACGGGTTGTTGTCGAGTATGCGCTTCCTCGCCCGCTATCCGGAGAATCGTTTCCTCCGTTAGCTCGTACTCCTCCCTTATCCTGCCGAATATGCGCTTCCCGACGTCCCTCGGGCGGACGAGGAAAGAATATTCTAGCGCGATCCACATATCGGCGCGGCTGAGAGTCATCTGGATGTTGTCGATATGCGACCTGAAAAACGCCAGTTCGCATACATTTCGCGAAGGAGTTTGAGGTTCCTCTTGGGCGACCTGTCGATGAATCTATTGAGAGCGGTCCCGACCGAATAAAAGCCGGTGATGAGGTGGCGGTTCTGGGTCCAGCTGAAGACCCACGGTATAGCGCGGAGGTCCTCTATGCTCTTCGAGCGGGTGCGCCGCGCGGGACGCGAGCCGATACCCATCTGCTGGATAATAGAGATCGGCGTTGACTGCTGGAAGTAGGTGTAAAAGTCCGGGTCGTCGTAGACGAGCTCGCGCCATGCCGCGCGCGCCTCGACGGCTATCTCGTCCATGACATCCTCCCACAGATGGTTCACGTCTTCGTTGTTGAGGCTGGTGAGGACGACGGACGACAGAACCAGCTCGAGATTATCCTCGGCGATCTCGGGGAGTGAATAGTTGCTGTATATGACCTCGCCCTGCTCCGTAATTTTTATGGCGCCGTCTACGGTGCCGGCGGGGCGCGCGAGTATAGCCTGGTTCGTCGGGCCCCCTCCCCTGCTTACCGTACCGCCACGCCCGTGGAAGAACCTGTTACGTATGCCGAACTCGTCGGCAATGGATTTCAAGAGCCGCTGTGCCTTGTGGATCTCCCACCCGGCACAGAGTATGCCGCCGTCCTTCCCGCTGTCGGAGTAGCCGATCATGATTTCGGAGTAGTTACCGCGCGCCTTGACGTGTTCCCTGTATACGGGCTCTGAGAAGAGCCTGCGCATGACGCCTGGGGCGTTTCGGAAGTCGTCTATAGTCTCGAAGAGCGGGACGATGTTTATCGCGCTCGTCACCTTGCCGCTGTCCGAGCGGTACAGCCCGGCCTCTTTTAAGAACAGGAGCACTTCGAGTATGTTCGCCGCGCTCCGAGTCATGCTTATGACGTATGTATTGATGCAATCGGGGCTCACCTCGTCTAGGCATTCCCTCATAGTACGGAAAGTGAGGAGGAGCTCCTCGGTCTCGGGCGAAAGCGGGAGCCAGTCGGGGACGAGCGGGCGGGGATTTTTGATCTCGCGCGTCAGCCATTCGAACTTTTTGTCGTCGGTCATGCCGCCGTAGTTTGCGAGCCCGAGCCGCTCGGTGATCTCCGTAAGCGCAGCGGTGTGGACGGCGCTGTTCTGCCGTATGTCGAGCCGCGCCATGTGGAACCCGAACACCTCGGCCTGGCGGATGAGCATCTTGAGCGTGGAGTCGGCAAGCCTCGCGCCCTTGTTCTCGCGGAGGCTCCTGTCGATCATGTAGAGGTCGGAAAGGAACTCCTCGCAGAGGACGTAGGGCCGCACCGGGCCATCGTGGTCCGATATAACGGCGGCCAGCCTCATCTCGACGTGCTCCAGGAATATCCTGTAGTACTCGTCCGGGTTGTGTATGCCTCGTGCCTCCGCCATGCGCTTCATATCGGGCGTGATGGCTCGGCGAAGCTCGCGGCTCACGGGGACGACCTTCACCGACGAGCTCAATTGACGCTTGAGGCGCCATAGTTTTTCGAGGTGCTTCTCGACGGCCATGGCCTTTTGCATTTCGAGGACTTCGCGGGTTATCTCGTGCGTGACGAAGGGGTTTCCGTCCCTGTCGCCGCCCACCCACGAGCCGAAGCGGAGGAACGACGGCAGGTGGACGTCGGGCACGCCGTAGCTCTCCTCTATCTTCTTCTCGAACTCTTCGTACACCTTGAGAAGAGCGTCGAAGATCGTCTCGTTAAAGTAGTAGTGAATATTGCGCGCCTCGTCGAGCGGGGTCTTCTTGAACGGAGGGACTTCCTCGGTCTGCCAGAGCCCTATCACCTCGGCGTGGATCTCGTCCTCGACCGCCTTCCTGCCCTCCTCGTCGAGCTTGACGCTCCCGAGCTCGGCAAGGAGCGACGAGATGTAGCGGAACTTTTCGAGGACGATGTGGCGGTTGACCTCGGTCGGGTGCGCCGTGAGTACGAGGTCTATCGACAGCGAATCCACGAGCGTTTTGAACTCGTCGTAGGGGACGCCCCTTTCTTTTAATGCGGCGAAGAGGCTTTCGATCGACCCCTCGCTCGAGTCCTTTACGTCCGAGATGTATTTATATTCCCGGCGGCGGCGTATCCTGTGTATCTGCTCGGCGATGTTTACGAGCTTGAAGTATATAGTGAAGGCGCGAGTGACCTTGTAGAGGTCTTCGTCGGGGAGGCTCCGTATAGTCGCGACGAGCTCGTCCTTCTGGCTCTTCCGGTAGTGGGTCCGCATCTCCTTCGTAAGCGCCCTTATCTTTTCCTCGATGTCGAATATCTCGCGGCCTTCCTGGCCGATGAGCACCCATCCGAGGATGTTCCCCAAAAAGCGGACGTCGTTACGAAGCGGCTTTTCCTTGTCTATCGTTTCGTTGCTGCGGCTCGTATCCCTTCTCGCCATACCGCGCCTCCGGTGTCGTCAGTGTACGATCGTTATCTCGAAGTGTAGCCCTTCCTGCTTCTGCACCTCTGCGATTATGCGGAAGATGTTCTGGGCCGTCGGATTACCCTTCGGGCTCAGCATCCGGATGAGGCTTTCGGGCTTTTTGTGCATGGTGCGGGAAAGCCCCTCGAACCCGCTGGTCGCTTTTATGAAATCCCTGAGCACCGCCTTCCCGGCATCGAGGTCCCCGGCCATGAGACGCTCTATTGCCTCCTTTAAAAGCCCTGCCCTGAACTCCGGATCGCGCCTGACCCTGGCGCGAACGGTATCCTTAATACCCCGCGTAGACACTTTATATCACTCCTTTGTGATGTGATGACCTCTGCCCGGTGAATTACAGCCCCGGCTTCCCGAACGGGGAAAAAGGCGAAGCGCCCGTCATCCTCCCGGACATTATAGATAAATCTACCACAGGCGGGCCACGCCCGCATGAGGCCGGAGTATCAGCGAAATCGCAATTACCACCAGCCGCGCTTCGGGTTGTTTTAGCAACTTCTGTGCTATGGCGAAAAAGCAGACTACGTGTGCGGGCCACGCCCGTATGAGGTCGAAGTAGCGGTGCATTGCTGTTATCGACCGCCGCCTTTCG
>JAWKQD010000021.1:0-20596 GCA_041390285.1 Thermodesulfobacteriota bacterium | reverse complement strand
TCGAGGGACAGGGACAGATAAACCTCGACCATGAGCTGTCGGGCGGGGCGCAGGTAGATATTGGGGCAACAGGTACGATTGCGGGCGGCCTTGCAGAGCTCGGCGGCGGAGCCGAGGTCGGCGTACAGGGGACAGGTGAGATAAGGGGCGTAGCGGCGCTCGAAGGGCAGTCGCAGCTTGCCGTGCGGGGTACGGGCTCGATAATAATTTCCGACTACAACTTCAGGTGGTCGATAGATTTCCTCGAGGCGCGGAGCGATCACGGGTATCCGACGATCTACGCCGAGGTGAACAGCTCTGAGATGCCTTCGGGGGCGTTCCCGGAGGGGGCGTTTTTCGGGAGGCGGCTTCTGGAGATGCCGCGGCTCGAAGAGGCCGAGTTCGGCGAGAGGTTCGGGATAACCGGGTTTCAGAGCGTGTCGCTCGCGCTGGACAACTCCGACGGGCTCATAGGCTCGCTCGACCTTACGGATGCCTACGTGCGGCTATTTTTCGTGAGCGAGGCGGGGGACATCCGTGAGTGGAAGGGGCGTGTGACGGAGTGGACCCTTTCGCACAGGTGTGTCGTCGGCGTGGAGGACATGGACGCCGTCGCGCTGACCGAGGAGCTCCCGCGCCGGACACTGAACGATATCGTCGAAGCGGAGAAGGAAGCGGATCCGGGTTTCGACGACGTTGTGGTCGCGAACGACCTCGGGAGGCCCGTGCCTGTGATCTTCGGACGGTCTGTAAAAGTGCCGCTCCTTTATATAAAGGCGGACGAGGCGGAGCGCGAGTACGACTACATAATCGGCGAGGGCGAGGGGCTCGGCGGCGGGAACTTTACTGAGGTCTTTACCGTCTACAGAGAGGACCAGGCGCTCGACGATATAGAGGGGGACGCTGCGTCCGGGACTTCGACGACCCTAACCCTCGAAGCCGGGGACAAGCGGCCGGACGGATGGTACAGGTATTGGTGGGTGGAGATCACGGCCGGGACTGGAGCCGGGCAGATAAGGCATGTTACGGCGTACGACTCGGCGAATAACAGGATTACCGTCAGCTCGGCGTGGAGCCCGACACCGAATTCGAGCAGCGACTACAGGCTGAGGGAGTGGCGATTTTACGACGGCTCGCAGGCCTCGCCGTACAACGGGCTGGCTTTCGTCCGTTTCAAGAAGCGGCTCGGCGACGTCGGGGAGCACAGACGCGTTGTACGCGGACGTTAACGGCCTCGCGGCGGAGACGAACGTCGTAAGGGCGGTGGAGAGCGTCCTCTCCAATTCGGTGTGGGGGCTCGGGCTCGACATCGATTCGAGCTCTTTCGACACGGCGGCGGCCTTGACCGAGATCGACGACATGCTGTGCGAAGGAGCTATAACAGATAACACAACTATAACGGATATACTTAATGGCTCGGGCGAGTCGCAGGGGCTGCTTTCGTTCAGGGATATGGTGCTGTCGAAGGCGGACGCCGTGACGATAGCGGTGGACGGCCCGAAATCGTCCGCGCACAGCTTCGGACTCGGGGATGAGACGGGATGGAACAACATTCTGACGGGCAGCCCGGAGGTTACGCACCAGCACTCGGGCGAGAGGGTGAAGAACCTCAAGGTCAGGTACCGGAAGAATAACAAGGAGTCAGACCTGTATCTGCACGAGCTCGAAAGGCAGTCGGGCGCAAACGGAGTGGACAGGGCTCTGACGCTGCCGTTCGTTCACGATCACGAGACGGCGGACAGGTGGCTCGACTACAGACGGAAGCGTCTCGCCGCGGCCGTGAAACGGATGGCCATCGAGACGGGGCAGGAGGGCGGCTCCGTCAGGCGCGGGGAGCGCGTGACGGTGAGCGTGCCGACGCTCGGGCTCGAAGGAAGCGCGTGGGAGGTTGCTGCCGTAAGCTCCACGACCGCCGGGTCGAATTCGCTTACGCTCGTGCCGTACTCCTCCGCGCCGTATACGTACGTCCCCGTGACGGACGAGGGCGGCGAGCTTCCTTCGGATGAATTTTTCGACATCGCGCCGGATTATACGAAGACAATCCCTGACCCGGTGACGAGCGCCGCAGTGACCATGTCGATGGGGATAGTCGGATTCACGGCGCATCCATTTGCGCTCATCACATGGACGCCGCCCGAGGACAATTACAGCGGTGCAGCCGTGAGCGTGAAGCTACACTCTGACGGAGTGGCCGCGTACAGGTCGGCGGGGACTTTCTCGACTTCGGCGCGGATAGAGGGTCTGGTCCCGGGGCAGCTGTATGACTTCCTGATCGAATCGCTGAACGCAACGGGGGAGCTGAAGGGGCTCGGGGTCGTCGCGGATAATTCGGGGAGCGGGTACATAGCCGGAGGAGACTCGACGGCCCCGGCGACTCCCGCCGGACTTTCGGGAGATTCCAAATTCGGCCGTCTTATCTGGACCTGGGACAGGAATACGGAGACGGACGTATCGCATTACGAGGTCGAGATATATACGTCGTCGAGCGGCGGCAGCCCGGTCGTAAAGGACATAGTAACGCACCTAAACGATTCGAGCTTCACGCCCAGGTACGAGATAGAGATCAATCACCGGGAGCCTCACGAGCACCGTTACCAGATGGCTCAGGGTGAGGGCGAAGGACCATTCGGGCAATCCTGCGAGCTCGAGCTCGGGATGGACGAGCAGGGTGAGCGCGGGGACCGGGGATATACTTCAACCGGACGTTAGAGACAATGAGATTACAAATAAGGCTTATGCCACCGTTGCCTCTATCTCTCTTGGCACTGTCAATCACCAGATAATTAGCCAGAGCATTACGAAGCGAGCAGGAACAAGAATCAGGGTTGAATTCTCGTATGTATTTCAAGATGGCTCTGGTCTTGCTACGCCCGCCGTTGGTCTTCAACTACGCAGAGGCACAACGGTCATCCAGAATCCTTTTGCGGATAACGCCTTCCTCGCAAATGCGAGGGTGAGTTGCTCTGCCGTTTTTGAAGATAATATAGCCTCTGCTGGAACATTTAATTACAACATCTTCAAGCCGGCAGGTGTCACTAATCGTACTGGATTAAATTTAGTGCTCCGCGTACTTGAACTTTTGAGGTAACTATGAATGAAAGAACCAAGAAACTAAAAGACTCCTATGAAGACCTCACGTACGAAGAGATTAACAAGGCTCTAGAGCACGTGAATTATGTCCTCTACGACACCACCACCGGGGAGGTAATACAGACCGGCAGCATGGACCTGCTGGCCTTTGAACGCTTCGAGCCGTATCTCGAAGGCATGGACAAGGTGATTGTACCGGACGGCGAAGAATGGATGCTGAGGGGCGAGTTCGTTGATTCCGACGGAACACAAAAGCCGATGTTTAAAGTGCAAGACGGCGGGCTCGTTGCAAAGGCTGCGCACGTCGAAAAGATAACCGAGATGCGCATGCCGAAGGACGGGGCGAAGAAGAAGCCCATAGAGGCCCAGGGCGCAGACGGGAAGGAAGTAATAGGCTTCGAGACTGTGCAGGAGCCTTTGAAGATCGAAAAGGTTCAGTCGGGCACAAATCCTGAATAAATCCGGAGACAGATTTGCCAATCATCTAAAATCAGCGGGTTGGAAAGAGGCGTAAGCGGGGAATAAATCAGGGGATGAAAAAGAATAGGGGCCGTGGCGCGTAATAAGCAGGATAACATCCTCCTTTACCTCCTTTAAACGCGCCGCGGCCCTCTCTATATAGACAATGAATCTAGCATGTTTGGAGAAATTTACAAGCAATTTTGTAACGAGAATTCTGCCGCAAGCGAACGGCGCATACATCAGGCAGAACTGGCCCGTCGTGTACATGGCCCTCGACGAGCGGGGGCTCGATTACGAGAGCATGATATTGATGGCGCTCGCGACCATAGCGGCGGAGGCAGGGGACTTCAATATTTGCGTGAGGGAGTATGTCTCACGGTGGAATACTTCGAATGAGGGAAGGGCCGGCGGGAAGTTCTTCGACCGTTACGACGGGCGCGCCGATCTCGGCAACAGGGGCGAGCCCGACGGTTGGAAGTACAGGGGCGGCGGCGCTGTGCAGCTGACCGGTAGATACAATTACGCGGCCGCGGGGAAAGCGATCGGGATTCCCCTCGAAGAGAAGCCGGAGCTGATAGAGCATCCGGTCGTTTCGGCGCGTGCGCTGGCGTATTACCTGGGCAGCAGGAAAGATGCGATCGATGAGGCGCTTGCAAAAGGGGATTACCGGAAGGCGCGGAGGCTCGTGAACGGAGGGAGCCACGGGCTGGATGCATTTCAGGCGGCATACGCAAGGGGGATGAGACTAAGTGGAAAAGATTAAGGGAAGCGCAGTGAGTCTTTTGAACACGCAGTATAACAAGGCCGTGTATTCTGGCGTCGTCGGGGCGGCCGTAGATTTTCTATACGGGCTTCTATCGGAGCTCGGCGTGGACGTGTCGGCGGGGCTCCAAACAAAGACCTTGATCCTGGCGATGGCGCTTACTGCCCTCCTCGTAAAGAACAGGGAGCAGGGGAATAGAGAGCCGGCGAATGCGCCTTAGATGCCGGAAAAATAAAAAGGTTACACATCTGAAAAAGTTTACGAAATTACGTGACCGGAATGTCGAGTAATCAAGTTTAAAAGAAGGCTAAGCGCCTGCCGATACTGATATTTATAACTAATGTAAATCGAGTGAAAAATCCTGAATCCAAATTAGTTGCAGATGCGACTAAATAGGTAAATACGATTTCAGGAGGCTTTACGATGAGGAAGTTAATATTAGCGGCAGTGTTGACGGCGGGCTCTTTTCCCGATCGCGTCACAGGCGGAGGTCAGCGCATTCGGGGTAAACGTGCCGGTTCAGACGCAGGAAGTCACCGACGGCATAAGGGGCGGAACGTTTGCAGAGTTTCCGTATTATCCGATAAACGCGCAGATGCTTTCGGGCACGAAGGCCCCGGCGCAGGCGACTATGGTGAATGGTGATGCTTTCACCGTTCAGGGTATTCATCTGAGCTCGGACCAGGTTATTTAAGTTGGCGGCGGTAATAGAGGTATGGAGAAAAAAAAAAAGAAAGCCCGGTTCTTGCCGGGCTTTCTTTTGTACTAAGGTGTGTTTTTACGGCGTTAGCGGGATGAGAGATTCGTCCATCCGATGCGCGGCAGGTAATGCGTTGCTACTTCGATTGTCTGCGGACACGGTCCGCTAAATCCCCCTTGTTTTACTTTAATGCTATTTAATCGCACTGCCGGATGAGTTCGAGGATTTAAGCGAGGGCAAAGAATAGAAATCCCCATACCCCCTTTTCTAAGGGGGGTGAAAAATAGATAGACAAAAGAAAAACAAGATCCTGAATCAAGTTTCCGTCTTCGCGGACCCCGCTTCCTACTTCGCTAAACTACGTCCGGACAAGAAAGTTCTGACCGGCAAGAAAGCTACGTCGGACAGGCAGGATGACGAAAGAATGGTGATTCCTAACTCGCACGGAATCACCCTCATTCCCCAATGGAAATAAAGATTGAAAGACAAAGAGGCGGACGTGGTCCGCAGAGGAGGATTGTGTATGTGGAAGGAGCTTTTGAGGATAGCGCCGGATTTGATTCCGCTGATCATTCAGACGGTGATGGATGTGGAGCGGGTGCTCACGGGGATAAAGCGGGGCGAGGTGCGAAAGTCCCGTGTGATGAGCATTATCGGGAACATTCTCGATACGAAGGATTATTTTCTCGGGCGGACGCCGGACGGGCAGATGCAGCTGCTTAATCTCGTCTCGATGTTTGTGGATACATTGGTCGCGGCGTTCAATTACACCGGGGTATTCAAGACGTCGGAGAGGCTGGATTTTACGCCTGTGCCGATGAAAGGGGAGGGGAGCGATGAGGAGGATTAATTTTGTCTGGATGTGTGCGGTGTTGTTTGCCGTCGGACTCTCGGCCTGCGTCAACAAGGAATTGACGCCCGCGACGGAGATCGTTTACGAGGGCGAGCTGATCGGGGACGGGACTGTGACGTATCCCTCGGCCGGGAAGGTGCTGGAGACGTGCATGAAGGTGAAGGCGTGCATGGGGCTAAACGAGTACGACTATCCGCTGCCGAAGATCAGGGGCATGAAGGGCGGCAATGCCGTCGATTGCGGCGGGACGCTCAAGCGCGGGTGCTACCGCGCGGACGGGTGGATCATCGTGCCCGAAGGCGAGGAGATGGACATCATAGCGCACGAGTGCGTGCATCACTGGCTCAACATGCACACGGGCGAACTCCTCGACTCGAAGCACGAGTCGGGGGCTTTTCCCTCGCGTGCGGCGGAGCATCATGCTCGACGGAGAGACGGAGTGAGCGGGGCCGGGGAAGATCCTCCGGCTCGGGTCGGGCTCATCGCTGCGCTCATGGTTATCAGGGAGGTGCTTAACTTCCTAGACAAGAAGCGGGGCGGCGAAGGTGAAGGCGACGCCGTGATGAGCGAGCACGTGAGCGACGTGAAGGGGTCGGTGACCGCCATAAAGGACAAGGTGGACGACCTTTACGAGTGGCACAACAAGACGGACGCCGACGGTGTGCCGCTCTGGTATGTGGACGGTCGCTGGAGCAATCCATAAAGGACCTGGGCGATAAGATCTACCTCCAGATAGAGGTGCAAACCGAGATACTGAGGCACATGGAGAAGATGGAGAGCATTACCGCGAGCTGTTCCGGAAGAGGAGGCGGAAGGATGCGAACGGATTCGTCGCCCCTGAGTCTTGAGGAGCTGATCTTGAGCTTTCACGCCGGGAGCGTACGTGATGTGGATACATTTTCGGACAGGCAGAGCGAGCAGACGTGCGCGTCGTGCGGGATAAGGCAGAGGGTGCTTAATGACGTCGCCGACGGCGGGATTTGCGACGGGTGTTGGAGGAAATAAAAAGCAGTTGTTAAGAATTAAATCCCCCCATGTGCGCTTTGGTTCAGCAGATGCGCGGTACTGGATTAGCACCGAGGGTTTAAGCCAAGGCGTCCGGTTTTCTCACTTGCTCGGAACCGTCCCCCTTTTCTAAGGGGGATAAAAAATGAAGACAGTGGTAGATCCTGAAACAAGTTTCCGTCTTCGCTGAAAGCTTCGCCGGACAGGCAGGATGACGGACTGTAAAATAGATAAAAGAAGATTGCCGCGGTCGCATAAGGCACTCCCTCGCAATGACAAGGAGCTAGACCGATTGGCTTGCGGAAATGGATTCCCGACCGGCTTCGCCTACGGCTTCGCCGTGGCAAGTAAAAGGCATTCGGGAATGAACACGTTTTGTGTTTTTCGATATAGCACCGAAGTTGCTAAAAACCGGCTGAAGCGCGGCTGTAGTAATTGCGATGCGCCGCTACTGATTGCCTGCGGACGCAGTCCCGCTAAACATTCGGCATATCGGTGCCGAGGAGCCGGGAGGTTTGTGCGGATGACGCGGGTGCAGACGGCGCAGAAGCCGGGTTTCCGTCAGCGTGGCATGAGGCAGTTCTTCTCCGGGCGGTAAACGTTACACGCCTGGTACAGCCCCCTTCGAAGAGGCCCACCGTCCCGTCGGGCACGGGATGGGCGAATGGATTCCCGGCGCATGCGTTCCGTGAAGTCGGGATCGGCGTTCCGGGCTGAATCATATCCTTCCATTTTATCTCGGCGAGCTGGGTCTTGCTCGTGAGGTTTGGGTAGTTGTCGGGGTTGTCGTTTATATAAGGTGTCTCGTATTCGTCGGCGAGCTTGAAGAAGCTGTGCCCGAGCTCGTGTATGCCGATGAGCGCGGCCGAGCCGTTGGTCGAAAAGACGGGGACGTTGCCGCCAGAGCCGCCGTAAACCGGGCTGTTCACCATGGCGAATGTGACGTGCGCCTGGGGTACCAGGTTGTCCCACACCTTTTTCGCCGTCGGCTGGTCGACGACGAGGAGGCGTTTGTTGCCCACGGCCCCGCAGAAGCTGGCGTTGAAGTAGGTGTTCACGTCCACCGGCGGCGCGCCGTCCTGGCACTGGGCCGGGAGGTCGGCCCCGCTGTCCGTAGAGGCGACCTTGACTATGTAGACGTTCGTCTTGTGCCAGAACTCGTCGAACGGTTTGAACGACTTGAACGTATCGATGAACTTTGCCGCGTCCGTAACGAATTTCGGTATCTCTTCGGCGCGGTAGCCTTCGGCGAGGATGCAGATCGTCCAGCACCCGTTGTCGGGCCCGTGGTCGATTATTTTCTCCACACCCAGTATGGTGCCATGCTCCACACGCCGCGAGACGGCCATCGGCGGGAGATCAATTCACTCGGGGTCGATGGCGAATGTGAACGACTGCCGCGCGAGCCTGTAGATGGGTATCTCGGGCTGGAGCGGGTTGTTCACGATTTCGAGCGTGAAGACGAAGCCCGGTGGAATGGTATCGAGAATTCTACTTCAGGCTCTTTAAGTATCGCGTAATCGAGGGGGCTCGTTTCGTCGTCGCCATAGGTTTCGGCCTCGGAGCGGAACGGGTCGCGGAGGGTCTGGAAGAAGAAATCCCGGCCGTCGCTATCGGTGAGCCTGACGTAGTATCCGGTGTATTCATCGAGCCATTCGGGCGGGTCGACGGCGGCGGGATGATGCCGACGGGGGTTTGCGACGTCAGCACTATGTTGCCGTCCGGAACTTGAAATCGAGCCTGGCTCTTTTCCCATCTCATGGATTCACGCCCGTCCTTTGCCGCTTGCCTACTGCGAAGAGTATAGCCGGACGCTCCGGCGCGCAATGGGGAATGGCTGCAAAGCCGTTCGGGCTGAGAAAATGTGGGTGGTTACGGGCGGCGCCTTCGCCGCTGCATATCGGGCAGTCGCCGCTTCTGTTGAAGAGGCGGTAAGCTTGCCGCCTGCGCCAAGCGAATCGATGCAGCAGCCAGGAACATATCCTTTATCATAGCGGCCCCTCTGCACGCGGGACTTGAATCCCGAATACGAAATCCCATCTTCTCTGCGCCTCTTTCTGCCTTTCGCCATCGACGTCGGCGAGGAGGAGAGCCTCCCTGTATTTCTCGGGCAAGCGCGTGACGAACACCTTGAGACATTTCACAGCGCAGGCGAGCGCGTCGTCGTCGCCGTCTTCGCCGAGGGCTGTCTTCTCCTCGTCGAGCTCGACTTCGGGAGCGCCGCCTTTCCTGTAGTAGTCGATGATGGTGTTCGAGACGATCCTTCTTATCCACGGCGCGAGCTTGTCCTTGTCCCTGAGCTCGCCCGCGTGGCGGTGGATCTTCACGAAGACCTCCTGCATGAGGTCGTCCGCGTCGGATTCGTTCCGGACCTTTGCCAGAAGGTGCCGTCTTATCTGCCCGGAGAACTCGCTCCAGATAGCCGCTGTCTGTTCCTTTTTATGCATAGCGATACCGTAATATTATAAGTGTAAATGACGGCGACGATGCAGCCGCCTTTATGTTCACCCCCATCCTGTCCTTCCCCCTGGAAGGAAGGGAAAATGGGGACCTGATGAGAGAAGACCGGGCAGGCCGGACGCGCCTCATCCGCATTTGCAATCTTCGCACGCTTACATAGCTGCAGCCTCCGCCTTCCATGGGGCCGCACTGTGCATCCGCACCCGCATTCGCATTTTCTTTCTTCAGTCATTTTACACCTCCATTTATGTTTTCTATCCATATAGACGGACGCATGCCGAAAAAGACGCAAACTGAGGCGGCTTATTTTTGTCCTGCTATACTTTATAAGAAGGGGTATAGCGAATGGCAGACGAAAGAAAGGTCGATTACGCGCTCAGCGATACGGAGAACGAGAAGAAGCGGCTCCGGGAGCAGTCGAAGATCATTATCGAGACGACGCGGAGGGTGTTCGCCCTTGCGGGGGTGGAGCCGGGGATGCGCGTGCTCGAGCTCGGCACGGGCGCGGGGGACGTGACTATCCTCCTTTCGGAGATGGTGGGCCCCACGGGCGAGGTGGTCAGCCTCGAAAAGAACCCCGAGATCCAGGAGTCGGCGCGGAAGCGCGTAGAGGCCGAAGGGTACGGGAACGTTAAGTACGTCTGCTGCGACATTGCATCCGCCGAGCCCGAGGGCATTTTCGACGCTCTCGTCGGAAGGGCGGTGCTGATGTACATCCCGTCGCCGGAGAAAGTGCTGGCAAAGCTTCTGAAATCCGTACGGAGCGGAGGGGTGGTCGCGTTCCAGGAGGTCGATTTTACGATACGCCCCGAGGTGATCCCGCCTATGCCGCTTATGCTGAAAACGTGGGATCTCTTATACGCCGCCATGGAGAAATCGGGGACTGAGATGCAGATGGGATTCAAGCTGCTGCCGGTCTTCAGAAGAGCGGGGCTGCCGGAGCCGATGATGCACATGGACGCTTTTATCGGGGGGCAGGCCTCGGGCGGGATAGACTGGTTCGTCAGCACGATAAGGAGCCTCGTGCCGATGATCGAGAAGCTAGGCATCGCGACGGCGGCCGAGGTGGACGTCGATACGCTGAAGGACAGGATTATCGGGGAGTATTTTACGTCGGGCGTCCGCGAAGGGGTCGGCATGTCGAACACGTGGATCAGCGCGTGGGCGCGGAAGGGGTGAGGGTGAATTTTGGAAGTCGGTGTATCTACTCCATATATTCTGTTTTTTATAAAAAGTATTGGCATAAATCGATACTTTACGCTAAACTTTTAAACATCAACTCGGCAGGAGGCAAGACAACATGAAAAAGTTACTCTTCACGTTAGCCATCACGCTCGGGCTCGCAGTAGGCGGCGTAGTTATCACGACGTCGAACGTGCTCGCATGCGGCGGCAAGGACAAGGACGCGACGACCGAACACCCGACCACGAGTGGGGACGGATCGACACAGTCTTAAGTTAGTAAGAACATTTTTGAGTACTTAAGGATTACATATGCCCCGGGGAGCTGCGGCTCCCCAGGCTTTGTTTTTGGGGGTGAGCGATAGGATTCCTCTACTTCAGGTAAGGACTTAAAGGCAAAGGATTAACTGAATGGATTCCTGCCTGTCCGGCTACGGCACAGCCTACGCCGCGACAAGCACAGGAATGACAAGAATAAGGTAGATTCCTCGCACGTTCGGAGTCATAGGCTCCGGAAGCGCGGCGGGTGGTAATAACGAGATATTGCCACTTCGATTTCCGGCGGGCGAGGCCCGCCTTGAAATGGGAGGGAAATTCCGGATAATATGCCGGTAAGAATTAAAGGCGGCTGTTTGAGCTCCGCCGCCTGAGGAGACGGAGCAGGCAATGAACGAATTTCCGAAGATCGCCGAGGGCCTCGAAATTAACGAAGTCGAGGACGGTTACGTCATATACCAGAGCGAAAAAGACAAGTTCACTACCTTAATAAAACAGCGGTGCTCGTGCTCGAAGCATGCACGGGCGAGAATTCAACGGCCGAGATCGGCGATATAGTGAAGACAGCTTACGGCCTTCCCGAGGCGCCGGAAAAAGAAGTCGCCGACTGCCTCAAAACACTCTCCGACGAGGAACTGATTAAATAAAGTACCAGGCACATCACCGGCTTTTACATTCCGGATTCACTATCCAAACGGATGACGCAAGGGCGTATGAGGGCCTTCGCTTCATCATCCATAACGCATCGCAGGAAGACTTCCGCTGCTGGGCGAGACTGTGTACGAAATCGCGCCGGAAGGGGAGGGTACCGCATAATCGAGGGCGGCGCCGGCCCGGGTACAGCGTCCCAAGCATGATGGACATGATCAACAGGCTGCTCGCGCTCCTTCACGCGAAGGCGCTTTCGCACTTCGAGGGGACGATACGCATACACGCCGGGTACGGCGAAAGGGATGGGCGGCGGTTCATCGTCGTCGGCGACAAGGGGACCGGGAAGAGCACTCTGATGGTGAAGCTGCTGCTCGGCGGGTTCAGGGTAACGGGGGATGAGCTTGTGCTCGTGAAGGACGGCGTGGCATTCCCGTTCCCGAGAAAGTTTCATATAAAAGAGGGCAGCGTGCCGCTCCTGCCGGAGATGGCCGGGCTGTTCGAGACGCTCCCCTGGAACGATACGACGTACGGGCAGAGGATGTTCTCCTTCTCGCCGATAGACATAGGGCGCGAGTGGAAAGTGGACGCGGGGAAGATAGATGCGATCTTCCATCTCGAACCCAACCACGGAAAGAAGACATATATAGAGGAGTGCCCGAAGTACAGGATGGTTGAGAGGGTGATGCCGATGACATATCTCTCGGAGACCGAAGACCACAGGAAGATTCCGGAGCTTTGCAGGATCGTGGACGAGGCCGATTGTTACGTGCTCGGGATCGGCGATCTCGAGGGGGCTGTCGATGCTTTACACCGGAAAATGACCGTGATATAGTGAGAAAAGCTGGTTTAAATCGTTTGTATAAAATCATATATCTTGTATGTCATTAAGATCCCAAGGAGGGAAAGATGTCAGACAAGAAATTGCTTGACAAGGTCAATCCCGAAAGGCGCGAATTCCTCGAAAAGCTCACGAAGGGCGCTTTCGTGGTTCCGGCGGTCATGTCCGTGATGATGCTCAACCAGAAGCTGAACCTCACGACGGCGAACGCACAGAGTAACGTCACGATCTGTCTCACGCCGGGCGCGCTCATAGCCACCCCGAACGGAGACGTGAGGGCCATGGACCTAAGGCCCGGAATGCCGGTTTATTCCATGGACCTCGAAGGGAACCGCGTTGTGGCCCCTGTGGTCATGGCGTCCAGGGTTACCGTACCGGATACGCACACAGTCTGCCGCGTCGTTCTCGACGACGGGCGCGAGCTGTACGTATCGGGCGTGCACCCGACGGCGGACGGAAGGGCGATAGAAGACCTGGCCACGGGCGACAGGCTCGACGGCGCAAGCGTCGAAACCGTCGAAAGGGTTGCATACACAGGCGGCCACACGTTCGACCTCCTTCCCGGCGGCGACACGGGTTATTACTGGGCGAACGGTATTCTCATCGGCAGCACCCTCTCGCCGGAAGCCAGCTTCTACACGTTCGCGCCGGCGGATCGCGGGCGGGAAGCGCACGCCGAAGGCGTTTAAGGCGCCGGGGAAGTATGCGAAGGGCGGCCCGGTTTCGCAGTATGCCGGCTGCCCGCAGGACCCGGACGGTCAATCTTTCCGGGCTCGGTAAGGCTGTATATCCGCTCGATATTTTCATGTGAGAACCGTTGGCCGGTGCTTGCATATGATTCCGTATTCTGCATCCCTTAAAATCAGTTAGACTTTATCGAAGGTGTGACAGATTGAGCGGCAAGTTGATAAGCGCAGCGATGATAGTGCGGAACGAGGAGAGGTTCCTCGAAGGATGCCTTGAGTCGCTTAGGGGCGTCGTTGACGAGGTGGTTGTGGTGGATACGGGCTCCTCGGATATGTCGAAAGACATAGCGCTTTCATCAGGCGCCCGGGTGTTCGATTTTCCCTGGAACGGCAGCTTCGCCGACGCGCGCAACGAGGCCCTAGGGCGCTCGCGGGGGAAGTGGATACTCTACATCGACGCCGACGAAAGGTTCGTTTCCGGCGGAAGGGACGCAGTCGAAAAAGAGCTGACCCGGCCCGGATACGCGGCGCACACCGTAAAATTCCATCCCATAACAGGCTACACGTCGTACAGGGAATACAGGATATTCCTAAACGATCCGCGCATCAGGTTCGAGGGAGTCATACACGAATCGATGGTCGCGGGAATGAACAATGCCGCCGAGGAGGACGGGCTCGCGATAGGCGACAGTCCGTTCTCGATAATCCACACGGGTTACGACGGCGAGCTTACGCACAAGCACGAGCGGAACCTCCCGCTCCTTATAAAGCAGATAGAGAACGACCCGGGGCGGATGTATTTAAGATGGCAGCTCGGGGTCGCCATGAAGGGGCTGGGCGACGCCGCCGGGGCCGAGAGGGCGTGGGCCGAGGCGATCCGTATGACGCGCGCGAAGGGCTCTAACGTGACGCACGAGGACAGCCACGTTTATTACGAGATGATATGCCTCCTCGCCGAGAGGGGGGAAGACGTCGGCCCGCTACTGGGCGAGGCGCTCGCGCTATTCCCTGACAACTATCTATTCATATGGACGCGCGCCAAGGCGCTCGCGCAGGAAGAGCGGTTCGAGGAGGCCGCGGCGGTGTTCGAATCGCTCCTGGCCGTGGACCCTGATTCGCTGACGGGCCCTCTCGCCTACGACGCGAAGATATTCGGCGAGCTCTCGCACGAGCCGCTGGCCGGATGCTGCTTCAGGCTCGGGAGGCTCGCCGAGAGCGAGGCGCATTACGCCCGGGCCCTCGGGCTCAACCCGGATAATCCGGAATACAAGACGAAGCTGATGTTCGTAAGGGCCATGCTCGGGAGGGCGAAGGCGACATCATGAGCGAAGAGCCGCTGGTATCGTGCCTGTGTGTTACGCTCGGGAGGCCCCGGCTCCTCGAAAGGGCGATCCGGTGCTTTCGCGGCCAGACCTATCCCAATAAAGAGCTTGTTATAATTTACGAGAGCTTCGACCAGCCGACGAAGGATGTCCTCGACCTCGTAGACGACCCGAATATAGTAAAAATCGAGGCCCCCGACGACCCCGGCATCACGCTCGGCTCTCTCAGGAACATGGCCGTTTCGAAGTGCTCCGGCGAGTATTTCTGCCAGTGGGACGACGACGATTACTCGCACCCCGAGCGCGTTTCGTTTCAGATGAAGGTTATCGGCGAGACAGGCCTGCCGGCGTGCATAATGATGCAGTGGATTATATACGACGAGATGGCGGAGCGGGCGTATCTCTCGAACAGGAGGCCCTGGGAGGGAGGACTTGTCTGCAAGAGGTCGCTCATAGAGGAGGGCATGGAGTACGACGACCTCAAGGTCGGAGAGGACACGCCCCTCGTGACCAAGCTCTTTTCGAAAGGGCTCGTTTTTCCCGTTATAATGCCAAGGTTGTACATATACACTTACCACGGTGGAAACACGTGGTCGCGGGCGCACTGGGAGAACATCTTCGCGGCGTCGAGGCCGCTTTCGGACGAATCGTCCCGGCTTATACGCGGCATACTCGACGGCACCTACGATGTAGAGCAGGCGGCCGGGATCCTTGACGGTCTTACGGATTGACCCCCGCCGCATATTGAAATGGCAATTCCGAAAATTATCCACCAGACGTGCATAAGCCCTATCGGGCTTTCGCCGGAGCTTGCCCCATTCGTCGAAAGGGTGGCGGCGCTCCATCCCGGGTGGGAGCACAGGCTCTACGGAGACGACGAATCCAGGGCGGCCGTCGAGAGGATATTCCCCGCGCTCCTGCCGCTGTACGACGCCTCTGCCCCGATACAGAAGGCCGATATATTCCGCGTCGTCGCGGTCTATGGCGACGGGGGGTTCTATCTGGATACGGACGTCGAATTAAGACTTCCGCTCGACGGGCTCTGCGAGTTCAGGGCCGTATTCGGCGAAGAGATGACGCTTTCCCCCGAGGGGGCAGCGAGGCGGGGGCTCGAAAGCCCGCTCAGGATCGGCAACTACGCATTCGGGGGCGAGCCCGGTCATCCGTTCCTCCTCAGGATCATGGAGGGCATGGCCGGGGAGGCAGGGAGGGCGATAGCGGTGGAAGACGACATCCTCGAATCCACCGGGCCGGGGCTAGTGACAGCCGTCTACATAAAGCACAGGATGGCGCTGAAGGACGTCGTAATTCTCCGGAATTACGACAGGATGTGTCCGATGTGCCGCGCCGTTTCGTGCAGCTTCGGGAATTACGCCGCCCACGCCCACGTGGGCTCGTGGAGGTGGGAAGGGCTGAAGGGAAGAGCGGCCCCCGGCGACGGAGGCCCGAGGCGGGATCGACGCCGCGGCGCTGGATGCGCTGTGCCGGGAGATTGCCGGCCGCATATCCGCGGACGGCAGGAAACCGGACGAGGGCATAGTGGTGCTCGATATGTATCCCGGGGTGTCTCCATTCGACGGGCTTTCAACCGTATTCACGCGGGCATCGGAGATAGGCCAGATGGCGCGGGATACGTCGGAGATGAGCGGAAAGAAGGTGCTGGTGGCCTTCATGCCGGATTCCGAAGAGAAGAGACTCTCGTCCGCGAACACGAACGTCATCTATACGACTTACGAATCGACGAGGATACCCGGAAGGTGGGTGCGGAGCATAAACGACCATTACGACCACTGCATCGTCCCCCACCCATATGTAAAAAAGACGTTCACCGAGTCGGGGGTGAAGGCGCCGATAGAGGTGATACAGCAGGGATTCACCCGGCACAGGCGGCTGCCGGAGCGGCAGCGCGGCGCGGGGAACGGGATATTCAGGATAGGGTTTCTCGGCGTGCCGTATCCGAGGAAGAACCTCTTTAAGCTCTTCCAGGCGTGCGTCGATCTCCTGGATGAAATCCCGGCCTCCGGCTCGCCATCCATTCGTTCAAGCTTTTCGACGGGCTCTATACGAAGGAGATTGCGCTCATTGCAAGCTCGCCGTTCGTCGAATGGACGCAGGGGACGTCGACGAAGACGGCACGTCTGAATGGTACGCCGGGCTCTCGTGCTACGTTTTCCCGTCGAGCGGCGAGGGGTGGTCGTTCACCCCGAGGGAGAGTCTTTATCTCGGGATACCGACGCTGATTACAGACATCCCGGTCCATGACGAGCTTGTAAGGTCCGGGTATTACAAAAGGTTATTCCGGCGGGGGAGATGGTGCAGGCGATATCCGACAAGGAAGATCTGGGCGAATGGAATTCCGTCGCGGTGGGTGATATAAGGGATGCTATTGGGGACGTCCACTCTAATTATGGCCGTACCTCGTGGCGGCTCTTCAGGGGGCTTCGTGGATAGAGAACAAGTGGACGAATGAAAGCTCGCAGCAGAGGCTCCTCCGAATTCATGCGCTCGCTCTGAGCGGCGCCAGGGTCATATATATACAAGTAACGGACGAATATTGCTAAACGGGAAATTATCGCACCCTCCGGATTTGCTTGTTTTGTATCCACGTATGTGTTAAATTTTCAGGAAAAGGTTGTGATTTGAATATTTAAGGAGGATTTCATGAGTGACGAAAAGAAGATACCAGCGAACGTAAAACCCGGAGAGGCGTGAATTCCTCGAAAAGCTCACGAAGGGCGCATTCGTGGTACCGGCCGTCCTTTCCGTGATGATGCTCAACCAGAAGCTGAACCTCGACGGCCAACGCACCAGAGCAACATATTCTTTTAATTAAATGCGGAGCCGGTGGAAGCGGTGGAAACACCTGGCTTGGTTAAAAAAATCGAATTAAGGAGGACGCATGAGCGACGAAAAAGAAGATCCCAGCGAACGTAAACCCCGAGAGGCGCGAATTCCTCGAAAAGCTTACGAAAGGCGCGTTCGTGGTACCCGCGGTCCTTTCCGTGTGATGCTTAACCAGAAGCTCAATCTTACGACAGCCAACGCACAGAGCAATGTCACAACAACCGGCAATTAAACGATAGCGGCTTTTACCTAGTCAATATATTGTGGAGGATCTTATGGACGAGAAGAAGATTCCAGGCAATGTAAACCCGAGAGGCGTGAGTTCCTCGAGAAGATTACGAAGGGCGCGTTCGTGATCCCGGCCGTTTTTTCCGTGATGATGCTTAACCAGAAGCTCAATCTCACGACGGCCAACGCACAGAGCAACCAGCCGCCGCCACCATAGAATCAGTCGCGGGTAAAATTGGAGGCTGCGCATTTTCGTGAAAATCACGGAAGAGCGTAGCTTCATATTTCAAGGCCCTCCAGTACGAGCGCGTAATTGTTCTGTACAATATAAAATAACTCTCCGATAAAGTTGCGCGGTAAACTTTTCCAGCCGGTGATTTTTAGGCGGTTTTCTCTTACAGCCTGTTTAGGATGACTGGAATACATCTTTAAATTCCTGATATTATCATTACGATGTCCGAGTCTGAATCAGGCAAAAGGTCGAAGTATGCCGCGTCCCTCAACCGGATGCCTGCCGACACGCGAGCAGGGGCTGCTTCTGCGCGCGGCGCTGCTCCCGGGCGGCGATTGCAGCGAGGCCTTCTCCGAATGGAAGACGCTCGCCAACCTGGACCACGTCGATCCGGGCTCGTACAGATTATTTCCCCTTTTATAAGAACCTCGTCGCTAACGGCATCGACGACCCTTACATGAACATCTTCAAGTGGGTCTACGACGTCACGCTCGAAAACAATGGCAGGCGCTTCGCCGCGCTCTCGCGTCTCCTCGTAAAGCTCGACGAGCTCGGGATGGAGGCCGCGCTCTTAAAGGGCACCGCGCGGCTGTGGAGTATTACGGCGACTACGGCCTCGCCCAATGCTGGACGCCGATATCCTCGTCCCGACGCGGCGCGCGCGAGAGGCCGTCGAGCTTCTGACCGGGCTCGGGTGGAGCTCGTCGATTACCCCGCTGAAGGATTCTCCCGACATGGACGCGCTTTCGCGCCTCGTGGAAGCCCGAGGCCAGGAAGTCTCGGAATACTCCGACGAATATTTTACCGTTCGTCACGGTCAGGATCTGGTGAACCGGGACGAGTTTACGATAGACCTTCACTGGCACGTGCTCCACGGGTACAACCCGCCCGACGCGGACGCGCCTTTCTGGGAGGCGGCGCGGAGGGTGACGGTCGAGGGCGCGCCTGTACTCGTTCTCGACCCGGTGGATCAGCTCCTGCAAGTCTGTGCGCACGGGATGAGGTGGGACCCGACGCCGCCCGTAAGATGGGTGGCCGACGCGGCGGTGATATTGAGGAAGGAAGGGGAGGGCTCGACTGGGGGAGGCTCGTCGCGGCGGCGCGGCGGCACGGCGTCGTGCTGCCTGTGCGGGAAGCGCTGCGCTACCTCGCGTCCTATCCGGGCATGGGGGTTTCGGAGGAAGCGCTCCGTGAGCTGGATGCGATCCGGGCAGGGCCGAAAGGTTCGAGTACGGTGTTAGGACCTCGCCGCCGGGGCAAGGACGGAATCGTAGAGCTCGGGTTTCTGTGGAGCTCCTACGGCAAAGGGGAACATCGACTCGGGTTTCATACGGCGGCTGTTCGGCTTCCCCGGGTTTCTGACGCGCGTCTTCCGGGATGGGGAGCGTACGGCACCCTGGCCGTGTACTCGGGGTACGGTTGGTGAGGCGGACGAAGGAGATGGCCGGCCTCAAGCGGAAGTAGCGGACTGTGTCCGCTGCTTTGAATCTCCTCTGCCGCTACGTCAGAAAACACACTATGGCGGACTGTGTCCGCTGACAATCGAGCGGGCCACGCCCGCTTGAATCAAGTAGCGGCGCATTGCCACAACCACCAGAGACGCTTCAAGTAACTTTAGCAACTTCAGTGCTACACCGGAAAACACACTACGGCGGACTGTGTCCGCTGACAACCGGCGGATGCACGACTACGGCCAACATCACCCGGGACGCGCGACTTGCTTTGAATCTATTCTGCCGCTACGTCGAAAAACACACTACGTGTGTGTCCAGGCGCCGACCTTGAGCACGTGCTCGGGCTCGATCTTGATGATGACCCTCTTTTCGCCCGGCCCACGCCACGGGTACTTATCCTGCCCGATGTATTTCATCGCCAGCCCGTCGATGTGCTCCTCGGCTCCGTCCTGCGTGATATCCGTAACCACGCCGCGCACCATCGCCTGCTTGTACGGGTCCGAGGGGTCGAATATCGATACTGCAACCCGAGCGTCTCTCCGGAGGTTTTCCGGCTTCTGCCGTCCCTCCGCAGTGTTTATCAGGACGTGCTCGCCGTCCGAATCCACCCACACCAGGCTGACCTGGGGCGAGCCATCGGGCATAAGCGTCGCCAGCGCCGCGAATCCCTTTCCTTTCGTGCAGAGGTCGTAAAGAAACTGGTCCATTTTCATAGTGGTCTCCTGTATTTTTGAGTTCTCTCTACAAGTATAAATGACGGCCTTCGGGTTCCGACCTGTTATTACCGCGCGCACCAGCCTCCATCTACGGGAAGTGCAGCGCCCGTGATGAATCCCGCCCTCTCGTCGCAGAGGAAGAGCACGGCCCTTGCGACCTCTTCCGGGAGGGCGAGCCTTCCCATCGGGTGGAGCGATTCCATGAACCTCAATCCCTCGTCCGGGTCCGGCACCCGCTTCATGAAGCCTTCTGTCAGGAGCGGCGTCACGGTCGTCCCCGGGCATACGGCGTTCACGTTTATCCCCTGTGCCGAATATTCGAGCGCCATGCTCCGCGTGAGCTGGATCACCGCGCCCTTCGACGCCGTATAGGCCGACAAACCGGCAAATCCCTTTATGCCCACTATCGAGGCGTTGTTCACTATCCACCCGCGCCCGCGTTCGAGCATGTGCGGGATCGCGTACTTGCTCATGAGCCATGTGCCGCGCACGTTGACGCCGAACGTCGCCTCCCAGGCCGCCGCCGTCGTCTCGTGCATGGGGCCGGGTATGAGGACGCCCGCGTTGTTGAACAGTATGTCGAGGCCCCTCATTTCGCGGACGGCAAGCTCGACTGCGCCGCGGCAGTCCTCTTCTCTCAATACGTCGGAGACGGCGAAACGGATTCGGAGCCCTTCGAGCGCGGCCTCGCGCACGGCCTCGTCGAGCTTATCCTCGCGTCTCCCCGTGATGAGGACGCTCGCGCCCTCGCGGGCGAATTCGAGCGCGGCGGCCTTGCCTATGCCCGTGCCGCCGCCTGTTATAAGCACACTCTTTCCTTCGAAGTTTTTCCGCATGGACATGCCACTTTAATTCT
>JAWKQD010000020.1:0-28873 GCA_041390285.1 Thermodesulfobacteriota bacterium | reverse complement strand
CATGTCGAGCTTGGACGACAGGGTCTTCGAAAGCTCCGTCGGCTCCTTTACGACATACGGGTTTGCGAAAACGGATTTGACCTCGACGTTGACGGCGAGGTCCTTATTATTTCTGTCGAGAATCTTGCCCCTTCTGGGAAGGAGCGTCGAGCTTCCCTGGTGCTGCTTTCTTGCGAGCTGGAATGCACGGTCCCTGTCGAGTATCTGAAGGTCGAGCGCCTTGGCTGCGACCATGGCGAAGAGAATAAGGACGAATCCGCCGAGTATGGAGACTTTCCACTTCGGCCTTTCGAGGTCCTTTCCCAGCGAAATTCTTTTGGAGGTTTTTTTCGGCCTCATTCTTTCCCGCTCACGACAGTTTTATCATCCATAACAGCGTTGTTTTCGTTGATGTATATGGTGTCTTCCTGGGTCGGGTATTTGAAGCCGAGGCCTAGAGCCATGGTTTCGAGCTTGTCGGGGGACTTGGCCATCATGAGCTCGGACTCGAGGATCCTCTTTTCGCGGCGAAGCTCGGTTACTGCCCTGTTATTTCGCGATATGTCGTACCCGATGCGGAGCCCCTCTACCTTGAACCTCACGTAGAACAGGGCAAGCGCCACGATAACCAGAATGATTATGATGTGCCACGTAGATACCGCGGGCTTATCCGACTTAACCTTTTCTCTCGAAGAAAGCGCCTTTGCGTGACCCATGATTATATCTTCTCTCCCACCCTCATCTTGGCGCTCCGCGCCCTGGGGTTAGCTATTATTTCCTCTTCGCCGGGCAGTATCGGCGAGCGGGTAAGTATCTGGATTACCTTTTTCTTCCCGCATCCGCATACCGGAAGCCCAGGCGGACAAATACACGGGGACGAGAGCCCCTGAAAAAAATTCTTTACTATCCTGTCCTCGAGCGAATGGAAGGATATGACGACAAGCCTTCCGCCCGATTTAAGTGCGTCTACAGCCTTTTGCAGAAATTCTTTAATATTTTCGAGTTCGTTGTTTACTGCTATTCTGAGGGCCTGGAAGGTCCTCGTCGCGGGGTGCATCTTCGGCGGGTGGAACTTCGCGGGGATCGCATTCGATACCAGCTCCGCAAGCTCGGAAGAAGTCTTTATGGGGCTCGTCTTTCTTTTTTCGACGATTCTTTTGGCTATCTTGGAAGCCCACTTTTCTTCCCCGTACATCCTCAGCACCCTCGTTATCTCGTCCGCGCCCATTTCGTTCACGAGGTCGTAGGCGGTGAATCTTAGCCTCGGGTCCATCCTCATATCGAGCGGCTCGTTCCTCATGAAGCTAAACCCCCTTTCGCTCGCATCGAGCTGAAAGGACGACATCCCCAGATCGGCCACGATGCCGTCCACTTCCTTTATTTCGAGGCTTTCGAGCACCTTGTCTATGTCGGAAAAATTGCTGTTCCTGTAAATCACGTGGCCGTTGTACTTAAGCAGCGCCTCGCGGGCGAGCGACATCGCCTCTTCGTCTACGTCCAGGCCTATAACGAGCGACTTGCAGCCCGTACTTTCTAATATGGACTTCGTGTGTCCGCCGAGTCCGAGCGTGGCGTCAACATATATGCCCTCGGGGCGCGTTACGAGGTACTTTACAACCTCGTCGGCCATCACGGGGACGTGAACGGGCCGCTCTATCTCCATGGCAACACTTTCCATTTCGTTATAATCCTTGTCCCGCAAGTATGTCCCTGCTCTTCTTGAATTCGTCATACGCACGCGCTTGCTCCTCTTCCTCCCACACCTCTCTCGCCCATATCTCTACACGGGTCAGCATACCAATCATGATCAGTTCTTTATCGATACGAGCGTGGTTTCTGAGCGACTGTGGAATCAGGACCCGACCCTGACCGTCGAGCGGGCAATCGACGGCTCCACCCATGAGGTACCTAAGAAATGAGATAACTTCCTGCTTGAACTGCGGGAGCTCGGAGACCTTGCGCTCGATCTCGTTCCATTCTTTGAGCGGATAAGCGACCAAGCATTTGTCGAAGTTGGTGATTACGAACGTCTCATCACCGTACTTCTCGCGGCATATTTCACGGAACTTGGCGGGAATACTTACGCGTCCCTTATCCGTCATTGTGTGCTCGTATCGGCCTCGAAACATATCATACCATTTTATGCCACTTTATACCACTTAAAACCACTATATAAAAATATGTTAAGTTTGTCAAGTAAGTTTGTGATATTTAATACTTTTTTATGAATATTGCATACGCGCATGAAAATCTGTAGCCAAGAGAGACGGGGATAATAAAGTATTTTGGCACCCATCGCAATAGAAACTTTAAAAATGACGTACAATTATCTATTATCATTGAAATAATTTTTCTTTAAGCCTGAGCGTCAAAATCCGGTCCATGCCACTTTACGCCACAGGGCCTCGGCGCGTGAATCACGAACGCTGCGCAGAAATCGGAAAAAACCATAAAACTTGGATATAATCTACTAAAATTCAGCAGACGATGTGACGGATGCCGACCATATATATAAAGCTGAAGAACAATAGCGAAACTGTGTATTTTCAATCGATTATGGGCACTTACGCCCATATCGCCTGGGTGCGGACAGAAAACCCCGCCTCGGGCGTAATGCACGTCATCCATACGCCGGACCTTGCCGGTGAGGCGCGTGCAATTCTCGATAAGCTCCGAAAAGAGCTGGAATTCGAAGAGGTTATGGAAAACGGACAGACAATATCAAAGCCGGGCTCAGGCCGGGATGAAAGATAAGAGGGCATTCGCCCGCTCGGCCGGGCTCATAGGCTCCCTTACGTTTCTAAGCCGCATAACGGGCTACATAAGGGACATGGTGATGGCCTATTTCTTCGGGGCGACTGCCTTCACCGACGCCTTCTGGATAGCCTTCAGGATACCGAACCTCCTCCGGAGGCTATTCGCCGAGGGCTCGCTCACGATCTCCTTCATACCTGTTTTTACGGACACGCTGGAAAATAAATCGAAGGAAGAGGCCAAAAAAGTCTCGGACGTCGTTTTCACGATTCTCATCATTTCCGTGTCTGTGATATCCATACTCGGGATCATATTTTCCCCGTACATCGTAAAGCTCTTCGCGTACGGCTTCGACCAGCCGACATTCGAGCTCGCAGTCAGCCTCAACAGAATAATGTTCCCCTACATATTCTTCATATCGCTTACGGCTCTCGCGATGGGCGTTTTGAACTCGCTCAGGAAATTCTTCGCCCCGGCCTTCTCGCCGATTCTTTTGAACGCCGCAATGATAGGGGCGATATTCTTACTCTACAACAGGTACGAGCTCCCCATATACGCCGCAGCCGTCGGCGTGATAATAGGCGGCGCGCTCCAGCTCGCGATCCAGCTCCCGTACTTAAAGGCGAAGGGCTTTCTTTTCAACTTCAGCACTAATCTCCGTAACCCCGCCGTAAAACGCATCGGCCTTCTCATCGTGCCCCAGCTTTTCGGCATGGCCGTCTACAACCTTAATCTCCTCGTAAGCTCGCAGTACGCGTCCTTCATGCAGGAAGGAACGGTCTCTTATCTCTACTTCGCCGAGAGGCTTATTGAATTCCCGCTCGGCATAATCGCCGTATCGATAGCGACGGTGCTCCTGCCGAGTCTTTCGAGCTACGCGAGCCGGGGATTACGATAACTTTCACGAAACGTACACGTTCACGCTGAGGCTAATGCTGTTCATACTCATTCCGGCCCTGGCGGGCCTCATCGCCCTGAGCGTGCCGATATGTAGCGTCCTTTACCAGAGGGGCGAGTTCACTCACGAGGCGGCGATATTCACGTCGCAGGCGCTCATGGGATACTCGTTCGGCATATGGGCCGTCGGAGGGCTCAGGGTCACGGCCCCGGCGTTCTACGCCATGCAGGACACGAAGACCCCGGTCGTGGTCGCATTCTTCGCATTTCTCCTGAACGCGGCCCTCGGGTACATACTCGGGTTTACGCTCAATCTCAGCCACACGGGCCTTGCGCTCGCGAACTCGGCATCCTCGATATTCAACTTCCTCCTCCTCATCTACCTTCTCGAAAGGAGGACAGGCGAGCTAAGGGCCGGGCCGATAGTCAGGTTCGCGGTGCTCGTAACCGTAATCTCGGCTATAGCCGCGGCCGCCGCGTGGAAGATATCGACCTACGCCGACTGGGCTGCGCAGGATCTCACGATCGAGAAGGTGCTCGTCCTTCTCGCGGCGATATCGGCGGCGGTTCTCGTCTATATTCTCCTGGCTAGGGCCTTCAAAATAGACGAGTCGCGCTTCATCTTTACCATACTCAAAGAAGAAGACCCCCTATCAGCCAGGATTAATTACCGGCGCTCGGGCGACCAACGCGTAGCGCAGAATCCGAAATTCACCGTGCCGTTCGCCCTCACGATGTTATTCCACGAAACCCCTCCAGCCGTTACCTTGTTCCCGTCCTGCGTGTAGACGGCGTTCCAGATATTCCTCATCCTGCCGTCTATAGGGAATGTCACGAGCCAATCGACGTTCGACGCGGACGAGTTCGCTACAGTCACCTCCGCGCAGTATCCCGTACCCCAGTCGTCGTTGATGTGCACCGTCGTCGTGAGGTTTCCACCCGGAGTGGGAGTCGGGGCCGGGGTCGGCGCCGGTGTTGGAACCGGTGTTGGGGCCGGAGTAGGCGCAGGGGTAGGAACGGGCGTCGGAGCCGGTGTCGGTACTGGTGTGGGTGCAGGTGTCGGAGACGGCCCGGTCCTGTCGGCGCAGAAGCCGAACTCGACAGTCTGCGACGGGTTTACGATGTTATTCCACGAAACCCCCTCGGCCGTGACAGTGCTCCCGGACTGGCTGTACTCCGCATTCCAGAGGTCGCGTACCGTGCCCTCGATGTCGAAGGTGACGACCCAGTCTACCGGCTGAGCGCCGTCGTTCGTAACAGTAACCCTCGCGCAGTATCCCGTGCCCCAGTCGTCGTTGATGCTGACGTCCGCGGCAACCCCGCCGCCTGGCTGTTCATCCCGTTCGTCGTCATCGTCTGGAGAGGAGCATCCCGGATCGTCCGGATAGTCGGTAAACCCGTCGCCGTCGTTGTCCTCGCCGTCCAGGCACTCGGGCTCGTCTGGCGGGCCGCCCGTCGAGCCGTCCATAAGCTGTGAAAGGAGATCGACCTTATCCTGCCACACGCTCCGCCAGTCGTCTTGCAGTATGCCGCCGGTGTCGCCGCTGTTGGGGTTCCACGACCAGTAGAAGAAATCGGTCATGCCCTTTTCTTTCATATAGTCGATGAGCGCGTCCTGCCATGCCTTATCCCTCGCGTCGCCCCCATGGCCGTACCTTCCGCCGAACTCGCCGATTATGACCGAGTAACCGAGATCGCTCAGATATCCGAAGTGCATGTCCCAGATGTCTGGCATATTGGCGGGGAAATCGGATTCATTGAAATATGGCTGAACGTAAACGTCCGGGCCGTAAACGTGAGGGCTAAGGACGAGCTTATCCGAGGGGATGTCGAGCGGATAGCATCCGGCAGGCTCCAGATTACCTCCCCACCAGTGGCTCGTCTGGCTGCTGCACGTGGGATTGTCCTGTATGCCCTGAACGAATATAAGAAGGTCCGGGTTCGCATCGAGCACAGCGCCGGCGGCCTTCTCTGCGGCAAGCTTCCAGTCCGTTGACGCATTGCCGGTGCCCCAGGTGGCCGGGCCGTGGGGCTCGTTTTTAATGTCTATGCCGACGAAACGGTCGAGCCCTTCGTACCTTTCGGCAACGAAGACGAGGTCTGAAATCCATTCCTCCTCGGAGTAGCCGGACCAATACCAGAGCTCGTTAATGGAGCTGCAGTCGTAGTTGTGAAAGTCGAGAAGGATGTAGAGCCCCTGCCTGTCGAGCTCTGCCAGCACACTGTCGAGAATGTCGAGCGACCTCAGCCCCGAGAGGTCGGGGTTAAGCGCATAGTTTATGCTGGACACGCCGGTGTTATCGAGCGTAGCAGGGCAGAACGGCACCCTCACGGCCGTGAATCCGAGGCCCTTGATCTGGGTTATCATGTCCTCCCAGTTCCTGGTCCAGAGCCCGTGGACCACGTGATCCCCCGTCTCGAACCCGAACCAGTTTACGCCGTACAGATTGACCCTGTCCCCATCTTCGTCGTAAACGTCTCCGTCCTCGACGTTATAAGCAAAAGAGGTCCCGGAAAGCAGGCAGATAATGGAAAATACGAGTAGTGCGGATCGCATGAATGAACGTCCTCCTATAAGCGGATTTGAGTATGAAATTGCAATGTAGACTGTATCTTTAAAAATTATAACCGCGATAATTCCGGGCGTCGGATAAAGCGACGGCGGCAAAATAGGGGGCCGGATTATCACGCCCCGGGCCGGTCGAGCCAATGTAACGTAAAATATAAGAACCGGGTGCGGGGAGGAGGCCGGGACGGCTCCCTTGACGCGGATTTCCTTTATAAAGTAATATCGGAATAACCATGGGCGGAGAAAAACAGTCCCAGGAAGACCTTCAGATGTTCGCCGAGAAGTACGAGAAGGTTCTCGCCGAAGACCCTTCGTCCGTCGCCTTCATCTTTCTGGCCCAGGTCCTCTACAAGCAGGGCAAGGTGGACAAGGCCATCAATGTATTAGTCAACGGATTGAGATATAATAAAAAAAGCGTCACCGGGAGATTCCTTCTCGGGAAGATTTACTACGACAGGTGGATGATAGAGCAGGCCCGGCGTGAATTCAGGACAGTCGTCGAGCTCGCGCCCGACAACCTCGCGGCCGCAAGGATGCTGGTCGAGATATACGTCAGCGAGGAGTCCTTCGGCAAGGCGATTGAGGTGCTGAAGACGGCGCGCATGTATCACCCTCACGACGAGGCCATAGCCGCCGACATACAGAAGCTAGAAGAGCTTCTCGGGCAGAAGGGCGTAAAGGAGGCCGAATTCCGCGCAGCAAAGGAGAGGATACAATCCTCCCTCGGCGCGAGGACCGACGCCGAGCTTGCGGACGCGGCGAAAGGCGGCGACGCCGAGATCGCGACCCTGACAATGGCCGGCCTCTACATCGACCAGGGCCTTTTCGAAAACGCCTGCAAGGTGCTGGAGAAAATACTGGAGAGAGAGCCCGGCAACCGTCAAGCCAGAGAAGAGCTCGAAAAAACGCGGCTTCTTATCATAAACAAGACAGCGGGATTCTCCGCAAAGGAATGAACATATGAAAATGAGGATACTCGTAATCCACGGACCCAACCTCAACATGCTCGGGAAGCGCGAGCCCGAAATATACGGCTCCTCGACGCTCGACGACGTAAACGCCAGGCTCGGAAAAGAGGCAAAGGATCTCGGGGCGAAAGTAGAATTCTTTCAGTCGAACTCCGAGGGCGAAATAGTGGGACGCATACAGGCCGCGATGGATTCCACGGACGGCATACTGATGAACCCCGGCGCATACACACACACGAGCGTCGCGATAAGAGACGCGATACTCTCCACCGGCCTTCCGGTCGTCGAGGCGCACATGTCGAACATCTACAAAAGAGAGGACTTCCGGCAGAAGTCCTACGTATCGGGCGTGGCTCTCGGCGTCATATCGGGATTCGGGGCCGAAAGCTATTCCCTCGGACTCAGGGGGCTGGTAGATTATCTCTGGTAGATTATCTTAAAGGTAAGGCGGGAAGCTGACGTCAAGCCGCCCAGCAGCCGCCGTATTTTTACCTCAGGCCCGAATATCCTTAATAGTCTTTGCCCGGCAGATGAAAAAACACTGGTCATTAAAAAAGGAAAATCCTAAGTTAAGAGAGAAACTCGCGAAGACGCTCAGGGTCTCTCCGATTACCGCGCAGCTCCTTATAAACCGCGGGATAGAGAACGAGGCCGAGGCCTCCCAGTTCCTGAGCAGCACGCTCTTCGACCTCCCGTCTCCATACCTTATGAAGGGAATGGACAGAGCAGTCGAGAGGATTAAAAAGGCCCTCGAGGACCGTGAGAAAATCGCCATCTACGGCGACTACGACGTGGACGGCGTAACCTCTACAGCACTCTTTTACACATTCATGAAAGGCCTCGGGGCCGACGTAACTTACTACAACCCCGACAGGATGAAAGAAGGCTACGGCGTAAACGCAGACGCAGTGAGGAAGCTCGCTGCCGACGGCGTCACGCTTATAATCTCCGGCGACTGCGGCATAACAGCGGTGAAGGAAGTCGAGGAGGCGCGGTCGCTCGGCGTGGATTTCATAGTAACCGACCATCACAAGCCGCCCGAGGAGCTTCCAAATGCCGTATCGATTCTGAACCCCCAGCTCTCGGACTGCAAATATCCCGGGAAGGGCATCACCGGAGTCGGTGTCGTTCTTCAATCTCGTGATCGCTCTCAGGCGCGCTCTCAGGGAAGACGGATTCTTCGGAAGGGAGGAGCCCAATCTCGCCGAGTATCTGGACCTCGTCGCGCTCGGCACGGTGGCCGACTGCGCGCCGCTAATGGACGTAAACCGCATTTTCGTCAAAGAAGGAATAAAGAGGATGGAGAATCCGAAGCGCATAGGCGTTCAGGCGCTTAAGGAAGCGAGCAGCATAAACGGCGGCATCGTCATACGACCTCGGCTTCAAGCTAGGCCCGAGGATAAACGCCTCCGGCAGGCTTTCGAGCGCCGCCAAGGCAGTCGAGCTCTTCATCTCCGGAAAACATAGACGACGCAAGGGAGATAGCCAAGGCGCTCAGCAGGGAAAACTCCAACCGGCAGAACATCGAAGGTGAAATACTAAAAGACGCCCTCGCCCAGGTCGAATCGGGCCCGGGCGTGCTGCGCGAAAATTCCATCGTGCTCGCGTCCCGTGGCTGGCACCCCGGCATCATCGGCATCGTTGCGTCACGCATAGTCGAAAGGTACGAGAGGCCGGTCATGATGATAGCCGTGGGCGACGACGGCACCGGAAAGGGCTCTGGCCGGAGCGTAAAGGGCGTCAACATATACGCCGCGCTCTCCGAATGCAGGGAGCTTCTCCTCCAGTTCGGTGGGCACGAGCAGGCTGCGGGAATCTCAATAAGGGAAGAGAAGGTAGCCGAGCTGAGGGACATGTTCGAAATGGCTATCTCGAACATCGGCGCGGACTACAAGGCCGTGCTCGACATCGACTGCGCCGTATCGCTCGACGAAATAAACGAAAGCCTCGTAACGGAGCTCGGCATGCTCGAGCCCTACGGCATAGGCAATCCTGAGCCGGTGCTCGTAGCGGAATCTGTCGAAGTCATCTCGAAACGCATCTTTAAGGACAAGCACATAGGTCTCAAGGTCAGGCAGGGCGGAAGGCCCCTCGACGCGGTATGGTTCAACGCCCCCATGAGGCGGATATAACAGACAGGATAGACCTCGTTTTCACTCCCGAGTTCAACGTTTGGAACGGAAGGAAAGAGATCAGGCTGAAAATCTGGGACGCCGGCAGCTGAATCAGTATAATTTATAGTCCACTAAAAAAATAATAAACTGAATCCGGACAAATCGACCTCCCCGAGGTGATAGGCCGGAAAGGAGGGTTTGTGATGTCGTCAATGAAGCCAAAGCTGGAGAATCTGAATTTTATTTACCCGATTATTATCATCCTTATAATCGTGCTCGCAACTAGCGGATTCGTCATAGTGGAAAGCGGACACGTGGGCGTCGTAAGGACTCCTCGGCGCCGTGCAGCCCGTTCCGCTGCCCGAGGGATTTCATCTCAAGAAGCCCTTCCTCGACAAGGTAGAGCAGATAGACGTAAGGCTGACCAAGGCCCAGTCCAAGTCCGCCGCAGCGTCGAAGGACCTCCAAACCGTCCAGACCCAGGTAACGGTGCAGTACTCCATCACCGGGCCGACGGCTCCGCAGACGTATCAGAGAATAGGCACGAGAGAGGTCGTCGCCGCCACTATAATCGAGCCTGCCATACAGGAATCCGTAAAGGCCGTAACGGCGAAGTACACCGCAGAGCAGCTCGTGACGAAAAGGGCCGAGGTGAAGCTCGAGATACAGGAAGCTATCGAGAAATTCATCGATGTCACGCTCAAGGAAAAGGAAGTGCCGACAGCCCTTCAGATAGCGAACGTCGCCATCACGGATTTCGAATTTTCGGAGGAGTTCAACAGGGCGATCGAGCTCAAGGTAAAGGCCGAGCAGGAGGCTCTTCAGGCGCTCAACGAAAAGACCAAAAGGGTGACCCAGGCCGAAGCCGCCTACCAGGAGCAGAAGCTCGCCGCCGATGCGGCAGCCTACGACATCGAAGCGAGGTCCAAGGCCAAGGCGGACGCGATAGAAAGGGAAGCGAAGGCGCTCAAGAGCAATCCCGAGCTCATACAGCTCCGCCTGTCGGAGAAATGGGACGGCACTCTCCCGAAATTCACGGGCGGTGGCGCTATACCGTTCATCAACGTCGATTCCGCTCTAAACGATAACCAGTAACAAATTCCCGGGGCCGTCCGAAGGGCGGGCGTAAGCGGCCCTCTTAATCGGCGTAGGATTCAGGATCGGGGCAGGTGCATACGAGGTTCCTGTCCCCGTAGGGGTTGTTGATGCGCCCGACCGGGGGCCAGAATTTATTCCCGGCAACGTACGGCAGCGGGAACGCCGCCTTCCCTCGCGGGTAAGTATGCTTCCAATCGTCCCCGGCGATTTCCTGGGCCGTGTGAGGGGCGTTTTTTAGGACGTTATCCTCGCGGTCGTATTCACCCGAGGCTATCTCGCTTACCTCGTTCTTTATCGCAATCAGCGCATCGCAGAAACGGTCAAGCTCGTCCAGCGGCTCGCTCTCCGTTGGCTCAATCATCATCGTCCCTGCCACGGGCCACGATATAGTCGGCGCGTGAAAGCCATAATCCATTAGCCTCTTGGCGACGTCCTCGACCTCGACCCCGGCGTCTTTTTTGAACTGCCGCATGTCGAGTATGAACTCGTGCGCCACCCTGCCGCCGGGCCCCGTGTAAAGGATGTCGTAGTGTTTTTCGAGACGGGACTTAATGTAATTCGCGTTCAGTATCGCGTACTTCGTCGCGTCGGTCACGCCCTGCCCGCCCAGCATCTTTATATACGCGTACGAGACGAGCAGTATCGCCGCGCTTCCCCACGGCGCCGAGGACACTGCCGAAATGGATTTCTCTCCACCGATTTCGACTATGGAATGCCCCGGTAGGTACGGCGCCAGATGCTCCGCGGCGCATATCGGCCCGGCGCCCGGCCCGCCGCCGCCGTGCGGGATGCTGAACGTCTTATGAAGATTCAGGTGGCAAACGTCGGCCCCTATGACAGCCGGGCTGGTGATTCCCACCTGGGCGTTCATATTCGCCCCGTCCATGTATATCTGCCCGCCGTTTTCGTGAACGATCGAGCAAATCTCCTTTATCTTCTCCTCGAAGACCCCGTGCGTCGAGGGGTACGTCACCATTAAAACGGCGAGGCTGTCCCTGTGCTTCTCGGCGGCTTCGCGAAGGGCATCGACGTCGATGTTCCCGCGCTCGTCGCACGCGACCACGACCACTTTCATCCCCGCGAGCGCCGCGCTCGCCGGGTTCGTGCCGTGAGCCGAAGACGGTATCAGCGCGACGTTCCTCCCCCCCTCGCCCCTGTCCCGGTAATACGCCCTTATCACCATGAGCCCGGCGTACTCCCCCTGCGCCCCGGAGTTGGGCTGGAGCGATACAGCCGGAAGCCCGGTTATGGTCGAGAGGCTCCTTTCGAGCTCGGAAAACACCTGCGCGTAGCCCTCGGCCTGCGGCAGAGGAACGAACGGATGTATGTCCGCGAACTCGGGCCATGTGACAGGGACCATCTCGGATGTCGCGTTCAATTTCATCGTACAGGAGCCGAGTGGAATCATTGACGTCGTAAGCGAAAGGTCCTTCGTTTCGAGTCTTTTTATATAGCGGAGCATCTTCGTTTCCGAATGATGGCTGTTGAAAACGGGATGCGTGAGGAAAGCGCTTTTACGTGTGAGCGGCTCGGGATAAGAAAGCCTGTCGTCCGCGTAATCTGCGCCGTTCGCCGTGGCGCGCTTTCCCGAAAGCGCCCTGGCGAAGAGCTCGATAATCTCCTCCACGTCCTCTTCCTCGACCGTTTCGTCGAGGGAGATACCCACGTGGCGGTCGTCTATGTATCTGAAATTAATCCCAGCGCTCTCGGCGGCGCTTTTGAGCCTGCCGAGTTTATCGCCCGTACCGAGGTCTATCTTGATAGTGTCGAAGTAATAGTCGTTCAGTTGTTTGAGCCCGATGCGCGAAAGCCCGCTTTCGAGGTCGCGTGTTTGGAGCGCGATGCGGCGCGCTATCTCGCGAAGCCCCTCCGGGCCGTGGTATACAGCGTACATCGAGGACATTATCGCCAGGAGCGCCTGCGCCGTGCATATGTTGGACGTCGCCTTTTCGCGCCGTATGTGCTGCTCCCTCGTCTGGAGCGCCATCCTGTACGCGGGCTCGCCGTGCAAGTCTATCGAAACGCCGATTATCCTCCCGGGCACCTGCCTTGCGAACTCCTCACGCGTCGCGAAGTACGCGGCGTGCGGGCCGCCATATCCGAGCGGCACGCCAAGCCTCTGCGTCGAGCCGACGACGACGTCCGCCCCCTGCTCCCCGGGCGGCGTCAGCAGCGTAAGGCTGAGAATGTCGGCCGCAACTGCTACGAGCGCGCCCGCGTCGTGGGCCTTCATTATGAACGCCGAATAATCCTTTACTGCGCCGTCTGCGTCCGGGTACTGAACGAGCGCGCCGAAGACGCCATCTCCGAATTCGAACCCTTCGTGGTTTCCGACTACGACTTTTATTCCGAGCGGCTCCGCCCTCGTGAGGACAACGTCAATAGTCTGCGGGAAACATTTCTCCGAGACGAAAAATACGGGCTCTTTGCCGGATGCTGCCTTTTTTCCGGCAGCCCTCAGCATCATCGTCATGGCTTCGGCTGCTGCTGTGCCCTCGTCGAGAAGAGAGGCGTTCGCGATTTCCATTCCTGTAAGATCTGAGACCATTGTCTGAAAATTGAGAAGTGCTTCGAGGCGGCCCTGCGATATCTCGGCCTGATAAGGCGTGTACTGCGTATACCATCCCGGGTTTTCGAGTACGTTCCGCTGTATCACGCCCGGAACGACGCAGCCGTAATACCCGAGGCCTATGTATGATTTAAACACCTTGTTCTTTTGTGAAATCGCCCTCAGCTCGCGAAGGAGCCTGTGCTCGCTTAGGCCTGGAGGCAAATCGAGGGGCTCCCCGAGCCTGATCGATGCCGGGACCGTTTCGTCTATGAGTGCGTCCAGCGATTTCGCGCCGGCCCTGTCCAGCATCGCGGACGTATCGTCCCCGCCCGGCCCTATGTGTCTTGCCGAAAACCTGTCGTATCTATCCCTTCCTTTTTTCATTAAATCGTATAACCCCGGAAACTGCCCTTTGGTTCAGTAATGATACCCTAATCTTTAAGGCCCGGCTCGGCCGGTAGTTTTGGCAATGCTAACGACAATCCACCCGGAAAATATTGCCCGGGCTGCAATGGGCCGGGAGCGGCCCCGTCGGATTATTCTTCCGATTCTTTTTCGGTGTGTTCGGTATATTCCTCGAAGTCCATAAGCTCGTCGAGCTCGGTGGGATCGTAAGGCCTTACCTTAATCATCCATCCCTCGCCGTAAGGGTCTTCGTTTATGGTTTCGGGCGAATCGAGCAAGAGCTCGTTAACCTCGACTACGTCCCCGCTCACCGGGGCATATACGTCCGAAACCGCCTTCGTCGATTCCACTGCGCCGAAAGGGTCCCCCTTCGTTATCTCGTCGCCCTCACCCGGAAGCTCTATGTAGACGATTTCACCGAGTGAGTCCTGGGCATAGTCGGTAATCCCGATGACAATTATATCGTCTTCGTGACGTATCCACTCGTGGTCAGAAGTGTATTGCAGATCGTCCGGTATTTGCACCATATCTTAATCTCCTTAATTAACTTCCTTTTTGTAGAAGGGGAAATCCACTACCTCGGCCTCCCTGGCCGTACCCCTGATTTCTATTTTGACTTTTTGCCTCCCGGCGTCCTCACTTTTTAAATAACCCATACCTATGGATTTATCAAGGCTCGGCGATAAAGTCCCGCTGGTTACGCTGCCGAGAAGATGCCCTTCATTGTAAATATCGTAGCCCTGCCGGGGTATCCCGCGCTCTACCATCTCGAACCCGATGAGCTTCTGCGTAAGCCCGTCTTCAAGCGATTTTCTGAGAACGTCCCTTCCGATGAAGTCACCGTTTTCGAGCTTGATGTATCTCCCGAGCCCGGCTTCCAGGGGATTTATGTCCTCGTCTATTTCGTGGCCGTAAAGCGGATACGCCATTTCTATCCTGAGAGTGTCGCGCGCCCCGAGTCCGCAGGGCTTTATGCCGTATTCCCGCCCCGCTTTCGCCAGGCTCTCCCAGAGAGCCGGGCCGCCGTCCCACGGAAGAAATATTTCGTAACCGTCCTCTCCCGTGTAGCCCGTCCTCGCCACTATCATTTCCATACCCTGCCATTTGAAAATCCCGAAACGAAACCTTCTAACTTCCGTGAGACCGTCCCCGAGGAGCTTCCCGAGTATCTTGCCCGAATCCGGGCCCTGAATAGCTATCTGCGAGTACTCGCGGCTCCTGTTATCGACGCTTACGTCAAAGCCCCCGGACTCGGCCTTTATCCATTCGTAGTCCTTGTCCGTGTTCGATGCGTTTACGCAGAATAAAAACTTGTCGTCGGAAAACTTATAGATGATGACGTCGTCCACGACGCCGCCCTCGCGGTTACAAAGAAGCGTATACTGCGCCTGAAATTCTTTCACTGCCTCGACGTCGTTTGTCGTCAGCCACTGCGTAAAGGCCCTTGCCTCCGGGCCGGTGACGAAAACCTCGCCCATGTGGCTCACGTCGAAAAGGCCCGCCGATTCCCTCACGGTCCTGTGTTCTTCCCTTATGCCCTCGTACTGAACGGGCATCTCCCACCCGGCGAATTCTACTATTTTTGCGCCGAGCTTTTTGTGAATCTCGTACATGGCCGTTCTGCTCATGCTAATTGTTTAACAACACAATCGGGGGTTGTCAATAACAGCGGGGGGAATGACTGGAATCATTAACGCATGTAAATAAATATCCTTGAAAATGTAGCCCGGTTTGAAAGAAAATCCCGGGAGAAATATGGTTATCGTCCGCGCGACGGCCCGAATCCACAGAGCGCTTCCTACACATGTCGGACCCTGCGGAGCCGTGACTGGCTGAAGTAGTTGGCGCAGGGCGGATTTGCGACTTATAATAAACATTTAATAGACATCAATTAAAATCACACTCCAAGACGGTTCTCTTGAATCGCCGGCTTTATCCGAGAGGGGGATACTCCGATGCGAAACTTCAACCGTAAACTTCTGACCGTCCCGCTGGCGCTGGCTCTCGTATACCTTGCGGGGTGCGGCTCGGGCGGCGACGGACCGGCCGAGCTCGCAAAGAAAATTACAAAGCTTTCAAAAGGGCAGGCCAGCGTGCGCCGTCACATCGTCGAGAAAATTGATATCGATTACACGATGCTGGAGACGACCGAAGGCCTCATAGCCGAGCATGTCGAGGACCCTATGCTGGGCGAAGGCTGGTTCCTGACCCTGCAGAAATGGGAATGCGCCGACCTCGAGCCGGGGGAAAGCTGCGGCCAAGGAAGAGGCATCCCCATAACCTACGTGATCGACGAAGCCAGGGTGGATACCGGCTCCCTGCGATTGAGCGCGCCTGACGAAACCCTGGGGGAATCGGGCTACCGCGTGGAATTCATATGCGCCAAAGGCGCCGAAACCTGCCTCGACGTCGCCGGGGCCGGCGGATTCGGCGGCTACACGCCCTGTAAGGAGCGGCAATGCGATCTCCTCGATGCGGAAATCGAGGATGCCGTGCTCGATCTTGCCAAAACGAAAGCTTCTTTCGGATTCCAGAGCATAGAGTGCTCTGGCCCGGACGACTGCAAGCGCGTCGCATACGACTTCCGGAAGATGATCGATCTCGCTTCCGGACGCAGCTTCGTGAGCAATTCGGGAGACTTCGAAAAAGCGGTGGCGCACATAGCGAAGGCCGCGGACGGCGCGGAGTATGTCGAGGACCCTGTGGACAGTACGATGCGCGTCGTGGCCGGATACTCCGTACAAGACAAGGCCGAGCGGGCGGCATACCAGACCGAATCGATCAGGCTGGACCCTGACGGCCGCCTTCATATTGAGCTCACCGTATGCACGAAGAGCACGGCCGAGGCCTGTTCGGATGAGGCCGCGTGGGAAACGAAGATATCACACGTATCCCTACCGGATGTGGACCCGTCTAACGTGGCGGTGTTCTCCTTCGAGCGGATGTCGATAAAGGGTGTGACAACGGAGTTTAGCGGCATGGCCGTATACGGCGGATGCCGCGGGGGAGAGAGCGGCTGCGTCGTCAATGAAGGCGTCGAGGCAGGCGGCATGCCACTCTTTTTTCCCTGCAAGGATCAGAAGAGCTGCGATGAGGCAAGCGCGGATTTCGCGGGGATTGCGAGCTTCGCCGGAACGCCCGCGTTCGCCGAATGGCTCGGCGCGCACCGTGAGAAAATGCTAGACGCCACGGAAATTAAAAACCACAAGCAGGCCGGGGAGGCCGTAAAGCGCATCGCCGAACGGTTTGCAGGCACGGTCTATTTCGACGAAGCCCTGGACTATACCCATGCTTATGGGGCAGAGCTCTATGAAGACCGGTTCCTCATTGTCCGGAACGAAACATGCTTCTGGGAGCCGGACTGCTCCGATCCGAAAGATATAGACAAAATCGACCTCAGCCTGAACCTCGCGCAGTTAAACGCCGGAACGGTGCACACGGACGAGCTGCAGCCAAAAGAGGACTCCCCGAAGGTCCGGGTGGAATGCACGGTCAAGAGCGACTGTATATCCGGGACGAGTGACGACGGAGAATTTTTTATGACGGCGAATTTCACCCCTGTTCCGTGTAACAGCCTAGCGGCCTGCGAGGAGACGGCGCGGGACCTGCGGGGTCTTATAAAATACGCCGCGTCCCGCTCCGAAGAGAAGGGCCCCGGGGAGGGCGAGCTCGGAAAGCTCGCGGAGAATATAGGCAAGCTCTCTTCCGGCAGCGCCTATATCGTCAGCGAGGGTAAGGATAAGCCCCTATACAAAGGAGAGCTGGTCCGAGTATTCGCGGGCGGCGGTAATCTCTTCGTAGGCCTCGAAGACTGCGTTATAGGTAAGGACATGACATGCAAAGACCCCGACATACGCGAAGAGATACTTCAGTCCGCGAATCCGTCCGACATCGACCCGGGCGGAATCTCTACACTGATTTTCAACAAAGAGGGCGTTTTGATCAGCGCGGCGGAAGCCTTCTTCGCGGACGACGGTTCTCTAGGTTCGAACTACGTGGTCCTGGCCCCTTGCAAGGGCGATTCCGCATGCGTTTCCCAGAACGGCCTCAAGGTCTTCAAGTCTCTCGTCCTCCCCTGCCCCGATCAATCCGCCTGTAACGAAATCGTAGCCCTCCTCAAAAACGCCTCGGGCGGGCCCGGCTCCGAACCGGCGGCGGACACAAAAGGCGACGCCGGGAAAGCATTCGTGATCGACAGCTCGCCGCTCGGCATTCTGCGTAATGCGACGGCCGGCGCCGACATTTATCTCCCCGTAACGGGCGCCGACGTCGCGCGCCTGATGCGCGGGAACGACGTCTCGCAAGGCGCTCCGAACGAGCTTGTCGTACGCCGCAGGGTTTGCCTCGCTCTCCTTAGGGCGGGGCATGAACGCGGCAACGAGTGCAGCCTCGACACACTGTTCCGCGAGTACGATCTCGAAATTGATCTCACGGCTCTTAATCCCGCCTCAATCAAGGTGAGGAAAGGCTCTCAGGGGAAGGGTGAGCGCGGCGTCTGGCTCGAAGCGAATTGCCGGAAGGGCGAGTCCTGCGCCCGTGTCCTCAAGCCCGAAAAACCCGCTTATCGCGCGCTCGAAATCGACACGATCCTAAACGGCTTCGGGGAATCCGAATCCGCCCCTGTAATCCGGATGCCCTGTGTCGATGAGGCAGCCTGCGAAAACGCCGCCGATGCCCTGCGTTCGCTTATCGAAGGCGCGGGACGCGCCGCGCCGGCCAAGGGAACAAGCAAGAATGTCGTGGCATCACCTGATATCGATCAGCGGATTGTCGGAGTATGGGTGCTCACCATTCCGCAGCAAACCGGCTGGACGTGGGAGCTCAGGGCCAACGGCACATATATCTTCGTGAACGATCAGACGAGTTTCGAGGGAACATACAAGGCCGCAGGCGGCTTGTGGTCGCAAAAAGCGGTGAATTTCCCGTCCGAGGATAACGGCACCTACCGCTTCATCGATGCCGACACGATTGAGTTCACCGGACGGCTCGGGCAGAGCGTCTGGAAACGGCGGAGATAAAGAGCCATATCGGGAAGGTTAATGCGCGGGATTCAGTCGCCCGGAATTATCCTCACGCTTTCGCGTTTTGACGCCGGGACGAGCTCTATGTCGTTCACGTAATTATCGACGCCGTTGTCGTCGGTCCATACGTAAATCGTCCCATTCCCCAAGGGCTGTCCGGCGGGGTTATACGCGCCGGGGGCATAATCGTAATAAACCTCGACGTCCTCGTAGGTCTGCGTGTTGTTGGACTGTCCGGGTTTTGCGAGCCCCTGGTTGACCTCTATGTTACTTTCCCGGGAAAGCGTCGTGCCGAGCGTGGTGCCGTATCCGAGAGGATGCTCGGAATCGGAATACGAATAATCGTTCGGATAGTAATACCCGTAATAACCGTAGACGGGGTAGATAGGATTAGGGAAGTAGGGATACTTCTTGTGATGCCCGCCGCGCCCTCCTCCGTGCTTGCCGCCGCCTTTATTATGTCCCTCGCCCTTACTTTGAACGGACGGGGCTTTCCCTTTAGGCGCGGACGAGGCCTTACTGGACTTTCCCGGCTTCATGCCTATCTTTCCCGGACTCGGCCGCGTAAAGCGCACCGCTCAGTGAAAAGATCATTAGAAATGAAACAAGATAATATCCCATGCGATAACCCCTCAAAAAAGTATACAGCGCACGGGACGTTGAATGAAATATTTATCAACTGAACGAACGACGTATCGCCCGCTCCGTGGTGTATAATCATATCAGCTTAACTCCGGCTGCCTCGCCTATCGGCCTTTATTGCTGCCTACATTCGGGAGCAGATTATGATCTATGTTCTTCTACTTCTTCTCGCGGCCCTGCTCATAACGGCTGTTGGAATAATAGCGTCTTGGCGCAGAACCCCGGACGTCTCCTGGCTGCTTACCTCTAATCCCGAAGAAACCGCTTTCATGAAGTTTCGAAAGGAAAGGGGCGGCGAAATCAGGAAAACATGGGTCGAGCTTTCCCGGATATCCCCTTATCTCGTCGAATCCGTCATAATGGCGGAGGACAGGAACTTCCTCACTCACCGCGGGTTCTACTGGGAGGAGATGTGGAACTCGATGCTGCTGAACATAAGGAACAGGCGGATTCTTAGGGGCGGGTCCAGCATCACGCAGCAGCTCGCCAAGAACGTCTTTCTCTTTCCCGACAGATCCTTCAGAAGGAAATTCAGGGAGACGCTGATAGCCCTCCGGCTCGAAAGGGATATCCCGAAGGCGAGAATACTCGAAATTTATCTGAACGTCGTAGAATGGGGTGAGGGCATATACGGGGCGGAAGAAGCCTCGCGCCATTACTTTGGAAAGCCGCGTCTCTCCTGAGCCTTTCAGAAGCGATACGCCTCGCTGCCTGCGTCCCGAACCCGCGGGTATTCTCACCCCTCGACCCTTCCGACAGCTACCTCAAGGAAAGAGAGATTCATATACTAAGGAGCCTCGAAAAACACGGGCGCATCAGCCAACTGAAGTCGCTCCAGACCATGCGCGAGCTAGGGGACTTCTACGAATCAGGGCACGAGCCGCCTCTGGTGACTTCCTTTTCAGGTGTGGACGACGAGCTGGAAAAGCCCGGATTCTGGACGTCGCGCATAAAAAACCCGGACAGCATCGTAATGAGCCCCGGGGAGATAACGGAATTTAACCTCCGGGCCAGGCGCATCGCCGCCGGTGTAGACATATTCAGCCTCCCGGAACGCCTCCCGGCCCGGAAGTGAGGGACAGGGTGATCGAGGCTTCCGGCCTCGACATACAAGAAAGCCCTGGAGACGGTGCCGTCCTCATTTCCGAGGAGCCTTCTCCCGTGAAATATGGAAGCGACGGAACTCCGCTTTCCGCCGGCTACTATGCCGGGCTGGTCCGGAACCTCGGCACTGCCCATATCGCCGGCGACGTTGAAGTACGCTATGCAATGATAGTGAGACATACCGAAATCTACTGCTGGCCGTCTGCCGAGCAAGTAAAGAACGGAAAACACGACCACGACTTTAACCGTTGCCTCCTGGATTCGCTCCTTCCGGGAGACAAGGCGGCCGTCGTGCACACATCTACGGATGGCGAGTGGCTGTTCGTCATGGCGGGCTTTGTCAACGGCTGGATAAGGGCCGGAGACGCGGCGTTCGCACCTAAAGAAACTATTTCAGAATATCCCGGAAAGGATTTTCTCATCGTCACATCTCCAGGCGCCGCGACCGAAAACGGAGCGGCGCTAAGTATGAGAACAAGGCTCCCGTTTTCTTCCCGTGAAGGCGGCTTTTATAATGTAAAGCTTCCCGTCAGACACAGACGGAAATCTCGTTTTTGCAGATGACCGCGTGCGGGACGCATTTGTCCACGAAGGTTTTCTGCCCTATACGAAGGCGGGCGTAATCGAAGCTGCATTCAAATTCCTGGGGACCCCATACTCGTGGGGAGGCGGAAAGGAAGGCGAGGACTGCTCTTCCTTTCTTAAAGCCCTGTTCGGCATGTTCGGCGTCGAGCTCCCGCGAAACTCGTCCACCCAATCCGCGGTGGGGAGAATGATTCTGAGAAACACGGTAATCGAGAAATCGCTCGGGGCCCGCCGCGCCCTCGCAAAAGAGTGGGTGCCCGGGATAACGCTCCTGAGACCGCCCGACCATATTATGCTGTACCTGGGCGAGCACGACGGGCGGCGCTATGCGATTCATTCGGTGTGGGAGGTCTCGTCGGACGGCGGGCTTGCCCGCATAGCCGGAGTCGCGGTTACGGCTCTCGACCTCGGGAGCGGCTCCGAAAAGGCACGCTCTTTGAGAGGATCAACGAAGTCTCTGTCGTGGAGCCGGAGATTTCGGGGTTCGGTGGACTCTGGCGCGACTTCGTCTTCGCCCTCGATAACCATCCCTGGCGTCACTTCCGTTTCTGATCGGGCATTTGGTTGACAGTCCGCCCTTTTTACCATCCAGCCGTAACAGAATCCTGTTCCATATCAATATGCATTTTCGTCCCGCCCGGTAAACATCCGAATGCTTTTGCCGGCCCCCGCGTATAAACATTATGATGGGCTAATACGGGGCTGATCGGGGAAAAATCCGGAGAAACTCACTTTAGGGGGTGCGGAAAGGGCAATCTTCTCGAATGATTCATACAACTTAAGAATGTTTAAATGAATCTGAAACCATTTCATGATCGTACTGGTTTATAGGTATAAGATCAGACGAGACGGGCGTTCAAAGTATCCCGTCAAAGGCGAGATGACCTGAAGGAGGCCAATGATGCTTAAAAAGCCTGAATTTTCCAACATGTTCGACGACTACGGCCATGGTCAGGCCGAAACCATGACAGACGACTTCGGCGGCGACGAATTCGAGGAAATAGACGATTACCTCGAAGAAGAAACCGAAGAGACCGCCGAGGCGGAGGAAAACGAAAACCGCAATATTAAAACCAATAGAGAAGAGGTAAATCAGGATCTCCGGCTGGTAAACGCCTATTTTAAAGAGGTCAGCACTGAGACTCTGCTTGCCCCTAACGAGGAAGCCCACGTCGCGGCGAAGATAAAATGCTGCGAGGACAAGGCGACGAGCATACGTAAAAGAATAGAGAAGCTTATTGGCAAGAAGCTCGGCCAGGAGCCGGAAAAGCTAGAAGAGGCGATAAGCGAGTTTTACAGCCGCGACATTCAGACCATGATGGCCGACGAAAGAAAGAAGCACGTCGAGGTTTGCGGTCAGCTGAGCACGCTCGCGAGCCTTCATAAGGTATATCAGAAAAAGGGATTCGAGCTCAGGAACAGGTTTATAAAAGCCAACTTAAGGCTCGTGGCCAGCATGGCGAAGAGATTCGCCGGGAGGGGCGTCCCGTTCCTCGACCTCATCCAGGAAGGGAACCTCGGCCTCATAAAGGCCGTCGAGAGGTTCGATCACAGAAAGGGTTACAGGTTCTCGACGTATGCCTGCTGGTGGATCAATCAGGCGATGACCAGGGGCGTCTTCAACCAGACCCGCACCGTAAAAATGCCGGCATATCTCCTGGAAAAGGCCGGGAAGGTGCGGCACGTAAAAAGGGAGCTCACGCGCGAGAACGAAAGAGAGCCGCTCCCCGAGGAAATCGCCAAGAAGGCCGAGATGAGCGTCGAGAACGTTAGGAGAATCCTCGAGTCCGCCACGAACAAGGTTGTAAGGCTCGACACCCCCATATGGAACGGCGAGAAGGCGACGTTCCTCGATTACGTCGAGGATTCGGGCGCGCTCAAGGTCGATTCCCTCATAGCCGAGATATCCATACCGGGGAATATAAACGACGCCCTCCTCATACTCCCGATAAGGGAGCGCGAGGTAGTGAAGATGAGGTTCGGGATAGGATACGAATGCCCCTATACCCTCGACGAAATAGGCAGGAAGTTCCGCCTCACGAGGGAAAGGATAAGACAGATAGAAAAGAAGGCCCTCGACAGGATAAGGAGGTCGAAGTCGGCCCCCGTCCTGAGGAGCCTCATGGAAGTATATAACTAATCAACCATCCTCCTTTGCCGGCGCGCTACGATTCGATGATTCGCAGCGCGCCGGTTTTTTCTTTACTCTCTCACCTCAATTATTAGGACAACACTTCTTATCGGTTTGGAGGGCCCGCCGTATGTTATCCTTTTCCGGGTTTCCAGATGAAATCGAACGATATCCATCCCGTAATAGACGCTCTCACCAGGGCGACCCCCTCGTGGGACGTCCCGGCTGTGACGCTCGTCGCCGAAACCTCGCGCGACCCGTTCAGGGTGCTCATATCCACCGTGCTCAGCCTGAGGACGAAGGACGAAACGACCGCCGCCGCGTCACGGAGGCTCTTCGCCCTCGCCGATAACCCGTCGGGCATGCTCAAACTGAGCGAGAATGAAATTGCAAGGGCAATATATCCCGTCGGGTTTTACAGGGTAAAGGCCCGTAACGTCCTCGACATATGCCGGACGCTCACCCGAGACTATGGCTCACGTGTCCCTGACGACATGGACGAGCTGCTTAAGCTTAAGGGAGTCGGAAGGAAGACCGCGAACCTCGTCTTGACCTTGGGCTACAACAAGCCCGGCATCTGCGTCGATACGCATGTGCACAGGATTTCTAACAGGCTCGGGTACATAAAGACCAAAAACCCGCTCGAAACGGAAATGGCACTCAGAAAGAAACTCCCTAAAAAATACTGGATAGACTACAACAGCCTCCTCGTAGCCTTCGGACAGCACCTCTGTAAACCGATCTCCCCCATGTGCACGCTCTGCCCCGTCTCCGAATGGTGCGACAGGGTCGGCGTAGGCAAAAGCAGGTAAGCCTTCCCATTTTAATCCGTTTTTATGCGGCAAACGTTGACTATCGCCCTGTTCCACATATACTTCATGTACCTCGAATTAAAGCTCAGTCGCCTATATTTCCGGGAGGTTTTATCAGCTTGGAGACTGTATTATTCTATCTGTTCGCGGCGCTTGCCGTGGCGGGAGCTCTCCTCGTAATCGTTCATAAGAATCCGGTATCGAGTGCTGTGTCTCTCGTCCTCACCCTCTTTGCGACGGCTGTGCTTTTCGTGCTCCTTTCGGCGCACTTCGCAGCCGCGATACAGATACTGGTCTACGCCGGCGCAATAATGGTGCTGTTTCTTTTCACCGTTATGTTCCTTAACCTCAAGCCCGGCGCGCTCGATTTCGACTCCAAGAACATGGCGTTTAAGGGCAGCCTAATTCTGGCTGGCCTCTTTTTCGTCGGTTATTTCGCCATTCTGGCCTATAATATGGCGTTTCCGGGCGGAAGCACGGCGGCCCTCCCCGAGGATTTCGGCACTGTAGAGGGGGTGGGAATGATGCTGTTTACGGACTACCTGCTCCCGTTCGAGCTCACGTCCGTCCTCATTCTCGCCGCGATCATAGGCGTCGTCGCGATTGCCAAAAGGAGGGAGAGCTGAGATGTCCGGCATAACTCCCGAGCATTATTTCGTATTGAGCGCGATACTTTTCGTCAAAGTGGCATACGGCGTCATAGCCAGGAAGAACCTCATAATCGTTCTCATGTCGCTCGAGCTCATGCTGAACGCCGCGAATCTCGCCTTCATAGCCTTTTCAAGGGTCCATGGCAACATGACCGGGCACGTGTTCATGATAATGTCGATCACGGTCGCCGCGGCCGAGGTGGCCGTCGGGCTTGCGCTCGTCGTGGCCGTTTATTCGCACAAGGACTCGCTTAACGTAGACATATTAAAGATGCTTAAGGGTTAACGCATAAAATGATACTCTGGATTGTTCTCATACCGCTTCTCGGGGCCGCTTTTAACGGGCTGCTGTTTGCTTCCGGCCTTTGGAAAAAGGTTCTAAAGGGCGACGAGCACACGGAGAAGAGGGTAGTAGGCCTGGTCGGCTGCGGAGTCGTGCTGGTGTCGGCCCTCATATCGACGTCGCTCTTCATTAAGCTCCTTTCGATGGAGCCGGGCCAGCGCCAGATAATCCAGGAGCTCTTCGTATGGATACCGTCGGGCTCGTTCACGGTCAGCTTCAACTTTCTCTTCGACACGCTCTCTTGCATAATGGCGCTCGTGGTGACGTGGATAGGCTTTCTCATACACGTCTACTCGACAGGGTACATGCACGACGATAAGGCCTACGCCAAGTACTTCATGTACCTCAATATTTTCATATTTTTCATGCTCATCCTCGTCCTCGGCAACAGCTTCCCGCTCATGTTCGTCGGCTGGGAAGGCGTGGGGCTCGCGTCCTACCTGCTCATCGGATTCTGGTACGAGAACCCCGACAACGCCAACGCCGGGCGCAAGGCGTTCGTCGTCAACAGGATAGGCGACTTCGGATTTCTGCTAGGAATATTCCTTATATTCTACGTTTTCGGCTCCGTAGGCTATCAGGAGGTCTTCGGAAAGGCTCTCGACCCAGTATTCATGAGCGGCGTGCCGGCGGCTGTGATAACCGGAATAGCGCTCCTCCTGTTCGTGGGGGCAGTGGGCAAATCTGCTCAGATACCGCTTTACGTGTGGCTCCCCGACGCCATGGCCGGCCCTACCCCAGTGAGCGCGCTCATACACGCCGCCACGATGGTCACCGCAGGCGCATATATGGTAGCCAGATGCAGCGCCATATTCTCCCAGTCCGCCACGGCACAGATGGTGGTCGTCACAGTAGCGGTTCTGACGTCTTTCCTCGCGGCGACAATAGCACTCACGCAGAACGACATTAAAAAGGTCCTCGCGTACTCGACGATAAGCCAGCTCGGCTACATGTTCATGGGCATAGGCGTCGGCGCGTACACCGCCGGGCTCTTCCACCTGGTCACCCACGCGTTCTTTAAGGCCCTCCTCTTCCTGGGCTCTGGAAGCGTCATACACGCCCTCTCCGGCGAGCAGGACATAAGGCACATGGGAGGCCTCAGGAAATACATACCAACGACCGCTATAACGTTCCTCATAGGCACGCTCGCGATAGCCGGCGTTCCGCTTCTATCGGGTTTTTTCAGTAAAGACGGCATACTCGGTCAGGTCTACGACAGGGGCTACGCCCTTCACTGGCTCCTGGCGCTGATTACGGTCGTCCTCACGGCATTGTACATGGTTAGGCTCTATCTCCTCACCTTCGAGGGCAAAACGAGGATGACCGAGGAAGTGAAGCATCACGTGCACGAGTCGCCCTTCTCGATGACGATTCCGCTCATGATACTCGCGGTTTTGTCCATATTCGGCGGATATCTGGGTGTTCCCGAGTTTATTGGCGAGCTCGTCGGCATCCACGGATCGAATCTTTTCGACAAGTTCGTCTCGCCTGCGATACTGCTCGATAACTTCGTCTCGACGGGGCATCATCTCTTCAGTCACGAAACCCTGCTCGTTCTGTCCATCGCGGCTGCCGCTACCGGTATTGTCATCGCGTATTACCTCTACTCCGTAAAGCCGGGCACGGCGGACAAGATAGCGGCCAACAAGAACGTCGAGCCGCTCTACAACCTTTCATACAACAAGTGGTACGTAGACGAGCTTTACGACTACATCATAGTCCAGCCCTTCAGATATCTCTGCAACCTCGCCGCCTGGTTCGACACCAAATACATCGACGGGGCCGTAAACGGCGTCGCGAATATCCTGAAGGAAGCGGCTCTCACGCTCCAGGCCGCGCAGACGGGCGTTCTCAGGAGCTACGCCACCCTAATGGCCATAGGCGCCCTTGCGATACTCGTCTTCATAGTCCTCTGGCAGAAATTCTAATTACTCACCGTTAAGCACGAACCACCCTCTATGTAGACCCAATTGGATCCGGTATAAGGTAGAGTCCTTGGCTTCCGGCACCCGGCCTATTTATTCGAAGCCATTCTTAGCAAGTTAGAGAGGCCTTGCCGCTAATATTGAAGAGTGTGGAAGACTGCGCCCGGCTTAGGTTTTATCCGCGGCAGGTTAAAGTAGAGAGATTCAGGCAAAAAAAAAGCGGCGGCCTCATTCAAGACCGCCGCCTGCATCATCCGGTTTTTATTCTATTTTAGTTAGAGAGACCGATTACACGTCGAAGTATAGCTTGAACTCGAACGGTACGGGCCTCAGCTTGATCGGGTTAACTTCCTTGTCGGTCTTGTATTCGATCCAGGTTTCGATAACGTCCTCGGTGAATACGTCTCCCTTGAGCAGGAATTCGTGGTCCGCCTCAAGTGCTTCTAGAGCGCCTTCGAGCGAGCCGGGAACGTTTGGAATACCCGCGAGCTCCTCCGGCCCGAGAGCGTAAATGTCCTTGTCCAGCGGCTCTCCGGGGTTGAGCTTCTTTTCTATGCCGTCTAGGCCGGCCATGAGCATGGCCGAAAAAGCGAGGTAGCCGTTACACGACGGGTCCGGGAACCTGCACTCGAGCCTCTTTGCCTTCGGGCTCGGCGAGTACATCGGTATTCTGACCGAGGCGCTCCTGTTCCTTGCCGAATAGGCGAGGTTCACAGGGGCTTCGAAGCCCGGTACGAGCCTTCTGTAGGAGTTCGTGGTCGGGTTTGTAAAAGCGCATATCGCCCTTGCGTGCTTGAGTATACCGCCTATGTAGTTCATGGCGAGGTCGCTCATGCCCGCATAGCCGTTTCCGGCAAAGAGCGGCTTGTCTTTTTTCCATATCGACTGGTGAACGTGCATACCCGAGCCGTTGTCTTCGAAGAGTGGTTTCGGCATGAATGTCACGGTCTTGCCGAACTGTCTCGCTACGTTCTTGATGACGTATTTGTACCACATCATCTGGTCACCCATCTGAATCAACGGGGAAAAGCGCATGTCGATTTCGCACTGTCCTGCCGTTGCCACTTCGTGGTGATGGGCTTCGATACTTACGCCGAGCTTTTCGAGTATGCTAACCATCTCGGAGCGCATGTCCTGGAGCGAGTCGGTCGGCGGCGTCGGAAAGTAGCCTTCCTTGTGCCTCGGCTTGTAGCCGAGGTTGGGGTTCTCGTCCCTGCCGGAGTTCCATATGCCTTCCGTGGAATCGACGAAGTAGTAACCGGAGTTCGAAGTCTGGTCGTATCTTACGTCGTCGAAGACGAAAAACTCGAGCTCTGGGCCGAAGAACGCCATATCGCCGATACCCGTGCTCTTGAGGTATGAAATTGCCTTCTTGGCTATGTTCCGAGGGTCGCGCGAATAGGGCTCACGCGTAATCGGATCGACGATGTCGCATATGATAGCGAGAGTCGGGTGCGTCATGAAAGGGTCGATTCTCGAGGTTTCGGGGTCGGGTATCATGAGCATGTCGCTCGCATGAATCGACTGCCATCCGCGAATACTGGAGCCGTCGAACCCGAGACCGTCTTCGAACGTGCCGGCCGAAAGCTCGTGTGCCGGAACGCTGAAGTGCTGCCATGTACCTATGAAGTCCAAAAATCTCAGATCGATGAATTCTATATTGTTGTCTTTAATAAGCTTTAAAACATCTGCCGGTTTCTTCGGAAACATATCCTCTCCTCCTCCTTTGCTTTTAGACTTGCTGGTAGTGGGCATTACGTTATAGCTCCTCCTGTTGTTATTATTGTCCCTGCATCACTTGTAAAGCGACTTCTATAAGGCGTCTTCGCCTCTTTCCCCCGTCCTTATCCTTATAACCTCTTCCATAGGCAATATAAAGATTTTGCCGTCTCCGATCTTACCGGTCTTGGCACTGTCCATTATTGCATCTATGACCTTCGACACCATGTCGTCGGACACAACGATCTCGAGCTTTATCTTGGGTAGAAAGTCTATTACATACTCTGCACCCCTGTAAAGTTCCGTATGACCCTTCTGTCTTCCGAAACCTTTTACTTCAGTAACCGTAAGACCCTGAACCCCTATTTCCTTGAGGGATTCCTTTACATCGTCGAGCTTGAAAGGCTTAATAATCGCTTCTACTTTTTTCATGAGATATTCCTCCTTCCCATGGCAGTGATGCAAACAACATACCACTTATCAAAAACCTTTTCAATCAATGATTTTAAGGGTTTATATCGAAAGTTGCGGAATTTAACTGCCCAATATTTAAGCAAATGATGCCAAAAATTAAACATTGACGGTGTGGAATGAGCGGGATTTACC
>JAWKQD010000019.1:0-32993 GCA_041390285.1 Thermodesulfobacteriota bacterium | reverse complement strand
CGCAATGTGCGGCCGCGCCGGCTCCTCCCCGTCGTTGAGATACGAGAACACGCGGCTCCGAAGGTTCTTCGCCTTCCCCACGTAAAGGGACTTCCCTTTTCCGTCCTTAAGGAGGTAAACCCCCGGCGACGGCGGGATCGCCTGCGCCTTCTCCCTGTCTATGCCCATAACTTACTAAGGTTAAAAGGAATTTCTGTATAGGCAAGTACAAGCAAAAGGGTTCGTAGAATGTCATTTCGAACGAGCGTGAGAAATCTGGTGGACGGCCAGCCCCCCATCGTCTACCGGGCATAGCAGAGACAGTGCGGTTATTACTCGTCGTACGAACGGTGATTCTACTCAGATTATCCGTCACGCTAGGAAAAACACACAGTGTGCGTGTCATTCCCAACGATTTCGAGCGAGCGAAGAATCGGACGCCCTGAGCCGATTGCAAGAAAGCATATCTGGTACTGCTCGAAACCTGCCTATGCATCGGGGATCCATTTCCGCCGATGATCAATTAGGAATCTTTCAAATCAAAAAGGGTTCATAGGGTTTTATATTTCAGGATACTGGGGAGAGAGTGTGCTTTTATGTCTTTCCCCAATTAAATATGAATTCATATAAATCAGCAGGCGGGACTTCCAATTGCAACTTTATTTTTTTTCGTCATCCTGAACTTGATTCAGGATTTCGTCTTTAATGTTGTCGCCTAGAATGAATGCGAAAGGGATATTCTCTAATCCTCATTACTAAAAACATAATGGCGCCGCGATTCAGGCTTTCTTCTTCAGGTTTTCCCAAACATCCCTCAGGCCGTCCAGGTAACCCGCTGGAAGCGGGCCTCCGAGCCTCCCGAGCTCGCGCTCCACGTCCCGGGCAGACGCCGCCCTACCCTCACCCTTGAGCGCGCCCAATATAACCGCCGCCTCGATGACCCCGATATCCACCCCGGCATATTTTTCGGCGAACGAAGCTGTTTCCCCCTCCGTCGTCTCAATCACATACCTCTCTAAAATCACCTTTATTTCAGCCGACTTCTCCCCAAGGCCTCCTACCGCAGTAACTACTGCGGTATTTACCGCATTACTTACTGCATTACCTACCGCATTCATTACCGGGTTATTTACTGCGCTACTTACCGCGGTATTGTCCGGGGTCGCTCTCACGAGCACCTTTTTCGTCACGGGGTCTACCTCAAGGCCCCTTTCGCGCCTCCTTTTTGTGCACCTCTTCCGGCCCGTACACCTTATACTTCCTGCCGTACACGCCTAGTGCGCCCTCCAATACCTCTATATTAAGCTTTTCTGTAAGAGAATGAACGGCCATTCTGACGGTCTTGTCAGAGAGCCCCGAAAGCTCCCGGAGCTCTTTTAGCCCGATCCTAACGCTCCCAGGTGGGTTGGCATCCCTATATACCTTATAAATAGCTTCGTAAACCTTCGTCTCTGAAGGCGCCAAGAGGGGGTCTTCATCCTTGGGCGCCGTTTTAGCCGCGGCCCTGGCGGGCTTCTTCTCCAAAGGAGCCTTTTTTACCGGGCTACTTACCGCGGTAACTACCGCGTTTCCTTCCTCGGCATCTACTCCGGCATCTACTCCGGTATCTACCGCGGTAGATTCATCCCCGCCGGGCGCTTTTTCTTCAGCGCCGTCCGGTATGTTCCTGTCCTTCCTGAAGCTCTCGAAATAGGCCGTAGCCACTTTATGCGCGTTCACAGGGCTTCCGCGCTTCTCCATAGACTCCAGCATCCCCGAGAGGCGCCCCGAGGACGCCCGATTCTTCTCAGGAGTTTCGGATGATGTATCTTCTCCCTTCTTCTTTTTCCCTTTCATAAATCGCCATCACTTCCTTGGCCAGTCTTCTGTAATCCGTAGCCCCGGCGCAGAGTGGATCGTACTCCAGTATATGCTTCCCGTACCCACTTGCCTCCTTTAGCTTCACATTCGAATGTATAGGCGAGAACACGTTCGGGTTAAACTTCCTGTTTATCGCCTCTAGAACGGTGCTGCTTATTGTCGTCAGCTTATCATGCATAGTCGGAAGGGCATAGGGCACGATAGGGAAATCAGGCCGCGACGAATACACCTCATACAGCGTCTCGTCTATCATGCTCACAGCCTCGAGCGCCATAGGCTGCGTCTGCACCGCTATAATCACATCATCGGCCGCGAAAAATGCATTCACAGAAAGCGTCGCGAGGGAAGGGGGGCAGTCTATTATCACGAAGTCATAACTCTTCCTCAGCTTGTTTATAGACTTCCTCAAACGATGGTCCTTCTCGATGAGCGCCGACATCGAAAGATCGGCCCTACTCATCGAAAGATTGGCCGGTGCGAGAAAAAGTCCCCTCGTCTCATGCTCCACCACTATCCCGTTTATATCTATCTTGCTCGTGGGATCGGTGAGCACGTCGTTTATCGTCATCTCGAAATCATTCGGGCTGAAGCCGAGATGCGTCGTTGCGTTCCCTTGCGGGTCGAGGTCTACAACTAGCACATCGGCCCCTTTCTCCACAAGACACGCGGCGAGGTTCACCGCGGTCGTCGTCTTTCCTACCCCTCCCTTGTGATTGGCAACCGCTATAACCTTCATGTGCTCTTTAACCTCCGGGCAGGGTCTTTATACTGGTCTGAAAAAAGAGCCCAAGGAACTTCGGGCTCCCAATTTATTTATATCAATTCTGAGCGACTATATCAAGCCGAAAGGGTAGGGGGCAAAGAACACCATCTCTAAATCCCACAGCCTGGCGGCGGGATTTTCGCCGATTGATTTAACTTTCCAAAAATCATATAATATGGCTGAGCTTGGGTATTAAAAAGCCGCCGAAGCTTTAGCGCTGAGCATAAAACAACGGCGGCAACCGGAAGGTGGAACAACCTAATGATACCTTTTCTCACTTTTAAATGTCAAGCTTTTTGATGCCCGGCTAAGGAACCGTCCGGGGTCTGTTTAGAGAGGCTGATGCCTGATAAAAAACAAGACAAAACAAAGATAGTCCAGATTTGGGGAGAGATACTCGACGAGGGCTTTACGAGCGTCCCAAACATCCTCCTCAGATACAGATCCAGGATCGGTCTCAAACCCAAACACGTCATGCTCATAATCGACATCATGTCCTACAAATGGGATTCAAAATATCCGTTCCCAAGCTACTCCACTCTCGCCCAGAGATCGGGCATCGAAGAGAGAAGCGTAAAGCGCATAACACAAGATCTCGAAGAGCTCAGGCTCCTCGTTAAATCCCCACGCTTCGATGAGGAAACCGGGGCGCAGGTAACAACCGTATTCGACTTCCGTCCGCTTGTTCAAAAACTCATTGAGGAGCTCAACAAGGGTGATGATTATGTGGAAGAATTAGAGTTCGACGAGGAGAACGAAAACGAAGTGGGTATAGGTAGACTCATTCCAGAAGACGCCATCCCGGAACAAAAAACCAATAAAAAAAGGGCACCTAAAGGGGATGACAAAAATGTCAGGGGGGAGGGTGACAAAAATGTCACCCGGGGGGTGACAATATCATCACCCGGGGGGGTGACAAAAATGTCACCCAAAGAAGACAAATATAAGAAGAAGATAAATAGTATAGGAACCCTCGAGAGCAGCCTTACCTATGTAAGGGCAAAAAACAGCGTTTCAAAGTCTCAAGATAAAGAAAAAGAAAGGGTTCGTAAAAGCATAAGAGACGCCATTTTCAGAAAGAGAATATTTGAGACATACGACAACCTTGTGGACATTAAACCAATCGAAGAAATAGTCGAGGAGGGGGCGCACAGGGCGTGTAAGGATATAGCCGTAAACAGGGTTCTCGATATCGAGGAAAAAGGCGCCGCGCTCGATCCGGCAAAGATAGCGCGTGAGGTTAGGGTCTCCTTCCCATACAAAGCCATCCCCAAAGGGAGTGAGAGTAAGGCTAGGAATTTTTACGTCGGCACGTTATGCGAGCTCGTTGCCGATGCGGTAGCTAAATCTTTATCAGGGGACACGCAAAGCAGAAAGGGGTGAATCACTCGACTTCCGACCAGCATCATATATACCAGGAACATTCTTTTAATTTCACACCCCAGATGAAATTCCCAATCATCCAGCGAAAGCCCGGGTGTTTGACATTTATTGAGGTCTATTTAATATATTTTTCCGCAAAAATTCAAAAACAGGGGGAGAATACATATGGCTGGCGGCTCACTGAACATGAAAGAGGCCAGGGAAGTCCTCAAGAAAAATAAAATCGTTATTGCCGGAGTGGGAGAAACGGAACAGGGAAAGATACCCGACAAAAGCTCCTTTCATTTCCTCTCTCAGGCATCCAAGATTGCTATAGAAGATGCAGGAATAAAAAAGTCCGACGTTGACGGACTCGTCACCGCGTTCTCGCTCGTCGAGCACACCTTCATGCACTGCACTACTTTCGCCGACTACTTTGGGCTCAGGCCGAGGTTCTTCTCGTCCGTGGCCGTCGGCGGAGCGACCGCCGTATGGATGGTCGCCGAGGCCGCGATGGCGATAGCCTCCGGTCAGGCCGAGGTTGTCCTCTGCGTAAGGGGTGACAACACCCTTTCCGGCATATCCTCTTCCGGCATGGTTGCCCTCATAAGAGAAATGTGCCACGCCGAGTTCGAGTTCCCTTACGGTCTCACCACCCCAGGCGGATATGCGCTTGCCGCACAGAGATACCTCCACGATTTCGGCACCACTCGCGAGCACCTAGCGGCGGTGGCCGTCACGATGCGTAAGCACGCGGCCAACAAAGAGAACGCGATGAACAAGGAGCCACTCTCCATAGACGACGTTCTCAACTCGCGCATCATCGCCGAGCCGCTCTCCAAATACGACTGCTCCATCATCTCCGACGGCGGTGCCGCGTTCATAGTCACGACGGAGGCAAAGGCAAAAGAGCTTGGCATCCAGAACCCGCTCGCATACCTCTGGGGCATGGGTCAGGGATACTCGCATCAGTACCTCACCTCGCTCAAGGATCTCGATCAGATATATAACGCAGTCAACGCCTCCGGGCAGAAGGCCTTCCAGACCGCTGGCCTTACGCCGAAGGATGTCGATGTAGCGTTTCTCTACGACTGCTTCACGATAACGGTTCTCCTCGAGCTCGAAGGGCTCGGGTTTGTTCCGAAAGGCGAGGGCGGCGCGTTCGCACTCGAAGGACGCATGGAGATAGGCAAGGACCTTCCCGTAAACACCCACGGCGGGCTCCTGTCCCAGGCGCACCTCGGCGCGATGCACCATGTGGTCGAAGCCGTGCTTCAGCTGAGGAAGCAGGCGGGGCCGAGGCAGGTTAAGGACGCCGACGTTGCGCTCGTACACGGGAACGGCGGCATTGTATCCGCACACAGCACGATACTCTTAGGGAAAGAAGCCCTTTCATAACCAAAAGGAGACTTATACGACATGGCTGAAAATAAACCATACGAGAAACCACTGCCGGATTTTCGTCCGGAAACCAAACCCTACTGGGAGGCGGCCAAGAAGCACGAGCTAGTGCTCCCGAGATCGAAAGCCACGGGAGAATTCTTCTTCTACCCGCGCGCCATTTCCCCGGGCAACGATATGTCCGAGGACATTGAATGGGTAAAAGCAAGCGGGAAGGCGAAGGTCTGGACCTTCTCCATTCACCACATGGGCCCGACAAAGGCCTATAAGAACGATCCGCCGTACGTAGTGGCGCTGGTCGAAACCTCCGAAGGCGTAAAGATGATGACGAACATCGTTGACTGCGACGTAAGGGACGTCCATGTAGGCATGGACGTCGAGGTCGTGTTCGACGACGTCACGCCCGAGGTTACGCTCCCCAAGTTCAAGCCTGCGAAGTAGGGATAGGGCAGGGGGACAACAAAGAGGGGAACGAGGCGGGCACGCCGCGCCGCTCTATGCGGACGGCCACATAAATTAACACAGGAGACTTCGACAATGCCGCAGGAAGATACCAGAGTTTTTTACGAAGACCTCGAAGAAGGCGCCGAGCACAAAAGCACCGGAAGGACGATAACCGAAACGGACGTCGTCAGCTTCGCCGGGCTTTCCGGGGACTTTAACAACATGCACATAGACGAAGAGTTCGCCAAGAACACCGTATTTAAAGGCAGGGTCGCGCACGGCCTCTGCGTCCTCTCGGTAGCCTCGGGGCTCTGGTTCACCATGCCGCGCCTTGCGACGATAGCCTTCATGGGGCTTGAGGACTGGAGGTTCTCGGGCGCAGTCAAGTTCGGAGACACTATTCACATCACCCGCAAGCTCGTGGAAAAGAGGGAGCACAAGCGCCCGAACATGGGCTTTTTAATCTTCGAGGTAAACGTTCACAATCAGTCGGGTGAGATAGTTCAGAAGGGCAAGTGGGTCATCCTCGTACAGAGAAAAGAATCTGCATAAAATTTAGGCGGGAACATACCTGTTCCCGGCCCTTAACCGGGCGGCACGGGCCTCGTGCCGCCCGCACTAACTCACGTCTATAATTCACAATTTATCCCTTAAGTGCGTCTCATTTATTAAATTTTCAGCCAGATTCTAAAAAAGAGTCTTGACATTGGTTCGCCAAGTGTGATAAAAACCATCCATATGGTTGGTATAGCCTTTGTGGAAGGTGGAAATCCACGTATATCACACAAATAACTTATAGGAGGTATGGAGAGACATGGCAATAGACCTATTGCTTGGTTACGTTTTGTTACTCGTTGGATTTGTGTTTTTCTGTAACGGTATGACCGTGCTCGGAAAGACCGGGGCCAAAGAGGTCGGTGTATTAAACCTGGGTGTGGCCATATTGATTCTTATAGCAGCTTGGCATCTGCACGGCCTGGAGCAAACCGCCGCAACAGCGTTGGTATCGGTGTTCGCTCTTATTTATCTCATGGTTGCCGGTATTTTTATCCATGGATACGACGCTAAGGGTTTAGGGTGGTTCTGTCTTTTCGCGACCATAGTTTTCGTTTGGTACGGTCTCCACTTCATGAACCTCGAAGCGGTTATCCCTGGGTTTAAATACTATGCCTACTTCTGCTGGGCATGGGCGCTTCTGACCCTCCTCTGCTGGCTCGTATTCTCGCTTGGAAAGGCATTGGCTCCGGCGGTTGCATGGCTCTTCGTTATTGAGTCCATCGTAACGCTGCTCATCCCCGGAATGTTGATCCTCACCGGGAAATGGACGCCGGTTGCCGCGTGGGTTGCATCGCAGACCCCGCAGTAAATTTTGGCTGAAAGCAGTCGAAACAGGAAAGTTAAAACATCGGGAGCCCTTTCGAATACCGGGAGGGCTCCTTTTTATTTTCGGCCCCTTCCGCATTTTACTTGCCTTTAGTTGCTAAAATTTTTAAAATACCGGTAAGCTTTTCCTAGGAGGTTTCACAATGAGAGACGTATACATACTGGGCGTTGGGACCACCGCCTGCGGCAGGTTCCCGGAAAAAGCGGCTCATGTGCTGGGCCGTGAGGCGGCATGGGCGGCCATAAAAGACGCCGGCATTCATCCTAGAAAGATAGAGATAGCCTTCTGCGGCCATGTCTATCAGGGCATGGGAGTCGGGCAGAGAACACTTAAGGAAATAGGGCTCGTAGGGCAGCCCACGATCAACGTCGAGGGCGCCTGCGGCAGCGGCACGCTTTCGTTCTGGGAAGCCTGGAGAACGATCGCATACGGTCAATACGACATAGCGCTCGCGCTCGGGGTCGAGAACCTGAGCCGCGTCATGTCGGGCGGGCCGCTCCCCCTCGAGGAAGACGACATCGAGGTCGCGCTCGGCATGGGAATGCCGGGCCTCTATGCCATGAGGGCCAAGAGATACATGATGGAATACGGCGTAACCCCCGAGCAGCTCGCGAAGGTGGTCGTAAAGAGCAGGAAGCACGCCTCCATGAACCCGATAGCGCAGTACAGAAAAGAAACTACTATAGAAGAAGTCCTTAGCGCGCCGATGATAGCGGACCCGCTTAACAGGAACATGTGCTGCCCCGTGGGCGACGCCGCCGCGGCTGCGGTCCTCTGTTCCAAGGAGCTCGTGGACAAGCTCGCAACGAAGGAGCCGATAAAGGTCCTCGGATGCATAGCCCAGTCCGGCAAGTACTCAAGCCCCAAGGGCCTCACCTGTGACCCCTCGGAAAACGTCGCTCGGACCTCAGGCCTCGCCTATGAGATGGCAGGGCTCGGCCCCGAGGATATGGACGTCGCCGAAATCCACGACGCCTTCGCGATAGCCGAGATGATGGTCTACGAAGCGCTCGGTTTCTGCGGAAAAGGGGAGGGCGTAAAGCTCGTAGAAGACGGAAGCACCTGGATAAACTCGGGCGGCGTCGCGGTTAACCCTGGCGGCGGTCTTCTCTCCAGGGGCCATCCGGTAGGAGCCACGGGCCTCCTTCAGACGGCCGAGATAGTATGGCAGCTCCGCGGCGAAGCCGGCGCGCGTCAGCAGAATGACGCCAAGGTCGGCATCATCGAGACCATGGGCGGCGCCCAGCCGGCCATGGACGGCATAACCTGCGTCGTGAGCATATTGGGCAAATAAACGGGGCGGGGCGCGTCTGCGTGCGGCCCTGAACACAATAGACAATAAAAGGGGGTGATTCGTCACCCCCTTTCTTTTTAAAACATGAGTGATTTAATAAATACTGCAAAGACGTTTGCGGATCTTCTGCTCTCCTCGGAAAACGCGGTCGCCCTCACCGGGGCCGGCATAAGCACCGAGTCCGGCATCCCGGACTACCGCTCCCCCGGGACGGGGCTCTGGGAAAAAATGGACCAGTCCGTCGTATCCCTGGAGGGTTTTAAACGAAATCCCTCTAAATACTATGAATATGCCATAGGCCTTCATCCCATAAGACAGGCCGCGAGGCCCAACCCTGCCCACATTCTCCTCGCCGGGCTCGAACAAAAAGGGATACTCAAGGGCGTTATAACCCAGAACGTAGACGGCCTCCACCAGGACGCCGGCTCGGGCGAGGTCCACGAGCTCCACGGCTCGCTCCGCCAGGTGGTCTGTCTTTCGTGTTCCTCCCTTCATTCCATGGACGAGGCCATGGAGAGGGTCGTTTCTGGCGAAAATCCGCCGCTCTGCCCCGGATGCGGGGGCGTTTTAAAGCCAAACGCCGTCTTTTTCGGCGAAATGCTCCCCACGATCCCCTGGCAGAAGTCGCTCGAGCTCTCCCGGAGCGCGGATCTCTTCATAGCCATTGGCTCCTCGCTCCAGGTCTCTCCGGCAAACACCCTTCCCGACATAGCCCTTCAGGCCGGGGCCAGGCTCGTAATCCTGAATCTTATGCCGACGCCCTTCGATACTGACGCCGCGCTCGTCATTCAGGAGAGAATAGGTGAATTTTCCTCCGCCGTAACCTCCATTCTCGATTCAGAAACACCCGAATCCTGACCCTTTATTTCTATTTTGGTTGAATTAAGCCCGCAACTTAAGTTTTTTTCCAATTCTTAAAAAAAACCTCTTGACACAGCTATGTCATTTTTGATATAAGTACAAGAGATGGGGCTTTGATTCGTAGTTTTCTACGTTTCTCCTCTAAAGGTTGGTAACAATCCGGTTTTTAAAAATCTATATAAGGAGGTTTGTAATATGCCAAGTCATCTTAATGTCCCAACGAAGTATTGGGAGCTCACTAAGGAGGTTCCACCACCTCCAATAGAGAGAGACATAAAGTCGTGGATCATAGCGAACCCTTCGGACCCGCTGTGGGACATAGACGTTCTCCCTCTGACTTACACGGATAGCCGTTGGTCTGCCTTTGTTGTTAGGGTAGATGCGGCTACCAGGCAGCGTCTTTGCCCGAATCCGCCTCTCACGGTTTGGGACGGAGAGAACGCAGATTTGGTCGAGTTCTGGTACGTTGACCACAAGAACACCATGCTTGGGCCTTACCTCGAGTTCGGTGTAACGATTTCGGCTACCTATAAGGACCCGAAAGGCAACGTCTGGAAGGCCGGATACTATCCGTATATGTACCTCACTGGCGACGCCCCGGTTGACGCCGGTCGTGTCCTCGGTTTCCCGAAGAAGATGTCCTACATCAGGTGCTCCGTTCATGGCGGAGATAAAGAGACGGACTTCTTCGGTTTTGCAATGTCCCGTAACGGCTACCTTATGCACAGCGCTACGGGTAAGTTCGATGACAAGCAGGTAACACCTCCGTTCTTCTATGGGAAGGTAGACTGGGGTAAATTCAACATGAAAGTTATCACCAGGCCGGATGTTTCCAGCTCCGAATGGCAGCTCACCTATCTGCCGTCGGAACTCCCGCCCGCATTCAACGTTAAAGGGCACCGCTTCCAGATTAAGCCGGAGCACACCCGCACCGCTTCCAGCGATGCCATCAACTGGTTTATGCAGGCAACACCGTTTGACAACATGGGCGCGGAACTGAAGATACAGGAAGTCACGGGTCTTATTTCCTTCGTGTTCGACCTTATCATTCCGCCGGCCAATGTTCTCTGGACCGAAACCTATGAGCGTCCTGCCAGCTACAGGGGCTACGCAACTCCGTACAAGTACGGCCTGCGTCAGCAGTTCCCGATCAGCCAGGGCTCGTAAGTTAGGCCTTTGTTAGTAAAGCGGTAAAAAGTATAAATTTTAAGAAGAAAATCATAGGAGGTAGTTACAATGGGTTTACAGGCAAATGAATATAGCTACCCGTGGTTGGCGGAAGGTGAAGTTCCGCCGTTACCACTTGACAGGGATAGAATACACATCATCAGCCAGGGCGTAGCGGACCCTGTTTTTGACTACGACATCATCCCGCTCACCTACACGGAAAGCCGCTGGATGGCCTATGTTATCCGCGCTGACCTGAAGGACATGAAGGCAGTAACCCCCGAGCCGATCGATATTCAGGACGACGTTATCGAATTCTGGTACGTTATCCACAGAAACACGATGCTTGGGCCATACATGGAAATGGGCGTAACGTTCTCGGCGAGCGTAGACTCCGGCGACGGACAGATCTACAAAGCTGGGTACTATCCCTACATGTATCTTTCCAACGACTCCCCGATCTTCGCAGGTAAGGAGCCGTTTGGATTCCCGAAGAAAGCAGCTTACATCGCCGCTTTCGAGCACGGAACCAACAACAACTACTTCAACATGCTCATGGAGCGTCGTGGATACATCCTCCACACCGCTAACGGCCGTTATTCCGACAAGCCTCTTTCCGTAAGACCTACGTTCTACGGCAAGACTGACTGGGGCCGCATGAACTATCGTATCACCACCAGGCCGGACGTATCGAACAGCATTCACGAAGTTACGTACCTTCCGTCCGAGCTGCCGCCGGGATTCGGAACTGGGCATCGCTTCCAGCTGAACCCGCAGAGCATCCGCACGGCTACTGGTGCTGACATCCGCTCCTGGTACATGTCCGGAACCCCGTTTGACTTCATGGGCGGACAGATACCGGCTACGGAAGTTGTTGGTATCATCAGCTTCACCTTCAACCTCATCATCCCGCCGGCTAAGACCATCTGGACGAAGACGGTTGAAAGAGGCGAAGCGGACTTTGGCTCGATCCTGTACTCGACTCCGTTCAAGTACACGATGCGCCATCGCTTCCTCCTTCCGCAGTACTCCCAGGGCTAATCACCCGAAGAGTCGCTGTCCGGAAGCAATTAAGGACAATCATAGCGGGGCCCCTCTTTTGAGGGGTCCCGCTTTTTTATTTCCCTTCCGAAATCCCCCCCCAAATAAAGGCAGGTCGAGTTAGGGTTCGCTGAAATAAAAAAGGTTGGTAGCCGTAGAAAGGGTAGGGGGTGGACAACGGTCGGCGCGACATGCCTGTGCGATTATCACGCTTTGCGCGTTCGCTATAATACTCGTATCATCGTAAAACACACATTTTTTCCTGAGAGGGTAGGGGGGAGATTAAAGATTAAGCTCGAGCTCGAGCGCCTCTTCTGCATCCTCGTCGCTCTGGACGAATATCTTGTCGGGAAGTCCGATTATCCGCCTGAGAGCCCTTAGCTCCTGTGCGGCGTGCTTCCTTCTCTTCTTCATCCTTTTGGTTCTTAGCCTGAGGAGAGACATTGTGTAGGAAAGGTCCCGGTTCCATCCTCCCGGGCCGGATTCAGCCCGGTCTTTTTCTTCCATGGACGCCTGAAGGGAGAGGAAAAGCTCGTACTCCTCGTCGGGTATGAAATTATCGAGAAAAGAATACGCGTCTTCGATTATGTCCCTGTCCTCGATATAGTCCTGATGAAGGAGATAAATCGCGAGTGCGTGTCTGATAGTCTCCTGCGTGAACGGAAGCAGCGACTCGGGAAGCGCTCCGGGCAAGAGCTTCAGCGACTCGGGTCTTTCGTGCTCGTTTATCTGCGCCAGTAGGTCGCCGTACGCAGAGACTATGCTTTTAGGATGTAAGCTCGTGTCTTCCCTGTCCACTTCGAAATCCCTGATGCCTCGGACAAACGGAACGGGAAACGCATGCGCAGGCGGAAAGAAAATTTCCCTTACCGCGCCGTTTCAGCCGTTTGAATTTAATGTATGCCTGGGTCCCCGAGAGCTCCGAATCGAACCTGACGAAAATCTTTGTCATGCCCTTTGCCTTTTGCGAAGCTCGCCCCTTATTCTATCACGCGCGACTTCCCTTTAACAGTAGATATAAAAAAATTCCCCGATTCAATCCGGATCCCTCAATGGCGGTTTTATAGATTTGTTGTATTATAAGAGCGTTGTTTTTTATGGTCGGCTAAAACGGAATCAATGAAAAGCTTTGAACCATCGAAATCGTTAGTCGGCAAGAACTCTGTCCTCACACTGGTCGCTCTCGGTATAGTCTTCGGCGATATCGGGACCAGTCCGCTTTATGCGTTCAGGGAGTGCTTCTCCCTGAGATACGGCATAGAGCCCTTCCACGAGAATGTATTAGGCGTACTCTCCCTCATTTTCTGGTCGCTCATGATTGTTATCTCGCTTAAGTATGCGATCTACGTTATGCGGGCGGATAACCAGGGCGAGGGAGGCATCCTCGCGCTTCTTGCGCTTCTTATCCCCTACTACGGAAGAGAAAAGAAAATCAGCAGGCTCGTTTTCGGGCTCGGGATCTTCGGCTCGGCGCTCTTTTACGGTGACGCCATGCTGACTCCCGCAATCTCCGTCCTGAGCGCTGTCGAGGGACTCAAAATCGCTTCCCCCGTGTTTCACGACTACGTCATACCCATAACCCTCGTGATCCTCATTTGTCTTTTCTTCTTTCAGAGCAAAGGCACCGGACGTGTGGGCTCTCTCTTCGGCCCCGTGATGCTGGTATGGTTTCTGACGCTCGCGGTCCTCGGCATCTCGTGGATAATCAAAGTCCCCTCGGTGCTGGAATCGATGAACCCTCTATATGCCGCGAAGTTCTTTCTTAACAATGAAGTGCAGGGCTTTTTAGTGCTCGGCGCCGTTTTCCTTGTCGTAACCGGCGGCGAGGCGCTCTATGCAGATATGGGACACTTCGGCAGGTTTCCCATAAGGCTCGCATGGTTTGGCATTGTCCTTCCCGCGCTTCTCATAAACTATTTCGGTCAGGGCGCCCTCGTTCTCACGCACCCTGAAGCAGTAGAAAATTCCTTTTATCTCCTCGTTCCGGAATGGGGGCTCTATCCGCTTATAGTGATGGCTACTATAGCAACCGTCATCGCCTCACAGGCTGTCATATCCGGGGCGTTCTCCCTCACGGCGCAGGCCCTTCAGCTCGATCTGCTTCCGAGGGTTAACGTCGTTCACACCTCGGCCGAGCACATGGGGCAGATATACGTCCCCTTCGTCAACTGGGTGATGCTAGCCGGCACGATATTCCTCGTACTCATCTTCCGCACCTCCGGGAACCTGGTCGGGGCGTACGGCGTGGCCATAGCGACCCTCATGGTCATAACGACGCTTCTCATGTATATATACTCGGTCTCCGTATGGAAGTGGAATCACGCGGCGGCGCTTCTTCTCACCTCATTCATGATCGTAGTCGACCTCGTGTTCTTCGGCGCGAATATAATAAAGCTCGATCAGGGCGGGTGGTTCCCGTATCTCATAGCTATAATCGTTTACTTCATAATCATAACGTGGGTGAAGGGAAGGCGGCTCGTACAGGAAGAGTTCAGAAAAGAAGAGATGCCTTTTTCGGTTTTCCTTTCCGATCCCATGTTAAAAGACGTCCCGCGCGTGTCCGGTACGGCCGTTTACATGTCGAAAAATCCCTACGGTGTGCCGAGGACGCTCCTTCACAACTTCAAGCACAATAAGGTTTTCCACGAGCGCATAATCATTCTTACGCTATACACCGAGGCCGTGCCGCGCGTCTACGGTACTGACAAAATGAAAGTCGAGGAGCTAAGCCATAATTTCATCAGGGTGGTGGCGAATTACGGATTTCTGGAGAGGCCCGACATCTTCCATGTGCTGGAATACCTCCGGGACATTGGCATAGAATGCAAGATTAACGAGCTAACATTCGTCCTCGGCCGCGAAAGCATAATAGTCCGCCGCGGCAGCGGTTTCGAAAAGATTAAAAAGAGGCTCTTCGCATTCCTTTCCCGGAATATGCTCCCCGCCACTCACTATTTCAACGTCCCGACGAACCGCGTGATCGAAATCGGTCTCCAGATAGAAATCTAGCGGCAATGTCCTTGGAAAATACGCAATATGCGGGTCTAGGCCATGAGCCCGATGGTCTTCCGGAAACGTGCGAGCGCTATGCCGAACAACGCTGTCCCGATGGCGATTATGGCGACAAACTGTGGCCAGACGACCGAAAACCCCGCGCCCCTGTAGAGGATGGCCTGGGCTAGCATAACAAAGTGCGTGTTCGGCGCAGCGAGCATAAGATACCGCACTACGTCCGGCATGCTTTCCCGGGGCGTAGTGCCGCCTGATAACATCTCCAGCGGCAGCAGCACAAGCATCAAAAGGAGGCCGAACTGCGGCATCGAACGGGCGATGGTGCCCAGGAATATTCCAAGTGAAGTCGTGGCGAAGAGCTGTGCCGCCGCCCCCGCCAAAAAGAGCAGGATGGAGCCCTCTATAGGTATCGCAAGTAGCCCGCGCACGATAACGACGAGTGAAAACGTAGACGCAACCAGTACGACCAGCCCCATCGCCCAAACCTTGCTCGTCATTATCTCGAACGGCGTCACGGGCATCGAGAGAAGGTGCTCTATGGTTCCATGTTCGCGCTCCCGTATGAGAGCGGCCCCTGTCAGCACGATGGAGAGCATCGTCACGTTATTTATAATCTCCATTATAGCGCCGAACCACGACTTGTTTAGCTGGGGGTTAAAGCGGGCCCTCAGGGTGAGCTCTACCGGCAGCTCTGCCGTATCCCTGTAGCGCTGCGCGAAGGCGCGCACCTCGTCGTTGACTATGGTTTGTATATAGCCGCTCCCGGTAAAGGCCTGGCTCATTCGCGTCGCGTCGACATTGAGCTGAACGGTGGGATGCCTCCCCGCCAGCATATCCCGCTGGAAGTCCGGCGGAATATTCAGCGCGAACGTGTCGAGCCCGGCGTCCATACGCGCGTCCATCTCCGACTGATCGATGAGCTCCGGCGGTAAAAAATACGGCGGATAGAAGGCCCCGACGATCCGGGACGAAAGTGGCGAACGGTCTTCGTCGACTATTGCTATCGGAGCCATGTTGAGCGTCTCGGGCATCGCCGTCGCCGCCGTATAGATAGCGAAGCTGAAGGCATAGACTATCAGCACGAACATGACCGGGTCGCGGGCGAGACTTCTCAGTTCCTTGATGCCGAGATAAAAGATGTTCGAGGCGCGCATCGGTCAGGTCTCCTGCTTCCTCAGCATAACAACGCACAATCCGAGGAGGACCGGCACGGCTATCAACAGCGGAACGAACGCACTCCGGAGGTCCGCAAACCCGAGGGCCTTCGAGAATGTCCCCTGCGATATGATCAGAAAGTACGTGGTCGGATAGATTTCGCCGATGAACCTGCCCGCCCCCTGGAGGGATGACACGGGGTCGATCAGTCCGGAGAAATTCGCGGCCGGCAGGATAGTAAGAACCGCTGTGCCGAAGATTGCGGCGATCTGGCTACGCATGAAGCTCGATATTAAAAGGCCGAGGGCGGTGGCGGCGCTTACGTAAAGCAGGGCCCCCGCGGTCAGTATGAAAAAACTCCCCTTCATGGGCACGCCGAAGGCTGTGACGGCAAGCAGCGTAAGCATGAAGAAGCTCAGCATGGACAGCGCAATATACGGGAGCTGCTTCCCGGTCAGGAACTCGAGCCTCGTCGTCGGCGTTACGTAAAAGTTTATTATGGAGCCGAGCTCCTTTTCCCGCACCACGCTCAGCGCCGCGAGCATGGCCGGTATAAGCAGGAGCAGGATCGGTATAACGGCCGGCACCATGGCCACGAGGCTCTTGACGTCAGGATTATAACGAAAGCGTGTCTCTATGTTTATAAGCCCCTCTGCCTCCCGGCCCCGTCCGAGCTCCTTTGCCTTTACGGCCAGCCAGTGGGCGTGCATTCCCTGCACGTACCCGCGCACGGTCTCCCCGCGCGTGGGCATCGCGCCGTCTATCCATGCACCGACCTCTACCGGGCTCCCGCGTGCGATGTCGCGTGCGAATCCGGGCGGGATCTCTATTGCCAGGCTCAGCTTGCCCGAGCGCATCCTGCGGTCGAGATCGGCGTAGCCGGTTATAGGCGGCTGCTCGATAAAGTAGCGCGATCCGGCAAGATTAAGCGTGTAATCGCGGCTGGTTACGGTCTGGTCCCTGTCGAGGACGGCGAACGAGAGGTCCTCGACGTCCATGTTGATCCCATACCCCATCACGAAAAGCAGGATAACGCTCCCAAGGAGGGCCAGCGTAAGACGGACGGGGTCCCGGCGGAGCTCCAGCGATTCCCGCCGGGCGTAGCTCAGCATCCGCCGCGTGTCGAAAAAGCGTCTTAACCCTTTAGCCCCGGCGTCGGGGGCTCCGTCCTTTGCTGAAAGGACCTTTGCCAGCTCGTCGGTCCCGGACGGGGCTTTCACGGCGTCGCTCCCCGAGGAATCTTCCTCCAGGTATTTAATGAATGCTTCCTCGATGGTTCCCGTGCCGCTCCTGTTCACCACTCCCTTCGGCGTGTCCGCGACCAGCACGCGCCCGGCGTGCATGAGCGATATGCGGTCGCACCGCTCGGCCTCGTTCATGAAGTGGGTCGATATGAATATCGTCACGCCGTCACTTCGCGAAAGATTAACCAGTATGCGCCAGAAGGCGTCCCGCGCTATGGGATCGACCCCGGAAGTCGGCTCGTCCAGTATAAGCATTTCGGGTTTGTGAACCATCGCCACGGCGAGCGAGAGGCGCTGACGATGCCCGAGAGACATCGTATCCGGCAGCATATTCTCGGTGCCTTTAAGATCGAAGCGCTCTATCATCTCCCGGACGCGCCCGGGGATCTCCTCTGCGGGGACCTGAAACAGCCGCGCGTGGAGCTCCAGGTTCTGCCTCACAGTAAGCTCCGTGTAAAGCGAGAAAGACTGGGACATATACCCCACCCGCCGGCGCGTCGCGAGGTCGTTCGCGTCCACCTCCTTTCCGAAGAGCTGCGCCCGGCCCTCCGTAGGCGGCAGAAGACCCGTAAGCATTTTCATGGTGGTTGTCTTGCCGCAGCCGTTGGACCCGAGAAAGCCGAAGATCTCGCCCCGGCTTATCCGGAAGCTCACGTGATCGACCGCCGTGAAATCACCGAAACGCTTCGTCAGTCCCTCGGCCTCGATAGCGATTTCGCCGTCAGCCTCGGCGGTGCGGGACGGGATCTCGACCTTCCTGTAGCCGCGCCGCTTCTCCTCCGGAAGAAGGGCGATGAACGCCTCTTCCAGCGATTTCGTCCCCGTGCGGTCGAGGAGCTCCCCGGGAGCCCCGTCGGCGAGCACCTTCCCCCCGTCCATGGCGGCCAGACGGTCGAACCGCGCGGCCTCTTCCATGTAGGCCGTGGCCACTATGACGCTCATCTTCGGCCGCGCCGCGCGTATGGTATCCACGAGCTCCCAGAACTGCCGGCGCGACAGGGGATCGACCCCCGTGGTCGGCTCGTCGAGGATCATGAGGTCCGGGTCGTGGATCAGCGCACAGCAGAGGCCGAGCTTCTGCTTCATGCCGCCCGAGAGCTTCCCCGCGGGCCTGTCGAGGAAATCCCCGAGCCCTGTAGCCCTCGTCAAAACCTTTATACGATGAATCCGCTCGTCGTCATCGCCGCCGAACAGGCGGCCGAAAAAGTCGATATTCTCCAGCACCGAAAGCGTCGGATATAGGTTCTTCCCAAGCCCCTGCGGCATGTACGCGATCCGTCCGCGCACCTCGCTGCGGTGCCGGGTCCCGGCCATGTCGCCGCCGAGCACTTCTACCTTTCCCTTCTGGATTGCGCGCGCGCCGGCGATAAGAGAGAGCAGGCTCGACTTGCCCACGCCGTCCGGGCCGATTAATCCGATCATGCACCCGCCGGGGAAATCGAGGCTGACGCCGTCAAGCGCCTGCACCTTGCCGTAGCGGAGACTCACGTCCCGCAGACTGACGACCGGCGGAATGTCAGCGCCCTTCGTGCCTCCAGGCTCACTCATTGCGGCAGGCGCACCTCCAGGTCGGCCGGCCATTCGGCGTTCGGGTCGATCTTCACGTAGGCCATTCCCGGAAGCCCGGTCTTTACGTCCTCTATGTGCTTTTTCAAAAGGGCAGGGGATCTGCGCCTTTAGCCTGAACATGAGCTTCTGGCGCTCTTCGGCCGTCTCTACTGATTTTGGTGTAAACTGCGCCACGTCCGCGACGAAAGTGATCTTTGCCGGGATGACATACTGCGGGGCGGCGTCCAGTATGATGCGCGCCTCGGCGCCCAGCTTCACTCGGCCGGCGTCCTCGGTGGAGGAAAAGAAGGTCATATAAACGTCACTGAGATCTACCAGATTCAGCACTATGCCGCCTGCGTTCAGCACCTCCCCGGGCTGCGCAACTCTGTACTGTACGCGCCCGTCACGAGGCGAAGCGAAGCGTGCTGTCGTCGATGTCGGCCTTTATGCGCTGTATCGTAGCGCGCATGGCTTCGGCCTCGGATTTGGACGCGACTATCTGAGAGCGCGCCGAGCTTATGGCCGCATCGGCCGCCGCTACTTGCGCATTGGCCGCGCTTACTGCCGCTCTTGCCCTCTGGAGCTCCGCGCGGTCGTCGTCGAGCTTCTGAGCGGGGACAATTCCTCTCTCGGCGAGCTTCTCTGTGCGCGAAAGACGTTTCTGTGCGGCGCTGAATTCTGCCTTTCGCTGGGCGACCACGGCCTCCGCGGTGGATTTTTCCGCCTTCCGCTGCGTTACCTGGTCCTGTGCCGTCTCGATGCCTATCTTTGCGCGCTCAAGCTGCGCTTCCGCCTCCCTCCGCTGTGCTTCGAGAACAGCGGTATCCATTCCCAGCCAGCACTTCTCCGGCCGTGACGAAATCACCCTCGTTGACTAGTATTTCTTTGATCCGCCCCGACATCTTGGCGGCGACGTTTATCTCCGTCGCCTCTATACGGCCGTTACTCCCGGCGAATCCCTCCGGCAGCCCGTTCGGTCTGAGGGTTTTCCATGCATAGAAGGCGATGACGCCGGCAAGTACTATAAGAGCGATCCGCAGTAGCCAGGCCCTGTTCAGTTTGATCATTGTTCCACCCCTTAATCTGCTCGGCCGAAATTGGAGTATGCGCGCCTAAATCAGTGTACAGTGTAACGGGGAGGCTGAAAACGTTTCCATTATTGCGATTTCTAACGAAGGGTGGAGGGCTGCTGCCCGGATAAAAGACGGCGAAGAGGGCCAAAATCGGAACTTTCACTAGTATAGTTTACATAAGATACCTTATCGGACGTCGTGCGTTATGTGGCCCGAGCACCCTTCGACACCCTCTTTAGTTCCGCTATTGCTTGCGTCTCGCTTTTTCATTTCATGTTTTCTTTTAAAAAGAAAGCGTACGCAAACCTTAAAGAAAACGGGGTTGCAATAGCGGAAATAGAATCTCACCTACAATCTCCCTTTGCTTCTTTCTCCTTTGTCTTGGTATATTACTGACACTATGAAGTTTGGCTGTCACGTCTCCATCGCGGGCGGGATCGACAAGGCCCCGGGGCGGGCCCGCGCCCTGGGCTGCGAATGCTTCCAGATATTCTCCCGCTCCCCGCGCGGCGGCAAGCCCGCGCCCCTGACGGATTCTCTCGTCGCCTCCTTCAAGGATTCGTGCGCCGAATTCGGCCTCTCCGACTACTTCATACACACCCCTTACTACATAAATCTCGCTTCCGAAAAGCCGGACCTCCGGGCATCCTCCATCCGCATAATACGTGAGGAGCTCGAGCGCGGCACGGTAATCGGCGCTAAATACATCATGACCCACCTCGGGAGCTCGAAGGGCATCGATCGCGCGGTCGCCGTCGGGCGCGTAGTGGAAGGTGTGGCTGCCATACTCGAAGACTCCGGCGGCCTCACTACGGAGCTCCTCCTCGAAAACACGGCCGGCCAGGGCGAAACCATCGGCGACTCGTTTCCCGAGCTCGCCCGCATAATAAACGAGATAAAAAACCCGAGGCTCGGCATTTGCCTCGACACCGCCCATCTCCTGGCCTCGGGCTACGACATACGCACCAAGGCAGCAGTTGACAAAACACTCGATGAATTCTCTTCGCTCATAGACCCGGCACGAATTAAGCTCCTCCACGGGAACGATTCCAAGATCCCCCTAGGCGAAAAGAAGGACCGGCACGAGCACATAGGCGAGGGCAAAATAGGTACGCCGGGATTCGAGGCAATCGTAAATCATCCCCTACTCAAGGGCCTCGACATGATTGTCGAGATACCACCCGAGGAGGTCGAAAAGGATATCGAGCTCCTGAAGAGTCTCCGGAAGAAATAAACGTATCCCTTCGGCGTCACACTTTCTCTTTACAACCCTCTCCGGAAAAGTAATCATAGATAATATGAGCCGGCCCCTCATTGCCGCGAAAGGAACCCGCGATCTCTACATCCTCCCACGAATGGCCAACAGACACGGCCTCGTCGCGGGCGCGACCGGCACGGGCAAGACGGTCACGCTTCAGGTCCTCTCCGAGAACTTCAGCAGGCTTGGCGTCCCGGTCTTCGTTGCCGACGTCAAGGGAGACCTCTCCGGTATAAGCAAGCCCGGGACTGATAATCCGAAAATTGCGGAACGCGTCCAGGCGCTCGGGCTCTCCGATTTCACTTTCGAGGGAAGCCCCGTCACATTCTGGGACGTCTTCGGCCAGGAAGGCCATCCCGTCCGGACGACCATATCCGAAATGGGCCCACTTCTACTGAGCCGGCTCCTCGGCCTGAACGACACACAGTCGGGCGTTCTCACGCTCGTCTTTAAAATCGCGGATGAAGAAAGACTTCTCCTCCTCGACCTTAAAGACCTCCGCTCCATGCTTCAGTTCGCCGGGGATAACGCCTCATCCTTTACGACCGAATACGGGAACGTCTCCCGCGCCAGTATCGGCGCGATACAAAGGGGCCTCCTCAGGCTCGAAGAGGAAGGCGGCGACATATTCTTCGGAGAGCCCGCACTCAAGCTGGAGGATCTCATCGCAGTGGACGGGGAAACAGGCTATGGGATGATTAACGTACTCGCGGCCGACAAGCTGATCCGCTCCCCCGCGGTATACTCGACGTTTCTTCTCTGGCTCCTCTCCGAGCTTTTCGAGCAGCTCCCCGAGGTAGGCGACCCGGAAAAACCCAGGCTCGTATTCTTCTTCGACGAGGCCCACCTCCTCTTCGACGACGCCCCGAAGGCGCTCCTCGACAAAATAGAGCAGGTGGCCAGATTGATACGCTCGAAGGGAGTAGGCGTCTACTTCGTAACACAGAGCCCCCTCGACATCCCCGACGTCATTCTCGGCCAGCTCGGCAACAGGGTCCAGCATGCGCTCAGGGCATACACGGCGCGCGATTGTAAGGCGGTAAAGGCGGCTGCCGACACGTTCAGGCCTAACCCCGAGCTCGACACCGAGCAGATACTGACCGAGCTCGGCGTGGGCGAGGCCCTCGTGTCCTTCCTCGACGCCAAGGGCAGGCCCGAAGTAGTCGAACGCGCGATAGTGCGCCCTCCTTTCAGCCGTATGGGGTCCGTCACACCCGAGGAGCGGAAAGAAACCATCGCCGCTTCTCCCATTAACGGCCACTACGAAAAAACCATCGACCGCGAATCGGCCTACGAGAAGTTAAAGGCCCGCGCGGAAGCCGAGGCCAAGGCAGCACCGCCTTCCCCGCCGAAGAGGAAACCGGGCCGTCCGAAGGATACAATTTTTGAGACGGCGGCCAAGTCCGCAGCGCGTTCGTTCGGCAGACAATTAGCGACCGCCGGAAGACAAATAGCGACAGAGATCGTGCGCGGGGTTCTTGGCTCGATGCTCGGCGGGAAACGCCGCTGACGTATCCACACCGCTTATTCCAGCGATAATAAAGACGTAACGGGGCATTCTTGAAATCCGGCTTTAACTACCCGCCCCTGAGTGTTTGTTCTCACTGACATTCTATCCCGAAATACCCCCGGATTCCTTGCCCTCTTCTGTCATTTGCATGCCTTAAACGGGGGTTTTAAACCGTCACCTTAATACGTGTGGATAAAAAAAGCATATTTCATATTCTTCTTTAAGTAATGGGGACACTTCCCGTACGCATATGCACTCGAATTATCATTCACACGCGGTATTTACAATCTCTTGCTCGCCGGACATGCTCCCGTCGGTTCACTCCTCTTCATCCCTACTTCATAAACACACCCCGTGTGTTCCGCGAGCTCCTAATCTGATATACTCCACTCCAAAAACGTCCGGGAGGAACAAAACATGTCAGAGACGCTTAAGGCCGGCGACGCCGCGCCAGACATAGAAGCCGAAACATATGGCGGCGAAAAGATAAAGCTCAGCGACTTTCAGGGGAAGAAAACGGTCGCGCTCTACTTCTATCCGAAAGACTACACGGGGGGCTGCACTAAGGAGGCATGCTCCATTAGGGATGGGTACGATGAGCTCCGGGATCTCGGCGTGGAAGTCCTTGGCGTAAGCACCGACGGCGTAAAATCCCACGAGGGCTTCCGCGACAAGCACTCCCTCAACTTCCCGCTCCTGAGCGATAAGGAAAAGAAAATAATAAAAGCCTACGGCGTCGAAAGCGCCACGGGCTCAGCGAAACGGGAAACGTTCCTTATAGATAAATCGGGGATAATAAGACATATCTGGACCAAGGTCGATACTGCAGGCCACGCGGACCAGATTATAAAAAAGGTAAAAGAGCTCGGCCTCGAATGAGGCCGGGCGGCTCACTTTAAAACGAGCATCCGCAGTAGGTACATACCTTCGGAAAAGACGCAGCGGAAATTATGTATCCGCAATCCGGGCACGATTCGCCGGTTTCCGCGTTAATACGCTCGGCCTTCCGTCTCGCCCGTATCATCGAGGCGTCTACCCCTGCCCTGCTCTCGTCCACCCATACGACGTTTACTTCACTCATATCTACACCTCCGGCGGCGATGTTTAAAATCCGGTTGCCGCTCATACCATTAATTAAAGCGCATGCGGATTAAGGGCGGGTTATAAAACGGTTAAACCGGGATTAACCACGTAGTGGTTTTACGCGTAGCAAGGTCGGGGATTCATAGCACGATTCGCAGGCGTTGCGACAACACCGACTCCGCTACGGCGGTTGCCAGCGGACGCTGTCGCACACCTTGTGTGTTTTAATAAAGCCGGGCAAATCCTTAATGTAGAGAGCGTGCGAAGAGCGGCCTTTATCTTTTACTGTCATTCCCGAATGTTTGTATCGGAATCCAGTCTTTGCCCTTTTTTTTCATCCCCGGAAAAGGGGCCGAGTTCCGATTTCCGCACGCCCTCAGCTTCGGCGAGAAGCTCCTCCTTACGAGCGCGGATTTCAGGTTCCATTCCTCCCCGGCCTCGGACTCGGCGATAATCCTTATCTCCTCCCCTCCTTTCACGGCAACCGGCACCCCGTCCCTGTAAAGAACCCTGTTCTTGTAGAGTGACGACACCCTCTTCCCCGGGGTTATTATCCCGGTCAGGTTAAGCGGGTCCGCCGCGCTTATCGATACCAGCGTCCCCGACTTCGCCCGCCGCCTCGTCTCCCTAAGGCCGGGCACCGCTTCGGGCAGCGCGAACTGTTCGCCCCACACGCCGTCTACAAACCTTCCGCCCCTGACTTCCCCCTTAGCTCCATCAGCCTGAACGCCTTCACGAGCTCCCTCCATGGGGGTGAAAAACTCTCCCTCTCCGCGAGCCGTCTGAAAAGAACGCCGTACCTCTCCAGCAAAACCATAGCCAGCACCCTGAGGTCCGCCGTCGTCCTCTCCTCGTCCTCCCCGGCGCGTATGACGGACCACCTGCCCGCCCCTTCCATGTTGAAGCTTATCCTCTTCCTCCGGCCGGACGCGGTCCTGTATTTCGAGCTCACCAGTAGCGCCCGGAGGCCTGTGTAGCTGTCAGACGTCACCATCCCGTGCGCCACGAGCTCCGCTATCGCCGCCTCGATATCCGTCCTGAGCCCCTTCACGCCGTCCGCTATCTCGTCGAAGAACGAGGCCCCCGCGTTTTGAGGAATTCCAGCACCGAAGCTGCCCTCCGCGAAAGCCCTTCTTCGTCCGCGCCCTGGGCGAGCTTTCTCCACACGCCCAAATTCGTTCTCTTTACGATCGTCACCGGCGTAGTCTTTATCGGCCCCTGCTTCCTGCCGTTCCCGTTCGGGGCCTTGAACCTCCCCCATACGGCGCTCCCCGAAAGGCACAGCGTATCGAGCCACCCGTGGTCGTAATCCTTCATCCGCGCGGAAAGTATATCCCCTTCCCACGCCGCCGCAGGGGCCTCGAATCCCTCCAGCATCCCGAGTATCCCCGGAGCGCTTCCACCCCTCGGGCCCGTCCTCGACGTCCACCCCGTGCCGCGAAAATAGATACCTCATGAAGTCGGCGGCGGTCACGGCTCTATCTCCCGCCGGAGCTTACTCATCGTGTATTTATGGATTCTTGCGAGTAGTCTCCTCTCGCACCATTCGAGCCCCTCTTCTCCGGGCGTGAAGTTTCCCCTGAAGACAAATCCCTCGCCTTCGAGCATTGCGAGCGCCCTCTCCATGTCGGCCTCGGTCACGCCCAGCGTCTCCGCCAGCGCGGCCGCCGTTACGGGCCCGAGCGCTTCGAGCCTGCCGCGCGTAATCTCCACCAGCGCCTGGTCCCTCGTCACCTCGCTCCGGAGCCTTTCGGGAATCTCTATCTCCGGCGTAAGCTTTCCCTCCGGATGCGCGGCTTTCATGTGATGTAGTCTCTCGGCGGCTATCCAGAAGACCTTATCTCCCGCCTTGAGCTCCGCCGCCCTACCCTGCTTAACGAGCTCACCGAAATACTCCCGCCATCCGCCGGCTGCGTCGCCTGTCTCGCCCTCGCTCTCCGTAATGAATCCCGTCAGCACGAGCGCATCGTGGAGCTCCTCCGGGCTCTCGGCTTCGGGCCACGCCTCTTCCCTGACGCTCCTCACGGCCTCTGCGTCCAGCTGCCCGAGTTCCGCGGCTTCCTTCGGGTCGAGCCATCTTCTATTCTGAACGGCGTGCGTCCTCCTCTCTTCAAGGGGCACGTCGTCGAGAAACGAATACGGCCTCGCGTTCAGCACCTGCTCAGAAAGCGGCGAAGGCTCCCGGAGGTCCCGCGCCAGCGTCTCGATGTTCCCCGCATGTATGTCAGTCAATAATCTTTCGAGGTTCTCTATGTCCATCGCCTCGTTAAGGCAGTCGCTTATGGTCTGATCTACGAGCGGATGCTTCGGCACCTCCCTCTCGCCAACGATATTTTCGAGGCACGCTATCTGGTCCGGGAACACCTGCGCTATAAGGTCCTCCGAATGTATGCGCTGGATCGCGGGCGGCACCTTCTTCCCCGTCCATCTTCTCAGCACGGCAAGCGCGGTGCTCGCGTTCCACCTCCACCTCACCTCGAACATCGGCGCGTCGAGCAGCGCCTGCGTCAGCACCTGCCGGACATTATTCGGATGAAGGTAGTGATACACCTCTTCGAGAGGAAAACTGTGCGTCGCCCCCAGGCTCAAGATGATCGAATCCTCCGTCGCCGCCGCCTGGAGCTCGAAGTTAAACTTCCTGCAGAACCTCTTTCTGAGCGAGAGCCCCCACGCCCGGTTCATCCTGCTCCCGAACGGTGAATGTATGACGAGATTCATCGCCCCCGCCTCGTCGAAGAATCTTTCGAGGACGAGCCTCTCCTGCGTCGGTATGACCCCAAGCGCGGCCTTCACGACGGCCATGTACGTCACCAGCTGATCGGCCGATTCCTCCCCGAGGCCGGTAGTCTTTATCACGTGCTCTATGGCCGCCCTCTTCCACGAGTCGCCCATCATCCCGTCGAGCGCGTCCTCTTTTTCCCTTAGCCATCCGAGGTCCCCGAGTTTCTCCGATATCTCTTCCCGGAGCCTCGATACGGCGTAAGACAGCTCGGGCGTTCTACCCGGGGCCTCGCCGAACCAGAACGGAATCGTGGGCGGCAGGGCACCCGCGTCCTCGACCCTCACCTTCCCGCCGACGACCTGTATTATCCGCCACGAGTGATTACCCAGGAGAAAAATATCCCCTGCCGTGCTCTCTATCGCGAAGTCCTCGTTTACCGTTCCGAGGAAGGTCCCCGTCGGCTCCAGGATAACGTCGTAGTCGAAGCTGTCTGGTATCGTCCCGCCGGAAACTATCGCCGCTATCCGCGCCCCTTTCCGGGGCCTCAGCATCCCGTTCACCATGTCGTGGCGTATGTACGCCGCGCGCCTCCCTTTCTGCGCCGCGAATCCCTCAGAAAGCATCTTCACCACGTCGTCGTATTCCGGCCGTTCGAGCTCCCTGTAGGGATACGCTCTCTTAAACAACGCGTAGAGTTCCTCTTCGCCCCACTCTCCGCACGACACCTCCGCGACTATCTGCTGCGCGAGAACATCCAGCGGCTTCTCCGGCATGATTATGCTGTCGAGCTCCCCCCGTCTCACGGCGTCCAGCAGCGCGGCGCATTCCGCGAGCTCGTCGAGGCTCAGCGGAAACACCTTCCCCCGCGGCGTTCCCTTCACGGTATGCCCCGAGCGCCCTACCCTCTGGAGGAACGTAGATATCGCCCTCGGCGAGCCTATCTGGCACACGAGGTCCACGTGCCCGATGTCTATTCCCAGTTCCAGCGACGCCGTCGCGACTATAGCCTTTAATTCCCCCGATTTCAGCCGCCTCTCGGCGTCGAGCCTCATCTCCTTCGATATGCTCCCGTGGTGCGCCGCAATCACCTCGGCACCGAACCTCTCCGTAAGGTTATGCGTCATACGCTCCGACAGCCGCCGCGTATTCACGAATATCAGGGTCGTTTTGTGTTCTTTTATCAGAGCCTCGAGTCTCTGGTAGACCTCTTCCCACACCTCGTTCGACATGACGGCCGTAAGCGGCGATCCGGGAATTTCGACCGAAAGCTCGAGCTCCCTCTTGTGCCCGGAATCTATAATCGTGCAGTCGGGCCGCCCTTCCCCCTCGCCGCCGGTTCCCGTAAGGAAGCACGCCACTGTCTCTATCGGTTTCTGCGTCGCCGAGAGCCCTACCCTTCTCAGCTTCTCCGGCACGAGAGCCTCCAGCCTCTCGGCCGTAAGCGACAAATGCGAGCCTCGCTTGCTCCCGACCATGGCGTGTATCTCGTCCACGATCAGCGTCTTCACATCCGAAAGCATCTCCCTTCCGTTCTTTCCGGTAAGGAGCAGATACAAAGACTCGGGTGTCGTTATCAATATATGCGGGGGTTTTTTCGTCATCCTGGTCCGGACGGCCGAGGGCGTATCTCCCGTCCTCACCTGCGCCCTGATGTCCACCTCGGGCAGCCCCATCGCGGCCAGCTCTTCCATTATTCCCCTGAGCGGCCTCTGAAGGTTGTTCTCTATGTCGTTACTCAGGGCTTTTAGCGGCGAGACGTACACGATCTGCGTCCGGTCGGGGAGCCCGAACTCGAGCCCCTCCTTTACCAGGTCGTCTATGGCCGAAAGGAACGCCGCGAGCGTCTTGCCGGATCCGGTAGGCGCGGCAATAAGAACATTGCTCCCCTTCCTTATCTCCGGCCACGCCCTTTCCTGGACCTCCGTCGGGGAGCCCAGCTCCTTTTCGAACCATGCCCCCACGGCAGGATGAAATATCTCGAACGCCATCATATTATTATAAACTGCACACCACGTGTGCAGGAAGCCGTCGAATGAACCTTCGCCGCAATTACCCGGCGCGCCGCGTCAGCTGTCTATAACATTCTTAAGAGCCGGATTGAAAAACACACTACGTGTGCACGCCTGCAGGAAATCGACGTAGCAGAGAAAGTGCTATAACCACCAGCCGCGCGTTTGACGCTTTAAATCCCACCTTGACCCATGTGCTAAACTCTTCCCCTATGGAGTTCAAAATCACCAGCGACTTCACGCCCAGGGGCGACCAGCCCGAGGCCATCCGCGAGCTCACCGAGGGCCTCGTCAGGGGCGACAAGCACCAGGTACTTCTCGGCGTCACGGGGAGCGGCAAAACGTTCACGATAGCGAACGTCATCGCCAACGTTAACCGCCCCACCCTCATCATCGCGCACAACAAAACACTCGCCGCCCAGCTCTACGGCGAGTTGAAAGACCTCTTTCCCGATAACGCCGTCAAATACTTCGTCAGCTACTACGACTACTATCAGCCCGAGGCCTACATCCCCTCGACCGACACCTATATAGAAAAGGACGCCCAGATAAACGAGCACATAGACAGGCTCCGGCATGCCTCGACGACCTCTCTTTTCGAACGGCGTGACGTTGTCATCGTTGCCAGCGTCTCCTGTATCTACGGCATCGGGGCCCCCGAGCACTACTACGGCCTCCTCATAATGCTCGAAGAGGGCATGGAGATGGATCGCGACAAGCTCCTCGCCCGTCTTTCCGAGGTTCAGTACGAAAGGACCGGGCTCGATCTCTACAGGAGCTCATTCCGCGTAAAAGGCGACGTCGTCGATGTCTTCCCCTCTCACCACGACAATACTGCTGTAAGGATTGAGTTTTTCGGCGATGTCATCGATTCCATAAAAGAGATAGATCCGATACGGGGCACAACTATCCGCCCCCTGCCCAAGATCGGTATATACCCCGGCTCGCACTACGCTGCACCTAAATACAGGCACGAAGCGGCTATAGAAAACATCAAGATCGAGCTCGCGGAAAGGCTCAAGTACCTTGAAGAAAGGGGTATGATGCTCGAAAAGCAGCGGCTCGAAGAGAAAACGAACTTCGACCTCGAGCTTTTAACGAACATGGGCTTCTGTTCCGGCATCGAGAACTACTCCCGGCACATCTCGGGGCGTCTTCCCGGTCAGCCCCCGGCGACCCTCCTCGACTACTTCCCGGATGACTTTCTATTGATCATCGACGAAAGCCACCAGATGGTCCCCCAGCTCCGCGCCATGTACGAGGGCGACAGGAGCCGGAAAATGAGCCTCGTCGAGCACGGATTCAGGCTCCCCTCGGCCCTCGACAACAGGCCGCTCAACTTCCGCGAATACGAGGAGAGGGTGAACCAGGTCATATACGTCTCGGCGACCCCCGGCCCCTACGAGATCGAGCGGGCGGGCGGCGTCATAACCGAGCAGATAATCCGCCCGACGGGCCTCGCCGACCCCGAAATAGAGATCAGGCCGGCCGACAATCAGGTAGATGACCTCCTCGAAGAGATAAGGAAGAGAACCGAGGCCGGCGAAAGGGTGCTCGTCACGACGCTCACGAAAAGAATGGCCGAAGACCTCACCGAGTACTACCGTGAGCTCGGCATACGCGTGAAATACCTTCACTCCGACGTCGATACACTCGAAAGAATAGCCATTATAAGGGACCTCCGCCTCGGGAAGTTCGACGTCCTGGTCGGGATTAACCTTCTAAGGGAAGGCCTCGACATACCCGAGGTCTCGCTCGTCGCCATCCTCGACGCGGACAAGGAAGGCTACCTCCGCTCCGAGACCTCCCTCATACAGATATTCGGCCGCGCCGCCAGGAACGTGAACGGACGCGTCATACTCTACGCCGACAGGATGACGGAATCAATGGCAAGGGCCATATCCGAGACGGAGCGAAGAAGGGCGATACAGCAAAAATACAACGAAGAGAATGGGATAACGCCCCAGAGCATCAAAAAGTCGGTCACGGACATCCTCTCCACGATATACGAGGCCGATTACTACACTGTCCCGCTCGAAACCGTTAACGAAGATCTCGACGTTCCGCCCGAAAGGATATCATCCACGATAACGGCCCTCGACCGCGAGATGAAAGAGGCCGCCAAAAACCTCGAATACGAGACGGCGGCCAAGAAGCGCGACCAGATAAAAAGGCTCCGCGAGCTCGAGATAAAATACCTCGGGAGCCCCAAAGAAACCCCTCAGCAAAACGGCTGAGGTTCTATTTATCGCCGCATCCCTCGCTCATCGCTGTTTTGGCCGCCTCGGCTATCTCTTCCGGGGTAAGGTCCTTCACGTGCGTCGCTACGGACCACACGTGCCCGAACGGGTCCTTCAGCTGCCCGTATCTGTCTCCCCAGAAGGCATCGCCAAGCGGCATGACCACTTCTGCGCCTGCCTTGATCGCCTTTTCGAAAAAGGCATCGGCGTCCGGGACGTATAAATGAAGGGTGACCGAGGTCCCGCCCCTGCTGTTCGGGCCTAGAGAGTTCCAGTCCGGGAACTCGTCCGCGAGCATCACTGCTGAATCCCCGAAGCGGAGGCACGCGTGCATGAGTTTTCCCCCGCCCGGCATGTCCATCCTCATGACCGTCTCTGCGCCGAAGGCCTTCTCGTAAAGTCTATGGCCCTCGCCGCGTCCTTACACACGAGATGCGGCGTCACTGTACCATCCCGTCGGGTATAGGTTTAACTTCCGCCATAATTTAATCTCCTTACGTTTTGATTACCGGGCGCGTCCCTTTCCGCTTCCCGTCGATAATACGACGAAAAACAATCTTCCGAAAGGACATTCTTCACGCCCTACCTTGTTTGATGCATAACTCCGGATCAAATTCAGCTTCTTTTTATTCCCCTCTGCCCTTCGCGGGAGAGGGGATAAAGTGAGGGGATTTGTTTCTGCAGTTGCAGTCATCCTGAACTACTATTTCGAGCAAGCGGGGAATACATTTCTGTCATTCCCGAACGCCTTTATCGGGAATCCATTTCCGCCAGTGATCGATCAAGAATCTTTTAAATCAAAAGGGTTCTTATAAAAATCTGTCATTTCGAACGAATGTGAGAAATCTTATTTGAATCTCCTTAGAGAAAGGGGGACTTATGCTTTCAGTTTTCGCCTTACCTCCTCCCCGGCCGCGCCCGGCTCCGGCGTCCCCCCGAGCCTCTCCAGCAGGCCCTCCGCTATCCTCACGCTCATCCCCGGGACTGACCGCTTTATCTCCCCTCCACCGTTGCCGCCCGCAGCCTCACGTTCTCCCAAAGCGCTTTATAAGCTCACTTTTCTCTTGGCCCCGATCCCCGGAATGTCGTCGAGCTCCGACTTTAGCGCCCTCTTCCCCCTAAGCTTTTTGTGGAACGTAATCGCGAACCTGTGCGCCTCGTCCCTCACCCTCATCAGCAAAAACAGCACGGGCGAATTCCTGGAAAAGACGAGCGGGTTCTTCCGCCCGTGGATATAAATCTTGTCGCTCTCCCCCTCTTCCCTTCCCTTGGCTATCGAGGCGAGCCCGACGGCGTCCTCGTACCCCAGATCCGTCATCGCCTGGTGCGCTATATTCAGCTGCCCCTTCCACCGTCTATGAGTATCAGGTCCGGCGGCTCCCATCCTGTCTCCTCCGCCCTCGTCAGCCTGCGGGACAGGACCTCTCTCATCGCCGCATAGTCGTTTGGGCCCTCGACGGTCTTTATCCTGTACGTCCTGTACCCGTCCTTGGCCGGCTTTCCGTTCTCGAACCTTACGAGCGACGCCACGGCCAGGTCGCCCTGCGTATTCGATATGTCGAAACACTCAATAGATACTGGTGTTTTCCCGAGTTGAAGCGATGTCCCGAGCCTCTCCAGAAGATCCAGCTCGCCAAGCTCCTTCGCGTGCTTTCTCTGAAAGCTTTCGAGCGCGTTCCTTCCGGCGAGCTCCACCTGCCGCGCTTTCGTTCCCCTCTCCGGGGTCTCGATTGCCACCTTCCGCCCCCGTCTCTCCGATAACCATTCCGATAGCGCCTCCCTGTCCTCGACCTCCGCCGGTATGAGTATCTCGCCGGGGATAAACCTGTTCCCGCCGTAAAACTGCGACAAAAACTCGCTTAAAAGTTCCCCATCCGTCCCTGCAGTGTTGCTGAAGGAATATTCGATCCTGTCTATGAACGTCCCGCCCCTCGAAAAGAGCACGGCGAACTCCACGTGCTGCCCTTCCCTGTGGTAGCCGACTACGTCCCTGTCTTTCGTGTCCGGCGTTATGAACATCTCCGCCTCGAGGTTCTTCTCGAGGAGCCTCACCTGGTCCCTGTAATGGGCCGCATCCTCGTACCTCATCTCCCCGGCTGCCCTCTCCATGTTCTCCTTCAGGATCTCGAGGATCCGCCCCTTCTCGCCCTTAAGGAACATCCTCACGCGTTCGACGACCTCCCTATACTCCTCCTCACTCGCCTTCCCGGCGCACGGCCCTATGCACTGCCCCATGTAATAGCTCAGGCACGGCCGCGCCGCGTGCCGTCTGAACTTCTCGTCCGTACAGTCCCTAAGGGGAAACACCTTGTGTATCAGCCTCTTTGCCTTCTTGAGCGCATCGGCGGATGCGAACGGCCCGTAATAAACGGCCCCGTCCTTGAGCACCCTCCTCGTCAGCGTAAGGCGCGGGAATTTCTCTTTAGGGTCGAGCCTCAGCGACAAATAATTTTTGTCGTCACGGAGTCTTATGTTGTATTTCGGCTTTTTCTGCTTTATTAGGGAGTTTTCGAGCATGAGGGCCTCACGCTCATTCCGTGTGACGAAGTAATCGAGGTCGGCCGCCTCGGCCATGAGATA
>JAWKQD010000018.1:0-35727 GCA_041390285.1 Thermodesulfobacteriota bacterium | reverse complement strand
AGGAGATGGTAATGAGTATGAGGGAGTAGAGCGCGGCCTGCGCGAAAAAGGCCTCGGAGGACGCCGACCACGCAGCGGTCGCGAGCGTCCTGAATCCGATAGGCGACAAGATCAATGTCGCGGGGAGCTCCCTCATGGTAACGAGAAACGTAAGCAATGTGCCGGTAACTATACCCGGCACGGAGAGCGGTATGGTTATCCGGGCCAGCACGCCGGACTGGGATTTCCCGAGCGAGCGGGCCGCCTCGCCGAGCCGGGGGCTGAGCTGGAGGAACGAAGTCCGGAGCGGCCCGAGGGCCATGGGGAGAAAGAGTATGACGTAGGCGGCGACGAGCATCGTCCGCGTCTGGTATATGGGGGCGAGGTATCTTATGCCGAAGAAGACGAGAGCGAGGCCTATGACTATTCCCGGGAGGGCGAAGCCGAGGTACGAGATCCTTTCGAGTATGGAGGTGAGCCTGCTCCGTTTCGCTACCACGAGCCAGGCTACCGGAAATGCCGCCACGAGCGTCGCGAGCGCCCCGAAGGCTGAAATATAGACCGAGTTAAAAAGGGGCTCCATCAGGCCCGGCATTATCTCGCCCGAGACTATTCCCCGCACAAGCCACATGCCGAGTATAGAGACCGGGATCACGATGCTGCCGAGGGCTATGACCGAGCAGAGCGAAAGCGCCGGGGCTTTCCACTTGCCGAGGCGTATGGGCTCGAGCGGGGGTCTGTTCCCTCGCGAGGCCGAATACGTCGGGGCCTTTTTTTCGGTGAGCCATTCGAGCATGAGTAGCGAGAGGGCGAACGCGACCAGGACGAGGGAGAGCGACGCGGCGGCAGACCTGTCGAAGAGGGACTGGTACTGGATGTATATGGCCCACGTGAACGTCTCGTAGCGGAGTAGCGATACCGCGCCGAAATCGGCGAGGGCAGTAAGCGCCGTCAGCAGGCAGCCCGCCACGAGCGCGGGCCTCATCTGCGGGAGTATCACTTTCGTAAACGTCTGGAACGGGGTTTTCCCGAGGCTCCGGGAGCTCTCTTCGAGAGACGGGTCCATCTTCGAGAGGGCGGCCCTTACGGGCAGGAGGACGTATGGGTATCTGACGAGGGTGAGCGTCAGCAGGGCCCCCCAGAAGCCGTAAATCTCCGGAAGCCTCTCGACGCCCAGGGGCTGGAGAAGCTGCTGCACGAGCCCTCTCGGACCTAGCGCGGCCACCGTCACGAACCCGGCGACGTATGAAGGTATGACGACAGGCACTGTGGTGAGCACGGTCCAAACCCTCTTGAGCGGCAGGTCCGTACGTTCGAGTATCCACGCGAGCGGGACGGATATGAGCGCCGAAAGGAACGTCACCGAAAACGAGAGGAGTATGGACCTCTTCAGAATCTCCCATGTCCTCGGCCTCGAAATGAGGTCCGTAAACGCGCCCTCTGACCCCGCCGCCCTTACGGCGAGGTAGAGGATGGGGACGAGTACCATAAGGGCGGTGAAGATCGCCGCGAGGTAGAAGACCGAGTAGAGGTCGGGCAGTCGGAGCGAGAACGCTCCGCTGCCGGAATTTATGTTGTCTGTCCCGGTTCTTTCATTCATCAGGGGATGATGTTCTGCTCTCTTAAGAGCCTAACGGTGGCCTCCGGGTCTGCGAGCTCTTTCGTGTCCAGGTCAGGTGCGTTGATGTCGGCGAGCGGGACGAGAAGGCGGTTCGTGACGACTCCTTCGATGACCGGATACTCGTAGGTCTGGCCGGTGAAGTACTGCTGCGCCACGGGCGAGAGCATGAATTTTATGAACTTCTCGGCCGCCTCCTTATTTTGAGACGTTTCCGTGATCCCCGCACCGGCCACCATTACAATCGCCCCAGGGCCGCCCGCACGCGGATGGTAATTCCTGACTGGGCTGTCCTCTCCCTTTTCGGCGAGGAGCCTGTAGAGGTAGTAGTGATTGACGAACCCTGCGTCGATTTCGCCGGACTCGGCCGCGAGCACTATGGACGAATTGTTGGGGTAGGTTTTGGGATTGTTCGCCTGTATGCCGGCGAGCCATTCGGCCGTTTTTTCTTCACCCCAGAGGTCGATCATTGCAGTAACCATAGTCTGGAACGATGCATTCGTCGGGGCCCATCCGAGCCGCCCCTTCCATTTGGGGTCGGTGAAGTCCCGGATGTCGTCAGGGAGGTCGTTCTCCGAAAGCTTGTCCGTGTTATATACGACGACGCGTGCGCGCCCCGAAAGCCCGACCCACTTGCCGTCGGCGGACTTGAAGCGGCTCTCCACTGGATCGGTTATATCTCCGGGCAGGGAGGTGAGAAGCGCATCGACCGCACCGAGGCCGCCCGGGTCCTGGGCGATGAAAATGTCGGCAGGGGACTTTGTGCCTTCTTCAAGCAGAGTCGCCGCGACCTCGGGGTGCTGCCGTATTTGACCTCGGTTTTAATGCCACTGACTTCGCTGAACTGCTCTATTATGGGACCGATGAGCTTTTCGCTGCGGCCGGAGTAGATCGTAAGGACTTCATTATTTCCTTTGCCGTCGGAAGAGCCGTCGCCCCCTGTGCAGGATGCGGCGACAAAGGAGATGAGAATCATAATCACAAATGGCATTGCAGAAAGGTTTACGCGTGAATGTACAGGCATAATTTTTTCTCCGTATTGCGTGGTTTAATTCGTGATCAGCCGCTCGTAAGATTGAATCTTACAGGAACGACCACCCAGCTCGACGCCGGCTTTCCGTTCCTCATACCGGGAACGAACACCCAGCCCTTGACGGCATTAAGCGCCGAATTGTCGAGGACGTCGTAACCCGACGATTTTTAAGTTGTATCTTCCCCACACGGCCGTTTTCGAGGACGTATACGTTGAGGACGACGAGGCCCTCGTAGCCGTATCTCTTCGCTATCATGGGGTATTTGGGTTTGGATTGGTGCCGTAGTCTGGATAGCCGACGGAATCCGAACCCTTCCCCTCGCCCGAAGAGCCGAGGCCCGTTCCCCGCTGCCCGTGACGGCGTTACTCGAAGGCCGGCTCAGCGCGACCTCGTCGCTATCCCCGGCCTGGCTCGGGTTAACCACATCAGACGCCGACTCGCTCGGCTTTTCCTCGACAGGGGCGCGTGTTATTACTTCTTTTTGCGGGGCTTTCTTGACCGGTTTCTTTTGACTACTTTCTTTTCTGGCTTCTTGACCGGCTCGGGTTTCGGTTTCGGCGGCTCGGCCTTCTTTACGGGTTCGGGCTCTTTTTCCTTAGGCGGGCCGGGGCTGCCTTTCTTTACACCGGGGTCTTTTTCGAGGGTGACGAGACCGACCTTGAGCGGCTGGGGAGGGACGTCTACCTTTTTCGGGGCGAAGTATATAAGGAGCCCGAGGAGAGCGCCGTGGAAGGCGATGGACAGGAGTGTGAATAATTTAAGCTGTAAAGAAAACATCGGCTCTTTCGTTCCTCAGGGGGCTTCGGTTTCTTCCTTGTCGGCGGCGATTGCGACCTCGGACGCACCGGCTTCCTTGGACATGGCTATGAGCCTTACCGCGTCGCCGAGCATTGCGCTCTTGTCGCCTTCGAGTATAACGAGCTTGTTGTCCGTTTCGCTGAGCGCCTTCTTGAGCTCTTCCTCGAAGGTGTGCTTGTTCACCATCTTACCGTTTATATAAATATCGCCTATGGTCGTGAGGGTGACCACTACGTTCCTCGAAACCGTCTCGGTCTTGGCCACCTCGGGAAGGTTTATTTCGGCTCCGGATTCTATGAGGGCCGAGCTCGTTATCATGAATATGATGAGGAGAACGAGGAAGATGTCCGTAAGCGGCGTGATGTTTATTTCCGCTACGATATCTTCGTCGGACTTGTCGTCAAGCCTGCCGAGCGCCATCGTTCACTCTCCCCTGTTTTAACGCATGGAAAAACTTAGCGTGGTTTATCCTGAGCACCGCGTTGATATTAGCCACCCTGACCTGTAGATAATTGTAGGCGATGACCGCGAGTATCGCAACGATAAGGCCCGCGGCGGTGGCGACGAGGGCTTCGGAAATGCCCCCGGCCACGACGGCGAATCCGCCCGTGCCGGCCATAGCCATGCTATGGAATGATTTTATGATACCGACCACTGTGCCGAAGAGGCCGATGAACGGCGCGCTGCTTCCGATAGTGCCGAGCATCCATATATGGTTCTTGAGGTCGTGGATTTCCTCGAATCTTTTTTCGTCCAGGATTTCGAGCATGTCGTCGGGTGCTGTGCCTTGATGCTCCTCGAGGAGCTTTTTGTAGACCTCCGACTGGCTTGCTTTCTTTGCTTATCGCAGACCTGGACGGCGGAGGGGATGTCGCCCCTCGAAAGCGGCGGCACGACCAGGTTCGTGACGGCTTTCGCGGAAGAGGCGATTCCGCTCATCGCGAATAGCCTCTCCGAAGACTGCTACCATGATTATCGAGAACAATATGAGGGGGTAGGTGGCGATCCAGCCGTCGTTCAGCAGCTGGATTATACTCATGTGGTGCATTTCCATATCTCTTTTGCCTCCGGGCAAATCTGTGTCAGTCAATGTATTAATAAATGAAACCATATAGGTTATCTTAAAATTTCTTCAAACCAATATCATCTGCGTCGTTGTGACGGCGTACGCCGTGCACGGGGTTTCTCGAACTTTCGTATTCATGATTGAAACACATAAATTCAGGATTTAATTATATGAGAATGATTATCAAAATCAGCATAATAAATCTACATGAATGCACAAAGGAGTCAAGGTACACCACGTGTACGGGAAATCGAGTGGCAGCGCATTGCTGTCGCCACCTGCCGCGCTACAGGTGATACCTGGCTCCTTCCATGCTACGTCGAAAAGACACACATACATGTGGAGGCTATCGCTGAAGGCAATCAACCGCAGGCTTACTACTACCTGCCGAGAAATTCCCCAACGGGTTTCAGCGATTCGGTATTGTCGCAGATTATCTTTAGTATCACGACTATGGGGACTGCTATCAAAGCCCCCGGCACCCCCCAGAGCCATCCCCAGATGAGAAGCGACAGGAATATCACTATAGGATTCATGACAAGCCGCCGCCCGAGTATGAACGGCGTCACGAAGTTCCCCTCGATGCCGTTTATAATGAAGTAGGCCAGGGGAGGCAGGATTGCGTCGGCGAAGTTATCGAAGCTGGTTATGGCGACGAGTGCGATTATAGTAATGCCGACCGTGGGGCCGAGGTAGACTATGAAATTCAGGAGCCCGGCGAGGACGCCCCAGAGGAAAGGGTTCGGCATGCCGAGGAGGTACATCGCCGTTCCGACCAGCGCGCCGAGGCATATATTGATTATGACTACTGTGTAGAGGTATACCGATATATCGCTCTCTATCCTGCGCGCGAGCTCGACCGCCTTCTTTTTGTCTTCAGCGTCGGGAGTATGTTTATCACCTTTCTTAAAAACATGTCGCCGGAGACGAGAAAGAAGTAAAGCAGTATTACCGACGTAGCGACACCGAATACGAGCTCGGACGTTTCATATAAAAGTCTGTTGAAAAAGTCCGTCTCCCCCAAGGCGACTGTAGTTCCCTTGGGCTTTGAGCCGACGTCCACGATCTCTTCGACGCTCTTGGTCGCCTCGCCGATCTGCTCCACGGGCTTTTTAATGAATCTCAATTTTATTTCGATGGATCGAAGGCTCTCGGGGGCGCGATCCATCCAGTCGGCGGCCGGCTGATAGAAGACGGAGAAGGCCCCCACGACTACCAGTATGAGTGCGGTGATGACGAGCGCCGAGCCCAGCACCCGCGGGAGACGAAGATTCTCGAGTGCGTCGACCGCCGGGGAGAGGAGGAGGTTCAAAAGAAGCGCGAAAAAGATCGGTATGAAAATCGCCCGGCCGAAGTAGAGTGTGTAGATGACAGCCAGGATGAATAAACCCATGAGCGCGATATTGGATGCCTTCGCCCCGGGCCTGGGGAGCCCCTCGGGTTTTTCGTCAGTCCCGTTATTGACGGGAGCGGCTTTTGTGTTTTCGTCACTCATCTCAGGGTCCTATAATATAAAGTATTTACCGGAGCGATGAAGAATTAGCCACTGCCCGGATGTCTCCATCAATTATTCTTCACGGCGGTTTCGTATTCAATATATATTTGTAGCCGCATGTATTTGCAGCCACAATTCCAGGCGGAATCCGCACTTTAATATGTTAACATTCTTAAATGAGTGACTGAGGGATGGGTCGACTTTATTACGGGGAGACAGTCATGACAGAAATACACAATGGAGATTACAGAAGAGGATATCTTTTCGACCGTCCGAATCCGGACATACCCCCGGAGATACCGCCGCCCGATCCGGAACCGGGCCCGCCTCCGGAGATTCCGCCTCCGGACCCGACGGACATAAACGAGGGCGACGACAAGAGAGGCTGAAGGCTTACTGTGAATTCAGGGGTCCGGCGGTTTCCAGGCCGGGTGAGCAATCCTAGAATCGTACGATTTATCCAGTGAGAGAATAGCTGCATCCATACATATACTGGATGCGGCCGGCTTGACTGTAGGGAATCCCGGAGAACGCCGGGGAGGAGAGCGATATGAGCTGGAAAGAAATCATAGCGGGAAAAATAGAGGACTTTGAAGAAAACGGCCTTAAGACCGTCGAGGTTGACGGCGCGAAAGTGCTTATAGCGAGGGTAGGGGACGAGTTTCATGCGCTGAGCGCCTTCTGTACACATTACGGCGCACCGCTCGAAAAGGGGGTTCTCAGCGACGGGAGGATAGTGTGCCCGTGGCACCACGCCTGTTTTAATGCCAAGAACGGGGACATTCTGAATCCCCCGGCAATGAATGCGCTCGTTTCCTACGAAGCATGGAAAGACGGGGATAATCTCAAAGTCAGGATTCCGGAGGATCTGCCCAAACGGCGGCTGCCGGAAATGACACGGAGGGACCCGAAAGCGGACGACAGAACGTTCGTCATAATCGGCGGCGGCGCAGCGGGGTATTACGCTGCGCAGAGTTTCAGGGAGAACGGGTTTAAGGGCAGGGTTGTCATGATAACGAGGGAGAAAAGGCTCCCGTACGACCGCCCGAATCTGAGTAAAGATTATCTTCATGGCAAGGCCAAGGACGAGTGGATGCCGTTGAGGGAAGATGCTTTCTACGCAGACCACGACATAGAGATCCTCGAGGGGAAGGAAGTGGTGTCGCTCGAAGCGGACACGGGAAAGATAGTCCTGGACGACGGCGGGACGATGGAGCCCGACGGTGTTATCATCGCGACGGGGGGACGGCCGAGGAAGCTTGGGATGCAGGGCTCGGACCTCGGGAACATCTTTACGCTCAGGAGCTTCGACGACGCGGACGCCATCATCGCCGCCGCAAAGAGCGCGTCGAAGGCCGTCGTCATAGGCTCGAGCTTCATCGGAATGGAGGCAACTCACAGCCTGACGGAGCTCGGCATCAAGGTAACCGTGGTCGGCAAGGATGCAATACCGTTCGAGCATGTCTTAGGCAAGGAGATAGGGCTTCTCCTAAAGCGCGAGCACGAGGGGCATGGCGTCGTTTTCGAGCTGGAAAAAGAACGTTTCCAGGTTTCGGCGAGGGTAAGGTGGAGGAGAAGGTTCTACTCAATGACGGGACCGAGATCGAAACCGACATGGTGCTGGTCGGCATCGGGGTCGTCCCGGAGACGGGATTCGTAAAGGGTATCGAGCTTCTCCCCGACGGAAGCATCCCGGTTGATGGTTATCTCCACGCCGCGGGCAACATCTTCGCTGCGGGGGACATTGCGTCGTATCCGCCTGGTCGGGGGACTCGTTCGCGGATAGAGCACTGGCGGGTCGCCATGCAGCAGGGGAGGACTGCCGCAATGAATATGCTGGGAATGGAGGTGCGCTATGGAGGGGTGCCGTTCTTCTGGACGGATCAGGCGGGTCTTAACCTCCAGTACGTTGGCCATGCACCGTCGTGGGACAGCCTCATTACATGGGGAGCACGTCGAGGAAAAGGAATTCATCACCTTCTATGTATCGAACGGGGGTAGTTCTGGCGGCGTGCGGGAACTGGAGGGGGACGGAAATTGCCGCTATAGAGGAGCTCATCAGGCTGAAGAAAATGCCATGGCCCGAAGAGCTCGCATCCGGACCGATTGACCTGAAGGCCCTTCTTTAACGTGGGTTTTACAGCGGCTGACGGAGTTGCTGTCGAGGCGTCTTATCGTTCTGCTCAGAAGGAATTTCTGCACGGTCCGGCAGTGCTTTAATCATCGATATTTTCCCGGGTTGGCAATAACTTGCGTTTTACCCGGCGGTTACCTATACTTTGTTTCGGAGCACGGTGATTCTCGTCGCCGGGTGCCAGGGACGAAAGGACGGCCTGTCCTTTTCATTTCCGGTTGTAACGGCCGGAAATCTGCGTACGTTGCGGGCATGCGTTTTCCCCACCGCGATGTACAGTCTTCCGAAGCCGGGTGGCCATATGCGTTCGGCGATATTTCTGGGTGCAAATATATCAAAAGTGATTATTCGTATTTGTTCTGCACTCGCAGTAGTACAGGGAGTTGTCTCGTTTTGTCTCGGACCGAAGTGGGGAGCCGAAGCTATCGAGAGACTTTTGACCATGAGTTAAGCAGCCTGATTCTTTGTCAGGGAAGGACTGCCGATGCATGACATATCTCTCATAACGACTATAGCGCTCAGCCTGACGGCGGCGCTCGTCTTTGGCCTTCTTGCAAAGCGTCTCGGTCTATCCCCTATAATAGGCTATCTGATAGCCATGTAGCCATCAGCCTATACGCCAGGCATCTCCACTGACCCCGTTATCGCCTCGCAGCTCGCCGAGATAGGGGTAATCCTTCTCATGTTCGGCGTCGGGCTCCACTTCCAGCTGAAGGACCTTCTTGCAGTGAAGTCCATAGCGATACCAGCCGCCATCGGGCTAAGCTTCGCGGCTACCGTGGCCTGTACAGCCATTGTGGTGATCGCCGGATGGCCGTGGCAGGAGGGGGTCGTTTTCGGCATAACGGTTTCAGTGGCGAGCACGGTCGTGCTTTTGAGGTCGCTTCTCGACATGGGGCTCCTCGACACGCCCGAAGGGCACGCCGCCGTCGGGTGGCTTGTCGTGGAGGACATAATCACCGTGCTTGTTCTGGTTCTTCTGCCGCCGCTTGCGTCGAGCGCGGGGGGCGAAGCCGGAATCCTCAAGACCATGGGCATCGCGCTCGTAAAGCTCGTTGTCCTTACGGTGATAATGATGTTCGCGGGCGCACGGTTCGTGCCGCATCTATTGCTCAGGGTGGCGCGCCTGAGGTCGCGCGAGCTTTTCACGCTGACCGTTCTCGTGATGGCGATCTCCGTGGCCACGGTGTCTTACCTCGCCTTCGGGGCGTCGATGGCGCTGGGCGCGTTTTGGCGGGCATGGTAGTCGGCCAGTCGAAGGTGAGCCACCAGGCCGCAGCGGACTCTTCCGTTAAGGGACGCTTTTGCTGTCCTCTTCTTCGTCGCTATCGGCATGTTGTTCGATTACAGGACGGTGCTCGACATGCCTTTTCTCGTGATAGGCATAGTGTCCGTCATAGTAATCGTAAAGCCTGTGGCTGCACTTATAAACACGCTCATCTCGGGATACTCTCTCAGGACCAGTCTTACGGTCGCCGGGGAATACGCGCAGATGAGGTGAATTCTCGTTTATCCTCGCCGCGCTCGCAGTGTCTCTTAACCTCATCCCCGGGGGTCGCACAATATCCTCGTCGCGGGGGCGATTATTTCGATAGTAACCCGTGGATATTCAGGTCGTTCCTGGCGCTGGAGCCGCGCCTGAGCCGTATACGATGGCTGAATTCCTTCATCGAGATGCGGAGTGGCAGATCCGGCGCGAAGGCCAATTTAAAGGCTATCAAACAGGAGCCCAAGCCCTCGGGCGTGCGCTCGATAGTGGTGGGCTACGGCCCGGTCGGTCAGAACGCAATGACGAAGATACTGTACGAATTCGGGATAGAGCCTACAATAATCGAGCTCAATATCGACACGGTGCTTCAAATCCGGGCGGAGGGGCATCACGCCATATACGGCGATGCATCGAGGGGAGCGAGATACTGGAGGTTGCGGGCATAGCCACTGCGAAGTATCTGGTCGTAACGATGCCGCATTCGGAGATGAGCCTCGGAATCATACACACGGCCCGGGAAGAGAATCCCGAGAGGTTCGCATACTCGCACGGGCGAGGTTCCTTCATCAGATAAAGGGGCTCGAGTACGCCGGGACGACCATAATACGCTGCGACGAGGCGGAGGCCGCCCGAACGCCCTCGCGGAAGCGCTGCTACAGGATATAAAGGCCCCGCAGACACAGATAGAGGCTGGTGATCGCGGCGGCGGTGGAAGGGACGATCAGAAGGTGAAGCTCGACTAGCGGCTCTCGCGTAAGCAGCCGGGCCGGATTATGTATTAGCTCAGGAGGCCCATTTTCTTCATCCTGTACCGGAGATTCTGCCTGTTCATCTTGAGTGCGCCTGCGGCGCGCGTCTGATTCCAGTTGTTCTGCTCGAGCGTCTTTCTTATTATCCTCTGCTCGATGTCTTCGAGAGAGGAATCGTCGAGATCGACTTCGAGCTTCATTCTCCCGTCTTGCTCGTCGAGGTTTACACTGCCCTCGTCCAGGTCGAGAGAGATGTAACGCGGGTTAAGCTCCTCTCCTTCGCTAAGTATCATCGCACGCTCGACCGTGCTCCTGGCTCGCGCACGTTTCCGGGCCAGTTGTAGGCGTGGAAGGCGCGCCTTACTTCCTCGGGGACAATCTGTATGGTCTTGTTGATGTCGTTATTGAAGAACCGGATGAAATGGTCCGTAAGGAGCGGTATGTCTTCCTTCCTTTCCACACAGGCACGGCATTTCGAAGCTGATAACGTTGAGCCTGTGGTAGAGGTCCTGCCTGAATTTTCCGTTTTTTCTCGTCCCTGAGGTCTTTGTTGGTAGCTGCGATTACCTGGAGATCGACCTTGATATCTTTTTTCCCTCCGAGCCTCCTGAACTTTCTTTCCTCGACGACCTTGACGAGCGGCCTGGAGATTAAGGCTCATGTCTCCTATTTCGTCAGTAGGATTCATCCACCGTCCGCATCCTCGAAAATCGGACTTAGATTTTTTGGCGTCAGTGAACGAGCCGGCTTCGTATCCGAAGAGCTCGCTTTCGAGGAGATTCTCGGGTATCGCGGCGCAGTTCATTTCGAGAAACGGCTTTTCGGCCCTCCGGCCGCTGTAGTGCAGCACCTTCGCGGCGAGGCCCTTTCCGTCCCCGGTCTCGCCCGTGATCAGCACCATGCGCGGATCTCCGGCGGCGGTTTCGTGAGAGAAGCCCGGTCAGGTTTTTAATTACCGGGCTCACGCCGATGAGCGCCCCGATGCCGTGCTTTTGTTTTCGTGTTTGTCGCCACGGCCACCGTCTTTTTTGAGGTTTGCGGAGTTAAGCGCGTTCTGAAGTATGATTTTTTATCTTGTCCACGGGAAGGGCTTTTCGACGAAGTCGTAAGCACCGAGCCTCATGGCCGATACGGCCGCTTCGATGTAGCCGTGCGCGGTGATCATTATAGTTATCGGCGGCTGATCGAGCTCGTTTAGGCTCTTCTTTATTACGTCGAGGCCGCTTATATCAGGGAGCTTAAGGTCGATAATCGCGACGCGGGGCGTTTGTTCGCGTGCGACCTCTATACCATCCCTACCGTTAGCAGATGCTGTGAAAACCTGCAATCGTACCCGGAATCCGAAAGATTTTTAGCGAGCTTCTTCGTGAAGAACCTCGTCGTCTACAAGCAATATTGTTTTCGGCATTATATTACCTCCGTTGTGGTTATTTCCCCTTCGCTGAGGTTAGTGGGCAGTGTGAGCGTAAACCGGCTGCCTTTCTCCTCGCGGCTTTCCACCGTTATCTTTCCTTTATGGACTTCGATTATGCGTTTTGAAATTGCGAGCCCGAGCCCGGTGCCGGTCTTCTTGGTCGAGAAGAACGGCTCGAATATTCTTTCCATATCCATTTGCGTGATGCCCGAGCCCGAATCCGAAACCTCGATGTTGAACGTATCGCCCGAATTGTAAGACCTTATGGTGATCTTTCCGCCAGGGCTGTCTATGGAATCTATGGCGTTTAAGACGAGGTTCATCAGCACCTGTTCCATGAGCTCGAAATCGAGGACTATTTCGTGATCGTCCGGAGCGGGTATGACCTCGATGTCTATGGACTTTAGTCTTGCGTTGGGGGAGGTGAGGCTGACGACCCTTTCGACGAGCTCGTTCGGGGAGCCGCTTACGAGGCTGACCTCACGCGGCTTGGCGAGCTGGAAGAGCTCCTTTATTATATTGTCGAGCCTGCTGACTTCGCTTATTATCTCCTGGATTCGCCCGTCCCTCTCGCCGTACATGTTCCCCGACTTCAGGTTTTCGAGAGCAACCGCTATGCCCGAGAGCGGGTTTCGGATTTCGTGTGCTATCCTGGTGGCTATCTCTCCGATAGTAGCCAGCTTCTCGGTCCTGAGAAGCTCTATATGTTTTTCTTCGAGGTCGGCCTTTACCTCGCTGACCTTATCTTCGAGCACCCTGTTGAAGTTCCTGGTCTCTTCGAGGAGCGTATTGTTGAGCGCGTCTTTGTCCTTGAGTTCGGCGTTTACTTTCGAGCTCGTCGTGCTCCTTTCTATACTCGAAAGCATCCTGTTGAAAGACGAGACCAACTTCGCTATCTCATCCGTGCCGTTTATGTCCTTCACCCTGTGGGAGTAATCTCCGTCCCTCACGTTTTCAGTTACTTTGACCAGGCTGAGTACGGGCTTGGTGATTCTCCTGGGGAACAATACCGTGACGATTCCGCCGAATAGTATCGCCAGCGTGGCAACGGAAATAATGTTCATGTATGCAATCGCTATCTGCTGGTTGGCGGCTTTATGGCCCCGAACAGGCTTTCTTTCTCGAAAATATTCCGGGACGCCTCGTTCTCGTCCGTAATGCCTGTGATTATTTCCGTCAGGGTATATTGCTTGTCGCCGATCATGGATTTCGTATTCTTGAGACCGTTGATGCTGAACATGCAAAATAAGCTCACGGCGATGATTATTAAAAGCATGATGAGATATCCAATCCTTATCTGTTTATCGAGAGTCATCAATATCCCCCTGTGTGTATAAAATCTGGCTTATAAATTAAAATGGCAAATTTGATGCCATATGGGAGCTGGGCTGAAGTTGTGGATATAATCAATGATGACAAGGTGTTAGTATAAATGCTCACGCATTATCGAATAGGCGGCCTCGGAGGCATACAGCTAGCTGTACAAATTTAAACAGTCGATACTTTATAATATTAAACAGTTGGGGCCAGGCGGCCTATCGCTATGGTCTATGTAACCCTCCATCAACAATCGGGATTGAGGGTCTTTCGACCGGCGCGGCATGGTTCTTGCCCGTTTTGGCGTGTGGGTGCTGTAGACGGAAAACAGACCGACTAGGAACGATGAAAAAGGAGACTTGCAAATGAAAACGGACAAACGACACACTGCTCACATGATGACATTAGCCCTGTTCGAGTGCTTCTCGGCGGCCTGCTATCTATTTCATGCGGGGAATACACGGGTAAGGAAAATGTCGTGAGGGTAAAGCTCTCTCGGAATATGACATGGAGCTTTTAAACGAGAAGCCGATCGGGCCAGGCCTTACTGTCTTTGAGGTTACGAACGAGGGCGAAAAGGAGCACAGCTTCGTTATCGAGGGGCTGGATGTTATGCAGAGGCTGGAAGAGAACTTAAAACCCGGCGAAACGAGGACTATCAGCGTCGAGCTCAAGCCCTCGGGATATAACATCTACTGCCCGATAGACAATCACAAGAACATGGGGATGGCGAGCGTTATACGGATAACGGAGCCCGGCGGGAAGGATGACAAATCCGGATTATACTAGCCCGTGCCCTACAGGGGACTGCGGGAAGGAGCGAGCAACATGCCTTACGACAGAACATCGGAATTACCGGATTCGGTAAAGGATAATCTCCCGAAACACGCTCAGGAGATTTATAAGGAAGCCTATAACAGCGCCTGGGACGAGTACAAGGACCCGGACGACAGGCGCGGGGACGCTTCGCGCGAGGAGGTCGCGCACAAGGTGGCCTGGGCGGCCGTGAAAAACAAGTACGAGAAGAAAAGACGGCAAATGGGTGAAGAAGTGACCTCCTTTCGTGGAAATCCGGCCGGGTTTTTCGGGTGTGGCAGCCCGTCTTCTGATCGGGCCGAATCTTTGCGCCTGCTAGGATTTAGATGGACAGGCTGGTGTATGACTGTTCTCTACAAAAATTCCTTCGAATTCGCATATTAGAACATTCGCTGTTCCGGCAGGCGGCCCAGCCTCGGCCAGCCCTGCATTTACGCGGAAAATGACAACCGCCAAAGTTGTGATAACGTTATTTTTACCATCTTCGTAAGCGAGGCGCGCCATGACCGTTATTGAACAAAGATCGAACGGGACCAAGTGGCTCCGGAGCTTTCGGCACACAAATGCTTCATCATCGCCGGCTTTGCCGAGAACCGCTGCCGGCGAAACCTAAACCGCAGCGGGCGAGTCGGATTTTAAATTTTACGTGGTCATTAGCGGCGAGGTAGAGATTATCGACGATTCGAGCTGCGAGTATAAAACAGTCGTGGTTCACCAGCCGGGCGAGTTCACGGGCGACATAGACATGCTCACGGGCCGGCCGGCCGTGGTCAGCGCCATCGCACGCACAGACTGCGAAGTGTGCGAAATGTCGGCTGATCTGAGAAAGCTCCTCGGCGAGGTGCCGCTGATAGGCGACGTTCTCCTTCGCGGTTTTTCTGATGCGGCGTCAGCTGCCTCCTCGAATCGGGCTTCGTCGGGGTTCGGGTGGTAGGCTCGCGCTACTGCAAGGACACACACAGGATACGAGAGTTTTTGTCGAGGAATTTCGTTCACTTCAAATGGCTCGACCTCGAAAACGATCCCCACGTAAACGAGATACTGGAGCATTTTAACGTTTCGGTCGATGACACCCCTGTCGTCGTATGCCCTGACTGCTCGATGTTTAAAAATCCTTCGAACGTGGCGCTCGCCGAATGCCTCGGCATAAGGAGGGCTGTCTCGCAGGAGGTTTTCGACCTGGTCATAGTCGGTGCGGGGCCCGCCGGGCTCGCGGCCGCGGTTTACGGGGCTTCGGACGGGCTGAGGACGCTACTCGTAGACAGCCTCGGCCCGGGAGGACAGGCCGGCACGAGCTCTAAAATCGAAAATTACGTCGGATTCCCGGACGGCCTTTCGGGGAGCGATCTTGCGCAGAGGGCCCTTATACAGGCACAGAAGTTCGGCGCTGTGCTTTCGATGCCGACGGAGGTTTCAAGCCTTGTTTGCGATAACGGATGCCACAAGCTGAATCTATCGGACGGGGCCGAGGTGCAGGCGAAGAGCATACTCATCTCGACGGGCGCCAGATACAAAAAGCTCGGCGTCGAGGGGTGCGAGCGTTTCGAAAGCTCGGGGGTCTACTATGCGGCTACCGTCGTCGAGGCACAGATGTGCAGCGGGTCGCAGGTCGTGGTCGTCGGCGGGGGCAACTCGGCCGGGCAGGCCGCAGTGTTTCTCTCAGGCTCCACCAGAAGGGTCATAGTAGCCATAAGGGGAGACGACCTCGGAAAGAGCATGTCCGAATATCTCGTCCGCAGAATCGAGCAGAGCCCGAATATAGAGGTCAGGTACAGGACCGAGGTATCGGGCGTTAACGGCGACTGGTGGCTAGAGACGGTCGATCTCACAAACATTGAAACAGGCGAGCGCGAAACCGTGGAATGCCCGGGGCTCTTCGTTTTCATAGGGGCTATCCCCCACACGGGATGGCTCGACGGATCGGTAGCACTCGACAAAAGAGGGTTCGTCCTTACCGGCGGCCTCGCGAACGATTCCGGGAAATGGCATCTTCCGCGAAGGCCGTTCCTTCTTGAAACGACGCGCCCGGGCATACTCGCGGCAGGGGACGTGAGGCTCGGGTCTGTGAAGAGGGTGGCGTCCGCGGTGGGCGAAGGCGCCATGGCGGTACAGTTCGTACACGAAGTTCTAAAATCGGCTTAGACGGAGGAAAGCGATGGCCAAGGAATGCACTCATCTCGATCAGATAATTGAAGTAGTTCCGAGCTCGGACGGATGTGAGGAATGTATCAAGACGGGGGACAGCTGGGTACATCTTAGGCTGTGCCTTTCGTGCGGCCACGTCGGTTGCTGCGACGCCTCAAGAACAAGCACGCGACCAAGCATTACATGGATACGAGCCATCCCATAATTCGCTCTTTCGAGGCGGGCGAGTCGTGGCTCTGGTGCTATCCGGACCAGCTTTTCATGGAATAATGCAGCGTTTTACAGTCCACCTTTATACATCGGCCGCTGTCTAATATTAAACATCTCCGTTCCGGGGACGACTCCCGGGGCCCCACTCTTCCGCTCCAACCTCCTGCAATATCGACATATTCGGAAATTCCCTGAAAATGGCATGCATATTGCGATTAATGCTTCATAATCGCTTTCATCCGCAGGCGCAGGGGCGCCGGGATGAGCGGTAAAAAAATATTCAGGAGGCTATTTATATGAATTGGGATCAGATAGAAGGCAACTGGAAACAGGTTAAGGGAAAGGCTAAAGAACAGTGGGGCAAGCTGACGGACGACGATCTCGACGTTATAAGCGGCAAGCGCGATCAGCTGGTCGGTAAGCTGCAGGAGAGATACGGATACTCGAAGGAAGAGGCCGAAAAGCTCGCTGACGACTGGTCGAGCAGGCACTGATCCTTAACGGGCCTATTCTTACCCCATATCTCACGCCGCCCCTTCCCTCAAGCGGGATGGGGCGGTCCTTCCGTAACTTGTTTGATAACGAATAATGGAGGAAATCATGGGATTGATATTATTGATAATAATACTCGTGCTGCTTTTGATTGGGGCGCTCCCGACGTGGGGCTACAGCAGGGAGTGGGGTTATTTCCCCGGAGGCATACTCGGGACCGTGCTTATAATCGTCCTGATATTGCTGCTTTTGGGATACTTATAAAAGGAGTGAGCCGAAATGAAAAAGGAAACACTTAGAGAACTGTTCAGAGCGACCTGGAGTACCTTTACGATGCCGAAAAGGAGTTCATCGACGCGCTGCCGATGATGTCCGATGCGGCCGCGACGCCCGGAGCTGAGAAACATCTTCCTGGAGCATCTCGAAAGGAGCAACCAGCAGCTCGGCAGGCTGGAGGAGATATTCGGCAATCTGGGTATGGATCCTTCGGGCAGGAAGAGCCGCGGCATCGGCGGACTCATAGCCGAGGGAAAGGAGCTCGTCGAAAAGGGCGAAGACCTTCCAGCCGGCGTGCTGGACGTGTCGCTTATAGCCGCAGCCCGAAGGGTAGGGCATTACGAGATCGCCGCCTACGGGACCCTGGCCGCTTACGCGAAGCTCCTCGGCGACAAAAAATCTGCCGAGCTTCTGGATAAGACCCTGGGTGAGGAGGAAGAGGCGGATAGGGAATTCATCCGCCTGGCAGTGGAAAGGGCCAACCCCGGCGCCTCCGCCGTTGGCAGAGGCTGAGCCGGGCGGCACGGTGGCCGACCATGAAATCCGCATCGATATTCACCCGCTTCTCGAAGCGGGTCTCGCAAACTGTAGCGCATCCCGCGGCATTTGCAGCTGCGCTGGGTATTGTCGTAATCTGGAGCGTCACAGGGCCGCTCGTCGGCTGGAGCGACACGTGGCAGCTTGTCATAAACACCGGAACAACGATAGTCACGTTCCTAATGGTGTTCCTGATACAGAACACGCAGAACAGGGATACGGCCGCGATGCAGGTTAAGCTCGACGAGCTTATCCGTGCGATGGAGGGGGCGCACAACGCGCTTTTAGACCTCGAAGAGCTCGACGAAAAGGAGCTCGAAGCATAAGGGAACAGTATGAAACGCTCGCCCGGAAGGCGAGGGAGAAGCTCGATCAGAGGTCGCGCAACGGTGTTCCCGGAGCGCCGGAAGGCGTGAAAAATTAAGAGGCTTATTCCCGGGCTTCTTCTATCTTTTCGGCGGCTTCTTTTTTGTCATTGCCGTTCGCCTCGTATTTATTATCCGACTGTTCTTCTTTTCTGCCTGGCTCGTAGCTGAGCTCTGCGTATATGGGATAATGGTCGGAGCCTATGTCCGGCAGGGTTTCGAGCGTGACGAACCTGAAATATTCCGTGACGAAAATGTGGTCGAGCGGGAAGCGGAGAAACGGCCACCTCACATGGAACGTATTGAAGAATCCCCTTCCTATCCTTGGGTCGAGCATGCCGCTTATCTTGAGGAAGAGAAGGGTCGTATGAGACCATGCGACGTCGTTCAGGTCGCCGGCGACGAGGGTCGGTTTCCCCGATTCCTTGACGCGTTTTCCCACTATCAGGAGCTCCGCGTCCCTTTCAGTCGTATCGCTCGAGTATTTCGGATTGGGCGGATTCGGATGCAGGCAGTAGAATTCGACCGGCTCCCCGGACCTTAGCTCGAGCACCGCGAAAACGGACGGCACATAATCCTCGACGAGAAAGTTGATCTCGATCCCCCTCGGTTTCAGCCTCGTATAGAAAATCATCCCGTAGCCTTCGTCGTCCCGATGCCGGGCAGAGTAGGGGTAGTCCACATCGAGGGGGGAGAGCTTTTCGTCCCACCACTCGTCGGGCTCGAGTATGCATATGACGTCCGGATCCTTTTTACGGACGAGCCTGAGAAACCTCTCGTAATCCCTGTTATCTCTGTATATATTGGATACCAGAATGCTGATTTTTCTGTCGGGGCCCTTTTCGCGCGAGCCGAGCACCTGCTTTCTCGCAAGGCGAGTGTACGGGAACATCCGCGATACCTGGTATGCGACCGACGCCAGCAGCATGAGGAGTATAAGGTTGTCGCCGAGGCCGCGCTCTTTATAGAGAAGGGAGTAGAAGGCTATTGTCAGCGCCCCGCCGGCCGCTATCTGCGCCCGCGGGAAATCGAATATCCTTATCCACCAGGCTTCGTGTTTGAGAAGGGGCAGCAAAGTGCCAATTATGAAAATACATGCCAGGGCGAGAAGAGCGATCTGCATTCGGCTGGTATCTCCTTTTAGATAATGATGATGTCATGCAATAGAGTTGTATTCAACAACTTTTCTTCCCCGCTGGATAAATCACCGGGGCGGTGCGCGGGCGATGCGGCCCGCCGCGGGCGGCTGTTCAATATTCAACAATCGGCATTGTAATCTTGCCTACAATTTTCGAGCCGCCGGGAACGGCGTGCGTCGAAAAACCTCGTAAGCACTATTAATATTTACATTTATCTGCAGTTCCCTCCCCGTGGTACGGATATTGCTCCTTATGTAGGCGTAAGTAAAATCCGGTTAAACGGAGGTATCGATCATGACTAGATTTAAATCACACTGCGTCGTATGCGGACGCGAAATAGAAGATAGTAAGGCAGTCGCATGAAGGCGAGGAATATCACTTCTGCTGTGAAAAATGCAGAATGGAATTCCTGAGCGATCCTGAAAATACATCGCGAAGATAAACCGCCCGGAACACGGGCAGGAGACCCAGGGGGCCATCAAGTGCTCGGTATGCGGTGAGAAGGTATCCGAGGAAGTGGCGGTGGAGCAGGAATACCGCGAGGAGCAGTCGGACGAGAAATATTACTTCTGCTGCGAAAAGCACAGGATCGAATTCATCGCAGACCCGATGACATACAAAGGACTTTCGGGGAAGCACGTTACCCCCTGATTTCTGAATCCAAAAACGATTAAGGAGGCGCGACATGTTTAAAAAAGAGCCTGATAGCTTATGATGGGAATATTCCTGCTGATCGCGGCATATGCCTGCGACGGCGATAAGACGACCGGCGAGGTGATAGACGACACCGTTATAACCTCGACAGTTAAGACGAAGCTCCGGCCGATTCCAGTGTCAGCGGTTTTGACATCGATGTCGACACCGACGAGGGAATAGTAGAGCTTAACGGGATCGTGAGCACGGAAGCCGAATCCCAAAAGGCCGAAACCATTGCCGAGGACGTTGACGGCGTCGTTTCGGTAAAGAACAACCTGACGGTGGACTCATCCGCGGCGGACTCTATGTAGCCGGGGATTAATAACAGGAGGCGGCAATGCAGCTCAATCTGGAACTGACACCGGTAGTATCGCTGATAGCAGGGGTTCTGATTCTGATATTCCCGCGAATACTCAACTACGTGATAGCGATATACCTGATAATCATAGGCATTCTCGGCCTCGTCGGCTGAGAAACGGAAAGACAAACACGTGAGGAAAGATACGATGACGAAACTTAGACGATTTCTCTTCCTTGTCCTCCTCGGGATTTCGGCCGCCGGCATATAATGCATGCCCCGATAACGACGGGCCTGCCGAAAGAGCCGGGGAGCGAATAGACGACGCCGCCGAAGACGTCGGCGACAAGATGGAAGACGCAGCGGACTAGGAAATAGCAGGCAGTTCACAACAAACGGCTGAATGCAGTAGAGCGGACGGCTTGGCGTAACAACCGGTTGAGACGACAGGAGAGAGGGTGGATGGATATGACGAATATCGAACCTGATCTCTCCGTCTCGCTGGCCATTAGGCCGGACGCATAAAAAAAGAAAATAAAGCGAGGAGGTGTTTAACATGCTGCACTGGACTCTGGTTTTTCTGGTGATTGCGATAATAGCGGCAGTGCTGGGGTTCTCCGGAATAGCGGGGGCTGCGGCGGGTATAGCCAAGATTCTGTTTATCGTATTTCTGGTGATATTTATAGTTTCACTGATATTCGGCAGACGCGCAGTTTAGATTAAGGGAACCGATCGAGGCGGGAGCGGGCGACGAACAAGTCCGCCCGCCTATCGGTTCCCGAGCTTTTCCCTGAAGAGCCCCGCCGCGTTGGCCGCCTGGGAGAGGAACATTAGAAAGGCGAGATACGCTTTATTGTTCGCCTTCGATTTCCACGGATGGAGCAGAAGATCGACATAAAAACGCGCGGGCTCAATTTTGATCTTTTCGCTGGTCCTCTCAGCCCTTATCCTGTGAAAATTATTAGCACCCCTTCCGTAATTGTAATGCTGGCGTATAAACCTCTTAAGCGTAAGCGGATGTGCGTGACGGACGACGGCCTCGGGGGCAAATACCGTCTTGAGACCGAAATGCACGCACCTGTCGCAAAACTCCCTGTCCTCGGCAGCCGCCAGAGGAAAGGTGGTATCAAACCCGCCGATCTTTGTAAACACTTCTTTTGAGAGCGCCATGTTGTTCGAGGTCAGGAAGCGGGCGTTCTCTTTATTGTAGTAGGCGTTTAAATAATCGATCAGCATCTGGCTGGCCGTAGAGTACGGATTGTCCGTAAGGGTGTTCACGGTGTTGCCGGCAATGACGGAGCCGGGGTCGGCGTCGAGTCTGCACCTTAGCCTGGTAAGCCAGTCGGGAGCCGGCATGCAGTCGTCGTCGGTGAAGGCTATGAAGGCCCCCGACGCCTCGCTCACGCCCCTGTTTCTTGCGGTCGCCGGGCCGGCGTGGGGCTGAATGACGAGCCTTAAATTAAATTGGCTCTGAAAGGGCTTGACTATGCTTCCGGGAGAAGATGGGCTGCCGTCGTCGACCACCACGACCTCGAAATCGTCCCTCGGGTAGTCGAGGCGGCTTATTGAATGGAGGCATTCCCTGAGCTGGTCGAAGCGTTTGTAGGTCGGTATTACAATCGTGAAAAAAGGCTTCTGTTTCATTACAGGACCAGGCATATCTCATACAGGGTTTTTCGTCCCGGGGCGGCCGGAGATTTAGATGCCGGCATTCTACTCTGCTTACTCCCGGATCGTCCGGGCTTTGACCCCGCTTCCCCGGCCTTAATTAGAGAATACGATACCCGATGACATGGGAAAACGAGAAACATTTATGCAGTCGTTTACTCGGGTGGTCAGAGCTCTAAAGGCAGTCCCTTCATATCCTCCGGCACCGGCTCGCCTATTAGGCTCAAAAGGGTGGGGGCGATATCGAGGACGCTTATGTCGCCGGCCTGGCCCCGCTTTGTTACCGACGGCCCCGAGAGTGCGAAGAACCCGTAGCACGAATGGTCGCTCCTCCTGAAGAATTCCGGCCGCTTCATGGTGATCTCCTCACCTTCGTACGTAACCCTGTCCGCGAACCTTCCGGGCTTGAATTCGACGAAGAGGTCGGGGGAGGGGCAGGGTGGCTGTCCTCTCCGAAGAGCTCACGGACGCGGCTTTTGAAAACTACCGCGGGCTCGCCGGTTTCGGCGTCCACAGGCTTCGTGAGGCACCGCCTCGAATTTCGTCGAGAAGGGAGGTGTATTCCGCCCCCGGGGAGACGATGCCCTCAGCTCGCGGCCTTTTAGATTAACCCTTATGAATCCGGTGTAGGAGACCGGTATTGAAAGCCGCCGCGGTGCGTTTCCAGTCGGCACCGTTGGTGAAACCGTCCGAAAGTAGCTGTTCTCTTTTCTCTCGTGAAGGCCCCTTGTGAGTGCGACCCTCACGCTTTCGGGGAGGAGCCGCCTCGCGATGTCTATCGGGCGGAATGACATGCCGCCGGCCTCGGGCGCGGCCTGCCAGCCGAGGAGGCCTGCAAAGGGCTTCCGAAGAGCGGCGTTCGGAAATCGTCTTCCATACCGACGGAAGACAATATGCATATGTTGGCGTCTTTTCTCATTTTGATGGTGCGCGGAGATTTCCCTGTCCTGGCTTTGTATACGTTCAGGATGGCGTCGATGGCTCGCCGTCGGAAGCGCCTTCCTCTCTGTTCCGCCTGAGATATTTCCAGAACTGGTGATTCGCCGCGTGCGACTCGCCGAAGATTATGACGGAGAGGTCGTATGCGTCCTTCTCCAGAAGGTACCGGGTCATCTCGCCTTTCTTTCGACATGGGTGAGGAGCTTGGCATAGATTTCAAGGTCTTCCTCGAAGGTGCTCGCGTGGTTACCCTCACAGTGAAGGAGCTTTTTCCCCGAACCGTCATTTTATGTCTTCGAATACGGCTGGCGGTTCGGAGGCCGTTGCAAATGATCGGGGTCCCAGTTGTTATGGGTGACAGTTTGCCACCTGGAACCCCGGGGATTCCGGGATAGAGCTTGGTGTCGGCCGCGTCGATCACGAGCGACTTTACGCCTGTGCCGGCGAGCCTCGACCAAGAACAGGCGCCCACCTCGAGCCTGTCACCGATTTCAGCCCATATGTTCCGGGGACAAGAAGCTGCCTGAAGTAGTAGTAACCGTGCTGCCCTCTAGAAAGCCGCTGAATATCAAATATCCAGACACCGTGCTCCCGTGACGAGCTCGGGCCCCGCGATCCTTCCGCTGAAACCGCCTTCCATTATGGAGTTTATCGCCGGAAGGGTGCTGTATCCATACTCCTGTATGAATCTATGATCTCCGGCGTCTATACCCAGCACTATAAGGGAGGTCGTTTCTCTTTTGAAGTCATTTATTAAATCTGCCTTATTTTATTGGATATAACCAGGATTTAAGTCGAGAGTCCGCTCCGGATTCTTTTCCCCTTGCCTCTATTCTTTGCCAGGAGGACGGAATCGTAGATCCTGAATAACTGCCGGAGGAACGCATCCTCGCTGAATCTTTCGGACGCCGCTCTCTTCGCCGCAGCCGACATGCATAGAGCGGTATTGTCAGTAGAACGCCGTCAATTTTTCCGAAAGGGCTTCCACGTTTCCCGGAGGAACCAGGAATCCATCAATACCGTCATCGACTATTTCGCTCAGGCCGCCCGAGCTGCTGGCAATGACGGCTGTGCCCCTAGCCATGGCCTCTATCGCTACTATGCCGAACGGCTCGTCCCAGAGCGATGGAACGACCTGCACCCATGCGCCTCTCAATGCCCTGTCTACATCCTCCTCAAGTGTCCCGTGAAGCGGACATTGGATGCTAAGTTCAGCTTGCTGGCAGGAGCTTCAAAGGGTTCGCTCTCTCGGCGCCGTCCCCGGCTATAACGAGCCTGGCTTTCGGGACCTTCGCCGGCATACCTGGCGAATGCTCGGAGGGACATGTCCGCTCCCCTTTTCCCCTGACGAGCCGCCCGGCGAAAACCGCAGTCGGCTTCTCTTCCCCGGAAACCGGGTTTCTTTTGCCGGGCTCTCTATGCCGTAACGCAGGACCTCGACCGGCTCGATCCCTGTTCCATAAGGCGTTTTCCTGACCCATTCGCTGTTGCCATGATGGAGCCAGACCGGTGTGCCACGACGAAGGCTTTCCAGCTGGAGCAGCAGGCGGAATCCGGTCGCGGGCGGGGAGGCATCCTCGGTGTGCCGCGGAGCCGGCCTTAAGCGCACCTGCTTCCCGTCGGGCGTGCCGTCCCCTGTCGGGCAGATCGGCCTGTACATGCGACGTGGTAGACGCTCGGGATGTCCTTAGAAGGGGCAGTATGAGCATTTGGCGGGTGAGGGCATTTTTTACGTGGACCAGGTCGGGCTTAAAATCGCGGATTATTTCCTTCCAGCCTTAAATAAGCCCAGGGTTTGCAGTCTGTAAAGACAGGCGGAACGACGACTTGGTCCCGGTACATTTATAAGTCCGACGTATTACTCATACCGGGGCTCTCTATGCCGGTCGTAAAAACTGCCTTTGGCATCGTGGGCCCAATTCCCGGAGCAGATGGCGAAGCCTGCCCATCTGTATCTCAGCCCCGCCTTCCGGGGTGCCGTAGTCGATTCACGAGCAGTATTTTCATTGTCGGCATCCATATTATGCGAGCACTTTTCAATGTGCTCAATATCTTCTGCGATTTATATATTTGTACCTGTCGAATTCATAGCATTGATATATCTCTGCGCATTTCCGGGCCTACAATATATCCCCAGGTCTTCCCGGCCATATGTGAGACCAGCCCGGCGGCGATTATGGGAAGGGTTCGGGGCAAGCTCCACTTTGATTTTCCGGCGCGGCGCATGCACCCAAAGGGGTTCCCAGGAAATGCTTCGCAATTATCGCCGGCTCCGCAGTTATTCCCTTAAGCCGCCCGGCGCGGAAAGCCCCTTGTAGTCCGCGAGCGCCGCGTGGGCGCATCCGTTGTAGAAGAGATCGAGAAAATCAGGTGGACGGGGTTTTCATTCCGGAACAGCGTGGGAGACGGCCGCCCGATCGACGCCAAAAGCCGCCGGCCTTTTGCCCTCAAATCCATGTGAAGAATGTTAGCCCTTACGGAGAACCCCGAGCCTGTCGCGTATTCAAGGAGTGCAGCCCGTTTGTAGGAGCCGTTGTGCCCCGGAAGGTCATTTGCCTCCCCCTTTGATTTATCGCTCTGTGTGACGTAAGTCATGTATATGCGCCCAGCTATTTGGCTGTGCCGGGACATTCTTGAAGACGCACCCCACGCCGTCCCAAGGCCCGTTGTACGCCTCTATTACTGCCTCGGCCCATTCGGGCTCGAGGAAGCGATGGTTTTCACCGAACGCGACTATGGGGGCCCGGAGCTTTTTGATGGCGCCGACCAGGCGTCGTAGAGCCCTTGTCAAAGGGTCTCGATCATGATCTCGTGCGTAAGCCGCCTAGATTTTCTTCCATGCCGTCAGGCCATTGCGCCCGGCGGGCCGAGGATTATAATCTCGAGATCCGGCGGCGACGGTCTGCTTTTCCAGATGCTCGATTTCGACCCACGCAGAACCGCCGCCGGAACGTCAAACGTTGCTCTGACGGTCATGAGCCGAAGCGTTTTTCGGGGTTCCATTTCAGACATTCGCTTCCCCGCGCCTATGCCGGAACGCTCCCCGGCCGATACAGCTCTTCCGGTCAGCCGATTCCTCGGCCGCTTCGATTATCCTGAGCGAGGCGAGCCCGTCGGCAAGACTGGGGCTCGGCTGAAAGCCGCCCGAGATCGCTTCGGCGAAATGGCCGAGCGCAAGCTCGAACGACGGCTCGCGGCCTGTTCCGAGAAGCCTGTCTTTGGGACGGGGCTTCCGGGGATTTTGCAGGAAATTAATCGGCCAGCTTTCAAAGGCTCCTGCCACACGGGCGGTAGTGAAACGGACGCCGAACGAGTTATACCTATCGGCCGTCGGTTGCGGTCAGCCTCTATTTTGTCTTCGTCCGCCGAGTTGAGCGAGAAGTACGACTGCACGTGTATCCCGTTTTCCATCTTCATTTCCATAAATGCGTTGTCGTGCTCAAAGTTCCCTCGTTCAGCCGCTTAGCCACTCACAGCTTCAGGCCGAACATGTATCTCGCGGGGTCCGCGTGATGCGAGGCGAGTCGAGCAGCACACCGCCGCCCGTCGCCCGCTTCCGCTTCCATTCGGGAAGGCCCCTCGAAGACGGGCGAATACCGTCCTGACGGAGTTTATGTCGCCTACCGTACCGGAGTCGATTTTCTCCTTCGTCTTTATATCGGGTTGAAGCGGAGGTGGAATGACCACGCCGCCTTGCGCGCTCTTGCTCCACTGCCTCTAACGCCTGTGCCGCTGCATTATTCTGTGCGAGCGGCTTTTCGGGGAGGTATACGTGCTTTTCATGACTGAAAGCCTCAGAAGCCGCCTCGGCGTGGAGGAAGGTCGGGAGGCATATTATCACGGCGTCGATATCCTCGCTCCCTAGGAGCCCCCGATAATCTCCGTAGACCTTAGCGCCGGGCACGGCTTTGGCCGCGGCGTTCGCACAGCCGCTGTCTGTGTCGGAGACGGCCGAGAGCCTGACGTCGCCCAGGTTTTTAATGCTGCTCAGGTGGACGAGCCTCGCTATTCGTCCGCAGCCTATGAGTCCCAGATTTATTCGCATGGTTATCAGAAGGTGTTTGTATAATAATTTATTTCTATGCGGTTGTTAATTCAGTAAACGCATCGGTCAAAATAATCGTTAAAAGATGTTACCCATGTTCGGATAAAACCGTTTTTTCAACTGCCGATTTTTCGGCGAGGTTGTTGTATAATTGAGAGTCATTTTTAAATTCCGGTATCGAAGAAAGGAGATAAAATGAGGAAAGGTTACTTTCTGTTTATTGTATTTGCGGCGCTGATGGTGACCGGCGCGTTTCAGCTCGCGGCCTGCGACAGCACGAACGGGCAGGGCGGTGAGCCCGTCGAGACCGGATCGAACCAGTTCACTCCTATAATCGTGTCCCTGCTTACCGAGCCGCATCCCGTGCTCGGATCGGATGGAAAGTATCACCTCGTTTACGAGCTTCAGCTTACTAATACGACCCCGCTCATATGGCACATAAATTCCCTCGAAGCCCTGGACAAAGATAACCAGTCAAGGGTGCTGGCGTCGTTCTCGGGCGAAGAGGTTGCCGGGAAGAACCGGGTGATTCCGGGGAATGCGCTGTCCGCCGAAATCGGCGGGGGCGAGACTTCGCTCTTCTTTATAACCTTTACCGTGGATTCCGCAGACGATATACCGTCGGCGATTACACACCGGATTTCTATTACCGTCCCCGGCGGCATACCCGAGGGGTTCCTTGCGTTCCTCAGCCTTCCGCCCGACGAGACGGAAATCGCATTCATCTACGCAGATACGCTGGTGAGCGGCCAGGAGCCGGTGGCGATAGGCCCTCCGCTCAGGGGCGGGAGATGGGTAGCCGCAGACGGCTGCTGCCTCGCGCACAGGCACGTGCGTGCGGCGCTTCCTATCAACGGCAGATATAACATAGCCCAGCGCTTCGCCATAGACTGGGAGAAGCTGAGCGACGACGACCTGATCTTCGTCGGGGATCCGAATGACGTACATAGTTACTTCTCGTACGGGGAGGATGTGCTGGCGGTGGCGAGCGGACGCGTAGTGACGGCCGTGGATAAATACGAAGATCAGATACCGGGGCAGCTCCCGCCGGGGCTTCCCATAGAAGAGGCCGACGGCAACTACGTTGTTTTAGATCTCGGAGGTGGGAACTTCGGCTTCTACGCGCACATGATTAAGGGGAGCATCACCGTGAAGGAAGGGGATTTTGTCACCCGGGGGCAGGTTATAGGGCATCTCGGGAACTCGGGCAACACATCCGCCCCGCACCTTCATTTTCACGTTATTGCAGGGCCGGCCTCGCTTGGATCGAACGGGCTGCCGTACGTTGCGGACGGGTACGAGCTGCTTGCGAGGAGCGCCTCGACCGAGGCGTTCGACAACGCGGAGATAAACGGTGTGCCGCTCGAGATGGTCCCTGTGCCGAATCCGGGCCCGCATACGAACGACCTCTATCTCGACAGAGCATAGTGAACTTCCCCGAATAAGAGCGGGGTGCGTGATTGGGAATTGATGGCTTGAGGATGCCGGTAGAGGAGTGGTGTAGTGGGGGGATAATACTCGGCCGGTATGCTCGACTGGCTTCGTATACCCAAAAATAGGAGCTCTGATTTACCGGCAGGCTTTTCAAAAAGCATGCCCGGAACCTTAGATTCGCTGTCGTTTTTCACTTCTTTATCTCGGTTTCTCTCCTGTTGTATATCAGTATCATCAAAAGAATTAAGGGCATGAACGCCCGGAATCCCCGTGATCCGATATTTTGATAGATCACAACTTATGACTTTTACTAATTTATCGCGCTATAATATTCATTAAGCATCATAAATTCTGTATTAATTAGAATCCACATACATAAAATTGAGGAGGAAAATATCGTGAGGGGGACCCCGATTAATTCCAGTCTATCTTGTAGCAGCAATGGTTGTATCAGCAATGATAATGAGCCGAGACGGTCATAAGGCCGTAACCCGCTAAAGGAGGTGGAAAAGTGTTAAGAAATATTCGGTCAATAATCTACGTTTTGGGTGCAGTTCTAACCCTTTCATTTGGTTTTATCGGCTGCTCGAGCAGAACAACTCGATCGGCCAGCAGGACGATCTGTTTAATTGAGCCGTCACCCGACGACGGCAATGAATTAAAGCCTTTACTCACGCACATAGTCAGGGAGCCCCAGCCGTTTAGGGCCAACGACGGCAAGATTCATCTCGTCTACGAGCTGGAGGTATTGAATTTCACAACGGAGACCGTCGATTTAACGAGATTGACTGTTTTCGGCAACTCTATGGACACAGCTCCGCTACTGGTTCTGGAAGGTGACCAGTTTATGCAGAGGACCGTTCTACTTCAGTACCATCCTTTTAAAAGGGCCCCGCTTGAGGACGTTACCGTGGAGCAGATCGGCCCCGGCCAGACTGCAGTCGTATACCTCGACGTTACCGTCGATAGTATGGAATCCGTGCCCGGCAGCCTGATAAACAGGGTGGAAATCGATGGGCCGCCGGTTATTGCACAGGTGCTCGGCGAGAGCGCCCTGACCGTCAGCACCGGAGCCGGCGTGAACGGGAACCAGGTCGTGGTATTGGGCGAGCCCATCAAGGGAGGAAGGTGGATAAACCTTAACGGCTGCTGCGACTTCGCTAACTCCGCCCACAGAAGGGTCGTTCGTTCGGTGGACGGCAAGGAGTTTTTCCCGGAGCGTTATTCGATAGACATAATGGAGGTCGATGAAAGCAACAACTTGTTCGTCGGCGACCCCAACCTTAACGAGAGCTGGCTCGGCTACGGCGCTGAGTTGATCGCGGTGGCGGATGGAGTGGTAAGCCGCGTTGTGAAAGGCCTCCCGGACAATAAGCCCGGCGAATCTCCGCCGTTTCCTATCAGTCTTTCGGACGGCGCCGGGAATATAGTGATTCTCTATATAGGCAACGGAACCTACGTTCTTTATGCCCACCTGATTCCGGGGAGTAACGATCACCTCGAAGTCGGGGATTTCGTAAAGAAGGGCGACATGGTCGGACTCCTGGGCAATACGGGACAGAGCGGTGCGCCGCATCTGCATTTTCAGGTGATGGACGGCAACTCGATAGCACAGGCGGAGGGGCTCCCGTTCGTGTTCGAGCAGTTCGACGATATCGGGGTTCTCGTCGATGTCGCTGAAGAAGACGGCGATGCGGAAGGCGACGGACTTGATCTGGACAATAATGTGGAAACGGACGAAGAGCAAAACCTTGAGCAGAACAGCCCCGGGATCATTTTGACGGACATTGAACTCCTGCCAGCGCCTGAACCGCGCGTTAACGAGCACCAACTTCAATTCACGATCATAAGTTTTCCAAAATAGATTAGGTCGAGGAGGACCAAGATGAGAAGAATAATTATTGGGATATTTGCGTTAGGTTTTTTAGTGACCGCGGCATTTTTCAACATTGGCGGATGCTCCGAATCCAACGGAGCAGGAGGAGGGGAACGGCCGGAGACGTACAAAACGAATACACGCCTATAATAGTTTCCTTCGTCACGGAACCGCGCCCCGTGCGGATCGGACGGCAAATATCACCTGGTCTACGAGCTTCAGCTCACGAACGCCACCTCGTTTACCTGGCTTATTAAATCGCTTGAAATATTGAACGCAGCCGACCACGGCCAGGTTTTGAAAGCTCCGGCGACGCCGTGGGGCCGGATAACAGATCATTCCCGGCAAAATCCCGAGCGATAGTCTGGGCGGGGGACAGACATCGGTGTTCTTTATTACGTTCTCCGTTGATAGCAAGGATGACGTGCCGGAAGCACTCAGTCATTTGTTGACAATCACCATACCGGACGGCATCCCGGATGGTTTACTGGACTTTCTAAGCCTTCCGCACGGAACGACAGAGCTGGTGCAGATCGTAGGCACGGGAAAAGTGGATTCCGCCGCCGCGATACTCACGGGGCCCCCGCTGAAAGGAACGAACTGGATTGCGGGAGACGGCTGCTGCACTGCGGATCATCACGTTCGTGCTGTGATGCCTGTTAATGGGAAGCTCACTATATCCCAGAGGTTTGCAATCGACTGGGAAAAAATGGACGATCAGAACCGTATTTACGTTGGAGATAAGGAAGACGTTAACAGCTACTATGCGTACGGTCAGGAAATTCTGGCGTTAGGCGAGGGCAGGGTGGTAAGAGCGGTGGACAAATACGACAATCAGATTCCCGGGCAGGTTCCTGTCATATCGCTGGAAGAAGCGGATGGAAACCACGTGGTTATCGACCTCGGCAACGGGAATTTCGCCTTTTACGCGCACATGATCAAGGGCAGCGTGGCCGTGAAAGAAGGGGATTTCGTGACGCGCGGGCAGGTGATAGGACTTGTCGGCAACACCGGGAACACTATCGCGCCGCACCTTCATTTCCATATGATGTCGAGCCCCTCGACGTTCGGGGCGAACGGGATTCCGTATATGATCGACGATTACGAGCTTATAGGGCGGGCGCCCTCGACCGAGGCCTTTTACGAAGCCGAAGCCAACGGCACGCCTCTTGAAATACTCCCAGTCGATAATCCTGGGATTCATACCGGCGATCTGCCTCTTGATCTTAGTATCGTGAATTTCCCTGAGGGAGATTAACCGGTTTTAAACCGGAATCGCTTCAAAATACACAGAAATTTCGTCTGATCGCAAGGGGAGAGCACATCTCCCCCTTGCGGGCTGGCAGGCTAAATGCCCGACAGGAGGTACCGATCGGCTTTACCTTGATCGACGTTCGGAAATCCAGCCCAAATCGGGGTTGGAAAAAGGGGCGATTTGTGATATCGTGATGAATGCAGCTACACAAATAAGGAGGGGTAAAATGAACGGGATTAAGATGCGTTGGATTTCGAAAGTAAGTATTTGGCTTATGCCTTTTTGCTTCTGGGCGTCCAGCTATCTCATTCGGCCGAGCATGAAAATGAAGTGAAGGGCAGCGGCCGGGCAGTTCTATGCGGCACTGAATTCCATGTTTAAAGGGGAAGTGGACCCGATGCTGGAATTATGGTCGCATGCGGATGACGTCACTTACATGGGCCGGCCGGCGGGATGCTGATCGGATGGGAAGATGTCGGAAGCGCGTGGGAGCAGCAGGCCAAATTAAAACTTGGCGGCAAAATCGAACCGGAAGATATGCACGTCATCGTAGGCGATAAAATCGGGATAACAATCAATTACGAGCGGGGAACGAATTACGTAGACGGAAAGACGGAGCAGGTCAGCATAAGGGCGACAAACGTTTTCAGGCTCGAGGACGGAGGATGGAAGATGATAGGGCATCACACGGATATTATTCCATGGCTCGAAAAGGAAGCCGGCTCCAAGTAGCCGGGCGATAATTCAAGCCGGATATTTTGATGCAGGAACCCGGACATCCAATCGGGATCAGGTTTCGGATCTACGAAAATGCCCGTCGAGCTCAATCGATCCGAGCAGCCGCATAAGGGAATGAAAACGAAGATTAAAAGAATTGCAGGAGAACAGGCTTCTTCTTTCCCGCAATATAGCGATGTATTAATGCAGATACAATATATTATCTCCGCCATAATTTTGCGCTATTCCAGCATGTTAGAGCTGAATAAATACCTTCTGAAATAACAACATATTGACTTTAAATACGGGTCCTAATAGAATGGCCATATCAGTGACGTGACAGAGGAAACCAGTCTGGAACAGAGGAATGAAGCAAGGGGACGAAGGCGCTTTACCGAAGGACAGAAAAAGCCCTAAGTCGGAGGAAACGAGCATGATAGATCGCAGGGGATTTCTTAAAGTTTTTTGCCTTGGGCGGAACAGGGGCAGCACTTCTCAGGGGGAACCTTGCCTCGGCCGACGTTGACGCCGACACGGACGTTGAGAGACAAGCCACGCCGAATAACACGATAAACATATTGTTCGACAGCTGGAGCTCGCAGGTGATGTTTCAAAGGGAGCCGTATCGTTATCCCCCCGGTGTCCCGCATCCGAAAGTAACCAAGCGCCGGCTGAATACTTTACTTGGCGCAATCAAGAGTTACGGGCTTTCCACGGGAATGGAATGGAGGGTTCGTTTCACCAAGTCCCGAATTAAGCCGAAGACCCTGGCCGGAGTGGACATTTACGTAAGCCTCACGCGTTACATCAATGAGCCCAACCCTCCGTCCAGCGGCACCGGTTTTTCCTATAGAGATTCCGAGCTTGCGGCGCTGGAGGATTTCGTCAGCCAGGGCGGGGCGGTTCTTCTTATGACCGACCATGGCGCAACCGAAAGCATTCCGAACTGGACCCAAAACGATGCCGCCCTTGCAAGCGTGTTCGGAGTTACGCTCAGGAATATCTTTGTCACCCACACAGACCCGGATCGTCCGGACCTCCGCGAGTACATGGTGATGGAGATGAATCCGGATTTGCCGGAAGATCTCAAATTTCTCTCGCACCAGGTCGCGCATATTTCGGCGCATGATTCCTGTATTATGGTGCCTCCCGCCGACTTTACTCCTCTGGCATTGTTTCCCGAGGGATCAACCGCTTATGACAGTGAATTAAAGAGAAACATCGACTTGCCGAATCGTTATTACTCGATTCTGGTTCCTTTTGGCTCGGGGAATGTAATCGTGGTGGGGAATTCGGGAATGGTGGGAGATTACGGGTCCCCGGATCCGGCCCCCGGGCTGATATCCATGGAGAACAACCTGATGTTCTTCCTTAACTGCGTTTCTTATCTGGTTGGGCTGACCTGTATTCCGGATCCCGGCCAAGGGCCATGTTGAATCGGACATCGATTCACATGTCATCGAAGCATTCAGGCGAAACGGAGTTATAAATTCTCGAGGCCGATTTTCGTGCTCGACTTAGAATTCCGGAAGTAAATATTTTCAGCTAGTTCTTTTTCTCCGGAGCCTGGCTATCAGAATAAAGGCCGGAACAAGGAGATACACCGGAAAAGATATGCCTGAAGCCGCCGGCTGAGCCATCGCGCAGGATGAGCCTCCGTTGCCCGAGTTGTTCTCTGCATCCAGATGGTCGAATATACCGTCCCCGTCTGTATCCAGCAGCGCGCACGCGGCGCGCCCGTTTCCGGGGTGTACACGATATCCGCGAGGCCGTCATGATTCGAATCTTCGGCGTTATCCAGTATGCCGTCATTGTCTGAGTCCGAACACCCTACGGTTTCATTGGTGTCGAAATGCCGTCATTATCGAATCCCTGTCCCGGAAGTCGGGTATTCCGTCCCTGTCGGTATCAGGAAGCGAAAGGCCCTCCCTCCCCTGTGAGGGTTCATGATCATTGAGCCCGTCGCCATCAGCATCAGGAAATTGTCCGCGATTCCGTTCGAGTCGGCGTCGTTATTCCCCCGGCCTCGAAATGGTCGGGAATACCGTCGCCGTCAGATCGAAGATCGAGCGAGTTGGGTATGCCGTCGCCGTCGGAGTCGGAAGATCTTCAGCCCGTAAGCGAAGCTGCCGGTATTTGTCGCGCCGGCTGTTTCAGCTCTCGCCATTCCGTAACTCCCGTCGTTGTCGGAGTCGAGGTCTATTCATCGGACACCTCGTCGTTGTCCGTATCCGTCGGCTTATCGGTGGGTTTCTGAATGGTGCAGCTATCGAGCCCGGCAGGTCAGGAATACCGCCAGTGAAACCATGATCAAGGGCGTGCAAGAGGACGAAGGGTCTATTTTATTAATCGTAAGCGTGTTATCACAGGTAGCCGTCGTATCGTCGCCAACCTGGATTTTAAGCAATATATTCTCGAAGGTCTGTTCCAGCGGCGCATTGTATCCATGAGTCTCTACGGATAAAATGGCCCGGGTTTGAGACTGTGGATTCATATTCACGGACGTATCCGGCTGAGAATTAGCCGAGCAATAATTTAAGGCGATCGAGTACGTTTGCGATTGTCCGCCGGCCTCTATGGTTTGGAGCCAATTCTGGTCGTCGGGTTGATAAACCATGCTGGTCGTCACTTGTTGTCCGGGGTTTATCGTGAGGGACTCTCCACCGTGGCAATGAGCATAATTTTCGCACGCATCGACGAACCCGTTTGGAATAGATTCGCATTTATCATCGTATAAGGGCTTGTTAACATACTGACCGGAAATCCACCATTGCTCGACATTTTGAGGCTTGTCCGGGGCGCAGCTGGTGCCGTAAGATAAAACAGGCTGCAGCACGCCGTTATTGATCGGATAAAAGCAGTAGCCGCCGGGCTGTAGGCCAGGCCATAAAAAAACCGAGAACGGTCCGGAAGTTGTATTCTCGGGGAGAGACTCGGGGGCGGTCAAATCTGCGCTGAATTCCACAAAATATATATCGTGATTGCCGGGGTCCGTGTTAAATATTACGTTACTTTGTCCGTCATAAGCATAGGCGCTGTTAATTATGGTGATTAAGAAAAACGATGCCAGGAGTGAATACGGTATTGTACGCATATTAATTTCTCCTCACAGCTTTAAGTAGCGAAGACCGCTTTACAATCCGTAATGTCTTTAAAGCTCGTGCGCACTCTAGTTGTGGATTCTATGGTGCTATTCCCGTTTTGAAGAATCAGGGTAGCCTGCTCACCGCTATGTCCGGCCGAGGGGTTTACTTCGAGGGTAATGACTACATTTTCCCCTTCCGTTCCCTGGATGCTCCAGGTGTCGCGGTCGCGCCTGGGCTTGGTGTTGTCGTCCCCGAGGTTTGCCTGCGTGGTGGATGTGTCGGACTCTAGAGCGAGCCGGGACTGCGTGGTCGATGCATCGGAGCTGCTGCTTTTATCTACGGTAATGGATGCGTCCGTAACCGTAAGGTATACCGCGGTATCCCCTTTTTCCAGCGTAAATTGGATCTCGGGCTCAACAATGGTGTCGGTACCATTACACAACTCATCCGTAAATCCCCACTGACCACACGTCCAGGTGCCGTAGGGGGAGAATATATCGACATCGACCGTATAAAAATTGTCGTCAACGGCCCCGGAAGCCAAGTCAAACCCGCCGAACCTGTACCACGGACCAACGCAGCAAATCCCAAATCCACCGCCGGTACTATTTGTGGCGTAAAATGGAATGTGTTCGAGAGA
>JAWKQD010000017.1:0-58638 GCA_041390285.1 Thermodesulfobacteriota bacterium | reverse complement strand
TCGACATGGCCGAGAAGACGACCATGAGCAGGCTGTCGTCGAAGGCGTCCTTCGTTTGGCTGAAGAGGCTTGTCGATCCCGAAGTCTCGACCGAGCTCGAATCCATGAAGCTGGAAGGCGTGGGATTTATAGAAGAGCCCAAGAGGGTTTATCCGAACGGCCATCTCATGGGGCAGGTCCTCGGGTTCACAAACATAGACTCGACCGGGATCGAGGGAATCGAATACCGTTATGACGACCTCCTGATAGGAAGGCCGGGGAAGATCACCCTCAAGAAGGACGCGTACGGAAGGAAGATAATAAACAATCCCGATATCGTCGAGGACTTCGGAGATGAAAATATCTCCGGGCACGAGATCGTACTTACGATAGACGCCCAGATACAGCACATAGTGGAAAGGGAGCTAAAGGAAGGCATCGAGCAGATGAACGGCGAGAAGGGCATGGCCATCGTGCTCAATCCCGAAACGGGCGAGGTGCTTGCCATGGCGTCCTATCCGTTCCTCGATCCCAACGACTACAGGAAATACCCGCTCGAAAACAGGCGAAACCTGCCTATTTGGTATACGTACGAGCCGGGCTCGACGATGAAGGTATTTCTCGCGTCGGCCGCCCTTCAGGAAGGAAAGGCCACGCCGGAAACGCAGTTTTTCTGCGAGAACGGGCGCCGGAAGATAGGCGGGAGAACCATTAAGGACGTAAAATCTTACGGCACGCTGACGCTCGCCGACGTGATAAGGGTGTCGAGCAACATCGGGGCGTCGAAGATCGGCGAGCTCCTCGGAAAGGAGACTTACTACAGTTATCTTAAAAAATTCGGTTTCGGAGATAAGACCGGCATAGACCTTCCGGGCGAATCCGGAGGGCTCCTATACAGCCCGAAACACTGGGGCAAGATAGAGCTCGCGACCATATCCTTCGGCCAGGGCGTATCCGTAACTGCGCTTCAGCTGGCCTCGGCGCTCTCCGCCATAGCTAACGGCGGGTATCTCATGAAGCCTCACCTTGTAAAGAAAATAACGGGACCCGACGGCACCGTGATAAGGGAAAACGAGCCCGAGGTTGTAAACAGGGTGCTTTCCTACGACACGGCGGCATCGGTTACGCGCATAATGGAAAGGGTGGTCGAGGAAGGAACCGGAAAGAAGGCGGCCATACCGGGATATAAAGTTGCCGGGAAGACCGGCACCGCACAGATACCGGACCCCGTTCACGGCGGGTATTATTCAGACAGATACATTGCATCGTTTATCGGATTTGTCCCTTCCGACGACCCGAAGCTGACAATGGTGGTGGTGGTCGAGGCGCCGAAGAAGCTCACCCACGGCGGCTCCGTGGCGGCACCTATATTCAAGCAGATAGCGGAAAAGGTTCTCTTCCATCTTGGAATCTCACCGAGCACGAACGTAGCGGGGGCGAAGATAATGCCCGACCTTAGCGGAAAAAGCGTGCGCGACATACTGAAATGGTCCGAGGAGCAGGGGGTGAAGGTGAGAGTGAACGGAAGCGGCTTCGTGACGGGCCAGACTCCGCCGCCGGGGGATACGATAAAGGACGGCACGGTCTGCTCCGTAGACTTTAAGCAGAACATATGATTTTGAATGAGATACTGAACGGTATAGAGAGAAAGAAGATACATGGCGACGTCGGACTTGAGATTTCGGGGATTGCACTTGATTCGCAGAAAGTCGGACGCGGGTATCTCTTCGCCGCACTTCGCGGTGAGAAACAGGACGGACACAGCTATATAAAACAGGCGCTGGAGAGAGGCGCCGCTGCATTACTGCTCGAACGCGTTACGGATGACGTTCCACAAGGCGTTACGGTGATTGAAGTCGAGGATTCGAGGGTTGCGCTCGCCGGGGTCGCGGCCAACTTCTACGGCCGGCCCGCCCGATCCCTTACGATGGTCGGCATCACGGGCACTAACGGCAAGACGACGATAACTTACCTCCTCGAATCTATCTGGAAAGAAGGAAACAAAAATCCGGGAGTTATCGGAACCATCGACTACAGGTTTTCCGGACGGAGAACCGAAGCCCCGATGACGACGCCCGAGTCCGTCGAGATAATGAGGCTCCTCGGCGAGATGAGGGATGCCGGAGTGGACAGGGTGGCCATGGAAGTATCCTCGCACGCGATAGACAAGGAAAGGATCCTCGGATGCGAATTCGACGCCGCCGTGTTCACGAACCTTACGCAGGACCACCTCGATTACCACGGCAGCATGGAGAATTACAGGGATGTGAAGAAGAGGCTCTTCACGGAGCTTTTGAGGGACAGCTCGAAAGAGCGGAAATATTCCATAATAAATATAGACGACCCCGCAGGGGCCCGGATCGCTGACGAAGCGGCCGGCGAAGTAATAACTTATTCTATCGATAATCCGAGCGCGGACGTTTATGCGTTCGATCACAGCGTCACGGGGAGCGGGATATCGGCCGACATCAATACGCCCTGGGGGAGGCTCGAAGTGAGCTCAAGGCTGTTCGGGGAGCATAACCTTTCGAACATCCTGGCGGCGGCTACCGCTGCCCTCGCGACGGGCTCTACTCTGAATGAAGTCGAGGACGGGCTTGCGCGGTTCTCGGTCGTCCCGGGAAGGCTCGAGCGCGTAGAGAACCCGTGCGGGTTCGAGGTCCTCGTGGACTACGCGCACACTCCGGACGCACTTAAGAACGTCCTCACGGCCATAAGGCCGCTCACGAAAGGGCGTGTCGTGCTCGTATTCGGATGCGGCGGCGACAGGGACAGGGCCAAGAGGCCGATAATGGGGCGTATCGGAATGGAGCTCTCGGACGTTTTGATAATAACCTCTGACAATCCGCGTACGGAATCCCCGGAGAGAATACTCGACGACGTCGAGCGCGGGGTTAAAGAGGCCGCCGGCCCGGATGAGAAGGCTTATTCGAGAATAGAAGACAGGCGCGCGGCGATAAAAGAGGCGGTGGGCATGGCGCGTCCCGGCGACACCGTGCTCATAGCCGGGAAGGGGCACGAGGATTACCAGATTATCGGCACAGTGAAGCATCCCTTTGACGACAGGAATGTCGCGGCCGAGGCGATAAGGGAAAAATCAAACTAGCATTTCCGGTGGGAGGATGTTCGAGCTTAGCTTTGTACTCGATTCTACCAAAGGCAGACTTATTTCGGGAGACGGACCGGGGGAATTACGCCGCGTCTCTACCGATTCGAGGAGCGTGCGCCCGGGCGACGTATTCTTCGCTTTAAAGGGCGATAATTTCGACGGACACAAATTCGTAGGCGAGGCTTTTCAGAAGGGGGCCGCCGCTGCTGTAGTCGAAGACGTCTCGGAACCCACAGGCCCTGGAAAGCCCGTCATACTCGTCCCCTCTACGCTGACGGCGCTCGGCGACCTCGCCTCCGCCTGGAGGATGAGCTTCCCATCTTTAAAGCTCGCCGCAATTACGGGCTCAAACGGCAAGACGACGACGAAGGAAATGTCGGCGGCTATCGTTTCACTAAAATTCAATACGCATAAGAACACAGGCAATTTTAATAACCTCATAGGGCTTCCGCTGACGCTTCTTGAACTCAACAACAGCTACGAAAGGGCCGTGGTCGAGCTCGGGATGAACGACTTCGGCGAGATAAAAAGACTGGCCGAGATTTCCCGCCCGGACGTCGGGACAATTACGAACATCGGCCGCGCCCACCTCGAAAAGCTCGGGGGACTCGACGGCGTAGCCCGGGCCAAGGGCGAGCTCGTAGAGCGGTTCGGCCCGGATAACGTATTCGTCGTCAATCTCGACGACCCGCGCGTAGGGGAGATCGCGTCGAGGACTGACTCAAAGAAGCTCACGTACGGCATAAAGAACGAGAAGGCGTCCCTTCGTGCGAAGGATATAACGCAGGATGGAACAGCCGGCATAAGGTTCGTAATGAGCCTTATGGGGAAGGACATGCCCGTTCGCATAAACGGCATAGGGCTTCATAACGTGATGAATGCACTTTGCGCTGCAGGCATAGGATATTCACTCGGCTGCGGGCCCGACGAAATAAAAGCCGGCCTCGAAGGATTCAAACCCGGGAAGATGAGGCTCGAGGTTCTGAAGAGCCCGGCCGGATTCGGAATAATCAACGATACGTATAACGCAAACCCGGATTCTATAAGGAGTGCCGTGAACGAGCTCGTTACACTCGCGGGCGCAGGCAGATCCATAGCCGTAATCGGCGACATGCTGGAGCTGGGCGAAGCGAGCAGGTCCGAGCACAGGGCGCTTGGCGAGTATATATCCCAAGCCGGGGTCGATGTACTGGTCGCTTACGGCAATTTCGGCGGGGACGTTGTGGAGGGGGCCGGGAAGGGCGTTCACGCGAAGACCCATGCCGAAGCCGCCAGCGCGGTGGCCGAAGCCGCCGGCAAAGGGGATGTCGTCCTCATAAAAGGGTCGCGGGGAATGCGCATGGAAGAAGTTACAAAGCTGCTAATGGAAGGAGCTTAAGGGAATGTTTTACGTTCTTTATCTGCTGAACGACGATTCTATCATATTCAATGTATTCAGATACATCACCTTCCGTTCGTTCGGGGCGGGGGTGACCGCGTTTCTGATAAGTCTCATCCTCGGCGGGGTTTTCATCAGGTTCCTGACAAGAAGACAGTTCGGGGAGAATATAAGGGACGACGGCCCCGAGACGCACAAATCCAAGGCCGGGACGCCGACGATGGGCGGGGCCTTTATAGTCGTGGCCATCATGTTCTCGGCCCTTCTGTGGACGAACATAACGAGCGAGGTCGTCTGGGCCGTAATTCTCTTTACATTGAGCTATGCGCTTATAGGGTTTTTAGACGACTGGCTCAAATTCACGAAAAAAAAGGGGATGAGGGCGAGGGAGAAATTCCTACTGCAGATATTTTTCGCCGTCCTGTTCGTCCTCGTTCTTATGGCCGACATAGACGGGTTCAAGATGGCGCTAAGCGCGGATAATGTGGTCGATTATCCATTCACGTCCGTCATGCTGCCGTTCTTTAAGAAGGCGGTTATAACCCTGGGATGGCTTTATCTCCCGTTCGCTGTGCTCGCGGTAGTAGGGGCGTCGAACGGGGTAAATCTACTGACGGGCTCGACGGGCTTGCGATAGGGGCAATAATCGTTGCGGCCGGCACTTATATCGTATTCGCGTACTTGGCAGGTAACGCGGAATTCTCGAAATATCTACAGATACCCTACATTCCAGAGGCGGGCGAGCTCGCGGTGTTCCTGGCGGCAGTCGGCGGGGCGTGTCTCGGGTTTCTCTGGTATAACTCGCACCCGGCGCAGATATTCATGGGCGACGTCGGCTCCCTTGCGCTCGGCGCTGCCATAGGCGCGGTCGCGCTCACGATCAAACAGGAAATACTCCTTATCATAGTGGGCGGTCTGTTCGCCGCAGAGGCGATGTCCGTCATTTTGCAGGTCGGGTCTTTCAAGCTCACGCGGAAGAGGATCTTCAGGATGGCGCCTCTTCATCATCACTTCGAGCTCAGCGGCTGGTCGGAGTCGAAGGTCGTAATCCGCTTCTGGATAATATGCCTCGTCCTCGCGCTGTTCGCGCTGTCGACCCTGAAGCTTAGATAAGGAAAGAATGGCATTGATACGTAAAAATACGGTGAAAGAAATCTGATGGAGCTTAAGGGAATGAAGGTGCTCGTAATAGGGGCCGGAAAAACAGGGATGGAGACGGCCAGATTCCTCGTCGGCAAGGGGGCAGCGGTCTCGCTGAGCGAAGGGGCCACGGCTGAAAAACTCGGCGAGAAGGCCGAAGCTCTAAAGTCCCTCGGCGTCGAGCTCGAAACCGGCGGCCACACCGCCGAAACGTTCCTTACGGCCGACATCATAATCCCGAGCCCGGGCGTGCCGTTTAACATTCCTCCGCTTGCGGAAGCTGCGAGAAGGGGTCGAAATAATGAGCGAGGTCGAGCTCGCTTCGAGGTTCATAAATAAACCTGTAATCGCCGTCACGGGTTCGAACGGCAAGACCACTACCTCTACGCTCATCGCGGACATACTCGAAAAGAGCGGAAAGCGTGTATTTCTCGGCGCGAATATCGGGACCCCTCTCATCTCTATCGTCGGGAAGGAGAGACGAATACGACGTTCTCGTGCTCGAGCTCAGCAGCTTTCAGCTCCAGGGTGTAAAGACATTCCGCCCGAACGTCGCCGTTGTGCTAAACGTCTCCCCGAACCACCTCGATCATCACTCTTCTTTCGAGGAGTATGCCGAGTCGAAGATGAACATATTCGCTAACCAGACCCCAGGGACTGGTGCATTTACAAGGCGGACGACGAGGTTATCGCCCGCTTCGTAAATCGCATGAAGTCGAAGAGGCTCCCGTTCGGAGGTCCGGGGAACGCCATCTCTTACGACGGGACCTCCGTCGCATTCGACGGAGAGTCTTACGACCTTACGGGCATGAAGCTCGCGGGCTATCACAACGTCGAGAACGTCATGGCGGCGATAGCCGACGCGTGTAGGGCGCTGAGCCGAGATGTTATAAGAAGAGCGGTTGTCGAGTTCGACCCCTCCCCACAGGAACGAGTTTCTGGGAGAGATAAGGGGGGCGAGATTCTACAACGATTCCAAGTCCACCAGCCCGGGGGCGACGGAGCGCGCGCTCGAAAGCCTGCCCGCGCCGATCATTCTCATAGCCGGGGGGAAGGACAAGGGCGTCAGCTACGAGCCGCTCAGGGCTTCTGTAAAGGAGAAGGTGAAGCTGCTCGTTTTGTTCGGGGAATCGAGATTCAGGATGAAGGAATATCTGGGCGGTGACGCAGACACTGTCCTGGCGGATTCGCTCGAAGACGCAGTGAATAAGGCACTCGGGAGCCTTACGCCGGGCGATACCGTGCTCTTCTCGCCCGCATGTTCGAGCTTCGACATGTTCGGCTCATACGAAGAAAGAGGAAGGAGGTACAAGGACATTGTTAGGAATATTTAATTCAGCGAAGGGTGGCAGTTACGATGTGGGGGTTATCCTATCAGCCGCGTTTCTGACGGCGATGGGTGTCCTCATGGTCTACAGCACGAGCTCGGTCTACTCGCTCGAGATGTACGGGAACGCGAATTATTTCCTTATACGTCATTCCATATATCTGGCGATCGGTATTCTCTCGATGCTCGTCCTTATGCGTATCGATTACAAGCTCCTGAGGAAGCTGGTTTACCCGGCTTATCTCTTCGGGCTCTTCATGCTGATAATCGTCCTGATACCGGGTATCGGAAAGGAAGTGGGCGGCGCGCGGAGGTGGATAGACATAGGGTTCTTCACGTTCCAGCCGTCCGAGCTCGCAAAATACATACTTGTCTTTTATCTGGCGCACTCTCTCACAAAAAAAAGGGACAAGCTCGATAACTTCGTCGTCGGCTTCGCGTCGCACGTTCTTATCGCGGGCGTCTACGTGCTGCTCGTCCTGCTCGAACCGGATTTCGGGAGCGCGACGATAATGCTGACCGTACTTTTCGGCATGCTGTTCATCGGCGACGTGAAGATGAAATACCTTGTTCCCGTGGGCGTCATATCGGCCATATTCCTCGTCATCGCGGTTATAACGAAGGGCTACAGGATGAACCGCGTCACGTCGTTCATGGACCCGTGGCAGGATCCGCTGGGCTCGGGCTATCAGGCGATACAGTCCTTCATAGCATTCGCGATGGGCGGCGTGTACGGCACGGGGCTCGGCGACAGCTCGCAGAAGCTCTTCTTCCTGCCGCAGGCGCATACTGACTTCATATTCTCCATAATTGGCGAGGAGCTGGGCTTTATCGGCATAGCGCTCGTAATCGCGGGCTTCGCGGTCCTCTTCATAAGGAGCCTCCGGGTTTCGCTCCGCGCGCCCGACCTCTTCGGATGCTATCTCGTATTCGGCTGCGTTCTCCTCATAGCGATCCAGGCGGGCATCAACATGGCCGTCGCAGTAGGGCTCTTCCCGACCAAGGGTCTCACGCTGCCTTTCATCAGCTACGGGGGCTCGTCGCTTATCGTGTGCCTCTCGGCCATAGGAATAATATTGAATGTCTCGCGCTCGGGTGCGAGATGAAGGTAATAATAGCCGGCGGCGGCACGGGCGGGCATATTTTCCCGGCTGTCTCCGTCGCCGAGGAGATTCTCGGGAGGGACGCCTCCAACGAAGTGCTGTTTGTAGGCACGAAGACCGGGCTTGAAAACGAGATTCTCTCCGAAAAGGGGATACAGGATAGAGCATATAACCGCAAGGGGGATGAAGGGGAGCGGAATGGTTAGGAGCGTAAAGGCCGTTTTCGCGGCGATAACCGGCGTATCCGAGTCGATGTCGATACTGAAGGCATTCAAACCCGACGTCGTTTTGGGTGTGGGCGGTTATGTTTCGGGGCCGATGGTGCTTGCGGCGTCTTTACGCGGCGTGCCGACCGCTATATGCGAGCAGAACGCCTATCCCGGAATCGCGAACCGCATTCTCGGGAAGTTCGTAAAGAAGGTGTTCACCACGTTCGACGATGCGGCGGCGTTTTTCCCCGGTGGGAAGGTCGTACTGACGGGTAACCCCATAAGGAGGGATATCCTCACGGGAAAGCCCGGCGGCAAGAACCCGGAAGGGCTTACGATACTCGTTTTCGGCGGGAGCCAGGGCGCGCGGAGGCTTAACGTTTCCGTCCCAGAGGCGCTGTCGATGCTCGGGAGGAGCGACTTGTCCGTCATTCACCAAACGGGGGCGAAGGACGTCGAATCCGTGAAAAAGGCGTACGAAAGTTACGGCATTCCGGCGCGCGTGATGCCATTCATAGACGACAAGGCGGGGAGCTACGCCGAGGCGGATTTCGTCATAGCGCGATCCGGCGCGGGAACCGTCGCCGAGATCACGGCGCTCGGAAAACCGTCGCTTCTTATACCCTACCCCTACGCTACAAACGATCACCAGATGGCAAATGCGCGGTCCCTCGAAAAGACAGGCGCGGCCATCGTTATGCGGGACAGCGAGGCCGAGCCCGGCAATCTCCGGGAGGCATTGACCAACGTGTTTCAGAAAGACAAACTAGATAGGATGTCCCGGGCGGCTCTTCTGCTCGGGCGGCCGGGGGCGGCTTCCGATATAGTCGACCGGATATATATGCTGGCAGGAGTAAATTAGTGTACGGAAGAATTCAGAGAATACATTTTGTGGGCATCGGCGGCATAGGAATGAGCGGCATAGCCGAGGTCCTTATAAACATGGGATATACGATAACGGGCTCCGACATGAAGGAGTCCGCCACTGTAAAAAGATTAAAGGAGCTCGGGGCGAAGGTGGCCATAGGCCATAGCCCCGAAAACGTGGAAGGGGCGGGCGTAGTCGTCGTGTCCTCGGCCGTAAACGAGCGGAACCCCGAGGTCGTCGAAGCGAGGAGGGCGGGCATTCCCGTCATCCCGAGGGCGCAGATGCTGGCAGAGCTGATGAGGCTCCGTTACGGCATTGCGGTCGCCGGGAGCCACGGCAAGACGACAACGACATCGATGGTTTCGGCCGTCCTTTCTCACGGAGGACTCGACCCGACTATTGTGGTCGGCGGAAAGGTGAAGACGATGGGCACGAACGCCCGTCTGGGAAAAGGGAGCTTCATGGTCGTCGAGGCGGACGAGAGCGACGGCTCTTTTCTTCTCCTCTCGCCGGTGATCTCCGTCCTGACGAATATAGACGAGGAGCACCTCGACCACTACAAAACGTTCGAGGGGCTCGAAAAGGCGTTTACGGACTTTGTGAACAAGGTGCCGTTCTACGGGCTTTCCGTCTTGTGCACGGACTGTCTCAATGTTAGGCGGATCGCCCAATCCTTCGAAAAAAGGGCGGTCACGTACGGGTTTAACGAGGACGCCTCTCTCCGCGCCGAGAACGTCGAAATAAGCGGCTTCAAGACCGAATTCGACGTCGTTCTGGACGGCCAGCCGCTCGGGAGAATAACACTTAACGTCCCCGGAATGCACAATGCCCTGAACGCCCTTGCGGCAGTGGCGGTCGGGATGGAGCTCGGGATGACGTTCGAACAGGTAAAGGAAGGCCTCGCGGAATTCAGCGGCATAGACAGGCGGCTTCAGATAAAGGGCCAGGGAAAAGAAATCCTCGTCCTCGACGATTACGCGCATCATCCGAACGAGATAAGGGCCACGCTGAGCGCCGTAAAGGATTCGGGGCTCGGGAGGATAGTCGCCATATTCCAGCCGCACAGGTATTCGAGAACGAGCCTTTTGTTCGACGATTTCACGCGCGCACTTTTAAACACGGACATGCTGTATTTACTGGACATTTATCCCGCGGGGGAAGAGCCCATAGAGGGCGTGTCGTCAAAGGCGCTTTACGAATCACTAAAAGAATCAGGGCATAAGAATGTTTTCTATTCGAACGGCAGCGGAGAGGATATCGTTACCACGGTGATGAAGGCCGTAAAACCCGGGGACGTAGTAATAACGCTGGGGGCCGGAAACGTATGGATGGTCTCGGAAAGGATAGCAGAGGAAATCGGATGAGAGCCTTCGCGGATAGCGCTCAGGAAATGGGGTGCGAGGTCGCGCGGCAGTACCCGATGAGCAGGTATACCTCGCTCAGGGTAGGCGGCGAGGCGGAGCTCGTGGTTACCCCGGGCAGCGTCGCCGAGCTGTGCAAGCTGCTCGACATTCTTTCGGGCTCGGACATACCGTGGGTGGTCCTCGGGGCGGGCTCGAACACCGTCGTCTACGACGGCGGGATAAACGGCGTAGTCATATCGACTACCAAGCTCAGGAACATAGAAATCAGGGAAGACGGGACGGTCCATGCAGAGACGGGGGCCATACTAGGAGCGATACTCAACAAGACGATAAAGGCGGGGCTAACGGGGTTCGAATTCGCGGCCGGCATACCTGGGACGGTAGGCGGCGGGGTGTTCATGAACGCCGGGGCGAACGGGGGCGAGATAAAGGACTCGCTTACGCGCGTGTGGGTATGGTTAGACGGGCGCGAAATAGAAATCAAAAGGGAAGATATAAAGTTCGAATACAGGAAGAGCCATCTTCCGGCCGGGTGCGTGATTACGAGGGCCGAATTCGGCCTCAAACCCGGCGACAAGGAAGTGATCGAGAGGAACGTTAAGGAATACATGGAAAAAAGAAGCCGGACCCAGCCGATCAAGATGTCGAACACGGGCTCGATATTCAAGAACCCGCCCGATATAGCGGCAGGGAGGCTCATTGAGGAGCTAGGCCTCAAGGGATACGGCATAGGCGGGGCGCGCTTCTCGGAGCTCCACGCGAATTTTATAGTCAACGCCGGCGGCGCGACCGCGAGCGACGTGCTTTCTCTTATAGAGACGGCGAAAAAAGAGGCCCGGGAAAAGAGGGGAATAACCCTCGAAACCGAGGTCCGGATCATAGGGAAGAAATAGTTTTGGAAGAGAACAGCGGATTCGCCTGGAAAAAGATTATCATTGCGGCCTCCGTTTTCGTCGTCATCGCGGCGATTGCGGCGGCCTGCTACGTTACGCTCCGCCTCGGCATGTTCACCGTCGAGGAGGTGGTGGTCACGGGCAACAACCGTATAACTTCGAAGGAGATAATAAAGCGCTCCGGAATCAGGGAAGGCATCAGCAGTATCTTCTTTTTCGAGGACCAGGTCGAGGAAGACATAAAGAAAAACCGCTGGATAAGCACCGCCGAAGTCGTAAAGGAATTTCCCAAAAAAGTTTACATCGACATCAAGGAAGCCGAGGTTTTCTGCATAGTGCTCGGGGAGGAGGGAAAGCCCCTTTACATGAGCCGCGACGGGCAGGTGCTCGACACCGGGAATTTCGATCTCGGTCTTGATTTTCCGGTCCTTATCGGCGAAGGTATAAAGGACCCGGAACTACTGAAAGAGGCCCTCGATATACTGGAATTATCCAAAAACAGCAGCACGCTGAAGTGGGATGACATATCGGAGGTCCACGTCGATTCCCTTTACGGAATAAACGTATTCACGAACGATAAACTAAGAATTGAATTCGACAGAGACAAGATAGCCGAGAAGTGGGATAATCTGGAAAAGATACTCAGGTATTCGGACACGCTCGGCCTTTCGGAGTCGTATATCAACGTGAGCTCGGGCTCGAAAGGGGTCGTGAATTTCAGACAGCCGGAAAAGAGTGCTGGAGCACAGGATGGGTAGCGATAGAGATGTAATAGTAGGTCTCGATATCGGGACAACCAAAATCTGCGCAATCGTCGGCGAAGTCAATCCCAAGACAGGAGAGGTCGAAATAATAGGAGTCGGAACTTATCCGTCCTATGGCCTCAAGCGCGGTGTGGTCGTAAACATAGAAAACACCATACAGTCCGTTAAGCATGCCGTAGAGGAAGCCGAGCACATGGCCGGCTGCGAGATAAGGACCGTCTTCGTCGGCATCGCCGGCGGGCATATAAAGGGCATAAGCGGCCACGGGATGATAACTATACGCGACCGCGAGGTCCTCGAAAAAGGACATAGAAAGGGTTATCGAATCCGCAAACGCCGTTCTCATACCGGCGGACAGGGAAATAATTCATGTGATTCCGCGGAATACATCATTGACGGCAGAGCGGTATAAAGGACCCCATAGGCATTTACGGCATAAAGCTCGAAACGAAGGTTCACATAGTGACGGGGCAGGTGACCGCCGCGCAGAACCTCGTAAAATGCATTCACGGCGGTGGGATGGACGTCGCCGACGTCGTCCTGGAGCAGCTCGCGTCGAGCGAAGCCGTCCTCACCGACGACGAAAAAGAGATGGCGTCGTCCTCATCGACTGTGGGGCGGAACGACGGACATAGCGATATTCATAGGCGGCAGCATACGGTATACGGAGAACGTGACCCTCGGCGGGGACAACATAGACAGGGACATAGCCTTGGGGCTTTCGACGCCCCTTGCCGAAGCGAGAAGGATAAAGGAGAAATACGGGACGGCTATCGCCGACATGGTTTCTCCCGACGAGATGATAGAGGTCCCGAGCGTCGGCGGGAAGCACTTCAGGAAGATATCGCGTAAGGACCTCGCCATGGTTATCGAGCCGAGGATGGACGAGATTTTCTCGCTCGTAAAAAGGGAGATAAAAAAGTCGGGCCTCGAGGACCTCATGCCCGCGGGGGCGGTCATTACAGGCGGCAGCGTCATAATGAACGGCACCGTGGAGCTTGCGGAGATGATACTCGAAATGCCCGTCAGGATGGGCATTCCGACTGATGTAGGCGGCCTTACGGACATTATCGCCAACCCGGTTTATTCGACGGGGGTCGGGCTCGTTTTGTACGGTGTCGAATACAAAGGGGACAACAAGCTCCGCATAAGGGACGAGAATGTGTTCAAAAAAATATTTGATAGCATGAAAAACTGGTTTCAGGAGTTTTTTTAGGTTAAAATGGATTAACGTAGCACCGAGGAGGGTTCCCATATATGGCAAATTTTGAGCTTGAAGATACAGGCTTGGAACAGAAAGCAAAAATAAAAGTAATAGGTGCCGGCGGAGCCGGCGGAAACGCAGTAAACGCCATGATCGAAAGGGGTCTTCAGGGCGTTGAATTTATAGTAGCCAACACGGACTCACAGGACTTAAGGAAATCCCTCGCACACACAAAAATTCAGATAGGCAACAGAACGACCAAGGGTCTCGGTTCGGGTGGCAACCCCAACCTTGGGCGCGAAGCTGCTATCGAAGACCAGATTAAAATAGCCGAAGCGCTCGAAGGCGCGGATATGGTTTTCATAACCGCGGGCATGGGCGGCGGCACGGGCACGGGGGCATCCCCTATTCTCGCGCAGGCTTCGAGGGACGTTGGCGCACTCACCGTAGGCGTCGTGACGAAGCCCTTTGGGTTTGAAGGCCAGAAGAGAAACAGGCAGGCCCTCGAGGGGATAGAAAATCTCGAAAAAGAAGTAGACACGCTCATCGTAATACCCAACGACAGGCTCACCGAAGTGCACAAGGTATCGATACTCGACGCCTTCACGCGCGCCGACGAGGTGCTCCACCAGGCCGTACGCGGCATATCGGACATCATCACCGGCACGGGTTACATCAACGTGGACTTCGCGGACGTGAAGAGCATCATGGGAGAGAACGGCGGGAAGGCCCTTATGGGCACCGGCTACGCCGAGGGCAGCAACAGGGCCATAGAAGCGGCCGAAGCTGCCATAACCAGCCCGCTCCTCGAAGATATTTCGATAGAGGGGGCGACGGGCATACTCTTGAACGTTACTGCTTCTCCCGACTTCGGCATTGAAGAGCTGAACGATGCCTGCAACTATATCAAGGACAGGGCTCACGAGGACGTGAACCTCATCTTCGGTCTCGTCGTAAACCAGGACTTCAAGGAAGCGGTGCAGCTTACCGTAATCGCGACGGGCATTCAGAGCGCACGGGCGGCCCAGCGGTTCGGAAAGATAGTTACCAAGATCCCGACCGACATCGGGGACGACGAGTTCGAGATTCCCGCATTCATCAGAAGACGCGGAATAAAAGAAGGCCAGTAAAAAGGGACGGGGGACTAGTTCCCCCGTTCGACTCACCCTTACTTATCTTTTCCTGAGCGAAACGAATATAGGGCGGAGCTTTGCCTGCCGGGGCGAGCTTTCCCAACTTTGTATTGTTCCAACCTGAATATGTAGATTACCGGAATATCTATTCTACGATCTGGGCTTGATCGTAAGAGCCCGTCCTGCCGGGTATGGCCTGCTCGAAAGCAAGCTTCAGCCGGGGAGCGTCGCTCCAGAGGCTCTCGATGTCGTAGAATTTACGGTAGGGCTCGTAGAAGACGTGCACTATGACGTCCGCCGAATCAACGAGCACCCAGTTACCCTCGGCGTAGCCTTCTATGCCGATTATCTTCTGGCCGAGCTCATCGAGCTTCTTTTCTATATTGTCTACTATGGTTTTTACGCCCCTCGTGGAGTTGGCGCTGCACACGAGGAAATAGTCGGTTACGTCGCTTTTGTTTCTGACATCCATGAGCACGGGATTTTCGGAGTTCTTCTCCCATGCGGCGTGGGCTAGGGCTAGGGCTTTCTTTTTGGAATTTATAGGGCTGCCTCCGTGTCGTAGAGTTTGTGAGCGGCTATATATCCGGCGACGCCGTCCGGGACGAGGTACCTTACGGACGCGCCTTCGTTTACATAAGTCCTTATTTCTGTTGAAGAAATTTCAAGCCCCTGGAAGCGGGTGAAAGCTATTATTTTCGAATGGCTGTTAATATATGATATCACGTTACCTTCACTATTATGATAACTAAAATCCTTTTTAAGGGCAAGCGGTAATGACGGGAAACCGTCATCCTGACCGGGCCTTCCGATGACTGCGAAATTCGAAAGGGTGAAGAGCTCGCTGTAGTCCTTCCACGTTTCTATACGCGAAAAGAGCTCGCTCCCGACTATGAAGAAAAATTCGGCGTCGGGGTGGGTGGAGGTGAGATGCCGGAGGGTTTCGATCGTGTAAGAGGTCGTTTTTTTCTCTATCTCATATGTATTAATGCCGAAAAACGGGTTCGGCTCGACCGCGATCTCGAGCATTTTGAGCCTGTGAACCGAAGGAGTAATTTCCTTATCTTTATGCGGCGGGATGGCCGAAGGAACGAACCATACGCGGCTTAGGTCGAGCGTCTCCCTTATCTCTTCTGCGGCACGGAGGTGCCCGAAGTGAACCGGGTCGAATGTGCCCCCGAAAAGACCGATTCTGTCTTTGACCGCCTCGTCGGTGGCCGGAAGGACGTTCATCTTCCCGCCTCATTCTTTTTTAGATAGCCTTCGACCATGAGCTCTTCGCCGAGCTTCGTAATTTTAATATCGTGTATCTGTATCGCGTTCTTTACGCTCTTGATCCCGAGCCCGTCTATCATGCTGACGCCGTCGCCGCCCAGGATTTTGGGGGCGTAGAAGAAGGCTATCTTATCGACAATACCCGCCTTGAGTGCGCTTGCCGCCGCCTTGCCGCCCCCCTCCACGAGAACGCTTACTATCTCGTTTCGCGCGAGCTCACGCATGAGCTTTTTCATGTCGGGAAGGCCGTTCCTGTCGTGCCCGATTTCGAGCACGTGGGCCCCGGCCTCTTCGAGGCGCTTTTTCTTCGCCGGGTTTGCCGGCTTAACGGTTGCGATTATCACGGTGCCGTGTGTGCTGAAGACACTAGACCGGGGGGGCGTGCGAAGCGTTCTGTCGAGTATCACCGGCACGGGCTGGCGGATCTCGCGGCCAGGGAGCCTTGCATTCAGCCTCGGGTCGTCCTTTAGAACCGTTCCTACACCTACTACGACGGCATCGGAAGCGCTTCTCAGCCTGTGCGCGAGCTTTCTCTGATTCTCGCTCCCTATCCACTTCGAATCCCCCGTGTGGGCGGCTATCTTGCCGTCGAGCGTCGCCGCGAGCTTCAGCGTAACGAAGGGCAGCCCCGTGGTTATGTATTTATTGTATGCCTCGTTTAATTCGAGGGCTTTTTCTTCGAGTATGAACGGGATGACCTCGACGCCTTCATCCCTCAGGATGGAAAAACCGTTCCCGCAGACTTTGGGGTTAGGGTCGCCGGCCCCGACGACGACACGTTTTATGCCCTTTTCTATTATCGCGTTTACACAGGGAGGGGTTCTTTTGCCCTCATGGCAACAGGGCTCGAGCGTGACATACAGCGTCGCGCCCTTTACTTTATGGTTATGCCTTTCGGCGTCCGCGATCGCCTCGATCTCGGCGTGCGGAAGGCCGGCCATTTTATGATAGCCCTTGCCTATGATCTTCCCGCCCTTAACGAGCACCGCCCCGACGAGCGGGTTGGGGCTCGTCATGCCCTCCGCCTTACGGGCGAGCTTAAGGGCCATCGACATGTACCTGGTGTGCTGATCCCTCGTCATCTTAACTTAAGTTTACTAATCCATTCGATAAAAGGAACAGTGGCGCTGCTTTAATGAACCGTATCCCCGCCTTCGTAAAAGAGGGCCTCCACGAATTCTTCGGCCTTGAACTCCCTGAGATCCCCGAGCGCCTCGCCGATACCGATGAATCTTACGGGTATGTTGAGCTCGTCGGCAATAGCGATTATAACGCCGCCCTTGGCCGTGCCGTCGAGTTTTGTCAGCACGATTCCCGTAACGCCGAGGGCGTCGTTGAACATCTTTGCCTGCTGGACTGCGTTCTGCCCTGTCGTAGCGTCGAGGACGAGGAAAGTCTCGTGCGGCGCGCTTTCCATTTCGCGCGAGATGACGCGCTTCATCTTCTTTATCTCGTCCATGAGGTTGCCCTTGGTGTGGAGCCTCCCGGCGGTGTCTATAATCAGGATGTCGGTACCGCGGGCGGATGCGGCCTTGACGGCGTCGAACGCGACGGAAGAGGGGTCGGCGCCGCTGTGCCCCTTGATTAAATCGGTGCCGACGCGCTTGGACCAAACCTCGAGCTGCTCCGTGGCTGCAGCCCTGAACGTATCCCCGGCCGCGACCATGACCTCATTGTTTTCTTTCTTGAACCTGCTGGCGAGCTTGCCTATGGACGTCGTCTTGCCGACGCCGTTTACGCCCGCGATCATTATGACGAACGGCTTTTCCGATATCGAAAGCGGCTTTGCCTCGGCGCTCTTGAGTATGGCGAGGATTTCTTCCTTGAGGGCGTCTGTTATCGCCCCGGAGTCGGATAACGACTTTTTCTTCAGCTTCTCCTGGACCTTCTCCCGGAGCTTCATGGTAGTCCCCATGCCGAGGTCGGCCATTATCAGCGTTTCCTCGAACTCGTCCCAGAGGTCGTCGTTTATCTCCCTGTTCGAGATCACTTCGCCGAGCTTTCCGAGAAACCCGGTGTGGGTTTTAGAGAGCCCTTTTCTCAGCCTCGCGAAGAGGCCTTCCTTCGTTTCCGGGACTTCCTCGACAACCGGCTCGGGCTCCGGTTCCGGCTCGGGTTCGGGAGCCGGTGCAGGCGCAGAGGCCTCCGGCGTGGGAGCAGGCTCGGGCTCTGCCACAGGTGCCGCTTCTACCGGCGCAGGTTCAGGCTCTGGCGCAGGGGCAGGTTTCGCCTCGGGAGCCGGCGGGACTTCTCTCTTTACGGGCTCGGGCTCGCTTATCACCTCGTGCGGAGGCGCCTTGAATACTTCTATGTCAGGCGGCGGAACCGCCCTGGCCTCGGGCTCTTCTTCTGCAGGGGCCGGTGCTTCGGGCTCGGGCCTTGCGGGCTCCTTGGGTTTTTTCTCCTCGAAAAGAAACGAGAGTATAAATGCCACGATCAATAGAACGATGAATATCGCGGCCACTGCGGCGAGGTCCGAGTACGGACTCGGCAGCATGGTGTTTATGTATGAAAATATTTCTTCCATAATAATGTAAAGCCTCCTTAAAAAACCGCCGTTCGATGCGGCTCTATGCTGCGCTAAATGCGCTGAGCCAATTTAGCATAACATAAGCCGTGTACAGATATCCCGGCCCCCGCTGTCCGGAGAGGCTTTAATATACTTTTAAGGGCCGGGTTTTCAATATCAGCGGCTCGCTGCGCAGATACAGCCTCCTGGCGGGCGGTTTTGGCCGTGCATAACCCACAGGAAAGCAAGGATGTTTTTTTCGATACTTGAACAGCCGAAGTCGTCATGGATATAATAGAAGGAATGTCCGGCGGTTTTGTCCATCTTCACCTCCACTCGCAATATTCGCTCCTCGACGGGGCCATAAAGTTCGATGACCTTTTTCCCCAGGCGAAGGAATTCGGGATGGAGGCCGTGGCGCTCACCGACCACGGTAACCTTTTCGGCGCGTACGACTTCTACAAGACCGCAGTGGGCGCCGGCATTAAGCCCATAATCGGCTGCGAGCTTTACATAACCCCCAAGCTTAACCGCGACAATCCTTCTGACGGAAAGACGCATCACCTTACCGTCCTGTCGATGAACCGTGAGGGATACAGGAATCTCTCGCAGCTCGTCACCAAGGCCTACTTCGACGGATTCTACAGGCGTCCCCGAATCGACCACGAGCTCCTCGACCGGCACAGGGAAGGGCTGATAGTCCTGAGCGGGTGCCTCAACAGTGAGCTGTCGAAGGCGATTTTCAGTAAGGACATGAACGCCGCACTCGGCGTCGCCTCGATGTACAGGGAGATGTTCGGCGACAGATATTATCTCGAGGTACAGGCGACAGGGCTCCCCGAGCAGAAGAGGGTGAACAAGAAGGTAAAGGAGATCGGCGAGAAGCTGAATATTCCCGTCGTCGCGACGAACGACTGTCATTTTCTCAGGCAGAGCGATTCGCGGCCGCACGACGCGCTTCTTTGCATACAGACCGGGTCCTCGCTCCAGGACGATAACAGGTTCAAGTTCCAGGGCGACCAGTATTACCTCAAATCCGAAGGCGAGATGCTGCGCGACCTCGAAGGGTTCGAAGACGCGATACGGATGACGGGGGAGATCGCGAAGAGGTGTGATTTTAATTTCGAGCGCGACGGGTACAAGCTCCCCGAATTCGAGGTCGAGGGCGGGAAGTCTCTCGACGAGTACATGGCGGAGCTAGCGAGGCAAAGGCTCGCGGAGCGTATAAAGAGCGGCGAAATACCCGAGGAAAAATCGGCCGAGTATTCGGAAAGACTCGAAACTGAAATCAAAATAATTCAGGAGATGGGTTTTTCGGGATACTTCCTCGTAGTCGCCGACTTTATAAACTACGCGAAGTCCAGCGGTATCCCCGTCGGCCCGGGGCGCGGAAGCGCCGCCGGGAGCCTCGTCGCATACATACTGGGCATCACCGGCGTTGACCCGATCCCCTATAACCTCATCTTCGAAAGGTTCCTTAACCCCGAGCGCGTCAGCATGCCAGACATAGACATAGACTTCTGCGCCGAAGGGCGGGACGAGGTTATAAAGTACGTCACGCAGAAATACGGCGAGGACAAGGTCGCCCAGATAGGAACGTTCGGGACCATGTCGGCAAAGGCCGTCGTCAAGGACGTTGGCAGGGTTCTCGGCATACCGTACGCGGAAGTGGATAAGGCGACCAAGCTTATCCCGAGCTTCAGGGGCAAGGTGTTCAGCATCGACAAGGCGCTCGAAAGCGTCCCCGAGCTGAGGAAGCTCATCGAGGGCTCGCCGCAATTGCAGGAGCTGATAGAGCTTGCGCGGCCGCTTGAAAACATGGTAAGGCATTCCTCGACGCACGCCGCCGGTATCGTGATAGCCAACGAGCCGCTCGCCGACCACATTCCTTTGTACAAAGGCGCGAACAACGAAATCGTGACCCAGTTCGACATGAACACGGTCGAAGAGCTCGGCTTCGTGAAGTTCGACTTCCTCGGCCTCAAAACGCTGACCGTAATAGACAAGGCGCTTAAGCTCATAAAGGAAAACTACGGCGACGCCGGCGTCCTGGACATAAATAAAATCCTGCTCGACGATCAGGCCGTTTACAGCCTCCTCGCGAGCGGCAAGACCCGCGGCATATTCCAGATCGAATCGTCGGGCATGAAAGAGCTTTTGACGAAGCTCCAGGCGACGGACTTCGAAGACATCATAGCGGTCCTCGCCCTTTACAGGCCGGGCCCTCTCGACAGCGGCATGGTCGATGAATACATCAGCCGGAAGCACGGTAAGAAGATTCAGTATCCGCTCCCAGAGCTCCAGGAGGTTCTCAAAGACACCTACGGACTCTTCGTCTACCAGGAGCAGATAATGAAGACGGCGAGCGTAGTCGCAAGCTACAGCCTTCGGGAAGCCGACCTACTACGCCGCGCAATGGGCAAGAAGAAGCCCGAGGAGATGAAGGCCCAGAGGGAGAGGTTCCTCCAGCGGCGCGAAGGAAAAGGGGATCAAGGACAAGAAGGCCGAGGAAATATTCGACGCGATGGAGAAGTTCGCGGAGTACTCCTTTAACAAGAGCCACAGCACGGCCTATGCACTAATAACGTATCAGACCGCTTACCTGAAAACTCATTACCCGGCCGAGTTCATGGCCGCGCTGATGTCGGTCGAATCGGGCAACACCGATAAGGTCATATCCAGCATCACCGAATGTAAGCAGATGGGAATTCCGGTCCTCGCGCCGGACGTGAATGTGAGCCTCGACGGCTTTACGGCTTCGAACGGCAGCATCCGTTTCGGGCTTGCCGCGATAAAGAACGTCGGCGAAGGAACCGTGGACGCTATAATCAGCGCCAGAAAGGAGAAAGGGAAGTTCTCATCCATCTTCGATTTCTGTGAGAACGTCGAGGCGCGGAAATTGAACAGGAGAACGTTCGAGAGCCTCATAAAGAGCGGCGCGTTCGACTCGCTCGGCGTGAACAGGGCGAGCCTGATGGAATCATTGGATATGCTCCTCAGCTACACGTCCATAAGGCAGAAAAGCTCCGTGGACGGGCAGCACAGCCTCTTTTCGCTGAACGACGCGATAGCGCTCGAAGCTCGCCGAGTTAGAAGAATGGGGCGAGAAGGAGCTACTCAAAAACGAGATGGACATACTGGGTTTTTACGTCACCAGCCATCCGCTTACGAAATATCTGTCCGAGCTCGGGAAGGCGTCGATTATCGACACCGAGTCGCTCCTCGAAATTAAGGAGAAGCAGGAAGTATCTGTCGCCGGAGTCGTCAGGACGCTTACCGTGAAGCATACGAAGAGCGGCACGGGGATATTCGGGAACCTCATCATCGAGGACCTTAACGGGTCCGTCGAGGTCTTTATATTCAACGATCTTTTGAGAAAGTCGCTCCACCTCCTCGAAGACAAGATAGAGCCCGTGATTATAAAAGGCGTGCTCGAGCCGGGCGAGGATAGGGTGAAGATGCGCGCCGTCGAGATTATGCCGATAAAGGGCATGCGGAGCGGATCAACCGTCCACATAAGCCTCGGGAACGGATCGCTGAGGGAGGAAAACTTCGTCCGCCTGAAAGAGATATTCAACTCCTATCCGGGGCAGGCTCTGGTGCACGTTCACCTGGAAACGGACCACGGCGAGGCGGTCATAGAGGTCGAAGATAACAGGGTCGATATCGAGGATAATTTTATATACGAGGTCGAGTCGCTTCTCGGCAAGAATTCGCTCAGGCTTTCCTAATCTTCCGCGCGCGCGGAATCTATAATTTCCTTCAGCTTATCGGGATCACTGGTTACGACGAAAACTTCCTGTACGGAAGTGCCGCTCCTGGCTATGAGCTTAGCGCCGCTTACGGTGTTGTACCTGTACCTGACTTCGAGGTTCTCGCCCGTTTTTCTGGCGACTTTTATCTCGCCGGGGATTATCGATTCGACAAAATCCTGCGTCGAGAGCCTGTCTTCGAGAAACCTCTTGAGGCCCTTGATTATGCCGTGCTGGCGCTTGATCTTGTTCTTCCTGTGTTTCATCTGCCTTGAGCGTATGAGCGGTTTGGGTTAAATATACAAGGATATTGACCGCTTTCCTAACGGGAGGACGTGCCGCGCGAACTGCATTTCGGGCATATCTTCAATGAAAAGGATAACAGAGCTAGATTTCGACAACACATACAGAAGCCTCCCCGGGGATTTTTACGACGCCGTCCGCCCGACGCCGCTCGTAAACCCAAGGCTCGTGAGCTTTAACCCCGACGCTGCAGCGCTCATAAGCCTCGACCCGGAAGAGGCCGATAACCCGGAGCTGGCGCTTTACCTGTCGGGCGGAAAGGCTATACCCGGAGCGGAGCCGCTGGCGATGTATTACACCGGGCACCAGTTCGGCGTCTACAACCCGGACATCGGCGACGGGAGGGCGATACTCCTGGGCGAGGTCAGAAACCCGCGCGGCGGGAAGTGGGACCTTCATTTAAAGGGAGCCGGGAGGACGGCGTACGCGCGGGTATTCGACGGGAGGCGGTTCTCGGTCCGTCATCCGGGAGTATCTATGCGGTGAGGCTATGCACGGCCTCGGCATCCCGACGACGCGGGCGCTCTCGATAGTCGGGAGCGACGAGAGGGTGGAGCGCGAGACTACAGAGAGGGGGCGATGCTGCTCAGGATGGCGGAGACGCATGTCAGGTTCGGCTCGTTCGAGGGATTTCATTACACGGGCCGGGAGGATTACGTGAAGCTCCTCGCGGATTACGTGATAGAGGGCTTTTTCCACACCTTGCCGGAGAGGAAGAGAGGCACGCCCTGTTTTTGTCGGAGGTGGTGGACAGGACCGCGAAGCTGATCGCGCTCTGGCAGGCGTACGGGTTTACGCACGGAGTCATGAATACGGACAACATGTCGATTATCGGCCTCACACTCGATTACGGCCCGTTCGGGTTTCTCGAAGATTACAGCCCGGAATACATACCCAACCACTCGGATCACTTCGGGAGGTATTCGTTCGGCAACCAGCCCGCGATTGCTCTCTGGAATCTCCAGAAACTCGCGGAGGCCCTCGGGAGCGTCGTTCCGAGGGAGCTATCTCAGGAGATAGTCTTCGGGTTCCGGGGACTCTACGGGAAATACTATCTCGGGATTATGAAGCAGAAGCTCGGACTTCTCACGGACGACCCCGGCGACCCGGCGCTGATAAAAAACCTTCTCACTATATTAGAGGAAGGGAAAGCGGACTATACGAATTTCATGAGAGGGTTGGCCGATCTCTCGACGGAAGATGGGGTCGGCGATGGGTACCATGCCGGGATGCTCGAAGACTCGCCTGCCTATAGAGAATGGGCCGGCGCTTACAGGAGAAGGCTTATCTCCGAGGGGAGCGTCGATGCCGAGCGTAAAAAAGCGATGAGCTCCATAAACCCGAAATATATACTCAGGAATTACCTCGCCGAGAGGGCGATAAGAAAGGCTGAGGACGAGGGGGATTATTCGGAGATAGAAAGGCTTCGCGTTCTTCTTAAAAATCCATTTTCAGAGCAGCCTGATTTTGAGGAGTATTCGAAACCCGCCCCGCCTTCGGAGCGCGGGCTCGTCATAAGCTGCTCTTCGTAAGGCAGTGCAGATTCGTAGATCCTACTTCCCTTCGAGATAGGCGGCGATAATCTTCTTCACCCCGTGCGCGAGAAATGAGACCGTAACCTTTGCGGAATCCCCTTCTCCCTCGACCTTGGTAATAGTCCCCGGTCCGAAAGACGGGTGGTGGATCTTCTGCCCCGGTTTGTAGCGGGAGTTTCCCGGTTTCGGCGTCGGTGGCGCGGCCGCGCTCGAAGCGCTTGCCGTGCGTCTCGTCGCGGATTTACCCCTCGGCGAGAAGCCGGAGGATGTGTTTTCCCTCAAAAGTCCGGTGTACAGGTTCTTCACCTCGACCAGCTCCTCGGGGAGCTCGGATACGAACCTCGAAGGCGTCGGCCGCTCTTCCTTGCCGAAGAACCTTCTGCTCCGCGCACCGATGAGGTAGAGCTTTTCCCTTGCGCGCGTGATGCCGACGTAGAAGAGCCGCCTCTCTTCCTCGACGTCGCCGTCGTCTTTTAAGGAGTTGTAATGCGGGATGAGTTTTTCTTCCATTCCGATTATGAAGACGACGGGGAATTCGAGACCCTTGGCGCTGTGGAGGGTCATGAGCGCGACGCGCTCTTCCTTTCCGCTGTAGCTGTCGATGTCGCTCGACAGCGTGATCCTGTCGAGGAATTCCCTGACTCCTGCGCTTTCCTCCTCCCTTTCGAATTCGGCGGCGATGTTGAATATTTCGCCGACGTTTTCGCGTCTTTCGGGCTCTTTCTCCAAAAGTTCCAGGTAGCCGGTTTTTTCGAGAATCCTGTCTATCGTCTCGCCGATGCCGTGGTCTTTCTCGAATTCTGTCAGGCCATCCAGCATCGAAAGGAATTTCTTGAGCGCGAGTGTCGTCCTTTGGGGCAGCAAGTTCTCCGCGACCGATTTCCTCAGGGCCTCGACGAAAGGAATATCCTCTTCGGCGGCGAGGCGGGTGACTTCGTCGATCGTGCCCTTACCTATGCCGCGCGGGGGGACGTTGATGATCCTCCGGAGGCTGAGGTCGTCGTTCGGGTTCGCAATCACCCTGAGGAAGGCTGTGAGGTCCCTTATTTCTGCCCTCTGGTAAAAGCCCGTCCCGCCTACTATGGCGTAGGGAACATCTTTACGCAGGAGCTCCTCCTCTATAACCCTCGACTGGTTGTTGGTCCTGTAAAAGACCGCGATATCCCTGTAGGACCTCCCGTTGGAAACCTCGGACTCTATTTCGGAGACGACGTATCTCGCCTCTTCCCTCTCGTCCACGGCCTCGAAATACGAGAGCTTCTCGCCCTCGGGGTTATCCGTCCAGAGGTTCTTCTCGTGCCTGTTCCTGTTCTTCGTTATGAGGCCGTTCGCGGCGTCCAGGATGTTTTTCGTCGATCTGTAGTTCTTTTCGAGCTTGATTATGCTCGCACTCGGGAAGTCCTTCTCGAAGTTGAGTATGTTCGTGATGTCAGCCCCTCGCCATCCGTAGATCGACTGGTTGTCGTCGCCGACTACGAAGATATTCTTGTGCTTCCGGGACAGCATCTCGACAATCCTGTACTGCACGTTGTTCGTGTCCTGGTACTCGTCGACGAGTATGTGGCGGAACTGCTCCTGGTACGCCTCCAGGACCTCGGGTTTTTCCTCGAAGAGCCTGGCCGTAACATGGAGAAGGTCGCCGAAGTCGAGCGCGTTTAATTTCCGCATCTCCTTTTCGTAGAGCTCGAATATGTTCGTGATGTCTTCGTCAAGCTCGTCGTTGCCGGTGTCGCCGGGTTTGCCGCCGCGGTTCTTCGCGCGGTCGATGCGCGTCCTTACGAACCGGGGCTCGATCCCTCTCTCCCCGATGTTGAGACGCGCCATGCAGTCCTTGATGAGGCGTATCTGATCGGCGTCGTCGTATATGGCGAAGTTACGGTCGAAGCCGGGGAGCTTGTCGATGTCGCGCTTTAATATCCTGAGCGCGGTGGAATGGAACGTCCCTATCCAGAGGCCCTTCGCGCTGCCGGGTATGAGGTGCGAGACGCGCTCGCGCATCTCGTTCGCGGCCTTGTTCGTGAATGTTACGGCGAGTATCCGGTGCGGGCTCACGCCCTCTTTCGTAACGAGGTGCGAGATTCGTTCGGTTATTATTTTCGTCTTGCCCGAGCCTGCGCCTGCGAGGACCAGAAGCGGCCCCCCGGGGTGCGTCACCGCGGCGTACTGGGACGGATTCAGGGTATCTTTTTTCGCTGTAGTCATGTGTGCTCTTGAGAGTTCGTGCGGAGTGAAAAAGCCTACGATTTAATGGCTGGGGCGGGTGGACTCGAACCACCACAGCAGGCTCCAAAGGCCTGAGTCCTGCCAATTAGACGACGCCCCAACACATAGGGCCTAAGGTTACCAAGATTTGGGGTCCAAGGCAAAAATTCGCGGGGCGGACGCGCTTGACAGGTGTGGTATTATATAAGAAAATATCACTCTTCTTTGAATTCGGAGCGCGTAGCTCAGGGGGAGAGCGCTTGCTTGACACGCAAGAGGTCGCAGGTTCAAATCCTGCCGTGCTCACCACACATTATTGGAGATTATGGAAGAAGTTCGAATAACCCTCCCCGACGGGTCGGAAAAGGCCTTTCCAAAAGGCACTACTGTAGGGGAGATAATAAACTCGACCGGGATTGCGAAAGCCGCCATCGGCGCCAAAGTGAACGGAAAGCTGTCAGACTTCTGGTATGAAGTCGATTCCGACGCAGCGCTGGAGCCTGTAAAGCAGGGCTCGGAGGACGGCCTCGCACTCATAAGGCACACTGCGGCGCACGTAATGGCCGAGGCCGTGCAGTCCCTTTTCCCAGAAGCGAAGGTCACCATAGGCCCCGTCATCGAGAACGGCTTTTACTACGACTTCGACTTCCCGCGCGGCTTTACGCCCGAGGACCTCGAAAAAGATCGAGGAGAAGATGAAGGAGATAGTCGGCCGGAAGAAGCCCCTCATAAGAAAGAAGGTTTCGAGGGACGAGGCGATAAAGATCTTCACGGACGAGGGCGAAAACTATAAAGTCGAAATAATAAACGACCTCCCCGATGCGGACCAGATAACGATTTACGATCAGGAAAGCTGGCACGACCTCTGCCGGGGGCCTCATGCCCCGTCTACGGGGGACGTGAAGGCATTCAAGCTCCTGAGCTCGGCCGGCGCATATTGGAGGGGGAACGAGAAGAACCCGATGCTCCAGCGCATATACGGCACGGCGTTCTGGGATAGAAAGGAGCTTAAGGCATACCTCGACAAGCTCGAAGAGGCTAAAAAGCGCGACCACCGAAAGCTCGGAAAGGAGCTCGACCTCTTCTCGATACAGGACGAGACGGGCGCGGGCCTAGTGCTCTGGCACCCGAAAGGGTCCAGGTAAGGCGGGTTGTCGAGGACTTCTGGCGGAAGGAGCATGAGCGGGCGGGGTACGACCTTCTCTACACGCCGCACATAGCTAAAATAGACCTCTGGAAGACGAGCGGACACATAGACTTTTACAAAGAGAACATGTACCCACGTATGGAAATGGAGAACACGGAGTATCAGTTAAAGCCGATGAACTGCCCTTTCCATATAATGATTTATAAGACCGGCGTCAGGAGCTACAGGGATTTGCCACTCAGATGGGCCGAGATCGGGACAGTCTACCGCTACGAGCGTTCGGGCGTTCTCCACGGGCTTTTAAGAGTGAGGGGGTTCTCGCAGGACGACGCGCACATATTCTGCAGGCCGGACCAGATGGAGAGCGAGGTCATAGGAGTGCTCGACCTCACGATGCTATTCTTAAAGACCTTCGGCTTTGACGATTACGAGGTATATTTATCGACGCGGCCCGAAAAGTTCGTCGGGGAAGTGGACGGATGGGACAGGGCGACAGAGGCCCTACGCGACGCCCTCGACGCCAAGGGGCTCCCCTATGAAGTAGACGAGGGGGGCGGGGCCTTCTACGGACCGAAGATTGACCTTAAAATTAAAGATGTTTTGGGCAGAGCTTGGCAGTGCTCAACAGTTCAGGTAGATTTTAACCTTCCCGAAAGGTTCGGTATGACCTACGTCGGGGAGGATAACGCCCGGCACAGACCGATTATGATCCACAGGGCCATATTCGGCTCGATGGAGCGTTTTTTTGGAGTGCTGATAGAGCATTATGGCGGCGCATTCCCGCTTTGGCTCAGCCCGGTACAGGTCAGGATAGCGACCATAGGGGACGAGCAGGCCGGGTACGCCGAAGAGCTTTATCAGATAATAAAGGAGAAAGGTATCAGAGTAGAAACAGATATAAGGAACGAAAAACTGGGTTTGAAAGTAAGGGAGGCGCAGTTAGAAAAGATTCCGTATTTGCTTGTGATCGGCAGGAACGAAATGGAGACGCGCACTGTTGCCCCGAGAAAACTCGGGGGAGCTAACATGCCCTCGGTGACGATAGACGAATTCCTCGCACAAATTGCCGGCGAGCTCGATCCCGGCACCTGGAGGGAGGCGGGTAGTCGTTCGTGAGGGGTTCAAGAGGAAGCAGCAGAGAGCCCGAAGTCAGGATTAACCAGAGGATAAGGGCCCGTGAAGTGCGTCTAATCGACGAAACCGGCCAGCAGCTCGGGGTAGTACCCATAAGAGAGGCGCTTGCGATGTCCGAGGAAAGGGGCGTGGACCTCGTTGAAGTCGCCGCAAATGCTAATCCTCCGGTTTGCCGGATGATGGACTTTGGCAAATATAAGTACGAGCTGAAGAAACAGGCAAATGCCAAAAAGCAGAAAGTACATACGATAAAGGAAATAAAGTTTCGTCCCAACATAGGCGGCCACGACCTAGATGTGAAGGTCAGCCGCATAAGGGAGTTTTTAGAGGACGAGAACAAAGCGAAAATAAGGATATTTTTCAGGGGCAGGGAAATCGTCCATCCTGAAATCGGCCGGGCGCTCGCGAACAAGATACTCGAGCGCGTTGCGGATATAGGCGGAATCGACATGCCCCCGAGGCTCGAAGGCAAGAATTTGATAATGGTGATTTCACCGAAGAAAAGCACTGGACAAGGTGGGAAAGACAATGCCAAAGATGAAAGTAAAGACTAACAGAGGCGCCGCGAAGAGGTTTAAGGTCACCGGCTCGGGGAAGATAAAGAGGTATCACGGCGGGAAGAGCCACTCGAACGCCAAGAAGGGACGGAAGCGCATGAGAAGGCTGGTCTCCGCCGACTTTATCGACGGGACGGCGGCGTTAAGAATAAGGTCTTACATACCTTATAAATAACCCGGCATATTTTTGAATCGGCAGTCATAAACTAGAGCGGTATAATATCTCGAAAGGGAGCAGGAAATGAGAATAAAAAGAGGGGTAGCATCCAGGAAGAGGAGAAAGAGGGTCCTTAAGAGCGCCAAAGGGTATTGGGGCAGAAGAAAGAACAACATAAGGCGCGCCAAGGAAACAGTTCTCCGGGCAATGGCCTTTGCCTTCAGGCACAGGCGTCTCAAGAAGAGGGAGTTCCGTAAGCTCTGGATAGTGAGGATTAACGCTGCGGTAAGGCCGTACGGTCTTTCGTACAGCAGCTTCATGGGCGGACTCAAGAAAGCCGGAATCGAGCTCGATAGAAAGTCCCTTTCCGAGATGGCTATCAGGGAGCCCGAGAGCTTTAAGGCCGTGGTAGACGTGGCCAGAAGCGGGCTTAACTGAGAGAACGCATTTCACAACATAGAACACAAAGGCCGCCTTCGGGCGGCTTTGCTGTTTGTGGGGCGAGGGTCGGCTCTAAAAGAGATATGCTCCAGTCGCGCCGGCTGAAAACCTCTCTAGCCCTCCGTTACGAAGTGGGGGTCGAATTCGAGCGGGCACCCTTCACAGTCGGGCGAGCTTTTCCTGCAGTGTTCTTTTCCCAATCTTACAATAAGGGCGTGGTATTCGTTGTAAAGCCCGGCGTCCTCGTCGAGGGAGCCGGTAAAGACTTCCTGCATCTCTGCGTAGGTAGTCTCGGCGGGCACGATACCGTGCCGCGACAAGACCCTCCAGGTATACGCATCCACGACGAATACCGGCATGCCGCCCGCGTAGAGCAGGATGCTGTCGGCGGTCTCGGGGCCTATGCCCTTTATAGACAGGAGCTTTTCTCTCAAAACGGATTTATCTTCGGCGAACATTTTTTCGAGGCTGCCGCCGTAGCCCTCACCTAAAAACGATATGAAGTTCTTGATCTTGACCGCCTTTTGGTTGTAGTAGCCAGAGGGGCGGACGAGGGCGGCCAGCTCTTCCGGCGTAACGAGGCCCAGCCTCTCGACTGTAAGAAGACCGGCGTTTTTAAGGTTCAACATCGCTTTTTCGACGTTCTTCCACGACGTGCTCTGTGTGAGTATCGCCCCTACGATGCACTCGAGCGGGGAGTCTCCCGGCCACCATCCCTGGGGGCCGTATTTTTTATGAAGCTCGTCGTAGAATCTCCGTATCCTCTCGGACCTGGACAAAGAATTCTCCTCGCGGCGGTTTTATCTACCGTCACTTAATATAATGGTAAGCCGCGCGTAACTCCACGGCTACTTTGTTATTGGATTGTTAGGCGCCTTCTGGGCCTTCTCGTAATAGGGGATAGCCTCGGGCAGCCACTGCTTTAGGTTGTTTACCCTCGTTCCGTATCCCGGGTGCGTCGAAAGGAACTCGGGCGGCTGGGGCTTACCCTTGTGGGCAGCATCCATGCGCTCCCAGAAGGCTATGGCTTCCCTGGGATCGTAGCCGGCCTTGGCCATGTATATGAGGCCTATGTGGTCGGCTTCGGCCTCCTGCCCGCGCGTGAACGGGAGGATGCCGCCGACCGTGACGCCGACGCCGTAGGCCTGCATGACGGCCTCGGATATGTAGGGGTCGCTCCCGCCGAGCGCGGCGCTCACGCCCATGGCCCCTATCTGCGCAAGTATGTCGGTCGAAATCCTTTCGCCTCCGTGGCGCGCCGCCACGTGCGCAACCTCGTGCGCCATGACGGTTGCGAGCCCGGCCTCGGTTTGCGCTACGGGCAGGAGGCCGGTGTAAACGGCGACCTTACCGCCCGGAAGGGCGAAGGCGTTTATCTGCTCGTTGTCTTCGATCACCTTAAAATCCCACTTGTAAGCGGGGGTATCGGCGACGGCCGCGATGCGCGTACCTACGTCGGTTACGGCCTGGTTATATTTCGCATTCGTGGATATCTTCTCGGTTTCGAGGACTTCATTGAACGCCGCCACGCCCATCTGGTTTTCTTCGGACTGGGAGAGGAGAATGAACTGAGACCTGCCCGTGACGGGGGCGGTGTAACAGGAAAGGAGCACCGCTCCTTGTACGGCCAGAAGGAGCAGTACGAGGAGCGGCCTTACTATATAGTCCCTCGTAAAAGACGATTTTTTTCGGATCATGATTAAATTAGTTTTATCGATTCGATGCGGATTTGCAATAAATATTTAAATGAATAACAGGGTCATGTTTCATGAACTACGATGTCCTGACACAAGGACGAAAACGGATAGCTGTTCGGAATGTGCTAAAAAAAGAAGACGAGCTCTTGCCCCCGTTCCGGCCGATAAAAACCGGAAGGAGACAAAAGCTCGTCTTCGGTCAATCTTTATTTGTAACCAGCCTCACTTTACGAGGTTGGCTTCTTTCATTCTGTTTACGCCCTCGTCGATATCCTCGTCGGAGCAGGCATACGTTACCCTTATGTATCCCTCACCCTGGCTGCCGAAGGCGGTACCCGCGACTACAGCGACGCCCGCGCTTTCAACGAGCTTGTCGGTGTATTCCTGCGACGTGTAGCCTGTGCCGGTGATGTCGGCAAAAGCGTAGAACGCGCCGTCGGGAGAATCGCACTTGACGCCGGGAACAGTGTTCAGGCCGGCGACCATTCTGTCGCGCTTCTTCTTCAGAAGAGCGGTTTTCTCGACGGTCCAGTCCTGGGGCCCGCTCATGGCGGCGTACGCGGCCTTCTGTATGAATGCGGCGACGTTCGTTATCGAATCCTGGAGGAATATCGAGAGCTTGTCGATAACCGGTACAGGAGCTACAGCCCAGCCTATCCTCCACCCGGTCATGGCGTATGTTTTGGAGAATGTGTCTATCACGATGGTTCGGTCTTCCATTCCGGGGACCGCCGCGATCGTCTTGTGCGGCTTGTCGAACGTTACGTGAGAGAATATTTCGTCGGATATGACCATGAGGTTAGGATGCCTGAAGCACATCTCGGCTATCGCCTCGGGGTTCTCGACGAGGTGTCCGTTCGGCCTCTGCGGGGTGTTGATGATGAGGAGCTTCGTTTTCGGCGTTATCATCGATTCGAGCTTCTCGAGGTCGAACTGCCAGTCGGGCTTCGTCAGCGGTACGTGCTTGATGTTCGCCCTTACGTATTTAGCCCAAACTTCGTCCGGCGGATAACCGGGGTTCGGGAAAATAACTTCGTCCCCTTCTTCGAGGAAGGTGAGGAGCGACATCGTGAGTGCATGCTTCGCCCCAGCCGTGACTATGACCTCTTCGGGCTTCGTCTTCCTTCCAAACTTGGAGGTTTCGGCCGCTATGGCCTCCCTGAGCTCGGGCAGGCCCGGCCCCGGGTCGTACCTTACGTATCCATCCTTAAGCGCCTGAATCGTGGCTTCGAGTACGTGATCTGGGGTGTAGAAGTCCGGACCCTGATAGTCGCCTTTCTCGAAGTGAATGATCTTCGTGCCTGTCTTCTTTTCGAGATCGCGGGCGATTCTCATGCTGGCCCACTGTTTGGGCGGCACAAAGTGGCTTATCTTGGAACTGAACGGGTATGAAACTGCCATTGTAATACCTCCTTAAAAAAATTGGTGAATGATTTACACACTGCTTATGCGGTCTCCGTAGCGGTTTCTTCGTAGCTAGGGTCCAGGATGCCCTCTGAAATCATCGAAAAAACCTCTTCGGCAATTTCCGCTGCGCTTTTATCGGTATGGTAGAAGAACATTACCGACCGCACGAGCCCGAAGATGATGAGTGCGGTAAGCTCGGTGTTGACCGGCCGGAACGATCCTTCGTTGATACCCTTTTCCAATATTTTTTGATAAAACCTGACGCCTTTCACGCGCCAATGCTCTGTGAATTCGTAGTGCTCTCTGATGAGGTGAGTCTCGTCCCTGCTGAGTATTCTGAGGACGTCGAGATTCTCCAGATAGAACTTGAATATGAGCATGAGCATTTTTCTGAGTTTTTTGGGAGCCGGATCCTTCTTGGCTATTTCCCTTTCGAGGATCGTCTCTATTTCTTCGTAGGTCTCTTCCAGTATTTCGAGGTAAAGATTTTCCTTCGATTCGAAGTAGAGGTAGATCGTGCCCTTGGCGACGCCTACCTTTTCCGCGATCTGGTCCATGGTTACGTCATGGTAGCTCTTCTGTGAGAAAAGATTTGCCGCTACTCTGATAATCTCTTCCTTTCGAGTAGTTTTTGCTACCTGAGTTTTACCCATGCGAACCCGTCCTTTTGTTGATTTCTGCGCTTTAGCCATTGTTGAGACCCTAACCCCTGAGACTGAACTGACTAGTCAGTCATTAGGATATTAGTATATCTAAAATTTTTTGTCAAGCGCTTTTTTTAGCCTCCGAAAAAATTCTATCCGGTCCCTGCCGGGGCCGGATTCGGCGTGGCGCAGCGCTTCGCCGGACTCAGGTGGTACGTTTCAAGTCCTCACGGGCTTGGATTTTTTTGCGGCGTAATGATAGAATTAACACTCAAAAAAAAGCCGGAGGAGAAAATGAGAACAACCAGTTTTCTATTGATATTGTTGATGGTTATAAGCGCGGGACTGGCCGCATGCAGCCAGTCCGGGGAAAAGAAAGAAGACACAGCGGCACAAAGCTCGTCTGCGGTCAAGGAAGCCGAGGAGAAAGTCGAAGAGGCAGAGACAGATGTAGTGGATAAGACGCAAGAGCTTCACCAGGAGCAGCTCTCGGAGCTCGAAAAAAAATCTCCGGAGGAAATAGCGCAGGAGCTCTGGAAACTCATTAACACGGAAGAGTACAAGATAAACTGGAAGCAGCATAAGCCCGAGGGGGCCACTGCCGATACGCCGGTCACTTATCTGAACCCGATAGCCCAGGAGGCTCTAGAGAATAAAGTGACCCCTCTTCCTCCGGGCTCGATTATCGTCGAGGAGGATTATGACGAATCCCAGCAGCTCGAGACCATAAACGCCGTGATTAATCTCGGCGGTGAGAAGCCCGAAGGCGGATGGTTCTACGCCCAGTATTCCCCGGATGGAAAAATCCTTAAATCCGAGCAGAAGGGCGAAAGCATAAACGCCACGGAATAATGACGCCCCGGGGGCCGGTTAGGTTAGGTCCGTAATAAACGGCGTATGCACAGGGGGGACATGCGCCGCTCCCGGCCCGGGGAATTTATACTGAAATTACATTTCGAATGCGGCTCGGCAGCCCTGCCGGGCCGCAATTTTCTCCCCTTCATTCTGGTATACTAAAGCCCTGAGACAGGCCTTTTCGAGGCGGTAGACCCGGCATTATCCAGCAGAGCTATATGAACAAAAAAAGACCATTTTTTTCCCTCCTCATAAGCTACAAGTATTCGTTTCTCGCCGGGCTTTTGGCGCTCTCGCTCGTGGACCTCTGCCAGCTTTCGATACCGCTCGTCATAGAGCGCGTCGTGGATGCGCTGACGCTGAAGGGGCGGGCTATAAAGACATTTCAAAGTACGGGCTGATAATGGTCGGGATAGCCGTCACGATGTCGGTGTTCAGGTTCTTCTGGCGGTATTTCATAATGGGGGCGGCGAGGAAGATAGAGCAGTCCCTCCGAAACGAATTTTTCGATCACCTCCAGGGCCTTCAGTTCGACTTCTTTTCCCGAAAGAAGGTCGGGGATCTCATGGCCCATACTGTAAACGACATCGAGACGCTCAAATTCGCCTGCGGGCTCGGGATACTGGTAGCCTACGACGGCGTCTTCCTTCTTATATTCATATTCGGCGCGATGCTTTATATCTCGCCCCTGCTGACGCTTTATGCCTTCATCCCGTTTCCGATACTCGCTTTCCTGATCATTAAATTCGGCAACATGATAGAGAAGAGGTTCCAGAGGGTTCAGGATGCCTTCTCGGAGCTTACGGAGAGCGCGCGGACGTCTATATCGGGCATAAAGGTCGTAAAGGCGTTTGTCAGGGAGGACGAGGAGGTGAGGGACTTCAGCGCCGCGAGCTCCGATTATCTCAACAGGAACCTCAGGCTCATAAGGATATGGGGCGTCTACCAGCCCATAATCACGTTCCTCGCGGGGACGGCGACGGCTATATTCCTCTGGCTCGGCGGGGTGAGGACCATCACGCTCGACATAACGCTCGGCGACTTTGCCGCAATACTCCTTTACCTGACTATGCTCACCTGGCCGATGATGGCCATGGGATGGGCGGTGGACATAATAAAGCGGGGGAACGCCTCGCTTAACAGGATTAACGACATACTCCTCGAAACCCCGCAGTCGGTCACCGAGACCGGAACGCTCGACGTGGACATCAAGGGCGACATCGAGTTCAGGAATCTCAGTTTCTCGTACAACGGGAAGAGGGTCTTAAAGGACGTGTCGCTCGAGATCCCGGCAGGGTCCGCCGTGGGTATTACGGGGGCCACTGGTTCGGGGAAGAGCACGCTCTTTCAGCTTCTGACGAGGGTCGAGGAGCCGCCCTTCGGGACTGTCTTCATAGACGGCGTGGACGTGCGCGACATAAAGAAAGAGAGCCTCCGAAAGGGGTCGTTTACGTCCCGCAGGAGACGACCGTTTTCAGCGGCACGGTGAGGGACAACATATCGTTCATGAACCCCGCGCTCACCGACGAGGAGATAGAGAACGCCGCCAGGATAGCGGAGATATACGACGACATAATGGAATTCCCGGAGGGGTTCGACACGAGGGTCGGCGAAAGGGGGCTTACTCTCTGGCGGGCAGCAGCAGAGGCTCGCGCTGGCAAGAGCAATACTCTTAAAGCCCGCGGTGCTCATACTGGACGACGTCTTTTCGTCACTGACCTTCAGACCGAGAGCCTGGTTTTAAGGAACCTCAGGAAGGAGATGAAGGGAAGGACGCTCCTTGCCATATCGAGCAGGGTGCCGTCCATAAGCGGCTTTGACTTCGTGGCCGTATTCGAAAGGGGACGGCTCGTCGAGCACGGCGGACATGGGGAGCTCATGCACAAAAACGGCATATACGCCGGGCTCTACCGGATACAGACCTTCGAGACGATTTAACCACACTCCGCTAGTTTATGCGCCGAGCTTTTCGGCGAGGTCGATTATATCCTCGGCCACTATATCGAAGTCGCCCTCGGAAGCCGTGTCGGGCTTGCCCTCCGGGCCGAACTCCAGCGGGCGCGATATGAATGCCGTCCCGAGCCCGAAGCTGCGGGCGGCTTCGAGGTCGTCCCTGTGCGCGGCGGCCATCATGACCTCGCCCGGCTCGAGGCCCAGGAGAGATGCCGCGGTGAGATAGACTTCCCTGTCGGGCTTGTAGTGCCCGGCGAGCTCGGACGACAGGACACAGTCCCAAACGATCCCCGCGTTCTTGGCCATATCCACCAGAAGCGAGACGTTGCCGTTCGAGAGCGTAGCTACGACGTAGCGCGTCCTCAGCCTCTCTATGCCCCGGATAGAATCGGGCCATGGGCTCAGCCTGTGCCACGCGCGGTTAAGGTCGTCCTTTTCTTCTTCCGTAAGGCCGTCTATCTCGAATTCCGTGAGCAGCCTGTCGAGAACCATCCTGTGGAGGGTGTCGATGTTCGTCCACGGAGCTCGCCCTTCCTCACGCGGTCCATCGCGGGGGCGTAGCCGCCTCGCCACTCGTCTGCGAAGCGGGCCCAGTCGCGTATTACGCTCTTCCGCTTGCCCAAGGCTTCGCATTCCCTGATCACAGAGCTTCGCCAGTCTACGACCGTACCGAAGACGTCGAACGTAAGCGCCTTTATGCGTGGAGCATCTTTTGTCATCCGTGCGCCTCCCGTCAGGCCCCTGCCTGTTTGGCCTTCTCGTCGGCCTTGGCCGTGAACTTCTCGGCGTTGACCACGAACCTCTCGTGGGTCCCCTCGGTTATGAGGTCCACCCCGTCGTGGGCAGACACGGCGAACGAGAGCTTCCTGCCCTCGACGCCCGTAAGCTCACCGTTTACCTTCACCGTGAGCCCGGGTGGAGTCGCGGCTAGGTGGTTAAGCCTGACGTCGATTCCGACCGACTGCTCCCTCGGCCAGTCGATGTGCTCGTTTACGAATCTTACGCACGCCCATTCGATGAGCCCCACCATGAAGCCCGTAGAAAACACTTTAGGCATCATCTGGAACTCCTCGGATTCGGGGTATATGTAGGGAACGGTTTTCGATTCGGGCACCTTGAAGTCGAATTCGAATTTAAGTCCCGGTTTGAGAGTGTCTTTCATTGGTTTCCTCCGTATGTCGTTTCAGCCGGGCCGCGTACCCGAGCCCCGGCGTGAAGTTTCATAATTATATCAAAGTGAAGGTTTTTCACCACGTAAGGCCCGGAGTCTGCCCGTCCCGGTCCTATGCGGTCGGCCCAGAACAGCCTCAAAAAACTCTCGGGCCTCTCCCGGCATGAGGTATACTCAATATCAGAAATCATTCAATCGGGGGTGCAAGATGGCTGATGAGATTAAAAAGCTCCATCGTTCCAGAAAGGACAGGATGATAGCAGGCATCTGCGGCGGGTTAGGCGAGATGTTTTCTATCGATCCCACGTTGATAAGGCTGATAGCAGCTCTTATAGCCTTGTTTACGGTCGGGACAGCGGTTCTGGTATACGTGCTCGGATGGATAATCATTCCCGAGGCTCCGGCGGAATAACTCTCCCGCGCGCACGCTTGCCGCTCCTCTTCCGGTTAGTTGAGGCCTGTATTTTGCCCATAGACACGGCTATCCGTAAATCGTGTACAATAAAGCCCTCTACGCGCGTTTGTACAATAAAAACGAACATTGTGGGAGCCTAACTTGAGATACCTGGAAGTTGCTGAAAAGGCGGCGAGGGAAGCCGGCGAAATCCTGATCGAACATCTGGGGAAAGTGAGGGACATCGATTACAAGGGCAAGAATAACCTCGTAACCGAAGTAGACAAGATGTCGGAAGACCTCATTGTCAGCCGGATAAAAGAGACGTTCCATACGCACGATATATTCGCCGAGGAGTCGGGAAGGCATTCGAACGGCTCGGATCATCTATGGCTCATAGACCCGCTCGACGGCACCACCAATTACGCGCACGCTTATCCATTCTTCGCAGTTTCCATCGCTCTCGAAATCAAGGACAGCTAAAGGCCGGGCTAGTGTACGACCCGGTAAAGGACGAAATGTTCACGGCCGAGCTCGGGAAGGGGGCGTTCCTCAACGGAGACCCTATTCACGTAACGAAGACTGGGCAATGGACGAAGGCCACCTGGTTACGGGTTTTCGTCACGAGAATCCGAAGATATTCGGACAACCTCAGGAACTTCGCGAATTTCATGTCGGTCGGCGCGCGCGCGTAAGGCGCAACAGCTCGGCGCGCTCGACCTCTGCTACCTCGCATGCGGAAGGTTCGACGGGTTCTGGGAGCTGGGCCTTAACCCATGGGATACCGCTGCCGGGGTGTTGATAGTCGAGGAGGCGGGGGCATCGTTACTAAATTTAACGGCGAGCCTTATAGTATATGCACGTAGAAGGAGATACTCGCATGCACTCCCGGCGTACAAAAAAGGATATGATGGAGTCTTGGCGCTCATGACGCTGATTTTTATCTGTCCTTGGGAAATTCAAGGGCGGATCGCAGACTCTTCGGTATCGCCCTTTAGAGGATGGGGAATAAATGCGTTGTTTTCAGTTTAAGATAGTGCAAATTGCGTGCCGTTCTTAAAAGAGCGCCGTAACATGCTCAATGCTATATTTTCAGAGTCGTTTCGTTATCACGCATATCGGCTGGAATGTGAAAATTTACGGCACCTTTTTGACAAAAACTTCTGCGTAATTTCGGGACACGCTAAAATAGTCCGTTAGGACGATATTTTAGGAAGCGCAGTCTCGTATTATATTTTTTATATTCTTAGCATGGGGTCAGTTCGGAGATTCGAAGGGAGCCAATCTATGAAGCCATGGAGCAAGTTTCAAGGTGTTATAGCTCTGATGCTGGTTTTCTCGGCTATCGTCATGCCTGTGGGTGTTTTTCCGGCCAGGAAAACGACGACCGTCAGATCCGGTACTACTACACCGGGATACTTGGCGACGGCATCGGCATACAGATGGAGCTCGTAATGGATTCTTCCGGAGTCACGGGTTCCTACATACGATAAAATTGGAAGCCCGCTTTTCCCTGTCGGGAAGCATAGATAAAGACCTCGTAATCACGATCGTCGAGCAGGACGAGAAAGAAGGCAACAGGACAGGAGCACGCATTTGTCAGGAAGCTCGAATCCGAGGGGAGACCAATTACGCGAAGACGATAGAAGGAAATGGATGAAGGCCGGGGGCGGCGATAAGATACCGTTCAAGTTAAACAAGATAGCTATTATCGTCAGAAACCAAGGCGGGGCGGGAAATACGAAATATCCTATATGCTTGTCCGATTTCATTTCCGGGCTCAAGCCGTATCGGAAATTTCGCAGGAGCTCGAAAAGAATGCGCTCGCCGAGCAGGCGAAATTCATGAAAGAGGCCGAGGAATTTTTAAGTCCGAGGAATCGGAACCTAGGGCCGAGTGGCAGGAGAGATACAACTACGCCATAGAGTATTACTCTCGAGGTCGTAAGCCTTTCGGGTGAGATATACGTTTACGGCGGCAGCGCGCGAAACACGGATTACATGTCGTCTAACTACTGGATCAAGGATGGGAAAGCCCTATCTCTTAAAACTGTCCGGACCTTTTTCTCCAGGATTCGGATTATCTGAAAGCTCTTTCTGATTACTGCATGAACGACCTCAGAAAACAAGAAGCAGGATGGGTCGTCGACGGCCAGCTTAAGGAGCTCGGCGCCGACGATATGAGCGCATTTGCTATCACGCCAATGGGTATATCAATAGCCTTCGCTCCCTACGCCGTAGGGTCCTACGCCGAAGGCCCTTACTTCGTCACCGTTCCATATTCAGCTTTGAAGGAAGTTATCGACCCCGCAGGGCCGCTGGGAAGCTGGCCGGTCTTTCGAGCGGGAAATGATACCCGGGCGAGGAGCACTGAAACGGCGTACCTTACACTGGTTTCCAGTCTGTAATAAAATCGAACCCAAGTAAAATTTGGCCTCAGGGGCGGCGGTTTGTATAATTTAACCGCCGGAATAATTTCACCGCGCCGCGAAAAAGGGGTCTTCCGGTTCATACCCCTAACCCCGCCGGCAATGGAGGCTGAAATGTCTGGTACCGGTACAGGGTTTTGATTGTCAGGGCTGGCCCGACTGGTCTCACGATGGCCTGCGAGCTCGCCCGGAGGGGCGTTCCGTTCAGGATAATAGACAAGGCGCCTCTGCGCCTTCCGATTTCACTCAAGGCGTTCGGCATACACGCGCGCACGCTGGAGCTGTTCGAGAACATGGGCATCGTGGACATCATGCTCAAAGGGGGAATATATGTAACGGCTTTGACATGTGTATAGCCGCGGCAAGCCGCTTGCGAGCGTGATCTTCGACTCCTCGAAAGCAGCTATCCCTATTTCATATACTCGCACAAAGCGATACGGAGAAGATACTGAACGATCATCTCGGCACGCATGGCATAACGGTCGAGCGCGAAGAAAGGAGCTCGTCTCTCTCGAGAAGCGGCGGTGTGATCCGCGCAGGCGTAAAAAACGCCGACGGGACGAGCGAGACAATAGAATGCCCTTACGTCGCCGGGTGCGACGGCTTGCCACAACACCACCAGACACATACTCGAGCTCGAATTCAAGGGGGCGCCGTATCCAAATTACTGGCTCCTGGCCGACCTCGACCTCGACTGGAAATATCCGCTCCACCACCTCTCGGTATTCATTCAACCGGCATCACGGCCTATTCCCGCTCTACGAGGACAGGGGCAGGCTCATGTTCGAGCTCCCCGACCCTTTCATAGACGAGGAGGTGGCCGAGCCCACGCTCGAGCAGGTAAAAGACCTCATGCACGAGAGGGAGATAGATTACAGGAGCGTCACCAACCCTAACTGGCTCGCCTATTTCAAGCTCCACCACCGGATGGTCGACAAATATGGGGAGGAAGGGTTTTCTGTGCGGCGACTCGGCCCATATTCACAGCCCCGTGGGCGGTCAGGGCATGAATACGGGGATACAGGACGCATACAATCTCGCATGGAAGCTTGCGCTCGTCCTGAAAGGCGAATCACCCGAAGCCTCCTTGGCAGCTACAACACGAACGGCACCCGCGTGGGCAAAAACGTGGTCAGCCTGACGGACAAGGCTACGAGGATGATAGGCATTCACAACCCAGTCCTGAGCGTGATACGAAACAGAATAGTCGGCGCAGCGTCGAAGCTGGACGCGGTTCAGGACCAGAATACTCGCTACACTCTCGCAGATAGAGGTCCATTACAAGGGAAGTCCGATTGTCTCCGAGCGCTGGTATCAGCCCGATACCGTAGAGGGTTACCACGGCTACAGGGACGACCTCGCGGCGGGAGAGAGGGTAAAGGACTATAATCTAAATGGCCTGGATTTGGCGGGATCAGCACACTCTACGAACTCTAAGAACGGACTTCACAACCTTTTGCTCTTCTGGCCGGAGACCCCGAGGACATGGAGTTCGACGAGCTCAGGAAAATCCACGACGCAGCTTCATGAAGTACGAGGGCGTGATGGCCGTGCACGTAATAGCCGGGCCGAATGGCGCGCCGGAGGATTTTAAGCACATGAGCTCAGTATGGACGGACGGTGACCTGCGAATGCACAAGGACTTCAGCGCGGCGCGGGCTTCTCGCTATATCTCGTCGTAGCCCCGACAGGTACGTCAGTTCAGGAATTTCAACCCGCGAGCCACGAAGACCTGGATGAGTATCTCGTAAAAATATTTGTATGAGAAGCCGCCCGTTCGCGGCTGTCAGAGTGGAATTCCCGGCAGGAGCTCTTTTGTCAGATCCCTCAGGAACCCGCGCTCGTAGACATCGGCGTCAACGACCTCGCCGTTCCACACGAGTATGTCGAGGTCTATGGTACGGGGCCCGTTTTTGTTGGCGGCCCTTACCCTGCCGAGAGCCCGCTTTCTATTTCCCGTAGCCGCGTCTTCAATCACGACAGCGCCGAGCGAGGTTTCTATAAACAGGGCGCCGTTTATGAAGCTCCGCTGCTCTTTGAATCCGACGGGCTCCGTTTCGACGAAGGACGAGGTTTTTATCAGACTGACCTCGCCGCTTATGATCTTTATCGCCTTTCGGATGTTCTCTTCGGGGTCGATGTTCGAGCCCAGTCCCAGAACTGCCCTGTTGGTTTTCATATTGGTAAGGCCTTTATCTCGACTCCGTGTGGATTACGGAAACCGAGTCTGCGAATCTGAGCGCGCCAGGCTTGTCTATCCTGACCGACGCTGATTCAACCCTTTCGTCTTCGAGGATTATACGGACGACGTCGCCGGCTATTCTCTCTATGAGGTTATATTCCTTCTCTTCGACCTCGGAGATGATTTTCTTTGTGATGGATTTGTAGTCTATCGTGTGGGCGATGTCGTCGCTTTCGATGGCCTTCGTGCCGTCGAATTCTATCTCGATGTTGATTATGACGTCCTGCTTTACGTTCTTCTCCCACTCAAAAATGCCGACCACCGTTCTCAGCCTGAGGTTCTCTATATGTATTATCATCCTTTTATCCGCCTAGACGAGGTGCTGCCCTCCGTCGACGAAGAGGCACTCCCCGGTGATGTAGGTGTTCTCGATAATATACTTCAGCGCGGCGGTAATGTAACCCGGGTTTCCGGGTTTGCCGATGGGCGTATCCCCGGAGATGCGTATCAGGTAGTCGTCGTTCTTCCCCGGAGGCGGGAGGACCGGGCCGGGGCAGATCCCGTTCACCCTCACCTTTGGGCCGAGAGCCCTGGCGGCCATTAGCGTCAGGTCGCGGAGAGCCTTTTTGCTTATGTTATAAACGAAATGCTCGGTTTCGTGCTTCGATATGCGGGAGTCGAGCATGTTCACGATAAGCTCCGAGGCGGCCTCTTTCGAAAAGGCCTGGGATAAGAAAAACGGCGCCTTGAAGTTTACCGTCATGTCCCTGTCGTAGCTTTCTTCGGTCACGTCCTGAAAGGAGACGTTCTCGAAAACAGACGCGCTGTTTATGAGGACGCTGCATTCGGGAAAGACTTCGAAGACGCGTGGGACAAGGGTATGAGTCTCCTCCATGTTTAGAAGGTCGGCCTGGAATATTTCGCACTCACGGCCGAGCGCCCTTATTTCGCCCGCAGTCTTTTTGGACTCGTCCGCGGACCTGTTGTAATGAAGTGCTATGTCGTAGCCCATTTCAGCCAGTGTGAGCGCCATGGATTTTCCAAGCCTCACTCCGCCGCCTGTTATCAACGCTGCCTTACTCATCCCTTCTCCGCGCCTACGGGTGTGTTTTGACTTAATTTGCCGCTGCAATCGGAGAGTATAACACAGGACCGTGGAACTCTTTGCCCCGGCCTGAGCCGCTGTGCGGGGCGGATATGCGCCCACTTGCTTGCCCCGATTACCCTCTGGTGTATTATTCTGATTGGACGTTCCAAACTGTCCCTTGCGCGGCGTGAACCGGGGATTCGCAGGATCAAAAAAACCGGAGACTCGTGACGGATATGACTGATACCCGTTTCATAAACCGGCTGGTGCTCGCTCTGACACTCTCCGGCATAATAGCCGGCTTCGCGGCTTATCTCCTCGGGAGGCCTGAAATCGCCGACGGAGCCTGGGCCGCCGCTACCGTTATCGCACTTATCCCGCTTACATTCGTAGTCGTGCGAAGTCTCTATTCGGGCAAGCTCGGGGTGGACATAATCGCTCTTATCGCGATGGCCGGCTCACTATATCTCGGGCAGTACTTGGCGGGGGCTGTTATCGCGCTTATGCTCTCGGGCGGCCAGGTGCTGGAAGAGTACGCGGAATCGCGGGCGCGGAAGGAGCTTTCTTCTCTCCTTGGCCGCACGCCGCAGACTGTCAACAGGCTCGTCGGCAGCGGTATCGAGACGGCTCCGATCGAGGATGTGGGGCCGGGCGACTTCCTGATGGTGAAGCCGGGAGAAATAGTTCCCGTAGACGGGGTCGTGATAGGGAGCTCGGCGGTGCTCGACGAATCGGCCCTTACCGGGGAATCGAAACCGGTCGAGCGGAGAGACAGGGATCAGGTATTCAGCGGCACCGTGAACGCTTCACAAACGCCTTTCAAGATGCGTGCCAGCGTTAACGCGACCGAGAGCGTATATGCGGGGATAATCAGGCTCGTGGAGCAGGCGCAGGCGTCCAAAGCCCCGATCGTGCGGATGGCCGACAGGTATGCCATATTCTTTCTTCCGTTGACGCTCGTCATAGCCGGGATAGCGTGGTTTATATCGGGCGACCCGGTTCGCGCCCTCGCGGTTCTCGTTGTCGCCACACCCTGCCCGCTTATCCTGGCGGTGCCGGTGGCCATGGTGTCCGGCCTCTCGCGGAGCGCCCGGCGCGGCATCATAATCAAGGGCGGCGGTGCGCTCGAAACCCTTGCCCAGGGGCGGATACTGCTGCTCGATAAAACCGGCACAGTAACGAAGGGAGAGCCCATACTGAGCGGCGTGGAGAGCCTCGGGGATTTCGATCCCGACGAGCTGCTCAGGCTTTCGGCTTCACTGGACCAGGTCTCTCCTCACGTGCTTTCGCGCCCAATCGTCAAGGCGGCCGTCGACCGTGGATTCGAGCTCGCGTTCCCCGAAGACGTGTCGGAGGAGTTCGACTCCGGGATAAGCGGCACCGTCGGCGGGAGGGAAGTAAAATTAGGCAGGATGAGCTGGGTGCTCAGCGGACTCAAGCCCGATCCCGGGGCGCTCAGGCTCTATAGACGCTCTCTCCTCGACGGTTCCTCCTGCGTTTTTGTCTCCGTCGATGGGATAGCGGCAGGAGCGCTGATACTCGACGACCCCGTAAGGCCCGACGCCCCGCTGACAATACGCGCGCTAAAGCGCGCCGGATTCCGGAAGATAATAATGCTCACGGGAGACAACAAGGACGTTGCCCTCTCTGTGGGCGCGGCAATAGGAATCGACATAGTGCTCGCGGAGCGGACGCCCCAGGAGAAGGCTGCCGCCGTATTGACGGAGCGCTCCGAGGGCGTGACTGTAATGGTGGGGGACGGCATAAACGACGCCGCCGCTCTCGCATCCGCCGACGTCGGCGTGGCCATGGGCGCCCGCGGCGCGACTGCGTCGTCGGAAGCGGCGGACGTGGTGCTTATAGTCGATAAGCTCGACCGTCTCATCGAGGCTGTGAACATCGCCAGGAGGTCGAAGTCGATCGCGTTTCAGAGCGTGGCGGTCGGCATGGGGCTGTCGATAGTGGCCATGGGTGTGGCGGCCGCGGGCTTCCTCGCCCCGGTAGCCGGCGCTCTTCTTCAGGAGGCCATTGACGTGCTTGTCATCCTTAACGCGCTCAGGGCGCTCGGGAACGGTTCGCATGGGAATCATCTGGATGCCGAGGCTGCAAAAATAGGGCTCAAGTTCAGGGACGAGCACGAGGAGCTGATGCCGAAGGTAAGGCATATAAGATACGTCACCGACAGGCTCGACACGATGCCGCCCGAGGAGGCTGCAGGGGAGCTGAAGGGCATATACGAATTCCTGTCCGAACGGCTGCTGCCGCACGAAAAAGCCGAGGATGCTGTGGTCTATCCGCTCGTTGCGGATATTATAGGCGGCGAAGACCCTACCGCGACGATGAGCAGGGCCCATATCGAGATCAGCCACCTTATAAAGGTGTTCGGCAAGGTGCTCGAGGAGATGCCCGCCGAGGGACCGGGACCGGAGGACATACGCGAGATAAGGAGGATCCTCTACGGCCTCTACGCCATACTCACCCTCCATTTCGCACAGGAAGAAGAGTCATACCTGGCCCTCATAGAAGAACGGATGAAATCCGAAGAGGGCGGGCGGAGCTGAAGGCAGCCCGTGTACGGCGTATTAATATGGAGATCGGTGCGCCCGGGGTCAGGTCGATACGAGCTTGAGCCCCACGATGCCCGCGAGTATGAACCCGACGAAGACGAACCTTAGCGCCTGGGCAGGCTCACCGAAGAGCACAATGCCGAGCGCGAAAGTCCCGACAGTGCCGAGGCCGGTCCAGATGGCATACGCCGTGCCGACCGGTATTTCCCTTTGCGCCAGGAAGAGAAGGAATCCGCTTATGAGTATGCATACTATGGCTATGGCCGCCGGAAAGATTTGTATTCCTTTGTCCGTCCAGGCGTATTTCAGCCCGAGCGGCCAGCCCATTTCTATCATGCCGGCCAGCAGCAAATAAATCCACGCCATTCCTGTTCCTCCTGCTCGGTAAGTTTCTTCTTTAACCCGCACGGTCTTTAAACCGGCGGACCAGATATTATTGTGATTCCCCGCGCTTTGTAAAGATTCGGCGTAATTTCAGAGACTGCCCCCGCCCCCGGTTAAGCCACGAGGGGCTTTAAATCTTCGTAATAGTTGGTGTAGAATTAAAAAAACCTACTCTTCAAAGGAAAAGCCGATGCCGCCAAGGAAAAAACCTACCTCTAAAAATTCGACCGTTCTTGGAATAGACATCGGCGGGACAGGAATAAAAGCCGCCCCCGTCGATACGGATAAGGGAGTTCTGCTCGAGGAGAGATACAGGATCGAGACCCCTCATCCCGCGACGCCCAAGAAGATGCTGGCGGCTATCCACGGCGTGATCGACCACTGGAAGTGGGAGGGAAGCATAGGCTGCGGGTTCCCCGGCGTGATGAAGGAAGGCGAGGTTTACACTGCGTCCAACCTCTCCAAGAAGTGGATAGGTGTTAACATAAGGGACGAAATAGAAAAGCTTCACAACTGTAAGGCCGTAGTTATAAACGACGCGGACGCCGCCGGGCTCGCCGAGATGAAATTCGGTGCGGGCAAGGATCGCAATAACCCCGGAGGGGGAGTGGTCCTGATGGTAACGCTCGGGACCGGGATCGGCACCGCGCTCTTCATAGACGGGCTCCTCGTCCGCAATACCGAATTCGGCCACATAGAAATGGACGGCGTGGACGCCGAGACGAGAGCCTCGGCCCTCCAGAGGGAAGTCCACAAACTGAGCTGGAAAAAGTGGGGAAAAAGGGTGAATAAGTATCTCTCGATGATGGAGCGCTATCTGTCCCCCGAGCTGTTCATAATCGGCGGGGGAGTGAGCGCGAAGTCCGAGAAGTTCTTCGACTATTTTAAGGTAAGGGCCGACGTAGTGCACGCCGAGATGCTTAACGACGCGGGCATAGTCGGAGCCGCGCTCGGACACGAGATTTGAGCGGCGGGTTTTCTTGAAAATAACCGGTCAGTGTGTGATAATGGGTGAGGGTATGTTTCTCACACGCCGTGCCGGCACATTCGGGATTGAGGTTCAATTTTGTCTCACAAACAAGCTCTCCTTAAAATTATGCAAGGCGAAGTTAAAGACGACCCCGAGACCCTTCACCACTACAGCGGCGACGCAAGCGCATTCCGCATAGTGCCCGAAGTAGTCGTTCTGCCTAAGAGCACGGAAGACCTGAAATCGCTGGTAAATTACGTGAGAGAGCAGAAGGAATCGGGAGACGGATCGCTCTCGCTTACCCCGCGCTCCTGCGGGACGGATATGGCCGGCGGCGATCTAAACGATTCGGTAATCATGGACGTAAACGCGCACATGAGCAACATCCTCGAACTAGAGCCCCGTCACGCCCGGGTGCAGCCCGGCCTTCCATACAGGGTGTTCGAAAAGGAGACCTTCAAGGTGGGCTCTATGCTCCCGAGCTACCCCGCCTCGAAATCCATCGCGTCGGTCGGCGGGATGGTGGCCAATAATTCAGGCGGTGAGAAGTCGCTCCGCTACGGGAAGACCGAGAGGTATGTAGAAGAGCTGAAGGTCATACTGAGAGACGGCAATGAATATGTTTTTAAAAAACTGAACCGACAGGAGCTCGATTCCAAGCTCGCGCAGAAAGACCTGGAAGGTGGGATCTACAGGGAGGTGTTCAAGCTCCTCGACGACAACTACGACGTTATCAAGAAGGCCAAGCCGGACGTGTCCAAGAACTCGACCGGGTATTTGCTGTGGAACGTATGGGACAGGGAGGAGGGCACGTTCGACCTCACCCAGCTTATAGTAGGGTCGCAGGGAACGCTCGGCGTCGTGAGCGAGATCAAGTTCGGCCTCGTGCCGGTCGAGAAATATTCGAAGATGCTTGTAGTCTACATGCATACCCTCGACAGGCTCGGCGAAATAATAAACACGATGCTGAAGTACGGACCGACTTCGATCGAGTCGTATGACGACAAGACGGTCGATCTGGCCATACGCTACTTCCCGGAGCTCGTGATGATAATCAGCAAGACCGAAAGCATATTTAAGCTCGGCTACGAGCTTCTTCCCGACCTCTGGATAGTGGCCCGCCGCGGATTCCCCAAGATGGTTATCATGGCCGAATTCACGGGCGACTCCGAGGACAAGATAGACGAGAGCATGAAAGGCCTCGAAGCGGCTTTGGGGGAATACAATGTCGGCGTTCACAGGACGAAAAGCAGGGAGGAGTCCGAGAAATACTGGACGATAAGAAGAGAGAGCTTTAATCTCCTTAGAAAAAGGGTCAAGGGAAAGCAGACGGTGCCGTTCATAGACGACTTTATAGTCAAGCCCGCCGTGATGCCGGCGTTCCTGAAGGACCTCCAAAAGATATTCGACCAGTACCCGGACGTGAGCTTCCCGGTTGCGGGCCATCCGGGCGACGGGAATTTCCACATAATTCCCCTTATGGACATGACCGACGAGAGGACTCGGAAGATTATCCCCGAGCTTACGGAGAAGGTGTTCGACCTGGTGCTTTCGTACAATGGGTCACTCAGCGCGGAGCACAATGACGGGCTCATCAGGGGCGCTTACCTTAGGCAGATGTACGGCGATGAGGTCTTCGGGTTCTTCAAAAAGGTTAAAGACATATTCGATCCGGAAAGGATCTTCAACCCGCATAAAAAGACCGACGCCGATCTGTCGTATTCAATGCAGTTCATAAAAAAAGATAATGAGCATAGTGTTTAAAGTTTTTGTGGTTTTTCCGTCTTAATACGAAATTAAAATAATGCATATAATGTTGGTTGAATGTTTATTTAAAGGAGAAGCGTAATGGATGCAATACCCAAAGGCAGCAGAGACAAGCTCGAGCAGCTTATCATAAACACTATAAGGACACTTTCCATGGACGCCGTCCAGAAGGCCAACTCCGGCCATCCGGGCACCCCCATGGCGCTGGCGCCGGTGGCGTTCACCATATGGGACAAGTTCATGAAGTTTAATCCTAAGAACCCCGACTGGCCCGGCCGCGACCGCTTCGTCCTTTCGAACGGCCATGCTTCGATGCTGCTTTACAGCCTCCTTCATCTGACGGGTTACGACGTTTCGCTGGACGACATAAAAACATTCAGACAGCTCCACAGTAAATGCGCCGGACACCCCGAATACGGGCTCACCCCCGGTGTCGAAACGACCACCGGCCCCCTAGGCCAGGGGTTGCGACGTCCGTCGGCATGGCGATTGCCGAGAGGTGGCTCGCCGCTTATTTCAACAAGCCGGGGCACGAGATTCTCAATTACAACATATTCGCCGTCTGCGGAGACGGATGCATGATGGAAGGGATTTCGGGCGAGGCCGCGTCGCTCGCGGGGCACCTCGGCCTCAGTAACCTCATATGGTTTTACGACAACAACCACATCACGATCGAGGGGCACACGGCCCTTGCGTTCAGCGAAGACGTAGCCGCGAGGTTCATGGGATACAACTGGCACGTTCAGAGGGTGGGGGACGCGAACGACCTCGAAATGCTGGCCGAAGCCATCGAGCGGGCGCTTCACGAGGACGAGCAGCCCTCGCTGATCATCGTCGACAGCCACATGGGGATACGGCAGCCCGAACAAGCAGGACACCTCTGCCGCCCACGGAGAGCTGCTCGGCGAGGAAGAGATAAGAAAGACAAAGATAAATTACGGCTGGGACCCGGACAAGAAGTTCTACGTCCCGGAGGAAGTAAAAGAGTACAGGAAAACCATCATAAGGAAGGGCGCCGTCGCTGAAGAAGAGTGGAACAAAAAGTTCAGCGCCTACGAGAAGGTATATCCTGACCTCGCGAAGGAGTTCAGGAGACTCCAGGACAGGGAAATGCCCGAGGGATGGGAAAAAGCCCTTCCGGTATTCCCGCCGAATCCAAAAGGCCCGGCGACGCGTACAGCAAATAGTAAGATACTTAACGCCATAGTTCCCGTGTACCCGTTTTTGCTGGGAGGGGCCGCGGACGTCGGCTCATCGACCAAGACCTACATTGAGGGCGCAACCAGTTTCGAGAAAGGGATTTACGACGGCAGAAACTTTCATTTCGGCATAAGGGAGAACGCCATGGGGGCCTCTGCGAACGGAATGTGTCTCAGTAAGCTCAAGCCCTACACGGCCACCTACTTCGTATTCTCGGACTACATGAGAGCGACTGTCAGGCTCGCATGCCTGATGCAGATACCGGTCGTCTTCACGTTCACGCACGACAGCATAGGCCTCGGCGAGGACGGACCCACTCACCAGCCGATAGAGCATCTCGCCTCGCTCCGCGCCATGCCTAACCTGGACGTTATAAGGCCGGCCGACGCGAACGAGCTGAGCCAGCTCTGGAAATATATAATGACGGTAAAGAACCGCCCGGTCGCGCTTATACTTACGAGGCAGGACGTACCGACCTTCGACAGGAGCGTTTACGCGCCGGCAGAGGGGGCCCTCCGCGGGGCATACGTAATCGCCGACAGCGACAAAAAACCCGAGCTGATACTCATAGGCACGGGCTCGGAAGTCCAGCTCTGCCTCGGGGCATACGAGGTCCTGAAGAAAGAAGGAGTAAAGGTCCGCGTGGTGAGCATGCCGTGCTGGTCGCTCTACGAGATGCAGGGACCCGAGTACTGGGAGGAGGTGCTCCCGCCCTCGGTCCACGCGAGGGTGTCCGTCGAGGCGGGCTCCACATTCGGCTGGCGGAGATACGTCGGCCCGCACGATATGGGGGGCGTCATAGGCATAAGCACGTTCGGGGAATCGGCGCCTATAGGCGACCTTCTTCCCGAGTTCGGATTTACCGTCGAGCACGTCGTCGCGAAGGCCAAAGAGGTGCTCAACAACAACGCGAAAAAGAAATCAGGTAAAAGCACGAAAAAATGACGTAGATTTAATAAGATATCGCCGGAAGTTCCGTCGGGCGAACCGAAAACTCAAAGTATGGGGGAAAACGAATGTCGAGAATCCAGGAATTGACCGAGCTCGGTCAGTCGATTTGGTATGACTATATAAGGAGATCGTTTTTAACCTCGGGGGAGTTAAAGGCCCTCATAGACGAGGGGCTAAGGGGCGAAACCTCGAACCCGTCGATCCTAGAAAAGGCGATAGCCGGAAGCTCCGATTACGACGAGGACCTAAAGGCTCTCGTCGCCGAAGGGAAATCCGTGAACGACATTTACGAGGCGCTCGCGCTAAAGGATATAGCGATGGCCGCCGACTTCTTCAGGCCTCTATACGACGAGACCAAAGGCCGGGACGGATTCATAAGCCTCGAAGTGAGCCCGACGCTCGCCAACAACACGAAGCAAACCATCAAGGAAGCTAAGCGCTATTACGTCACCCTAGAGCGGCCGAACGTCAAGATCAAGGTGCCCGCCACGAAGGCCGGCATCCCCGCGATAACGGAGCCATCGCCTCGGGCGTGAACGTAAACGTAACGCTCATATTCAGCCTGGAGCAGTATAAGGCCGTGGCCGAAGCGTACATAGAAGGCCTTGAGAGGCTTGCCGCGAACGGCCCGTCCGTGTTCAAGGGGCACAGGGTGGACAGGGTGGCCTCGGTTGCGTCGTTCTTCGTAAGCAGGGTGGACACCGCCATCGATCCACAGCTCGAAAAGCGCGGCAACAAGGACCTTCAGGGCAGGATAGCGGTCGCCAACGCGAAGATCGCATACGACGACTTCAGGAACATATTCAAAGGGAAGAGATGGAAGAAGCTCGCAGACGTCGGGGCCAGGGTGCAAAGGCCTCTCTGGGCGAGCACGAGCACGAAGAACCCCGCATACTCGGACACGCTTTACGTGGACGAGCTCATAGGTGCGGATACCGTGAACACCGTCCCGCCGGCTACGTACAAGGCTTTCAAGGACCACGGGAATCCCGCGCTCACGATAACCAAGGGCGTCAAAAAGGCTAAGGATGATGTGAAGAAGCTCGGCAAGCTCGGCATCAGCCTCGATGATGTGACGAAGAAGCTCCTTAAGGACGGCGTCGCCCAGTTCGCGGACTCGTTCAAGACCCTTATGTCGAGTATCGAGCAGAAGAAAAAACAGCTCGAAGCCGACAAGGAGGCATATACCGCATCCCTGGGAAAGTATCAGGAGGCCGTGGATAAGAGGCTAGAAGAAATCGCGGCCGACAACGTAGTACAGAAGATCTGGAACTTCGATTATATGGTCTGGAGGGACGACCCGACAGAAATCAGCAACAGGCTCGGGTGGCTTCACATACCCGAGGTCATGGTCGACGCCCTTCCGGATATTAATAAGGTTGTGGACGAGGTAAAGGCCGACGGTTACAAGAACGCCCTTCTTTTGGGGATGGGCGGGTCGAGCCTCGCGCCGCTTGTCATACGTGAAACGTACGGCGTAAAGAAGGGTTACCTCGACGTCGCCGTTCTCGACAGCACCGACCCGGGGGCTGTGCTCGAACAGAGAAAACGCCTCAACTTGTCGAAGACGGTCTTTATCGTCTCGACTAAATCGGGCGGCACCGCAGAGACCCTTTCGTTCATGAAATATTTCTATAACGAGACCCTGGCAGAGGTCGGGAAGAAAGATGTCGGTCAGCATTTCATTGCCATAACCGACCCGGAAGCGGCCTTCAGAAGATAGCGACCGAGCTTAAGTTCAGGAAGATTTTTCTTAACGACCCCAATATCGGCGGGCGTTATTCGGCTCTCTCTTTCGTGGGCATTCCGCCCGCGGCGTTTCAGGGGTCGATCTCGACACGCTCCTCGGAAGAGCGATATCGATGCTCCGTAACAACGAGAGCTGCAGCGATTCCGGCAAGGGCGATCAATCCGGCGTTTGGCTAGGCGCGATACTGGGCGAGCTCACGAAGGCCGGCCACGATAAAGTGACGCTGGTCGCGTCGCCGCCCATACAGGGCTTCGGCTCGTGGGTCGAGCAGCTCATAGCCGAGAGCACGGGCAAGGAAGGAAAGGGCATACTGCCCGTTGACAGGGAGCCGCTCGCTGCGCCCGAGTTTTACGCCAACGACAGGCTCTTCGTGTATCTCCGCCTCGTCAACGACAACACCTACGACAGGCAGGTAAAGGCCCTCGAAAAGGCCGGGCATCCTGTCGTCTACATCAACCTGAAAGATATTTACGACCTCGGAGGAGAGTTCTTCAGGTGGGAGATGGCGATATCCATAGCCGGCCGCATCATAGGCATCCACCCTTCAACCAGCCGAACGTAGAGGCGGCGAAGGTGCTCGCTCGGAACATGATAGCCGAGTATCAGAAGAAGGGGCAGCTCCCTCCGATGAACGCGAACGAGCTCACGGAAGGCGACATAACGGTTTATTCTGACTTTAAGGCGAAGAGCCTGGAAGAGGCCCTTACGAAATTCCTTGACTACGCGAAGCCCGGAAGGGACGAGGGCAAGGGGAGGAGCTACGTCGCGTTTCAGGCTTACGTAAAGCCGACCGACGAGACCTACGCCGCGCTCCAGAAGCTGCGAAGCAAGGTACAGAGAAAATACAGGCTCGCGACTACCGTCGGATTCGGCCCGAGGTTCCTCCATTCCACCGGGCAGCTCCATAAGGGCGACGCGGGGCATGGGCTCTTCATACAGTTCACCTCCGAAAAGCCCGAGGACGCGCCCATACCGGACGAGCCGGGCAAGAAGGCGTCGTCGATCTCCTTCGGCGTGTTCATAAACGCCGAGGCCCTCGGCGACCGTCAGGCGCTCCTCGACAACAAGCGTAAGGTGCTCACGTTCCACCTCGGTGAAAACGTGGTCGGGGGCATAAACAAAATCGCGAAACTTCTTTAGAAGGGAGAAGAGTGATTAAGGCATTCATATTCGATCTTGACGGCACGCTCGTCCAGACCGAAGCGTTAAAAGCGAAATCATACGCCAGGGCGGCGGTGGAGCTCGACGGAAGCCTTACAGAGGACGAGGTAATAGCCGCATTTAAGGATTACGTCGGCCTTTCGCGGAAGGAAGTCGCCGAGGGGCTTCTGAAGCATTTCGATCTCAGCGCTAAGGCCGCCGCGAGGATGAAGGAGTTCGGCGTCTCGGCGCCGTGGCAGGCGTACGTAGAGATAAGACTCAAGAGCTATTTTCAGATGATATCCGATCCTGAAATTTTAAAAGAGCATTTATGTCCCTATAACTATGGACTACTTAAAAAAGTGAAAGATGAAGGTTACCCCACCGGCCTCGGGACGATGTCACACAGGGAAGAGGCGTACCGTGTGATGGACGTCCTCGGCATTTCGGACGATTTCGATTTCGTCGCCACGATAGAGGACGTAGATAGAGGAAAACCCGATCCCGAGATATATAACCTCCTGGCCGGGGAGCTCGGAACTGAACACGACGAGTGTCTCGTCATAGAGGATTCGGCCTCGGGCGTGAAAGCGGCGCTCGCAGCCAGGATGTACTGCATGGTGGTGACGACGGACTACACGCGCGCCGGGGTTCACGCCCTGCCGCCGTCGCCCGAGATGAGAGTACTCGACGATGCAACGCGCCTCATTCCGGCGGTAGACGAGTTCGTGCAAGAGCTCAGCGGCGCGAGGGAGAGTGCGGGTTGAGCGGATCTCCGGGCAAGGACGAGAAGGCCCTTCAGGACAGGCTGAAGAAGGAGGCCGGGATAAGCGCCGTCGATCTCGTATCCCCGGGCATGATACTCGGGCTCGGCACGGGAAGCACCACTCATTTCGCCCTCGAAGAGCTCGGCAAGAGGCTCGCCGACGGCAGGCTCAAGGATATAGTCGGCATACCAAGCTCTCTGGACACTGAGAAAAGCGCCAGGGAATTCGGTATACCGCTTATAACGTTCGACGACAAGCAGACGATAGACCTCACGATAGACGGGGCCGATGAAGTAGACCCCAACCTTAACCTCATAAAAGGGGGCGGGGGGGCGCTGCTGCGCGAGAAGGTACTCGCCCAGGCGAGCAGGCGGAAACGTTATGGTCGTCGATGAGAGCAAGATGTCGCCCAGGCTCGGGACACATTTCCCGTCCCGATAGAGGCACGTTTGGCGGCCTGTGGCTGAATTCCCGGAAATCGCTCGGCGGGGGAGCCTGTTCTCAGGAAGAAGGACGGCGGGCAAACATATGAAACCGACCAGTCGAACTACATACTCGACTGCAGGTTCGGTCCCGATAGAGAACCTCGACGAGCTGGCGTCGAAACTCGGGCAGAAGGCCGGGATAGCCGAGTTCGGGATTTTTATCGGGACCGCGAAAGCGAGATTATAGTGGCCACGTCTCACGGGATAAGATATCGAAAGCGGAATGATTCTTTAAAAGCATCGGGAGGTGAAGGCACAGGTGGTTATCGTAGAGCCGTCCATACTCTCGGCCGATTTCACTCGGCTCGGCGAGGCCGTTCTCGAGGCCGAAAAGGCCGGGGTCTCGTGGATACAGATAGACGTCATGGACGGGCGCTTTGTGCCGAACCTGAACTTCGGCCCGGGCACCGTTGCCGCGATAAGACCTCTCGTGAAACTGAAGCTCGATGTCCATCTCATGATCGTCGAGCCTGAGAAGTACATAGCGGATTTCGTCAAAGCCGGCGCCGACCGCATCATAGTTCACCAGGAAGTCTGCCCGCACATTCACCGCGTCCTCGAATCGATAAGGGAATACGGCATTCAGGCGGGCGTGACTCTCAACCCCGGGACCGCTCCCTACGCGATAGAGGAAGTGCTGGAGCTTGCGGATTTTATCCAGGTGATGGGGGTCAACCCGGGATTCGGCGGCCAGAAGTTCATACGCACGCAGCTCGACAAGATACGGATACTTAAGGAGATGCTGAGCACGAGAGGGCTCAATGTGCCGATCGGTGTTGACGGCGGGATAGACCTCGAGAACGTGCGCGATATTGTAGAGGCGGGGACGAGCGTGCTGGTAGCCGGATCGAGCGTCTACAACAATCGCGGCTCGGTCAAGGAGAACGTCTCGGGCCTTCTGGCGAGGGTCGCCTGACACAAGATTGATTCAGAGGGAACAAGAAGGATAAAACTCGATCCAATTATACAGGAGGTTGATATGAAAATAGCGATGGTAGGACTTGGAAAAATGGGCGGCAATATGACGGAGCGCCTGATGCAGGACGGCCACGAGGTCGTCGTATGGAACCTCACGCCGGAACCGGTAGAGGAATACGCGAAGAAGGGCGCAATACCGTCGAGCTCGATAGCGGACATGGTCAAGAAGCTGCCCAAGCCGAGGGTAGTGTGGCTGATGGTCCCTTCGGGAAAGCCTGTCGACCAGAATATAAGGGAGCTTAAAAAACACCTCAAGAAAGGCGACATAATAATCGACGGGGGAAACTCCGAGTGGCAGGATTCGCAAAAGCGCGCCAAGGGCCTGCAGTCCTCGGGCATCGAATTCATCGACTGCGGGACGAGCGGCGGCGTATGGGGGCTTAAGGAAGGCTATTGTCTCATGTACGGCGGGAATAAAGCGGCCGTCGATCACGTGGAGCCCATATTCAAGACCCTCGCGCCGAGGTACGGTTACCTTCACTGCGGCCCTGTGGGCTCCGGCCATTACGTGAAGATGGTGCATAACGGCATTGAGTACGGCCTCCTTCAGGCATACGCCGAGGGGTTCGCCGTTCTCCACAGCTCGCCGTTCGACATCGACCTTCAGGCCGTAAGCAAGGTGTGGAAGCACGGGAGCGTTATACGCTCGTGGCTCCTCGACCTGGCCGAGCGCGTGTTCAAGGCCGATCCTACCCTTTCGGACCTCGATCCCTATGTCTGGGACAGCGGCGAGGGCAGGTGGACCGTCGAAGCGGCGCTTCATCAGAATGTGCCCGCTCCGATAATCACGGCGTCGCTCATAGCGAGGATTCAGTCGAGGGATAGCGATTCCTTCGCCATGAAGACAATCGCCGCGCTCAGGAACCAGTTCGGCGGACACGCGGTCAAGAAGAAGGCCGACGACGGTAAGTAAGGGATCCGAACGTATGTTCGGGGCTCTAAAAATCGAATTATATAAAAGGGGACGCATATGGCACAGGTAAACGACTGCGTAATCGTAATATTCGGCGCTTCGGGCGACCTCACGAAGAGAAAGCTCCTGCCGGCGCTTTACGCACTGTTCAGGCAGGGGCTTCTTCCGGACAATTTCGCCATACTGGGCACCAGCAGGTCGCCGTTTACGGACGACGCCTACAGGCAGAAGACGGTCGAGGACATTTCCACCTACGGTGGACTCAAGGACCCAGACAAGGGCAAGCTCGGGGACTTCGCGAAGCACGTCTACTATCAGGCCATGGATGCGACCGATATCAATCATTACGCCGACCTGAAGAAGAAGCTCGCCTCCATAGATTCGGAGGCCAAGACCGGCGGGGATTACATTTTCTATCTCTCGACATCGCCGAGTCTCTATTCCTCCATAGCGGGGAATCTCGGCGACAGCGGCCTTTCGAAACAAGGAGACGGCGGCACGCCGTGGCGGCGCATAATAGTCGAGAAGCCGTTCGGGCGCGACCTCGATTCGGCGAAGAAGCTGAACGCCGACCTTCAGAGCAAATTCGAAGAGGAGCAGATCTACAGGATAGACCACTACCTCGGCAAAGAGACCGTCCAGGACATATTCGCGCTAAGGTTCGCGAACGGCATCTTCGAGCCGCTCTGGAACAGAAACTACATCAACCGCATCGAGATCACGGCGGCCGAGTCCATAGGCGTAGAAGAGAGGGGCGGGTACTACGACCACTACGGCGCGCTCAGGGACATGATACAGAACCACTTGCTCCAGGTTTTGGGGACGGTGACAATAGAACCCCCCTCGATTTTCGACGCGACCGACGTCAGGAACGAGACGATAAAGATATTCAGGTCGCTCCGCCCGATAAGGCCCGAGGACGTGGCGAAGCAGGTAGTAAGGGGCCAGTACACGGAATCGATCATCGACGGGAAGAAAGTCGCAGGCTACAGGCAGGAAAAGGACGTCGCACCGGACTCACGCACGGAGACGTTCGTGGCGATGAAGCTCTACATCGACAACTGGCGCTGGGGGGATGTGCCGATCTATCTCAGGACGGGAAAATGCCTGCCGACGCGCGTGAGCGAGGTCGTCATCGATTTCAAGAAGACCCCGCATCGCCTCTTTTCGGAGGAAATACTATGCGCCGCGACGCCGAACCAGCTCATAATACGCATTCAGCCGGACGAGGGAATACTCCTAAAAGTCGGCATGAAGAAGCCGGGGGCCGGGTTCGAGATAAAAGAGGTCGGGATGGATTTCCACTATTCCGAGCTCGCCGACGCCTACATACCCGAGGCGTACGAGAGGCTCCTTCTCGACTGTATGCTGGGTGACGCAACGCACTATGCCCGCGCCGACGCAGTGGAGGCGTGCTGGACGTTCGTCGATCCTATTCTGGACGCCTGGGAGAACGATCACACGG
>JAWKQD010000016.1:0-61812 GCA_041390285.1 Thermodesulfobacteriota bacterium | reverse complement strand
TCACCTTGTCGATGGCCGCCTGGCTCGCCTCGGCGAGGACTACCTGGGCCTCGGCGTCGCGCCTCGACGCTTCAAGCCTGCCGTCGGCTTCGAGTATCGCGGCGGTCTTGAGGCCCTCGGCCCTCGTGACGGTCGCGCGCCTTTCCCTCTCGGCGGCGGCCTGCTCTTCCATCGCCCTCTGCATCGTGTCGGACGGGTTTATGTCCTGAATCTCGACGGTCTTCAGCGTGATGCCCCAGTCGGCGATGTCGTCCGAGATCGCGGCCTTGAGCCTCGCCTTTATCTGGTCCCTCGAAGAGAGCGCGTCGTCGAGGTCCATCTCGCCGACTATCGAACGGAGCGACGTCTGGACGAGGTTCTGTATCGCGATCCTGTAATTCTCGACGCCGTAGACGGCCTTTTCGGGCGCGAGGATGTTGATGTACGCGACGGCGTTTACGATCATGACGGCGTTGTCCTTCGTGATGACGTCCTGCGACGGGATGTCGAGCACTATGTCCTTCGTCGTAACCTTGTACGCTATAGAATCGACGTAGGGGATTATGAGGTTAAGCCCCGGGCCGAGCGTCTTGTTATATTTGCCGAGCCTCTGGACGACGTGCTTAAACCCCTGGGGCACTATCCTCACGCCTGCCATAATCGTTATAATCACGAGCACAACGAAAACTATGACGACCCACATTGTGAATCTCCTCTTGTTATACCGGGTTTGTTTTTTCGACGATTAGAGTGTTGCCTGATATATCCTTTATATACACGCTATCCCCTGTAAACACCTCATCCGTGCATATGAAGAGCCATTCGCTCGATCCGAGTATCGGCCTCGTGAAGCGTACCTTGCCGTGCCCCTTCTCGTCGGGCGGGCTGACCACGATCCCGCCCTCGCCGATGACGGCCTCGCGTCCGACGCCCGCGCTTGTTCTGTCGGGTGCAATCGTCCTGAAGTACTTGAACCAGAGGAATGTCATGACGGAGGACGATACGGCCCACGCCGCGAGCTGCCACGGGAGCTGCATCCCGGGGACGAAGAAGAGGAGCGCCGCGACCACCAGCGCGCCCAGGCCGAACCAGAATATCGTAAAGCTCGGGACGAGCAGCTCGGCGATGATGAGCAGCATCCCGAAGACCAGCCAGTGCCAGTAGGCGATTTCGATACCCATCGGGCGTCCTCCTTTCGGCGGTGTGAAGACTGATAAATTATAATGTAACTTTTTCCCTTTCTAAACGGGCTATTGCAGCTTGTTTTCGGGGCGTCCTCCGCGGCCCGATATTAATACGCGCTTCACACTTTATACTTATAATTTTATCCGGCCGCCCGAGGGCGCCGCACACTGCGAGAACGGAATGAAAAAGATACTTTCGGTTTTAATTGCCGCATTCATGGCGGCTGTATTCATATCATGCGAAAGGACGGACGACACCGCTCCGGCTGGCACCGAAGCCCCGCCCCGGGTGACGGAAGGGCCCGCCGCGAAACAGCCCCGCCCGACGCTCAGGCCCGACGGCGGCAACCCCGAGAACGTCCCCCCGAGGCTCGTCGTCGGCATAGTCGTCGATCAGATGCGCTACGATTTCCTGACGCGCTTCTGGGACATGTACGGCGACGACGGATTCAAGCGCCTCGTAGGCGAGGGGTTTAGCTTCGGGAACGCGTGGTTCGGCTACGTCCCGACGACGACGTGCCCCGGGCACGCCTCCGTCTACACGGGCACTACCCCATCCGTCCACGGCATAATAGGCAACGACTGGTTCGACAGGGCGTCGGGCGAGGAGATGTTCTGCGCCTACGATCCGGACGCCGCCCTCGTCGGCGGCGTGGAGGAATCCGATCCCGAATCGGGGATGCGCTCGCCGCGTAATATGCTGACGACTACCGTCGGCGACGAGATAAAGCTCGCGAGCGGCATGCACTCGATAGTCATCGGCATAGCCGAGAAGGAGAGGGCGGCTATAATGCCGGCGGGGCACCTGGCCGACGCGGCATATTGGCTCGACGACGCGAGCGGCGAATGGGTGACGAGCACGTACTACTACCGAAATAAAAAGGATGCGGGCAAGCCCGGGCTGCCGGGGTGGGTGAACGGCTTTAATTCGGAAAACTCCGCGGAAAAGTACCTGGCCAGGCCCGGGATAAACGGCGAGTGGAAGACGCTCTACGACATCTCTACTTACGAGAAAAGCGTTGACGACGACAGCCCGTACGAAAAGCCGATAAGCGGGAAGGACGAGGCATCGGGAGAGTACAGAAAGCCCGTGTTCCCCTATGTTCTCGCGGACGCGCTGGCCGGGAACCCCGACGAAACGAAGGGCATGTACGGTAGGCTGATCACGGCGACCCCGTTCGGCAATTCGCTGACGAAGGACTTCGCCGAGGCGGCGGTCGAAGGGGCCGGGCTCGGGAAGGACGGCGTCACGGACTTCCTCGCGGTGAGCTTCTCATCGACGGACATCATCGGTCATTATTACGGCCCCCGGTCGATAGAGGTCGAGGACGCGTACCTCCGCCTAGACCGCGACATCGCCCGCTTTCTGGAATCTCTCGACAGCCTCGTCGGCGAGGGCAACTACCTCGTATTCCTCACTGCCGACCACGGCGTCGTGGACGTGCCGCTTGCGCTCGAGGACGCGGGCATCCCGGCGGGCTATTTCATGGAGGACGACGAGCTGATAGACAGGCTGAACGCGCACCTCGCGAAGGCGTTCGGCCCCGGGGGCGGGAAGCTCGTCCTCGCCTACAGCAACCAGCAGGTCTACCTCGACCGCGCAATCTCATACGCTCGAAGCTCCGGGCGAGCGTCGCCGAGGTCCAGCGCGAGGCGGCGGACTATCTCCTGACGCTTCCCGGTGTGGCGGACGCCGTCACCGCAGCCGAGCTCAGCGGTGCGGACTTCACGACGGGCCCGCGCGCCCTCGTCGAGAACGGTTTTAACCGCAAGCGCTCGGGCGACGTCGCCGTCATAATGGAGCCCGCGTGGATCGAGTACAAGGCCCGCATCGGCAAAGAGGGGCACGACGCACGGCGCGCCTTACGCATACGACACTCACGTGCCTCTGATATTCTATGGGTGGAAGATAAGGCGCGGCTCGTCTATGCGCCGGGTGGACGTCACGGACGCTGCCCCGACAATCTCGGCGCTCCTCGGCGTCCCGTTCCCGAACGGCGCGACCGGTCAGCCCCTGGTCGAGCTGTTCAGGTAGCATGGTTTGCTTTAAGCGCTCTGTCCGTATATAAATTTAATCATGTCGTAATCCATTAAGCGGCAAATCGATAAAATCGCATGAGAGAGAACGAACGATGAACATTCCCAAAATTATCCGGACACTGGCCATAGCGGCGCTACTCCTTCCCGGCATAGCCCGGGCGCAGTCGGAGTCTTCGATCCCCGAATCGATAACGACGCCCGACACCGTCGAGACTCGCATCGGCACGCTCGATTTTACGGACGGGGCGCCCAGCGCCGAGACAGCCGAGAAGGTCTACGACACGATGGATTTCACCCGCGCCTTGAACGCGTTCAACAACAGCTTCCGGGGCGCGTCGGCGTACGCCATCAGGAAGGGCTTTCAGAGCATCGGCGCCGAGGATAACTCGGTCGTCATTTTCTCCGAGCTGATGGACTCGAAATCGCTGTTCCTTACGGCGAACGCCGACACCGTGTACTACCTGTCGGCGGTGGATCTGTCCAAGGGGCCGATGGTTATAGAGCAGCCGCCCATGGGGCTCGGCACCATCAACGATATGTGGTTCAGCTGGATCATCGACATCGGTTTCCCCGGGCCCGACAGGGGCGAGGGCGGGAAGTATCTCATCGTGCCGCCGGGATATGACGGCCCGCTTCCGGAGGGCGGGTTCTATGTCGCGAAGTCGCGCACGAACCGTGTGCTCTACGCCGCCCGCTCGTTCCTCAAGGACAACGACCCCAAGCCGACGGTCGATCTGATAAAAAAGACGCTCAAGATATATCCGTACACGCCGGGGGGATTCGGCACGAGCATAGCGACGGCGCTCGAGGGCAAGGTGAAGCTCGCCAAGAACCCGGCGGTCCCCGAGACGAAGTTCGTCGAGGCGAGCGGCAAGGCCTTCAACACTATCCCGCCCAGCGACTACACCTTCTTCGAGATGATAAACGAGAACGTACAGGACGAGCCCGCCGATAGCTACGACGTCGAGCTCGCCGGGCAGCTCGCCGCGATAGGCATCGCCAAGGGCAAGCCGTTTAAGCCGGACGAGCGGATGAAAAAGATACTCACCGACGCGGCGGCGGTGGGCAACGCCTTCGGCCGGGCGCTCAACTGGCGCTTTGGCGAGTCGCATCCCGACTGGGCTTACTACAAGGATTCCGCGTGGGGAAGCATGCTGTGGGAGGGTGGATACGACTTCGAGACAGCTCCGCCCGAGTTCACGAAAGAGGGTATGTTCAAGCCGTTCCCGCCGTCTGGCGCGCGCACCCTCGATTCGCGGGCCGCGTTCTACTACGCCTACACCCTCGACTCCCCGGGGATGATAATGCGAATACCCGGCGTCGGATCGCAGTATCTCATGGGCTGCCTCGACGCCGACAAGAACCCCTTCGACGGCGGGAAGACGTATAAGGTGACGCTTCCGCCCGACATACCGGCGGCTGCCTTCTGGTCGCTCACCGTGTACGACAACCAGTCGCGCTCGATGCTCGACACGCCCCAGCGCTATCCGAGGGCCGGGAGCCAGAGCTACCCGACCCCGGCGGCCGAGGCCAATGCCGACGGCTCGACGACCGTTTACTTCGGCCCAGAGCTGCCCGAGGGCGTGAAGCCGGGCAACTGGATACAGACGGCGCCCGACAAGGGCTGGTTCGTAATTCTCAGGCTCTATAGCCCGCTCGAAACGTTCTTCACGAAGAAGTGGAGGCCGAGCGAGATATCCGTCGTGGAGTGATTTCGCGGAGGATCATCGATCTGAACGTCACAGGCAGCCGCGACGCGGGGCGGCTGCCTTCCAACACGCTCCCTTCCGCCTCCCCATGTACGGTTGAATAACGCCGGTCGCTCATTTTATGTATCTCTTTTGCCCCGGATTTGATCTACAATATATGTATGCAGGCGCTTTTCCCGACCGGCCTGCCGCTTTAACGTAGGGGCTACGAATGAGCACGGGAAGACTGGAAGCATTCAGCGACGGGGTCCTCGCGATCATAATCACGATTATGGTGCTGGAGCTCAAGATACCGCACGAGGCCGGCCTGGAAACGCTCCGCCCACTTGTGCCGAAATTCCTGAGCTACGTGCTGAGCTTTATTTTCCTCGGGATATACTGGAACAATCACCATCACATTTTCCAGGCGGCGAGGCAGGTCAACGGCCGTGTCCTGTGGGCCAACCTGAACCTTCTCTTCTGGCTGTCGCTGATACCGTTCGTCACGGGGTGGATGGGCGAGAACCACTTCGCTTCCTGGCCGGTCGCACTTTACGGATTGGACCTGCTGCTGGCCGCAGTCGCTTATATTATCCTTACCCGCATTCTCGTAGCCTGCCACGGTGCGGATTCCACACTGGGGGCGGCGCTAGGGCACGACTTCAGGGGAAAGGCGTCTCTCGCGCTCTACATCGCGGCGATACCGCCGCGTTCGTGAGCCCGTGGATCGCCTGCGGACTGTACGTCGCGGGTGTCGTTATGTGGCTCATCCCCAACAGCCGCATAGAGAAAGCACTGGCCGGGTGAGGGCGCAAGGTCTTCATGCAAATTCTGTCCGTTTGCGCGCGTATTCTTTTAATAACGCTGTGTGTTCCTTATTTGTGTTTCCTTCAACTGTGTATTCTTAGTGTTCATATATTGAATTCCCGGCTGTTCACCAGGTGAACACCCATGTTCATCTCGTGAACAGGTAAGTATATGACGATTCCGTCAGCCCTCACGTGCCAACTTTGTCAGATGGTATTATACCCGGCGGGGTATAATGCTGCCCCTTTCTTGCATAGTTTACCCGCAGAGGTATAAGTATGTTTTGCTCTTGATTTTATACCCGATATGATATAGATTGTAGAGTATAGAATAAATTTATACCCGGCAAAGGTATAATATGAAGAACAATCTATCGGCTTTCGTTAAAGAGTGAAGGAAACTTCTCGGCATTACTCAGTCGGAGCTTGCGTACAGGGCCGCAGGGGCTACGCTCTTCGTTAGAGACCTCGAGCAGGGAAAGGAGACGCTACGCATGGACAAAGTCCAACAAGGTGCTCTCCTGTTCGGACACAGGCTCGGCCCGGAAAAGGCATCGTATGGCGACTCACAGGAAGGCTGAAATACTGGTGGGGGACAGGGGCGGCGGGCTTCCTCTCGGAAGACGAAGACGGCTATACCTTCGTTTATCACCGGGATTACCTCTCGAAAGCGAAAACCCAATGGCGGTGAGCCTCACGCTCCCGCTGACGGAAGAGGCCTACAGGAGCCGCACAATGTTTCCATTCTTCGACGGGCTCATACCCGAGGGATGGCTTCTCGACATCACGACCGAGGTCTGGAAGCTGGACGTCAGGGACAGAATGGGCCTCGCGTGCTGCAAGGACTGTATCGGAGCGGTGAGCGTAATGCCGGCGGAGGGAGATTGATGCGCCGCCCGGATGGATGCCTCAGGTGCTATGAAAGCCTTTATGCGAGCTTGTGGCCGCTTTCTGCCAGATGCTCGAAAGCCTTTTTCGGCACGGCCGCTCCTCCCGGCCATACCCTATGGCCCGGGCGAGCTTTCGTGCTCGCGCGCGAGGTCATCCGCGAGAAAACTCGTTATACCGGGCGTGCAGGCGAAGATCTCGCTTCACCCTCGAACGCCGCGGAAGGAAAGCGGCAAGCTGACGATAGTCGGGCTCTGGGGCCATTTTATCCTGAAGCCCCCGGTCGAGCGGTACCCGGAAATGCCGGAGACGGAAGACCTGACCATGTCGCTCGCGGGGCTTTTCGGGATACGGACCGTCGAGCACTGCCTCTGCCGCTCAAGTCCGGAGAGCTCGCATACATAACAAAGCGCATAGACAGGGACCCGAAGACGGGCTCGAAGATACACATGGAGGACATGTGCCAGATAACCGGCCGGTTGACGGAGGACAAGTACAAGGGCTCGATGGAGCAGATAGGGAAGGCGATATCGAGGTATTCCTCGAACCCGCTTTTCGACGCGATTTCGTTTTTCGAAGCCGCCTTGTTCTGTTTCCTGACCGGGAACGCCGACATGCATCTCAAGAACTTCTCGCTCGTTTACAAAGACCCGTCGTTTGTGATTTCGCCCGCGTGTACGATCTTCTCGCGACGCGGCTTCTGATACCTGAAAGCATCGATCCCGAGGAGTCGGCGCTCACGATAAACGGGAAGAAGTCGAGGCTAGGCCTGGGGATTTTGCGGCGCTGGCAAGAAGCCTCGGCATGGACAGTGTGCAGATCGACAACGTCTACAAGAAATTCTGGAAAACAGTCCCGGACTGTATCGAATTCGTCGACAGGGGATTTATAGGCGCGGAAAAGAAGGCGGAATTTAAATCTCTTATACGGAGCCGCGCGTAGAGGCTGGGGCTGGTTTGAGGGCGCTCGTTTGGCATCGTCGCTCTATAATATCACACGGGGGGATGAGGCCAGAAGCACGGCTTTTCATGCAGCTTTCTGTCTGTTTGCGCGTATTCTTTTAATAACGCTAGTGTTCCTTATTTGTGTTTCCTTCAACTGTGTATTCCTTAGGCTTCAAATTCTTGACTTCCGGGGGTCATTATCTGACCATGGGTGTTCATATTTTGACCGGGTATATGACGATTCCGTCAGTTACGTTTTGACGGATTTGTCGGGCTGTGGGCGGATAAATCAGCGGGCGATTAATTAGAGCGGAAAATTATTTGGATGGAGGGGCGTCGGTGCGACTGGCCAGTCCACTTGTCGAGCTGTTTGAATGTTATTACTGTTGGGCAGTTTGTTTAACAGGGTTCAGGATGTATTTAGTAAACTTATACCCCATAGGGGTTATAGTTAATCTGAAATTAGTATCTTCTTGAAATCCTTATACCCGAGTGATTATAAATAAATTGAATCATATTTGCTGCACTCAGTTCATGCAACAAACTTATAATTAAGTCTTGGTCCATGTTTGATAATTTGGTTGTTATATCAGCCATAAATGCCAAGTCCAAATTTGATACCTCACCTGCCTTTTGCTTTTTCCGTTCAGAAATACACGAACAACCTTTCCCAATACTTCAATTGCTCCGATTGACAGATTGTCTAGACAGCGTGTGAAATGATCTAGTTCTGTAAAATTCAGTTTGTCTGATCTTCTTTTAAGGAATATATTGCTTAATAGTCTTGCGGCAGCTTGCAGTTTCATATCCTGGTGGGTTTGTGAAATTATTTGATAACACCTTTTAAACATTTCAGAAAATTCATCTCTATTAATTGATTCTATATCTATTCTGTAACCGAGATTCGCAAATTCCTTCTTTAGATATTCTATTGATTTTTCTATATTACGTTGTGTTGCAGTCGGTATATAATCTCCAATTAAACTTGCGATTGGAGTGCCAAACAACGGAATAGCAGAAATTCCAGCTTTGATTATTGAAAAGACATGCAGTACGGCAGGTTGTTCTAAAACCTTTGGCACTTTTTTACCAAACCTGAAACTCCCCAATTATCTTCTCGAACTCGCCCGTGAGTGTCGAGTACGTCGGATAGCATGTGAACACGGCCCGCTTCCCGGCGTCGACGAAGTAGATCGAGTAGATCACTTCCTCGCCCGACTCGCCGTCGTCGAGCCTCTGCCAAACCTTCTTGGCCTTCTTCCCGCCGATGTCGAAGTCGTCGATCTTCATGATGTCCTTCGTCTGCGTGATTATTTCGGCGAGCGACTGGCTCTCGTCGGGGAATATCCACGCCTCCATCTTGAGCGTGTCCGCCGGGAAGTAGTGGAAGCTCTAAAGGTGGGGGTCGTCGGGCTGGTAGCTTCTGGACGGCAAAGTAGTTCCCGCCGTCGCGCACAGCCTCTTTCAGAGTGTCGTATTCTTCGAGTAATGGTCTTGAGAATCCAGCTCTTGGGGTAATCGATCTTAAACCCGTGCTTGCTCTTGTACGTGTTCACGGCGTAGCGGTAGGGGCGCTTTCCTTCGCTCGGCGTGCGCCTCCGCCCCGTGGCAGAGCATCGCCACCAAAATCAGGGTAGGCGCCATCTTCGTCAGGTTCATCCGTCTGGCTCACTCGTTATAAACGAACATCATCATTGTCTCATATTTTTTGTCACAAAGCATCAGGTTGCGCTTGTCGGGGAACGATTTGATCTCGTCGATGGCGTCCGTGATCCTGACGGGCCGGACGTCGTCCTTCGCGAGGACGAGGTTCAGCTCCTCTTCGTCGGGGAAGAGGGAAAGCACCCTCATCTTCGCCTGGGCGTACTGCTCCGCCGAGCCGCTCCCTTCGAGCGACCATTCCATATTCTCGTTCATCCATATCTCTATTCTGAGGTTCATTCCAGTTTCTCCTCCGGCTATTACCTGAACGCCGGAATCACCTTCTCCGCGAAGAGCTTTAAATGCGGCTCTGCCCATTTCGCGGGCATCCCCGGCGGTATCGCCCACGAGGTGAGGTGCGTGACCGGCACCTTCGAAAGCTTGTCCTTTATTATGCCGATGCACGTTTCGGGATCGACGACGATTAGCCTGCCGAGCTCCTTTAGATGCGCCTTGTCGCGGATCATGTCGTAGAGGCCCGGGAAGCCCGATTCCGAGAGCCACTCGTTGTACTTGTTCACCTGGTATATCACACCGTCGGCCGCCTCGTCCCACGTTTTCTCGGGGGTCTCCGACACTATCAGCCAATGGATGCAGTCTGCAATGCGGAGGTTCTCCGCCGGCTTTCCGGCCTCGGCGAGCTCTTCCCGGTAGTACCCGTAGAGCTCCTCCGCGTCGCCGCCGCAGTTAAAAAAGCCGTCGCCGAACCTGACAGCGCGCCTGAGCGAGGCCCTCACAAACCCGCCTATCCATATCGGCGGCCCGTTCTTCTGAACTGGCTCGGGCGAGATGGCGACATTGCCCACAGTATGGTGCTTGCCCTTGAAGTCGAGCTTCTCGCCGGCCCAGAGGCGCTTTATAATTTCGAGCCCCTCGTCCATGCGCCCGGCCCTCTGGTGTATGTCGATGTCGAGCCCCCTGAACTCGTCGAGCTTGTAGCCGACCCCGACGCCGAGCTCGAACCGCCCGCCCGAGATCACGTCCACAGTAGCCGCGTCCTCGGCGAGCCTCACGGGATGGTAGAGCGGAAGGAGCGCGACGCCCGTCGCTATCCGAATCTTCGTCCGGGCCGCAATCGCGGCCGCGATCGGAAGAGGAAGGGGCGTAGCCGTCTTCCGTGAAGTGGTGCTCCGAAATCCACACGCATCGAATCCGAGGTTCTCGCCCAGGCTATCTGGTCGAGAATGTCTGCGTAAATTCTGCAGGGCCTTCGCCACCGGGGAGGTTTCGAAATCGTAGAATATTCCGAACTTCGAGCTTTCCGTCGTTTTGCGGGCATTTATCACCTCTCGCGCGTTTTCGTCGTATCCGTATTAGTGTAACGGAAGGACGGGAGGTGCAAAGGAAGGGGGCTATTTCTTCGCGGTCATCGCGCTCCGGACGATTGCCTTCAGCGCGCCGAAGTTCATATTGTCAGCGTCCCTGAAGTTAAGACACACGCCTTGCCGGTCTTCGCGTCGGGGTGCTTTTCCTTGTACGGCGCGATGTGGTCGGGCGAGCAGGTGTAAAGCGAGACGTAATTTTTCTGGTTGGCGACGGCCACCCAGCCTTTATCCATTTCGAACGTCGGCATCCCGTACTTTATGCGAATATTCGCGCGCGGATACCATGCCCTGATGTGCCCGATGAGATGCTCCAGTCTCGCCTGCCTCCGGCGGTACGTCCGCCATGTATTCGTTCATAGTCACCGCACTCCCCCTGGGCAATATAATTATTATATAAATAACTGTCGTGGATGGAAGGAGGGCGGGAATATCGCCCAACGCCGGGCTGTCCGTCTACCCTTCGATGACGCCTCTTACGACGTCCTTCAGTTTTTTCTTGTCGGTGTCGTGTATGTCGATTGTGAACGGATCATCTGGCTCGCCCGGCACGCCGATGAGGATCTGCTCCGAGCCCTCGGGCCAGCAGACGGAAACGAACCCGCACGAGTCCGGGAAAATCACGTATATGCCGTGCACTTCCGCGACATCCGGGGCATTCTTCGTAAGGAACTCTTTTGCATGCACGCCCGCCTCGTACCCGTCGCGCGCGTTGTACTCTTCGAGTATCCGACCGCCGGGTCGACCACACACTCGAAATACTGCCAGCCACTTCGTGAACGTTCGGCATGGCTTCACCTCGCCATTCGTATTCACATTCTCCATCGAACAAGCATAACTAATAAGCGGGCAAAACTAAGAAGTTTTTCTCGTGGGGCCAAAGCGCGGCGCCGCCCGGCGCAAAACCTCCACAAGAGGCATTCCCTTATTTTGTTCAGTGAGTTTTCAGGAATAATCTAGAATATGACTCGCTTTTGTGATAGCCTTTGACAGCGGAGGTGATGGCATGGCACTCGTAAAATTCGGTGCGCAGGCAGACGAAGAGCTTTTGAAGAAAGTCAGGAATCTTGCCGATAAGGAAAACACGAAGCTCTACTCCCTTATCAACGAAGCTTTTAAGGACCTGATCGAAAAACGGAAGGAAGCCAGGCCAAGGAAGGCGGTCATGGAGAAGTTCGCCGAAAGCCTTGAAGAATACGACTCCCTCTACAAGAAACTCGCAAAGTGACGGTTTATCTCACGACTGTCGAGGTCCTTACGATGCACTATATCCTGATAGAGCGTTTCGGCGGTGCTCACGGACTCCGGGATGCCGGTGCGCTCGACTCGGCGCTGTACAGGCCGCAGAGCGGATATTACGATGACGTGATAGCGGAGGCGGCCGCGCTTTGGGAGAGTTTGACCGTAAATCATCCTTTCATTGACGGAAACAAGCGCATAGGGTTCGCAGCTGCCGATACGTTTCTGCGGCTTAACGGCTATAAAATCACCGCCACACCCGGGAAAGCGTGGAGATTCATCGACGGGCTCTTCCGGAATAATAGATTTGAATCCTCGGAGCTCGGGAAGTGGTTGAGGGAGAATACCGAAGAGCAGAGTGCTAATTAGTAATTCTCGAAATCGCAACGCCTGGAACCCCTCGTTATAAATGTAATGGTTTCAAGCTTAGACGTTAAATTGGCGAAAATTGTTTTCTGCTACCGCTCCCGGCCGCATCATCTCACGACCACGCGCTGGATTCTACTTTCGCCCTGCCGCGCCGCCTTCCTCATTCTTATCGGATTACGTCTATATTGCCGGTATAATATAGCGGGGGTTCCCTTCCGCGATATGAACCGAAAGATTGCGATCATAGGCACAATCCTGTTCGTCGGCGCATTCCTCGCTCTCTTTTTCGAGGAGGGCTATATCCGCATGAACTACCCGGACAAGAAGAAGTATCCCGTCCGGGGTATAGACATTTCGCACCACCACGACTCGGTGGACTGGCGGATTCTGTCGCGCGCGAATCTCGACTTCGCCTTCATAAAGGCGACGGAGGGGGGAGACCACAAGGACACGAAGTTCCCGTATTACTGGGACGAGGCCGGGAAGCTCGGCATCGCCCGCGGGGCGTATCATTACTTCACCTTCTGCAAGACCGGCCGCGAGCAGGCGCTTAACTACATGGACTCCGTCCCCGACGAAGAGGGCACGCTCCCGCCCATCATCAACCTCGAATACAGCGGCAATTGCAGCGCGCGGCCCGGCAAGGAAAAGATTATCGAGGAGATCGTCGAGTTTTCGGATATCGTCATGGAGAAGTACGGCAAGCGCCCGATAATCTACACGACGAACAAATCCTACAGGGACTTTCTCGCGGGCGAGCTGCCCGAATACAAGATCTGGATAAGGGATATTTACTGGTCGCCGTCGCTCCCCGACGGCAGGCAATGGACCTTCTGGCAATACACCGACAGGGGGAAGCTCTGGGGGGTAGAGGGCTTCGTCGATTTTAACGTGTTTAACGGCGGGCGCGAACAGTTCGGCGAGCTGCTAAAGAAAGAGCCCGCAGCCGACTATTCACGTAGCGGCCACCGACGAAACCAAGGCTAGCGGCGCATCGCTCAGACGGCGCGGCCCACGCCAGCGCAACGGCGTCTCCGGCGTCTTTCTTCCCGCTGCCGAGCCTCGTGATCTTCCGGTACTTGCCCGAAGAGGGCGACACCTTGCATACGCTCGACGTCACCTTCATGTGCGTTCTTCTTCCGGAAGGAGACGTGCAGAGTATCTCGTCGTCCTTGTCGCCGCGGACGGAGTATACGCCCGGCTCGCCGCTGTAGGACGCCTCGGCCGATTCCACCGCCTGCCTGGCCTTGTCGAACTCCTTCTTCACCTTCCGCACGTTGCTGACCCACGCCCTCGAATACGGCGGCTCGACCTCGAGCTTCTCGGACGCGAGCACGGTGGTCATCTCGCCCGTTGCGACGTCGATCTCGCGAATGGAGTGCCACTCGCTGGAATGGCCCGGCCTTACGCGGAAGACGTTGGCCAGGATCTTCGTGCTCTCGGGGCGGACTATGATGCTCTCGTACGAGACCCTGCCTTCGTCGGGCGTAAGCCGCCTGTAGGCTTTGTCGTCGAAGCGCCGCGCGAAAAGGGCTTTTACACCGCTGTCGCCCGGAGTTTCCAGTTGTGCGAGGAACTGTCCGCTGACCGGTTCGAAGTGGAGTGCGAGAAGACGGCTCTCCGGTGGAATCCCTATTTCAGTCCACTGATTAACCATGTTTCTTCCGACCTTAAGAGATGTGAACCCGCGCGGGCGACCCATGCCCCATGCGGGAGAATGCGTAATTAATAACCCTGACCCAATTATAATACAAAATGATCTAATAACGCAATCGTTTAATACATTTGCGAGTTTGCATGGAGGGGCACGCGATGCAGGCCGGAATTGGAAGGAGCGGCGTCGGCAATACCGCCCGGCGCGCTTCAGCAATTCTGTCATCCTGAACCAAGATTTCGGAGCGAGCAAGGAATACCACACTCTTGTCATTCCCGAATGCTTGTATCGGGGAATCCAGCACGCCACGCGCGTGAATCTGAGGTCGCGGCGCAACTGCCGCGACTCCAAACTTCCGTCATTCTGAACTCGTTTCAGAATCTCGTTCTTTGTCTTTAACTTTTCATAAAGGGGCTAAAGAACGAAAAAACAAAAACCAGATCCTGAATCAAGTTCAGGATGACTTCAAAAAGGGGTCCCCTGTCCCGGATGCTGCATGTCAGGTCTCCAGAATGCCCCCCTCCAAAAATTCCTGCTGAAGGCGTAATTCGATACTCTGTATAATTATGCCGATCAGGGGGTGGTACGAATGACTCGTATGGCGGAAGGTAAAAAGGGTGCTATGCCCATGGGAGCGCGCTCCTCGCGGCGTCTCTCGTGGCGCTTGCGGGCTGCGTCCCGGCCGCGCCGCCCGGCATGTCGCGCCTGGCCCCCGGAAACGCACGGTACAGGCCGAGTATATAAACGACGAAGTCTCCGAGATGGAGAAGAAGTAATACGTCGCCGGCGTCATCGACGCCAACGGCCTTGCATCGTCGCCGGATCAGCAGCAGCGCCTTACCGCGACGAAGTCATCAACGGCAGGATCTACGTCATCGACCACTATTACCGCCAGTATACGCAGAGCATCCAGTCGGGGCCCGCCCAGGCGGGAACTTCGTCACCGACATCGCCGTCTTCGGCCCTGACGCCGCCGACGCCATCAACCCCGCGCGCGGCGCGCGAAGGAGATAATCCTCGCCACATCGGGCGGCCTTTCGGGCAATTTCGCATTCGTCGGTCGATAAAGGAGCTCTTCTACGACGAGGCCATGCCCGCGCTCGTGGCAAGATGGATGCCTCAGGCTCGAGCGGCTTCTCCGCATAAGGCAGCGTATGCGCTACCTGACGCAGGGCGAAAAGACGTACACGCTCGGCGCTGCGCTCATAGACGTCAACAACTACTCCAGGCGGGCACTGTCCCGGCCGCACTCGTCGGCATAACCAGCTGTCCGGCGCTTCGGCCAGCGAGACCGAGCGCGAGCTTGGACCGTAACGGAATAATCTCCACAGCACAGCGTGGCCGAGCCTCCAAAAGCCTCCAAACGTACGAAAAACACAATTTTCCTGTTTGCTGTCTGAAAGGCAATATTCAATGTTTACGGATAGTTAGATGGAGGGTATAAACAAAGCTTCGCACGCCGATATCTTTCCCCTTCGGAAGGAAACACAACCGGCAATGCCGTCGTCATACTGTAGATGTACTGTCTAAAACGAAAAACCCAAACCCCTAATAACTTATAAAAGTAATATTCCGAGAGCCCCGGAAGACTGGAATCTCTGCCAAGAAGACCCACCCTTCAGTTGACGGGGCTCAGGTTGTAACAATCGGTTAAATATGAGTATAGCAAACTTTCCAAATTTTTGCATCACTTTTCGTGAGAATTTTTATAATTTTGTCCGAGATTTTACTACACGGGCGTGTCGCCGGTGACAAACGGCATGGTAAGAGGCTCGGTTTGGACGAGATAAAGTGCTAACGGAGCGACATTCCCCCACAATCGTCATCTCGAACAACGATTTTAGAGCAAGCGAGGAATCGACCCACTTCTGTCATTCCCGAATGCTTGTATCGGGAATCCAGCACGCCACGCGTGCATGAATCCGATGTCGCGGCTGTAAGCCGCGACGCCAACTTTCCGTCATCCTGAACTTGATTCAGGATCTCGTTTTTAAAACGTTACAGAAAAAGCAAACGCAGGATTAACGGCACTTTCCTTGACCAGAAGTAGAAGCCTTTGCCTTTTGTATTTAAAAACTGGATTCCCGATTAGCAGGTATAGAGCAGTACCGGATAAGCGTTTGTGCGTGAATTAACGGCGTCCGATTCCTCGCTCGCTCGAAATTGTTGGGAATGACAAAAAGAGAACAACGAGATTCTGAATCAAGTTCAGAATGACAGACTATACGGATGACGGGATACTCGTCCTGCTCACTGTACGACCTCCGCGCCAAGCACTTCAATCGACACAGCGTTCATGAACTGCGACCCCGCGCCGAGCGTGACGCCTGCCTTAAGATATGTGGCCTTGCTCCTGGGCGGGAGCGCGTCACGGGCAGGACGCCCGTCTCCTGGCTCACGGGGCCGCCCGCGCCTGTGGACAGGTCTGACGAGTTACATCACCCTCACGCGGACGTTCTTGTACGTGAGGTCGGACGTGTTCTCGATCGTCACGTTATGGATTATCGCGACCGCGCCCCACGTCGAATACACCGCACAGTCGCTTATCTTTATAAACCACTGGGGGTGCGTTGTCATCGATGCCGGAAACCCCTCGGCCCGCGCCGGGGCGAGGCGCGAGCATCAGTATCGCCGTTATAACGCTGTCTTTTTTATCGCGTCCGTCATATAATAATCATTATATTCCCGGCTCGTGGCGCAGGCAAATAGCCCTTACGCCGGAGGGGTTAAAGGAGCGGAAATGCCCCCGTTTATAAAGGTCTGCGGGATTCGTAATGTCGAGGAGGCGGCCGGCGCGGTCGATGCCGGCGCGCTACGGCCATAGGCATCCTCGTCGGCGTGGCGGGAGTCCGTCCCCGACAGGGTCACGCCCGACGTCGGGAAAAAGATCGCGGCCTCCCGTCCGGGCACGGCGTTACGACTGTCATGGTCACGCACCTCACCGACCCCGGGAGGAAGTCGCCGACATTGCGGGGTACATGAAGGTCCGCGCGGTGCAGGTCCACGGCGACATGGACGTCCGAGGCATCCGCACGCTACGCCTCGCTCCTCCCCGGGGTGCTTATAATCAAGACAATCCACGCGTCACGGGGCGACGAGGCGGCCTTCCGTGCCCGCGACTACGCCGCCGCCGCCGACATGCCCTCTCGACACGGCCGCCGGGGGGAAGATCGGCGGCACTGGTGTCACACACGACTGGTCCGTAAGCGCCGAAATAGTCGAGTCGTCCCGCGTGCCCGTGATACTCGCCGGGGGCTCAACCCTGGAAACCGTCGCCGCCGCCATAGAGCAGGTCAAGCCCCACGGGGTGGACGCCACTCGGGCCTCGGAGCACGGGGACGGCAGCAAGGATTTCGGAAAAGATAAAGGCGTTTGTCGCCGCGCCAATTGTTAACGGGCCGAACCTGATGTAATATAGTTTTTCCTCAACCGTGGTCTGCAGTTTTACCGGCGTTTAACGCCGGCGGGGCAGGGCGCGAACACACAAACGCAAGGGAGAGCAGAAGATGTCTGAACTCACCGACAGGGAAAAGGAATTTCAGCTCCTGGGAATAGGCGTCGACGACCTCGAAAAGCTGATAAAAACCAGGTCCGCCGACCAGAATATCCCCGTTACGGACATACTGATAGACTGGCTCGAGCTCGCGCAGTACCAGCTCGAAGACCGCTACACCAACGTTCACCACATGCTGAACCGCGTCATCTACGCGCTGCATACGGGCATGGTCGTGGACAATCCTGAGAAAAAATAAACGGGCACGGGAGAGCAGGACCGGCGCGCAGCCGGATGCCCGGGGCCGGATCCTTTCCGGCCGTCAATTAGCTAGGGATAGTAGTTCGGGGGGAGCGGAGTGGAGAATAAGTAGAGTGTGTGAGATGGCAAGTTAATAGTGCCTCCGCTCCCGGACTTTGATGAATAGCGCTCCGGGCCTGCCCGGTCGGCCCGCACCGCGAGGCGCGGGAGGCTTTCGATGAAAGCCGTTTTAATGAAACCCCGGCAACGGGTTGGGACCCACGACCATTGTGGCGTAAATGAAGACGGATAACTGTAGGGAGGTTATGTCTTCACATCGTGCGCCTCGGCCGTTGTTGGCGTGACAGCTTTGACAAGAGTTGTTTTTATCGGGTCCCAAACCCGCATTGACGGGGGAGGGTGAGGTAACAAATTTTTCGTTCAGGCCGGCAATTGCCGGCTTTCTATTTTCCCTTTCCGTTTGCTCTGTCAATATGAAATTGAACATCGTTATCAATATAATAACGGACCCGGAAAGTATGTCAAGAAAATTATTGGAAATTTAATAATTCCTTTTTCACGCAGTGAGCGGCTGTAGTCATTTATACACCCCGTCCAGTTCTTATACGTACAGTCCGGCTCTTCTGAAAATCCCTCGTTATCCCTAAGCCCTCTAAAACCCACGACATTTCCACCCGGGCCCGCGCTGGCACGCCCGTTGCACCTATATCATGGCAAGTAGTAAATATCATGACGAGGTGATAATCATGAAGAAGTTAATCAACACATCATTGGCATTGGCCCTGGTATCGGCCCTTGGTCTGGCGGCAACCGGAAGCGCGTTCGCCGAGGGCGGGCAGGGCGATTTCGACGCTGAAATGCAGAGGGCCCCGCAGTCTCAGGGCATTTACACTGAGCCGGGCAGCATGCAGCAGAATAGGCAGATGCAGTACACACCGAGGAACATCGAAGGCTCCTCGGCCGGCATAGTCGGCGTCGTGACTCTCGTCGGCGACAACATGATTAAGCTCGTCGAGACCGACACCGGCCTAACCCACGAGATCAGGGTGACAGACAAGCAGGAAAAGGCCCTGACCACGGGGTACATCATTAACGCCGAGCTCAACAACGGCAGGCTCGTAAGCTTCCAGGAAATGGGAGTCCCGCAGGACGTTAAGGAAGTTGTATATACGTCCGAGCATCTGCCCGACGTGAACGTACTAGAGCAGCCCGGAAACTACAAGGCGTTCTAACGCCGACACCGACAACAACCCGGGCGTAACAACCCGGACGTGACGACTGTTGTAAGAGGACCGGTTCCGTATCGTGAGATCACGGGCCGGTCCTCTATGGGGAGGGGAGGGAATAAGGAGAGCGGATTATGTTTAACACACATCTTTATGAACCTGTGAAATTCGTCAGCGATCATGCCCGCGATGCATGCAGGAAGCCGAAAATGCGGGTCAGGAAACCGGAATGGGAGGAGCGGATAATCAACGAATCGCCCAGCATAATGTGGCCTGACTCCAACTGGCGTGATGTCGCGAACGAATACCGCATCGATTCCTCTTATCATTCCCAATAATTTCGATAGAGGAATCTTCTTTTCCTTCTTAGGAAAAGGGTGGTAGGGGGATCTATCCTTCTCTTTCCCCTCTGTCGTTCCCAGCGGTTCTGAGCGTGCGAGGAATACCACCATTCTGTCATTCCCGAATGTCTGTATCGGGAATCCAGCCTTTGCCTTTTCTTCAAACTTAACCCGGCTAAATTATTGTTTATGGCAGATCACGACTACTTCGTCTATATCATGGCCAGCAAAAAGAAGGGCACGCTCTACATTGGCGTAACGAACGACTTGGTGAGAAGGGTATTCGAGCATAAAAATGATCTCATCGAGGGGTTCACAAAAAAATACAAAGTCCATACCCTCGTTCATTACGAGCATACGAACGATATTCACTCTGCTATTGAAAGAGAAAAAACGATAAAGAAGTGGAACAGGCAATGGAAGATCGACCTTGTAGAGAAAAAGAATCCAGACTGGAAAGAGCTTTATCCTGAATTGCTCTGAAAGACATGGATTCCTGATACAGACATTCGGGAATGACAGACTATAAGAAATATGAAGAGGTGGAGTCGCGGCTGTAAGCCACGCCGCCGCCTTTTTGTCATTTTGCCTGTCCGGACAAAAGCGGGAACTCGATTCCGTATCTCTCTTTATTTTGCAGAATGTCAGTTAAAATCAATCAAGCCTGACTGTGAATCTGCTTGGCAATCGCAGTCACGGGCCCGACACGTGCCGGATCGATAAAATGGACATATCTTTCCACGCTGCGCTCTGTAGATCTATGCCGCGCGATAGCCGTCGCCGGGTACTTTCTGGGGTCGAATTTCACGGCCCTGTTCCATAACTCGTCTTCGGTGATCGGCGGCTTCTGGTCGGTCATTTCCGGAGTGATTGTCTACGACGACATCCGCACCAACGTCCTCCGCTCGGCAAAGCTGAGGCGGTTATAGGCTCACTCATAGGCGCGCGGTCGTGAGCGGCGCGTACCTGCATTTCTTCGCTTTCTCTCCATATTCGGGTTCGCCGCGTGCCTCGGTATTGGCGCGCGCATATGCCACATTCTCCGCCTGCCCGACCATGTCAAGCTAACGGGCGTAACCATATCGGTCGTCATGATGGTGTCCGTCACGACGGGCAACCATGCCCCGATAGAAAACGCCGTGCTCAGGTTTCTAGAGTCGGTGATAGGCGGGCGTGGCACGTCTCGGTCACGTACCTCGCCGGTATGCTGACTTCCAGGCGGGCGGACACGTAAGTGTCGTTTTCGACGTAGCATCAGTGTTGCAAGCACCCGAAGCGCGGCTGGCGGTTGTGGCAATGCGCAGCTACTTGACGGACTTAGTGCAGGGTAGGGTTTCGCGCGAGCGAGGAATCCCAATTCTGTCATCCTTATCTGTCATTCTGAACCTGTTTCAGAATCTGGTATTTAAAGTCTTTAAAAAACGAAGGTATCTACTACACCAATTCTGTTTGCTTTGTACTATTCCTCAAAGTTATTTTAGAATTATAGTATGGACTCAAAGAAAGCCGTTTTTTCTTTTTCGGTTCCGGGATTTCAAATTCCGGCTGGTATGCCAACTACTGCTCAAGTTACAGAAAGGGTATTCTCAGGCAATAATATTTATCGACATACTGCTGAAGTGTATGAATATTCGAACTCAATTAACGAGTATCAGAGATTTTCGGTAAAATGAGTTTGTTAGAAGGGTGCGGTGTTTGTTCTCAATCGTCTGAAGAATGAAGTTGAACAATACTACAAATCAAAACCAAGCTAACTTGGAACTATGAAGATCTCTACTTTCTATCAAAACAGATTCGAGATTCCGAACTAGGGAGAATACGAAAATCCAGCACTCCAGCCGTTTATAAATCAATTATTGATCGATTTTGAAGATTTAATGACTGGTAAGGGTACTGATACTAGAGAGCAATGGAGATTGCACGAGCTAGCGGATGAATCTTTGTAATTATATTCAGGATATCCTCTTTATCCTGTTAAAAAAGGCAAAAATAGAAAAAACGGATTATCTGCATTTTCTTTTATGAGTGTTACAAAGATAAATCAATCTCAAATATTGAAATATTCACTCTCAATCAACGATAAGGTTTTGGAATCTTTTTTTGATAATCGAGATATAAAATATACAGATGGGTTGGTAGTAATTATCCAAAAATCAGTTGGGAGCCAAATTTACTCAAACATGAGAAGCCAAAATCAAAGATAATAAAGTTACATGGGGGATTGATTGGAGGCGTATTAGACTTGAAAATATGGACTGGCACGGAGAATTCATTGGAATTCCAGATATTCTAAATCATGACCATGAAATGGATGAGAATAGCAATATTTATTGCAGAATTTTCCCGCGTCCTTATATATTAATTGGTACTTATAATAAGATGTTGGATTATGTTGGTGGTATATTCGATGATCTTTCTACTATTTTTATCAATCAATCTCAGGAAGCAGAAACATTGATAATATCTGGATATAGTTTTGGTGACAGGGGGGATTAATACCAAGATTATTGATTGGATGTATTCATCCTATAATCACAGAATTGTTGTTATTCATCCTAATCCTGAAAACTTACAGAATGGTTCGCTGGGATCTATCGCTAATAAGTGGGAGTATTGGAAAAACAGGAAAAAACTGCTCTTGATTCCCGAATATATAGAAGACATATCATGGAATGACATCAAAGGTTACTTTAGATTAGCCCCGCTTACTGCATCTGGGAGACGTACGGAATATACGGGGGCCGGGTCGTCCGGCGACCTCGGGAAAGTCAGGTGATTGATGAAGGAATACTGCGCTATCGGGAACCTCTCGCCGCAGCGGATAATTGTCAGGTTCACCTTCGTCATGCCGTGGAAGTCCTCGGTCTGGATGTGCACCTGGTCGCCGAGCTGGAGCGCCCACTCGTCCGTGCCGACGTCGCGTATCTCGCCCTCGAGCATCCCGAGCCTCTCCTTCATGTACTCGGGGTCGGTGTCTATCGCCTCGAACATTATATAAGCGCGCGCGTGGTTTATGGGCTTCGTAATCATTATGACGTTGTTCGTGTCCGTCACGATCGGAAGGTTCAGATACTTCGGCGGCTTGTAAAAACCGAACCGGCCCGTCACGATGTCGCCGTTGGCGACGTTAAAGCGCCTGTGATTGGGCTGGGACGGCCAGTCGATATCCACGACAACGCCTACTCCTTCGGGGTTTTGTCCGAACGAGGGCGGCACTATAACCATAAACGCCGCGATCAAGGCGGCAACCGGAAGGATTAGGCGCGTCATGGACTCCTCCTTTAAGAATTCCTGCCTAATTATAATGCATTCAATCCCAAATGTTAAGACTTTATCTCAAGTATTTTAATCAATAGCTTTAATTGTTAGGGACAGGCAAGTTGCCGTGTAAACGGCTGTAATTTTTACTTATTCCGGAATGGCCCGGGTAACTTCCTTCCCGGTGGCGTCGTTATAACCTGTTCCCGGCCCCCGTTTACAGCACTGAAACCCCGGCTCCCCCGATGTCCAAATCCGACGTGCCGCTCTACGCGGAAAGCGTGTTATAAATTAATTCGACCCCTATTACATTTATTAACCGAATTTGTTAGAATGTTTTGAAAGTCTAAGGAGGATGGCGGGATGAGCCTATCCTGTTCGGTTCCGGTTTTCTTTTTCTCAATACTTGCACTTACAATAGTGCTGCCCTGTTCGAGCGCCCGGCCCGCTATCGTTAACGGCAGTTTCGAAACGGTGGACTTCAACGGCTGGACGTTAATCCAGCGTGGCTTCTCTATGCACGGATAAAACGCTTTTGAAATTGGCATCGTCTTGATTTGCCCGGCTTAAGGCATGAAAAATTCGAAGAAAAAAACGGAGGACGGTAAGATGGGTATATGCGGCAGAATTCTCGTTTTCGTTTTCTCGATATTTGCATTGGCGGTCGTTTCGATCCCGGCGAGCGCCCAGCCCGTGATTGTGAACGGCGGGTTTGAAACCGGGACTTTCGCGGGCTGGACGGTTGTAGTGGCCACCGACAGCAGCGGCGACTGGAACGTATACCAGGGAAACCAGTTCTCGCCGCTCCCTCCTCCGCCCGATGGGCAGTACGCCGCTACGACGTTTCAGGGCGGCCCGGGCGCACAGGTGCTGTACCAGGACATAGCCGTCCCGGTAACCGGTCCGTTCAATTGCTCGTTGATCGTCTATTATGTTAACGAAGGCTCGGAGATCATCGACGGGCCCGGTTTTGAATTCTTCGGGGATCCCAACCAGCAGGCGCGTATCGACTTAACCACCACCGACGCCGATCCGTTCACGGTTTCCTCGGGCATACTCGAGAATTTATTTCTGACCGTACCGGGTGACCCTCAAGAGCTCGACTACACGACGATCGAATTCAACCTCTCCGCGTACGCGGGCACCACGGTCAGGCTAAGGGCCGGCGAAGTTGACAACCAGAACCCGTTCCTCTTCGCGATAGACGAGGTTACGTGCGGAGGGCGCACGGCCGTTACAGGCATCCCGACGCTCGGCGAATGGGGGATGATGGCGATGGCCGGCGTTCTCGGAATCGCGGGGCTGCTCTACGCGCGCAGGAAGCGCGCGGCGGCGGTCTGAGGCGGGTGATGTCGATAATAGATCGAAGTTCAAAATGACGCTTTGAGGATGGTAAAATGAAGAGGACGTTCTCTTTCCTTTCTTCCGCTATACTGTTTTTGCTGATATTCGCCCCGGTGCTCCGCGCACAGCCTACGTGCGTCGAGGCCAACGGGCTCAACTGGTGCTACGACGACCAGGCGTGCGGCGAGGCGTGTAACGACGTTTGCGCGGCGCTCGGCCTCGTGCCCGAAGACAACCAGGTATGGTTCGAGGCCCAGAACACCGAATCCGAATGCCAGGTTATAAGCGAGGCTCTCGGTCTGGGAAATACCGTATTTTTCGGGGGCTGGGCGTACGCCTGCCTGGAAGATACGGGCGGCACCCACACGGTGGGCGGCGGGCTGATCGGCCCGTTATACTGCTCTGATACAGAGTCATGCCCACAGGCTCACAGGACCGAAATGGACCAGATCGGGACTCCTTGCGGCCCAAACTCGAGGCGCTCCGTATGCCCGTGCACGGAGCCGCCGGCCGAGGTTCTCGGCCTGTCCCCCGAATCGTCCTCAGGCCCCGCGGGCTCGGACCAGACTGTCACGGCCTACGCAACGAGCGACGGCGATCCGCTTCCCGGGGTGCAGGTAACGTTCAGGGTCATCTCCGGCCCGGGAGAGGGGAAGACGAGCGGTGCTTACGGCGAATGCTCTAACCCCGGCTGCTTCACGGGCCCCGACGGCCTCGTGTCGTGGACTTATTCGAACTATGCCGTCGGCACGGATACTGCAACCGCCTCGTTCGAAGGCGCTGGAGGCGAAATAGCCTCGTCTTCCGTCGAGGTTATAGGGACGGTTCTGCCGATTCCGACGCTTTCCGGGTGGGCAATAGCGCCGCGGCGCTCATGGGCGTTGCCGGGTATATGGTCGTCCGCAGAAGAAGATCCGCATACGTTAAATAAAACTTACCAGGTGGCGTGTAGTGTAAATTGACCGAAATTTAAGGGAGTGCGAATGAGATGATGAAATCCTGCGTTTAGGTCTGCCGGGTATCTTCGTGCTTGTGCTATCCACACTTGGTTTTACCTACACCTCTAATGCCTACGTTTTAATAAACGATATGACCGCCGCCAGGGATGAAGGGGGGGACTAAGCTCGGGCTTTCATAGACATAGGGTCCGGAAACGGAAATTTTCGAGATAATAATTTGCGGCGTCGACGCCGCAGCGGAAAATCCCTTTTCTTTGCCTTTTCCCGGATCATGGGACGAATTGAACAACAGTGTGTGCCAGGGGCCGCTATGTCAGCTCGGCATATGGGCGCGTGAAGTTAGTCGGGCACAATCGGAAGAGATAAATTGTCGTGGCTTAACGGGTCGAGCGCCTTTGTCGCTACGATAAGGTATTCGAATGTCGATACCGAAGATCCCATAATAGATATGGCATGCTCCGAATTTATCGACGGTAATTACGTCATCGACCCGGTGAGCTCGGAACCGGGGGCCCAGCTCGTTAATATCCAGCTCCTGGTGAGCACGGGCGGCGTCGGAGAACCTTTTGTCGATTTTAGCTCTACGTCCGGAGTACTCGGATCGGCTGTTGATATTGGAGAAGGCCGATTCGTAGGTCTTGGAGCGAATTCTAATCTTGACCCGGGCGGCGTCGGATATGAAGGGGTCGAATTTCCTCCTTTCGTCGATGTGTACAACACCAGGATTTGCGTCTTGACGTTACGCCCGGCTGTAGAGAATATTCCCACGATCGGCGAATGGGGCCTGATTGGCTTGGCCGGTATTCTGGGAATGGCGGCTTATGGTACTTAGAAGGAAGGCAAGCCGCCGCTTAAGTATAAATACAATTCAATTTGAATACTTGAAGGGGAGCTTTCGGCTCCCTTTCCTTAACAGTAAACCATCTTTACCCGGAGCTTTTTTATCACGATTAACGCCGGTATCAGCATGTAAACGAGCAGCGCCGCAAAAGCCGTAGGCCTGTTCACAGTATTGCCCGCGGCCAGCGAGCAGTTGCCTTTCGCCGATACGGGCTGGCCATTCGCCGATAAGCTGGCCGTCAAGATTGAAACCCCGGCTGGCACAGCACATTCAGGGTTATGCTCGCCCTTGTAGCGGTAGGTTCGGAGGGCCCTTCGGGCCCGGCGCTCGTGATATAAATCCCTTTCGCCGCATCGCTTCGGTTGATACGGCACGCTGAATTTGTTTGAGCCGTCTTCGAGTATGTGAGACATGATCTCAATGTCGTATATCTGTTCGGTATCGTCCGGATGGCCTTCTCGTCCAGTTACGGCGAGTGCCTCGCTCCTGGCCCCTATCGACCACACATCCGCCTCGATCAATATCTCGTCATCGACAAAAACATCGTCCTCTTCTATTGTAATGTTTTCAAGACTATCTCACCTGTATCGGCCGTCGGGAACTCATTGATTACCGTATCGGGCGACATAGCCTGTTTCCAGATCCCATGTTATTTGTAAACGAGGTTTGCACGTTCTGACCCGCTTCCACTACTACGTCACTATTTCGAGCGGCACGTCCAGAATGGATCTATAAACATCCCCGGGATTAAAGCTCGAATCGGTACACATGGCGAAGCTCGTTAACCACGCTGCCGTTTGAATCTTCAGGCCATACAACGACCCAGAATATCCACCACGTGTCACCATTCATGCCTTCATCTACGCGTATTGAATGATGTGGAAATAGTTTTCCAATTTGGTATCGAGTTTCGAATTAAATGCAGGTACAGGAGTTGTTATCAGTTCTTCTAACAGGATACTGTCGCCATCGGTGCGACATTGGCAGGGTCCCACTGCTGTCGATAGAACTGCGCCTTGATTATTGTGCCCGCATCAAAATTCTTGAAACTGTTATTGATATCCTTGCGGTCAGGTGTACGTCGTCCCCTACACAGAAGCAACCACCTGCGGACCGATCGCCGTCCCTGACCTGGACTATTAATCCCCTCATCTGCAAAATCCGCTGGCCCATAACTGTGAAGGATTTGCAGCGGGCGGACGTTTGAATATACATGTCGCTCTATTTTCATTTATCAGGTTGGGCCTGCAGTTAGGCGGCGGCTCCTGATTGTTTTCTATTCCAAGTCCCGCAATTTTCCATTGATTCGGATGATTCAGCGAGATCGGGAAACGCCCTGTAAGGGTTTACCCCCGGGCCGGATTGCCACCAGTCTCCCCGTTCCGGAAATTGTAGATTGACGGTAAATCCGGACCTTCAGAGCGCCCGTGCTGTCAATGTTAGCCTGGTCTCCTGCGGGATTTGAAGTGTCCCTTAACACCTTCAGGGAATTTCTCGCCGTGAATATATATGTTTGCACCCGGTACTGATAAGTAGGCGGATCGAGAAACGAGTTCGGCTTTATTGTCGATACACCCGTAGAATCTCGAGGTCTCTGAAATATTGCTTTTCGGCTGCCGTTTGCGAAACTCGACTGAAATCGAAATTAATTTTTAAATTGGCGGGATCTCTCCGATTCAAGAACAGAATTTCCATATCCTATGGGATAGACTTTCATTGTGAAAGAGTCTGTTCCGTTCCGTGGTGCACTTCGTTGCCCGAACCTTGTGACCAGTTTGTGAATTCTGTCGTAGCTGAAGTATCGGTAAACCAGCCGATAGGATTAGACGGGGTCAAAAGGTCACTTTGAACGCTCCCTGATCTGCTTAACAATTGGGCAAGCGTCCAGGGGTAGGTAAAAATGTTGCCGGGTTCGTGTATGGGCTGGTAAAACTCGGCGTTTATCTCGTTGATTCTGTCTCTATATATCTGGTCGGGGGCCGAGAACTGAATGGTAAGCGGCTCTTTTTGGTCGTCGGGACATACCTCCGTACCGTCCGGGCAGATAAAAGTGCCGATTACAGGATAGTAATACACGTTCTGTCTTTGCTGTGTGAAAATCAGCTGGTCGCCAAAGCCGGATACTACTTGCAGGCCGAATGTTTTTGAGCTGTAACTCGTGTTAACTTGTGCGACGTTGCAATCATAAAGTTGTTCGGCAGAGAAAGACAGATCGAGCTGAAACGAATTTCCCGGCAGGAAGGGAATAAGCTTATACTTCGAAGTAATATCAAACCCTTCCATGAATGAGAATGTCCAGCTGCCTGTTGAGCGGTCCGTTGTGCTCGTGGTGCTAGAGGTTTCGGTAGCGAAGGCTGTATTAAAGCCTTCCGGAATTACGCTGAAGTTGTTTACCAAAGGCTCATCGTCTTCAAGAATCTGAACATAGTCCCCGTGCATGGGCGGAGATCCCTGAATTAAATTGACTTGTGTAAATTTAGGTATCCTGGCAACGCTTGGGGCGCCCAGCAGGAGCGACCGGCCCTGCAGGTCGCCCGGCCTCATAAAACTACCCCCGCGGTTTGGGTTATTATTCCCGAAGTAGCTTTTTAAATTGGGGCCTTGGGCGCTAAAGCCGCTTACGAATTTGGCGACAAAATTGTTGCCGGGATTTGCTTCCAGTATTCTGACTCTGGCCCTGTCGCCGAATGACTGATAGTCGTTCAGAAATACCGCTATTTGAGGATCAAGCTGGGCCGGATCTTGGGGAACTTCACTGGTAAACCTCCCGATCGCCATCCCGTTTAACGAAATCTGGCTTGGTTGTTTGGCCTCCGGCGTGCACAAACCGTTGCCGCTAGCCCCCCCCACCCATTCGCTATTGTGCCGGACGAACCCATCCTGGTCAAAAGTATATACCCACAGATGGCAGGGCCCCCCCGGTATCTGCAATGCGACTACCGCTTGTTCACCCTGCTGCGTTCGGTCGAGCTGTGCGGCTTCCGCGTAGACGTTATAGATTTTCCCCGACCCGCCGTGTGAATCTCTTAGAGTAGGCGTCATAGAGCTGCTAAACGTATAGTACTCCACAGTCAATCCGCCCTCGCCCGCGAGTCCATAGACCAGCAGAAGGTCATCTCCGGCGCTTGCGCCTGTGTCGAGGGTCGGATTAAAATCACCCGCTGCTAGCGCGGATGCGGGATATGCGAATTGAGCATCTCTATCTACAAAAGTATCGAGCGGTATGACCTGTGAAGACAGGGGATTCGTCACAACTTCAAACACATTCCTGCCTTGACAGAGGGCTATGTTGTCGGTCGGCCCCGGACAAATCGAGGCGAAATAAAGGTTATACGGAGATTTGATATTAAGTCCGTCATCTCTTCCACGAGAACCCACCCACGCGACATCGATAATCGTATCTCCGTTGAAATCTCCGATGGCGGGGGCTGACATAGGATTCCTGACGGATGTTCCATTATTACCCTTATTAAATGTATGAAAAGGGCCTAAAAATAATCCGGCTGAAGGGTTATCGGGGTCATTGGCCGATATTACGAACATACCTCCTTCAAAGCCGCCCTTAATAATAAGAATGTCTTCGTATCCGTCATTATTAAAATCGCCGACTGCGCTTTGTAGAAAATCAGGGAAATTTCCTCTAATACCATTGATATTTTGTTCAGGTACTGAAACTAAACCAAGAGGATCCCGGGTGGTTATGATGGAAGCGCCGTTATTACATCCCGAGTCTTGTTTTAATGAATAGGTTACAACCAGGTCCCTGTCCAGGTTAAACATGCGTACGGCATTTGTTTGTTGAGCGCTCGGAGCGCCATAAGGAAAAAAAGCGCCTTGATTTGTATTACAGCCATCTGATACAGCGATTATATCAGGTCCTGTAAGTTCGGTAACCTGCTTGTTCTCTGTAAATGCGTAAAAGTCCTGAATTGTAGTCGGCGTGCCCGTTTGTTGCTGCTGTGGCAGTCTGGCTGTCGGATTCATAATAACCATATCATCCACGGGAAGCAGGTTTCTCTCACCCTGAGAATATCGGTCACACTGCTGAAATTCGGCTCCGCAGTAGTAGCGGAAAGGAGCGTCGAAACCGATCTCCCCACGCAAAGAGGCGGCGTCGCCGAAACGGGAGCTGGAGACTGATTGATTCTGCAGCTTTCGCCGGCCTTGGATGGAAATGGAAGAAACCAGATTGCACACAGAAGTAATACAGATATCGACAAGTGTAGTAATCTACGCAATTGTCCGATCCCCCTTGGTCTGTATTAAAATCTTGTTATATTGTCTAATGCTGAGTAAATCTAGTTAGTAATCTCTATATATACTATAACATTAAATCGGAATGTAGGTTGTGATTTTATTTCCGGCATAGGTGTATTGCCGCCTTATCCTGGTCTTTGTTGTTGGAATCCGGTTTTCTTTTTTCCTGTCTCCTCCCGCTTGCAATAATCCGACCCGTCCGCATACTAAATTTATATAAGCTCCCGGGAGGCCCGCCCATGATAAACTCCGTAAACGAATTCATCGAAGAGTTCATGAAGCACAAGGACAAGGTCGAGTGGTATCTCCACAAGCCTACGCCCTTCGCCGACGCGACGGACATACGCGGAAGGGACATTCTCTGCAGCCCGGTGACCGTCATGGTCGAGCCGCCGATCCACCATTCGCTCGATTACCTCGACTTCGACATCGATATAACGCCCTCGTTTCAGGACGTCGTCTCGCGCGCGTCCAGCCACAGCATGCGCGGCCTGTGGGACGCCATGGAAAAATTCCCCGCCCACAGATTTCCCAAAGCGCGCATCGCCGAGGCCATTGAGCTCAGGCAGCGTCTTCTCGACATACTCGGGCTCACCGAAGAGATTCCCTCAGCACACTGACACCGCCCGCCTGCACAAATCCCGACTGTGGGATTTTCTGACAATCGACACCCTCCGCCGGGCGCCGTCCTTCTAACCCACCCACGATATTGAAAACCGTTCGCGGCATGAATTATGCAATAAGTATTATTGGAATTCGGGACAAGGAGGCGCGATATGAAAGTCGTTAGAAACAATGCAGCAGCAATCGCCGAAGAAGCGGAAAGGGGCGAAGAAGCCATGGATACCGCAATGAAAGGTGCGTATAAAAACGCCTTCGGTGTGGGAATGCAGGCTTTCAAACAGTTCGGCAACGCCGCCGACGCCTGTCTCGAGATGGGGCTTGCAGCACACCTCGGATATCTCGATTTTCTGAGGAACGTATTCGAGATGAAGTATCTGGCTCCGTATCGGAGACACAACCCCTTCGTAAATCAGCTGGAATATTTCAGCGATTTGGGGAAAGACATTATAGACATTAAAAAGAAGAAGGCCGAGGCGCTCGCCGAGAACATTAGGAAGTGTCGTAAGCAGGCTTTTGAGAGCACGTTAAACGCGTTCGATAAGTACTGCGAGCTTCTGAGCACGAGCTAAAGGCCTCGGCATTCCGAAGCGGGTGCGTTGGGGAGCGCGCCCGCGAATTTTCTCCCATACTGCCCTGAGGGGCATCCCGGTGGCCCGGTATGAATGGCAATTAGTCCGCTCCCAAGCCTCATACCGGGCCCGGAAACGGGCGAGGTGCGCCGTTTCGCAGCGCTTTCTCCACACAACCTTAGAACCTATTGACTTCCCACCTGCCGATCTTCTATATTCTCATTTAGGCGCCCCCGGAAAGCGGGGCGCGAGGGAGGCTGCATCATGGCGGCGAGGGAGAACGAAAAGGTCGTCGAAAGGCTGATAGGCTGCATCAACGACAGGAATGTGGCTGTAATGGACGAGCTGTTCCACGAAGACGCGGTGATGGAATGGCCGCAGTCGGGCGAAAGGATAGTTGGCGGCGAGAACAGGCGGGCGGTATACGGGGCGTTCCCCGGCCTGCCGACGATAACGCCCAGGCGCATGGTGACCGCGGGCGAGGTCGTAGTCGCCGAGGCCACGCTCGATTACGGCGGCGATTCGGTTTACAAATGCGTGTTCGTCTTCGAGTTCAGGGACGGAAAGATAGCGAAGGAGACGGCGTACTGGAGCCAGCCGTTCGACCCGCCGGGGTGGCGGGCAGGGTGGGTCGAGAAGATGGACAAGTGAAACGCCTCCGGCCCCGGCGCGTCCGCGTTTGCAGATACATTCTCATAAGTTAACATCTTCATATAACTAAAGGCGGAGGCAAGCTCATGAAAGCTAACGTATACCACGGCGCGAGGGACGTGAGGATCGAAACGGTCCCCGACCCCGTCATGAAAAGCGACGGCGACGTAATACTGAAGATAACGAAGAGCGCGATCTGCGGCTCGGACCTGCACTTTTACAGGGGCAACATTCCCCTCGACGAGGGCTTCGTCGTGGGGCACGAGTTCATGGGCGTCGTCGAGGAAGTCGGCAAGGGCGTAAAGAACTTTAAGAAGGGCGACAAGGCCGTTGCTCCGTTCTGGGTTGGCTGCGGCATTTGCCCGAACTGCCGTAAGGGCTACCCGACGGCGTGCACGGGCGGCGGCGGATGCTTCGGATTCGGCGAGGCCCTGGGCGGGTTCTGGGGCGGCCAGGCCGAGTACGTCCGCATACCCTTCGCCGACACCACGCTCGAAAAGGTGCCGTCCGAAATGGCGGACGACAGCGTGATCTTCCTCGGCGATATCTTCTCGACTGCGTTCTTCTGCGCAGAGTGGGGGAACATAAAGCCCGGCAACACTGTCGTCGTATTCGGCGACGGGCCGCTCGGGCTTTTGGCCACGGCCTCGGCGAAGCTCTTCGGCCCCTCGAAGATAATCACCGTCGGCCACCACGACTTCAGGCTCGACCTCGCGAAGAAGCTCGGCGCCGACTACGTCATAAACTCTTAGAACGTCGACCCCTTCGAGCAGATCATGGTCCTTACGTACGGCGAGGGCGTGGACGTCGCGCTCGAATGCATCGGCTCTAACCAGGCCGTGCTCGAGGCGATGAAGGTCGCCCGCCCCGGCGGCACGGTCTTGTTCATCGGTCATGGTCCAGAGCTGCCGATACCGATGCTCGACTTCTACCTTAAAGACCTCACGTTCAGGGGCGGCGTCTGCCCGGCGAAGAATTACATCCTGAAGCTCTTGCCGCTCATCGAAAAGGGAAGATCGACCCGGATCAGCGTAATAACGCGACGACCTGCCGCTGGCCGATACGCCGCGCGGTTACGAGCTCATGGACAGTAAGGCCGAGAATGCGATAAAGGTCGTCATCACGCCGTAAACGGGCGCACCCCGGCACGTGATTTATAATATGTCGGTGCAGAATCTCGACAGTCTCTTCGAGCGGCTCGGGAGGTCCGCGTTCCGTTCGCGGTTTCGGCTTTCCGCCAAAGGAGCTCGAATACCTCCGCGGTAAAGGTCTCGATACCGTACTCGACCACGCCCGCGCGTTCATAGACGAGCGCCTGGCCCGGCTGACATACCGAACGACGGCAAGCAGACCCCGATGCGGAACCATCCGGCGTTCATCGCCCAGCACGCAACGGCGACGCTGCCGTAAGTGTCTCCAGAAATGGCACGGCATCCCCCGCGAGGGCCACGAGCTAACGCTCCCGGGGAAAGGGATTACGTCGTCTCCGTCATACGGAAATGCCTCCGGCATACGACTGATTTCCGCCGGTCCGGGATTCAGCTCTGTTTTTGATACCTCTTTTCGCCCTTGTGTTTACGGGCATTTCGCTTAAAAGGTCTGATTATAGTCTTATCTAGAAGATATTACAATACTCTCGTACTTATTTAAGACTTTACAACCCCACGCCCGAGTCCCCATAATAGAATTTTCGAGGGTGCCTGAAAGGCACTGTACAGCGCTCGTCAGCCCGTACAACTAGCCAGACTATATCCGTAAGGGAACGCTATGAAAATCGATTGGGAACTCGTGGGAATCTCGGGGGAGAAAACAACTTTTTGCAGCTGTTTTTCGACGCTCATTCCGGGACACTCCTGGCGCACTGCTACAAAAGCATTGGCAATGGATACGGAATAAAGAGCGTATGGGGAAGGGGGGTCGAGGACGAAAAATACCGCAAGCTTACGCCCGACGATCCTTCGCTCAGCTTCGAGGACCCTGTTCTCTCGCCCATCTCGCCTCATCTTTATGCGAACGTTATCCGCGTCGAGGAGCGTAACGGCAATTACGACGGCTACGTGTGGGATTCCGTCCGGCGCATCGATCTTTCCACCGGCGCGGACGAGATAGTAATGACCCCCGACGCCATCGCCGACGACCCGGACGAGGTCAAGGCGTGGGTGAGCACGGTGCACGGCGTATGGCGACGGCGGCGAGGTTTGTATCGCTCGGTCGCCCATCAGCGGAGGGGAGGGCGCGCCGTTTCCCCGACGGAATACTATCTCTCCAGGTACATCGTAGGCGAGGGCAGGCCGGCTCATAACGCGTCTACTCGCCACTCCACCTCTCTAGGCACGCCACGCGTGCCGGAAATCGAAGTAGCAGCGGGCTGCTACAATCACCAGCCGCTTCGATGGTTCTCGGCAACCTCAAGCGTTACGTCGAAAACCACACTATGTGTGCGGGCCACGCGTGCTGGAAATCGAAGTAACAGCGCATTGCTATAACCACCAGCCGCGCTTTCCGATAGTTCTTGGCAACTTCGGTGCTATGTCGAGAACTGCACTACGTGCGCGCACGTGATGCCCCCGTGTCTGAAAGCATGGCGAAATCGCCCGAGAAATTGGTTAAACTATTTCCAGCTAAAGAAGCCGGAGGTCAGTCTTTATGAACATGTGGCTGCAATAATCATATTGTTATCCTCGGTTACGTTGCCGAAGGAGCGACGGACAAACCGACGCCCAGTAAGCCGATGCCGAACAAGATAAAACGAGTAAGCAACATTTCGTCCCAGAAGGTGGGCAGCCTCGGAAGGTTCAGCACCCAGCTCAACAGGACGATAAGCGCGACCGGGCGTCTCGAGCTCACACCCGAGCAGAAAGACAAGGTGCAGGCGCTTCGTAAGGAATATGTGGTTAAAATGGCCCGCGAAGAGAACGAAGCCAGGGATCTGGAAAAGGCCGCATTCGACGCAGTCGGCAAACCCACTTTCGACCCCCCGCCGTGAAGAAGCAGTTTAAAAAGCTCCAGGACCTCGAGGGCGGCCTCGCCGACAGCTACGTCACAGCGCTCGCTTCGCTCCGCGACATAATCGGCGAAGAAAATTACGCCAAGGTGACCGACCCGCGCTTTGCGCTTTCGAGCGACCTTATACAGACGAGGCAGCGCGGGGAGATGAACAGGGCCAACGAGCTCGACGTCGAAGCCGTCAAGAAAAACGCTTCGGAAGCCGAAAAGGCCGAGACCGGCTCGGACGGCGCATCCGACAAAGGCAAGAGCGCCGGCGAATAGCCTCGTGTTTCCAGGGTACCCGCAATCATCCCCGGGCGGCCGGCAGTGTCCTCCCCGCCCGGTACAAATCCTTTCCGGAAGGAATCGCCAATGAAAAGAAACAGCCTGACGGCAATGCTCCATCCGAAAACAAACGCATTTTCTCCGGCTGCGCGTGGGATAGCTATGCTTGCCGCGGCGGCCGTCTTTGCAATACTTAATATTATGCTGCTGTCCTGCACAGGCAGCGATACGCAAGCTCCGCGCCCGACCTAGAGGGCGGCTCCGCTGGCGCTTCCGCAAGCGCCGGGTCATCCGACGCCGACGGCTCGACTGGCCCTCCGGGCAGGAAGGGGCGGTGTCGGTTTCTTCCGATGAGTCCTGGTTTCTCGTGACGGGAGGTTAACGGTGACACCCGCGACTACACCGTCTACGTCGATACTTCCACCATTCAAACGGTTGACGACGAAGTTATGTCGTGGAGCAAGCTCGTGTTCCCGGAAGACCAGAAGGATTCGGACGGCCTCACGTACAGGGAGGTCAGGATCGCTTCGGCCATTAACTGCGACAAGAGGACCTACATGTACAGCGCCTCGAAATTCTACGACGCCCTCGGCAGGATGGTTTACCACGAGAGCATCGAAACGCCGAGGAGCCCGATCCCCGGCGGCACGGTCAGCGAGTACATAGCCAACTTCGTCTGCGGCTACACGCCGCCGGCCTCGAGCGGGGGCTCGGCACCGCCGCCCTCGAAGTAATCCTGACGGCGTAATTCAAAGTAGCGGCAGGGCGGAATGGACTTCCGTTTCGTCCCCGCCGTAGATGTGGACGACCTCCCAGCCGTTCCTGTAGAGCGCGTCCGAGATGAACGACCTGTGGCATTCCCTCCATTTGAGCTCCGAGCACATGAACGCGGCCGGGCTCAGGGATGCCAGCTCTTCGAGCGCCTTAAGCGCGTCCGCAAACTCCGCCGTTTTTATATAAGTCCCGTATCCGCCCTCGCGCTTTCCCGCCGAGGCGCGGCATCCATACAGGCCTTTATCCCCCGCGCTGCGAGCGCATCCGACAGCTCATCCCTCGAGAAGTGCGGATAGCGGCGCGAGACGGGGTAGCTCCTGACGTCGGCGAGCGTTTCTATGCCGTGCGCTTCGAGCGCGGCGATGAAATCGTCGATGCTCCTGTTCGAATGGCCGATGGAGTGACCCGCTTCCCGGCTGGCGGCATCGATTACCTGCCCGCTCCGCGGGCGCCGCGGCTGTGGTGCATGGTAGCGAATCCTACGAACGCCAGGAGCACTATATACAAGGCACCGCGCCATTACCCTCAAGTGAAGCCCGTGGGCGCCTCCCGCCGAGCGTGATGTTATTGATCGATGCGTAGATGTTTGCCGGCAGGACGGCGGCGAGGAATATGATAAGGAGGACGCAGATCGTCTGACGCGTCTTCCCGACGCGAGCCAGAGCGCCAGCGATCTCGATGGCCCCCGTGGCGTATACCGTCGCGTCGTTCCTCAAAAACTGAACGGTATCATTCGCACGAAGTCGTCTTTCAGCGACGTGAAGTGCGAGACCCCAGTGAAGATGAACATCACGGCGAACCCGAACTGAAGGCAGTCGGCAAAGCTCCGGAATATCCCGACTCCGAGGAACCCGGCGATCCTGAACGCGGCGGTTGCGATAACCAGGACGTAAAGCGAAACCATAATGTATCAGGATATATCGGCGGTGGGGTTATACAAAGCGAGGCGCTGGAAGGTCCCGCGCCCCGCCAGTTTCAACGAACATTGAACAGCCGGCGGTTTCGTCAGCCGTGCTTCTTTACGGCGGCGTCTATGTGCGGCGCGGCCTTGGCAAGGTCGGCGGGCGTCATGACGGGCTGGACCTCGAGCGCGGCGTCGAATGCGAGGAACCACGGCTCGCCTATTCTCGGTATGTCCGAGGCGTCGTTTATATCGACGACGAATACGGCTGTCCTCTCTCCGTTGTCGGCGATGAAGTATATCGACTCCGGCTTCTGCTCTTCGATTATGGCCTGTATCTTCGGGCCCAGCTCGCCCCTCCTGGCGGCCTCGTTTCCGGCTTCGACAGAAATATTTATTTTGAACATGAATCGCATTAAAGGCCTCCTAAAAACAGGTTTGATACGCAATAGATTATATGGTCACTTAGCGTAATCAAATAGAGAATTGGACTGTTTCGTTGCCGGACGCAATCCACAGGATTCCGACGCGACATTTTCTTCGCCTCCGTGTATATTAATCCCCTTAAACATACGATAATTGAAGGGAGTAACCGACACATGACGGCAAATAAACCAATCCTCGTCACGGGAGACAGGCCGACGGGGCGGCTTCATCTGGGGCACCTCGTGGGCTCGCTCGTCAACCGTATAAAATTCCAGGACGACTACGACTGCTTCTTCCTCGTTGCTGACCTCCACATGCTGACGACCCATTACGACAAGGTCGGCGAGGTCGAGCGCAACACGCTGGAGATGGTCATGGACTGGCTTGCCGTCGGCATGGACCCCGAAAAGTCCACGTTCTACGTCCAGTCGCAGATTCCCTACATCACCGAGCTTTACGCCATACTCGCGATGTTTTGCGGCGTCCCGCGCGCAGAGCGAATCCCGACGCTCAAAGAGAAGATTCAGGACATGGGCGTCGGCGAGAACTACTCGGTAGGCCTCCTCGGCTACCCGGTCCTCATGGCCGCCGACATCCTGATGTTCAAGGCGACGAAGGTCCCCGTGGGCGAGGATCAGCTCAGCCACATCGAGCTCACGCGTGAGCTCGCCAGGCGGTTCAACTTCCTCTACGGCGAGTACTTCACCGAGCCCGAGCCCGTTATAAGCGAGACGTCGCGGCTCGTCGGGACGGACGGCAACCGCAAGATGTCGAAGAGCCTCGACAACTGCATATACCTTCGGACGATGCGAAGGAGGTCGAGGCGCGCGTACGCATAATGTACACCGACCCGAACCGCATCCGGGCCGACATACCCGGCACAGTCGAGGGGAACCCCGTATTCATATACCACGACGCGTTCAACACGGACCTCGAAGAAATCGAGGACCCGCGACCGCTACCGCGCGGGGAAGGTCGGCGACGTCGAGGTGAAGAAGAAGCTGGCCCGCGCTATAAACGAGCTGCTGGAGCCGATCCGCGAGAAGAGGAAGTTCTACGAGGACAGGCCCGACGACGTCCGCAGCATTCTCCACGAAGGCACCCGCCGCGCCCGCGAAGTAGCTGCCCAGCGGAATATGGACGAGATTATTTCGAAGATGGCCTCTTCAAGCTCCTAGCGCACCACGTGCGCTGGAAGCCGAAGTAGCAGCGCCGCCATTTCACCCGACGTGCTTTAGGTGTATTTGTAATCAGAAGGTGAGACGTCGAAGGGCACACTATGTGTATTACCTCCTTCATCGCCGTTCTTCCGCCGCTGTAATACCGTTCGAGCAAAAAGAGCGCGGCAAAGCACACGACTATCCCGGCGGCAAGGAGGAGGGTGTTCATCTCAGTTGCGCGCTACCGGCTGGGGGTGAGCTCTTCCTTCATCTTGTCGATGATCATCGAATCGATGTACCCGTTCGAAAGCACCTCGTATCCGATCAACTCCCTGGTAGGTATAGGGCCTGATGGAGTAATCTATATTCACTTCCGTAACTTCTTCCGAAATCTTCTTCAGCGTAACCTTGAGATTCTCCTGCGTAGACGGTGTTGGCCGTCCCCGGCGTATACTTCGCGACCTTCGCCTCTAGGTAGTCGTTTATAATGATTTGACCGGATGTCTGACTTTGAGGGGTAGGTGTACGAGCGGAGGAGCCTTCCGTTCTTCCTGTAAACGTACGCCTCTTTGCTTCCAGATCACGCCCTCTGTCGGGTCGATGAAAGCGCCATTTGAGTATCTCGACGCTTTCGAGAGCCGCCGTCCAGACCCTTGTCGTATGGTGCGTTGAAGTTGGTATACTCTTCGCTCTTTCCCGAAGTGACTATGGCCGATTCGGTCTCTTGCGAGTTCGTTTCAGCTTCGGAGGGCCTCTTCGTCCTGTACGATTCGGGAATGTAAACGCTTGGGCGGCTGCACCCGGCAGCCAGCAGAAAAGGTAGAAGTAACAGTATCTTTTCTATCATCTTTTAACGTATCCCCCCACTAAACTTTAACATATAATTCTGACATTTCTTATAATTTTTTCACCTCTCACGGAGTGCGCCTGCGGCTTCCGGCGCGGTCTCGAAGCGCCCCCTTATGAATATACGTTTGGCGGCCTTCCGGGATTCCGTCCGGGGCCGTCGGGTGGTGGCAGGGCGCTATATCGCGACCTTTGCTCGAATCGCCGAGCTCCATGAGCTCCGGGAGGGTAGGGGCGAAAGTATGTCTGGGCCTCCAGATACTCGCCGTATTTCACTATCCACGAGCCCATGACGGTTATGACGGCCGAAAGGGGAATGCGCTCTCGCTTGAAGTCGTCAAGGAGCGATAGGAAGTATGCCTTTTCCTTTCCTGTGAGCTCGTTTCGGAAATATCCCATTGCGTGCATAAGGATCGCTTACGTTCGACGCCCTCCGGGGGAGCGGCCAGCATCTTCGCCAGCCTTCGCCGTATTCGTTTATGACGCTCTCCGGCGGCCGGCCGCGCGCGTTGGCGACGATTCTGCCGAGCGCGCGCATCTCGTTCTGGTTGTGTGTCATGAGAAGGAGCTTGTTCTCGGCCTGGAACCTTACGCTCGTATCGTGCCCGCCTTCCTCACCTCCTGAACCGCGCAAGCGTGCACAGGACCCTCGTAAGGGAAGAAGTTTTCCCTCACCCTGAAATTTAGCAGCCTTCCCTCGTCCTCCGCCGGGAGGTGGGGGAATTTTTCTAGCACCTTCGCTGCGAAAGCCCCGCGCCCTTGCCTGAGGCAATTTCGTTATCGGCGTCGGGGAATTCTGGCGTCTTTTATGCCGCACGAGGGCGATCGGCTCTTGAGTATGAAGCCGTCGGCGTCGCGTATGCCGCCCAGGAATCCGTCGGCGAAGCCGTTCATCGCGTCCGTGAGGTCTCTCCCGGTAGTCGGCTGGACGAGCCTCCGCCCGCCGGGCCCGCCCACCACCCTTATCGGGTCCCGCGGTACGCCGAGCCCTATTTCGAGCTCGGGGCATACGGGCACGAAGTCAACGTAGGGCGCGAGTGCGGCGACGAAGTTATTGGGTATCTTCTGGCCGTTGTATCTGCAAGCGTCGAATTCGAAGCACCTGCTCGCGATTATCCTTGGCCTGGGGAATTGTTTCATAGCGGCGTTCCTGACGGGGGCGCTACTGGAGGGTTGACGACTTCTTCTCCGTCTTGCCTGTGAGCGCGCTGTTTATGGAATCCCATTTAGCGACGAGCGCCATAAGCGCCGTCCCGGCGCGCTCGGGGTCGCTTTCCCTTGCGAGGAGGAGCGCGTTCTTGAGCTCCGAAACGGAGTCCTCGTTCTTGAGCGAGTCCGACGGGATGCGGGTGCTTATCTCGCCGTAGTTAAGCAGCACGAAGCCGCTCTCGTCGAAGGAAGACAGCCAGTGCCTGAGGTTCCTTGCCCCTACGGCGAGGTCCTCGACGATAGCCGATACGGGCCCGAGCCCCGAAGCCGTCCACGCCTCGATGTCACGCCCGGCCTCTTCGAGGCGGGCCGCCGCGTCCTTGAGCCTGGTCCTGTAATAGATCGCGTCCTGGCTCACCGCTCCCCATCCGGTGTGCGTGTAGAAGTACCTCTTTTCCTCGCCCCGGTACATCAAAAACCATTCGAGCGGGATGAAATCCTCGGCGGTGAACAGGTTGACGTTAGTCTTCGAGCCGACGGGCGTAAGGTAGTATTCCCCGTCCTCGTCTTTAAAGAAAAAGCAGTCCCGGATCGCGTCCTTCTCGATACCCGTCTCTGCGGAAAACGATTCCCTGAAGGTATCGTATTCCCTCCCGTACCACACGGACTGCGGCGTGGCCGGGCCGTCCCTGAACTGCTCGTAAAATTTGATATAGCTCTTCCAGTAGTCCTGATCCTCGACTGCCCGTAGGGGCTCGTAAACCATGAGTACGCTTATAGCCATATGTTGCGGCCTCCAGGGGTAAGTTTAGCAAAAATTGCGAAAAACCCCTAGCCGGCTGCATCCCGCTCGGGGCTAGGGCAGCCCCGTATCCTTCTTAAGCTGCGAGACGTATTCGTCGTCCACGCGGCTTCCGGAATACACCTCGTGCGCGAGGTTACGCATCTCATAATGGTTGACTATCGGCTTTTGGTACGGGAGCTTGTACGTGAGCGGGTTGTGGATCTTCTCGGGCTCGACGTCCGTAAGCTCGGGGATGTAGCGTTTAATGTATATGCAATCCGGGTCGAAGTTCTGCGACTGGAGCAGCGGGTTGAAAATCCGGAACGGCTTCGGATCGGCCCCGCACGACGCCGACCACTGCCAGTTGCCAATGTCCACTGTCTCGTCGTAATCGATAAGGTGGTCGAAGAAGTGCCTGTCGCCCCAGCGCCAGTCGGTAATGAGGTCTTTCGTAAGGAACGATGCGACGATCATCCTCACGCGGTTGTGCATCCAGCCTTCCTCTTCCAAGCTGCTTCATTCCGGCGTCCACGATCGGATAACCCCGTCCTGCCCTCGCGCCATGCGTCGTACCAGACCTCGTCGTTTATCCATCTTATGTTCGGCGCTTCTCCTGGAATTCGAGGCCGCGCGTTTCGGGAAGTGATGCATGTGGTACCAGAACTCCCTCCACGCGACTCCGAGATGTAGGACGAAGTGGCCGGGCTACCGCCGGAAGCCGCTTCGTAAACGCCTTATGGAGACGATGCCGAACCTTAAATAAGGCGATAGCTTCGATGTGCCGTCCATCCACGGGTGGTCGCGCGCGTCTCGGCGTAGGCAGCGAAGTCGAAATCCTGGAGCCTCTTTGTCGGGAAATCCATCGGCCATCCGCCGAGCCTGCCAGGGCCCAGGGGCTCAAGCTCTTTCTCGACTGGCGGAATTTCCAGCGCCGGCGATTCGATGCGCTCGGGGCCGGGTAGGGGAGGTGCTTACCCTTCCCCTGCCACAGATTGAAGAACGAGCTGAACGTCTTCCTCTGGTCAGGCTCGTGCGGCGGGACGAGGAAAGTATCGTCGAACTTCTTGAACGCCGTGCTGTTAAGCCTGCTGGTGCTCGACGCCGGTCTCTCTTTACGCCCGAAAACCCAAAGCCCTGTTCGGTAAACAGCTTCTATCTGATGTGTTTGTATGAGTGCGGGTATTACCTCTTCTGCCTTCCCTCGAACTATCAAAAGGTACGATCCCAACGAACAGGCTCGCGGTCGAGCGCGAGGAGCGCTCGGCGAGGAATGTGACCCGCTTACTCCCTGGGACTGCTTCGACAGAATACCGTCTTCGAGCACGTATATCGGTATCTTCCCTGCTGTCTCTAACGGCGTTCGAGAGGCCGGTATTATCGACGGCCCTCAGGTCCCGTTTGAACCAGAATAATGACCTTCCGTAAATCATGAGCCTTTTTTGTTCTCTCCTCCAGTTTATTTCCGGCGCATCCGGGCGCGCAATCGTACGAACGTGACCGTCCCGTTTCCATAAAAATCGGGGGAACAGATTGCGGATGCCTATGGGCCTTAATGCGGGCCGGGCCTCCGCCTTGGGTCGATACTTCAATTGTACTCGCTAATTCACCGGCATTCCACCTGAATTTTTTGGCGGATTTTTCGGATGACCGCGCCGCGGCGCACTTTGTTAAGGCTCCCTCCGGCCGGAGAGGCCAGTTCCCGTAAATGCGGACGCGTGAGGTGCGTCCAACGGGCTATTAAGCCGTTTTAGTCCTTCTTCTGATAACTATAAGGGACGCTATTCCCGCTATCCCGGCAAATGCCAGGAGCCCCCATTCGGACATCGTGGGTATGGGGGTGGTCGGCGATCTGAAGGCTATTGTGCAGGCCGTCCACGGTACGAGGAATCCCGATGGGAAAGTCTGCTCGCCGGTTTGCCCTGCGGTCGGAAATAGCTGGTAAGCCCTATTATAAAGGAAAATTGATCTGAGGAGCTTATTGCCGCCGTGGCGAACACCTCTTCGATATGCTCCGTGGGGAGGAGCAATTCCTCGCCGCCGAGTGCGATGACGCGAATCACCGTAGAGTTCGCTTCAGTGGCCACGGAAGGGGCGGTCAATGTGCCGGAGACTTCGCTCTCACATGCCGAGGAGATGATCGGATCGTCCGCATCGGCCCCTGCGTATCTCAGCACCGCCCCGGTGAAGACGTCTGTTCTGCGTCCAGGTGCACGTGATCTCGTCGAGGCCGGACCCTGCCGGTCTAGTAAATATGCCGAGTATGCAGGACCCTCCTCCGCATCTCGATTCAGCCGCCGGGACCAGTCGCCCGGTGAAGGCAGCTGGAAACATTCGCCCCGCCCGAATAGGTCGAGCAGACGACGATATCGAGGTTGCCCGGGGCGTCCACGCCCAGGAACTGAACCCTGCCTTCGGTGCCGTTGAAGTCGGTGCTGTTGTTAAGGCCGCCGCCCGAGAATCATTCGCGCGTCAGCCGGCGCGGAAAATAAAACGAGAAAAGCCGGTATGGATAGAACCGCCGTAAATCGGAACATTTCGCATCCTCCAGGAACGAGATACCATGCGATTCTATCACAGGGATGGAATGCGCTGGCAAATGCAGCAGCTTACCGTGGAATCAGACCTGGGCGGATTGAATGAAAGATCGAGACGGAAGCTTAATGATGATTAAAAGAAGTTGCTGACGCTATGACTGTGAATTCGCGAATCGCGAATTCATCAATTGCGCTCAGGCTTTATTTCATGCTTCTGCATTTCTGTGAGTTTGTATATTTTATCGAACGGCAGTGAAGGTGCGGATTTTTCTGTGCCGGCGATGTAGATTTCGCCGTTGAATTCCAGCGCGGCGAGCTGGTTTTCGGGTACGTTCTGGGATTGCAGGAGCCGAATTGTTTTGCCGTCCCCCGGGTCGATAGTTTCAAGTGAGAGGCGATGGTTATCGTTATATATAGAAGGTCTGTTATGTACGAGTTTTAGTGTCAGGTTGTCGGGCATTTTTCACCTCCAGAATAAAATTCCTGCGGAAGCAGAAAAAGTGATTTCTATATCCCCCCTTCACTTTAAACCACAAACCACGTCAATTGGGAATGATGATAAAAAATTCACATCAATTGAGAATTAATGATAAAGGATTATTGTTTTAACCTCAATCGAATGTTTTGGTGTTGGATATAAAGGATAAGTAAAGGGAGATTGGACTGGCCCCAGGAAGATCATATCTAGGGTGTGAATTATTATAACGGGACCCTCACCAACAGCCTGCGAGGCCCCCTTGTCTTTATGAGAGACAACTCTTAAGCGTCGCCGTTTACAGACTCCGCCATCTTCTTTAGAGCCGCCTTTTTCTATCTGCCTTATGCGCTCTCTCGTGACGCCGAACTTCCCACCTATCTCGTCGAGCGTGTATACCTTGTCCGTTTCGAGCCCGTACCTCATTCTTATGATGTCGGCCTCTTTATCCGTCAGGACGGACAGCGTATCTTCGAGAAGGTCTTTCATCTCCTGCTCGGCGTGGGACGTCTCCTGGCCGTATGTCTCGCTGTCGGGAAGGAGGTCCATATAGCTCCTCCCTGCGTCGCCGCTTATCGGCCTGTCGAGCGAAAGCGTTCCGTCCGAGCCGTCGAGCACCGCCTTGACTATGTCCACCGAGAGATCGGCCTTTTCGGCTATCTCGTGGGGGAGCGGGTTCTTGCCCGTTTCCTCGATCAGCGCGTACTTCGCCCTGAACACCTTACCCGACTGCTCCATCACGTAGACGGGTATCTTGATCGTTTTTGTCTTCTCGGCTATCGCGCGGGACAGCGACTGCTGTATCCACCACGCCGCATAGGTCGAGAATTTGAATCCCTTCGTATGGTCGAACTTTTCGACGGCCCTCATGAGCCCGAGGTTCCCCTCCTGGACGAGGTCCGTAAGCGGGAGCCCGCGCCCGAGGTGCTTCTTCGCAATGCTCACGACGAGCCTAAGGTTCGATTTTATAAAGCGCGCCTTAAGCTCGTGCGCCTTTTCGGAATACTCCTTCATCTCGGCCCCGAGCGTTTCGGCGTTGCCCCTGGTCTTCTTCTTTTTCCGCGGGTTGGTAATGAGCTCAACCTGCTTCTGGATCTCCTTAACCTTCTTTTCGCATTCCTTGATCGCGGCGCCCAGTTCCTGCTCGTCGGCCCGCGTAAGCAGCGGCTCGGTCAGAAGGTCCCTGAAGTAAACCTGCAGCACCTTCTCTTCCTCGTATCGGCCCGGCCTTGTTTTATCAGATTCTTTCTTGCTCCGCGGACGGTATCCGCCCGGATCGCCGGCCCTATAGTCCGGCCCTCCGGATTCGCCCTCGTAGGCGTAATCCGCCCCCTCGGCCGTTTCTTCTTCCTCCGAGACGAGAAAATCGGTTTCGGTTTCCTCGTAGTCACCGTCGCCGTAATGCATGTTTTCCATGTCTCTTTCTATGGATTTCATTTCTCTGTTACACCCCCCTATCTCTTATATATACAGTTAGAGTGTATTTACAAGGGCCAGGATTCACACATTTATCAAAAAACGGCGTAAGAATCCCGAATCCCCCGCTTTTTCGGGCCGAAATTGTGGTTTCGAATCGAAACCGGCTCTCAAACGCCGCTAATTGTGCGGGATTCCTTTCTGTCCCCGATTCCCGGCTTCTGACCGGTGTAATCACGACAGTTGTGATGCATTTCGGAGGGGGGTGGATTCATGCGTCCCTGACGCCGGATTCGCGGCTACTTCGGCGGACGTTACCTTGCCCGGAACCACGTGGTAGGTCAGTATGGCTACCAGCATCTTCTCCGGCAAGGAGCATCTCGACCGTCAGGGAGCTTGGCGAATGCCTCGTCGGTCGGGGCGAAGACCGTAAGCGGGCCCTCTCCTCCAGGGTTCCGTCAACCCGGCCGCCTGGACAGCGGCAACCAGGGTGCTAAACGAACCAGCAGCGGACGCGGTCTCGACAATGTCCTTATCGCTGTCGCTGTGCATGTCGAGCTTGCGTTCGGGGAGCGAGGGCCAATACCGCCGCTATCAAAGGCGGCTACAGAACCGTAAAATATAAAGCTTCGCTGAATACCTCCTGAAAAAGTGATTTAGGTATGTCGACGGGTCGCGGCCGTTCAATACGCCGGCTTTTCCGGGGACCCCATTGCCTCCGGAACAAAGCACTGTCTAACTGATGTCTAATAACTAGCCATGTGTCTAATATGTCAAGCTATTTTGTTCTATTCCGCTCGATAACAATATAATGCCGGTTTCACGATTTTAAGAATCGGATGTGCTACGTATCGACGGCGGCTTAAAATCCATATTTAAATAGACTACAGAGATGGAATACGGGAAGTAAATCCTTGACACTTATTAGACATATATACCATATCGGTATGAACGGTACGGAAAAGGGCAGCCGAATCGGCGGCGGTCAAAAATATTCCATGAAGGCCGTGTCCGGACCGGTCTTACGCCTCACCATTCGCGCGTGGGAGAGGCGCTACGGCGTTGTGTCGCCGTCGCGGGACTCAACAACCGGAGGTGCTACGACGAAGGGGATGTCGAATGACCCTCCTTCATAAAGCGACCGAGGCAGGATTTCATATAGGGGCATCGCGGGTATTCGGGATGCTCCGCGATCTCCTTACAGAATTGCCCGGCCAATCCGGGAAACCTTCCCGGCCGCCTATATCCTCCGGCCGGTATGGATGGCGAAGTCTCGAGGATCCAGAAGACTACGTCGGATTTATTCTCGCTCTCGAAAAGATGGACGTGAAGACCCTCGATTCGCTTCTCGCGGCGGCGGAGATAGCCCTCGGGAGAAACGTCCTCGTGGACCGCGTCGTCGTGCTCTCATGGAGCGCGTGGGGGATATGTGGCGGCGCGGTGAGATACGCATCGCACACGAGCACCTACGGTAAGGACATTCCTCGGCGGGCTCCTCTCATCGCAGGGGACACGGGCTCCTCATGTGCTGGTGACCACTCCGTCGAATCAGGTGCGCTCCGCGCTCTCGCGGCGGCCGTGGCCGCTTCGAGCGAGGTGGAACGTGAACTACCTCCGGGCCCAACCTTCCTGCCAGGAGATCGCCGGCGCGGTTAACCACTTCGGCTCCAAGGCTGTTATATTGAGCCTTGTCTACCCTGAGTCGGATCTCATGGTCGAAAACGAGATAAGGAAACTCCGGAAGCACCTCCGGGGTTCCGTTCGTTATAGGCGGGAGGGCCAGGCAAAGCTATGCGCAGGTGTTAAAAGAAACGGGCGCTATTACCGTCGATGACCTCTATGGATTAAGGAGGGCACTCGAAGCTCTGCTTCGATAGCCCCCCTCGAAATCTGATTCTAATCACACATATTTCAGGCCGTTCTCGTTCACTGATCGCCCATATTGAAGCGGCGGCTGTTAGGATGACGAATACGCCATTCCCCACTCGGACATTGTCGGTATAGGCCTTGCCGAGAGGGCGCCTGCTCTAAGGCCGATGGTGCAAGCCCTCCACGGAGCCTGCGCCTCGGGATCGCCGATCTCTTCGGCCAGGTTTACGGCGAACGGTCCCGTCGGGCCGCTCTCTTCCGCAACGGAGGCGAACTCCCTCAGAAAGACCCCCTGGAAGCTGTCGATGTTCTCCGAAAGCGCCAGTGCAGAAATGCTCCCTGGAGGACTTCGTTCGCGGTAATGAACTGGTCGGTGAAGCTGACGCCGAACGTGAACCCTTACAACGCCGGAGCCTTCTTCTACGTCTATAGAAGGCGCGGTAGCGATCTGGCCGATTCCGGTATTGCAGTCGATGCCTGTTACCGGCTCATCAGAATCGACCCCGGTCCATCTGAATACGCCGGTCACGAAAACTGTGGTCGGATCCGTCCGCTGCAAAGGCCTTGCCTGTAGTCCGGGCTCGACGTATTCTGGCCCCAGATGCCCGCGACGCAGGTGCCCTGCGGAGACGGCTGGCAGGACGCGACGCTGATAGTGGCGAGCGAGTCCGGAACCGGGTCGAGGAAGGTGTTGCTTCCGGTCGAGCTGGTGGCGCAAACGAGCAATTCGAACGACCCCGGGGCCCGGCGGGAAGCTCGAAGAACCCTTCCGAGAACAGGGTTACCTCGTTGCCGCGTCCGTCTGCAAACCCGTTGACTAGCTCGACCGCCGCGTTCGATGCAGCGGTAAAGGAAAAGGTCAAAAAGAAATCAGAGCGAGAAATCTGGTCGAATTCACTGGGTATATCCTCCTTCTTTTGGTGATTCGCAATAATAGCATATTGAAAACAAAATTCAAAGAGCAATTGTGTAATAATATAGTTGTAATTACAGATGATTACGACGCATTTATGAGGTGCAATGTTAAATCTCAATATAGATGATTATCTATACGTCGGAGCGGTAATTAAAGTAGATAAGTGTTGGTTATAGATGCGAAGCTCTGTGTGCTTTGCGTTCGCCTCAAGGTTAACCGGCTCTATGAAGGAACTGTCAGGATTGTGCAGATTCAGAGTAAAAATTTTTTTTCGAATTTTATGAATTTCGAGGTAAAAAGAGCCTTTTATCGCCGTAGAATGTGCCGGTTTCTCAAATTCCGGGGAACAAAAGCCCGGTTTCGCCGCTCGAAAACGATTGACGCGTCTGCCCGCGAAATTATATAATCGAAGAAGGAGACAGGATTTCTCCGGGGAGACCACAAATGGCTAAGGTTCTACGCTGCAGGGAAGTGGGGGTAGACTGCGATTTCGAGGCCAAGGGCGATTCGGTAGAGGAGATCATGGCCCAGGCCGCGAAACACGCCAAGGAAGAGCACGGGATGGATACCATACCGCCCGAGCTTTTAGAAAAGGTCAATAAAGCGATTCACGACGAATAAACGTCCGCGCGCTTAATACCTTCGCATACCCGATTCGGGGCCCGCTACGAACTGCCCGGACCCCTCCGATACCTGTACACACCCGATATTCATACAGTAGTATCGTATTGCCTGTACGGTTACGTGAAAGGTTCCGTGTGACGACCGCTATTCAGGGCGGGTTATCTCGGGCGCCGCCGGCAACCGGCCAGGCCCCAGACGATTATGACGAGGAACCCCACCGTGAGCGGGGCCGAGGGATGTATGTGATAGAGATACCCGGCCATCATGCCGCCCGCCGCCGAGCCGGCGAACGAGCAGGTTGTAGAGCCCCGTGGCCGCGCCCTGTTGGCCTGCCCGACGCGCTGCGTTACGAACGCCGGCAGTATCGACTGCATTATTGTATGACCTGCGAAAAACAGCATCCCCGCGCCGTAAAAAAGGAGCGCCGCCTTGGCGAGGAAGGGATACGTCAAAAAGGCGAGCGCTATCAGCGCCCAGCCCACCTTGACCACCGTGCCAATGCGCCCTTTCTTTTCGGCCGTCCTCACCGCCGGAAACACGAACAGTGCGGCCGGTATGAGCGATATGAGATACACCTTCCACAGAGCCGCGTCGCTCATTCCGAGCGACGTCCATGTGAGCGGGTAGACGAATACGAAGAGGTTTACCGAAAGCGAAACGACGACCGTCGCCAGAAGGAGCCTTCGCATCTCCGGCATTCCGAGGAGCTTCCTGAAACCGTGGCGCTCGCCGACGGGCTCTCCGCCCTCGATCTTCGGGAAGAAAACGAGCGTCAGCAGGAACGCCACGCCGCTAAGCGCAGCCAGCACAGAAGACGCTCGAAAAACCCTATGTGCGAAGCGAGGGGCGGCCCGCGATTATTGCAACGAGGAAGGCTACGCCTATAGTTATGCCGACTATCGTGAACGACTGGGCCCTCACCTGGGGCCGGGTAAGGTCGCCGAGCGCTGCAATGGCCACGGAGCTGACAGCGCCCATGCCCTGCAGTATGCGCGCCAGTATAAGCTCGCCGATGGTATCGGCTGTCCCGCATAAGATGCTACCGACCGTGAATATGAGGAGCCCCGCCAAAAGGACCGGCTTTCTCCCGAGCTTGTCGCTGGCCCATCCGAACGGGATTTGAAGAACGCTCTGCGCCAGGGCGTATATGCCGAACGCGACCCCGGCCATCGCAATGCTCGACCCCGGGTACTTTTCGGCGTAGACGCTGAATACAGGAAGTATAAGAAATATGCCGAGGAGCCTCGAAGCCATGATAATGGCCACCGTAACGACGGCCCTTAGCTCTGTGTTGTTAAGTCTCATTCGTAGCTGTCCGCTGGTTGTCGGGGAAGTGAGGAATTTTAACATGTCCCGTGAAAATTGATACTCCCGCCCCGGGGTGTAAGCTTTATTCCTATGGCGCGCTCAAAAGGGCTCAACAACATCGAGGCGGATTCCTTCGACAGGGAGGCGTATTCGAATCTCGTCGATTCGTCCTCCGAGCTGCGGGCCCTAATAGAAAGGGGCTCGTCGCTCCTTCCGGGGTTCGCGCCCTTGATGGAAGATCTCTTCGCTTCGTTCTTCAAGCACAACGTCGTCTTCACCCCTGGCGAATCGCTCAGGAAAAGCGCTCTCCTCCCGAGGCGCATCATGAAGGAAGTCCTCGTTGACGCCTCTTATAAGGAGATGAGGGAGGAGACTGTGCTCGACGAGTTCCACTCGGCGCTCGCTACCGTCGAGATGGGGCGGAGTGTCCTCGAATGGCTCCGGTCCGAGGACGGGCCGGGGGAGAGGTCCCTCGTGAAGGAGTGGCAGACGGACGCCGCCGAGAGCGAGGTAGACGAGATGAAGGACGAGATGGAGACCTGGGACGAGAACGAAGGGGGCGAGGAGAACGAGGCGTATAAGAAGCTAAGGGACGAGAAGAAAGAGGAGCTCGGGGACGCCGAGGAAGAGCTCGGCGAGCTTTCGGACGAGCTCGAGGAGAGGCACGACAAGTCGTCCGTCAACATGAAGAAGATGGTCAAGGCGTCGATGAAGGAGACGTCCGGGAAGGTCGAAAACTCGGACGACGAGGTGCAGTCGTGGAGCTCCTCGATGGGCGCCCCGGCCGAAAGGCCCGCGGGCGAAGCTCGACCTCGCGGCGAAGCTGAATTCGAACGAGAAGCTGAGGCGGCTTTCGCTCCTCGTCGGGAGCCTGAAAGAGGAGATGCTCAAGGGCCGCCGCAAGTCGTGGTCGCGGAGGGGGGCCGAGGTGTTCGACATCGCTTCGGGGGACGACCTCGGGCGCATAATACCGTCGGAGATGGTTCTCCTTGGGAACGAGGCCTTCCGCTCGGACTTCAAAAAGCGGCTCGTCGAGGGGAGGCTCCTTCAATATTCGCTTCGCGAGGAAAAGGGCAGGGGGCCGATGGTCGTGTGCCTCGACGGGAGCTCGTCGATGGAAGGTAAAGGAGCTTGGTCCAAGGGCGTCTGCCTTACGCTCCTCGACATCGCCAAGCGCGAAAGGCGGAAGGCTGCGATAATCGTATTCTCCTCTGGCGGTCAGCCGGGGAAGCTGTTCGAGACGGACCCGCGCGAGGGCAGGGGCGGCTGGGGCATGAAAGAGACAGACATCTTCGAGCTGGCCGAATATTTCCCGGGCGGGGGACCAACTTCGAGGAGCCCCTCGACAAGGCCCTCGGCATACTCTCCGACTCGAAATTCAAAAGGGGGGCGACATCGTATTCATCACGGACGGCGAGGCCGCGGTGGGCGGCGAATGGCTGGATAAATTCAAGCGCGAGAAATCGAGGCTCGGGTTTAAGGTCTACTCCGTTCTGATAGACGTCTCCGGCAGGGAGTCGTGGGAATCCCTCTCGGGGTTCAGCGACAAGGTGACGTCTGTATCCCGCCTCACCTCGGAAGAGGCGGGCGGGATCTTTATCGATATCTAGGCGCGGCCGCTAGAGCTGCGTGCCGTGCTCTGACATGATAGCGGCCATCCCGCCGAAGAAAACCAGGCCGATGACGACCAGTGCCATTGCCACTATGCTGATGATGAGTGCTGCTATAGAGAAGTTCCTTCGATTTACGTTCCCCGTGCTGCTGAGCGCCCAATAAAGAAGGCATATGAGCCCGACGATGGGGATGTAAAGAAGTATCATCGTGATTATCCAGTCGCCGATTGTCATCGGCGCCGTGTCGCAGGTCTGCACCTGTGGTGTGCCAGTCATGTGAAATCCTCCTTTGTCTGAAACGGCTTACGCTCCATGGCGGCCTTTGTCTGCTAATTATAATGCCTTTAATCCGTGTATGGCGCGCCGTTTTCCATGCCCTCCTGGGGGCTGCAATCAATCTCATAATATCACGTTACACCTATCGCGGTCTACAGGCGCGCGGCAATGCGCGGCGGATGACAATTGACCCCAAAAGGCGGTATGATATAACGATTCGACAGAACGATTCCCAGGGGGGAGATATCGAAACATGAATTCACGCACTTTAACGAGATTCCTGACTATTATGCTTCTGGCTGTGGCTCCGCCGCGGCGTCTATCGCCCAGCCCGACGTGCCGCCCATAACGCCCGACACGGGATGGGTGCAGGATTGTCAGAAGACGATCAACAACAAGATCAGGGGCGAGCATTACGACGCGCAAAAAGTGCTTTTCCATTACGACGGTATGACGCTCTCGGAGCTCTCCGAAACTAAAAACAAGCTCGTCGGCAAGGGCGAATACGTGAAGTCCGACGGCTACTGGCTGTCGTTCGATTACCAGTGCGTCTACGATGCGGTCACGGCCTCCGTCGAGGCTCGGGCTATTATCAATCCCAGGCCTATGCCGAGCAAGCGCCGAGGGCATCGGTGTCGGACGCCGGGTGCTCGCTCTACGACAGGAAGGGCGGACGCTACATCTACCACGGCGGCTGCACGGTAGCGGTGCTGGACGAGCCCGCCGGGAATGAGTTCCTGGTCACCCTCGACAACGGCGACAAGTACATCTTCGAAGACGAGAACGCAATGTATAGGGTGCTGACGCCCACTGGATGGTCCGACAAACCCGCTGTCCAGTCGGTGGACGGGAACAGGCGTCTTTTCTACTGGGAAGATTTGGTTATGACGATAACCGGCGGCCCGAACATGGTAATTACTAGGATGCTCCACGTCACGCGTGTGGGGTTTTGATGTAGCATTCATAGCCTCAATCGATGCCATGGTCACCGCAAAGTTACGAACCTCCTTACGAATGTCATAATATTGCAAGCCGTGTAAACGGCGCGGCAATACCCCTCCGGGCCGTCAAAATTCGGCGCACCACGTGCGCCAGAAATCGACGTAGCAGAATTTGAAATCCATAGCACCGCTCGGTCGTCCGTCTTGTTCAATCACCTGACTTACCCCGCCGAAGACATTGAGTGGATGAGCGTTAAAAATCTGCCCACTATACTCCCCCTCTCCCCTTGGGGGAGAGGGATTAAGGGTGAGGGGTAATTATTTAGAAGATTTAGCGAAGTACGATGATTTTGCACGCCGCGCGTGCAGGAAGTAGCGGCGTCATTGCTATCTCCCCTGACGCGCTTCCGGTGATTTTAAGCAACTACAGTGCTACGCCGAAAAAACACACTACGTGTGCGGACCGTGACTTTTGCTGCTTTTCATCCAGGAAAAGTAGAAGTAGTTTATTTTTGTATTTGTTTTAAGGACTATTAAAGACGAGATCCTGAATCAAGTTCAGGATGACAGGTTAGAAAAGCATGGATTCCCGATAAAAGCACTCGGGAATGACAGAAAGGTGGAGTCGCGGCTGTAAGCTGCGACATCGGATTCCCGCACGGGAGAGCGCCTAAACCAGTATCTGGCTTGAGCGTTTGCAAAAGCGTCTCGGCGTCGAAGGGCTTCGGAAGAAAAGCATCGACCTCTATGTCGTGCATGTCCACGAGCTCGTGCTCGCGCTGATACCCGCTTATCGCTATAACCTTGAGCGCCGGGCATTCCTTCTTGAGCGTTCTTATCGTGGCTTTCCCGCCCATAACGGGCATCATCATATCGACAATCGCGGCGTACACTTCATCCTTCCTGTTGAGGAAGATCTCTGTCGCCTCCTTGCCGTTGCTCGCGACGAGCACCCTGTACTTATAGTCCTCGAGTATGGACCTTGCCATGTCCGTAATCATGCTCTCGTCGTCCACGACGAGAATCAGCTCGCCCTTGCCGTGCGGTATGCCGGAATAAATCCCCCTTGCCGAGCCCTCCATGTCTTCGGATTCTATGGCGGGAAGATAGATCGTGAAGGTGGTTCCCTTGCCGATCCGGCTCTCAACATTTATATAGCCCTCGTGGTCCTTGACGATCCCGTACGAGGTCGAAAGGCCGAGCCCCGTCCCCATGTCGAGCCCCTTGGTCGTGAAGAACGGATCGAAGACGCGGTCGAGGTCTTCGGCGGGGATACCGGCGCCGGTGTCGGACACCGATATCTCGATGTAGTCCCTGTGACCGGGGTCGAAAAACGCCGGAAGGCTTTCGCGGCCGTCGCTTAGCATCCTCGCCTTTATGTATATATCCCCGCCGCCGGGCATTGCGTCCCGCGAGTTCACGCAGAGGTTCATGAACACCTGGTTTATCTGTGTGTAGTCGGCAAGCACGGGCGGAAGGTCGTCGTTTATGTCTACATGAATATTTATCAGCTTGGGGAAGGTTTCCCTTACCAGCTTTTCCACGTCGCTGACGACGTCCTTCATGTCGAGCGGCTGCTTCGAGCTTTCGAGCCCCCTGGCGAAGGAGAGTATCTGTTTTATGAGGTCCGAGCCCCTGCGCGCGCTGGATTCGAGTATTTCGAGCCACTTCCTCGATTGCGCGTCCGTGGTCTTTCCTTCGAGGAGCTGTATGGACATCATTATCGGCTGGAGGATGTTGTTGAGGTCGTGCGCTATGCCGCCGGCGAGCTTCCCCAGGCTGTCGAGGCGCTGCGAGCGGAGGAGCCTCGTTTCGAGCACCTTGCCGTCGGTTATGTCGCGGAACAGGACGGACGCCGTCCCCTGCCTGGAGCCGCCCGACGTTATGGCGTTCACGCGTACGCGGAATGTGCGCTCGCCGCTGTCGGTGGCGATTTTATATTCCGCCGATTCGGACTTGCGCGTGCTTATGACGCGCCTTATGACGTCGGTCATCTTCGAGGCGAAGCCCGCCGGGTAGAATTCCGCCAGCCGCCGCCCGAGCATCTCTTCCTTCGGCCGGACCAGAAGCCTGTCGTTGTCCGTCCAGATGCCGAGGTATGTGCCGTTTCCGTCCATCTCGCAGACTATCTCGTCCACCGAGCCGACGAGCGCCTTTAGACGCCGTTCGTTCGTTTCTATTTCCTGCACGTAACGCGCGTTTACTATCGCGAGCCCTATCTGCTCGGCTATCGATTCGAGGAGAGACACCTCCCTCGGGCTGAACGCGTTTTTCCTGTGCGACATCAGCGTGATGCATCCCGCCGTGCTCGCTACTGATCTTATGGGAACCGAGAGATAGCTCTTTACCCCGAGCGCCTTCGCGGCGGGGCCTATGGGCGGGTCGATCTCCTTGTCGATATCGATGCAAAGACTGGTCTCGCCGCTGGATATGGTCTTCCAGGTGAGGCCCCTCGGGTAGGGGATGCACCTTACCTTTTCGAGGTATTCCTCGTCGTGGCCCGAGCTCGCCTTGAGGACGGCCGAATTGTCCTCGGCGAGGTGTATGCAAAAGTAATTGGCCTTGGTTACGATCTGCCTCAGGCTGGAAACGGTGAACTCGAGTATCCCGTCGAGGTCGGCCGAGCCGTGAGCGCTTCTCGTGATCGTGTTTATTATCTTCTCGTAGCTTTCTTTCTTGGAGAGTTTTTCTATCTTGTCCCTGAGCGACCGCTCGGACGCTATGAGCGACTCGACGAACCTCGCGTTGCCCATGGCTATTTCTATCTGCCGAGATACAATGTCCACCACCCTTAGCTCGTCCGACCTGAATGTATTCTTAGCGTCGGTCGCGATGCAAAGGGCGCCGAGCACCCTGCCGCTGGTTTTTAGCGGGACGATGACGTAGCTCTTTATGCCGAGGTCTCTTCCCGCCGGGCCTATGTGAAGGTCTTCGTCCGTATCGGGGATGTAGAGAGTCCGCCCGTCGATAATACTCCGCCATACCGCCCCCTTCGGGAACTGGATACGTCCGGCGCGCTTTATGAACCATTCGGGGTAGCCCCTGTGCGCATGCATTACGGCGACCGAGCCCTCGGCGAGGTAAATCGATACATGATTCACAGTCTTCATGTTCTGCCGTATCGCCTGGACGGCGTTTTCCATGACCGTCCTCAGATCGACCGCTTTGTGGACGCTTCTGGTGACGATGCCGATTACCGTTTCGTACCTGTTTATCTTCGAAAGATGGTCGAGGGTTTCCCTCAGCTTGTCCTCGGCATCGAGGAGGCGCGTTACGTTGAACGCGACGGCGCCGTATACCTTCGTGCCGCAGCATTCCGTCTCCCTGACGTGCATCTCGACCGGATAGCATGAGCCGTCTTTTCTGAAGAGATAGGTCGTGAAGCCCACCTTGGGCGCCTTGCCCGAGCGGAGCGGCCCCAGGTTCTTGTCCATGCTGCCCGATTTCGTAACGTCGTAGAATGAAAGCGAGTGCAGCTCTTTGGCTGTGTAGCCCAGGTTCTCGAGGGTCTTTTTATTTGTGTGGATAAATCTGAGGTTCTTTTTGTCGAGGACGAAAATCTCGAAGGCCGATTCTTCGATTATGGAGCCCAAATGGGTGAGGTGATTCAGCTCGGAATCGAGCTCGCCGACGCGGGATCCGAGGCGGCGGTTTTCCTCCGAGAGTGACCTGATTACGGATATGAGCTCCTCACGGCTCTTCCCCATAAGCTCGTCATCCATGATCGGTATTTGTATTCTTTGATCGTTGTCCATTCCGGCTATCTGCTCTGATATGCTCGGGGTTTCTTAGCCCAATGGGCGTTTAGTCGCTTGTTCTCTCTCCCTCTTTTTCTACTTGCGGCCGGATCGCCCGCGGCCGTACAAGGACAATAAGGGCTAAAAGATTTGCCCGGATTGGTGATAGTGCGCGTGCTTTACGCGTCAGGGCCGGGTGCGCTAAAGACTGCCCCGGTCCTTCCGGGTGTATATGGACAGTGACAATCCGGACGGGATTCTGGTTTATCCCGGTCCCGGTGGGAACTCTCCGCCGGCCTGTATGTGTAGCGGCCCACGGTGCCTATTCTAACCCGCCGGCTCTCCGGATCCCCGGATTGCGGCCTGCCTCTCTCATGACTAATAATTACCGATTCTGCATCCCGATGCTACCGGAATTTACGGGGAGTAAATAACTCCCGAAAATACCGTTCTTTCGTCCGTGCCGACTCCCTCTCACTCCTCTCGGCCTTTTCCGAAGACCGCCGGTAGTGCCCGGCAACACAAGACTTTATAACGTTTTAGCCCTATTTCTCATTATTGTGCCACTGTATTTCAATGTCAATATGTTATTGACGGACTTGCCAAAATATCTTTATATCTATCTATCTTTGTATGGTGAGACGGGCGGGTGCGGCGCCCATTATTGCCCCGGGGCCGGGATGACGAATCGGGAATGGAGGGACGCTCTTTTTCCGGTCGTGCGATGGTACTGGCTGGCTCGATACTGTCTATCGAGATGCGGTCGTAGTGAGTCCCCGCCGTGTAGGGCGGCTAGTTTTCCTCACGGGCGGCTGCGGCGACTACGTCCATCTCCGCCTTTAACTTGTGCCACCTGTCTTCCCCGACCTTGTCGAGGAGATTCTTCTGGGCTTTTTGCCAAAGGGGAAAGGCCGACGCGAGCTTCCGCTTGCCCTTACGCGAGAGGGTTATGATCTTCTCCCTCCGGTTCTTTCCGGGCTTAACGGTGACGAAGCTCTGCTTTTCGACGGTTACGAGGTTTCTCGCGAGCGTGCTCTGGTCTATGCCGAGGAACTCGGCCAGAGTTTTAAAATTCGTCGATTTCATGAAAGCCACGGCGACGAGTATCAGGAACTGGTTACTCTTAAGGTCGGTGCTCTTGAGGGCATCGTCGTAAAAGTTTATCACTAAGCGGGCAGTCTTCCTGAACTGGTAGCAGAGGCAGTCCAGGCATTCGTCCAGTGGAAGGTCGATGAAATCCGGAATCTCACCAGCCTTTTTGGTTTTGGATGTCATTTTCATATTCGACATATTATATACAAGATTACAGGATATAAAAAGCCCTAAGTATAACTTATCATTAATGTTAATCTCATTACTTTCAAGCGACTCGTACCCGAAGATGAATATATATAAACCGCCGACATTGTATGGCCCGATACTGTCAATGTTTACTGTTTATTGCTATTCTGCGATATTTATTGAACTGTAGCATCAAAGACATTTATAAACAACAATAAATATATCGTGATGTAAAAATTCCTTAAAGATCTTTCCGGCAATTATGCGTTCCACTCACGGCATCGTGGCCCGGGGGCTTCAAAAGAACCGCCCCCGGCAGCGTTGATCGCCGCTCTATGAATCCTGTCCCGGCGCTGCGAAACCGCTTGGCGCGCGGGGGCTCTCTTCTTCCTCTTTCCCGGGGCCTTCCTTCCGGCCGCCGGCGCCGTCTCCGATTCCCGCCATTTCGAGCTCGAAAGGTTTACTCGCCTCGCCCCAGTAAACGCTCATGTGCGGGAATGGTATCTCGATACCGAGCTCGTCGAACCTGTTCTTTATCCTTCGGCGGAGCTCCCTTCCGACCTCCCACTGCTTAAGAGGCCGCGTCTTGATCATGCACTTTATAACGACCTCGGACGCACCGAAGCTGTCCACGCCGAGCACTTCGAGCGGCTCCAATATGAGCGGGCTGAAATTGGGATCGTCGGAAAGCTCCTTCCCGAGCTCCTTCATCACCTCCATTACGCGGTCTACGTTTTCCTTATATGCGACTCCCATGTCGATGACGTAGCGCGACCAGCCCTTGCTCTTGTTCGACAGCGCGGTGATAGCGCCGTTCGGAAACACGTGCACTGTCCCCTCGAGGTCCCTTAAAACTATAGTCCTGAAGTTTATTTCCTCGACGGTCCCGCCCGTACCGTTCACAACTGCAACGTCGCCCACGCGCACCTGGTCTTCCATGATCATGAAGAACCCGCTGATTATATCCCGGACGAGGTTCTGTGCGCCGAAGCTGACGGCCAGTCCCATGATACCGGCGCCCGCTATGATGGGCGCTATGTCTACGCCGATCTCGCGGAGGACGATCATCGCGGCGATGGCGAACAGGATTATGAACACCAGGCTCTTAAGGAGGTTCGTAATTGTGGTGAGCCTCCTGCCCGTTTCGAGCGCGCTCTCGAAAGCCCCGCTCCTGGCGGCGATCCTCGATTCGAGCCCGTCTATCAGCCTGTAGATGACCTTCAATATGACGAACGTAACTACGATTATCAGCAGTATCCTGAGCCCCGAAGTCAGGAACCAGTTGAGCAGGCTCCGGGCAAATTCGGGGTCGGTAACATAGCTAATAAAATTCTGTATCATCGTGCACCTCCGGTTGGGCGAGGTCCCTGTCCGCGGCGCGGCAGCCTGTGTGAGTCCTTTTGGAAGAGCGGGGTGCGCCGTTCGGGCGGGCGTTCGCCGCCGCCGCCGCGGCCCCGGGGCCGGGAAGTTAATAGCCTCGGCCGCTCGGCAGCAGTCCGGCAGGACGCCGCCAGGTCACATTCTCGGCAGGGCCTTCAAATATCGTTGGCATTAACTATAACATACGCTTACCGAACATAAGATTTACTGGGTACGTGGGGAGGGGGGTGCTTTATGGTTATGAGTTATAGAAATGTGTTCTATAACTCACGCTATATAGCCGGGAGTCCATTTTGCACCGGCTTTATGCATTCCGGTTCATCGTTCTTGGGTGAGTTCACTGCGGTCGAAACTTCGAACATCTCCATCTCCCCGGACGGGTAGGGCCTAAGGAGCGGCAGCAGCTTCGCCGGATTTTTTATTTCGGGGTCGAGCCAGACGGCCTCGTCCTTCGGATGCAGAATCACCGGCATGCGGTTATGGATAGGGGCTATCAGCTCGTTATTCTCTGTAGTTATTATCGTAAAGGTCAGGAGCGGCTCATCTCCTTTGTCCCACCTGTCCCATAGCCCGGCGAAGGCGAAGGGCTCCCCGGACTTGAGCCTTATGAAATATGGGATTTTGGTCTTGGAATCGACCTTTTTCCACTCGTAAAACCCGTTCGTGATGACAAGGCAGCGCTTGTTCCTGAGCGGGTTTTTGAAGCTCGGCTTTTGCTCGATTCCCTCGGCCCTGGCGTTGATCATCCTGTATCCGATCTTCTCGTCTTTGGACCAATATGGGACCAGCCCCCATTTCATCAGCCTGACCACCCTGCGGTCGCCTTCGATCATCACGACAGGATGCATCTGTGTCGGGGCTATGTTATAGCTCGGCTCTACTAATACGTCGTCAGGGTCGTCGAACTCGAAACGCTCCCTTAACTCTTCCTTGCTGTTGGAACGAGAAAATCTCCCGCACATAACTTGCTAGGTTAAATTAAGTTCAAAAACGGCACAAGGACCGATTTTTAAACCTCCGTTGACCGCGGGCGGGATTTGCATAAAAATTGAGAATGGGTTTTCCGGGCGGTAGCCCGGGGGAGAAAAACATGAGAGCCAAATGCATTCAGACCGCTTTATTTGTTTGCCTTTTTACGCTATCCCTCGCGGCCCATTCAAGGGCCGACGAGAAGGGGCCCGCCGACACGGTCAACGGGTTTTACGACGTGTACATCAAGGTGAAGCCGCTCGGCATACCCGACGCCGCCAAGCTGGCGAAGCTCTCACCGTTCCTTACGCCGGGGCTCGTGTCGCTCCTTACCGAGGCCGACGTTACGGAGCAAAAGTACAAGGAGGAGACCAAGGGCGAGGTGCCGCCGCTCGTAGAGGGCGACATCTTCACGTCGCTCTTCGAGGGGGCCGACGCGTTTCTGGTCGGCAAGTGCGAGGAAAAGGACAATACAGCAGAGTGCGTTGTCGGGTTCTCGAACACTAACCCCGGCGACAGGAAGACGTTTAAATGGAAGGACTCGGTGCAGCTGGAAAAGACGGACAAGGGCTGGCTCATAAGCGACGTGAATTATAAGGGAGACTGGGACTTCGCGGTCAAGGGCACGCTTACTGGGATGCTGAAGAGGCTTAACTCGGAAGAGCCGGGGGAGTGATCCTTCACCCCTCCGCCGTCACGACGCTCATGCTGACGCCGTCCGTGACGACTACCTTATCGCCAGGCTTCACAGCCCCCGATTCGAGAGCGGCCCCAACGGCTGCCTCGGGCGGAAGGTCCTTGTCTGCGCTCTTCGGATCGAATACGGGCTCCACCCCCCATGCCGCGGCGAGCTGCCTGTACGTCGCCTCAGACGGCGTGACCGCGATCACGGCCTGCTTCGGCCTGTGACGCGCGATCAGCCGCGCCGTGTATCCCGACTTCGTATGCGTGACTATCCCCGAGGCGTTAATGTTGTCAGAGAGGTTACACACCGAGAGCCCGAAGGCCTCCCTGTCCGAGAGCGGCGGGTAGCTCCGGAGCCTTTGTACGACGCCGCTGAATAAAGCGCACGACTCCGCCTCGCGGGCTATGCGCCCGAGTATCTCCACGGCAAGCGCCGGGTATTTCCCGACGGCGGTTTCCTCCGAGAGCATTACGGCGTCCGTCCCGTCGAGGACGGCGTTTGCGACGTCGGCGGCCTCCGCCCTCGTCGGACGAATCTCGGTCACCATCGATTTCAGCATATGCGTCGCTGTGATGACAGGCTTCCCGGCGGCGTTCGACTTGGCGATTATCGACTTCTGCACTATCGGCACCTTTTCGAGCGGCGTCTCTACGCCGAGGTCGCCTCGTGCGACCATTATGCCGTCCACGGCCTCTAATATCCCGTCGATGTTCTCGACGGCGCGGTTGTTCTCGATCTTCGCGACTATCGGCACGGCGCTCCCGCGTTCGGCCAGGAATTCCCTCACCTGCCTTACGTCCGCCGCGTTCCGTACGAACGACTGCGCCACGATATCGA
>JAWKQD010000015.1:0-65830 GCA_041390285.1 Thermodesulfobacteriota bacterium | reverse complement strand
GTTGAGCGGAATTGATTCGATGTTTTCGTCTACTATTTCGATTTCCCAATCGGGGGGGCAAAGCGCGGCCAGCGTGGCGAGGCCGAGCGGGGGGTTGATGGTCCTTATCCCTCTGGGCATTATGTTATCGACAGCCCATTTGAAGCTCCAGAAGCTTTCCGGGAATCTGGGGTTGATAAGAAGAAGTTTCATCAAGTCCTCCCATCGTCTCCATCACAGGGGTTATAGTCCGCCCGAGAGGGAGAGCTGCCTTTTATGCCTTTATAAAGATTAACAATTATCCGGTATTTCCATTCTAGAATATTTTGGAATTTTAATCAAGAAAATTGTGTGTTGATAGCAGTTTTGGCGCTCCTGCTCAGGGCGTAAGCGGCTCGGGCGACACGATAAGCCCCGTGCCGTCGGCGTATAGGTACTCTCCGGGGTTAAATGTAACGCCCGCGAACGTAACGGGTATGCCCGTCTCGCCCGCTCCTTTTCTCTCCGTCTTGAGCGGTATCGACGCCAGGGCGAAGACGCCGAGGTCCGTCCGGCCTATTTCTTCGACGTCTCTTATTGCACCGTAGATGACGATTCCGGCCCAGCCGTTTTCGGCGGCGCTCGCTGCTATGAGGTCGCCGAGGAGGGCTTTTTTGAGAGAGCCTCCGCCGTCTACGACGAGCACCTTGCCCGCGCCGTCCTTGCCGGCGAGCTCCTTTACGAAGGAGTTATCCTCGAAGCATTTGACTGTGACTATGGCGCCCGAAAACGCCGCGCGCCCGCCGTAGCTTTTGAACACTGGCTCGGCGATACTGACAAGCCCCAGGTATTTGTCACAAAGGTCGGGTGTGGATATGTCCATTAGGGATAGGGATTTAACCGGATAAGGAGTGAAATATCAAGCGGGAATCAGGGAAGATTCTTGGGATAATCGAACGAAACGAGCCTTCCAGCACCGTCGTCGGCCCCGGCCCAGCTTTCGGAGCTTATCTCGATAACCGCCGCGCCGCAGGTGGGGACGTTGTCTATCCCGGCCCTCGTCAGGCGGTTCAAGAGGGCGGTAACGGCCGGGTTGTGCCCGACGACCATTATCTCGTCGAGGCCGTCGTCGAACCCCCATATCACCCTCAAAAGCGCGTCTTCGTCGAACGTGTACACCCTGTCGTCTATTCTGACCTCGGATTTTTTAAAGCCGAGCTCCTTCGCGATGCCCTCGGCCGTCTTTTTCGCCCTTCGTGCCGGGCTCGAAACTATCAGCCCGGGCCTTACGCCCTTGTCCGAGAGGAACTTCCCCATGCGCGGGACGTCCTTCTTGCCCCTGTCGTTGAGCGGGCGGTCCCTGTCGCAGAGCCCGGGCTCGTCCCAGCTCGACTTCGCATGCCTTAAGAGTATAAGCGTCTTCGTTTTCATTCCGTCCCTCGCCCGCGCTACGACCAGGGCTCCCTATAATAATAAACGAAATTCGCGACGAGCGGCCTCTCCGTCCAGCCGAGCTTCTTGTAAAACCCGAGCTTATATGACGCCTTCTCCTTTCCGTTGGTGACCATGAGCCTCATGCATCCGCGCTCTTTGCCTTCTTCTATCACCTGCTCTATGAGAGTCGTCCCTACGCCCATGCCGCTCGCTTCGGGGCTGACGAACATGTCGGATACGTAGCCTTCCCAGCTCCCCAGCATGACGAACGGGACCCAGTGGACGCACGTAAAGCCGAGGACCCTGTCCGTGCCCTCAACGGCGACAAGCATCGAGTGCCCCTGGCTGTCGTTTATGCAATGCTCGATTAAATCTTCTATGGGTTTTGAAACCTCTTCCAGCGGAAGGGAGTTCCGCCTGTCCGACCATCCGATCTCTCTCAGTATCTCGGCCATCCTGTCCGCATCTTCGATTCTAGCTTTTCGCACGGATGTTTTCTGCATTCGCTTCTCCAGGTGTTTTATAGATAACTATGAATATATTATGAGGCCGGACGGGGATTATGCATAGTCCTTTAGGCTCATAGCCGTTTCGTGCGCCGGGCTTGCCGCTTCGCCCGGCACGAAAATTAAACTTATTAACGGACAATTCGTATGGTATTTTTTCATTTCCTGAAACTTTATGCCCTTTTAGGGCCTCTTAAAATCTAAAGATACTCCAAGGAGGCTGTTCATCATGAAGGTTCTTAATGCAATTACATTTTCGATTCTCGCTGCCGCCGCGCTCTGGATCTCGGGCGCTTCGCAGTCCGTCGCCGAACCCGTAGAATACCAGATCGACCCTGCACACACGCAGATAATGTTCAAGGTAAAGCACCTCGGCATCAGCACTGTTACCGGGAGGTTCGATACATTCGAAGGCACCTACACCTTCGACCCGGACAACCTCTCGAATTCGGGGGTGGTGGTCACGATAAAAGCGGCCAGCGTCAATACGAACGATGCCAAACGCGACAAGCACCTGAAGTCCGAAGACTTCCTTAACGTCGAAAAGAACCCCGACATAACGTTCGTAAGTAAGGGCGTGCTCAGGGACGACAAGGACGATCCGGAGGATTACACGATAGTCGGCGACCTCACCATTAACGGCGTTACGAAGACTGTTGAGCTAGAAGCCGAGTACGGCGGCAAGACGACCGACCCGTGGGGCAACGAGCGCACGGCGTTTGAGGCCGAGGCCGAGATTTACAGAAAGGATTTCAATATTAACTGGAACAAGACGCTCGACTCGGGCGGGTTCGTGGTCGGCGACAAGGTGAAGATAGTCCTCGAAGTAGAGGGCATTCACAAAAAGTAGTAAGGTACTTCTATCGCGGGGAGAGGGCAAAGCCCCTCCCGTTCTTATTTAGAATCATTCCGCTTACGGCTGAGGCGCCTGTTGCTGCTGCATCATCTGGTTGATGTCCCTCTCCGTTATGGTGACGCCGGTTAAATCGCAGAGGCCGGCGGGCTCCGACGAGTTCCTGTTCACTTCGACCGCGGTTTCATGAACCTTCAGATCCTGCACATTAGCCACGGTTTCAAGCATTATGAAGTCGTCGGTGATGCACATTTCTATCCTTGCGGGAAGCTCCATGTGCTGCACTGCTCTCCGCTCACCGTTTTCTTGCCTGTGACTGTTCCCCCATGCTCATCAATTGCTGCTGGTTGAACTGTTTTTGGGGTCCTTCCCTTTCAGCGATTCGCTTATCTTGGCGAATGTCGGGTCTTTAAACTTAGTGCCGGTGTTGTCTTCGAGGTTGACGACCACTATCCAGCGCTCTCCGTTTTCTATCCAGGAAACCATCTTCTCGTTACGCTTGACGCTGCCGATCTCGGGCATAGTAATTTGCAGGTTTTCCTTTAAGCAGATTTTTCTTCCATAATCCTGAGAGAACTGGATTTTCTCTCCCGTTGCGTTACCCTCGGCCTTGTATTTCACGTAGTATTTTTCGAGCGGGTGAAGCGCCGGATCTTGCGCACTTGCCGGAAGAGCCGCAAAAATTGAGGCAGCCACGAACAGAAGACAGGGAATATACGTAAAGCAATTTTTCAAATATCGGATTTTATAATCGTTCATTACTACAATACCTCCCCGGTATGATGTCGTTTAGGGTCTTTGTAAAGTAAAGTTCCGAAAGAGAGTAATATACACGAACAGGGTTTGAAAATATACGCGGCTGAAAACACCGGAAGGTATTGAATGCAGGGCTGAACCGTGTGAAAAAAGCCCCGTATCGGCACAGCCGCCGATACGAGGCTTCGTTATATTCCTAATGAATCTGATCAGGCTTTTCTCAGCCTTCTCCTGCCGAATACGAACGCCGGGACGAGGGCATAGAAGCAGAAACGCGCCGATGACGGCTTCACCGCCGCTTCCTTCCCCGGCTACCGCGCATCCGCCTGAGCCTTTGGGGCCCCTGGGCCCTTCGGCCCCCGGCGCGCCGTTGCATACATAATCCGTCCCTTCGATCTCGCCCGGATCGGCTCTCCGTTCCCGTTAATGTCCGGGCCGTATTCTATCGAGTCCGCCGAACTCGCAGTTCGCCCCGGGCTCGTCGGATATGTCGAGCACCGTTCCCGGGTTCCGGGAGGGCCGGGTTCTCCCGGTTCCAGGCTGTCCCGGAGGCCCGGGCTGGAGGCCCCGGTGGGGCTCACCCGGTTCCCCGGAGGCCCAGGGGCCCAGGCGGTCCCGGCGGCCCGGGCAACCTGTCTTCGCCGTTACATGCGTAATAGGTCTCTTCAACTTGTCCGGGTCCAGGCACCCCGTTTTGATTCGTGTCTCTTCCGGATTCTATCTTCGTCCCGCCGAATTCGCAGTTTGCGCCCGGGGTTCGGCCGATGCGCTGACCAGGGTATCCGCGGCCGAATTCACGAATATGCAGCTCACCGGGGTGCTGGGCTCGTCTATTTCGAAGCTCACCGTTCCGGCCAGGCTGTCTACAAGAGCCGTCTCCGGAAGGAGCGGGCAGAAGATATTCACTATCTGACCGTCGGGTATGGTTTCGGACACTTCATACACACCCGTATCCGCCGGGCATCTTGCGGACTCGCCCCCGGCAAGGGTGAAGGATGGTGTGATCCCGCAGGCCGGTGTCTCGTCGAAGCCGATAGAGGAGAATGAATACCCGGTCGGGTCGCCTGTAGGTATGACTACCTTGGTTATGACTACCTCGGCCGGGCCGAGCTCGAACGCCCCCGAATCGCAGGCCGGGCCGAACGGGCGCGGGAAATAGCGCTGGTCCACGCCTATCGAAACGCCTGTGGGCGACCCTCGTCGTCGAGGGCGTCGCAATCTTCCGTCGCCCCGTCCAGCGGATCTCCCCCGAGAAGGGCGATAGTCTCGGTCGGGCTCCGTTATCGGCGAGCGGGCCGGTCTTATCTCGGATTCATCGCCGATGAAGCCGCACGTGTCGTCGTCCGAGTAATTGCCCCGGAATCTATTATGTTGGGCGCGTCGCAGCTGCCGCCGGGGTTAAACGCTACGATAGAATTACGGATATAGATATCGGTTTCGGCGTCGCCGTAAACACCGCTTCCCGATCCCCCGGCCGAATTTCCGGCCGCCGTTACAAAAGATAGAATGAGCGAGCCGCCCATGTTGTAAAGAGCCCCGCCGCTGCCGTCCGTCGTGTTTCCGGAGAAGGTGGAGTTCGTTATCACCGTCGTGCCCAGGCTGAGAACCGCTCCCCCGCCGGCGATTGCGGTGTTCTGCGTGAACGTAGACCCCGATATATTCTCGATCGTACCCGCCGAGTTCGTGACAGCCCCGCCGAAAAGCCGGTGTTTTCGCTGAAGGTACAGTCTTCATGCTCTGAATGGTATTGTTGGTGTATATCGCCCCGCCGAATACGCGCCGTTGTTTGAACACCGATCCGGAGATACTCCCGACCGTTCCTCACTGGCGTTATAAATAGCGGCCCCGTCTGCTTGGCCGTATTGCCGGAGAAGACTGAATTCGACACGGCGGTCAACACGCCCAGGTTGTAGATCCCGGCTCCATACTGTGCCGCCCCGCCGGTGAAAGAGCAGCTCGATACTGTGAGGGCTTCGTTGTTATAAATTGCGCCGCCCGTATCGCGCCCACGTTGGCCCTGTGAAAGCGAGGTTACTTATGCTTACCTCGAAATCCTCTGCATCGTTTTCATCGTCTATCGTGAAAATCCTCGAGGAGCTGTTCGCGTCTATGGTTACCAGGTTGTCCGACGGACCGTGATCGCCAGAGCGTCCGTTATCTCCATCTCGCCGGTCGAGAGCGTTATGGTTCCCGAGAGGCCGTCCTGGAAAACTATCTCGTCCGCACCCGGGTTCGTATTGGCGTCGATAATCGCCTGCCTGAGCGAGCCGGCCCGCCGTCGAGGTTGGTTACTTCAATCGGTTGTGCTGAAGATATAACGGCTGAAAATAGAATGGTCATAAAGAGGAAACTGAATAGGCCCTTGTACATCAATGCATTCTTCATCATCCCTTTCTCCTTTTGTGAGTGATTCGATATGATGCATATGCAAGCATTCTCAACGATCAGACATCATTGCCTATTTTCTCATCGGCGCGCCACCTGCTCTAATTATCGATTTACTGATATACATTGATATCTTATTAGCCATACTATATCACCACTATCCGAAAAATATCAATAGGTTGTTTAAATATATTGTTATTAAGTTTGTCGAGACGGGGTATCCGCCGATTAAATGCCGTTACGGGATAGTTGGAAGAAAGATGTTTACCGAATATTTGAGGAAGGAGCCTCGGCTCAGAACTTCCTTATTTCGAGCGTCCGGATGGTGTCGGTAACGTCCATGTACGCGTAGGACCGGGTGCCGAGCGGGCGGGGTTTACTATCTTGCTGCCGGCTATCTTGTCTATGCCCGGGGCCTCGTGGATGTGCCCTGTGAAGCATACGAGGGGGTGGTACTGTTCTATGAAGGTTCTCACTGCCGTGCTGCCGACGTGGGCCCCGCTCGATATCGTGTCGTTGAGCGTGCCTATCGGGGGCTGGTGGGATACTACTATCATTGGCACCGTCATGTCGCAGTCTTCGAGCGCCCTTCGAAGATCGCCGCGTAATCCTCTTCCGGAATAGACGTTGGGCGTCGGGCTCGGGGCCGGGAGTGAGCCTCCCGCACCGACTATCGATATGCCGTTCTGCCTGAAGCTCCTGGCGTGGAGGTTTATGTTGTCGCGGTAAAGGTAGTCATCCACTTCCTGCGTGTCGCAGTTCCCGGAGACGGCAAGCACGTTCTGGTTGTACCACCTGACCTTGTCCAGCACCTCGCGCGCCTTGTCCTCCCCGCCGAAGTGCGTTATGTCCGCCTATAAGGACGAGGTCGGCGTCTGTCAGCGGGTCCTTCAGCAAATCTATGGGCGCCGAATTGCCGTGGATGTCTACGATGAAAACTATCTTCATATTTCCTGGCTGTCTCTTTACGACGCTGCGCTGCCGGCAAGTGCGCCGTTCCTGTCCATCGAGTATTCTCTCAAGAGCCAGAGCTCGGGGATAATTTCACCTACAACCATCCCGTTGTCAAAGACCCTCACCATGGAGCTCTCCGAAACGACCACTGCGACGGAGTTCGTCTTCTTCGTTATCGACGCCCCGGCGAGGTGGCGGCTCCCGAAGCCTAGCGGGAGGTCTATATCCTGTGACGCCGGAAGATGTATCTGCACGCCGAAACAAAGATTCCGTCGTCGGATACGATAAACGCGCCGTCCATCTGGGCGAGCTCCTTCACCGTCTCGCGCATGTTCGGGTCGTTCGCCCTCTTGAGCGAATCCGGGTGGCCGTAGAGGGGTCGAGAATGAGCGGGCGGGAATGCTTGAGCGTTTCCTCGGTGTCCGAGATTATAACCACGTCCCGATCTTCCGGCCTTCCCTTCCCTCGCGGGCTATTTCGATTCCCAGGCTGAGTACGCTCTCCAGGGTTGCGGTATTAACGTTCCTCGACGGGCAGCATATACCGGCCAGAAGCATTCTCTGCTCTTCTATCCTTTTACTAAGCTCTTCTATCATCGGACCCCTCATAACTCTCTCCATAAATATAACAGATTTTGGATTCGGTAGCCCACAGCGCGGGCTTAATCCAGGGGCTTCATTTCGCCGAGCACGGTCGGGATGAGCTCCGATACCGTCGGGTGTATGTGGACGGCGCGCTGGATCACCGTATAGGGCTTCTTCGCGTACATGACGTCCAGTATGGAGTGTATCGCCTCGTCCCCTTCGATGCCGATTATCGACGCACCGAGGATCTCTTTGGTCCCGGCGTCGGCTAGTATCTTTATAAACCCGTCGGTCTCCCCGCGCTCAAAGCGCACGGCTGACGCGGCTCATGGGCCTCGTCCCGATAAGCGCCTTCCGGCCGGATTTCCTGACTTCTTTCTCGGTCATGCCGGCCCTTCCGAGCGGCGGGTCGGTATACAGCGCGTACGCCGTTATCCGTCGCTCACCCTCCTGTCGTCTCCGTCGAGGAGGTTCGCGGCCACGATCTCGAAGTCGTTATACGACGTATGCGTGAAAGCCCCTTTCCCGTTGCAGTCGCCGAGGGCCCATATTCCGGGGACGTTCGTCCGGAGGTAATCGTCCACCTTTATAAATCGTCCGTTTCCACCCCCGCCTTTTCGAGCCCGAGGTCGTCCGTGTTGGGCACGCGGCCCACAGCCCATAGGACGTGAGAGCCCGTGACCGTTTCCTCGCCCGCTTCGCACTCCGTCGTCACTTCCGCCCCTTCGGGATGCTTCCTCGCGTATATGCAGTTCGCCCCTGGTACGACGTTGATCCCTTCTTTTTCCATTACCTCCGCGAGCACATTCGAGACGTCCTCGTCTTCGTGCCCCGCCAGGCGCTCGCCCTTTTCGATGACGGTCACCTCGCTCCCGAAGCGCCGGTACATCTGGGCGAATTCGAGGCCGACGTAGCTCCCGCCGATCACGATCAGGTGCCGGGGGAGGAAATCGACGTGCATGATCGTCGAGTTCGTAAAGCACGGCGTCCCTTCTTCCTCGCCGCCGGGCGGGACGAACGCCCTTCCGCCTGCGTTTATGAATATCTTGTCGGCTTCGAGAAGCTCGCCGTTCACATTAACGGTGCGCGGGGATTCAAACCTCCCGTGTCCCTTGTAGACGGTTACGTTCTTCATCCCTCGAATCCATTCCTCGGCGCCCGCGGCCGAGGCCCCCGCGACCTCGTCCTTCCTCGCCTTTACCCTCTTCATGTCCACGGCGACATTCCCGTCCACAAGTACGCCGAGTCCCCGCCGTCCTGGCGACGTGCGCGGCGCGGGCGGATGCTATGAGGGTCTTGGTCGGGGTACAGCCGGTGTTGACGCACGTCCCGCCGAACAGGTTCCGCTCCAGGATCGCAACCTCATCCCCGCATCCGACAGCCTTCCCCGCAAGCGGCGGCCCCCGCCTGCCCCGTTCTATTATTATGCGTCGTATTTTTTCCCATGCCAGTTCCTCCCGCGTATCTTCGATTACTCCGCATGCCCTCTCTGCCATTATACCGCAACCGGTGGCGGATGAACGGGCACCCGAAAATTCTTGCGCCGCTCCTGCCCGGGCGGTTATTTGTGATATGTTTAAAAATACGGCCCGGATGCGGCAGCCGACCGAGATTGGCCCGCAGACGGACGGAAAACAGCGGAGGTTTTTATATTATGGACGGGAGAAAAGAGGTTACTGTCGGGGCGTACATAGCGGCGAGGCTTTCCGATATCGGGATCGAGCATTACTTCGCCGTGCCGGGGGATTACAACCTCGTCCTCCTGGACGAGCTTCTCGAAAATCCTTCGCTGACGATGATAGGCTGCTGCAACGAGCTAAACGCCGGTTACGCAGCCGACGGCTACGCGCGGGCGCACGGTGCCGCGGCGCAGGTGGTGACGTTCTCGGTGGGCGGCCTCTCCGCGCTTAACGCCGTAGCCGGCGCATACGCCGAAGACCTCCCGCTAGTCATAATCTCGGGCGGGCCCAACACGAACTCGCAGGTGGAAAACCAGATACTTCACCACACCTGCGGCGAGGTGCGGTACGGTTATCAGAGGGATATATTCGCGCAGGTGACGGCGGCGGCCGTGGTCATTCGGCACCTGGCCGACGCCCCTTTCCTCATAGACAGGACGATAGAAACCTGCCTTTCCTCGCGAAAGCCGGTCTACATCGAAGTTCCGTGCAACCTCGCAGGGCGGAAGATCCCCGCCCCGAGGAAAAGGAGCTTCGGGAAGAAAGGACCCCAGCCACGAGGACACCCTGGCCGAGGCCGTGGACAGGACGGCCGGTTCTTCGGGCGCGGCGAAGGCCGTCCCTCGTCGCCGGAGGGAAGCTGAAGCACTGCGGCGCTGTGGACGCCTTCATGGACCTGGTGGATGCATCGAAGTTCGCCGCGCGCGATGCCTGTAGCCAAGGGCGTAATCCCCGAAAGCCATCCCAATTATATAGGCACGTACTGGGGGCCGGTCAGCAGCCCCGGTACGGCGGAGATAGTCGAATCGGCGAATATATATCTCTTCGCGGGGGCCGTGTTCACGGACTACACTACCTCCGGATACTCGACGCTTATAAACCCGTCGAAGCTGATCCACGCGGGGCCCGGGGTTCGTCAAGCTGCCGGACGCCCTCTACGACGGCGTTAATCTTCCGATTATTTAGAGGAGCTCTCGAAAAAGAAGAACCCAACGGCGCCTCGCTCGTCGCGTACGAGCGGATAAAGCTCGGCTCGCCCCCAGGCACCCCACGAAGGAATCGGCCCCATAACGACCCAGCTCTTCGAGCGCGCCGAGGGAGATGCTGAGCCCGGACATGACCGTGCTCGCCGAAACGGGTGATTCGTGGTTTAACACCATGAAGATGCGCCTACCGGACGGGTGCGGCTACGAGATACAGATGCAGTACGGCTCGATAGGCTGGTCGGTCGGCGCTACTCTCGGCTACACGCTGGGGAGCGGCGGGACGAAAAGGTCGTGGCTTTTATAGGCGACGGCTCGTTTCAGCTTACGGCGCAGGAGGTCTCGACGATGATAGCTACAGGCTCTCGCCTATAATCTTCCTTATAAATAACGGCGGATATACGATAGAGGTAGAGATACACGACGGTCCTTACAACAACATCAAGAACTGGGACTATGCGGGGCTCGTAGACGTTTTCAACGCCGGCGAGGGCAACGGCTGGTCGGCCAGGGTCAGGGACCGAGGGGACCTCGACGCCGCCATCGAAAAAGCCCTAGCCCACGACGGGCTCCAGCCTTATAGAGGTAATCGTGGACAGGGACGACTGCAGTAAGGAGCTACTCGGAAAGAGCAGAGTCTCGGCGAATAACGGCCGCCCGCCCCTGCCGTCCATCGGCTGACGCCGCCTCCAAAGGGCTCTTGCCTGTTAACATGGCGTTAACATATTCGATTTTCTGAAAAGTACCTCTGTTCTAAAGGCTTATTGTGCGTACACTATAAAACACTATGCGTATATCCGCATACCTGATCGCACCCCTGGCGGCCTTCCTGTTGCTCGGATGCGCGCTCCACAAAGTAGACGAAGAGCCCGAGGGACGGCTTCCGGAATACACCGAATATACGGATCCGCCCGGAGTCACCTCGCCATTGCCGTCTCCCTGGTGGGAAGGCATTCGGCGATGAGAATTTGAACGCCCTCATAGAGGAATCTCTCGGCACCAACTACCGGGTCGCCAGCCTCGCCGCGAGGTACAAAAGCTCTCGCTCTGACCGACGAAGCCAGGGCCCTCAGGTTCCCGTCCGTGGACGCGGTGGCCGAAGAGGCGATCGAGATCGACGACTCTAATTTCAGGGATTTCACCGGAACCGGCGGGGCACTCTTCTGGGAAGTGGACATATTCAACCGGCTCGGTTATCAGCAAGCGCCTTCAGCGCGGAGGCGCAGGCGAGCTCCGAGGAGCTCGACGCCATCAGGCTGACGCTGTCGGCGGAAATTGCCGAAACCTACTATTCCGCAATAGAGGAAAAAATTGAAGCTGGAGCTTCTAAGAGACCAGCGCGAGGGATACACTTCTTCTCGACCTGACCGAGCTCAGGTTCGCGCAGGGCGTGTCGTCGGCCGTGGACGTGCTCCAGCAGAGAAGCCAGCTGGACGATACGGTGAGCCTTATACCGTCGAGCGAGGCGGCATATGTCGTGTTCGAAAACAGGCTCGACGTGCTGGCCGGGAAGCACCCGACGGTAGATTCAAAACGCCCGAAGACGGCGAATTCCCGGTGCTGGGCAGCCCGCCGCCTGTCGGCATACCGAGCGAGCTTCTGCTGAACAGGCCCGATCTGAGGGCGCTTAAATATTCGCTGGTCGCGGCCGACAACCGCATAGGCCAGGCGGATAGCCGAGAGGCTCCCGAATTTTACGATCACGGGGAGCTACATATACGCAGCGGGCTCGGCCCGAACGGCCCTGGGGATTTTCTCGGCTCTCTCGTTCAGCCGCTCCTCGACTGGGGGCTGAGAGAGCGCGCGTCAGGCAGAACAGGGGGCTTTACGAAGAGGGCCTGGCGAGGTTCGCCGAGGCGTATATAAGGGCTATAGAAGACGTCGAGAACGCACTATTCCTAGAAAAGAAACAGGCGGAAAGACTCGAAATACTAAGACAGCGTAAGGACGTCCTCCAGCAGACGGCCAACGAAACCAGATACAGGTATATGCAGGGGCTGACCGATTATCTCCCGTCTTGACGGCGGTACAGGAGCTAAGGCAAATAGAGAGGAATATATTAACGGAGGAACGCATCCTGGTGGGCTACAGAATCAGGCTCTTCCGGGCTATCGGGGGGCCCGTCGAGGCAGCATCCGAAGGCCTGGCCGTCGCCCCCGGGAGAAACGATTCATGAAGATGCTTCACAACAGGAAATTACTGCCCGTTCTTATTCTCGCGGCCGCTGCGTTCGTAGCGGCGTTCATAATAATCACGTCCCCGGAAACTGAAAAACAGGAGCCTCCCGCGCGGTGCCGACCGTTGGTACGATGGGCTCGAGCAGGGCGAATACGATATAAAGGTAGAGGCCTTCGGCAACGTCCTCCCCTCGCAGCAGGTGACGATAACAACCCCGAGGTGACGGGCAAGATAGTGTCCATGAATCCCGGAGATGGAGCCGGGAGGCTTGATGAGAGAGGGCGACATGCTCCTCAGCATCGACGATTCCGATTACAAGCTCGCAGTCGAGCGCGCCGAGGCGGGGCTCAGGGAAGCACGTGCGGAGCTCGAGCTCGAAAAGGGCCGCCAGATAGTGGCCAAGCGTGAATGGGAGGTTTTCGGCAACACCATGGACGCCGAGGTTTCCGGCGAGCTCGCGCTCCGTAAGCCCCAGCTTGCGCAGGCCGAGGCCGACGTGAAAAGCGCCGAGGCCAACCTCGGAGAAGCGAAGCTCAACCTTTCGCGGACGACTATACGCGCGCCGTTCGATTCGATAGTCCTCGAAGAGTCGGTCGATATCGGCCAGCGCGTAGGGCCCACGACCAGCGTCGCGACGATCGCCGGCACGGGGGAATTCTGGGTAAGCGCGTCCGTCCCGCTAGACAGCTTCAACCGGATTATTCCCGAAGACAACGGCCACGGCTCCCCGGTTTCTATATACCTCGACACCGGGCTCGGCGGCACAGTGCTCAGGTGCGGCAAGGTCATACGAAAGCTCGGGAACCTCGACCCCGAAGGCAGGATGGGAAAGGTTCTCATATCGATAGAAGACCCGCTGTCTCTCAAGGAAGCCGCGCACGAAAAGGCGGTGCCGCTCGACAGCTACGTTAGGGCCGAGATATCGACGGGCACCATAGCGGGCGTCTACAGGATACCGAGGCGGGGGCTCCGTGAGAACAACACCATATGGGTAGTGGACAATGAGAGCAAGCTCCGCATCAGGCCTGTAGCAATAGCCTGGAGATATCAGGATGACGTTTATGTGCACGCCGATTTCGGCGAGGGCGACAGACTAATCGATTCGCACCTGTCTTCGGTTATTCCAGGCATGGACGTAACGATAAGGAAGACCGAAGCGGAAACTGAGCCGGCCGGCGAAAAGATAGCATCGGCGGGCGCGGAGCCTTTCTGCGGTAAGGAATAATGGACGAAAAGAGAAACGAAAACCGGGACCGCGACGGCATGATCGGATGGATGGCCCGGAACTCGGTCGCGGCCAACATCATCATGCTCACGCTCATCGTGGGCGGCATAGTCGTTGCGTTCAACATCAAGCAGGAGATATTCCCCTCGTTCCTGCTCGACATCGTGGACGTGTCGGTCTCCTATCCCGGCGCCTCGCCCGAAGAGGTCGAGGACGGCATTATCATCCCCATAGAAGAAGAGATTCGGAACCTCGAGGTAATAGAGAGGATGGTCTCTGTCGCCAGCGAGGGGAGCGCCACGCTCGAGATAGAGCTGGTCGAGGGCGAGGACCCGAACCGGGCCCTCCAGGACATAAAGAACGGCATCGACAGGATCTCGTTTTTCCCCGAGGACGCCGAAAGGCCTGTCATAGGGCTCAACCAGAAGCTGAGCCGGGTTATAGACCTCGTCATATACGGCCCGCTCGACGAGAACGAGCACTTCGATCTCACGGAAAAGATCAGGAACGATTTAATTCAATTCCCGAACATAACGCAGGTGGACGTAAGGTTCGTCCGCAACCCCGAGATACACATCGAGATACCGCAGCTGACGCTCCGGGCGCTCGGGCTCACCCTCGACGAGGTTGGGGGCATAGTAAGACAATCCGCGCGCGACGTCCCGGCGGGCGGAATAAAAACCGAGGGCGGCGAGATCCTTCTCAGGACGAGCGAGAGGCGCGACTTCGCGAGCGAATACGGCGACATTGTAGTCGTCAGCAACCAGGACGGATCGAAGCTCAGATTGAGAGACATCGCCGTCATACGCGACGGTTTTGTCGATCAGAACGTCAAGAACACGTGGAACGGCGGCAGGGCTTCATTTATACGCATAAACAGCATTGGCGATCAGAAGCCGCTCGACCTGGCCGATACGATCTACAATTATATAGACGACCTCAACACCACACTGCCCGAGGGCATACACGTCGGCATATTCAACGACAGCTCGCAGGAATACAGGGACAGGATCGATCTCCTGATCAAGAACGGGGCCGTGGGGCTACTTCTCGTGCTGCTCATGCTGGGGCTTTTCCTGAGGCCGAGGCTCGCGTTCTGGGTCGCGGTCGGGATCGCCACGACGATGGTCGGCTCTATATTGCTGCTGCCTGCGCTCGGCGCGAGCATAAACATGATCTCGCTCTTCGCGTTCATCGTCTCGCTCGGAATAGTGGTGGACGACGCCGTAATAGTCGGCGAAAACGTTTTCTATAAATTGCGAAGCGGGGTGCCCCCGATGGAGGCCGCCGTCCAGGGCGCGAAGGAAATGACCGTGCCCGTCATACTCGCCGTCACGACACATATCATCGCTTTCCTCCCGCTCCTCTTCGTCCCCGGCGAAACGGGGCGTTTCATGGAGAACCTGCCCGCGGTTATCATAGCCGTGTTCGTGGTATCTCTTATCGAGGCGCTATTTATCCTTCCGGCGCACCTCGCGCACGCCGCTAAAGACGACGAAGGCGGCAAGGGCGTACTCGCGTGGATCACGGGGAAACAAAAGGCGATAGCGCTCTGGCTGGACGATTTCATAGACAACAGGTTCGGGCCGTTTCTTGAAGGCGCGATGAACAGGCGCTACCTCACGCTCGCGGCAGGGCTGTCGTTTCTTGTCCTCACGTGGGCCTACTACGAAAGCGGCAGGGTCAAATTCAATTTCACCCCGGTCATCACCGGGAAAAGGGTAGACGCGGAGATACTTCTCCCCTACGGCTCCCCGTTCCAGGAAACAATTCGCATCGCCAATCACATCGAGCAGGCTGGCGTACGCGCCGCCGAGCGCTTCGGCGGGGAGGACGAGGTGCTCGAGGGGCGTATGAACATCGTAGGCAGGCTCGGGGAAAACTGGGCGGACGTCAACTTCGTCCTCGTCTCGCAGAACGAGCGCGACTTCACCGAAGAAGAATTCCTCCGCGTCTGGAGGGAAGAAGTCGGCGAGGTCGCCGGCATCGAATCGCTCTATTTCGAATATAACGAGGGGCCGGGCTCGGGCTCGGGGCTCGTCGTCGAGCTCTCCCATCCCGATACGAAAACGCTCGAGCTCGCGGCGGAAGAGCTCGCGGGTATCATGAGCACCTACGCCGGGGTGACGGACATCGACGACGGCATTGCAGAGGGGAAGCCGCAGATCGACTTCCACATAACCCCCCAGGGCCGCTCTCTCGGCCTTACGCCGGAGTACGTCGGCAGGCAGGTGCGTAACGCCTTCTACGGCTCCGAGGCGATGAGATTCCAGCGGGGGAGATACGAAACGAAGGTAATGGTGAGGCTCCCGGAGGACGAGCGGCGCTCGCTCGCCAACCTAGAAGACCTGGTCATCCAGACGCCGGCGGGCGGAGAGATACCCCTCAGGCAGGCGGCCGAGCTGGTTTATGGCAGGTCGTTCATCGAGATCAACAGGGTGGACGGCAACAGGGTCATAAACGTCGAGGCCAATACCATCCCCGAAGTCGTAAACATTAACGACGTGAGGCTCGAGCTTTTGAATAACGTCATGCCGAGGCTCATGTCCCAATATCCCGGGCTGTCATTTTCGTTCGAGGGGAGGACGAGGGAGCAGCGCCGCGCGATGAGCGAGCTCACGTACGGGTTCGTCATATCGGTGCTCGCCATATTCGCCATATTCGCAATCGTGTTCAAGAGCTACGGGCAGTCGCTAATAGTAATGACGAGCATCCCCTTCGCGGCCGCGGCCGCCATGTTCGGGCACGTGCTGCTGGGATACGAGCTCAGCGTGGTCAGCGTGTTCGGCATGATAGCCCTCTGCGGGCTCGTGGTGAACGGAGGGCTGGTCCTCAACCACGCGATAAACCAGTACCACGAAGAGGACGGGAATAGCCTCGAGGACGCCGTGATCCTCGGCACGAAGAGAAGGTTCAGGCCCATAATGCTCACCTCGCTCACGACCTTCATCGGGCTAGTGCCGATTATATTCGAGACGTCCACGCAGGCCAAGTTCCTCGTGCCCATGGCGATCTCGCTCGGCTTCGGCGTTCTGTTTTCGGCCATCGCGATCGTGTTCGTGATCCCCGCGCTAAGGCTCGTCTCGCTCGACCTGGCCGGCGTTTTCGCCAGGAAGCCCGGAAAGAGAACGGCGGAGTAATAACTCGCTTGCCCGTTCCCCGACAGTCCCAATAAGAAAGCCGCTTGTTACAGCGGCCGCATCCCGTATATGATAATTGAGTAAACCAGGTACGGAGGGGAAAGCCATGCCCGAGAGGGTCGCGTTAATTACAGGCGGGGCGAGAGGGATGGGAAGGGACGCCGCCGTTGCGCTGCCGGCGCGGGCTGGGACGTGGCGATATGCTACAGGACGAGCAGGGACGAGGCGTTCGAAACCGTGACGGCCATAGAGGCGCATGGTGTGAAGGGGCTCTCCTTCGAGGCCGACGTCTCCGACCCGGACGCCGCCGCCAAGCTCGTCAGGGACGTCGAGGCCGAATGGGGGCGCACATAGACGCCCTTGTAAACTGCGCCGGGCCCTACCGCAAGGTAAGCCTGCTGGAAGAAACCCCGAGGGCTGGCAAGGTATGTTCGACCACAACCTCCACCACGTTTTCTACATGAGCCGTGCGGCGGCGCCGGGTATGAAGGCCCGTAAATGGGGCAGGATAGTGAACTTCTCCGTCGCCGGGGCCGACAGGCTGGGCTCCAGGACGGAAATCGCCTTACTACACATAGCGAAGGCCGGGGTGCTCATGCTCACCCGATCGCTCGCCCGAGTTCTCGCCCCGGACGGCATCACCGTAAACGCCGTCTCCCCCGGATTCATCGATTCGGGAAACGATACCCTGAAGGATCTCGAAGACGTTACGAAAACGATCCCGGCCGGCCACGTTGGCAAGACCAAGGACGCCGTAGGCGCGGTCATGTATCTACTGTCAGACGAGGCCTCGTATGTTAACGGGACGAATATAATCGTGAGCGGCGGCTGGGGATTGTAGGCAGGCCCGCCCGCAAGCATCCCTTTTATTAACATCGACCTCTACGCATCCTGTTTTTAAATTACCGCCGTCTTGATATAGCTATGCCTTTGTGATAGCTTAAAAGTTAATCCACAGGGAGGAAGCGGGTTGGAATCCCGCGCTGTCGCGCAACTGTGATTGCAGGGGCTTTATCCACTGCATAAGCCAGATCTTCCCGTGTTCGGTTACTCGCGATATGGTAACGGACACAGTAGTCTCGCCTAAGTCAATTCATAATGCGAGGGGAGCCCTGTGAGAGTATTTTGCAGGGAGAGCCTCGTGTCCGTTTACGCACCACAATCACACACAGAACCGGATAAAGGCCACGACCGGGATTGCTCTATCCGGCGGGTTCTCGCGACGCCCCCTGCCCGCGGCTGATTTATCGCCGGCCGCCTCCGAACCTGAAATTCAACGCGCCAACCCAGAGGCGCAGCAAGGAGGGATTATGGGCAATATCAATCTCATCAAGAAGAGGGACGGGCGCATCGTCGAGTTCGACAGGGTGCGCATCGAGTCCGCGATATCGAAGGCCTTCGTCGCGACACTATGCAAGTCGGACGAAAAGCTTATCCGTAACCTGACGGACGACGTTCTGGAGGAGCTCGAGGCGCATTTCGGCGAAAGGGTTCCCGGCGTCGAGAACATCCAGGACCTCGTCGAGCAGAAGATAGCCGGGCACGGTTATCTCAGGGTCGCCACGGCTTACATCCTCTACCGTGAGGACCACAAAAAGAAGCGTCTCGACAAGAAGCGCGAGCTCATCGAGAGGGTAAACAAGGGGCTCATCAGCGTCCGGAAGAGGAGCGGCGCGGTGAAGCCGTTTAACGCGCACGAGATAGAGAGGTTTATACGGTCGTGCTGCAGCGGCGCGGAAGAGCCCGCGATGGTGGACGAGATCATAGACGAGGTCAAGTCCCTCATGTACGACGGCATAACGACGAGGGACATAAACCAGGCGGTCGTCATGGTATGCCGCTCGCGAATCGAGACGGACCTCACATATTCCTACCTCGCGGCGAGGGTCCTGCTCAACGACCTCTACAAGGACGTGATAGGCAGGTACGAATATGAGGACGGGTTCGAGGCCGCCTACCGCGAGACGTTCAAAAAGAGCATCGCCAAGGGAGTGGCGGAGGGCCGGTATTCCGAGAGGCTTGGGGATTACGACCTCGACGCCATATCACGCGCTGGCCCCCGGGCGCGACGGCCTTCTGAAATACCTCGGCCTCCAGACGCTCTACGACCGCTACCTCATGAAGGATTACGATCAGAATATTCTAGAAGTGCCGCAGTACTTCTGGATGCGTGTCGCCATGGGCCTCGCCCTTAACGAGAGGACAGGGGAAAGAAAGCAATAGAGTTCTACGGCACGATCTCGGCGATGAGATACGTCCCCTCGACCCCTACCCTGTTTCACTCGGGGACTGTCAATTCGCAGATGAGCTCGTGTTATCTCCTCACGTGCGCCGACGAGCTCGACAACATCTTCAAGACCATGGGCGACGTCGCGCAGCTCGCCAAGTGGTCGGGCGGCATCGGGATAGACTGGACGGCTATCAGGGGCACGGGTGCGATGATACGGAGCACGAACGTCAACAGCCAGGGCGTGATACCGTTCCTGAAGATACTCGACTCGACCACCTCGGCCATAAACCGTAGCGGGAAGCGGCGCGGGGCCACGTGCGCATACCTCGAAGTATGGCACTACGATTTCGAGGACTTCCTCGAGCTCAGGAAGAACACGGGCGACGAAAGGCGGCGGACGCACGACCTCAACATCGCGGCGTGGGTGCCCGACCTCTTCGTAAAGCGCGTCATAGAAAGGGGCGAATGGACCTTCTTCTCGCCGGACGAGACGCCCGACCTCCACGGCCTTTACGGGAAGGCGTTCGAAAGACGGTACGAGGAGTACGAGCGCATGGCCGCGAGGGGAGCGATACGCCTCTCGAAGCGTGTCCCGGCTCTCAAGCTCTGGCGGAAGATAATAACGATGCTCTACGAAACGGGGCATCCGTGGCTCACGTTCAAGGACCCATGCAACATACGCTCGCCCCAGGACCACCAGGCGTCGTCAACAGCTCGAACCTCTGCACGGATTACGCTCAACACCTCGCGTAACGAGTTCGCCGTCTGTAACCTCGGCTCGGTCGTCTCGCGCTTCATATCAGGGACGGCGTGCTCGACGGAAGCCGCGCTTTCCGAGACGATCAAGACGGCAGTACGTATACTCGACAACTCGATCGACCTCAACTTCTATCCGACCGGAAGAAACCCGCCGTTCGAACCTGCGCACAGGCCTGATGAGGGCTCGGCGTCATGGGGTTCCAGGACGCCCTTTATCAGGCAGGCTCGATTTCGCGAGCGACGAGGCCGAAATTCTCGGACCTCGTCATGGAAACCGTATCGTGGCACGCGATATCGGCCTCGTCCGACCTCGCAGCCGAGCGCGGGAAGTATTCGTCGTACGAAGGCTCGAAGTGGCAGAGGGCCTCTTCCCCCTCGATACGCATGAAGATGCTCGAAGAAGAGCGCGGCGTGCCGACGTCCGTCGGATGGACTCACGCCTCGACTGGGCCGGGCTCAAAAGCAAGGTCGCGTGCCGGGCATGAGGAACTCGAACTGCCTCGCTATAGCCCACGGCGACTATAGCCAACATCGCGGGCTGCTACCCGTCCATCGAGCCGATATACAAGAACCCTACGTAAAATCGAACCTGAGCGGCGAGTTCACGATAGGAACCAATACCTCATAGACGACCTCCGGGAGATCGGCCTCTGGGACAAGTCGATGCTCGAAAAGCTGAAGCAGACGGACGGCAGCATCGTCGGCATAGGGACCTCCCCGATGGGCTCAGGATAAGTACAGGGGAGCGTTCGAGATCGAGCCGTCGTGGGTGATACTCCCGCGGCGTACAGGTCGAAATGGATAGACCAGAGCCAGTCCGTGAACATATTCGTCGATACGGTCTCGGCGAGCGCATATCCGAGACATACCCTGGGCGCCTGGAAATCGGGCCTCAAGACGACCATTACCTCTCCGTTCGCTCAGGCGTCGAAGTCGAAAAGCACCATCGAAGCCGGGGGCATATATCCGCCGGGGCCGCGATGCCGAAGAAACACTGAACGCGTGCAATCTCGAGGAGGGATGCGAATCATGTCAGTAACGAGCAACGAAACGAGGAACGGAAACCACGGCAAGGTCGGCAGGTGCCGGAGAAGAACGCCGGAGACCACAAGCGCATAATCAACTGCTCCGTCACCGACCCGGAACAAGATACTCCCCATAAAGTACAAGTGGGCGCGGGAGTATTACAAGGTCGGCGTCGCCAACAACTGGGTGCCGGACGAAGTGAACATGCAAAGGACGTCGAGATGTGGAGGGATACGTCCGCGCTTTCCGAGGGCGAGCGCCGGATGATAATCTACAACCTCGGCTTCTTCTCGACTGCCGAGAGCCTGACCGCAAACAACATAGTCCTCTCGATCTACCGCCACATCACGAACCCCGAATGCAGGCAGTACCTCCTCCGCCAGGCGTTCGAGGAGGCCATACACACCGACACCTTCATATACTGCTGCGACACCCTCGGGCTCGACCCGGACGAGGTCTACAACATGTATATAAACAACGAGACCATAAGGAAAAGGACGATTTTGTCGTGAGGCTCACGAAGAACGTCCTCGACCCGGTCTTCACGACGGACACCGAAGACAGGATAAGGAGCTTCGTCCACGACCTCGTCGGGTTCTACGTCATCATGGAGGGCATATTCTTCTACGCCGGTTTCGCGATGATTCTGTCGCTCCTTCGTCAGAACAAGATGACGGGGCTCGGCGAGCAGTTCCAGTTCATACTCCGGGATGAGTCTGTGCACCTGGCCTTCGGCATCGACCTTATAAACACCATAGTCGACGAGAATCCCGGCATATGGACGGACGAGTTCAAGACCCTCCTCGTCGACAACATCAAGAAAGCGGTCGAGCTCGAAATGACATACACGCGCGACTGCCTCCCCGAGGGAATACTCGGGCTCAACTCCGGCCTCGTAAGCGAGTACGTGAGGTACATAGCCGACAGACGGCTCGAACGGATAAGGCTCGGGAAGGTCTACGATGCGAAGAACCCCTTCCCGTGGATGAGCGAGATCATCGATCTCAGGAAGGAGAAGAACTTCTTCGAGACGAGGGTCACGAGTACCGGAGCGGGATGCTTTCATGGGAGGATTGACACGTAGTGCGTTTTTTATGACATAGCGGCGGTGGGAATTTAACTCGCACGAAGCGCGTGTAATGCATGCAGCCCGGAATCCGATAATGACACGAACACAGAGACAGCGCCACGCTAAAAAGTATATAACATATATTATATATTAAGGAGACGATTAGAAATGAAGAGACTTCTACTAACAACCTCGGCTTTCCGAGGATAGGAAGGCAAAGGGAGCTAAAACGGGCGACCGAATCATACTGGAAGGGAGACATCGGGAAGGACAAGCTTCTGAAGACTGCAGCAGATATAAGAAAGGAGAACTGGATGCTACAGGCCGAGGCCGGGATAGACCTCATACCCTCCAACGACTTTCACTTTTACGATCAAGTGCTCGACACTGCCGCCATGGTCAGGGCGGTGCCCGAGAGGTTCGGATGGGACGGCGGCGAGGTCGGCCTCGACCTTTACTTCAGGATGGCCAGGGGCGTTCAGGAAAAGGAGGCGGATGAAAACGGTTCAGCCGCGCAGGCGATGGAGATGACCAAGTGGTTCGACACGAACTATCACTACATCGTCCCCGAGTTCCACGCCGGGCAGACATTCAAACGCTCGACGAAAAAGACTGTGAACGAAGTTAAGGAAGGCCGAACACTGGGATAAAGACGAGGCCCGGTTCTCCTCGGTCGGTCTCGTTCCTCCTCCTCGGGAAGTCCCGCGACGCCGGCTTCTCGCCGCTGTCGCTGCTCGGCGGTCTCTTGCCGGTCTACGTTGAGGTGCTGAAGGACCTTGCGGCAGCCGGGGCCGAATGGGTGCAGATCGACGAGCCCGTGATGGTGACAGACCTCGGCCCGGCGGAAGCCGGAAGCCTTCCGGGCGGCGTACGGCGCTCTCTCCCGCGAAGTCCCTGGGCTGAGGATCATGCTCACCTTCTATTTCGGATATCTTGGAGATAACCTTCAGGACGCCCTCGGGACTACCCGTGGCCGGATTCCACTTCGACCTCCTTCGCGGCGAAGGATATTCGGAGATACTGAAATCGTTCCCGAGGGATGCGTACATATCCCTCGGCCTCGTTAACGGACGCGGCATATGGGTAAACGACCTCTCCAGGTCGGCTGACGTCGTGAAAAGGTTCGTCTCGGCCCTCGGCGAGGAAGGGTAATGGTGGCGCCGTCCTGCTCGCTCCTCCACGTCCCTATATCGCTCCGGGACGAGACGGCCTTACCGGCCGGCGTCAGGAGCATGCTCGCCTTCGCAGAGGAGAAGCTCGGCGAGGTCGTCACCCTGTCATCGGCCGGGGGCAAGGGATTAGAGGACGCTCTCAGGAAGAACAGGTCTCTCCTCCAGGAGTGGAGTGCTAATACGCTCATAAACGATCCGGCTGTTATAAAGGCGATCGAGAAATATTCGCCGAGGGCGGGAGAAGCCCCTTCGCCGTCCGGCAGAAAAAACAACGCGAGGCATTCGGCCTGCCGCTCTTCCCGACGACTACCATTGGCTCGTTCCCGCAGACGTCCGAAGTCAGGAGCCAACGGCTCAAATTCAGGCGCGGCGAGATGACGGCGGGCGAGTATGGCGAGTACATACGCGCCCGGATTCGCGAGGTCGTGGGGCTCCAGGAAGAGCTCGGCCTCGACGTGCTCGTACATGGCGAGTTCGAAAGGAACGACATGGTGGAGTTCTTCGGCGAGATGCTGAAAGGCTTTGCCGTAACGCTCGGCGGATGGGTGCAGAGCTACGGGAGCCGGTACGTAAAGCCCCCGATAATCTACGGCGACGTTTCGCGCCCATCGCCCATGACGGTCGAGGTAATAAAGTACGCGGCGTCGCTGACCGACAAGCCCGTCAAGGGCATGCTCACGGGGCCGGTCACGATACTACAGTGGAGCTTTTACCGCGAGGACATTCCCCGCTCCGAGGTTGCCCGGCAGATAGCCTTCGCGCTCAGGGAAGAAGTGCGCGACCTGGAGCGAGCGGGCATAAGTATTATTCAGATTGACGAGCCGGCGCTGAGGGAAGGTCTCCCGATCAGAAAGGAGGACTGGGACGAGTATCTCTCGTGGGCGGTCGAGGTCTTCCACATCGCTTCAGGAGCGGAAAGGGACGAGACTCAGATACACACCCACATGTGTTACTCCGAGTTTAACGACATCATCGAGAGCATATCGCGTCTCGACGCCGACGTTATATCCATAGAGACGTCGCGCTCGCAGATGGAGCTTCTGGACGCGTTCAGAGACTTCGAATATCCGAACGAGATAGGCCCCGGGGTCTACGACATACACTCGCCACTCATCCCCGACGTGGCGCAGATCGAGGAGCTGATCACAAAGGCATCCGAGTACATACCGAAAGAAAACCTCTGGGTGAATCCCGACTGCGGGCTCAAAACGAGGAGCGAGACCGAGACAAAAGCCGCGCTCGGGAATATGGTGAAAGCAGCGCGGAATCTGAGACAAAAATTCGGGGGATGATTATAGATGGGACGTGACGATGGCTGAGTGTCCGGGATGCGGAAAGGTTTTCAGGTGCGAGATAGAGGCCGGCGAGAACCGGTGCTGGTGCTTTGGCGTCGAAGCCTCCGATCCGCCCCGATGCGGAACGGAAAGGTGCTACTGCGAGTCGTGTCTCAAGGGGCTGGATAAGCCTTCGGCGGCCGAGCTCCTCAGGCGGATCTCGAAAGATACATAACGGGCCTTCCGGAACAGGCTGACGTCGATTGTCAGGCGCATAAAAAAGCGCCCCCTCCTGCGGGGGAGGGGGCGCTAAAGGATGAGAAGAGATATGGTAATGGGTGCCGATTTTCAGTCTGTTTCTTCTATGCTGTAAATAGTCGTCGTGCCGCTTACTTCGTTGCCGACTATGAGTATCGGGGCGCCGCTCGGGCTGTCCTCAGCGGGAACGAACTTGATGCACTCCGGCCCCAGATCACCTGCGGCAGGGTCCGTCGCATCGACCGAGAAGTTCCTGTTGTTGACGTAGTTCACGAAGAACGGGGCGAAGGGGTCGGTCACGTCGTACACCATGACGCCGCTTATCCTTTCAAGCCCTATGAAGGCGAAAACCCTGTCTCCGATCCTGCCGATTTCTATGGCTTCCGGCTCGGGGCCCTTGTCGTCCGACCTCGAATCGAAGGAATCGTTTTCGGCGTTGTCGCTGTTAAAGTCGGCGGGCAGAAGCTCTGCCGTTACCTTCTCGAAGTCGTCGCCGCTGTCGTACACGAGGTTCCCGTACGAGTCCCATATCGAGAACGACCTCGCGCCGAATGTGAATATCCTCTCGTTTTCGCCGTCGCCGTCTATGTCGCCTATGATATTCGTCGTCTTCAGCCTGCCGAGGTTCTCTTCGAGCTGGAGATCGGATGCGTCGGGGAAAACAAACGGGTCGAGTATGAGATCTTCCACCCTTTCCTCTTCGGAGAAGAATTCGAAGTCTCTCGTGTCGCCCTCGTTGGCGGTGACGTAATATGTTTTCCCGTCGAATTCGTAAGCCGTTATCGTGTCCGGCTGGAACATTCCGAGCACCGGATGGTTGATTATATTTACCGCGCCGTCCTCGTCGGAGGCGTCGAGCGCATAGTTGGTCCCAAGAGAAATCAGCCCGAGAACGGGTTCGAGTCCCTCTGCCGCCTCGATGCCGAAGTCGTTGTCGTTTATGACCGCTATTCTTCCGTCCGGGAGCGCGGCGATTCCTTCCGCTTTGTCGCTCGGCGTGTATCCGATCGAGGGGAGGTTGAGAACCTTCCTCTTGAACACCGGCCTTATGCCGAGATCGGCCAGGGTGTCGGGCGTTTGCTGCTCCAGCGTGTCCGAAACCGTCTCGTCTGCTATCGGGAGGTTCCTGATGTCGGTCGCCCCCGCGAGGTCAATTTCGAATACGTACTTGTTTCCGTCGCTCTCGAACGAGCTGTCCCTCTCGATGACGAGGAACCTGTCGTCTCCGATGAATACGGCGTCGCCTATCTTGTCGACGTCGCTCGGGGTGAGCACCGGCCTTTCGAGCGCGTATACGTACTCGGCGACCGGGGTAAGGTAGGTCGGAGACGATTCGTTCACGTCTACCGCCAGTATTCTCAGGAGAAGCGAACTCCTGGTCGACTTGTCCGGGTTTTCCATCGGGGACTGTATGAAGGCGTAGAGGAGCCTCTTTCCGGGGTCGAGCGCCACGCCCTCGAAACCCCGGTTGGACATCCTCCGGCTGTAGACCTCGGGGAGCGTTTCCTCGCCGTAAAAGCCGGGGGAATTCGCATCCGGGCCGAACTCGGCCTCTTTCAGTGCCGCATCACCCAGGAGATGCGTATTCTCGGGAACAAGCCTTACTATCAGCTTTCCTTTGGACGAGAAGTGATATATCGCGGGCCTGTATTCATCGACCATCCAGAAGGAATCGTCGGATGGGTCTCTTACTATGCCTTCGAGGTCGGCGCCCAGAGCGTCGTAACCGACGGGGTTACCTGCGGCATCGACCGGTATCTCGTCGTGGCCGGGTATGTTCGGAAGCCCGGTTATCGGCGTCTTGCCGTCCTCGCGTGTAAGATATATCGTCTTTCCCTTCATTATTTCAGCCTGCTTTTTCTTTTCGGGGTTAACCTCGAAGGTCACTATCCTTGCCTGGTAGTCGGGGAGGTTGAACGTCCTCGATCCGTCCACGACGTCCGCCCCGTTGGGCCCTCTGTCGCCGACAGTGAGGAACCTCAACCTGCCGTTCTTGACCGGGCCATCGTACCAGAGGCCGGAGAAGCCGCCCAGATTGATCTTTACGCCGTTCGCGTCCTTGCCGAGCTTGGGGAATTTTTTGAACGGGAACATTTCCAGCGAAGGAGCGCCGGCGGAATGGTCTTTGAACCCGAGTGGAAGGAGGTCGATTATCGCCGGGTTTACGAGATCGACCACGGCGAAGGCGTTTGCCTCCTGTATGGTTACGTATGCGAGCGTGCCGTCGGGGGATATGGCCGGGTATTCGGGTTCGAGCTCGAGCGACATCGGGACGCCGGGCTGGAGCCTGAGCCCCTTGTTCGTGAACTCTACCTCTCTGCCGTCATAAGCCTCGAATCCGAGCGTCGTGACGACTGCCGAAAGAACGCCGCTCGAGATGTTTATAACGCTTATCGAGCCCGGGGGGTTGGCAATGAGGTTGCCGTCGTCATCCTCGACCGGCTCGCCTTCGTCTGCGACGACGAGCGTCAGGCCGTCGGGCGAGAACCTTACGGAGTCCGGAAGGACGCCGACCCCCACATGTGTTTGGTATGCGCCTGCAGTATTATAGAAAACGACGTAGCCCGGGAGGGTTTTGTCCGCGTTTTCGGTAGCTACCGCCACGACGCCGTGCTTTACGTCTACGCTGTTTACTCCGCCGTTAGCGCCTATGTCGTTCGTCACGTCGATCGTGAATATCTTCGCAGGATTCGTTGGGTCGGAGACGTCGAGCACGTCTACGACCGAGTCCGTCGCGTTGATTACGAAAAGTCTGTCCGTCTCGGGGTCGAAAGACACTATCTCCGACGCCCCGCCGTCGAAAACGCCTGTCTCGTATGTGCCTATGGCCGTAAGATCGAGCCCCGCCTTTGCCGTCACCGGAAAGATCGCCAGGGCCAGGAGCGCCAGGCCGGCTAACAGATTGTGTCTGAAGTTTGTCCTCACTATTTTTCCTCCTATGGGTTATCGTAACGTTCCGGAGAGAATGCCGGGGTCCGGTAAATGAGCGGTTAATACGGCGTGAATTTTCCGTTAAGGTTGTAGCGCCGCCCTGTCCACGGGGAGAGCGCCGGGCTGGAAATCCGCCCGTCTTTGGTTATAATCAATTTCCCGATGAACACTCAACTCCTTATAGAACTCTGCGAGGCCACCGGCCTTCCCGGCCACGAAGGCCCCGTAAGAGAAATAATCAAGAGACTCTTTTCGGAATTTACGGACGAGATAACCGAAGACGCGATGGGCAACGTCATCGCCCACGTACCGGGCGACGGGCCAAGGCTCGTCGTGGACGCGCACATGGACGAGGTCGGCTTCATGGTTAGCCACATCGACAGCCGCGGATTTTTGCGCGTCATATCCCTGGGCGGCATGGACCCCAGGGTATTTTACGGGCAGCGCATTCTCGTCTGGGGCAAGAAGCCTCTCGTCGGAACGGTGGCAGCGATCCCGCCCCACATCAGCCGTAACACGAACAACAAGGAAGTCCCGGAGATTGAAGACTGCGTCGTTGACCTCGGGCTTTCGGCCGAAAAGGTTAAGGAGCTCGTCGGCGTGGGCGACGTGGCGTCGTTCTACTACCCGTTCGAGGAGACGGAAGAGGCGTTCATATCGAAGGCCATCGACGACAGGGTCGGGCTCTTCGTCATGATAGAGGCCATGAGGAAAAACCCCGTTCAGACGTGCGACCTTTTTCTGACGGCGACAGTGCAGGAAGAGGTGGGCCTCCGGGGCGCGCATATCATAACGCCCGCGGTCGAGCCGGATTTCGCCATTGCGCTGGAAGGGACGGTGGCCATGGATGTGCCCGGCGTCTCCGAGCATAAGACGCTCGCAAATTGCGGCAAAGGGCCCGAGGTGAGGCTTTCGGACAGGTTCCTCGTGGCGCACAGGCCGTTCAGCGATTTTATAATGGATACGGCGCGGAAGAACGACATCCCCTACCAGATAACCGTCAAAAAGGCCGGGAGCACCAACGCAACGGCCATGCAGGTTTCGGGCAAGGGCACGCGCGCGGCGTCGGTTTCGGTGCCCGTCCGCTATCTCCACAGCCCGAGCTGCCTCGCATACAAGACGGACATCACGCACACGATCAACCTTCTCCACGCTGTCATAGAAGACATCGGAACCTTTGGTTTGGACTAAACCGTGGGCTACACTATTTCAGTATGACGGCTTTTAAAACGGGCGTTATGCTGATACTTCTTTCAGCCGCCCTCCCCTTTACGTATTCGTACGCGGACGACCCCGATCCCGCCCCGCCGTCAGGCGTGGAGACCACTTCGCCTCCAGGGCTCGACGAAGCGTGGAGCCTTCTTTCGGATTATGACAAGAAGCCCGGCAATATCCTGGAATCCATAAAAATCGCGGAAGGAGTTTCAGAGGCCGATCCGGATAACGTGGAAGCCATTCTCTTCCTCTCCCGCGCGTGGCTTACATACGGATACATTGAGGCAGGCACGAAGGACGAGCTCATACGGGCGTTCGAGAACGGCATGAAGGAGGGAGAGAAGGCAGTCAAGCTCGAGCCCGACAACCCGGACGCGCATTTCTTCTACGTCGCGAACCTTGCCTCGCTCGGGGACACGAAGGGGCTCTTCAATTCGCTCTTCATGCTGCCCGAGGTAAGGCGTGAGCTCGACACGATCCTTAAGCTCGACCCGAACCACCCGGAGGGGCTGGCCATGAACGGCGCGCTCTACTATTACCTGCCGGGGCTCCTCGGCGGCGACCTCCACATTTCGGAGATATACCTCAAGCGCTCGCTCAGCGTGGACCCGCACCTGTCGTCGGCGCGGCTGTACCTCGCGGCGAATTACATAAAGCAGAAGAAGTTCGATATGGCGATGGAGCAGCTTACTCTGCTCGTCGAGGACAAGAAGCCGTCCTTCTACCCCGACTGGAAGGAGAACAGGAAGTACGCTATCAGAATGATGCGGAGCATCGAGGGGAAGGCGAGGATGGAGAAGGCGGGAGGGATTAGATTTGAAGGTGCTAACCTGTGCTGGGGCTTTAAATTTAATTGAGAACGAGATTCTGAAACGAGTTCAGAATGACGGAAGTTTGGAGTCGCGGCAGTTGCCGCGACCTCGGATTCACGCACGCGTGGCGTGCTGGATTCCCGATACAAGCATTCGGGAATGACAGAAGTGGGTCGATTCCTCGCTTGCTCGAAATCGTTGGGAATGACAGAATAGATGTATTGCCTCATTCCCATTCTGAACTATTCTCAAGTGAGTGGTAATATTATGCAGGACGCGCTATAGGTTGAGATAGCATCGTTCCCGCTACGCCGGATTCCTGCGGGCGTGGCCCGCCGCGCATTGTCCCCCCTTTCATCTCAGGTTATATTTCAACCCATGACGTACATAGACGAACTTGTTCAGGTTTTTGAAGGCGCCGTCGAAGAGATTCCGGGGCTCGGGTCCCCTACTCTTCCGGATGAGCTGAGGGCGGAAATCATAGCCAGAAAATACGACCTTCAGGACGAAGGTTTCATCGAAGCAATACTCAAGCAGGACAGAAAAGACCTCGCCGGTTCGTTCATCGATGCGATGAAAGATATAATCGCGAAACTGCCGTCTGATGGTGAAAGGGAAGAGTTCTTAAAGAGTGATGAAATAAAAAAGGAGGCGATAAGAATCTTTATCGCCTCCCTAGAACACATGATCAATTATTATCACACCAGCATGATCGGGAAGCATTTTTCCAGCACCTAGGCTGCGCCCCCGCCGCGTTAACCCCTCTTTTCTATCGGCACATATTTCTTGTCTTTATCGCCGAGATAAATCTGCCTCGGACGGGCGATCCTTCTCTCGGGGTCTTCGAGGAGCTCTATCCACTGGGCGAGCCATCCGGACGTACGCGCTATGGCGAACATGACCGTGAACATCTCGACCGGGATACCGAGGCTCTGATAAATGAGACCGGAGTAGAAGTCTACGTTCGGGTAGAGCTTACGCTGTACGAAGTAGTCGTCTTCGAGAGCTATGCGCTCGAGCTCGAGAGCGATGTCGAGGAGCGGGTTCTTGCCCTTGGCCTCGAACACGTCGTATGCGGCCTCCTTGATTATCTTCGCCCTTGGGTCGTAGGATTTGTAGACGCGGTGCCCGAAGCCCATGAGCCTGAACTCGCCTGCCTTGGCGCGCTTGATGTACTCGGGGATCCTCTCGACGGAGCCGATTTCCTTCAGCATCTGGAGAACGCCCTCGTTGGCGCCGCCGTGGAGCGGGCCGTAGAGCGCCGCGATGGCAGCGGCCGTCGCCGAGTACGGATCAGGCAGAGAGCTGCCGACGTTACGCATTGCGCTCGCGCTGCAGTTCTGCTCGTGGTCGGCGTGGAGAATAAAGAGAATGTCCACTGCCTTTTCGATCACAGGATCCGGCACGTACTTGAGCTCGGTCATCTTGAACATCATGTTGAGGAAGTTTCCTGCGTAGGAAAGTTCGTTGTCCGGGTAAACGTACGGCATACCCATGGCGTGGCGGTAGGCGAAGGCTGCCATTGTCGGCATCTTCGCGATGAGCCTGTGGACCTGAATGTCCCTTATTTCTTTATTGAATATGTCTTTTGCTTCGGGGTAGAAGGTGGAAAGGGCGCCGACCGTACCGAGGAGCATTCCCATCGGATGCGCGTCGTAGCGGAAGCCGTCCATAAACCTCTTTATATTTTCGTGAACTATCGTGTGATGCGTTATGTCGTGGACCCACTGGTCATACTGGGACTTCGTAGGAAGCTCGCCGTTCAGGAGTAGATAGGCAACTTCGAGGTAATTGCTCTTTTCCGCCAGGACTTCTATGGGATAGCCCCTGTAGATGAGCTCCCCCTTGTCGCCGTCGATGTAGGTGACGCGGCTTATACAGGCGGCTGTGTTTCCGAATGCGGGATCGTAGCTCATCATCCCGAAATCGTCCGGATTGACCTTTATCTGCTTGAGGTCGGCTGCCCGAATGGTATCGTGCTCGATCGGTATCTCGTACGATTTACCAGTCCGGTTATCGGTTATGGTTAAGGTATCTTTTTGTGCCACTGTAAATCCTCCTGTTAGCTGGTTTCCTTTTTATTGTCCAAGTTGTGTAAAGCTAAAAAATGGAGCACAATCCGGAACGGACGGCGGTCGCGGACAAGTAAACTTACCCTAACTCCGGAGATTTTCAATATTCTGTAAAATTTCGACGAAGGGCTATATAGAGCCCTGTAAAAGAGGCCCCGGACGTGTCACCTGGAGCCTTGCTCCGAGCTATCCCTTAATATGCCAGCGCGATCGGAACCGGGGAAATGCTCCCGATGAATATGAGAAGCGACAGCACACCGAGGGCCATTCTTCCGGACCCGAGTCCGCCGTCTTCGTAGTACGTCGGGGGGTGCTTCGGCCCCATGAGGGTAAGGAGCGCCGCCCACAAGACCCACCCCGGCCAGCCGCCGAAGACGGGCACGTTTGCAAGGTAGGGCGCGAGCGCCGGGCCGCCGTATTTCTCCACCAGGAAGAGGAGCGGCTCGGTTCCTACGCCGAACACGAATAGCACGACGATCATGAGCACCGAGACCACTTTGTGGAATCCCTTCGAAAACAGGGCGTATACGATATGGCCGCCGTCGAGCTGCCCGCTCGGAATCAGATTGAGCGCCGTCACGAACAGCCCTACCCACCCGGCGAATGCCAGGGGGTGAAGGAGTATTGTCTGCCCCTCGGGCGGAGAGCCGAGGAATATCTCTGATATGAAACCGAATATGAGCGGCGTACCGAGCATATAGCCGCCGTTTCCGTTAAACGTCCCGGAATCTACAAATGTCGAGAGGGATATTCCGATTATCGTTATGGGTATAGTCGCGACTATACCCGCGAGGGGCCCGCGATGCCTATATCGAAGAGAGCCTTTTTGGAGTATATCGGCGACTTTATTTTATGAATGCGCCGAATGTGCCTATGGGAGATATATACGGCGGCGCCGGGATGAAATAAGGCGGTGTGATGTCTATGCCGTATTTTTTGCCGTAAAAATAGTGCCCCATTTCGTGGGAGCCGAGTATGAAAAGCAGCCCCCCGGAGAAGAGCGCGGCGCTGAGGTAATTCCCCCACGTGCCGTACCCCGTGAGGAACGTCGTCAGAACCGTCAGCAGAAAAAGTATTATATGTATCTTGCGGGGCTTCATGGACAGGGAGTAAAAGTTACACCAGTGCCGGGAAATTGGAAGTGAGGGCGGCGAATAGGCTACTCGATCTCTATGAGCGCCGGGTGGATAGACTCCAGCGTTTCTATGAGATAGCGCTCGATCTCGCTGTTTTTCTTGAGGTTGAGGATGTCTCTCCTTACAGAGCTGAGGAGCAGCCTGTCAACCTTGCCGCTGAGGAATCTTACGTAGGGGAGATTGGGCGGCGATACGCTCAGCTGCTTGAACCCGAGGGCCATGAGGCCTAGCGCCCCAGACGGCGTACCCGCGAGCTCGCCGCAAACGGAGACGTCCATCCCGGAGAGCCTCGTCTTGTAGTATATGTCGTCGAGCACCCGGAGGACGGCCGGATGAAAGCCCGAGTAGAGGTGCCCGACTACGTTCGAGTTCCTGTCCACGGCGAGGATGTATTGTATGAGGTCGTTCGTGCCTATGGAGACGAAGTCGATGATATTCTTGTAGTCGTCGAGCTGGTACAGGATCGCCGGGACTTCCATCATTATCCCGAGGGGCGGTACTTCGGACTCAGGGACGCCTATTTCCTTCACCAGGTCGTCGATTATGTCGCGCGGCAGTTTCGACCTCCCAGAGGTTCGTTATCATCGGGAGGAGAATTCCTGAACCTGCTGCCCTTTTCGAGGCCAGGAGAATCGCCCGGAGCTGGTCCTTGAAGAGCTCGAGGTATTCCATCGAGAACCGTATGGCCCGGAGGCCGAGGAGAGGGTTGTCCTCCCTCGGGAACTCGAAATAAGGGAGCAGCTTGTCTGCCCCTATGTCGAGTGTGCGGATCGTGACATAGCCCTCGAAGCTGTCGGCGATGTTCTTGTAGATGCGCGCCTGCTGGCGGACGCCCGGCCACTTGGCGTACTGGCTGAAGGCGAACTCCGTCCTGAAAAGGCCGACGTCGCGTATTCCGTATTGTTTTGCAAGCTGAACGTCTATCGGGAAGCCGATGTTGACCGATATCCTTATACCGAGGCCGGAGCCGTCGGATATTTCCATTGCCGCCTGCTCTATCTCTTCCTTTACCTTAATAAGGCGTGAGTACGTGTTCTGATATTCCGCGATGAGGCTTTCGTCCGGGTTCGAGAATATGAATCCCGTCTTGCCGTCCACTATAGCTTTTCGCCAGAGCGGAGGAGCCTGCTGATATTGTCCACGCCGACAACGGCGGGATGCCGAGGATTTCGCGATTATGATGGCGTGCGAGGTTTCGCCGCCCTTTTCTATTATGATGCCCGAGACTTTGTTCTTGAGGAGCATCGATATGAACGAAGGGCCGATTTCGTAGGCGACGAGAATCGAGCCGTCTTTCGGTTCCGCGGCGGCTTTGCTTCCCGTGCTGTGTTTTATGAGCTCGTGGAGGAGCCTTTCGCCGATGTCGCGGAAGTCCTGCGCCTTTTCACGAAGGTACTTGTCGCTCATCGATTCGAACTGCTGGGCTATGGCCTCTATCCCCTCGATTACGGCGAGCTCCGCCGCCATGTCGCCGGCTTCGAGCTTGCCCATGACGGCCTTACGGAGCGTGGAGCCCCGGAGTATAAGCAGATGGGCGCGGAAGATGTCTATCTCTTCGCTCGATAGCACAGACTTCGAGTCGAGCGTTTCTATAAGGCTCTTGAGGTCGAGCTCAACGTCCTGAAACGCCTTCTCGAGCCGCTTCTTTTCGACCTTGGGTGAGGATGGCGTGAGCTTCTCTGTGTTTACCTGCTGGAAAAGGCCGCGGAAGATGAACACAGTGCCTATGGCGACGCCGTTCGAGACGCCCTTACCCTGGTACGTCCTCGTCTCGTGCTTTACTATCGAGGGGGTCTTGAGCCTCTCGAGCCTGTCGGCGACTTCGAGAAGCCCGGCGAGCCTCGAAGCGATTATCTGGAACAGGGTTTCCTCGGCCGGGTTGATGAGGCGCTTTTCCTTCGTCTGGCCGACGAGGACGCCTATGCAGCGGTTCTGGAGCAGTATCGGAACGCCTATGTAGCTCTCGTATTCTTCCTCGCCTATTTCGGGGAAGTACCTGTAGCGCGAGTGCTCGGATGCCGGCATCACCGTTATAGGCCGCGAAGTTTCGAAGACGAGGCCGGTGAGCCCTTCTTCGGGGCTCAGTGTTATGGGATTCCGGAGAGGGTCGATGTTGAGACCCTTGGTGGACCTTAACGTGAGCACCTTTCGTTCGGAGTCCCAGAGATAGACCGAGACTACATCCAACTTGAGCGAGACCGCGATCTTGTTGACGACCTTTTTAAGGATGATGTTGAGCCCCGTCGATGTGTTGACGAGGTCGCTTATCTCCTGAACGATTTTTAGATGGAAATCCGCCCTGTCTATGGTTTTCTTAGCGGATGTGCCTGGCCGGTTTTTGGCATGCATTATTTCTGTACCGGTAACGAACTGGTTCCGGGATTCCCGGAATGCTTCTCTTTGCCTGCTTTCTCGAATGCGCTTCCGAAGGGGACGGCCGCGAATGGCCATCTTCGGGCTCGCATCACGCCCGGAAAACCGGGCTCGTTATGGTATAAATAACCGCGGCGGCTGCGGCATGGCCGACATTAACCCCTCCGCCCGGATTTTTGGTATATTTATTCCATTAAATTATAATACTCGGTAAAAAGAACTATGCATAACTAGTCAAAGAAATTTTCAGAATCCCGTGGCCCCGCGGGAATTTCCATTTCCAGACTGAAGCTCTTTTTATGCGGACCTACAGGAAGAAAACTATTTAGCCCAATGGAGCAGTGAAGATGAACGATATTATAAGAGTCGCCATTATCGGCTCGGGACCGGCCGGTTTCTACGCGGCCGAGCATTTGCTGAAAAGAACGGAGCACGACTTCGAGATAGACATATTCGACAGGCTGCCGACGCCTCATGGATTGGTAAGATCGGGCGTCGCGCCGGACCATCAGAAGATAAAATCCGTAACGAAGATTTACGACAAGATAGCGGCGAACCCGAAGGTAAGATTCTACGGTAACGTCGAGTTCGGAAAGCACATTCACCTTTCGGATCTGAAGCGCTTTTACCACGTTATCATTTTCGCGACCGGCGCGCAGACTGACAGAAAGCTCGGCATACCGGGCGAGGACCTCAAGGGAAGCCACACTGCGACCGAGTTCGTAGCCTGGTACAACGGGCACCCGGATTACAGAGACCTCGATTTCGACCTCTCCGTAAAGAGGGCCATCGTCGTGGGCGTCGGGAACGTCGCGATTGACGTAGCGCGCATTCTATGCCGCACAGACGCCGAGCTCAGGGAAACGGACATTGCGGATTACGCCCTCGACGCGCTGGAGAAAAGCGAGATCAGGGAGGTTTATCTCCTGGGCAGGAGGGGCCCGATGCAGGCCGCCTTCACCAACCCCGAGGTAAGAGAGCTGGGGAAGATGATCGGCGCCCACGCCGTGACGCTCCCCCACGAGGTAGAGCTCGACGACGAGACGAAGGCCGAGCTCGAAACGTCGAAGGACCAGTCGAGCATAAACAAGATTGAGATACTGAAGTCGTACTGCGACCCGGCCGGGCACGTTAAAGAGAGGCAGCTTCATATAAGGTTCCTCGTCTCCCCGGTGGAGATACTGGGCGACGAGAACGGCAGGGTCAAGGGCGTCAGGCTCGTAAAGAACGAGCTCTACAGGGACGAGAAGGGAGATATACGCTCACGCGCGACGGACGAGTACGAGGATCTCGAGGCCGGGATCGTCTTCCGCTCGATAGGATATCTGGGAGTGCCGCTCCCGGAGGTGCCGTTCCACGAGAAGTGGGGCGTGATTCACAACGAAAAGGGACGTGTGACCGACCCCGGGACAGGCGAGCACGTAGACGGGCTCTATGCAACGGGATGGATCAAGCGCGGGCCGTCGGGCGTTATAGGCACAAACAAGCAGGATTCGGGTGAGACAGTCGAATGCATAGTCGAGGATATCGTTTCGGGGAAGCTCCATAAGCCGGAGAGCCCGGACAGGGAGAGCCTCGAAGCATTTATCAGGGAAGCCCAGCCAGACTTCATTACATACGAGGATTGGCTCAAGCTGGACACGCTCGAAATAGAGCGCGGAAAGGCTGCAGGGAGGCCAAGACTCAAGTTCACAACACTTGAGGAAATACTTGAAGCCCTTAAAAACAGTCCGGAATAGAGTTCAAGCTAGCGGTCTTAGCTTTAGACAGCACTTTAGATAATAGCACCCATCGTGCTATTATTACAATGATATTTAATACATCATGTGCTACTTTAAGTATTTGTGGGTGCGAAACAAGACTTCAGGCCGTGCTGTAATATCGCATGATCCGAACGGATTGACCGATTAGGTCAAGGTTAGAGTCAGAATTCGTCTCAAGGGGTCGACTCTCGTCACGAATAGACGCACATGGTCACCCTCTGTGACCTGGGTATCCGGCCCGTTGCTTACAGTCGTCTCGAAAAGGTAGTCCGGCAGATAGGCCCCTATCCTCCTTCCGGACGTCGAGCTGATGATGCCGTTTATGGCAGTACCCTCCAGCGACTTCAGGTGCTTGTAGAGCCAGTACCTCTCGCGGTTCCTCTCTATGGTCTTTTTGTCGCGTATTCCGACCTCTATCATCGGATAGAGGTTTTCGAGCTCGTCTTCGGTGTACATAGGCTCGCCATCCATAAGCTCGGTTACGATCTGGCGCTGCATGACGAGGTCGGCATAACGGCGAATGGGAGAGGTGACCTGGGTGTAGACGTCGATGCCGAGCGACTTGTGGACGTCGGGGCCAAGCCCGATGCGGGGGGCCCTTAGAAACTTCACGATCTGGAGCGGATATAGTGGGTTCGTATTGTCGAGCACGCGAGCGTCCTCGGAAACGGACTCGGGCTGGGATCTGTAGATCGCCGGGATGCGCCTGTCCTTGAGGAATTTCCCCGCAGTTCTGTTCATGAGGATCATCATCTCCGCGACGACGACGTGGGCCTCGGAGTTCATGGGGTTCTTCTCGATGGAGATAGCCCCGCCCTCCCCTGTCCTCACCTTCAGCTGCGGAAGCTGGACGATCAGCGCACCGGCTTCGAGGCGTGAATTTCTGAGCCTGAGCGCAAACTCCCTCATCCTCATCCCCACAGGGTCGTTCAGGAAGTATTCCGTCCCTTCTTTATAGGTCATGTTGCGCCTGACACTGATTACGGACGCTACGAATTCGGTTCCCTTAACGTTCAGGTCCTGATCTACGTTTACCATGAGCGAGAGCGAGAGGCGCTCTGTGCCCTCGACCAGCGAGAGCCTTTCCCTTATAAAATCCGGGGGAACATGTGTATGCGTTTTTCGGGGAGGTAAATCGTTTCGCCCCTTTTGGACGCCTCTTCGTCGGCGTCGTCCCATTTTGCACGAGGCCCGCGACGTTGGCTATATGAATACCCACGATCATTCCGCCGCCGGGCGTTTCCTCTATGGAAAGGGCGTCGTCTATGTCTTCGGTGTTCTCGTCGTCTATCGAGAAGATGTCGAGGTGCGTGAGGTCGCGGTAGCCTTCTTTGGGGACAGGCTCCGACATGATCCTTTCGGTCTCGGCCAGGACCTTGGCGGGGAAATCTTCGCGGACATAGAACCTCTTTATCATCGGGTCCTCGTCCTCGCCCCAGCCCCCGGCCTTGATGAGGAATTCTATCGTGCCCTCGGGGTCGCGTATGCCGATTTCGGAGAGGAAGGATTTCGCCTCGGGGGCGCGGCTGAATTTGTCCAGGTGTATGACATAGCCGCGAAGAAGCTCTATATATGCGGCGGGAGTGAAATCGCCCGGGTCTTCCGCACGGCCCGAGATGATCCCCTTCGCCCACCTGACGGCCATTTCTCTCTCTTCCTTCTTTTTCTGCTCGACTTCTTTTTTGTGTATTATCTCGTCCGCTTCGTCGCGGGTCCTGGGCTCGTAGCCCGCCGCACCGCGTCTGAAGTAGACGTCGTTCTTGTCCACCGACCAGAAGAACGCGAGCGCCTCGAAGCCTCCGGCCTCTTCGCCCGCGTAATAGAACTCAGCAAGCTCCTTATACGGAACTTCGCGGGTCTCGCCCTCAAAGCACTCCCACACCGTTATGAGGTCTATGTGCTCGCGGGCTTCGTCGAGTCTCCGGCGGACGTCTCTTAACGCAAGTTTTTCTCGGACTGGGTGAGATCTCCCGTGATGGGAACGGAGCTCACGAACGCGATTTTGTCCGGGTCCACCGTCACTTCGCGCCCCTTCTTCGGAAAAGATGGCGACCTTGTTTCCTTCGAGGTGTGAAAATATTCCGAGCGACGGCTCCTGACGTTTTCTGAACAGTACGACTTCGCCTGCCTTTGGCAGCTTCTCTAAAATCATGGGGTAACTATTCTAATTGAGCGGGTGAGATTTACAAAAAATTTCGCGAAACTGGCGGAAATACAGGGTTTTTATTCGGTTTTATTCTTTTGCCTGTATTCAGAAAGCCTCTCCAGGAGCCAGTCCTGGGACCTAACCGGCGGCTCGCCCGGGCAAATGATGTAGTAATCGGCGCCGGACAGCATGCTCTTTGTCGCAGAGTATTCTATGAACGTCTCGGTCGAGGTTATCTCGTCCTTGTAGTAGTTGTATTTTCGCTCGAGGTGGCTTGCGGCCTTTTTGCCGGCGTACTTCTTTCCGTTCCTGTCGAATGTGCAGTTTGTGGTGCGTACTGTCTCTATCAGGAATTCGACCTCGGGCTTCTGATCCGGCGGAACGTCGGACAATGCAGGCTTCGTGTAAAACCCAACGGAGAGCAGAAGACATATAATCGGAACGGTTTTATTTTTCAGCAGTTTTTCTTTCATTGGTTGGGACCTCGCATAGTTCACTTTTAATAGAAAACAACTCTATATAAAGATAGCATGCGTATCGGTCACCATACCGTAATTTTTGTATGTGGGACTATCCGGGAAGATCAGTTTTGTAAGCAGGCGCTGGTGGAGCGGCCCATATACCTTAGGCTGCGTTACGCGAGGATTTGTATTCCATGGCGACCTTGACGAAATCCCTGAAGAGCGGGTGCGGGTCGCGCGGCGTGGATTTGAATTCGGGGTGGAACTGGCATCCGAGGAACCAGGGATGGTTCGAGAGCTCTACCATTTCGACAGAGCTTCTCGTCCGGGGAAAGCCCGCTAAGTATGAGTCCGTTTTCCTCGAGCGCCGCCCTGTAGGCATTGTTGACCTCGTACCTGTGGCGGTGCCTTTCGGATATCTCGTCGGTCTCGTAGGCCGAAAAAGCGAGCGTGTCTTTTTTCAGTATGCAGGGATAGGCCCCGAGCCTCATCGTCCCGCCCATGTCGTTCACATCCCTCTGTTCCGCCATGAGGTCTATTAGCGGGTCCTGAACGTCGTCGCCGAATTCGCGGGTGCCGGCGCCCAAAATGCCGCAGACGTTACGTGCGTATTCGACCACCGCCATCTGCATGCCGAGGCATATGCCGAAAAACGGGACCTTGTTTTCGCGGGCGAATCTTACGGCCTCTATCTTCCCCTCGAAGCCCCTCTTGCCGAAGCCGCCGGGGACGAGGACGCCGTGAACGCCCGAGAGCAGCGAATCGACGCCCTGGGATTCGATGTCCTCGGAGTCTACGTACCTGATCTCCACGCGTGAGTCGTTCGCCATGCCGCCGTGCGAAAGGGCCTCGTGGAGGCTCTTGTAGGAATCCTTGAGGCTAACGTACTTCCCGACGACGCCTATAGTGACGTCCGTCTTCGGATGCGAGAACCTGTAGGCGATGTCTTCCCAGGCGGAGATGTCGGGCTTACGGGTCCACATTTTAAGGTAATCGGTGATTATCTGGTCGAGCTTTTCCTGGTGGAAAATAAGCGGGACTTCGTAAATGGTTTCGACGTCTTTCGCCGTGATTACGGCGTCCATGCGGATGTTGCCGTAGAGCGCGATCTTCTCCTTTATCTCCTTCGGGAGGAACCTGTCCGTCCGGCAGAGAAGAATGTCGGGCTGGATACCGATTTGCAGCATGTCCTTTACGCTGTGCTGGGTGGGCTTCGATTTGAGCTCGCCCGCCGCCGCGAGATATGGGACGTACGTGAGGTGTATGAAAAGTGTGTTCTCGCGGCCGAGCTCCGTACGGAGCTGCCTTACGGCCTCCAAAAACGGGAGGCTTTCGATGTCGCCCACCGTGCCGCCGACTTCGACGATTACGACGTCGTTATCGCCCGCCACGTCGAGCACGCGGGATTTGATTTCGTCCGTGATGTGCGGGATTACCTGCACCGTCTTTCCGAGGTACTTCCCTTCCCGCTCCTTCATTATGACGGAGTGGTAGACCTTCCCGGTCGTGAAATTGTTCTTCTGCGAGAGCCTGGCGTTGGTGAAGCGCTGGTAGTGGCCGAGGTCGAGGTCGGTTTCGGCGCCGTCGTCCGTGACGAACACCTCGCCGTGCTGGAAGGGATTCATTGTGCCGGGATCGACGTTGATGTAGGGATCAAGCTTCTGGAGCGTGACCTCGAGCCCCCTGCTTTCGAGGAGCGCACCGATAGATGCGGCGGCGAGCCCCTTTCCCAAAGAGGACATAACACCACCCGTTACGAATATGAATTTAGTCTTCAAATATCTATGACCTCAGAGAACAATTTTTGAAAATTAATGGTGGGACCGTGTCGGTCTTTACTAATATATTCGAAAGCCGGAGCTGTTGCAAGACCCTCACCCCTAAAAATTTCCCGGGACAAAAACAGTCGGAATGCGGAGGGAATTCGAGGGTTTCCGGACTGCCCGCAATCGGGGGCGGGGACATTAATTGTTTACACGGCAGTCTCGGAGTGTAGCCTATTCCGCTTATACCTTTATTCCGGAGGCGATTGAGATGAGTGATGCAGAAAGGGGGCACCTCGAAAGGATTGTAGACCAGTTCTCAAAGCAGGCGGCGCCGTTCGCCAGGCTCGACATACACATGAACGCGATGGACATGCTCGTGGAGATGTCCGGTGTCGACTCGGATGATAATGTGCTAGACGTTGCATGCGGGCCGGGGCTCGTGGCATGCGAGTTCGCAGAGAGCGCCGCGCACGTGACCGGCCTCGACATAACAGAGGCCATGATCGAAAAGGCCCGCGAGCTCGCGAAGGGAAAGGGGCTTACGAACGTGGACTGGGTTATCGGGAACGCAAACCCGCTGCCGTTTCCGGACGCCGGGTATTCGCGCGTGATCACGCGCTACAGCTTCCATCACTTCCTCGACCCCGAGGCCGTGTTCGGCGAGATGGTGCGCGTGTGCAAGCCGGGCGGAAGGGTGCTCGTGGCCGACGTCTGCGTCGCCGAGGAGGCTTCCGCGGAATACGACCGTATGGAGCAGCTGAGGGACGATTCACACGCCCACGCACTCACGGGGCCGGAATTCAGCCGGCTGTTCGAGGAATCGGGCTTGGAGGATGTTAAGTACGGGGCGTACGGCCTCGACGCAGACGTGGAGCATCTGCTCGACGCGTCCTCTCACGAGCCCGCGAACAGGGCCAAGGTGATAGCGATATTGGAAGGCGACATAGGCGTAGACGCGCTGGGCATAAACGCGCGCCGTGAGAACGGAAGGCTTATGTTTACATTCCCGATAGCCGTATTCACCGGGAGGAAGCCGGGCTAGCCGGGGCCGGTCGGACGGGACTCCTCGCCGGGTTATTCACCCTTCAGGATGCGGACGAGCTTTTCCGCCGCGCGCGCCCTGTGGCTGATCCGGTTCTTGAGATCGGCCGGAATCTCGGCCATCGTCTTCCCGTATTCGGGAAGGTAAAAGACAGGGTCGTATCCGAACCCGCCGCTGCCCCTCGGCTCGGTGAGAATCACTCCCTCGCACTTTCCGCTGACCACAGTCTCCTTGCCGTCTGGGGTGACGAGGGCCAGGAAGCATACGAACCTTGCGCTCCGGTGCTCCGCATCGCCGAGCTCGCCGAGGAGCTTGTCTATATTCTTCTCGTCGGTCGCGTCATCACCAGAGTACCGGGCGGAATACACGCCGGGCCTTCCGCCGAGCGCGTCCACAGCGAGCCCGGAATCGTCGGCTAGCGCGGGCTTCCCGGAGTACTTCGCGATAGTGCGCGCCTTCTTGAGTGCGTTATCCAAGAAGGTCTCGCCGTCCTCGACGACCTCGGGCGGCGATTCGAGGTCGCCGAGCCCGATTATCCTCACCGCTATGCCGTGGAGGAGCCCTTCGAATTCCTTTACCTTCCCCTTGTTGCCTGTGGCCAGAACTATTTCGTCGATCATCGGCTATTTCCAGTTAGTGGTTATTCGGTTAGTGCTTCTTTTTGCTTCTGAATGAGCTCGGTTATTCCCTTTTCGGCGAGTGTGACGAGCTGTGAGAGCCGTCTTTTGCTGAAGGGTTTGCCCTCGGCCGTTCCCTGCACCTCTACCAGGAGGCCCGCTCCGGTCATGGCGACGTTCATATCCACCTCGGCGGTGGAGTCTTCTTCGTAGTCGAGGTCGAGCGCCGTCTTGCCTTCGACTATACCGACGCTCACGGCCGCTATGTAATCCTCTATGGGGGTGTCGGCCAGTACTCCTGTGTTTACGAGGTGAATCGCCGCGTCCGAAAGGGCCACGAACGCGCCGGTGATGGCCGCGGTTCGCGTTCCGCCGTCGGCCTGTAGGACATCGCAGTCGATGGTTATAGACATTTCGCCGAGCTTGTCGAGGTTAATGACCGAGCGGAGTGCGCGGCCTATGATGCGCTGTATCTCGTGCGAGCGGCCGCCTATCCTGCCCTTGACGCTGTCGCGCGTAATCCTGTCCTTCGTCGAGCGGGGGAGCATCGAGTATTCAGCAGTCACCCAGCCCTTCCCTGTGTCTCTCAAAAACGGTGGAACCCTGCTTTCGATCGTCGCCGTGCAGAGGACCTTCGTTTCGCCGGTCTCAATCAGCGCCGAGCCTTCAGCGTACTTCATTACGCCTCGTGTTATTGTTACGGGCCTTAACTCGTCCCAGTCCCTTCCTCCTGATCTCATGCGTTTCACCTCGCCCTTTCGTTTTAAGCACAATACTATATACGAGTATGGGGCAGCGGTTAATAGCCGGGAGGGGTCGGGGACGAGATTATTCCGGCTTTTTCTCCGTCTCTCTTTCGACGACGGGGACGAATGGCAACGGGTGGGCGGCCTTCGGCAGGCCGAGTATTTCCCTCGCGCGGTCGAGGGCGTCGTCGATGTTCCCGAATATGTTTTCCTTCCCTATCAAGTTCCAGAGGCCCGAGCGCTCTATGGCGAAGAGAGGCTGTGTGTGAACGCCGGAGAGGATGAGGGTGGTATGGTCGCGCCTGCATCTGTGGACGAAGTCCTTAAGCGTGTAGAGCCCGGTCGCGTCGATCGCTGGAACGTTACGAAGCCGGAGTATTATGACCGGGACGGGCTTTTCTATGAGACCGACCGATTCCTTGAACCTGTCGGCTGCGCCGAAGAAGAACGGCCCCTGTATCTCGAAGACTTCGACGCCGTGCGGCACCTCGCGTTTCGCTATGGCGTTCGGGTCGCCGGTGTCGTCCTCGCCGTTGCCCTGGAGCTCACGCGTCACGACGCCGACGTTCGTCACCTCGGCCATTCTCTTTATGAAGAGGAGCGCCGCGAGGACTATGCCGACCTGGACGGCGACCGTGAGATCGACGAACACCGTGAGAACGAACGTCGTAAGGAGAACCATGACGTCGCTCTTGGGGGCCTTGAGAAGCCCCAGGAAGTTTTCGATCTCGCTCATGTTGTAGCTGACGACTACCAGTATCCCCGCCAGCGCCGCGAGGGGGATCATCTTGGCGTACGGGGCGAAGAGAAGGAGAATAAGCGCGAGGGATATGGCGTGAATAATGCCCGCGACGGGGGTCTTCGCGCCGCTCTTTATGTTCGTCACAGTACGGGCTATTGCGCCAGTTGCCGGGATGCCGCCGAATACGGCCGAGCCGATGTTGGCAGCGCCCTGTGCCACGAGCTCCATGTTCGAGCGGTGCCGCCCTCCTATCATGCCGTCTGCGACCGTCGCCGAGAGGAGCGATTCTATCGCCGCCAGGAGGCCGACCGTGAATGCCGGCGCTATGAGGCTCTTCATCTTCTCTATATCGAACGCCGGGAGCTCGGGCGCGGGGAGGATACGCGGGAGGTCGCCGAAGCGGCTGCCTATCGTCTCGACGTCGAGCCCTAAAAGAACGGTGGCAAGCGTGGCGGCGGCCATGCCGATGAGCATCGCAGGGAGGCGCGGGACGAACCTCCGCGTGACGGCGATGACCAGTATCGTCCCTATGCCGAGCCCCGCGGCCGCGGGCGTGAAAGTGCCGAGGTTCTTTACATACTCGGTCCATTTCGGGATGAATTCCGCCGGCGGGTTCGGCATCTGGAGGCCGAGGAGGTCTTTTATTTGCGTCGAGAAAATGACGACGGCGATACCGGACGTGAAGCCCGTTATGACGGGGAATGGAATGAACTTGATGAGGCCGCCCATCTTGCTGAAGCCGAGGGCTATAAGGAAGAATCCGGCCATTATGGTGCAGTAGACGAGGCCGTCGTAGCCGTGCTCGGCCATGATTCCGGCAACAATGACGACGAAGGCCCCGGTCGGCCCGCCTATCTGGACGCGGCTTCCCCCTAGAAAAGATATGAGGAACCCTGCGATGATGGCCGTGAAGAGGCCGCGCTCGGGCGGGACGCCGCTAGCTATGGCAAAAGCCATGGCGAGAGGAAGGGCGACGACGCCGACCGTAAGGCCGGCGAAGAGGTCGTCCATGAAAGATTTCTTGTTATAAGTTTCGAGTGTCGTAAACAGCTTGGGTTTAAGCATCGCTCTCCGTTGCTTTTGTGAACGAGTGGATTAAATGGGTCGAATCTTGTGCCGGGCATTGTTTCCGGCCCGCCGCAATCAACCGCTGGGAAGCGGGCGTGCTGTGTTTACGTCGGTCTTCGATACGATAATGATTGGCTGAAATATATGTTTAAACGTGGCAAGTACCTTCATCAGAGCTAACAAACCGAATAGGATAATTGTTCAGGGAAAAGATGGCCAGTCAAGCGTTGGGCGAAGAATAATTAGAAAATATTTATGCGGAGCCCTCCCTGCCTCGGGACGAGCCTGCAAGAATTCGGGAGTAAAAGATTAAAGAGCGGGAAGCGGGCCTGACGCCTGAAGAGCCAAGCAGCTATAGGCATGCACACGGCTGTGATGCCGATGCACCAGACGACGGACAGCCAGCCGTCGTTGCCTATTGGGGTTCCGACGAGCCATGCCCGCATGGCCTGTATGACTACCGTGAACGGCTGATTCTCGGCGAATATCTTGGAGGGCAGTCGGCATGCCGTCCGTCGGGACGAACGCGCTCGGGCGAACGTGAGCGGCATTATGAATATGAAGCTCATCCACTGTGCGGCCTCCGAGGGCTCTTTACCAAGAGGCCCAGAATGGCGCAGAACCACGATATCGCGAACGTGAAGAGGAGAAGGAGCCCGAGCACCTTGAGCCATTCGCCGACGTCGGCGGTCGGACGGAACCCTACCGCGAAGCCGGCCGCAACCATGATGAGGCCCGAGATAGTGTTCCGGAAGAGGTCGGCAAGGACGTGCCCCGTAAGGAGCGACGAGCTGTACATGGGGAGCGAGCGGAACCTGTCGATGATGCCGCGCCTTAGGTCGAGGACGAGGTTCACCGTCGTGTTGCTGGAGCCGAACGCGAGCGTCTGGACGAGGATACCGGCGACGAGGAAATTAACGTACGTCGTCCCGCCTGTGTCTATCGCCCCGCCGAAGACGTAGCGGAAAAGAAGCAGGAACATTACCGGCATGATTATCAGCGAGAGGAGCTGGTCGAGGTTACGCGTGATGTGCTTTATGCTCCGCCTCGTGAGCACCCACGAATCGCTCAGCATCCAGTAGAGCTCTGAATGGCGGGCGGGCTCGACCTTCTGCGGCATGGGCGTCATGATTTTATCCTCTCCTTTTCTTTCGTATCTTCGGCAACCGGCGCTTCGCCTTTGCCGGAATTGCCGTTCGCTTCGGCGGACGTCGCCGCGTGGCCGGTGAGTGTTAAAAACACGTCGTCGAGCGTCGGGCGGTGGAGCGAGAGCGTTTCGACTTCTACCCCGTCACGGGAGAGCCTGTCGAGTATATTTTTCAGCTCGGTGACGCCGCCTTTTGTCGCGACGCTTATAGTACGCTTCTTCGGATCGACGTAGTCACCATCGGCGCATATAGCCCTTTGGGCGGCGGTGAAGTCGGAGCCCTCGGCTATGACGAGCTCTATACGCTCGGAGCCCACACGGGCCTTGAGCTCGTCCGGCGTGCCCTGAGATATGACCGTGCCTTTGTCGATGACTACGATGTCTTCGGCGAGCCTGTCGGCCTCTTCCATGTACTGCGTCGTTAGGAGTATCGTCGTGTCGCCGGCGGCGAGCTCCTTTATTATGTCCCACATTATCAGCCTGCTGCGAGGGTCGAGGCCCGTGGTCGGCTCGTCGAGGAATATCACCGAAGGCGAAGCTATGAGGCTCGCTGCGAGGTCGAGACGCCTCCGCATGCCGCCGGAATATGTCTTGAGCTGGCGCCCGGCCGCATCGACGAGGCCGAATTGTTCCAGAAGCTCGGCTGTCCTGCGCCGCGTATCGGCGGCGCTCAGCCTGTAGAGGCGGCCCATCATGAGGAGGTTCTCCTCGCCGGTGAGATATTCGTCCACTGCCGCGTACTGCCCGGTGAGGCCGATGCTCGCCCTGACCTTGTGCGCGTCCTTGACGACGTCATGACCGTTTACGGTAATGCGGCCGCCGTCGGGCTTGAGCAGGGTGCTGAGTATGCGGACCGTAGTTGTTTTCCCCGCGCCGTTCGGGCCGAGGAGGCCGAAGACGGATCCCCGCCTGACCGAGAAATCTATCCCTTCGAGGACGCTCAGCTTTCCATAAGACTTTCGGAGCCCTTCGACTACGATCGCGTTATCCATACGTTATTTGAGTATGCCCGCCGCGTAAAGATGCGGATTGCTAGTAATTTTCTGCATCACGGCAAGCTATAAAGAATGCAGCATGGACTGCGGTTTTTCAAGCGGCTTAATGGCGGATTAATATGCCGATGCTTCGTCGAGGCGTGATATGTCGTCGGCGCCTAGCCTGAGCTCCGCCGCCTCGGCGAAGGAATCCAGATGCTCGCGCTTGGTCGTGCTGGCGATCGGCGCTGTTACAGGCGGCTTCGCCATGAGCCATGCGAGGGAAACGGCGGCCTGCGAGACGCCGTGCTTTTCAGCGGTTTCGTCCAGGGCCTTAAGAATGCGTATACCGCGCTCGTCGAGGTAATCTTTTACTCCCCTGCCGCGGACGCTCTTGCCGAGGTCGTCTTCGGACCTGTATTGCCCGTGAAAGCCCCTCGCCAGCGCGAAATATACTATGACCCCGAGGCCGTGCTCTTTACAAATGGGGCCGACGCCCTCTTCGAAGCCCCTGCCTGTCGTAGAGGTTGTACTCGGGCTGGAAGACTTCGTATCTCCGGAGGCCGTTTTTCCGCACTCGCCGCGAGCGAGTCCCTTTAAGCCTCTCGGGGAGAGATTAGATGCCCCGATCCATCTCACCTTCCCGGCTTTTATGAGCTCCTCGTGGGCCGATAGCGTTTCCTCTACCGGGGTTACTTCGTCATCGAGATGGGTGAAGTAGAGGTCGATGCGATCCGTCTGAAGACGCTTGAGGGATGTCTCCACTTCCCTCAGGATGTAATCCTTGCTGATGTTCTTTCCCTCGCCCATGTCGAAGCCGACCTTGGAGATGAGGAGGACGTCGTCGCGGTTGCCGCGCTCCTTCATCCACTTGCCGATGATGGTTTCGGATTCGCCGCCTTCGTTGCCGCGCACCCATCTGGAATAAACGTCCGCCGTGTCTACGGCGTTGAAGCCGAGCCCGGCGAATTCGTCGAGGACGGCGAACGACTGCTTCTCGTCTATCGTCCAGCCGAACACGTTTCCGCCGAGAACTACCGGAGCCGTATACAAGTCCGTTTTTCCGAGTCTTCTCTTTTCCATGGTCGCTTCTCCTCCGGGTTCGTTTCGACATTAGTTTACCGGACTATAAGGGAACCCCCACCCTTACCCTCCCCCTGCAAGCAGGGGGTGGGAATTATATTAGTGTTCTCCGAAAGCCCATGCCGTAATGAAACTTTTTCCTCTGAGGCATATCAAACAAAGTAGAGAATAAAAATTGACATAATGGTCGGCACCGTGAATACTTAGGCGTATGCCTAACAATAATATGCATCTCGACAGGGTGTTTCACGCGCTGTCGGATCCGACGCGGAGGGCGGTTCTGGCTAGGCTCGGGAGCGGGCCGGCTGCGGTGAGCGAGCTTGCGAGACCGTTCGACATGGCCCTGCCCTCGTTCACGCAGCACCTGGGCGTCCTGGAGGAATGCGGGCTCGTAAGCTCGGAGAAGAAGGGACGCGTGAGGACGTACAGGATCGTTCGGGGACCTCTCGAAGAGGCGGGAACGTGGATTGAAAGACAAAGGGCGCTCTGGGAAAAGCGCCTCGATCAACTCGACAATTTCTTATATGAACTCAAGGAGAAAGAATGATGGCAAGCACCAAATATAATATCGATCCGAAGCTGGACCTCATGCTGGAGCGCGTCATAGACGTGCCGAGGGAGCTCGTCTGGAAGGCGTGGACGACACCGGAATACGTGGTGAAGTGGTTTACGCCCGCGCCGTGGCAGACGGTGGACTGCAAGATAGACCTCCGCCCCGGAGGGCTTTTTTATACGGTAATGCGCTCGCCCGAGGGTGAGGATTATCCGAACACGGGATGCTTTCTGGAGATCGTCGAGAACGAGAAGCTCGTGTGGACGGACGCGCTCGAAGGGGGATATCGCCCGGTGGACAAGGTGGGCCACTGCATCGATACATTCATGACGGCTATTCTTTTATTAGAGCCGCACGGGAGCGGGACGAAGTACACCGCAATTGCCCTCCACCCGACGGAAGCGGGCAGAAAGCAGCACGAGGAAATGGGATTTCACGACGGATGGGGAACAGCGCTCGATCAGCTGGTCGAGTTCGTGAAGACGCTGTAATCCAGCAAGGCATTAAAACAGTCTTAAAATATATTCCAAATCCGGCCTCGTGCTCATGCGGGGCCGGACTTTTTATTTTCCGGAAAATTATCATGTCCCGATTGGGCTTTTTCGCTCGTCATTATCTATAGAGGCCGGAAACAGCCTCTAAAATCCATTAGAATTGAGAGGAGAAGCCATATGTCATATATAACACCACGTATGCAGAACCCGGCGGTCGTAGTGCCGGACGCGATGCAGGCGCTTTTCGCACTTGGGGAGGCGGCAAAAAAGGCAGGAGTGCCAATGAAGACGCTCAATCTCGTTTATCTCCGTGCGAGCCAGATAAACGGATGCGGTTTTTGCGTGGACATGCATTCCCGCGAGATGAAGCGCGCGGGCGAGCCCGACGAGAGGATATTCGGCGTGGCTGCATGGCGCGAGTCGCCGCACTTTACGGACGAGGAGCGCGCCGCGCTGGCGCTTACCGAAGCGGCCACGAGGATTAACGACAGGGGAGACGCCGTTCCGGATGATGTCTGGAGTGAGGCAGCCAATTATTACGAGGATAACGAGCTCGGTGCGCTTGTAGTGAACATCGCGCTCATAAATTTCTGGAACAGGATCAACGTCGCGACGAAGCAGCCCGCCGGCGCGCAGATACCCGTCGTGAAGGCGAAGACCGGCAAAGGCCTTGCCGCGTGAACAGACGTTAAAATCAAATCAGAGTATTACAGGAGAAGAAAATGGCCGACTTTATGTATCTTTTCAGGAGTAATCCCGAGGCGTGGAAGTCGATGTCGCCCGAGCAGATGCAGCAGACGTTCAAGAAGTGGATGGAGTGGAAGGACGGGATAGAAAAGAACGGCAATCTGAAGCTCACGGGCGAAAGGCTCAGCGAGAACGGAAAGGTCGTCAAAGGAAAATCGAAGACTATCACGGACGGGCCGTATGTAGAGGTCAAGGACTTCATACAGGGCTACATGGTCGTGAGCGCAGAGAGCATCGAGCAGGCGGCCGAGTTCGCGAAGGGATGCCCGATCCTCGAAAGCGACGGTTCCGTCGAGATTCGCCCGTTCATGCAGATGTAGGGATTGCGCCATTGTGACAACCGAGAAGAGCGACGTATCAGGACTTGTGGACCATCTTTTCCGGCGTGAGGCCGGAAAGATGGTCTCGTACCTGACGAGGGTATTCGGCGTGGGCAACCTGCGGATGGCCGAGGACGTCGTCCAGGACACGCTCCTGCGGGCGCTCGAAACGTGGCCCGTTTACGGCGTGCCGGAGAACCCGCCAGCGTGGCTGATGCGTGTCGCGCGGAACAGGGCAATAGACATCGTAAGGCGTGACGGTCGGTTCCGCCACATCGCTCCGGAGGCCGAGCGCGAGCTTGCAGCCAAAGACCCGGGCTCGGATGAAAGGGCGGCATTCGCTAATGAGATACGTGACGACCAGCTCCGGATGATGTTTTCGTGCTGCCACCCTTCCCTTTCGACCGAGGCGCAGATGACGCTGATACTGAAGACCCTTTGCGGGTTCGGCGTCGCAGAAATCGCCCATGCGCTATTGGCCGGTGAGGATTCGATAGAAAAGAGGCTTTCACGGGCCAGGAATGTGCTTCGCTCGTCGGGAAGCTTCGTGGAGATAGCGACCGCGCCGGACATACCCGAGCGCCTCGAGGCGGTATACAGGGCGATATATCTCCTCTTCAACGAGGGGTATCATGGCACGAGGGCCGAGGAGACCGTGAGGGAGGAGCTTTGCTTCGAGGCGATCCGGCTCGCACTTCTTTTAAGCGAGCACACGGAAAGCGCCGGCCCCCGAACGTATGCGCTTCTGGCGCTCTTTTGTTTTCAGGCGGCGCGGCTGCCGGGAAGGACTACTGAGGACGGCGGGCTCGTACAGCTCGGGTTGCAGGACCGTTCGAAGTGGGACAGGGATTTGATCGGAAGGGGGTTTTACTTTCTGACGAGGTCGTCTTCAGGGGATGACGTCAGCGAGTTTCACATCGAGGCCGGTATAGCGGCCCTCCACTGCGCCGCGCCTTCGTATGAGGAAACCGACTGGAGGAAAATTCTCGAGCTCTACGATTCACTTTATGTTTTGGCCCCATCGCCGATAGTGGCGCTTAACAGGGCTGTCGCGCTGGGGAATGCGCTCGGGCCCGAGGAAGGGCTGGCCGCGCTCGTTGAGATACCGGATTCGGACAGGCTGAAGGACTATCCGTTTTACGAGGCGGCGCAGGGAGAGTTCCACCTCATTGCGGGCCGGACGGAAGAGGCGGCCAGGCATTTCGAGAAAGCTGCGGGGCTTGCGAGGAGCCCAGCGGAGAAGGAGTTTTTTATGAGGAAGGTGGGGGAGAGTAATTCACGCTGAGAATAGCAGAGATTTTGCAGTTGCTTTACCAGAAACGCTTGTTGGCAAAAGCTTGCCCGGAGCCGGATTTCAAATAGCGTTCAAACTCCTGCGCTTTACATTTGTCGGAGAAGGCAAGATAGGTTACAAGCTTCCAGGGAATATACTTGGCCGTATGTGAAGATCTACCGGCGTTATGCCTTTGCAGGCGTTCTTTTATATCTTGGGTACATCCTATGTAGCGCCGGTCGGGGTAGGATTCACTTTGAATCAGATATACATAGAACATGTTGATTTTGGGTATTGTCCCACTTCGCTAAGGCTATGGGCGACACTATCAAATCATTTTTTGGCAACCGTATCATATGACAGTCCCCCTTCGCTGAAGCTGGGGACACCACCCTCTCTCTTCGAGCTTCGGGTGGTGGAGGCGCCGGGAATCGAACCCGGGTCCGAGAAAGAGACTCGAAAGGCCTCTACATGCTTAGTCTATCGTTTAGTCTCGCAGTGAAGTTACCGATAGACAGGGTTTTCACCGCCAGCACCGAATGAAATCTCATCCTCAGGTGTCCAGTGCGTCGCCATCGGACCAGCTCGCTAGTCGTCAGCCCTCTTAATCCCGCGAGCGCGCATTAAGGAGCTGTCGCCGCTCAGTTAGGCAGCGAGTGCAAAGTCATTTTCGGCACTTGTGTGTGCTCCACCAGTTTTACGAGTTAGTAGAAGCTCGGCATGCAGCACAAACTATCCCATTCCCCGTCGAAGCCATGTCGCCCCCATGTCAAAGAACAGTACGAACTTGAGTAATACAGCGTAAGTCGCTTTAAATAAAATAATTACGGTTACGCAGATTTCAACCCCGGGCACGGCCCGGAGGAATAAAAGGATACACGATGAGCGAAGCGGACGCCACAAGTCAGTAGCGGCGCTTCAAGGCCTTTTCCATCTCCCTGTCGGCCTCGCGCTTCTTGATGTCGTCGCGCCGGTCGTGGACTTTCTTACCCTTGCCGAGGGCTATGTCCACCTTGGCCTTGCCCCTTTTGAAGTAGACCTTGGTCGGGACGAGGGTGTAGCCGCGGATGAGGGTCTTGCCCATTAGGCGGTTTATCTCGCGCTTGTTCAAGAGGAGCTTCCGATCGCGGCGGGGTTCGTGATTGAAGAGGTTCGCCTGCTCGTAAGGTGCGATGTAGCTGTTGATGAGGAAAACTTCGCCGTCCCTTATCATGGCGAAGCTCTCCTTTATGCTCGCCTGGTTAGCGCGGAGTGACTTGACCTCGGAGCCCTTGAGCTCGATGCCGGCCTCGTAGTTTTCCTCTATGTCGTAATCGCGTTTCGCCCTCGGATGAGTGCAGACCACCTTTTCCATGGGGGTAATATAATGTCTGGCGGAGGGAAATCAACCGGTGCCTGCAGAACAATTCCCACTTGGAAAGATAGAGGTTTGTGCCGGGTTCACAAATAAGTCTTGGAAGCCATGTTCACTCGGATGAGGCTGGCTCGTCTGCCTTATATCCCGAACAGTAGCCAGTATCGATGTCGCACTTTTCACCCTCGAGGAACTTCCCGTTCATATTGTTCGCGCATGGATCAGGCGAGGATGGATATAAACACCCCGGCTTTTTGTCCACAAAGAACTGGCAACAACCGGACACATATTCTCCATCATCCGCATGAACATTATTCGGCAAAGCCGAAACCAGGAAGCCAAAAACGATAAGCCCGGCAAACAATATCGATTTGCCCTTTTTAATTTCCATCTTGCTTCTCCTTTTTACAGACGATGTTCCAGGCTATCATAAATGTAAATTCTTCTCAATAATCTTTGTACATACAGAAATCATTAAATATGCGGAATCTGACTTGATGCGGGAACGGGGTTCAGCGGGCAGAGCAGCGCGTTATGATGTGGATACCAAGAACTGAGGAGGAAATAGATGAAGATAATTTTTATGACTCTACTAGGAGCTTTCGTATTTTTCCCAGCCTACCCTTCCTACGCCGACAGCGACAGCGAGCTCAGGGCGGAAATCCTCGGAGAGCAAGGCGGGAAAGCTATAGCGGCCGATGACACAGAGTACAAGCCCGACGAGGCGAAGGTAGAATGCAAAGAGTTATTCTATAAACTGTGGGAAGAGCATTTTAAGGAAATGGGATTTTCCACCGATGAAGGCGTTGTAGACAGCTACGTGAAAGGATGCATGAAAACATACGGCAAGGCTTTCGGGAAGTGACGTGATTCCTCGTTAGCATGTCATCGCGCTGTTCAAGACTTCTATTGAGAGACGAACAAAGTCGAAGCCCTTGAGCTCGATGCCGGCCTCGTAGTTTTGCTCGATGTCAGAGAAAGCCAGGCTCGAAGAATGACAAAAAGGCGCACCGGCTTGTAGACGCGATCCTCACCCGCGCACCGCCGCTTCGATCCTGGCGACGTCGATCTTCCGCATATCCATCATCGCTTCGAACGCGCGCTTCGCCACGTCGCCGCCCTCGGCCATTGCATCTGTCAGGACGCGAGGAGTGATCTGCCACGACAGACCCCATTTGTCCTTGCACCAACCGCATGCGCTTTCCGCGCCGCCGTTGCCGACAATCGCATTCCAGTAACGGTCGGTTTCCTCCTGGTCGTCGGTAGCGATCTGAAAAGAGAACGCCTCGCTGTGCTTGAACACGTCCCCGCCGTTGAGGCCGATGCACGGCACGCCGCATACAGTGAAATGGACGACCAGCACATCACCCGCTTTACCGCCCGGAAAGTCGGACGGCGCCCGGTGCACTGCGCCGACCTTGCTGTCGGGAAAGGTTTGGGCGTAAAAGTGCGCGGCCTCTTCCGCGTCATGGTTATACCACAGGCAGATAGTATTTTTCTTCATCGTTACTCTCCTTCATGAGTGTCTATGCAAGCCAATATTTGATATAGGTTCAGGGCTGACATAGAGAAGGCTCAATAATTAACCAAGATAGCCCGCGCGGGTAATATTTCCAAAAGGTTTTTTGCCGGACGGCCATAATCCCAGGCAGCTTGTTGATAATACACTCTCTTTCTTCCATTAATCCAACATCGCACTGCAGCATTACGCATGCCTCCGCAAATTAAGCTTCCATAGCAGAGAAGTTGTAAGCACAAGCAGCAAATACAAATGAATTGACACGAAATTGAAGTGACATTAGTCTTGCGGACATGCGGCAGAATTGACTTGTACCGTTCATAAACCATCTACGGAGGCAGCTAAACATGGCAATGATCGAAGCAAAACCGTTTCCCTTTCATTTCGATTTCGACCACGTCGCTCTCGTTTGCATCGATATGCAGAAGGATTTTATTTTGCCGGGAGGGTTTGCCGAATCACTCGGAAACCATATTGAAAACGTGGCACCGTGCATTCCGGTAATTCAAAAACTCCAGGAAGGTTTCCGCAAATGCGGTCTTCCTGTTATTCACACGAAGGAGTGTCACAAGCCGGACCTGTCGGATCTTCCGGTGGCCAAGCGCAATCGCGGCAACCCCAAGATCAAGATCGGGGATCACGGCCCGATGGGGCGAATACTGATTGACGGCGAGGACGGCTCGGACTTTATTCATGAGCTTGCTCCGGTATATGGAGAGCTCGTCATCTCGAAACCGGGAAAGGACACGTTCTACCGGACGGAGTTTCTCGACTATTTGACGACGCGTAAAATATCAAACCTTATTATCACCGGCGTTACGACCGAGGTCTGTGTGCAGACGACAATGCGCTGCGCAAACGACCGCGGCTTCGACTGTATATTGGTCGAGGACGGTACGGACAGCTACTTCCCTGAATTTAAGGAAATCACACTCAGGATGCTGACGTCACAGGGCGGTATAGTCGGCTGGACGTGCAAGTCCGAGCCTATTCTGGAAGCTCTGGCTGCCGGGGTCTGACGGGGGTTCCAGCACCGTATCGCCGACGACCGGAACTCCCTAGCCTTACAGGTACGATAGTGAAACAACCCGTTGACATCATTTTCCCGCCTTTAGAAGACGGCAAGCTTCCGTTCTATCGTATCGTGCTGCGGGGTATCTCGCAGCTTTGCCTTCAAACCAACGAGCTTACGGGACTGTTCTTTCTGGCCGCCGTCTTCATAGCGTCGCCGATTGCTTCCGCCTATTTGCTGGTCGCGGCAATCCTGGGCCCGCTGGGGAGGATACTGATAGGAGAGCGGCGGGAGGTGCTGGCGACCGGGCTCCCGGCCCTCAACCCTTGCCTTATCGCGTTGTCGATCCCCGTGTTCTTCAATACCGGATGGACCAATATCGGAATGTGGGTCGTGCTGATTTTGTGCATAGCGAGCGCGGTATTACTTGTCCGGCTGTTTCTCCGCATTTTCTCGTTTCCGATAATCGCGCTCCCTTTCCTGATCATATTCTGGATTCTCTGGGCTATCGAGCCCCATGTGAGCTTTCTACAGCCGTCGGAGCTTCATCTGGCCGCATACCATACGTTTCACCCGGTAGTGGCCGTGCTGTACAGCCTCGGACAGGCGATATTCTCCGCGACATTGTGGTCGGGAGTGTTATTTCTGATCGGGGTGCTCCTCAGCAACTGGCGGCACGGCGTCGTAGCGTTACTCGGGGCAGTTATCGGAACCTTCGTAGCCTACTATTACAGCAACGTCGCCCCGGAGAGCGCCAACCTCGGCCTATACGGGTTCAACGGAGTGCTGGCAGCGGTGGCCGTCTTCGTAACCTGCCAGGGCAAGCTCAGGCTCTCGATTCTCGGCGCGTTACTGGCCACTATATTCATACCCCTTATCGCAGACTTCGGCGTTCAAACCCTGTCCGCGCCGTTCGTCTTCACGACCTGGCTGATGATATTGCTGGGGTGGGTAGAAGACAACTGGTTCCGGGAATCGCTTAAAGACCATGGAGGAGATTGATTCATGCCATCACTGACCGAACCGATTACAATTGCCGACCTTGTAGAGTATGCGAAGAAGCTCCGCACGACTGACGACTGGGAGCCGTTCCGTCCGGGCGTTACCGCTCATTGGCTGTATAAAGAGGGGGACGAAGGAGCGAGGGCGGTTCTTCTGCGCTACGAGGCGGGCGCTCGCGTGGCTGTCCACGAGCACGTCGGTTACGAGCATCTATTTATCCTCGAAGGCGACCAGTACGATGAGGACGGCTCGTATCCGGCGGGCAGCTTCGTCATACATCCGCCCGGCACCAGACACTCGCCCGGGAGCGTCGGCGGCTGCGTTGCGCTCTTGATCTACGAGAAGGCCGTCCGGTTTGTGGCGGCCGAATAAGGGAGCGTACGGTTTGCGCTACTGCTCAGTACAAATCTAAAGTTCTAAAACTCCTTCTTACTGTCCAGCATAAGAGTGACCGGCCCCCAGTTTACGAGGTGGACGTCCATCATCGCGCGGAAGCGGCCCGTTTCGACGTTGGCGCCGCGGGCGCGGAGCTTCGAAACGAACTCTTCGTAGAGGGCCTCGGCGACCTCGGGCGGGGCGGCTTTGTCGAACGAGGGACGCCTGCCCTTACGGCAGTCGCCGTAGAGCGTGAATTGCGAGACGACCAGGAGAGAGCCGCCCGTATCCGTGACGGAGAGATTCATCTTGCCTTCGCCGTCCTCGAATATACGGAGCGTCAATATTTTCTCCGCGAGATACTCCGCGTCTACATCGGAATCGTCCTTCCCGGCCCCGAGGAGGACGAGCATCCCCTCCCCTATTCGGCCGACGGTTTGGCCGTCTACATCGACCCTGGCTTCTTTTACACGTTGAATAATTGCGCGCATGGTTTTATCAGCCTTACATGTCCCTGCCGTCCGGGATGCATTATAATATGGACTAAGGGGTTTGAAATCAAACAGGGTGAAACTATGCGGATTCTAAAACTCTTTACGCCAATACTGGTTTTATTCGGTTTCGTGGTACTACCTGCCTATTCCATCGAGTTCCCTCCTGAACCGCCGAAAAGGGTTATCGCCCATACTGTAAAACGCGCCGAGGAGCTTCACCTGCTGGCGGGGTATTACTACAGGGACCCGAGGCAGTGGGTGAGGATTTATCAGGATAACGCCGGAACGATCCGGAACCCGAACAGGATTTATCCAGGCCAGGTGCTGTACGTTACCGTGGACCAGGACTGGACGCCGCCTTTTGACCTCGACGCATACGTCGCCGAGTGGGGGCCATATTTGCTGAACGGGACTGTGCCGTAGTAAGTGTGGAGTCTCGGCTTTGCCGCGACGTCCGATTCATGCACGCGTGGCGTGCTGGATTCCCGCTATTTTGATTTGAGTTACTTTTGAGCTGTACAGTAGATACTTTCGTGCAGTCGGCCGAGTCCGTCCGATTCCTCGCTCGCTCGAAATCGTTGCGGGAATGACAGAATTTCTCACATTCGTTCAAAATGACTAGGTCTCTTGATTTATTGCTGGTGGAACAATGAATGGATTCCTGCCTCCGCAGGAAATGACAGACTAGAGGGTTGATTTCTCGCTCGCTCGGAACCGTCGTTCGTAATTGCGGGGAAAAGTTTAAGCAGTGTTTTAAACCAGATCGCGGAGGTAGTCGCCGAGGTAGGAGGCGGCTATCTTGTCGAGGGCCGATTTTTCAATCTGCCTGATGCGCTCCCTCGTGACGCCGAATTTGTCGCCGATTTCGTTCAGAGTGTACGTGGTTTCGATGCCGATACCGAAACGCATCCTTATAATCTCTTCTTCCTTGGAGCTGAGCGTCGAGAGGACGTCTTCTATTCTGTTTTGTATCGATCGTTTGAGTATGGCTGTGTCGGGGGGCGGTATCTTCGAGTCCTCGACGAATTCGATGTAGGTGCGCTGGTCGTCGTTGGATATCGGGGCGTCGAGGGACTGCACGTTGTTCATCACGTCAGACGCCGTCTGGATGATGCGCTTTACGACCGACGGCGCGATTTCGAGCTCCTTGGCTATTTCCTCACACGTAGGCTCCCTGTCGAGCTCTTTTGAAAGCATGGCGGTTACGGCCTTGACCTTCCCTGCCCATTCGTAGAGATAGACGGGAATACGGATCGTCTTCGTCTTTTCGAACGGGGCGCGGAACACGGCCTGCTGTATCCACCAGCTGGCGTAGGTCGAGAATTTATAACCGAGAGTGTAGTCGAATTTTTCGACGGCGCGCATGAGGCCGAGATTGCCTTCCTGTATGAGGTCGGCGAGCGGGAGGCCCCTTCCCATGTAGTTCTTGGCGATGCTGATTACGAGTTTTAAGTTGGATTTTATGAAGCGGTTCTTAAGCTCGCTCGAGCGTTTCATATAGGCGTTGGACAGTGTGTTCATCCTCTGGACATAATCCAGCATGTCGCCGCCGTCGTAGAAGGGATATTCCTTTTGGGGCTTCTTAGGCAGCTTGCCCTCGGAAAGCTCCGTGAGAACCGTCTTTATGGCCTCGGCCTTGTTCTCGCACTTACGGATGTTGGCCGCGATACGGAGCTCCTCTTTCGGGGAGAGGAGAGACGTCTCATGCTCGAGGTCACGGAAGTAGACGTGAAGAAGGCGGAGGTGCTCTTCGAGCTTCGAAGCCCCCGCTTTTTTCTTACGCTTCTTGCGCGGCGCTCCGGGATCGAACTCGGCCCCGGTATCGTCGTCGAACTGGAGGTTCTCGCCCCCGTCTTCGTCCTCGAACGGAGCGACTTCATTGTAGTCTACGTCGGACTCGCGCGTTTCGAGCGCCCTGATGTCAGGAGCAGGCTTAAGATATTCCTTTGACTTCTTCATAATCCCCTTTGTGACGCCCGAAGCCTGAGACCTTGCGGGGGTCAAAGCTTCAGGCTCCTTCAAAACCCTTATAGGATATGAGGGTACCTGTAAATCCCGGTATGTGAATGGAATGTGAGTTTATCGAGTATGGGCTAAGGACTGAAAACCGGGCGAATGTGAGCGGGGGGCCGTTCCGGCCACCCCGCCGATGTCTGATCTTCAGAGCTTATATTTTTAACGAATCCAGGGCTTCATCGAAAATCGAGAATGCCTTCACGACGTTCTTCTTCGCCATGTCGTGGCTGCCGTCGGTCATATTGTCCGACATGGTTTTCAGCGAATCGATTACGTGCTTGCTGTACTCGAGCGCCTTAATCCAGCCGTCGTCGAACGCCCTTGCATCCATCTTTACGAAGGGCATTTCTTCCTTCGGGAGCTTATCGAAGAGGTCCTTTACCGTGCTGACGTATTCCTTCTCTGCGTCGAGCGCGTAGTCGAGCTGCTTCTGAAACATCTTCTTGTTCTCCTCGGATATCGAGTGGGAGAAGTCTATCGTGTTAAGGTAAGTCTCTTTTACGAGCTTAGTGAACTCCTTAACCGGCTCCGTGAAGTCTTTTACGTCATAAGGTTTTGCTTTGGTTGCCATTTGCATGACCTCCTGTTTGCGATTTAATAGTAATATAACAACTTAAGAGAGGTTGTCAAGAGAAAATGTACGCATCTGCGAAGAATTTTAGTGACGTAACCAGCTGTAGACTATGGATATCCAATTTTGACGGTAATATATATTACGCAATCGCTTGTATTTTGGGGGCCGGGTTCCGGGCCGTAGCGGAGGGTGGAAATGCAAAGGAACGGTGCAGATCGCCCCTGTGCCCGGGGCGGGCGGAACGATAGACATATATTAGGAGTGCCAAGGACGACTTATTTCTTGCCTTTTCCCCGCTCATAAAATCTTCGAAGAGCGAAGAGGTGGATTTAGCTGGTCCATCCAGTTGTCCTGTATGGTCTGCATGGTCCGCATATAGTCCATGAACTGGCTCCCGGGGAAAGCGCCGCCGAAATTGTATCGTGCGGGCTCGGTGGACATCATCCGGAGCATACGTTTGGTGGTGTCCATGATGTTTTCCATGAGGGCCCTCTGGAGCTCTATGGATTCCATGAAGAGTTTTTGCTGATACTCGAGCGCGGGCTCGGACATTTCTTGCGCCTTCTTCTGGCTTTCGAGTATGGGCTTTAACATCTTTTCGATTTCTTTCCCCTGGTTTTCCAGGATTTTAACGAATTCGCTGAAGGGGTTATCTTTTCCGGCCATTGCACGCCTCCCTGAGCATAGTTAATTACTATTATAATTCGGGGGGTATTTTGTCAACCGGGGGCCGGGCCAGGAGGGTAAGAGGCCTCGACATATTTGTATATATATAAGGAAGGGCGGTTGCCCGCCCTTCCCCGAGGAGTTCTCTACGTAACATTGCGGCCGTTTTACCGGTCCGCCGTACGAAGCTTATCCTTCGAGTATGAAGGTTATCCTGACGTGAGCCCTGTACTCGGATACCTTGCCGTCGGCGCCTATGGCAGCGTTCATTTTGGTGACTTCGATTCCGGTAAGGCCTCGGAGGGTCTTGTTCGCCCTCTCAAGCGCGTTCTTCACTGCGTCTTCCCACGACTTCTGGGACGATCCAATTATCTCCGTGATTCTTGCGACAGCCATAATCAATACCTCCTTGTGTGGTTTTCACGCCTACTACTACTATAATAAAAATTTAAAAATAAAGTCAAGGTAAATTTGGCCCGTCGGGGGCCGTTTCCTTACACAAAATTTATAATCATGCTATAATGAATTCCACAAAAAAAACGGGGGGTTGGGGAACGGATAATTTTACAGCGTCAAGGAGGGTTACATGCCTATCGATTTTGAATTTACCGAAGAGCAGCAGATGTTCAGGGATACCATCAGGGACTTCGGTGAAAATGAAATAACGCCGCTCGTTGAAGAGGCGGAGAAGAACGAAAAATTCCCAAAGCACATATTCCCAAAGCTGGGCGAGATGGGGTTTCTGGGCATCTCGTTTCCCGAGGAGTACGGCGGCGTCGGGCTCGACAAGGTGACGGAATGTATATTCGCGGAGGAGATGGGCAGGATCAACGCCGGCATCGCCATGTGCGTAAACGCCCACACGAGCCTTTCGTGCGTGCCTGTATATAAGTTCGGAACGGATGCGCAGAAAGAGAAGTACCTTCTGCCCGGGGTAGAGGGGAAGGTGATCGGGGCGCTCGGACTCACAGAGCCAGATGCGGGATCCGACGCACGAAGCATTCGCTGCACGGCCGCCAAGAAAGACGGGCGTTACGTGCTAAACGGCGTGAAGACGTGGATAACCAACGGAACGATGGCCGACTTCGTGATCGTGGCGGCCTACACCGACAAGACAAAGAAAGGCACGGGCATCAGCCTCTTTATCGTGGACGCCGATGCGCCGGGCTTTACCGAAAAGAACAAGATACATAAGCTTGGGCACCGCTCGGCCGACACGGCGGAGCTCGTGTTCGAGAACTGCGAAGTTCCTGAGGAGAACCTCCTCGTAGGCGAAGGGGGCTTTAACGGCGCCATGGCCACGCTGCTGGGCGCGAGGATCACGCACGCGGCGAAGTCCGTAGGGCTTTCGCAGGCCGCTTTCGAGTTCGCCCTCCAGTATTCGAAGGAGCGCGAGGCGTTCGGAAGGCAGATATCGAAGTTCCAGGCCATAAGCTTCAAGCTCGCCGAGATGGCCGTGAAGATCGAAACGGCAAGGCTCCTCGTTTACAAAGCGGCCTGGCACTACAGCCGCGACGACAAGGAAGCGCTACAGACGGCTTCGATGGCCAAGCTATACGCCGCAGAGATCGTGCAGTGGGTCGCGACGGAGGCAGTACAGGTGCTCGGGGGATACGGGTACGGCGTCGAGTTCCCGGTGGAGAGATACTACAGGGACGCCAAGCTGGCCTCTATAACCGAGGGGACTTCCGAGATTCAGCACGTCGTCATAGCGAGAGAGCTCGGAATCTAGGTTATCTCCAACAATATAGAATAGAAACTAAACGGTCGGTGGGGCGCCCTGCCCCGCCGATCTTTCTTGTCCCAGCAAACTCCTAACCACAACTTATAAATCTCGATTAGAGAGCCGCAGACTGCAGGAGAAGGCTAATATCGGCCGCACATCAACCCGAATCTGAATACGGGCGTCATCTCATACACAAAAAAAAAGCGGAGAGCACCTTTCGATGCTCCCCGCCGTTTTTATTTTTAAATTGTTATCGGGTTTCCGATAGTACCGCAAAGTATGCTTACTTCCAGGGTGCCGTCATTTCGTCTTTGGTCGGGTCCTGGAACTTGAGCCACTTCGAAGAATCGTAGTGAGCCGACGCGTAGCAAAGGATAGCCGTCGTGGCTATGAGCTGCTCCGCAGTGGTCTTCGTCAACTCGGCCCTTTTCTTGATTATATTCAGTATCGGATCCGGTATCTGAACTGTGACTTCTGCCATTGTAAAACCTCCTTGGTTTTCTTACCTTAGTCGGCGTCGCCGATGCCTTTATCCTTCCTGTACTGGTCGAGGACTTCCCTCTTGACCGTCGGAACGAGCTTGAAGTCGCCTTCTGTTGCGCCCGCTGCGGAAGCCTTGACTTCCTCGGGGCTGAGCGGCTCTACCTTCTTGTCGACGGCGTTTGTGGGGTCGTCAAGCTGCGAAGGGGTGAGCTTCCAGTCGGTGAGGGCTTCTTCGCCGAGTCCGAACCTGATCGTGAGCTTGTTGATCTCTTCGAGCCTTCCCGGTGTCGGTCCAGGCTGCTGGATCATCTTGAGTTCTTTAAGGAGCTCAACGGTCTTCGGATCCCTTTCGAACGGCTGTCCGACCTTGCCCTTGTAGAACATGGTTTCGAACGGGGGACGTCCCCTGGTGCCGCCGCCGTCGAGGTTCTCGGACGGATAACCAACGGTCATCAGCCAGCAGAATACGTATGACGGGGGAAGATTGAATTTGTCCTTTACGTTACGCCTTGCGCCGCCGCTTGCGCCGTTGAGGCAGCAGCCGAGCCCGAGGGACGTAGCCGTGAGGATCGAGTTCTGTATTGCGTTACCGAGGTCGATGCAAGCGAGTCTGTGAAGAACGAAATCGGGCAGAATCGCAGGCAGCGGGAAGAGCTTGTTAACACGCTCGTATTCCCAGCCGTGTGCTTTGTCGAGAGCGCCAGTCCTCATAAGGTCGTGGAGCTGCTGTCCCTGCGTATCGTACGCCGACAGATCGTAACACCAGAAAATAAGAATCGGAGCCATCTGCGTGGTGATCTGGCTCCAGTCGGAAATGAACTCCCAAATCTCGGGGTCTTCATCCCTGTAAACTACGATAGCCCTCTGACCGTTGAAGTTACCGGCAGAAGGGGCAACCCTCGAAGCCTCGAGCATCGCCTGTACTTTCCATCTTTCGACGGGTTTATTCGGTTCGTACCACCTAATCGATCTTCTAAGGCCTATGGACTCAAACGTATCCAGTACGTTTACGTCACCGGCCTTTGGGAGATCGTCAGTTATTAATTGACTCATTTCGGCCTCCTGTGTCCTGTGTATTTGGTTTCTTACCAGACAAAGAACCATATTATTATTTCCGAAAAAAAAAGTCAAGTAATTCGCACTCTAAACGTCGTTATTGAGTTAAAAAAACGGGCCCTTCCGAGGGGCCGGGGGAGGCGCCGCAACGGCAAGCGTATATTACGGTATTCGACGCACCCGTGAATGGAATTCCCAAAGCCTGGCTGCGAGGTGGAATTTATTTGCCGAAGCTGGGTTGAAAACCGGCTAACCGATTACTATTATTAGGATAACGGCATTTAATTTACAGCCATAAATCCAACTGTGGAGATCAAATAACCTATGAAATTCGACAAGTTAACAATCAAGGCGCAGGAGGCGATTTCGGAAGCACAGGCCCTTGCGCGTGAAAACAGCAACCAGGTAATCGACATTCCGCACGCGCTCGAAACTCTTTTGACCGAGGGAAGCATACCGTCGCAGATTCTCGGCAAGCTCGGCGTGAACGTAAACACGCTGAGGGAGATCGCGAGGAAAGAGGTCTCGAAGCTTCCGAAGGTGCAGGGAGAGGACGACCAGGTATATCTCAGCCGCGAGCTGAGTAAGGCGTTTAACACCGCCGAGAAGGAGGCGAAGTCGCTCGGGGACGAGTACACGAGCACGGAGCACCTCTTTCTGGGGATAGTAGCGGACGCGACGGGCGAGCTCAAGAACGAGTTCAAGCGGCTCGGCGTTACGCGTGACAGCGTGCTGAACGCCATGAGGGAAGTGAGGGGCGGCCAGAACGTCACGAGCCAGTCGCCCGAGGACACGCTCCAGTCGCTTAAGCAGTACGGCCGCGACTTCACGGAGCTCGCGCGCGAGGGGAAGATCGACCCCGTAATCGGGAGGGATGAGGAAATAAGGCGCGTAATACAGGTTCTGTCCCGGAGGACGAAGAACAACCCTGTGCTCATCGGCGAACCGGGCGTCGGAAAGACGGCGATAGTCGAAGGGCTCGCCCAGAGGATAGTAAACGGCGACGTCCCCGAGGGGCTCAAGAACAAAAAGCTCATTGCGCTCGACATCGGCGCGCTGATAGCTGGCGCTAAATATAGAGGGCAGTTCGAGGAAAGACTTAAAGCTGTACTTAAAGAAGTCACCGAATCTGCCGGCCAGATAATACTTTTTATCGACGAGATACATACCGTCGTCGGCGCGGGCGGCTCGGAGGGGGCGATGGACGCCTCGAACATGCTGAAGCCCGCCCTTGCCAGAGGCGAGCTCCACTGCATCGGGGCCACGACGCTCGACGAGTACAGAAAATATATAGAGAAGGACGCGGCGCTCGAAAGGCGTTTCCAGCAGGTCTACGTAGACGAGCCGTCCGTAGAGGAGACGATATCGATCCTCCGCGGGCTCAAGGAAAAGTACGAGGTGCACCACGGGGTAAAGATAAAGGACGAGGCCATCATCGCGGCCGCCGTCCTTTCGAACCGCTACATCACGGCGCGGTTCCTCCCGGACAAGGCTGTTGACCTCATAGACGAGGCGGCGGCGAAGCTCAAGATGGAGATAGACTCCCTCCCGGCCGAGATCGACGACGTCCAGAGGCGCATAATGCAGCTCGAGATCGAGCGCGAGGCGCTCAAGAAGGAAAAGGACGCTTCGTCCCAGGAGAGGCTCTC
>JAWKQD010000014.1:0-68631 GCA_041390285.1 Thermodesulfobacteriota bacterium | reverse complement strand
GTCCCGGAGCTCCCTCATATACTCGATGCTCTGTTCGAGGTTCGTCTTTCTTATCTCAGCGGCCTTTCCGAACCCCGCTATGCCGGGGAGGTTTTCAGTTCCGGGCCGGAAGCCCTCTTCCTGGAAACCGCCGAAGAATATCGGCGCCAGCATGAACCTGTCGCGGGAGTATATGGCGGCTGCGCCCTGGGGGCCGTGAAATTTGTGCCCGGTGAACGAAAGAAAGTCTATCGGCATGTCCTTAACGGCCATGTCTATCTTGCCTACGGCCTGCGCGGCGTCCGTATGGAACGGGACTCCATGCCTCCGGCACATTTCGCCGATTTCTTCGATAGGCTGTATGACGCCGGTCTCGTTGCTGACCCACTGGACGGAAACGAGTGTGGTGTCGTCGTTGATGTTCTTTTCGAGCGAGTCGAGATCCACCATACCTTTACTATCGACCTTTACGAACCTTATCTCGACCCCGTTTATGCAGAGGTAACTGCACATCTTCCGTATAGACGAGTGTTCGATAGTCGTGGTCACGACCCTGCATTTTTTCCCTTTGTTCCGGGTGCGGGAATAAAACGCCATGTTGTTCGATTCAGTCCCCGAGCTGAGAAACGTAACGCTAGAAGGCGGGGAGCCTATGAGGCGGGCGACCCTGTCGCGCGCGGAGGCGAGGTGGGCCCTCGCCCTTTCGCCTGTCTCGTGTGCGCTCGAAGGGTTTCCGAATTCATCCCCGAGCATCCTGCATACCTCGTCCCTGACCTCCGGAAGAGGCTTGGTTGTGGCGTTATTATCGAGGTATATCTCCCTTTCCTGCATCACGGCCAGCCTTGTAATTATTATACATTATTTCCCGTATCCGTTTTCGGCGGGAAGGGAGGCCGTAGAGCGACGGCCCAAGCGGGTTACAGCGGCTGAAAGCCTAGAGCGCCTGCCCCCCGGCTTCGTACTCTTCGGGGGTCATGATTGTCAGGCAGGGCCTCTTATCCGCGCTTTCGACCGGGCCGAGGAGCGACATTAACTGGACGGTCTTTTCCTCTCCGCCCTTGTTGAAAGGAATGGGAAAGTAGATGATGTTCGACTTGCTCGTCTGCCTGTGGACCCTTATAAAATAGAGCAGCTTGTCGAGGAGGCCCTTGAGCCTCACCTTCTGGTCCTCACCATTCTTCATGCTGTCCTCGTCCGGGACTATCCAGTTGTCCCAGACCTCCGAGGTGATAAAGACCGGTATCATGAGGCCCGACTCCTTTGCGGCTTCCGATATGTCTTTTTGTTTGCCCTCGTCGAGGGCCTGCTTCCTTGTCTTTTTCGGGCTGGTCATATCTCGATATATCTCCTTTTCACTGACTCTCGGGCACTAGGGCTATTATGCGGAGCGGGCCGCCGCTCCCGTCCTTTATCTTCATGGGCAGTGCGAAGACGAGCGCGCCTTTTGCGGGCAGCTCGTCCAGCTTCGCTACGTTCTCGAAAGCCGGCACGTTATTCTTTGATAGTATACGGTGCGTCTCGAAGAGCTTCGATTGCCCGTAATCTATGCTCGCCGTATCTATGCCGACGGCTCTTATCTTCCGGTTATCGACGAGCCATTTCGCCGCCTCAGGCCCGAGCCCGGGAAAGCGAAGGTCTTTTACCGCCTCCGGGCCTTTCTCGCCCGTGCCCATGTACTTCGCCCTATCCGGCCAGTATCTGCCGTACCCGGTATTGAGAAGGACGATCGTGCCTTCGGGAATGGCTCCGTTTACCTTTTCCCACCCCGTGATGTCCTCGACGCTCACCAGATAGTCGGGATCTTTCGTTGCACGCTCCGATACGTCGATTACTACAGCCGGCCCCGTGAGCCTGTCGAGCGGTATCTCGTCCACCGTCTTCATGCCCTCGGCGAAATGTACCGGGGCGTCGATGTGCGTGCCGCCGTGCTCTTCGGCGCGGTATTTTTTCGCTTCGTAGAAATAACCCTTTTCGGTCATTCCTTCAAATACCGTTTCGAGCTTGAACCCTTCGCCCGTCGGCCAGTATATGGTCTCTGACGAAAAGTCGTGCGTGAGATCGACCCACTTGCCCGCGGGCATCTCGGCGGCTTCCGGCTCGCCGACGTAGCCGAGCGAAAACAGAAGCACGAGTGCGAAGGCCTTAAGCGCCGCGCCTGAGGCTTTCCTGAGGCATTTGCCAGATTTTACGGATTTGTTATCCATTCTCATTCTCCACCTCGCTTATAGCTTGTGAATTGTTAATGCTTCGACGCGTCAGAGATATCCGCGTCCAGGAAATTCTCCGTCTTAGGGAGCGATATCTGAAGGTCGTCGTTGTAATCTATGCCGATCCGGACTTTCCCTGCCTTGCAGTCGAGGACATGGCCGCCTGTTTTCTCATCAGCCGTCAGAAAATGGAAATGAAACCCGGCCGCGTTTACCCCCGACAGGTATTCGGGAAACCAGTAGCCCGCGATCGTACCTTCGACACTCCCGAGCTCGAAAACGGACTCCTTTTTCACAACCTCGGCCAGGGGTGGAAACGGCTCCGACTGCTTCGGGACGCTCCTTGTTTTCATCGATTCGAACCTGCCGTCGATCTTTATCGCGTAGAAGATATTGTCCGAAGGCAGGAGAGACAATATGTATCTTTCGAGATCCTTACATTCGAGCGGCCCGTCGATCGATACCGTCTTGTCGGCCTCGAAAAAAGTGACGACGGCAAAAGGCGTGACGGCGGCGTCCGGTATTTCGTGGGCCTTGCCGTCGGACGTAATCTGGTAGAACTTCCTCCGAATCCGACCATCTCGCCGTCGAGGCCGTTCAGCGTGCCGAGCCCGAAATCGCCCTCTTTCTTTAGCTCGCCGAATGTCGTGTTACCTTCGTATACCCCTTCCATGAGCGCACTCAGGGTGGAGGTCTGGAATACCCTCTCTCCTTTTTCCTGAGCGTGAAGGGAAGCGCCAGCGAACGAGCACAGCACAATCAGAATGAATGCGTTAATGTATTTCATTGATCCTCGCCTTCCACTAATTCCAGTAGCTTTGCGTATTCCTTTTCCGTGACGATGTCCCGGGTCGATTCGACGCGGTCGAGGAAAAGCACGCCGTCCAGGTGATCGAGCTCGTGTTGGAACACCCTGGCGACAAAGTCCGTAAATTCCTTCTCCTCGGTTTTTCCGTCCCTCGTCGTATACCTGGCTCGGACGGTCTTCGCGCGCGGAACGAGTCCCCTTATCCCCGGGATGCTGAGGCACCCTTCCCATCCCTTGACCGTCTCTTCCGATTTCGAGATGATCTCGGGATTTATTATCGCCGTCGGCTCGAGCTCCGGCGCGTCGGGATACCTCACGTTGGGATGAGACGATATTATAAATACCCTCTCCGTATTTCCGACCTGAGGCGCGGCGATGCCGACGCCGTTTGCGTGATACGCCGTTTCGATGAGGTCGTCTATCAGGGTCTGTACAGCAGGGACGGAAACGTCTTCGACCTCCCGCGCCCGCGCCCAGAGGACGGGGTCTCCGAGCTCCGTTATTTCAAGCACTTTTCCTCTTCTATTGTTTTCCATGTGAATTTTTCCCCGCCCCTTGATACGACTCTTAATTTTACCAAATATCCCCCGGAAATTATAATTAGCCTGGGAGAGCAATGCACCTGAAGGAGAATCTTCATTGAGCGGAATCGCGCTTATAGAAAATCTCGCGCAGAATGAAGAACGGATAGCGATCGTAGACGAGGCAGGCGAGTATACGTACGGCAGGCTGCTCTCGGCTTCGGCAGCGGTAGCGTCGCGCCTTCTCGAAGCCGGGGGCGTAAACGACCTCGGCGAAAAACGAGTCGCCTTTATCGTGAGGCCGGGGTTCGATTATCCAGCGATTCTCCTCGGCATATGGAGGGCCGGCGGCATAGCCGTCCCGCTCTGCGTCTCTCATCCGGACCCCGAGCTCGAATACGTGATTAAGGACAGCGGGGCCGGGTTCGTAATCGCGGGCGAGGAATTCGCCGGCAGGCTCGAAAGGATGTCCGCGGCTCAGGGTGCGAGATTCTTCCTTTCCGGGAATGTTATCGAAGGCGAGGCGGCGCCCCTTCCGGAGCTTGGAGAAAGCCGCCGTGCGATGATCATATACACGAGCGGCACGACGAGCAGGCCCAAGGGAGTCGTTACGACGCACGCAAATATACGGCATCAGATTACCTCGCTTGTCGGCGCGTGGGGATGGACGAAGGAAGATTTCATACTCAACCCGCTCCCGCTTCATCATCTCCACGGGATATTGAACATCCTCCTCTGCGCGCTCTGGTCCGGGGCGAAGTGCGAGCTTCTCGTGAAGTTCGACGCCGGGGCGGTGTGGGAGAAATTCATAAAGAACGACTATACGGTGTTCATGGCCGTGCCGACGATATATACGAGGCTCATCCGCGCGTGGGACGAAGCGCCTCCCGGCGAAAGAAAGAAAATGTCCGAAGCCGCGCGAAGGATGAGGCTCATGGTCTCGGGCTCCGCCGCCCTTCCGGTCGGGACGCTTCACAAATGGGAGGAGATAACCGGCCACGTTCTCCTCGAAAGGTACGGCATGACAGAGATAGGCATGGCGCTCTCGAACCCGCTCGCCGAGAAGAGTGCCGGGCAAGGTCGGGGCCCCTGCCAGGAGTCGAGGTCGCACTCATCGACGAAGATGGAGAAATCCTCTCAGGTGGCGAGGGAGAGATTATAGTAAAAGGCCCTAATGTCTTTCTCGAATACTGGCAAAGGCCGTCCGAGACCTCTGAGTCTTTCATGGAAGGCGGATGGTTCAGGAACGGGCGACGCCGCCGAGAGGGGACGCGGAAGGCGTTTACAGGATACTCGGGTGGAAGTCCGTAGATATTATCAAGAGCGGCGGCTACAAAATATCGGCGCTCGAAATCGAAGAGGTGCTGAGGGAGCATCCCCATCGCCGACTGCGCCGTCGTGGGAGTCCCCGACGAAGAGTGGGGCGAGGGGTCTCCGCGGCTCGTACCCGGGCGAGGACGAATTATCCGGCGATTCCCTTAAGGAATGGCGGGGAGAGGCTCGCGCCGTATAAAGTCCCGACGCGCTATCTCACGGTGAAAGAGCTCCCGCGAAACCAGATGGGCAAGGTCGTAAAGCCCGACGTCTGCGCCTTGTTTACCGAGGAACCTGAGGTGCACCCGGGTCGATAAAGAACGTTAAAAAGAGCAGGTTACATCCCGTATATTTAGTGCGAGACGCGTATCGATACGGGAGGACAGCCCTCAAAAGTCGAGTGCTGCAGGGCAGACTCACTGCAAAGTCGAGTCGTCCGGGCCGCCGCCCGCCGAGGCGGAGGCGGTAGTTCTTATATCGTCCCACTTCTGCATGTAGGCTTTCAGCGATGAAGCGGCCTCATCGAACTTGCCTTCCTTCAGCAGACCTATAAACGCCCACGCCTCTTCGACCGAATGCTCCCTTTCGAGCGAATACGGGTTTATCACGGCGCAGAGGTCGCCGTAGTTAAGGACGATGAATCCCTTGGAGTCGTATCCTGAAAGCCAGCTTCTAAGATCGCGGAGACTCGCGAGCAGCGTCTTCATATCGAACCCGTACCCTTTCCCATATCGGCAGCGCCGCCTTCGATAGATTTCGTTATCACCTCGGCGGCATCGTCCAGCCGTTCTATGGCCGCGCCTATCCGCGCATTGTAATAAAGCGCATTGAATCCCCAGTGCGTGTAAAGGGTTTCCCTGTCTTTGGGGCCGAACAGGATGAACCATTCGAGCGGGAAATGCAAATTCTCCGAAAAGAAGAGATTCGATTTAGAGCGGAAGGGGGCGACGTAATACTTGCCCTCGTCGTCCTTGGTGAAAAAACAATGCTCCAGCTCGTCCTTGTCTACGCCGAGATGCTTGGCTATGGCCTGAACAAAGGATTCGTATTCGTTGCCGAACCATACACCGAATGGCGAGGTCGGCCCCCCCCAGTACTTTTCGTAGAACTCAGCGTACTCTTTCCAGTAATAAGCCTTGTCCGTCATATCGACGGGTTCGTAGACGACTAGCGTGCTCTGGGCCATATGAAATTAATAAACCATCCGGGATTTAAAATCAATCCGCGTTCTGCGCCGGATGCCGAGGGTGGATACAGCCCGGCGAGGCGTGCTCACGGCACCGTTCACAGGCCGTTCATCTCGCGCGATTCGATTATCTGAAACGCCGAATCGCCCCCTCAATACGGGACAAATATAGATTGACAAAGACTCTCGAACCTGCGTAATATCTTGTCATGGCTGACGTATCTATAGACGACATAATCAAGGAAGCAAGAAAAAGAAAGATAGACCTCGGAAGTGACCCTGAAAAGACGATAAAAGTTTGTTCAAGGCTCGGGCTCATCCCCAAGCCCAGAAGAAAGAGAGTCACGTCGGGCGGCTCGTCGAAAACCGTCCTGCTGTTTCCCGAAAAAACTATCGAAAAGCTGGCGCACATAAAGGCGCTCAAGTCCGAAGGGCTCAGCCCCGAGGAGATAAGGGACAGCTTCGCTCTTGAGTACGTGCAGGGCGCACTTAAAGACTCTTCTCAACAACGCCGACGACGACAAGGTCAAAGAGCTCGCGAACATCATCAGCAAGGAAAAGGAGCTCGAATCGATCGTCGAGGCCCCGCTCGTTTATCTCATCGAAGGGATGTCGCCGGACGAGGCCAAGAAGCTCCTTACTCTTTTCTGCGGGGTCGGTTTCTACGCACTTATCGAGGCCCAGAAGATGCTCGAGGAATTCAAGTTCAACGACGCGAGGCGCGCGCTTTTCAGGGCGATATTCTATAATTCGATTGCGGTTCTCAGGCTGGCGCGGACGACGGGCGATACGAAGCTCGAAGCCACAGCGTTCGAGTTCTACGAAAAGACCGTGATAGAGCCCATAGGAAAGGCCAGCGAGCGCGTCCGAAAGGAATTCATAAACTCGTTCGAGAAGTATCTAAAGGACAAGGGCCTTACGAACTGACCCCTGATAGCTAGGAGTTATCGTCCCCGAGCTTTCCGCTTATGTGCCGCGACATCTCGCCCAGGGATTCGAAAAACTCGGGTGTGATCTCTCCCTCGTCGAGCCTTACGCGGAACTCCTGCTCGAGCGCGACCAACAGCTCGAGCCTCGCGACCGAATCTATACCCACCCCCAGCTCTATAAGCGGAAAATCGTCGTCTATATTTTCGGTGATCGCCCCTTGCGGGAGGCTCGCTTCGAGCACCTTCCTCACCCTTTCGGAAACATCATTCATATGCTTCACCCTTTAAAGCTACTTTAGCTGCTCCTTTAAAACCTTGCCTGCCGGGCTTCTGGGGAGAGCATCCCTGAATTCTATGGCGAGAGGAATCTTGTAATCCGCGAGCATCCCCCTGCAGTGCGCGGCCACCTCGCCCGCCGTGACCGGCCTTTCGGAAACGAGGACGGCCTTCACGTGCTCCTTCCCGCTTTTGTCTTCGACCCCCAGGACGGCAGCCTCTGTAATCCCCGGCATGTTGAGGAGCACGTTCTCTACCTCGGCCGGGTCCACCTTATACCCGCCGGCGTTTATGAAGAATTTCCTCCGCCCGGTTATATAAATGTATCCCTCTGCGTCTACCTTTCCGAGGTCCCCGGTGAAATAGTATCCGTTCCTAAAGACCTTCTCCGTCTCCTCCGGAAGGCCGTCGTAGCCCCGCGTCATGGAGGGGCTCCTGACCGCCAGCTCACCCTCGGCCCCGGTTTCGAGCTCTTCCCCGCCGTCGCCGAAGACCTTTACTATCACCTGGTTCACGGGCCTTCCGACCGACGCGGCCCGATTCTCTATATCGTCGGCAAGGTTGATTGATATGACTCCCGTCTCCGTCGAGCCGTAGAGCTGGCGGGGATATATGGAGAACCTCTCGTGGAACTTCCTGAACGTTTCCGCCCTAAGCGGAGCACCGGCCGAGATTGCGAGCCTCAGCCCGGAGAGGTCCTTCTCTTCGGGCGTGAACGTTCCGGCCAGTGCGTCCAGCATGACGGGAACGGCGGGGAATATCGTCACGGCCTCGCTTTCCAGCACGTCGAGCACCCCGTTCCTGTTGAACTGCTCCAGCATCACCGAGGCCGCCCCGCCCCGGACAGAGCTTATGAAATTCCCGAACGCGTATGTGCGAAAGGGGAACGACGAAAAGCACCCTGTCGGTATCCCCGAAACCGGCGGTGTCGGAATGGTTTTCCGCGAGGGCAGCGAGGTTCTGATGAGTCCGCGCGACCTTCTGGGCTTCCCGTCGAGCCCGTCGAGTAGAGATATATGGCATCCGCATCGGGCCTGACCTCGGCCGCCGCAAGGTTCCCGGCTTCGGCCGCCCCCGGCTCCAGTCCGCCCCCTCGCCGCGCACAACCGCAACGCTGGCTCCCGATTCCGAAACGGCCCTTTCGGCAGTCTCTTTCAAAGCGGCGTCCGTCAAAAGCACACGCGCCCCCGATCCGTCACGTAGAACCTTATCTCGTCTTCCTTGCAGAGATTGTTGATTGGTACAGACACGGCGCCAAGCAAGGCCGAGGCGTAAAAGGCCGCGGCGAATTCGGCGGAGTTCGGAAGAAGTATCGCGACCTTGTCGCCCTTTCCTACCCGCGCGAGCCAGGAACGCGGCCAGGGACTCCACGGCTTCGCCGAGCTCGGCGTAGGTGAGGGTCCTCTCACCGTCAATAATCGCGGGCCGTCCGCTGAATCTCCTTACGCTTTCGAGAAATATGTCGTTCATTGTCCGCATGAGCCGCACCCATCTATGGGAACATCCTGAAAGCCGAGGGCTTCCGCTTCGGGGAACCCGACATCAGATTCATATTCTGCACCGCCTGGCCGGACGCGCCCTTTACGAGATTGTCGAGAGACACGACCGTTAGCACAACGTCCCTGTTTATCGTAACCCCTATACTGCATGAGTTGGTATACCTCGTGTCCTTGATATCCGGGAGCCTCCTTCGAACATACGCGGACGAAGGGCTCATCCTTGTAGAAATCCTCGTATACTTTCAGGACACTAGCCGTATCCGCTTCGGATTTTAGCCTCGTGTATATAGTCGTTAGTATGCCGCGGTTTACGGGGATATTGTGCGGGACGAACGTAACGCCGGCCCTCCTTCCCGTGGCGGAGTAAAGCACCTCTCCATTTCGCCCCTGGTGCGAGGCGGCGCCGGGATTAAGGCGAGCGTTCTGTTCGATTCGGGGAAATGATGGTCGAGCGAAGGCGCCCTGCCCGCCCCTGATTCACCCGGATTTTGCGTCAGCTATTATGGAGGTTTCGTCTACGAGGCCTCCTTCAGGAGAGGCAGAACCCCGAGTATGACGCCTCGCGTAGCACCCGGGATTCGCCACGAGACGCGCGCCGCGAATACCCTCCCTGAATATTTCTGGAATGCCGTAAACGGCATCGTCAATATATTGCGGGAGCCTGTGCTTCGCTTTATAAAGGTCTTCGTAAAGGGCGGCGTCCTTGAATCTGAAGTCGGCGCTGAAATCTATCACGCGGACGCCATTGTCGAGGAGCCTCCCGTAAAGTGCATTGCGCCCGCGGGAGGCACGAGAAAACGAGCTCCACTTCGGGCAGGTCCTTGAATGAAGAGACGCTCCGGCATTCGAGCCTGCAAAAACCCTCTGAGCCCGGGGAAGACGTCGCTTATTTTCCTGCCCGCGAACTTTTCGGAAGTCAGCCACTCGACCGATACCCCGGGATGCCCGAGGAGAATCCTCAGGAGCTCAGACCCGGTATAGCCTGTAGCGCCGAGAATGCCAACGTTTTTTCGAGTCAACACACCACCTCTATGCCGTTTGTATCCCCTACGGCAAGTTATAAGCCGCCCGCCACTATACTATAGTTAATAGACACTCGCCGAAAAATCAAACCATCTCTGGGCAAAGAGGATGGCCCGTTTCAGCCGCCGCGAAATGGATAAGCGATTACCCGGCTACAGTAGTTGATAAACCGAACCTTTTGTCGTTATTTTTTCGACAGGATTTCGACAAACCCTATATAAAAATCAAGCGTTTCCGGTTAATATTGAAATAATGTGTCGATACCCTAGGGAAGGGTGCGGCACCTAAAAATGGAGGATAGGATAATGGCGAAATTTCTGAATAAGCATTCATTCCTGGTAATTCTGCTTTTAATGACTTCGTTCGTATCGTATGGATTCTGGGGTTGCGGCGGCGGTGGTGGCGGTGGCGGCGGCAAACAAACCAGGATCAACGGAACGGTGCTTCAGGTGATTGACGGCCCCGTATCCGACATAAGGGTAAGTATCTTCGAAAACAACAGGAGAAAGAAGTCCACGCGTACCAACCAGTTCGGGGAATTCAACCTCAAGTTCAAGTCCGACTTCAACACGGTCAGAATCGAATTCGAAGGCCCGAATTACACACTTTCGAGAATCATATCGGTCACCCGTGACAGCGACGTCGAGTTCGACGTTATACTGCAGACGTCCCCCGGCGCGATAATCGTCGAAAACTGGGTTGTATTCCAGAACCGTATACGCGCCAGTAGCTTCGACGAAATAATCTTCGACTCCCTCGAAGCCGACTTTAACATCGATGGAAACGGGAACAACTGCATAAACGTCAAAGGCGACGCCAGGGTCGAGATCGCTGCGCGCAACATCACTCTCATCGACTGCAAGGAAGGCATCCACGCCGAGAATTTCGGCCTTGTACTACTCGAAGCCGACGAGGACATAAGCGTAAGCGCGAACAGGGACGGAATAAGGACGAACAACAACACCTTCGTAAGGCTGGCCCGCACGGTAACGCCGGTTGACAACAACATATTCATTGCGTCGCTCAGGGAAAACGGGATAAGGACAGCCGGGTCTTCCGCGGTCGAGATCGACCCGCAGAACCAATGCACCATAAGCGGCGGGAACGGGAAATCGGCCGTCGTCCAGAGCGGAACTTCCAGCGTGAACCCGAGCACCTGTACGCTCATAGACGGATAAAGGATTTACACACAAGTGCAAACGAACCGGCAAGGGCTAGTGGGCTTCGGCCCAGTTCTTGCCGGTCCCCATTTCGACTATAACCGGGACCTTAAGCTCCCACGCCCCTTCCATCTCCAGCTTCACCATCTTGGAAAGAGCTTCGATCTCGTCCTCAGGGACATCGAAGAGAAGCTCGTCGTGCACCTGGAGTATCATGCGGGATTTGAATCCCCGGGCGAGCTCGTCATGGATTCTTATCATGGCGATGTTGATGATGTCGGCCGCCGAGCCCTGGATTGGGGTGTTCATGGCCGCGCGCTCGCCGAAGCCTTTTCTGTTCCTGTCCCCCGACGTCAGCTCGGGTATAGGCCTCCGCCTGCCGAGTATCGTTTCCGCATAACCCTTCTCCACAGCATCCGCGATGGTCTTGTCTATGTACTCCCTAACCTTTCCGTAACGCTTGAAATACTCGTCGATATAGCTCTTCGCTATCGACACGGATGTCCCCAGCTGCTTTGCTAGGCCGAACGCGCTTATCCCGTAAATGATGCCGAAATTAATGCTCTTGGCGAGCCTTCTCATATCGGGCGTTACAAGGTCCTCGGTAACCCCGAATATTTCGGCCGCTGTCCGGCTGTGAATGTCGCTCCCCGTCTGAAAAGCCTCGATAAGACTCTCGTCATCCGAAAAGTGTGCCAGCAGCCTGAGCTCTATCTGCGAATAGTCAGCTGAGAGGAGGACGTTACCCTCGTCGGGAACGAACGCCTCCCTTATGCGCCGCCCCTGCGCCGTTTTGATGGGGATGTTCTGAAGATTGGGGTCGCTCGAGCTGAGCCTCCCTGTTGACGAGCCCACCCTGCTGAAGGACGTATGGAGCCTCCCAGTCGCGGGGTTAATAAGTTTTGGGAGAGCATCGAGATAAGTGGACTTAAGCTTCGAAAGTGTCCTGTGTTCGAGAACCTTTTCGGGGACGGGATGGAACTTGCTAAGGTCCGTCAGCACCTCGACGTCCGTCGATGCCTCGCCGGTCTTCGTGGTCTTCTTACTCGGAAGCTCGAGCGTAGTGAACAGAACCTCCCTCAGCTGGATCGGGGAATTTAGGTTGAACTCGTACCCTACGCCCGCATATATTTCCTTTTCCAGCTCCTTGAGACCTACATCGAACTCCTTCGAAAGCTCTTTCAGCTTAAGAGGATCGACCCTGACGCCGTTCATCTCTATACGCGCGAGCACTTCTATGTATTTAAGCTCCGTCTCCCTGTAAACATCGACAAGGCCAGCTTTTTCGAGCTCTGGCTCGAGCTTTTTATAAAGCAGCATGGCGACGTCCGAATCCTCGCACGAGTAAACCTTGGCTTTTTCTATCTCCACTTCGTCAAAGGGGATCTTGCTCTTTCCCGTACCAGTAACGTCTTTGTACGATATCATCAGGTGGCCGAGGAAAACCCTCGAAAGCTCGTCGAGGCTATAGCTGAGCCGCGAAGAATCCAGCATGTGCGCGGCGATCATCGTATCGAAGAATATGCCTTTGAGCGTGATTCCGTTCCTTTCGAGAACAACGATCTCGTACTTTAAATTCTGGCCGATCTTTCGGATGTCCGGGTCTTCGAGAACCGGCTTCAGTTTCGACAGCACGCCGGCAAGCGGCATCTGCTTCACAGCCGCGTCGGAGAGCGCCCTGTGCGCAACCGGGACGTAGTACGATTCGTGCGGAGCCGGAGTAAGCGAGATTCCCACTATCTCCGCGAGCATCGGGTCCTGCGACGTCGTTTCGAGGTCGAGCGACACCTCGCCAGTTTCCCCTATCCTTTTTATTACGTTTTCGAGCTCCTCTTCCTTGAGCACCGCCTTATAATTGTCGTAAGGGACGGCGCTCCCCGCCTCCTCGTTTCCGTTATCGGCCGGGGGCGGCTCTTCGAGCTCACCGAGCTCGCGCATGAGGTTCTTGAATTCGAGCTCGCGAAAAAGACTCCCGAGCTTCTCCTTGTCGAATCCATCGTACCTGAACATGCCTACGTCAACGTCCATTTCCATGTCGGTCTTGATAGTCGCCAGCTCCCTGCTCATAAGGGCGTCATCTTTCTTCTCTCGTATGAGCTTCGCCCACCTCTCGGGTAGCCCGGGCGGGTCGCCGAGGAGAGCCTCGAGCGAGCCGTAGGTCTTTATCAGGTTAATGGCGGTCTTTTCTCCAATGCCTTTTATGCCCGGAATGTTGTCTACGGCATCCCCCATGAGGGCGAAAATATCCAGGACTTTTTCGGGAGGGACGCCGTACTTCTCGACGACGTCGGCGATGAGCGTGTTTTATTCTTCATCGTATCGAGGAGCGTAATCCTGTCCGAGACGAGCTGGCTGAAATCCTTATCGCCGGTAACTATGACGATGTCGTAGCCCGCGTCCTCCATCCTCCTGGCGATGGTCCCTATAATGTCGTCGGCCTCGAAGCCCTCTACCATGAACTGCGGCATTTTGAAGGCATCGACGACGTCGAATATCTTCTGAAACTGCGGCACGAGGTCGTCCGGCGGGGCGGACCTGTTTGCCTTATACAGGCTGTACATCTCGTTCCTGAAAGTGTCGCCCTTGGCGTCGAACACCATTCCGAGGAGCGCGGGGTTGTAGTCCTTTATGAACTTGAAGAGCATCGAGCTGAACCCGTACACGGCGTTTGTCGGGAAGCCGGAAGAGGTGCTGAGATGCCGTATTGCATAGTACGCCCTGAATATGTACGAGCTGCCGTCGATGAGATACAAAACCGGTTTTTCCATAACGGTAGTTTAGGAGTTTATGAGGGGGGTGTCAAAGACGGCGAAGGCGCACTCGGAAAGAGCCGAAAAGCCGCAGAAGTACCTTCTTATATTCGAGAACCTACCTTTTTATTTTTCGCTGAATATATTACTATGGATATCAGGCGTACTTCACAAAGGAGAGGAGGAGAAAATGAAATCGATTCTGATTCAGTGGATTATCAGCGCAGCCAGCCTTCTGATTGTTGCCCATATACTTCCCGGATTTCAGGTGGAAAGCATAGGTACCGCCCTTTTCGCGGCGATCATTATAGGCCTTATAAACGCGACTATCGGCCTCTTCCTCAAAATCATAACTATCCCCATATCGATACTCACGTTCGGTATATTTTTACTCGTGATAAACGGGCTCATGCTGATGCTGGCGAGCTCTCTTATATCGGGGTTCCACGTCGCCGGTTTCTGGACAGCCTTCTTCGCGGCCCTCATACTCGCAATCGTAAGCACGATCCTGAGGTCGCTCCTCGGCGCAAAGTAAAATATGCTTAGTGGTCCGGCTGGACTATAATTTTAATGGAATCGTGGGCTTCTTCTACCATTTTGAAGCCGCGTCCCGTTTCGGCCAGAGGAATCCTGTGCGTCACCATATCCTTCACGTTCACCCTCCGCGCCCTTATGAGTTCGAGAGCCAGCGCCAGGTCGCCCGGAGCAGCCGCATAGGAGCTTACGGTCTTTATTCCGGACCACCAGTAATCGTTGAAAGGAACGGACATTTTAGCGTCGGGACCTGAAGGGGCGAAAAAGAGAATCGTCCCGCCGCTGTCCGTGAGTTTGAATGCGCTTTGTATGGCCGATACAGCCCCCGTACAAACTATGACCATGTCGGGGAGCCTGCCCTCGTTTGCTTCCCTTACCTTTGAAGCCACGTCGTCGCCGGCATCGATCGCAGCGTCGGCCCCGAAATACATCGCAGCCCGGAGCCTGTAGTCGTTCACGTCCGTCGCGATGATTCTTCCCGCGCCCTGGGCACGCGCGAGCTGTATCTGGAGAAGGCCCGTGATGCCGCTCCCCATGACCAGCACGCTGTCGGTCATGCCTAAGCCCGCAAGGCGCTGCCCCCTTATGACGCAGCCGAGCGGCTCGACGAAAGACGCCTCGTCGTAGGTAACGCCGTCCGGAAGCTTGAGCACACCCCTGTCGACGTTAATCGCGGGCAAGCGAATATATTCCGCAAACCCTCCGGGGTCGAAATGAGTCGTTCTAAGCGTCTGGCAGGATGAATGATTTCCCCTGAGGCAGGAACGGCATGTGTTACAGGGCACGTGATGGGTGGCTATTATACGGTCGCCCGGGGCGAAATTTTTCACCCTGTCGCCTACCTCTGCGACCTCGCCCGCAACCTCGTGGCCGAGGACGAGCGGGGCCTTCGGGAGACGGTACCATTCCATGAGATCGCTCCCGCAAATGCCGCTTGCATGCACCTTCATGAGGATCTCGCCCGGGCCGATCTTCGGCATCGGCATTTCTTCGAGCCTCACGTCGCTGTTGCTATAGTACATAGCTACACGCATGTTTCAGTACGCGCTCCGGGGAATTTTAACGACTCGACTGTGATTCGGGCCGGCTTTACGCACTCGCTATCTTTCTCGACTCGTCGTTCTTGAGAGAAAGATAGAGGTCGTGCGCCTGTTTCGGATTGTTGTTTTCGTGGACAATGGAGCGCACAGCCCGGAGCATTGCAACCGGGTAGCTGTTCTGCCAGATGTTTCTTCCCATGTCCACGCCGACTGCGCCCTGCTGAATTGCACCGTATGTTATATCGAACACGTCCATTTCGGTTTCGAGCTTGGGCCCGCCGGCTATCACTATAGGAGCCGGACAGCTGCCCGTGACCTTTTCGAACTCTTCACAATAATACGTCTTTACGATGTGGGTCCCGAGCTCGGCGCATATGCGGCAGCAGAGGGAAAGATACCTGGCGTCCCTCTTTTCGAGCTCCTTTCCTACGGCCGTGATGCCGAGGACGGGAATGCCGTATTCCTCTCCGAGGTTTATCAGCTCGGCCAGGTTGAGAAGGGTCTGACGCTCGTGCTCGCTCCCGACGAATACGGATATGCCGACGCCGGCCACGTTGAGCCTTATCGCGTCCTTAAATGATGTCGTGAGACCTTCGTTCGATAGGTCGGCTCCGATAATGCTCGTTCCTCCGGAAACCCTGAGCACTACGTTAGCGCCGGAATCCGGGTCAACGGACGTGCGAAGCACGCCGCGGGTCAGCATGATGGTGTCCGCGTATGGCATTAACGGGGCGATCGTATCCCTCGGCACTTCGAGCCCGTGTGTCGGCCCGAGAAAATACCCGTGGTCGAAGGCAAGCATAACGGCCCTTCCCGTTTTGGGGTTTATTATCCTGGCCATCCTGTTTTTCATACCCCAATCCATATCGCGGTACCTCCATATATAGATGAATTTTCTTTCAAGAATTTATAGGACAGCTGGGTGATTGTCAATCGATCGGGGAGGGCCGATCCAGCCGTAAAATCCTGTTTGTAAGCACTGCGAAGAGCGCGAAGAGCATGCGAACACTAAATTAGCAACTGCACAAAATAGCATCTGAATATCTTGTAATATGGCCTAATTATAGTATTTTGATGCGGCTCTATTGTAAGCAGATGCGAAGATTTTACTTGACTCGGGGGGTTTCAACCTTACATTATAGTCATAGGAGAAAGCAATGACCAGATACAAACAGGGTATTGAGAAATTCAGGGAAATCAAGGGTGAAGGCGCCGAGAAGTCCCTCGAGCGTCTAAAGTCTCTAAGCCCGGACCTTGCCCAGTACATAATGGAATTTGCCTTCAACGATATCTATAGAAGGCCCGGGCTCGACCTGCGGTCGAGGGAGATAGCTACTCTGGCAGCCCTTACGGCGCTTGGGACATCCCCCCAGCAGCTTAAGGTGCATACTATATGCGCCCTGAACGTCGGCGTCACAAAGAAAGAGATAACGGAGATAATCCTCCAGATGGCGCTCTATGCCGGTTTTCCGGCGGCTATAAATGGCATGCAGGCCGTCAAGGAGGCGTTCGACGAGTTCGACAAAACAGAAACCGGAATCTATTAAATCTGCAAACAACGGAATCGATATTCATAGAAAGAAAGCCATATCAGCATGAGAGGAGTTCGTCAGGGACCGTTTACACAAACGGCGTGAACATTTACTACGAAGTGCACGGCTCGGGTGAGCCGCTTCTTCTGGATAGAGGGCCTGGGGTATTCGAGATGTGGTACAAGCAGGTACCCATCCTTTCGAAGAGCCACAAGGTCATCATATTCGACAACAGGGGAGCGGGGAATACGGACAAGCCCGATTCGGAGTACACGGTAGAGTTAATGGCAGAAGACGCTGCCGGGCTTCTTAGCGAGCTTCGGAATAAAGTCGGCCCACGTACTCGGTGTATCGCTCGGGGGTTATATCGCCCAGGAGCTTGCCATAACGAGGCCCGAAATGGAGGAACCTGATACTCGTTTCAACGAACTCAGGGCCGGGTAAGCCGATTACCGGGAAGTCCCCATTCCTCAACGGATTTCTCAGGCTATGGGGATTTATTCCCGCAGCCGGGAGCAGTCAGGGGGCCGGTGCGGCTGGAGTACACCATGAGCGAGGCCGAGCGGATGCCTATAGCCTTTCGCTCGCCTTTTCGAGGAGTACTTCAACAATCACTCCGAGGAAATCGACCGTATTATCGAGTGGAGGCCTGAAAATCCTCAGCCGGAATACGCATGGAGGAGGCAGCTCATGGCCGGTATAGGCTATGATTCACGGCCCGGGGCCGGCGAGATAATAGGATCCAGGACGCTTCTCATTAACGGGGCCCAGGACAGGATAGTCTCGCCAGAAAGCGCGCTCGAGTTGTCCAAGAGAATCCCGACTCGACGCTGGTGATTCTCGAGGGTACAGGCCATCTGCCGTTCATTGAGAGGCCGGAAGAATTCAACGCACATGTGATGGGCTTCCTCGGTGATTCTGAATAAGACGAAAGTCCGGCAAGGCTGAAGGGTGAAGACAGAAAGCCGAACGCCATATGGACGAAAAATGAAGGCGCTCCTTCCAGCCAACGGCAAGAGAAAGAACCCCGATACCGAAAATTAACTGATCCCGGCAGTCCACGTCACTTCACATCCGGAACAGCATCCCCGCAGCCTGAAACGCATCAAGAGCCGCGTCGATCTGCTCGGTGGGGTCGCCATGAGTGTCACCCTTATCCTGCACATACCGGGCGGAACAAAGGCGGCCTGACGGCCGGCATATACGCCGCGCCCCGAGCGCGGCAGCGAACCTGGGAGGGCTGGGGCTGCTTCGCCCACGAGGACCGGAACTATTGCCGAATCGGACGGCATTACCGTGAGCCCAATGGATTCTATACCGGCCTTGAAGCGGCGTATGAGGACCAGAGACGCCCTCTTTCAGGCTCGTTTTCGATGATGCGTATGGCAGCCAAGGGACGCCGCAAGCGAAGGAGCCGGAAGGGAAGTATCGAAGATGTAGCCCGGACGCGGTTCCGTATGAAGTCGATGAGCTTTGGCTCCCGGCGACGTAACCCCCGAGTGAGCCCACTGCCTTCGAGAGCGTGCCCATAACAACCGGCACGCGCGCTTCGATACGCTGAAGTATTCCGTCGCCCGTGCCGCTTGCCGAGGACCCAGTGCGTGCGCCTCGTCCACCATGAGCGCCGCGCCGTATTTCCGGAGAGCTCCGTAATTCCCTGAGCGGGCGCAACGTCGCCGTCCATGCTGAAGACGGTGTCTGTGACTACGAGCTTCCTGTACTTCCGCCTTTGCGCCGTTCGTGAAGGAGCGATTCGAGGCCTGGTATCGAGATGGGGATAGATTTTTATTTCGGCCTTCGAGAGCCTGCATCCGTCGATTATTGATGCGTGGTTGAGCTCGTCGCTATAGACTACGTCACCCTCGCCGACAAGCGACGATATCGTCCCCACGTTTGCAAGATAAACTCGGAGCTGAAGAGTATGGCGGCCTCGGTCTTCTTTAAAGCGGGCGATGCAGTCTTCGAGCTCACGGTGAAGGTCAGGTGCTCCCGCTCACGAGGCGCGACCCGCCGGAGCCTGCGCCGTATTTTTCGAGCGCTTCCAGGGCAGCCTTTTTCACCGCAGGGTCCACCGAAAGCCCGAGATATCCGTTAGAGCCGAGGAGTATGTAGTTCTTCCCGTCTATGGTTATGTCAGGAGACTGCCCGGTTTCGAGCTCGGTAAGAATGCGGAAGAGGTCTTTCTTTTATCCGCTCCAGGTCGCTTTCAATCCAGTCGAGTGGTTTTTCATCTCGGGATTCAGGGGGTTGCCATTATGAGGCTTGCCTTCCGTCGCGCGCCTTATGGATTCGTATGTGACGCGGACCAGTTTTTAAGATCGTCCATCGGGATTCGAGCGGCGGCATGAGAACTACGACGTTACCGAGGGGGCGGAGGGAGAACTGTCCCCCATGGCATGCTCCGGCGACCTTCCAGCCTATCGCCGTCTCGGAAGCATAGGGGTCTTTGGACTTTGTCCACAACGAGCTCTATGCCGGCCATGAGTCCCTTACTCCTTACGTTGCCGGTGGCAGCCCTTCGAACTCTTTTAAGCTCTTCTTCGAAGTAGGCGACCTTCTCCTTAAGGGGGCTTCGAGGGTGTCGTTATTCCCTGAACGCCTCGAGGCTCCCCGCGCTGCGCAGGCTATGGGATTCCCGGCGTAACTATGGCCGTGGTAAAAGGTTTTGAACTCTTCATACTCCCCGAGGAACGCGCCGTATATCTCCTCGGTCGTGATCGTCGCCGAAAGCGGCAGGTAACCGCCGGTCATCCCCTTGCCGAGGACGAGTATGTCGGGCGTCACGTCCTCGTGCTCGCAGGCGAACATCTTGCCCGTCCTGCCGAACCCGGTAGCAACCTCGTCGAGTATCAAAAGAACGTTGCACTCGTCGCAGTATTTGCGGACGCGCTCAAGGTATCCCTCGGGCGCGACTATCATGCCGCCCGCCGCCTGGACGTAGGGCTCCATTATCACTGCGGCGATTTCGTCGCCGCGGCTTTGGAGAATTTTCCCTAGCTCGTCTGCGCAAGCTATGCCGCAGGAGGGATACTCTTTCCCGAGCGGGCATCTGTAGCAATAATAGGAAGGGGCTCTTAGTGTATCGAATAGTAGCGGCTTGAACTCGCCGTGGAAGAGGTCTATACCGCCGACGGACACGGCGCCAAGCGTGTCGCCGTGATAGCCGTTATCCAGGCACAGGAACTTCGTTTTCTCGGGCCTGCCCTTTCTCCGCCAATACTGAAAGGCCATCTTGAGCCCGGCCTCGACGGCGCTGGCGCCGTCGCCGGAGTAAAAGACCTTCTTTAGCCCGGGCGGGCAAATGTCGACGAGCTCCGTTGCGAGAAGCGCCGCGGGGGCATTCGTCACCCCGAGAAGCGTGCTGTGCCCGAGTGTGTCGACCTGCTCTTTTATTGCGTTATCTATTTCGGGGACCTTGTGGCCGTGTATGTTAACCCAGAGAGACGAAACCCCGTCTATATATTTCCGGCCTTCTGAATCGAAGAGATAAGCGCCCTCGGCGCCGACTATGACGACAGGATCCTTCTCTTCGTACTGCTTCATCTGGGTAAAGGGGTGCCAGACGAATTCCCTGTCGAAAGCCCCTATTTGTTTCGTTTTATCCGGCATAGTAGACTTCGCTGAAATCGAGGGCCGGTTACGAGACCCGGAATGAAACAAGCCCGGAAGCCGTCAGTTGACGTCTCTTCTGATCGGCATTTCGAGGTCGTCGAGCATTCTGAGGTCTTCTTCCGGCGAGCGTCCCGGCGTGGTGAGATAGTTTCCGAGAATCATGGCGTTGGCCCCGGCGAGTATGCCCATGGCCTGCATGTCCCGGAGGGTGACTTCCCTACCACCGGCCGTCATCAATATCTTGTCGGGGAGTATCAGCCTGAAGATCGCGATGGTCTTAACGGCCTCAAGTGCTGGCACCGTGGGAAGATTTTCGAACGGAGTGCCCGGGCGCGGGTTTAAGAAGTTAATCGGGACCCAGCTCGGACCGAGATCTCTCAGCTCGAACGCGAACTCGAACCTCTGCGTAGTGGATTCTCCGAGGCCCAGTATCCCGCCGCAGCATAGATTCATGCCCACCTTCTTCACGAGATATGCGGTCTGGAGTCTGTCGTCGTAGGAGTGCGTCGTGCAAATATTGGGGAAGTAGCTCCTGCAGGTTTCGAGGTTATGGTTGTAACGCCATACGCCGTGCTCTTTGAGCTCGTAGGCCTGTTCTTCCTTAAGGTCGCCGAGCGAGCAGCCGATTTTGAGCCCGGTGTTTTCGCGGAGAAGATCCACCGCTTCGAGCACCTTCTTGAAAATCCTCGGGGTTGGCCCCTTGGCGCTTATGACTATGCAGAAATCCATCGCCCCCATTTTTTCGGACTGCTTTGCCGCAAGGAGTATCTTTTCCGCAGCCATGAGGGGATGGGCGTTTACCTCGGTGTCGTAATGCGCCGACTGCGAGCAGAAGGAGCAATCCTCCGGACAATTCCCAGTCTGGCCGCTTATGATAGAGCGGAGAAATACCCCGTCGCCCTTGTATTTAAGGGTAACTTTCCTGGCAAGGGAAATGAGGTCTGCAAGATCCGCGCCCGGCAGTTCATGCAACTGGAGCGCCTCTTCAAACGTTATAGGCTCTTCTTTTATAAGGAGTTTTTCGGATACGACGCCTAGGATGGAAATTGTTTCTCCCCCCTTTAGAACAATTCTGGCTTTTAGATTACAGGAACGGCATATGTTGTCAACAAGAAGTCCTGGGTAGGGAGAGAGTGTGCCGACGCAGCTCATATATTTTTTTAGGATAATTTTCGTAATAGTAGAGACATTAACTTAGACCTCGGATAAAATTATAGATAGAGAGGGGTTCTTTGAGTTGCTGAAAATATCCGACGGCCACAACCTGTATATACGCCGATATAGGCGTTTTCTACTCTATTCCTGCAAATATAGCTACAGCCCTCAGACTCCATTGCTCAGTACCAATATAGTCAGAGGGGAAAATCTATGGAACAAGTTTTGACTCTGGAAGAGGCGGCGCAGTACCTTAAGGTAGCCAAGCCGACGCTCTACAGACTACTCGAAGACGGGAAGATACCGGCGTTCAAGGTCGGGAATCAGTGGCGTTTCACCAGAGAGCTTATAGATAAATGGCTCTGGGACCAATTACCCAAAAAGAAAAACGTCCTGATCCTGAACGACAATGAATCAGATTCCACAGAACTTAGAAGAGTCATAAGCTCGGAAGGGCATGACATCGTATCGGTTTCCGGCAGCCGGGAGATAGACGGACTTCTCGATGATACGGCTTTCGATATCGTCTTTCTCGATCTTACGCTCGCAGATCCGGGCAGCCTCGAGGTGCTACGGGAGATAAGGAAACAGAAGAGCGATCTGCCCGTAGTCATAATAATCGGATATCCCGACAGCGAGCTCATGAATCAGGCCCTTGATCTCGGGCCGATATCCGTCCTGAAGAAACCCGTCGGCAAAAAGCAGCTGGTTGATCTGTTATCCATTCTCGTCGCCCCGCAGCTAAACTCAGGCAGGGAGTCCGCATCCGGGCGACGAGCGGCGCGGAGCCATCAGCTCCTTATATTTCCGGATCGGCACGTGAGCCGGAAACGGCACCGTTATTCCAACCGCGCTCCGCAGACCCTTTATGGCCAATTCCATGAAAATTGGATAGTATTTTCGAGAGGAACATACGGAGGTATGCCACAGTGACAGCCACACTCAGAAAATACGGTTCTATTTATAAACGAAAGAAAACGACGCCGTTTCAGGAAAGACTACGTCAAACTTCGGCCACGGAGGAACCCCATGGCCGAGATCGCCGAAGCGGGCAGGAAGACGTGACAAGGCTGTCGCCTCCGCACAGGCCGCATTCGAGAAGTGGTCGGAAGGTGCCCGTATCCGAACGTCTCAAGATAACCCGCAAGGTTGCGGACGGGCTGAAAAGGGAGAGGGAGAAGCTCGCCCTCACGAACACGCTCGAAACCGGAAAACCGATCCGAGAGAGCAGGCTGGTCGAGACTGCAGGGGCAATCAGGACGCTCGAATACTATGCCGGGGCCGGCGCTCCTTAACGGCGAGCGTCATGGCGTGTCCGACAGTCAGATGACAGTAACCGTCAAGGAGCCGCTCGGAGTGGCGGCGCAGATAATCCCCTGGAACTTCCCCTCCTCCTTTCATTCTGGAAGATATCGCAGCCGGATGCACAATCGTCCTGAAACCGGCCGAGCATACCCCGCATACTGGAAGCCGCCAGATTGCAGCGAGGCAGGACTCCCGGACGGAGCGCTCAACGTTGTTCCCGGGGAGGAGCGCAGTTACCGGACGGGCTCTCGTTTCGCATCCGGGCGTGGCCAAGGTCGCCTTTTACTGGCTCGACCGAGGTCGGAAAGGAAGTTAAGGAGGTCGGGCCCGATACTGTAAAGCGGGTTACGCTCGAGCTCGGCGGCAAGGCGCCCTGCATCGTTTTCGACGATGCCGAGATAGACAACATGATTGAAGCGCAGGGCTCAGGGGGGCTTTTTCAACCAGGGCGAGAACTGCACCGCCATAACGAAGCTCCTCCTTCACGAAGACATATACGACAAGTTCCTCCAGTCCTTCATCGACAGGGTTAAGAAGATACGTGGGCGACCCGCTCGACGAGAAGACTAGCCGGCGCCGTGATATCGGAGGGAGCATTTGAAAAAGAGGGCTCATATTTCGAGAAGGGGGTCCAGGAAGGCGGCCAGGTTCTTCCACGGCGGAGGAAGGCCCGCACACCTTAAGGATACTTCTTCGAGCTACCGCAATCGCCGACGTCGAGCCCGACGCGACGATCGCGTAGAGATATTCGGCCCCATAGTAGCCGTCATACCGTTCAGGACCGAAGAGGAAAGCCATCAGAATAGCCAACAACACCGTCTACGGGCTTGCGGGCGGGGTGTGGACGCGGGACATAAAGAGGGCACTCAGGGTTGCAAAGGCTGTAAAGGCCGGATACGTATGGGTAAACACTTACGGCGGAATAATCCCCGAAGTTCCGTACGGCGGATTCAAGCAAAGCGGCATAGGGAAGGAGCTCGGCCCGGACGGCCTCGATATGTACCGAAACCAAGGCCATAAACATCTTCACAGGCGATAAAATACTCCTCGTGGTACGGGGGGATAATTCCCGCCTTTATCCGGTTCCTCAATTATATCGTACGGGTAAACGGACTCCAGAATTAAGAGAGTCCTCAATCCTGTCCGGAGAACAAGGAAGTCTAGAGCTCTGCCGGCAAAAGGAACTTTCTGTTTGTAACCTGAGCTTAGGGCAGCTGGGTCGTACCCATGAGGAAGCGGTCGCATTCCTCGCGGCTTCGCGGCCTTCGTTGATGGCCCAGACGACGAGGCTCTGCCCGCGCGCGCGCTCGCCGGCGGCGAATACCCCTTCGATGTTGGTTCTTTTGTACTTTCCGTACTCGGCCTTGGCGTTCGTCCTGTCGTCTTGTTCTACGTTCAGCTTCTGAAGCAGGTTTTCTTCGGGCCCCAGGAATCCGAGGGCGAGGAATACGAGGTCGGCGGACCATACTTTCTCGGTCCCGGGAACCTCCCTGAAAGAAGGCTTTCCGTTCTCGCCCATAACCCACTCGATGCGGATCGTGTGAAGCTCCTTTACGTTCCCGTCGGCGTCGCCCGCAAACTTCGTCGTAAGTACCTGGTACTTCCTCGGGTCTTCGCCGAAGACAGCCATGGCCTCTTCCTGGCCGTAGCCGAGCATATATACCCTAGGCCACTGTGGCCAGGGGTTGTCGGGAGCCCTGGTGATCGGGGGCTGCGGCAGAATTTCGAACTGAAGGAGGCTCTTGATCCGTGACGCATGGACGGGCGACGCAGTCGGTACCCGTGTTCCACCGCCCAGTACTATGACGTCCTTATCCTTCGCAGATATGTAGTTACCGTCACTGTGGCCGCTGTCCAAAAGGCTCTTGGTGTTGGCCTTCAGAAACTTCCATGGCAAAGTGAACGCCCTTTAAGATCCCTGCCCGCAACCGGCAGATCGCGCGGCGTTTGTCGCCCCTGTGCATATAACGACGGGCGTCGTATTCTTTAAGAGCTTATCCGCAGGATAGTCCTTGCCGATTTCGGTATTGGTGACGAACTCTCGATACCGCTTTCCCTCATGACATTCACCCTGCGCTCTACAACATACTTGTCGAGGTGAGGATTCGGGATGCCATACATCAAGAGCCCGCCTATCCTGTCGTCCCTCTCGAAAACGGTGACGAGGTGCCCGGCCTTGTTGAGCTGGGCGGCGCAGGCAAGACCCGCGGGGCCAGAGCCCACGACGGCCACCTTCTTATCCGTCCTCGTTTCCGGGATATCGGGGAGAACCCATCCTTCCTCGAAACCTTTATCTATGATCGTGCATTCTATTGTCTTTATGGTCACTGGAGGTTCGTTCAATCCCAGCACGCACGACCCCTCGCATGGGGCCGGGCATACCCTGCCCGTAAACTCCGGAAAGTTGTTGGTCTTGTGAAGACGCTCGAGCGCCTCGCGCCAGAGCCCTCTGTATACGAGGTCGTTCCATTCCGGTATGAGGTTATTCACCGGGCAGCCCGAGGTCATGCCGTTTATCATGGTCCCTGTCTGGCAGAAAGGGATGCCGCAGTCCATACACCTCGCCCCCTGAATTTTGAGCTTCTCGTCCGGAAGGTGCTTGTGAAACTCCTTCCAGTCCTTTAGACGCTCTGAAGGGGAGCGGTCGGGCTCCAGCTCTCTCTTATATTGCATAAAACCAGTGGGGTCACCCATTAAACTTCCTCCAGTCTATTCTGCCGTCCGGAAAAACCGGACTTCGTTTGCTGCCGATTGTGTGGTTGAAGGGGAACTAATTACCGCTCACACGGGCCAGGTCATTTTTGTTCTCTTCAAACGCCGCCATAAGAGCCTCGTCACCGCTGAGTCCGGCCTGCTCGACCTTTTTGATTGCTTCGAGCATTCGTTTGAAGTCCTTTGGCATCACTTTCACGAACTTTTCCGAGAGAGTGGTCCAGCGTGCGAGAACATCCTTGCCCTTTTCACTATGCGTGTACTCGACGTGCCGCTTTATCATGTTCCTGATCTCTTCAAGGTCTTCTTCAGCGGGTGTTTCGAGCGCCACCATATCCGTGTTGCAGTGAATCGGGAAATTGCCCTCTTCGTCGAGGACGTACGCAATGCCCCCCGACATGCCGGCAGCGAAATTCCTGCCCGTGGGGCCTATAACTACGACCCGCCCGCCGGTCATGTATTCGCAGGCGTGGTCGCCGACTCCCTCGACTACCGTATGAACGCCGCTGTTCCTGACGCAGAACCGCTCGCCGGCCATGCCGCGTATGTACGCCTCGCCGCCCGTCGCCCCGTAAAAGGCGACGTTACCGGTTATGACGTTATCCTCGGCCTTGAACGTAGACCCCTTCGGCGGATAGACGATAAGCCTGCCCCCCGAGAGCCCCTTGCCGATGTAGTCGTTGGAATCTCCTTCGAGTATCATCGTCATGAACCTCGGCGCGAATGCGCCGAAGCTCTGCCCCGCGGAGCCCATGAAGTGAAGCCGCACTGTATCCTCCGGAAGGCCAACGCTGCCGTATTTGCGGGTGAGCTCGCTCCCGAGGATTGTGCCGACTGTTCTGTTAACGTTCTTTATAGGCAGTATGGCCTCGACAGGCTCGCCCTTTTCGAGGGTTGGCTTACATATGTCGAGGAGTGTCGTCATGTCGAGCGAAGCCTCGAGACCGTGGTCCTGCTCCATCTGGTTGTATCTGCCCCAGTCCGAAGGGACATCCGGCTCGTAGAGTATGTCTGAAAGGTCTACGCCCCTTGCCTTCCAGTGGTCGATGACCTTCTTCATTTCGAGTTTGTCGGTGCGCCCAACCATTTCGTTTATCGTCCTGAACCCGAGCTGGGCCATGATCTCGCGGACTTCTTCCGCGATAAAGCGCATGAAGTTTACGACGTGCCCCGGGTCGCCCATGAACTTCTTCCTGAGCTCGGGGTTTTGCGTGGCGACGCCCACCGGGCAAGTGTCGAGATGGCAAACGCGCATCATTATGCATCCGAGGACGATGAGCGGGGCCGTGGAGAAGCCGAACTCCTCCGCCCCCAGAAGGGCCGCTATGACGACATCCCTACCTGTCTTCATCTGGCCGTCGGTTTCGAGGACCACCCTGCTCCTTAGGTTATTGACGAGGAGCGTCTGGTGCGTCTCGGCGAGGCCGAGCTCCCACGGAAGGCCCGCGTGCTGTATGCTCGACTGCGGAGAAGCCCCCGTGCCACCGTCGTAGCCGCTTACGAGTATGACGTCGGCGTGCCCCTTGGCCACGCCCGCGGCTATTGTGCCCACCCCGACTTCGGATACGAGCTTTACGTTAATTCTTGCGTTCTTGTTCGCGTTCTTGAGGTCGTGTATAAGCTCGGCAAGGTCCTCGATGGAATATATATCGTGATGAGGCGGCGGTGAAATCAGCCCTACGCCCGGTGTCGAAAGCCTTACCTTGGCAATCCACGGATAGACCTTCTTGCCGGGAAGCTGGCCGCCCTCGCCGGGCTTTGCCCCCTGCGCGATTTTTATCTGTATCTCCTCGCTATTGACGAGGTATTCGCCCGTGACGCCGAACCTTCCGGAAGCGACCTGCTTGATGGCGCTTCTCTTCAAGTCGCCGTTGGCGTCGGGGATGTTACGGGCCGGGTCTTCCCCGCCCTCGCCCGTGTTGCTCTTGCCGCCGATTCTATTCATGGCAATGGCGAGGCTCTCGTGGGCTTCCTGGCTTATTGCGCCGTAGGACATGGCCCCGGTCTTAAACCGCTTGCATATGGATTCGACGGATTCGACCTCGTCTATCGGAATCGGATCGGACTCGAACTTGAGCTCGAGAAGCCCTCTTAATGTATGGAGATCCTTCGACTGGTCGTCGACGAGCGTCGAAAATCTTTTGAACGCTTCGTAGCTCCCGGAGCGGCAGGCGTTCTGGAGCATGTGCACGGTCCTTGGATTGAACGCGTGATGCTCCCCGCCGGAGCGCCACTGGTACATGCCTCCCGCGTCGAGCGTGAGAGGGTGTGTGCCCCTTTCCGGGTACGCGGACTCGTGCCGCATGACTATTTCCTTAGTTATGACCTCAATCCCGGCACCCTTTATTCTGGTAGGGGTCCAGGTGAAGTACTTGTCGACAAATTCGTGGTTAAGCCCTATCGCCTCGAATATCTGCGCGCCGTGGTAGCTTTGGACGGCCGATATTCCTATCTTGGACATCGTCTTCACGACGCCCTTTACGAGGCTCTTTATGTAGTTTTTAACTGCGGTTTTCTTGTCTATGTTCTTGAGAAGCCCTTCTTTTACCATGTCGCCCAGGGTTTCGTAGGCGAGATATGGGTTTATGGCGCTTACGCCGTAGCCGATGAGAAGGGAGAAATGATGCACCTCTCTCGGCTCGCCGGATTCTATGATGAGCGCCACCTTGAGCCTGTTGCCGTTACGGATAAGGTGGTGGTGAAGCCCCGAAGCGGCAAGGAGCGCCGGTATAGGTGCGTTCTTCTCGTCAAACCCCCTGTCGGAGAGTATGAGGACATTGGTGCCGTCTTCTATCGCCTTGTCGGCCTTCGTGAAAAGATCTTTCAAGGCGTCTTCGAGGCCGTCGCTTCCCTCGGCAATCGGAAAGAGCATCGGGAGTGTTTCCGACTTGAAAGTATTGTTATCGAGCGCCCTTATGCGTTCTAGCTGCTGGTTACTCAGTATCGGGCTGTCGAGCTTTATCAGACGGCAGCTTTCGGGCTGAGGGTCGAGGATGTTCCTCTCGGGCCCTATCGTGACCTCGGTAGCCGTGATGAGCTCTTCCCTTATAGCATCGATCGCGGGGTTCGTAACCTGCGCGAAGAGCTGCTTGAAGTACTCGTAAAGGAGCCTCGGCTTGTTAGAAAGGACGGCCACCGGGGTGTCCTTACCCATCGAGCCTATTGGCTCGACGCCGTTCGTCGCCATCGGGGCCAGAATGACCCTTAGCTCTTCGAACGTATAACCGAAGACCTTTTGCCTCTGGAGTATATCTTCGTGAGAGCCCCGCCACCGGTTTCGCCGTTCGATTCCGGGAGGTCTGAGAGGTTGACGAGGTTATCGTCGAGCCACTTCCTGTAGGGCTTTTCTTCCGCCAGCCGGCCCTTTATCTCGTCGTCCTCGACGATGCGGCCTTCTATTGTATCTATGAGGAACATCTTCCCCGGCTGGAGCCTTCCCTTATGGACGATTTGGTCCGCGGGGACTTCCAGAACCCCGACTTCGGAGCCCATTATCACGACGTCGTCTTTTGTAAGGTAATAGCGCGAGGGCCTGAGGCCGTTCCTGTCGAGCACCGCGCCGACCTTGAACCCGTCCGTAAACGCTATTGAAGCGGGACCGTCCCACGGCTCCATAAGGCAGCTGTGGTACTCGTAAAATGCCTTTTCTCCTCGCTCATGGTCTCGTGGTTGGACCAGGGCTCTGGGATCATCATCATCACGGTATGCTCTATAGGCCGCCCCGCGAGCGTCAGGAATTCGACGCAGTTGTCGAAGTTGGCAGAGTCGCTGCCGTCGGGCTGAATTATCGGGAATATCTTTTCGAGATCCGGGCCGAAAAGGTCCGTTTCGAGCATCGCCTCGCGGGCGTGCATCCAGTTGATGTTGCCCCTCAGCGTGTTTATTTCGCCGTTGTGGATTATATAGCGGTATGGATGCGACCTATCCCAGCTCGGGAATGTGTTCGTGCTGAAGCGCGAGTGAACGAGCGCTATGGCGGACAGCATGTCCGGGTCGCTGAGGTCGGGGTAGTAAAGCTCGACCTGCCAGGTCGTGAGCATCCCCTTATAAACGAGGGTTCTGTGCGAGAGGCTGGGGACGTAGAAGAATTCCCCTCCCTGCATGCCCGAGAACCTTACCTCGTTTTCCGCCCTCTTTCTTATAAGGTAGAGTTTTCTCTCGTAGGTCATGCCGTCCCCGAGCTCGGGGCTCCGGGATATGAAGACCTGCATGACGCTGGGCTCGCCCTTTCTGGCAGTTTCGCCGAGCGAGGAATTGTCCGTCGGCACTTTACGCCAGCCGAGAACCTCGAGCCCTTCTTCCTTTATTATCCTTTCGAGAACCGATACGGCATCCGCCCTTTCCCCCTCGTCCGGAGGGAGGAAGACCATGCCTACGGCGTACTGACCTTCCGCAGGAAGGTCGATGCCCGATTCCTTCGCAACCTTCTCGAGGAACTTGTGGGGCACCTGCATAAGGATGCCTGCGCCGTCGCCGGTATTTGTTTCGCAACCGCACGCTCCCCTGTGCTGAAGATTCCTAAGCACCGTGAGCGCGTCGGCAACTATGCCGTGCGATTTCCTTCCTTTTACGTTTACAACAAACCCTATACCGCACGAATCGTGTTCAAATTGGGGGTCGTATAAACCCTGCTTTTTCGGGTAGCCAAAGGGCTTCATAGTAACACCTTCCTGAGGTCCCAGTTTTCTTAAAAAACGTATTAATTCGAAGGATTGACCCGCGGTATAAGCCGATTAACCCAAGATTTAAGATTAGATGAAAAAAGGCACAAGTCAACACGGGAAAAACTTTCGAGAACCCCGAAAACTATTATATCATAAAACGCTGTTTTACGCTAAGTCCGGGGCGAGATTTCTATTCCCTGTAGAGGTTCGTAATGGGGAAACGGCGGTCTTTTCCGAACGCTCTTGCGGTTATCTTTATCCCGGGCGGGGCCTGCCGGCGCTTGTACTCGTTCCGGTCGACCATCTTTATAATATCCTTCACTGTCCGCACCGGAAAGCCGAGGGACACTATTTCACCCACGCTGAGGTCGTCCTCGACGTAGGCCTTGAGAATAGGATCGAGCACTTCGTACGGCGGGAGCGAGTCCGTGTCTCGCTGGTCAGGCCGGAGCTCGGCCGAGGGAGGCTTGGTCAGGATGGACCTCGGAATAACGTCACGCCCTTTCCATTTGTTGTAGTACTCCGAGAGCCTGTAGACAAGCGTCTTGGGCACGTCCTTTATGACGGCGAAGCCGCCCGCCATATCGCCGTAGAGCGTGCAGTAGCCGACGCTCATCTCGCTCTTGTTGCCGGTTGTGAGAACCAGCCAGCCGAACTTGTTGGAAAGGGCCATCAGGATGTTGCCCCTTACCCTGGCCTGGAGATTCTCCTCGGTCATGTCGGGCCCGCGGCCGGAGAACACGTCCGACAGCATGTCGTTAAAGGCTCCGAACGCCTTTTCTATTGGAATCTCCAGGAGCTCGATGCCGATGTTCCGGGCAAGCTCCTCGGAATCGGTTACGCTCCCCTCAGAGCTGTAGCGGGAAGGCATCGTGACGCCGGTCACATTTTCCCTGCCGAGAGCTTCGGACGCTATGACGGCCACGAGGGCCGAATCTATCCCCCCGCTCATGCCTATGACGGTCTTCGTGAAGCCGTTTTTCCGCATGTAGTCCCGGGTGCCGAGAATGAGCGCGCTGAAGATCTCTTCCTCGACAGGCTGGAAGTCGTTTACGGCCTGCGCGATTTCGGGCTTGTCCGCCTTGCCGGATTTCCCGACGTGGATGTCTATAAACTCGACGTCCCCGGAGTGGGCCCTCAGGAGAAGCTGCTCCTTTCGCCGCCGGGGGTCGTATGCGCGATCTGAATACACGGGACGCGTTTATGTCGGCCACGACGAGGTCTTCCTCAAAACCCTTCCCGCGCGCGATTATCTCGCCGCGCTCGCCTATGATAACGCTATGGCCGTCGAAAACGAGCTCGTCCTGGCCGCCCACGAGGTTACAGTAGGCTATCATGGCGGAGTAGTCCTTTGCCCTCGTGACGAGCATCTGCTCCCGGGCCTTTACCTTGGACATATAGTATGGAGAAGACGAGATGTTGATTATGAGCTGGGCCCCGCCCAGAACGGACTGCTTTCTCGTCGGGTCGCCGGGATACCAGATATCCTCGCATATGTTGACGCCGAATATCGTATCCCCGAGTCTGTAAACGGGCGTCCTCGTACCCGACTGGAAGTAGCGGTTTTCGTCGAAGACGCCGTAGTTGGGGAGGTAATGCTTCCTGTACACATCCGCGAGCTTACCGTCGTGGAGCAATGCGGCGGCGTTATAGATGTCGCCGTCCCTGTCGGCAAAGCCGAGTATGACCGTAAGGCCTTTAGACGCCTTTCTGACCTCGTCCACCGCCTTAATGTTGTCGCCGATGAAGCTCGGCTTTAGGAGAAGGTCTTCGGGCGGGTAGCCTGTCATTGCGAGCTCGGGGAAGCAGAGTACGTCCACCCCTTCGGCCCTCGCGGATTCCATATACGAAAGGATTTTTGCAAGGTTACCGCCGATATCTCCGACGCTCAGATTTATCTGTGCAAGCCCTATTCTCATGCTGCTCCGGCACGTCCACTGGGTACATAACATTACAGTGATAAGACGATTGTAATTATTACAGTATTTTAACGCAACTCTGGCACGCGGGGAAAGCCCGGCGTAAAAAGAGTTGGGAGCGCGGGGGTGGAAATCAGGACAGTCCGACGGCGATATGCACCACATTCGCGAGGAAATGGAAGATAATGCTGGCCCACAGCGACCCGGTGGCGAGGTATAGATACCCCATAACGAGCGAGGGGAAGAATGTGAGTATCGCCTGAGCACAGACCCCTGAGCCATGATTCCCCCCGAGGCAGAGTGTCACGAAATGGCCCACGGCGAAGAGGGCGCTTACTATAACCACGCTTTTTATGCTGTTTCCGAATTTTTGCTGCAGGTAACCCCTGAAAAAGGCCTCTTCGGGGAGGGCCACAAGGAGAAGCTGCATCAATATGAACGAATAGGAGAGCTTGTTTATGGTAAGCGATTGCCCCGAGTAGAGACCGTAGCCCCATACCACGGCCAGGTACGCCGCGAGTAGGACGGCAGACACTATAAGGCCGAGGAGAATCCCCCTCGGGTGCCATTTGAGGTCGCCCGAATCGGGTTTAAGGAAAAACGGGATCGCGAGCATTATGAGCGCCGATATGGATACGACGTACGGCCACGGCAAAAGCAGCCTCATAACAAGTATGGCCGCTATAACCAATGCGTAGACGGCAAGGGGAACTGCATATCCTGGTATTATGCGGCTTTTCATGTCGGTCAGGGCGTAAAAATACATAACCCCCTGATAGAGTCAATATAGCTTATACCACCCGAATTTATTGATGAAGAGGACGCCCCATATATTTACGATGACACTCAAACTATGAGGGCCTTGTGATACCACCTGAGCCTGCCGCCGGTTCGAGAAATGTAAGGATTAGAAGGAATGGGTAAAAGTCGAGGGCGTACCTGTAGCCAAACCGTCCACCCCGTCCGCTCTTTATGAATATGAGAAACGCCGTCAGGATTATCGCCGCCCAGGAAGCGAGCGCGAGCCTGCACTACCCCGGCGAAGGGAATGAGCAGAAACGCTGGCGTCGTTATAAGCACGGAGGAGGCCGGTCATGGAAGGACGACATACGGCCATTTGTCCATAAAATAAGGGGCTCCAGCAGGAAAGCGTAAAGGTGATATTTCACGTATGAGAGGCTGAAGAGGCCCTGGTCGAACCACGGGAGACCCTCTCCTTCGCTGCGGATATGGTATGAAGGCCGTATGCGACATCGAAGGCGAGCCGAATCTTATATAGTTGTAAGGAAGTTAACGAGGACGAACGCTGCCGTCCCTGCCGAGAAAATGAGCACCGGCCTCAGCCGTCTAAAGATCCCCACGCGGCCGGATTGACCGTACAGCATGACGGCGAAGAACGGAAAGCCGAGTATGGTAGTCAGCCTCGAAAGATATGAAGCCCCGAGGGCGAGGCCCGACATGAGCGGCGTGGGGCGCGCCACGGCGAAGTAGACGGCCAGCATAAGAAAAAAAAAAGGATGCAATCTGGGCAAGGTACCACGCCGAGCCTATAGAAGCCGTGTACCAGTGAATCGTGCCGAAGCCGAGCAGTACGGCCATCCATACTGGGAGCTCGCTGTCTTCGGTGAGCCTTCTGAATGTGAGGTAGACGAGGGAGACGTTGAGCCCGCCCAGAAGGAACGACAGGAAGAGCTGGTTCGTCGATATGCCACCAATAGCGACAAACGGCAGAAGAAGTACTGCCGGCATAGGCGGATATATGAGATAGGACTTGCCCCCGCTCTTGACGAGCTCCTCGAAATAAAACGGGGCGCCTTCTATATTCAGCCTTCATGTAAAATTGCGTCGGCCAGGTATTCGAAATAATTAAAGGGGTTTGTGGTTTCGGGACGGCTCCAGTAGTAGACGATCGCGCCCGTCCAGAAAAAGCAGCGCCGCGGTCAGAGCCGGAGACAGGCGGACGGAGCTTTCGCCCTCCTTGGAATTCGTCGGTAACTTGTATATTGTGCCTGTCTTCCATTCCGAACCCAGGGAATCTTCATTCAAGTTCTCAGGCCCTATAGAATACCGCATCGGGTGGTAATATAAAAAGTGAAGAATAAAGGCCCCTTCGTAGATATAAGTCTCGTTATTATATTCTCCACTGCGGCCACTTTTCTATTCTCCTATATCGCATATGTAATTCTCCAAAACAAGTACCCGGCTTTCCTTCCGCTATGGAACACATGGGACGCACAGCACTATGTCGAGATAGCCAAGAATTGGTATACAAGCTCGACTGGGGAGGGCGAAACCTCCAGATCGTATTCTTCCCGCTTTATCCCCTTCTTATAAAAATCATTAGCCTTTTTCGTGGGAAGCTACGTAGCGGCCGAGCTCTGGGTATCCAATCTGGCCTTCAGCCGGGGCCGCCATATATACAAACTCGCGAGGCTCGATTACGACGAAGACGATTCGTGGAGGGCTCTCGTTTACCACAGCATCTTCCCGACGGCTTATTTCTTACATGCAATATATACGGAAAGTCTTTTCCTGTTCCTGACAATAGCGAGTTTTTATTATGCGAGGAGAAGCAACTGGGCGCTCTCGGGCGCGTTCGGGCTTCTGGCAGCCGCTACGAGGATAACGGGAATAGTGCTCGGCTTCCCTTATCGTCGAATACCTGACTCAGAGGGATTACAAAATCCGGGAGACGAAAAAGGATGTCTCTGGATAGGACTTACAGTTGTCGGGGTATTGTTTTATCTAGGGATAAATTATATGACGTTCGGAGATCCGTTTAAATTTTAGAGATCCAGAAAGAGCACTGGAGCAAGAAGCTCGATTTTCCATTTAACGGCTTTTTACTGACGTTGAGCAGCATGCAGTCGAAGAAGCCGGAGCTCGCGATGCTCACCGGATGGTTCGAGATATTCTTTGTGGTACTCGGGCTTGCGCTATCGATATACGCGCTTCTCAAGGTGCGCGTTTCGTATGGCGTATTAGCCCTGTTAAGCTGGCTTATCATGACCTCGACGTGGTGGTGGCAAAGCATCCCGAGATATGTGCTCGTCATATTCCCGATCTTCTTGTCACTTTCCATCCTGGGCAGGAACCGGGCGGTCAATTTTATTATTACCTTTTCCTCGATTCTGCTCTATGCACTATTCCTCATTCAGCTTGTAAGATTCAGGTGGGCGTTTTAGCGCATCCGGACGGCATTAGAGGGGCGAAAAGAATTCTGACGGCAGTTCAGAAATAAGAAATTCAGTGATATAATTTTAACCTGATAAAATGGACATTACGCTCGTCATACCGACATACAACGAGGCAGAAAATGTGCCCATACTCCTCGAAAACGTATACAAGATATTCGCAGAGCACGGGCTCGACGGGGAGCGTAATGATAGTCGATGACAATTCCCCGGACGGCACCTGGAATGTGGCGGAGGGGCTGAAAGATAAATACAGAGGCCTTCGAGTTTAAGAAGGATGAGTGAGAGGGGCTTTCATCGGCTGTTCTGGAAGGCTTCAGGAATTCCGATAGCGCCATACTCAGGGTCATGGACGCCGACCTCAGCCATCCCGCCGGATCGATACCGGATCTTGTGGCGCCGATATTAAGGGGGCGAGGCCGATATCGTGATCGGCAGCCGGTATGTCAGCGAAGGGGGTATAGAGGACTGGCCCGTACAGCGGAAGATATCCTCCCGGCTCGCGACTCTGGCAGCACGCGGCCTTACGAGCGTAAAAGACCCGATGTCGGGATTCTTTTTTCTGAAGAGAGAAGTCATAAAGGACGCACAGCTGAACCCGCTCGGGTTCAAGATAGCCCTCGAAATACTGGTAAGGGGAAAATACGACAAGGTGGTCGAGGTGCCGATTACTTTCCGAGACCGTCTTTACGGGGAAACCAAACTAGGGAGCGGGGTTATAATCGACTATCTTCTCCATGTGGCTAGGCTTTACGCTTACAAAGCCTTCTCGTAAAATAACCCCGGCGGGCAATTGTTTATCGGGCGCTCCGCCGGCATCATTCGACCGGAATCCCCATATGAAAAGCGTAAAAAGCACCGACACGGGAAAGACTGTGGCGCTTATATGCGCCGGGGTATTCATAACGACTTTCGTCGTGTACTACCTCATGCAGGAAGGGCCCGCTACTCCGTATGACAATTTCGTCAGGCTCGCGGATGCGTTTCTACACGGAAGGCTTTATCTCTTAAGTAACGTCTCTCATATCGAGCTTGTCCCGCTCGACGGAAGATATTACGTCGTCCCCCCGCCGCTGCCGGCGATAATCATCATGCCCGTAGTCGCGATATTCGGCCTGTCCACGAACCAGACCCTTATATCCATAGTTCTTGGCAGCGTGAACGTCGTCCTGGCTTATCTGGTCGCGAGAGAGCTGACCGGGAAAAGAAGCATCCAGCTCTGGGCGACTGCGATGTTCGGATTCGGAACCATTCACTGGTGGGTGGCGTCATCGGGAGGGGTGTGGATGTTCTCGCATACAGTCTCGCTGACGTTTTTATTTATGGCCGTACTGCTCACGCTCAGAAACGCGCCGCCGCTCGCGTCGGGCCTTGCACTCGGGGCGTCTTACTGGACGCGGCTTCCCACGATACTTTCTTTCCCGTTCTTTCTGATAATGTACATGGACAGGTGGTACAGGCCAGCCCCGGGGAAAAGCATCCTCGGGAGAATAAACCTCCCCCCTTTAATCTGGCTCGGTCTGGGAGCGGGTATCTTCGTTCTTCTTAATGCGGGATATAACTATTTGAGGTTCGGCTCGCCTTTCGACCTTTCGTATTACCTCATACCAGGAATCCTGGACGAAGTATGGTTTCAAAAGGGCATATTCGATATCACCTATATGCCCAGAAATCTCAAAGTGATATTCGCCGGGCTGCCGAGGTTCATAGACGAATTCCCGTACGTTACGCCGTCGTGGCACGGAATGGCGATATGGATCACGACGCCGGCGTTCGTGTACGCGTTTTTTGCGGGCAGGAGCAGGCTCATGGCTGCGTGCTGGGCGTCCGTAGCGCTCATAGCGTTCGTAAATTTCTGCCACGGAACCTGGGGCTTCATGCAGTTCGGCTACAGGTTCGCCCTCGATTTCTACCCGTTCCTGTTCATACTGACGATAAAGGGCATAGGCGACGAGATAAAGTGGCACCACATTACGCTTATATTACTCGGCATTGCGGTAAACCTGTGGGGTGTCCTCTGGATCAACAAGTTCGGATGGGTCGGATATTAGGCTATTTCTTGAAGACGAGATATTTGTAGCCGAGAAAATCCCAGACTATAACAATCACTATCGACGCCAGAGTGCCTATATTCGCCCACACTATGGGCGATATTCCCCACCGCGGGCCGATGACGTTAACTATATAGGACGCGACGGCAACGTTTATGAGGAGCCCGATGAAGGAAACGAAAATGAACTTGAAGAACTGCTTTCCCATCCCGTCCCTTTCCTTGCTTTCGAATGTCCAGAATTTGTTCCAGAGGTAGCTATTGGAAACGGCACAGAGAAAGGAGATGCCTTTAAAAGCCGAAAAGAAATAACCCTTCTCGATATGAAAGATGAACATCAGGAAGTTAAGGACGCCGAAGTCGATTGCTGTGTTCGAGACCCCTATCGGAACGAATTTTCCGAATTGAAAAAGTATCCTCCATCTCTTTCCAAGATGGGACGATGCGTAAACCCCAAGGGCGACGGAAAAGGGAATGATTACGAACAGAACCGGAACGACGACGTAGTATGATATATGCGGCAGGTTCACGCTGCTTCTGAGCGAGCCCCATATAGCCAGAAGAAATATCGAGATTATAAAGCCGATTATAAGTGAGCATATTAGGTCTGTTCTATTCATTGTCGTCATGTCGGATTCCAGTGATTTATTCCCGGGCCGGAGCGGGGTACCGCGATACCGTTCAGGCATAAGGGTTAACGAATTATCTCCATGTGTTCAGCCACATAAAGCGGTCAATTGCCGACTCACTGATCGGTACTGCACTTAGCACGGGATAAAAATAAAAGAATACCCCCGCTGCCAGCAATAAATAAGCAATGGTAATTATCCTACCCTTACGGGAATCCTCCCACAATTTCCAAAGGAAATAGGAGATTATCACGAACATGAAGACGAGAGAGGGCATGAAATGATAAATGAAGACTATTTTCCTCGGCGAAAAGGCCCACGGGAGCCAGTATGCAAATACGCTCACAACCGCAAAAAGGAGCGGTGGATATTCTTTTTTAAACACCTTGTACACGGCGAGTATGAAGAAGAGAATTCCTGTCCACCATATGAATGGATTTCCAAGGAGGTATATGTAGGCCCTCAGCCCCTCGCCGAGCTCGTCGTAGTAGAGAAATACCGGCCTTATCAGTAGCGGCCACTGCCACCAGGGCGACTGATAGGGGTGAGTCTCGGTAACACCCCCGTGGTATATATACATATTTTGCTGCAGGATGAGGAAATCCATGAAGGAATTCCCATGGTAGAAAAACGGCAGGTAAGAAAGAATGTATACGACTATAGGTATGAGGACGAAGGCCAGAAACAGCCTAGGCACTATTTTTAGAAGGGATAGCAGGTAGCTCCCGTCCTTGGTATCGGCCTTATAAATCTCATTATAATAGACCAGAAACAGGCCGACCCCGGCAAGAAATTCCCATATGTAAACGCCGCTCCATTTTATGGACATGGAAAGGCCGCAGAATAGACCGGCCAGCATGAGATACATGCTTTTTCTGGTCCGAGCGTATTTGACTATAAACAGTGAGGCCAGCATCAGGAAATTGGCCATGAATATATCGACCATAGTGATTCGGCTAAGGACGAAGAAAAAGCCGTCGAAGCTGTAAACGAGCGCGGCAATGAGCCCGGCGGCCTTGCTATCGAACAGATTCCTGACGAGAAGATACATGGAAAGGGCCCCCAAGCCGCCGAAGAGGGCCTGGAAGAAGCGCCAGCCCAGGGTGTTTGGTCCAAACATCAATATGCCGGTTGCGCTTATTTCCTTGCCAAGGGGAGGATGCGTCCATTCGTAGGCCAGGTCTTTCGGCGCTGTCGCCCAGCTTTCCCATGCCGCGCGGTTCCCCTTCGCCATCTCCTGCGCTGTAAAGGCGAAGTACACCTCGTCGAAGTAGTAGCTCTCCGGCCTTTCGAGGTTATACATCCTGATGCCGATGCTGAACGTGGCGCAGGAGGAGAATTTCGATTTGTATTTACGTATGAAGGAATCTGAATTCATTGTTTCTCGGATTTAATTACCGCGAAGGGAAATATAGGTTTTTATAATTGATCGCGTTTATGACATAATCCCGGAATATTACAGAAATGCGGCAACATACAAGAGCACCATAATCCATATGTATACCTTGGCCAAATTCTCCGAAATCCGAGAACGGTTTGCACACAACGTATTTGGTCACAAGCTGTAAATGGGAATATGCCATATTAATTACGTAAATACACGACACAATAGCATATAAGCACCAAAATATCCAAAAACAGAAGACTATTAGCGTGAAAAATGCGATTGCAGGCAGGAGATGCCTCTCGTGGGCTCGCGTGACGATGAGAAAAAGGGCAAACAGAATAAGCGTTATGGCTTCCGGGAAAAGATAGGCATAATCTCTCTTTAGGTTGGACTTCACAACCGTGAAGAATACGAGAAGGCCGCCTACGAACGCGTAGAACGTCACGAAAGTGATCGTGCCCCAGGTTCTTAATGTAAGGCCGAGCTTCGATTTCGTCGTTCATCCACATCGCAGCCGCACTGCAGAAATTAAAAGCGTTAAGGAGGTAAATTTATATTCACCGTATGCTGCCTTGAACCTGCTTATTATCAGCTCTAGGGCCGTGAGCATAGGACACCGAATCGAGCTTATCCTTATGAAAGGCAGCGAGACTATAAAGATTGTCAGTGCGCCAGCGACGAGGAAGAGGATAACCGGAAGAATCGATCGAGTCTGAAATTAAGCCTGGGGACGAGAACCGACCTTGCGGCCAAAAGCCCGACAACTGGAAAGATAACTATGCTTTGGGGTTTTATCATGAAAGCGAGTGCTATGAAAAGTCCGGAAAGGAAGAACCTTCTTCGGAGGCCAAGAAAAACTGAGAGCATTATGGGAAAAGCATGGAAAGAATCGACCTGGCCCCAGAACGTGGAATTCGGAGGGCAGCCGGATTGAAAAAGTATGCGCAGGCGCAAATGAGAGCCGTTTTCGCGGAAGCGATTCCCTTACCCAGAAGAATATAAGTGCGGAAATAGCGAGATCGGCGAGGTTTGCGGGCAGTTTGAACAGAATCTCCACCGGAAACCATGGCAGCGCCTGTTGATACCGTCGAGCAACCAGAGCAAGTAGAGATAGCCGGGCATGTAGTCGCACCAGTGCCGGTCGTAGAATTTGCCGAATCCGGCTTGAGATATCTGCACACCCCAAACCCGCCAGGTGTTGAAGTCGGGTTCGTATGTTAAAAACAACGAAAGTAAAATACGGAGGGCGAATCCGGCCGCGAAAGTATGATGGCGAAGAACTGCGGGATTCTTCAGGAAGTCCGCTCTGTCAGTCTCCCTGAGCTCATTTCTTAGCTTCCACGATTCCCTGAACATCCGGAGTATAACCTTTAAGTTGGCGCCGGACCCAGGTGCCGAACTTGCGAGGAAAGTGCCTGACGGGAACTTCCTTGAACACATATCCGGCCTTTTAGCTTTATCAGGAACTCGGCGCTGAAGAGTGCGCCGCCCGCCTTGATGGGCCTTACTTTATGATACGCCTCAGTCGGGAATACTTTGAAGGCACAGTCCATATCCTTCACCGAGAGACCGAATACGAGCCGTATGTAAGGCCGTACATCCAGGCATTGAGCGAGCGTATCAAGGAATCCGCCCTGTTTTCTCTGTAGCCTATGACGACGTTATTCCCGCCGGTGAATGGAATAAGCCTGCCCGAGATCCGTTATATCGAACTGGCCGTCGCTGTCCATGAAAAAGGTATAATCGAGGGACGCCTTATTGAAACCACTTTTGACAGCCGAGCCGTAGCCTTTGTTGACTTCATGGTTTACGAGCACTACAGCCGGATTCTTCGAGGAAGCTCCTCGACTATCTCGCGTGTGCGGTCTCGAAGCCATCGTTGACCACAATAACTTCGTATTTTGGGAAACCAGCGCCGAGGTAAGAAAGGCACTCCGAAACTGTGTTCGCGATATTTTCTTCTTCGTTGTGCGCCGGAGTATTACGGATAGGGAAATATTAGCCATTTATTCGTTTCGATTACCGTGCAACTTTATCCTATTAATCCTACCCCGAAGGAATGAGCTTGCAGCCCGCCTCGCGGATTATGAACTGCTTATTTTTGCCGACCGGGGTTTCTCAGTTGCATGCCTCGCCTCCCGGCCATTTTACCACAATATCCACAGCTTTCTCAGACCCGAGGCCAAAATAGACGGGGAGCATATCTTGCTCACAGCACCCCTTCCCCCGAGACTTCCCTTACCTGAAGACCCGTAGCAGGTGTCTTTACCTCGACACGGGCACCAATGGCAGAGGTGTTGGTCGTTTTGCCGTTCCCCTCGAGCTTGAGAGTAATGGAGTTATTACCGTTCCCGCCATTTCTCATAAGAGCGACCCCTATGTGACCGTTGAGGAAGGCGTCTATGAACCCGTCGCGATCATAATCCCCCCAAGTAGCGGAGAATACGTCCTTTGGAAGGGCTATGCCCGCTTCCTCTGCAACGTCAGCGAATTTCCCGTCGCCGAGGTTTCTGTAGAGTTTATTCGGATAGGTATGGTTCGTGGAGAATATCGAGCCTGCCGTCGGCGTCGAAATCGATCCAGGCGCATGTCCTTCCGTCACCCACGTCGCCTGTCCCTGTTTCTTCGGTTACGTCTGTAAACGTGCCGTCGCCGTTATTTTTGTAAAGCGCATTTCGGGCATCCCTGCCGAGATTGGCGACGTACAGGTCGATGTGGCCGTCGCCGTTGTAATCCCCGGCGCATGCCGCCGCGGACCTCCAGCCCTGTTCCCCGGCGAGCCCCGAGGCTTTGGTGGCGTCTTTAAAGCTACCGTCGCCGTTATTGATATAGAAGTTATTCAGGCCCGTGTTTCCCAAAAAGAGGTCGGCATAACCGTCGCCATTGGCATCGAACCAAACGGCGCTGTATGCCGAGGTTCTTTCTCCGAGCGGCAATTTCCCGGTTGCATTCTTGAAGGTGCCGTCCCCGTTGTTACGGTAGAGGAACGACTTACCCCTCCCGGCCTGAAAGAGATCGACGAGCCCGTCGCGGTCATAATCCACCCATGTAAGGTTCATCGAGACAGAGCCTTCTTCTGTAAGCCCCGCTGCAGTGGAAACGTCTTCGAATTTAAACTTGGCGGAGTTCTTAAAGAGCACTGGGGGCACGCCACCTTCGATGGAAGTGAGGACAAGATCGAGGTAGCCGTCGTTATTATAGTCGGCCCATGCAGCCGAGTTCACGCCCATATTGGGAAGCCCGGCGGACTCGGACACCTCGGCAAAGGTTTTGCCATCCCGGCCCGAGTAGAGATAGAGGAGCTGGAGAGGCTTACTTTCCTCTGCTTCCTGTTCCGGCGCCTGATCCTGATAGCCTCTGCGTGAGCTGTATGAACGTACACGAGAGCCCCGGCCCGGAGAGCGCCTTGCTATATCCGAAATCAACAGATCGAGCCATCCGTCGTTATTAAAATCGCCCCATGCCGACGTCTGCCCCAGCGCTTGAGGGGTTTTTACCCCCGTCTTGCTCTTAACGTCGGTGAATCGGGGGACCACATCCTCGGACCGGGCATCGGCACCGGCAAGAAGGGCAAAAATAAGGAGTAGTACAGGAAGTGTTTTGTATGACAATAGACTCAAAAGAGGGTCAACCTTTTTTAAGTTCTTTCAACAGCAGATCGGCGGATCTCAGGCTTAGAGCCTCTATTGTAAGCGACGGAGCCTCGCCCCCGCCGGATGTCGGGAAAACGCTCGCGTCCGTTACCAGAAGGTTCGGAATGCCGTGGAACCTGAGGGAAGGATCCACTACAGAGGTTTCCTCATCCTTACCCATCCTGCACGTTCCGTAAACGTGTGTGTGGCGGAGAAGAAGTCGCATAGGACGAAACTTCCTCGACAACCTCGCCGGCGCCGCTCGCATTGAGAATATCCTTGGCCTTCGATGCCATGAATTCAATGCACTTAAGCTCGGATTCCCCAAGGAAAGACTGTATCATGGCAACAGGAGACCCGTATTCGTCCTTTACGTCCGGGTCTACCGTGACGAAGGTGTCTTCATTCGGCAAAAATTCCGCTATTCCGCCAACCGCCACAGCGTGGCCGAACCACTTCTCGACATCCTTTACGAAGCTTTCTCCCCATCCCGGGCTATACCTTAGGGCATAACTTATCGGCCCCAAAGCGCTCCCGGCCGTCGGGAACATCCTGAGACCACCCGGGAACCCACGTTTTGGATCGGGAGTGTTCCAATCCCAGATGATGCTGTCCATCGGGATGCCTCGGTAGGAGTCGAGCCTTTCTGGATGAAATGCCACGGCCTCGTAGAAGGTCGTTTCCATGAAATTCTTTCCTACTAGATCGTTATTGTTGATTTCGGAATTAATCAGAAGCCTCGGGGTTTCGACGGCCCCGCAGGCAACTGCGATGTAGTCGCCGCTTACGAAGTGCTCTTTGCCGGCCCTGTCGTGATAGACTACGCCCTTGGCCTTGCGTGCGCCATTCTTATTTTCTACATCTATTCTCGTGACGAAGACGTTTTCGAGTATTTCGCACTTGCCCGTTTCCTGAACGAGCGGCATGAATGTTACGTCGACGCTGCCTTTGTCCTTCCTTGGGCACCCCCACACGCAGCCATTGCAATAATTGCAGGGCGGCGCGTCGCGGTAGGCCTCGGAGAGTATGGCAACGGAGTTGGGCGTGAGTCCAAGACCTTGTTTTTTACATCCCTTTTCTATTATCTGACTGGCATAGCTGAGCTTGTGAGCTTTTAATGGGAAAGGTTTTTTCCTAGGCCTGTAGGGGACCTTTTCCGGCCCGGCGACACCGAGCACTGTTTCGGCTCTGGAATAGTACGGCTCGAGGTCGTCATATCCTATGGGCCAGTCAACTGCGACATCGTAAAGGCTCTTCATACGAAAAGCATTTTCGTTGAGCCTGTGGGCCTCACCCTGAAAGTGAAGGGTTGTTCCGCCGATGCCGGCCACGTGCTGGTACTTAAGATATTTCCTTTCCTTGGTTCGGTTCAGCTTGCCGACGGCTTTGTTCCAGGACCTGAGGTTTTCGTACTTGAGGTCGAGCTGCTGCGGCTTCCCGAACATGTTGCGGATACGTTTTACTTCAGGAAAACCCTTTGTTTCCCAGTCGGTCTCGTCAAGCGCATAGGCCGTGTACGGATCGTACTTGGGGCCAGCTTCGAGCAAGAGAACATCCATCCCGTTTGCAGCCAACTGCCACGCAAACGGGGCCCCGCCCGGGCCTGAACCTATAACGATACAATCATATTTTTGCTTTTTTGCAGGCATAATTAGAGAGGTTCATAATATAAATAAACTGTTGCACAAAGTCAATTTGTAAGTTATACCATAGGTTTTACTTAATAGGCGTTTAAAGGAGATTTTGATGAAAAAAAGTGGACCGTTAATCCTGATCGCAGCCATTTTACTCTTGGGGTGTAATCAATCCGGATCGGACAATGGAAAAGCCGATAATACAGGTGAAACGGGACAGCCAGATTCCCAAAACGCCAAGGTCGAAAGGTACAAGCCGAAGAGGGATTCCAAGGTTGTAGCATATGTAAACGGCGTACCTATATACGAAGATGAGCTCAGGGGCGGGACGGTAGACATGGCCGTAACGGACGAGATACTCTACCAGGAAGGGCTCAGGCTCGGCGTAGACAAAAAGTATGAGCAGAAGGTGAACGACTTCAAGACCAGCCTCGTTGTCAGGGACGTGAGGATGGATATTATGGAAAATCTTCCTCCTGCAAAGGAAATAACGGATGAAGATATAGAAGCATATTACAACAAAAACAAGGACAAATATTCTGCGTACCATATGGTGGAAATCAACTTTTCAGACCAGAACCTCGGCCCGGAGATATTAAAGCTCGCAGGAGAGGGGGAAGAGCTAAGGGATATAGCTACCAATCTCGCAAGCAGCGATCCTAAAGTGATTTTCAACGATCTCGGCACAAGGCGTGAGCTCGTACAGTATTTCAGCGACAGGGAAGTCGGTTCGCTTTCGGAGATCGTTAAGAAAACAGACGGCACTTTCAGCATTTTAAAAATAGTCGAAGTCAAGCAAACCCCACTGGCTAACCTGAAGTTTTCTATAAGAAACAATCTCGAAGCCAGAAAAGAAGCAAATTTGATAGAGAATAAGTCCCGTGAGATCGCCCGGGAAAACAATATGGAAATAGAAGTCGTAAAATAAAGGGCAGGCGGTAATATTTCATGGAAAACTCACGTAGAAAATTCCTGAAAACAGTAGCGATAGGCGCAATCGGGAGCGAAGTGCTGGCAGGTGTTCCAGGCGCCTTCGCGAAACAGAAATCAACAGAAACTGGAATAGAGGTACAGAAGGGTTACATCGTATTTAACGAGAAGACCCAGAAAAATATGGAAAGGCTGGCCGAGGAGCTTGTTCCCGGAGCCGGCAGCATAGGCATGAAGGAAAAGCTTATGAATTATTTCAGGAGGGACAAGGGCGGTGCCACTTTCTTCGACGCCGGCTTCTGGAACCTCGAATCGATAAGCAAGGCCGCCTTCAAAAAGTCCTTTTACGAGCTCGACAACAAAGAAGAGATCGAGAAAGTAATGAAACATGTCAGCGTCAGAAACAGGCCATTTTTCAATCAATTCAGGACGTTAGTGGTAAAGTTCTACTACGGAGACCCGGCGGTCTGGAAGAAACTCTCGTATGACGGCCCCCCCCAGCCGAGAGGCTTTATGGATTATAGCGAGCCACCCAAAAGCGGCAAGAATAAATAGATTGCTTTAATAAATACACTTTATCTAGATAATAACCTTACCTGCATCCTTTATGCAGCTGTTCAAAGCTCGTGTATGGTAATGAGCTCCATAGTTTGACCCAACACACTTTCAATATTCATGGCCTTTTCGAGCTCTTCGACGCGCCGGCGATTCGCCCTGGTTCGCGGCCCGGCTGAGACAATAGAGCAACAGTCCTTGTAATCGGCTATGGAAACATCGTAGGTGCCGATCTTTTTGGCATAATCTACTATTTCCTGTTTATCGAAGGCTATGAGCGGCTGAAATACAGGCAGGGAGGCGGCTTCACGGAATAACGCAATGTTTTCCATTGTTTGTGATGCAACCTGGCCCAGGCTGTCCCCTGTAACCAGGGCCTGGCACCCCTCGGCAGCGGCCACCCTGCATGCCACGCGGGCCATGAATCTCCTGAAGAGTATCAGCTCATGGCCTTTTACATCACCCGCGCCAAGGAGAGCCATCTCGAACGGGTAGTAAGGAACGAGGTGAAGACGCGATGCCCCCTGGTACGAATCGAGCGTTCTCGCCAGCTCCTCCATTTTCGACCCGAAGACCTTGTTATTATCACTGAAAACGTGGAAGTGGATAAAATCGACCCTGCACCCGCGCTTCATCATGAGAAACGATGAAACGGGCGAATCTATGCCGCCCGACAGGAGGGAGAGCACCTTGCCGCTAACACCGGTAGGGAAGCCTCTGAGCCCCTCTATTCTGTCGAAGTATATGTAGACCCTGTCCGCTATCTCGATATTGATCCTGAGCGAGGGACTTTTGAGATTCACAGGAAGATCGAACCTGGCAGCCACCTCACCGCCAATCCTGGAAGCAAGCTCCATCGAAGGCATAGGAAAGCCTTTATCGGACCGATTCGCATTTACTCCGAAATCCGTTTTGCCCTCGATTACTCCCCCACCCTTTTAAGTACAGCTTTCAGTATCGATTCATAGTCCTTATCGACAACATATGCGGATGCGTACCATGAGATCCTGACACCCGTGAAAAGAGCCTCCGGGTTTCCGCCTTCCATGACGAACCGCCCTTTGTCTCAATACTTTTCCGGCCCGTCATTATCCGGATATTTTCCTGCAGTTTGATTTCGAAGAGGCTTCTGTTCCTGCCCTTAAGAGACAGTTCTCCATAGTGAATAAGCGTTACTGTTTTCTCTTTCATGATGGAATATGAGATTTGAGAAGGTTAGTACTTTGTAAGGCACATAGTATAAAAAAAGCCGGAGAAGCTGTCAATTAGCTTCTCCGGCAGTTTTATTCGTCGTTATTGTGTTAAGACTGAAGAAAGAATAAGTGGTGGTGAGCCAGAGGCTCACCACCTGGTTATTTACCGATTCTTATTTCTTCCTCTAAGTCTCCTTACACCGAAGGCAAATGGGCATCGGAACCAGCGGTATAAGAACGTTAGCCATTGCGGTACCAAGCCGTACCGGAGCGCCGGCCACGCACAGCTTCCGCCACCGCCACCCGGAGTATTCGTCGGGGTCGTCGTCGGAGTCGTCGTCGGCGTGGTCGTCGGGGTCGTCGTCGGAGTCGTCGTCGGAGTCGCCGTCGGGTGCCAGGTGAATTCGTCGCTGATGATTACGTTCTCGTCAATACCGAGCCTGAGGTAGCAAGCGTCTGTATCACCGCAGCTGTTGAATATCCTCAAACTCATCCCAGATACCAGCCGTTACCGTTACGAAAGCCGGAACCGGCGCGTACTCTGGCTCATACTGGTCGGTGAAGTTGATAAGAACAACGTCCGCCCCAGCGGTGTCGCTACCCGGCAGGAGGTTAAACTGACCCGCGAGATGGGTCGGAAACGAAGCTGGTGAGGAACGCATTCTCAGCACCGGAAGGATGCCGTTGCACTCAAGGGTAAGGTCGAACGTTTCAATGATTCTGAAGTTGTCAACAAAGGTACCTACCGTACCGATATCCTCTAAGCAGTCCGTCTTTTTCAGCAGTGATGACCTGAACAACATAGGTGCTGCTTTCAGGAGCAGAGAAAGGTACGGCTACGAAACCAGAGACCTGGTTTCGAAGTTGAACGCAGGAAGACCCGGGCGTCTACGCCAGTCGGGCTCACCGTGCTGAGCTCCGTACAGGAAGAACCAGTCGGGGAAGTACCGCCAACGTAAAGGTGCAGCAGCAGTCGCACTCTTCAAAAGTCGCGCTTAACGGGAAGCCGGTTACGTCGATCAGCAACCATCGCGTACTGATCGCAAACATCCGCGTCAGTCAGGAGCGAAAGCTGATAGCTGACCGTACCGTCCGTGGAACCGTTATTGAGGGCGCCAGGTGAAGAAGTTGCTTTCGATAACCGATACGTTGGTTTCAACAGCGCCGCCTACCAGGCTCTGCGGGTTACCGAATGCCGAGCCAGCATCGCTAACGGAACCAAGGAGGCCCCTCGCCGCAGTATCCGCTCTCAGCATCAGCAGAGGAACCTACGGCTGCTTACAAACCTGTTGGGCATTCGGAGCGTCGCACTCGGGGTCTTCCGGATCGTCGCAAAGGAGGATCAACCGCAGGCGATATGTTGGAAGCCTTCACCACGGAGGAATCACCCTGAACCTGCTCCCATTCGGGACCGGAGCCAGACTGGCTTTGAACGTGCCATGTCGATAAGGTTTGCCGTAACAGGCTCGTCTATATCGAAGCAAACGCCCGCCAGTCTCTGTGATAGGGTTGAAGCATATTCATAGCCCTGGAGTCTACAACATAGGTCGTAGTAGCAAGGTTGGGGTTAGAAGTTACAGCGACGTCAGAGGAGGGGCAGTCATCAACTGCGGTAACAACCAAGAAGCCCTCTCTACCCTGAAGAACCCCATCGTTGGCGAAAACGCCATCGTTGGTGATAAGGTCGCTGAAATCATATGCGTGAGTGTCGCCGCCGGTGTAGAAGTCACAGAAGTTAGTGAGCCTCAGTCAGCGCCAAGCACACGAACGTGAACCGCAATAGGCTCGTTGAACGCGTTGGTGACCTGGAGAACAGTCGTCCTGCCCTCAGCCCGCGTCCACCAGCTTACTACCTGGCTCCACGTGTTGGTTGGGAACGGCTGGAAGAAGTCGGTGAAGTCGACATGCATCCAATCCATGCCGCCAACCGCTCCTGCGCCAGTGCCTTCAACCGTACCGATAAGACCGGCGGAGAAGTTCCTGGTCGAACCAGAAATGTCTATATCAAGCCAGCCCGTCGTGTTCGGTATAAATGGGCAGAACTGATCGTTCTCACCCACCCCCTTAGCTTCGTTCTGGAACCCGAAGCCAAAGAGGACAAGCATAATTACTGCTATCAAAGAAAACCTTAACTTGCTTATCATTTATTTATCCTCCTTTTTTAAATTTGTTATGCATTCGCTATTCATCGATGTCACCTATCATCCGTCCTTAGTTGCCAGCTTGAGCTATCGAAAGGAAAATCGGGTCGGAGAGTAAGAATCTACGGATCCCGTCTGGCTCCGTTGTTGAGACCGAGGAAGCCAACGAAGTAAGTCGGATAATTGCACTCGCCTTCGAAGCTGCCGGTGCTGCCACCGCAACAAGCGGATCTACGCAGATGTTGCCGATAAACGGAAGCAAGAGCCAGCCGGAATCAACCGGAAGCGCATCGCCTTCGAGCTTGCTCGTGTTACAGATTCTCGCAAAGCCCTGGGTGTTCGGTACAGAGTTGTCTATACCAAGGTTGATAGAATCCGGGTCGCAAGCGAATGTAACCGGGCTGCAGGAGTTGAAGTTCTCAGCGTGGTCGAAAATGAGGTTCTGATCGCCAGAGCCTATCGCACCGAACTGAGTACCAACGCCAGGCGAAGCGTATACGTTGCGGCCATCGAGAAGATCGACATACGTGATGCCGACTACATCAGCGAAGGCAGGATCGTTTACGTTGTTGAAGTTGAGAGCGTTCTCGAACTGACCCGGGATAAACGGATCCTGCTCGCCAACGTCAGAAGAAGCAGCGTTCGTCCTGTACTCGTAACCTTCGGAATCGATAATCCTGAACGAGCCGATGAGCGCGCCGGAAACGAAAGAATCCGTGGTGTCGAGAGTAATGGCTACGAATCCGTAGCTGTCCGTGAGATCGGGGTTACCCGGAAGGGCAGCCATGTCGTAGACTACGGTCTCACCGGGGGTGAGGAGGTCGTCGAAGTCAACCTCGTTGCAGAACTGGTCAGCTTCGAAAACCTGTACGTGAATCGAGAGAAACGAATCCGAGGTGTTGGTAACCTGGACAAATGTTTCTCTGCCAAGCTGATCGTAGTAGTAGATCAGCCTATCAGCGCCGGTGTCCGTGTTGTCAATCGGATCGTAAAAATTGTTCAGACTGCCAGCGAATGCCTGCATAGGTAGAACAGCAAGTAATGCAAGCACTAAAAAGTACTTAAACTTGGATAAACTATCCTGTAGCATTGAACCTTTCCTCCTTGTTTTGGTATTGTTTATTAAGTTTTCTCTATTCTTATGACATCCTCCTCTGGAATTTCCCTGCGAAAATAAACAGACTCCGGGCTTGCCTTCTACAGGCAACCTCCAATCCTTTCGATATACAAATACCCGAGCATTTCACAACTGCACAGAATTACAACATAGAATGAGTTTGTTGTCAAGTCCTTTTCTCCGGGGTAAAGGCGAACTTTCCGGACGGTCTGCATCAGACTCCTTCCTCCTCTGAATTACAGCAATTACATCACATATTATAACCCCTGTCAAGACTTTTTGGCATTAATAAATAATGAGCACAGAGGGCCCGAAAACGGGGATCGGCAAGCCCCGAGCGAAGGCCCCGCAATCGGCATGCACTCGTCCCGGCCACGGAAGCGGGGTGAGGGACCGAAAGCGGCCCGATAGGGCCCCGGAAGCGACCGTCTACGCAATAGCGAATAAACAGGTCCGGGAATGGTGGTTTAAATGCCCCCGGAATAGCCGCGAAGCGGGCTGTTCCGCCATACAGCCCGGCGTAATCCGCCATACAAACCGGCATAGTCCGCCAAACGGCCCGGCATATAATCTGTTAGAATTAAGGGAACATCGCCGATTTTGGCCCCTCAGGCGGCCGAGCGGACCGGGCAGCGCACCTAATTTATTTGATTGCCCAAGTATATGGTGTGATAATATCTAGATATAACAACCGAGAGGAGAACCAATTTTGAAAAGCCTTTCCAGAAAAGCAAGTAAACTTCTTATCCTCACCGCGGTACTTATCTTTTCCGCATATCTCTTCTTTATATCTCCAAGTCTTTTAAATCTCGATCGAAACGCCGAAGCCGACAGCCTTAACATAACCAATGTCGTAATGCAATATGTGAAAAGATATTACGTAGATAAGTCTGCCATCGAACCCAAAGCCATGCTGGTCGAGGGCTTGAACAGGCTGGAGCAGATAGTAGACGAGGTGCTCGTCGATTTCCCACAGGGAGAGGACGGGGGGACTTTCGTGGTTCAGGTCGAGGGGGAAAAGGCCACATTCGACATGAGCGGGGTGAACGACCTCGACCTCGTAACTGCGAGGCTCGAGCAGGTCTTCGAATTTATTACACCGCACCTTAAAGGGAACGACCCCAAGGTCAGCGATATTGAGTACGCGGTCCTGGACCAGATGCTGACATCGCTCGATCAGCATTCAGGGATAATCACCCCACAGATATACAAGGAGTTCATGATAGAGACCGAGGGGAGCTTCGGCGGGCTCGGCATAGTGATCGGCGTAAGGGACGGGAACCTCACGGTCATATCCCCTATAGAAGGCACGCCGGCCTACAGGATAGGGATAAAGCCCAACGACAGGATAGTGCAGATAGAAAACGAGTCCACGATAAACATGTCGCTCATAGAAGCCGTGGGCAAGCTCAGGGGACAGAAGGGAACCCAAGTTTCGATACATGTGATGAGGGAAGGACTTTCGGAACCCAAAGAGTACAAGATAGTAAGGGACACGATCGTCATAGAGAGCGTCGAGACGTTCGACCTCGAAGACGGAATCAAGTACGTAAGGATCAGGGACTTTCAGAAGAACACGCTCGACAGCATACTCCACAGCCTTAACACGAGCCCCGAAATGCCGAGCGGGATAATACTCGACCTCAGGGGAAACCCGGGCGGCTTACTCGATCAGGCGCAGAGGATTTCGGACCTCTTCCTTACGGACGGAGTTATTGTGACGACGCAGATTGGGAGCTCGTCAAAGCCCTATCACGCGAATAACAAGGACGAAGAGTTTACGGGCAAAGTGGTGGTGCTCGTCGATGCAGGCAGCGCAAGCGCGTCGGAGATCGTAGCCGGAGCGCTCAAGAACAACGAGCGGGCAATCGTCATAGGCGAGAGGACATTCGGCAAGGGGTCGGTGCAGCAGATATTCGACCTTAACGACGGCTCTGCGCTCAAGCTGACCATCGCGCAGTACCTGACGCCCGGGGACAAGTCGATACAGGACGTGGGCGTTACGCCGGACATTATGCTCCACCCGACGATATTCACAGGGGAATCTTCGGTTTTCCATCCGGATTCCGACAATCGCCTGAACCAGCCGCAGAAGAAAAATGCAAGGAAGAAACACGAGGTATTCGAAAAGCCGATTTACAACATATCGTATCTCGACGAGAAGGAGGTTCCTTCGGAGGACGACGCAGAGCCGGTCCCCGAAGAAGCCCTGACCAAGGATGAGAGGCGGAAAGCCCTCGACGAAGATTTTTACGTATCGCTAGCGAAGGACATTATAGAAAATTCGAAAGAGCAGTCGAGAGAGGAATCGCTCGGCGAGATAAAACCGGACATCGACAAGATCTCGAAGTCCGAGGAATTCAAAATCGAGGATAAGTGGCAGGCGCTCGGCATCGACTGGTCGAACGGAAACGGGAAGATCGAAAAGCCTTCGATCTCGACCGTAGTGACCCCGGCGAGGCCCGAGATCAAGGCCGGGGACAAGCTCGAGCTTAAGGTGGAAGTCGAGAACAAGGGGCAGGAGCCGGTGTACAGGCTCATGGCGACGACGAGGTCCGAGAACCCCGTCTTCGAGGGCAAGGAGCTCATATTCGGAAAGCTGGAACCAGGCGAGAAGAGGTCCTGGACCACGACGTTCGAGGTGCCGAAGTGGACGCTCACCAGGGACGACATCGTAAGCCTCGAATTCCTGGATGCCGCCAAGTCCCCCATTCCCGATTATAAGTTCGACGCCAGGACGATGGGACTCGAAAGGCCTCTTTATTCGTATAACTACGAGATAGTCGATGACGGGAGGCTGGGCTCGAGAGGCAACGGAAACGGCGTTCCCGAAGCGGGCGAGGAGATAGTGCTTCTCGTCAGGGTAAAGAACATCGGACAGGGAACATCCGAGAAGACCGTTCTTACGCTAAAGAATAATTCCGGAGACAAGATCTTCCTCGAGAAGGGACGCGTCGAGATAGAGAACCTCCCGCCCGGGGATGTGAGGGACGCGGCGTTCACGTTCGCCGTCAACAGCACGGAGCCCACGATAGATCTGGAGCTGCAGATAGTGGACGACGTGTTCAAGGAAGGACTAATAAGCAAGTCGAAAATACCCGGCGTCGGCGATGGCGAGGGGTATGTTCAGAAAGAGCTCTTCGTCACAGTGCCCGGAGAGGGCGCACCGATACGCGGCGGAAGCTTCAAGGACGCGCCGATAGTGGCGACGGCCGAGAAGGGGGCCACGTTCAGCGCGATCGGACAGAACAGCAACTGGGTGAAGATAAAGCTCGACAACGACTTCATCGGGTGGGCCAACAAGGACAAGGTCATAGTTTCGGAATCGCAGTCGAAGACGTCCGGGCAGGGCGCGCCGCAGTTTAGAAAGACGTTCGAGGCGCCGCCCATAATGAGCTTCACGCCTCCGCCCGCCACGACATCCGCGTCCACGATTACACTCGACGGAAAAGTGACGAGTAACGACGGCATCGAGCTCGTGTCGGTCTTCATAGGGGACAACAAGGTCGCGCTCATTCCGTCGGCGAAGAAGGAGCTTCCGGTGTCCGTCGAGATCAATCTCGATGAGGACGTAAACCTGATTACGGTTATAGCCAAGGATACAAAGGGGCTTTTATCCAAGCAGTCATTTGTCGTAAGGAAAGAGGCGCAGCAAGGGTAGCGGGTTGACCGGCAAATTCTTACTCGCCCGCACCCTTACAGGAATCTTCGTCGTCTTTGCCGTAGCGACGATTACGTTCTTTATGTTGAGAACGCTGCCCGGCGGGCCGTTCGATACAGAGAAGAAGCTGCCGCCCCGTATTAAAGAGAACATAGAGGCCAAGTACAGGCTCGACAAGCCTCTATCGGTTCAGTACCTGGAATACATGAAGGACCTCGCCCGGGGGGACTTCGGACCTTCGTATAAATACATAGACAGATCCGTAAACGAGATCATACGGGAGACGCTTCCGGTATCGGCGCAGCTCGGGCTTATAAGCCTCGTGCTCGCCGTCGTCATCGGGAGCGCGGCCGGCATCGCGGCCGCCTCGAAGCAGGGAGGGTTCTTCGATTTCGCTTCCGTTTCCGTATCGACCGCTCTTGTATCGGTGCCGAGCTTCGTCGTCGGCGCCGTGCTGATATATTTCTTTTCGATAAAGCTCGGATGGCTCCCGCCCGCATTGTGGGGGAAGCCCGAGAACTATGTCCTTCCCGCGCTCACCCTAGCAGCGGCGCCCGCCGCCTATCTGGCGCGGCTCATGAGGGCGAGCATGCTCGACACGTCGAGGTCGCTGTACGTGAGGACGGCGCGGGCGAAGGGACTCGGACGCTTCACGATAACTACGAGACATATACTGAGGAACGCTCTCATCCCCGTCGTCACCGTGCTTGGGCCGATAACGGCATTTCTCGTGACGGGTTCTTTTGTCGTCGAATACATATTCGCCATACCGGGGATCGGGAGGTTCTTCGTCCTCGCCGTATCGAACAGGGATTACCCGCTGGTCATGGGAATCACTATTGTATATACAATAGTCCTCGTCCTGGCGAACCTGATCGTAGACATTTGCTACGCGCGCCTCGACCCGCGCATAAAGCTCGACGAGGGGAGCGCGAAGGGTTGAGGAATATTAAGCTCACTATAGAATACGACGGCACGGAATACGTCGGGTGGCAGCGCCAGCCATCGGGGAGGACGGTGCAGGCCGAGATAGAGCAGGCGCTCGAATCCATGACCGGCCAGAGGACCGTCGTGAACGGATCGGGCAGGACCGATTCCGGCGTACACGCCCTCGGGCAGACGGCGAGCTTCAGGACCGAAAGCTCGCTCAGCCTGCTGCAGATCGAGCGGGGGCTCAATTCGCTGCTGCCCCCGGACATTGCGATACTCCGCGCGGAAGAGGTGGACCCCGCCTTTCACGCACAGCACTCCGCAAAGAGAAAGACGTACGTCTACAAGATTCTGAACCGCCCGGAGAGGTCGGCGATGTTGAGGGAGAGGGCATGGCACGTGTATCCCGAGCTCGACACCCGGGCGATGAAAGAGGCCGCGGGCGCGCTCGTCGGGGAGCACGACTTTAAGGCCTTCGCACACGCGGGGATAACGGTGAGATCGACTGTCAGGACCGTCTTCGGGGCGGAGGTCGCGAAGAAGGGGGATTTTATAACGTTCACCATCGAGGCCGACGGGTTTTTGAAGAGGATGGTGAGGCTGATCGTGGGGACGCTGGTAGAGGTAGGAAAGGGAAAGATCACGCCCGGGGACTTTTCGGACATCCTCGACCGGGGCGAGAAAACGAAGCACGTCCACGCAGCCCCGGCGCGCGGGCTGTACCTTAAAGAGGTCTTGTACTAGGCTCCGGGGTTCACACATTAATGCCCTACCCGGCTTATACTTACGCTTAATCCGAATCGTGTATAATTCCGTACTCCGGGGCGGAATACGGGACACAAAACCACAAAAGAGGAAACGCTGATATGAAGATTGTCAGGTTCGACACGAACGACGGCGGGGCAAGATACGGGGTTTACGATAAGGGCGAGGTGTACGAGATAGACGGGGACGTTTACGGGGAATACAGCGTTTCGTCCAGGGCCCACGACCCGCACGCGATAAATATCCTGCCGCCTGCCGCCCCGACGAAGATAATAGGCATCGGGCTCAATTACAAGGACCACGCAGCCGAGATGGGGAAGGAGCTGCCGGAGGAGCCGAGACTATTCATAAAACCGTCCACGGCCATCACCGGGCATGGAAGCATTATCAAGTATCCGTCCCATATGTCGTCCCGCGTCGATTACGAGGGCGAGCTTGCTCTTATTATAAGGAAAGCGGCGAAGAACGTGAGCCCCGAAAACGCCGGCGAGTATATACTGGGCTACACCTGCCTTAACGACGTTACCGCCAGGGACCTTCAGGCAAAGGACATACAGTTCACGAGGGCCAAGGGCTTCGATACGTTCGCCCCGGCGGGGCCTGTGATAGAGACGGAGATAGACCCGTCGGACCTCGAGATCTCGACATACCTTAACGGGGAGAGGAAGCAGCACTCGAGGACGTCGGAGCTAATATTCGGCGTGCCCGAGCTCGTGAGCTTCGTGTCGAGGGTGATGACGCTGCTTCCGGGGGACATAATATCCACCGGGACCCCGTCGGGCATAAGCCCCATGAAGATAGGGGACATGGTTGAAGTGGAAATAGAGGGTATAGGACGGCTGACGAACAGCGTCGGCTGAGTGGGTTATTCCTTTCCGATTATGGCCTTAGCCTCGGCGACCGTGGTGGGAATCCTCGCCGTCTTAAGGGCCTCTTTCGCTTGCGAGACGGCTTCGTTCTTCCTTCCCGTTGCGAGAAGGGTTTTCGCGAGGACCACGCGCGCTTCGGCCAGTTTGCCGTTTATCCTGACGGCCGCTCTGAGCTCGGCTTCTGCGTTCTTATAATCCTCGGGGGATTTACTTTCCTCGGCTTCGGTGTAATAAATCGACCCGAGCAGATAGTGAACGTTTGCGTTCCACCACCTTATTTTTACTGACTCCTGAAGATATTCCTTTGCGGTGGATAAATCCTTACGCTGAATGTATATGTAGCCCATGAGGTGGTTATAATCGGCGGCCACGCCGGGGTTGTCCCTCAAAGCCTCTTCAAGCACATTTTCCGCCATGTCGTAGTTGCCGCGGTTTATGTAGCTCATGGCCAGCGGTATGGTGGAGATTGTCTTCCCCCGCACTTCGACCTTGCTCGTGCGCTGTCTCGCGAGCCTGAATTGTTCGAGGGCCTCCTCCGTCCTGCCGACGTTTCGGAGGGCCTCCCCGTAATTCACCCTGGGGGTAAGGGCGTCGGGGGTTTTATCGACGGCGGCTTTCCAGAGGGTGAGGTTACTCTGCCACTCGGCCTGCCCGCTTACCGTTACGACCGCATAAGAAACCGTAAGAGCACCCGCAAGCGCCCAGCTGAGCCATTTGACCCCGGAACGCGAACCGATGAGAACGATTGCGTATCCCGCGAGCATGCAGAAGCCGGCAGAGGGGATGTACATGAACCTTTCGGCGAAGCGAGTTATGGCGGTGGGGAATATAGCGATCATTACCGCGGGCCCGAGCGTCGCGAAGAGGAGCAGCAGGGAAAATGCGGTGTAATTCTCTTTCTTCTTCATCGAGACTATGCATGCCGCCACTACGGCGAGCACGAAAATGGCGGAGAGGGTTATGTAAAACACGCTCCCCCCGGGTATCGTGGAGATGAAGTGATTGAGGTCGTAGGGATAGATGAATCTCCATCCGTAATAAAGATATGAACCGAGAAAACCGACGAGGAATTCCTTTACCGCGTCCATTCCCGAGAGCCCTCTGACTATGCTTTGCTTCATCAGATCGGAACCCGAAAGGAAGGAGTCCAATCTCACCACGATATAAACGGAGACGAGGACCGCCAACAAGGGGTACTTGACTATGTTTATACGATTGAAGAGCCTTCGGCTGATGACATCGAAGCCAAGAAGGACTATCGGAAACGAATAGGCGACTTCTTTGGTGTAGAGGGAAAGGTAGAGACTGAGCGCCGCCGGGATGAGGTAGAGGAGCTTTTTGTAGGACAGCGCGTAGAACCCGACGGACAGGAAGAGGAGCATCCCGGCCATCATGTCTGCCCTTGCCGATATGAAGCTTACGCTTTCGACGTGGAGCGGGTAGACGGCGAAAAGAAGGGACGACAGGAATGCGACCGCGTCCGGGCTTTTGAGCCTGAATTCCCGGCCCAGCACCAGTACCATGAAATAAAGGGCCAATGTGCAGGCCGAATGGAGGAGTATGTTGGTCAGGTGATACCCGAAAGGAGAAAGGCCCCACATCCTGTAGTCCGTCACGAGGGATAGGGTGAAGAACGGCCTGTAGTACTTAACGGACGACTTGGGTTTTTCAATTAAAAATGCGGGGTTGAAGTCGAACGTTTCGAGGTAGGATTCGGCATCGACTATGAAGGTTACGTCGTCCCAGACGAATTCGTTATCGAGGGACGGAATGAAGATTGCAAACGAGACGACGAGGAGAATCAGGCAGAGAACGAGCCTGTTCGTAAAATAAGGGTAGAGCCCGGACGCGAAGGAGCCGCCAACCGGAGCCGGGCCGGAGCCGATGTTATCACGGGTTTTCTCGGTTATGGGTTTATCTTTCTTTCGGTTTTTCATTTATCAGGCTCTCGGATGAAGGTGGCGGACATGCCTGCCCGGCCGGTATCCCGAACGGCCTCACCAGGCGCACAAGTTGTGCCCCGTGCTCCGACTCAGAATTCTAATCAATATACATAAAAGCTCCAGAATAAATATTCGATCGGGGATATCAGGGGGTGAGGCGGCCGGATCGAGGGGGATTATCAAAACGGCACTTTTGCAATAATTTTGAGGTGGGTAAAATACCGTGCTGTTATAAATCGCTGTGAAGGAGAAAGAAATTGCCCAGGATACTAGTGCTTCCGGGGGACGGAATAGGGGTTGAAGTTACGAATGTGAGTCTCGACATACTCGAAATACTCGGGAAGAAACACGGCATCGAATTCGAATTCGAGACCGAGCTTTTCGGGGGGAGCTCGATAGACGCCCACGGGGTGCCGGTGACGGAGGAGGTGCTGGAAAAGGCAAAGGCGTCTGACGCTGTCCTTATGGGCGCCGTAGGCGGGCCGAAATGGGAAAACCTGGAGCATTCGAAAAAACCGGAGAGCGGGCTTTTGGCCATAAGGAAGGAGCTGGACGCCTTCGCGAACCTCCGGCCGGCAGTCGTGTACCCCGCGCTCGCCGATGCCTCGACCCTGAAAAGGGACGTCGTCGAGGGAACGGACATAATGGTCGTAAGAGAGCTTACCGGCGGCATATATTTCGGATCGCCGAGGGGTGTAGACAGTATCTCCGAGGGCGAAGAGAAAGGGTACAACACGATGGTATACACCACGCACGAGATAGAGAGGATCGCGCGGGTGGCCTTCGACATAGCGAGAAAGAGAAAGAATAAGGTGACGTCCATAGACAAGGCGAACGTGCTGGACGTGATGCAGCTCTGGAGGACTGTCGTTACGAACGTGAGGGAGAAGGAATACCCGGACGTCGAGCTCGAGCATCTATATGTGGACAACGCGGCGATGCAGCTCATCAGGAGGCCGAAGAGCTTTGACGTTATGCTCGCCGGGAACCTTTCGGCGACATAATAAGCGACGAGGCCGCGCAGCTCACGGGCTCGCTCGGCATGCTGCCCTCGGCCAGCATAGGCAAGGGAGCAATATACGAGCCGGTGCACGGAAGCGCCCCCGACATCGCCGGGCAGGACATAGCGAACCCTATAGCGTCTTTGCTGACGACGGCTATGATGCTTAAGTATTCGCTGGACCTCGACGCTGCCGCAGGGGAGATCGAGGACGCCGTCACGAGGGTGCTCGAAAAGGGCTACAGGACCGCCGACATATTCCAGGAAGGGACGAAGAAAGTCGGCTGCGCCGAGATGGGGAGGCTCGTGGCCGAAGAGCTTAACGGCTGAGCGGAAATCCATATATACTATTTTGCGTGAGTGCTGAATCACGCTTTAAATCCGACAACATAGAAAAGGTACTGAAACAAAGCGGCAGGTTCAGGGACCTTTCCGGAAGGCTTAAATCCGGAAAGAAGTCCGTGAGCCTGCCCGGGCTCAAAGGCTCGTCGAAATTCTTCCTTCTTGACGCCCTCCTGAAAACCCTCGGGAGGCCCGCCCTATTCGTATACCCCGATAAGAAAAAGGCCGAAACGGCAGCGGGCGATCTATCGTTCTTTCTGGGAACAAAACCCCCGTTCTCCTGAAAAGGGAGCTTACGGACAGGAGCGCTATATTTTCTTCGGCCGACGAGACTTCGCTCGACCGCATGGCGTGGCTGGAGGCTGCGGCCTCGGGCCGGGTTGTTGTCGCCGAGGCGGGGGCTCTTTTTCGAAAGGACGATGCCGGTGGAGGCCTTCAGGGGCTCCGTTACGAAAATCGAGACCGGGGCCCTTCTCGCGAGGGAGGAGCTTACGGAGAGGCTCACTCAGTCGGGTTACAGGGCGGTCGATTTCGTCCAGGGCCCCGGAGAGATAAGCACCAGGGGGGCTATCGTGGACATATATCCGCCGGGGGCCGAAGACCCGGTGAGGGTAGAGTTCATCGGGGACGAGATAGGGTCGCTGAGACACTTCGGCGCCGAGGACCAGAGGTCCAGGGGGAAGGTTCAGGGCGTGAGCGTGCCGCCGGCGAGCGAGGTGGTAATGACGGGGCCGGGAATCGAGCGGGCCGCCGAATACCTCAGACGCCGGGCGGGGGACAGCGAGGTCACGGCGAGGGACAAGTTCTCGCTCATAGACGAAATCGAGGCCGGGAGGAGGGTGCCGAACATGGAATGGCTCCTCCCCGCGTTCTACGAAAAACCGGGCACCGTGTTCGACTACCTTTCGGACGACTTCTTGATAGTGAACGACTTCCCCGAGGAGACCGGGGAGGTTTTGAGGCTCCGGACCGAGGCCTCGGGCGACGAAGAGGCACCCGCGAGAAGGCATCTCAAGATAGCCCCCGGGGAAGAGGAGCTCTTTTTATCCGGTGAGGAAGTGAGCCGGCGGCTTTCGGAATATCAGAACATCTCGCTCCCCGAGCTGGAAGCCGGGGAGGCCAAAGGGGAGACGATAAGGTTCGACGGGCGGCTGCCGGAAATCGAGACGCGGAAGGAGCACGAGTCCCCGCTCGACGCGCTCATCGAGGAGATAGACGAGGCGAAGCACGAGGGATACGAGCTTCACGTCGTATTCAAGACGGAGACCGAGCTCGAAAAGCTCCTGGCCCTTCTCAGGGAAAGGGGAGTGAAGAAGCTTAGGGCGCACACGGGGGATCTTTCGCACGGGTTTATATTGCCCGAAGCCGGCGTCGAGGTAGTCACCGAATGGGACATACTGGGGGAGAAGAAGGAGAGGCGCGCGGCGAAGAGGGGAAAGGACGCGCCTTCGGCGTTCATCACGTCCTTCAGCGAGCTTAAGCCCGGGGACTACATAGTACACGTCGATTTCGGAATCGGAATTTTCAGGAGCCTTAAGCGGCTCAAGATAGGGAACGCCGAGGGCGACTTCATACAGTGCGAGTACGCAGGCGGGGACAAGATATACGTCCCGATAGACAAGCTGAGGCTGGTTCAGAGATACATCGGCGATGGGAAGCCGCACAAGGTGGACAGGCTCGGGCATCAGAGCTGGAGCCTCAGGGTAAAGAAGGTAAGGACCGCCGTCGAGAGCGTGGCGAGGGAGCTGCTGGAGCTTTACGCGCGAAGGAAAGCGAGGAAGGGATACGCCTTCTCGCCGAATGACGACATGTTCAGGGAGTTCGAGCTCGCCTTCGAGTACGAGGAGACCCCCGACCAGGAGGCAGCCATCGAGGATGTCGTGAGGGACATGGAAGCCACGATGCCGATGGACAGGCTCATATGCGGGGACGTCGGCTTCGGGAAGACGGAGGTTGCGTTAAGGGCGGCGTTCAAGGCAGTCGAGGACGGAAAGCAGGTCGCATTCCTCGTGCCCACCACCCTCCTCGCCCAGCAGCATTACAACACCGCCCGGCGGAGGATGGCCGGGCATCCCGTGAGCATGGAGCAGCTTTCGAGGTGGCGCGCGGGGAAGGAAGCGGCGAGGATACGCCACGGGCTCGAAGAGGGAAAGATAGACATGGTGATCGGGACGCATGCGCTGCTCGGAGAGAAGGTGAAGTTCAAGGACCTCGGGCTCGTCATCGTGGACGAGGAGCACAGATTCGGCGTCGCACAGAAGGAGAAGCTGAGGAAGCTAAAGGAAGGGGTGGACGCGATAGCGATGAGCGCGACCCCCATACCGAGGACGCTCCAGCTTTCGCTCGCGAAGATAAGGGACATAAGCCTCATAAATACCCCGCCCGAGGGACGGCAGGCGATAGAGACGTACATATATAAATCCTCGCCGGAGATAATCGTCGAGGCCGTGACCAGGGAGCTTTCGCGGGGAGGGGCGGTGTTCTTCATACACAACCGTATAGAGAGCATATACAGGACGGCGGACAAGATAAGGAAGCTCATGCCCGAGGCTAGCATAGAGGTTACCCACGGAAAGATGAGCGAAAGGGAGCTCGAAAGATCGATTTCGAGGTTCATGGAGGGCGAGGTCGATATACTCGTCACGACGGCGATTGTGGAATCGGGGCTCGACATACCGAGGGCGAACACGATAATAATCGACAACGCGCATACTTTCGGGCTCGCGGACCTTTATCAGCTGCGCGGACGGGTCGGGAGGTCGGACAAAAAAGCCTACGCGTATATGCTGATCCCGGCGGCCGGGGGGCTTTCGGAGGACGCGCGGCGGAGGCTCCAGGCGATTTCCGAGTTAAAGGAGCTGGGATCGGGCTATAAGCTCGCGCTATCGGACCTCGAGATAAGGGGCGCAGGACATCTTTTCGGCACGGAGCAGTCTGGGCACATTGCGGACGTGGGCCTTGAGCTTTATCTCGACATGCTCGAAGGGGCGGTGAGGAGGCTCGAAGGGCAGGAGGATACGGAGGAGAGGGAGCCCGAGATCTCGTTCAGCTCGCCTGCGTTCATCCCGGACACGTATATCGAGAACGAGGCCGAGAGGCTCTTATTTTACAAGAGGCTCTCTTCGGCGGCGAGCCTCGAAGAAGCGGGCGGCATAGTGAACGAGCTAGTGGACAGGTTCGGCGACGTGCCCGCGCCGGCGGCGGGGCTTATAGGCGTCATAGAGCTGAGGATTATCATGCGGAAGCTCGGCGTCGAGAAGGCGGACATCACGGGCAAGCGTGCCGTGATACAGTTCGCGCCGAGGTCGCGTTTTTATGCGTCCTATCCGCCGCAGGGAAAGCTGGAGCTTCATTTCGAGACGGAAAACCCGATAGAAGAAACGAGGGCTGCCCTCGACGCGCTGGGCGGGGAAGAGAAGGCGGCGCACGGCGCCGGCAAGAGGAACGTTAAAGGGAGATAGGAGCCATGAGATTTCTGATGTTTCTGACAGTTTGTATTCTTCTCGCCGGATGCGGCGATATGGATAAATTCCAGGAAAAGAGGAAAGAGGGCGCAAGGCCCGTGCCGAAGAACCCGGAGGTCGTAGCTGTCGTCGGAGAAGAGGAGATAACAATCGGGGACCTGGACGCGGCGCTTGCGAAGCTCCCTTACAATCAGAAAAAGCTCTATGAATCTTCGCCAGACAGAAAGGCCTCGTATCTCGACGCGCTCATAAACCAGAGGGTCTTGAGCTCGGAGGCGGAGAAGATGGGAATAGACAAACGGGAAGATATATTGCAGAGGACCGAGAGCTACAAGCGCCAGCTCGTTGGGCAGGCGCTTGCGCAGGAGATACTGAGCGGGATAGACGTGAGTGATGACGAGCTCAGGAAATATTACGAGAAGAACGGGAAGGAGTTCGAGAAGGTAAAGGTAACGAGCCTGATTGTCAGGAAGGGAGCGGACGGGGCAGCCGCCTCGGAAAAGGCGGAGTCTTTAGCCGGGAGGGCGAAGGCGGGCGAGCCGTGGGAAAACCTTCTGGCCGAGGCCGACGACAGCAGGAGCGAGGATATACAGAGGGGCTTTTTCCCGCCCGAGATCGAGAATGAGATATTCGCCGCAAAAGAGGGCGAGATTTCGGGGCCGCTGGAAGTTGGGAACGAATTCTATATAATTAAACTTGATAAAGGGCCGGAGCCCGTTCCGTTCGGCGAGGTCTCGCGGAAGATAGAGGCTGCCGTAGTGAACGAAAAGGTGCTCGAATATGTAGAAGGCCTGAGAGACAAATGGGGAGTCGTGGTATACAAAGAAAGACTCGAGGAGTGAAGGGACAGTGAATAATATGAAAACGGGATTTTTAAAAGCGTTTATAGTTGCAGCGGCCTTTTTGATCGCCGGGCAGGCGGCGGAATCTAGGGAGACCGTGGACAGGGTGGTGGCGATAGTGAACGACGACATAATCACCCTTTCCGAAATGAACGATATGGTAACGAGCATCAACCTCACCAACAACCACAGTATGGACCAGGACGAAGTCCTCCAGCAGATGATAGAGCAGAAGCTCTTCGAGCAGGAGGCCGACAGGCTGGGGATAACGGTCAGCGAAGCCGAGCTCGACGCCGGCATAGCGCAGGTGAAGCAGAGATTTAATCTGAACGACCAGCAAATGGAAGAGGTCTTAAAGAAGCAGAATCTTACGATGGAAAGCTTCAGGGAGCAGTGGAGGCTCCAGACGCTCAGCAACAAGCTGCTGGAATCCCAGCTCAAGAACAAGATCGTTGTCACGGACAACGAAGTAGCGGAGTACTACAAAGCGAATTACGGCGGCGGAACCGGGACGGTCGCGAGCTCGGCCACTTCGAGCGGCGGCCCCGTCGAGGAAGTACGCATAGCGCATATATTGATATCGTCCAGCTCGCCCGACGCGGAGGGGCGCGCCGAAAAGGTCGCAGAGATGGCGAAGTCGGGACAGGATTTCGCCCAGCTCGCAAAGGAATATTCGGACGACTCCAACTCGGCCGGTAAGGGGGGAGACCTCGGCTACTTCAAGCAGGGCGATCTTATCGCGACGCTGGAAACGGCCGTCGAGAATACGCCCGAGGGAGGCATCGCCGGCCCTGTGGAATCCCCGGCGGGATACCACGTTATAAAGGTCGTCGAAAGAAAGTCTCTGGGCGGCGATGAGAAGAAAGAAAAGAAGAATCCTTCCGCAACAGAGCAGCTTGCAATAGACGATCAGACCAAAAAGGAAATCACCGACACCCTTTACAGACAGAAGGCCGAGGAGCAGCTCAAGGTCTGGCTCGACAGCATCAAGAGTAACGCCTACATAGACGTAAGACTCTAACGCGTGAGTTTTTCTATATAGTTTTTGTGCAGCGGAAATGTCGAGAGAAGGTTGTCTCTCTCGCCCAGCTCGAAATCCGAAAAATCGAAACCGGGGGCGACTGTCGTCCCCATGAGCGCATACTCCCCTCCATCGAGAAGGCTCGCCCCTTGCCACATCCCGGCGGGCACAACCGCCTGGACGAACTGCCCTGCCCTGAGATCGTGCCCCAGATAGAGGACTTTGGTGCTCCCGTTCGGATGAATCAGCACGAGCTCCACGGGGTCGCCCATGTAGAAGTGATATATCTCGTCGCTTCTCAAACGGTGGAAACAGGACTTCGTATCGGAAGTTAGCAGGTAGAAGATAGCAGTCGATATCGACTTGTCTTCATCATAGCGCCCTCCGGGAAAAGCGCCTTTATCCACCATCTCCTTTGATCTGTATGTCTCGACGTAATACCGCCCTCGCCCGGATGGGGCTTCATGTTGTAAAGCTTTATAATTCTTTCGGCGTCCGTCATGGGGCCTCCTTCGTTAATCTCTTTTTTTGTGTCCCAGTTATCTTAACCATTTTCCCTTTCGCGAAAAACTTTCCCTTGAAAACCGTTTTGCGATGATTAATTTCGGAATGTAGGAAAAGAAAATGAATTCGCGGAAAGGAGGTTTTAACTATGAGATTAAGAGTTTGGGAACCGTTTAGACGAGTTGCACCGTTTTATGCCGATTTTGACAAGTTGGCCAACGAAGCCGAGGGAACGTGGCATCCGAGCGTGGATATCAGCGAAAACGAAAACGCCTTCGTGCTCAAGGCCGAGCTTCCGGGAGTGAACAGGGAAGATATCAATATCGACATCAATAACAAGACGCTGACGCTCAAAGGCGAGAAGAAATTCGAGGAAAAGACCGAGAAGGAAAACTACGTCCGGGTGGAGCGGAGCTACGGAAGCTTTTCGAGGACCTTTGCCCTTTCGGACAAGGTGGATACGGAGAACGTAAAGGCGTCCTACAAGGACGGCGTGCTCGAAGTCACCCTGCCGAAGAAGGAAGAGGCGAAGCCCAAGGAAATCAAGGTAGAAGTGAACTAAATAAGCTTACGCGAAGGCGGCTCCCCCCCAGGGGCCGCCTTTTTGTATCTCCTTTGTGACAGGCGGATAAAAAACAAGGGTAAGCCAGTGAGAAAACTGGTTTCACCGGCTCACCCTATGGAGGATGATGGCTTTTTACTGACTTCTTTAATTCTGAATATCCTGTTGCCCTTCTCTAACCGTCGCAACAGAACCAAACCCAACCCCTAATCCATCACTGTCTTAAAATATAAATGTATGCAAGATATTTCGACAGAGGACGATGGTACTGATTTTGTATAATACTTTTTCCCGATTTTGGCCAACCCTTAATACTTTAGTATTAAACACACAGCCGCAAACAGGCAGGCTTTGAAACTTCGCCCGGGACAAAAATTGCCGTTCCATCCTTACAAACCTGAAACTTATGGTAGCTTAATACCCCTGTGAAAAGACTCATAGAAAACTGGGTACATATACCCGGCATACACTGCGGCTCGGTGACGCTGAGGGACGTGATGACGTTCTTCGGCCATCCATGGACAGAGGAGATGTGCTTCGGCATCGGCGGAGGGCTCGGGTTTTATTACACGGTCGGGGAGAACATAAGCCCGACGCACATGATATTCATGCGCGGCCCCGGCATGGAGACCTCTTTTTTCAGCCTCGTAGTGGAGAAGACCGAATGGAAGCAGGCCGAAGCGGGCCGTGCGGTCGAGACCGTAAAGGGGATAATCGACAGCGGCATCCCGGCCATCATTCAGACCGATATTTTTTATCTTCACTACTATAAATCATCGACGCATTTCCCCGGCCATATAATTTCGGTTTGGGGATACGACGACGAAAAAGGGGTAGTGTACGTAGCCGATACGCAGTTCGAGGGCCTTAAGACAGTCTCTTACGATGATCTGGAAGAGAGCATGGGGTCGTCAGCCCCGCCGAATCCGCTGCACAATAATTATCTCGACATGGTTGTGCCCCAGGAGTTAAGGCCGCTTTCGGAGCTCGCGCCGGAGGCTATACGCATAAACGCGCGGAAGATGGCGGATGGAGTGACGGGAGGGAGAGGCGAGTCTGCGGTCAGGCTCATAAAGGCCTGGGCCGAGGATATGCCGTCGTGGCGGGACGTTCACGACTGGAAGTGGTGTGCCCGGTTCGGGTATCAGGTGATAAAGAAAAGGGGCGTCGGGGGAGCTGGCTTCAGGTGGATATACAGGGACTTCTTAAAAGAGGCGGAGGCGATAACGCCCGGAATCTCGAAGCTAGGGCTCCCGGAGAAGATGGACCGCATCGGGGAGAGGTGGAGCGAGGCGGCCGATCTGCTGAAGGAGATAAGCGAGAGGGGAAAGCCGGAGAAAGAGCTCCTTAAAAAGGCATCGTCAGTCGCGGCCGAAATTTACGGTATGGAAACGAAATACTATAATTACGTTCTGGAGAAGCTTGGCGGGAAATGAAGCTCTTACTATTCGACATAGACGGCACCATACTCCACACGAACGGCGCGGGCACGAGGGCCGTTAACAGGGCGTTCGAGAAGCTCCTCGGGCACGGCGACGGGATGGCCGGCGTGGACGCCGCCGGAAAGACGGACCCGCTTATTCTCCGCGAGATGTTCATGAACAAGCTGGCGCGGGATTTTACGGAGAGCGAGGCGCTCGAGATTTTCAGGGAGTACATCGCGTTTCTGGAAGAGGAGGTCGCGGCGGGAGAGGTCGATATAATGCCGGGCATTCCGTTTCTTCTGGAGGGCCTTTCGCTGAGGGAGGACATGCTCCTCGGGCTGGCCACAGGCAATATAGAGGAAGGGGCGTGGATAAAGCTCAGGCGGGCGGGGCTCGACACGCATTTTACATTCGGCGGGTTCGGCTCGGACTCGGAGAACAGGGAACTGCTCGTAAGGGCCGCCATAGAGAGGGCGGGCTCTCACGAAAGGGGAGCCGGGGGATTCGACAGCATAGTCGTTATCGGGGATACGCCCTTCGACATAATACACGGGAGAGCCGCCGGCGCCGTTACCGTGGCCGTCGCCACGGGGCGTTACAAGTCCGCCGAGCTAAAGGAGCACAGCCCCGATTTTCTATTCGACGACCTTACCGATTACGACAGCTTCATAGAGATATTCGTCTAGGGCATTCAGGGGACGGACGGGATCTTTTCCA
>JAWKQD010000013.1:0-69064 GCA_041390285.1 Thermodesulfobacteriota bacterium | reverse complement strand
CGGATACGGGTCCGTTGATACCGAACACGGCGAGCTGAATCTGTTGACTGGGCATCACGTCTCTCCCCACAACGAGTCTGTTGGACGCATTCCAGCCGGCTATCACCGAACCCCCGTTCTGTCCGAGGAACCGGGGAAGCTCGCCGTTTACCCATACCTCCGCATAATCGTCCACGGACGTTTCGAATACGACTGTCGAGCCCTCGGCAGAAAAGCCGTCTATATTCTCCGGAATTGTGATATTTATTCTGTACCAGTTAAAAGAGAGCCTTCCCGTCGATCGCCGGTCCTTCAGGGATTCGGGCTCTATGGTTTCCCACCCTGAGTCATCAAAATCCGCTCCTCCGGCGTGCGGCTCGTAATCGTAAGTCTTGATCGCTTGACCCGTCGGCTGGCCGTCGGGACCGGGGGATCTGAAATCCGTAGTCGTTATCTCGACGTCGCTGTACTTCCACGTGCCTTTTACCGCCGATGCGCCTGTCCCGGTCGTAAGGTCGATTACGGCGTCCGGCTGTCCGGCCGGGACGCCCGACGGCTCGACCCCGCGGGCGGCTACGACCGAGACGATTGATAGAGCGAAAACCGCTGTATATATCAGATATTCCCGGATCATTTTTTGTCTCCTGTTATCGAGGTTTCGTTAATAACGGCGGCCCCGACTATCGCGATCTCCTCATCTTCCTCGGGGGTGTTCCCGCTGACACCGATAGCTCCAACCACACTGCCGTTTATCATTATGGGAATCCCGCCTTGAAGCGGCGTAGCGCCCGGCAGGGCAAGCGCTGCGACCCGTCCGTTCTTTATCTGATCCTCGAATACCTTGCTTGGCCTTCTGAATATCGCCGCCGTCCGGGCTTTTCCTATACCGACTTCGACGCTCGCAACCTGGGTATCGTCGAGACGCTCGAGAAGGATCAGGTTGCCGCCGTCGTCAACGACTGCTATCACGACCGTTGCTCCTCTTTTCAAAGCCTCTTTCTCCGCCGCCGCGGCGACCTTCTTTGCATCGCCAAGCGTAAGCACCGGCTTCAGAGTCTCTGCCCCGGCGTACATTGCGGCAAACATAACGATTAATATCAAAACCGTGTGTATATATTTCGTCATTTTTGTGTCCTCACTCAGCTGACTTTTACGACGTAGTAGAGAAGCGGGCCGTTCACTTCCTTAAACCAGTGCGGGGTCCCCGCGGGCACGACAATCACGTCTCCTTTACTTATGCTCCGCAGATCCCCTCCGGATATTTCCTTTCCCCTGATCTCCTCGGGCCCGGTTTCCTTTCCCTCCACTACGGTTCCCCCAGTTACCAGTGTCGCGTTTCCCTCGAGAACGTATATAATGTCCGTATCCTTCGTGTGCACTTCGGCCACGCCGGGCTCAGTGCGGCGGCTGGCGTGAATCTTATATTTGCCGACTTCCGTAAGCGGCATCCCCTTGGCGAAAGCCGAGGACACAGTTTTGCTGTCGAAGTATGTGACCGGAGGGCCGTTCTTTACGTTATTATTGTTTTCGGTAAGCGCCCCAGCTCCCGCTATAGCGAGCTCCTCGTCCTGTGCCGCGCTTGCGGCTCCGCTTACGCCGACGGCCCCGACGATTTCCCCGTCGAACGTTATAGGCACCCCGCCCTGAAGCGGTGTAAAACCCTCGAGTGCTACCATGGAGGTGCGGCCGTTCTTGATTACTTCCTCGAAGAATTTCGTTGGTTTGTTAAAAAGAGCGGCGGTCCTGGCTTTCCCTATAGATATATTCGCGCCTGCCGAGAAAGTGCCGTCGATTCTGGCTAGTGCGACGAGATTGCCCCATCGTCTACGACGGCAATTACGCCGCCGGGAGCATTCAGCTTTTTCGCTTCGGCCATGGCCCCCGATATTACAACGTTCGCGCCTTCGAGAGTAATCGTTTTTTTATTCGCTACCTGGGCGCCTGTCGAGGCTGCCCCGAGTATGACCAATAGAATTAATGTACTTATCGTTCTCTTCATGTTAGTTTCCTCCCACTTACGGGATTTCTTGTGCCTGCCGGTATCCGATTCCTGGAAGAAGGTAATCACCGGCAGGCACCAATAGCGTACGGAAATTAATTCACCGGAGCGTCGAACGAAGCCTCACCTAATAGACTCTCCGCGAATGCGCACCATATCTGCACCCGGGCTACGTCGGGGACATAGGAGGGCAGCGTTATGGACGTATTCACCTTGTCTCCCTTGATAGGCAGCCGCTGAAGCAGATAGACGTTTCCGTTTGAATCCACGACCTGCCAGTGAGGATCGGGCGTCTGCGGGACAACAAAATCGCCGGACAGCGTAAGGATCTTGCTGCCCCCGTCCGTTGTCAGCGTAACAGTACCCCCGTTCACCTTCGTCCCCGCGAACGGATGCGATGTAATGGCATCCGCCGCTGAAGCACAGACGCTTGCCAGAGCGATTGCCAGAATGACCATCCCGCAGATAAAGACCGAGCGCACCTTGTTAATATGAATAGATTCGAACATCGTAATTCCTCCTTCGTTTATGGTGTTTTATATGCGTTTTATCTTCTGTGAAATCGGAACTACATTTTCGTTTTCCACTGCTCCCGGGTAGCCGCAATGTATACAGCGCTTGTCATTTTGATGATGAAGCTTCGCACAGAGTACGGTGCTCTTTCCTTTCAATCGAACGTAGGTTTCAGCCGCGAGAAGCATGCCGAAGATGGGGGCCGTGAAATATATCCACAGACCCATTTGACTGTTCGCGAATATGCTGGAACCGAACGACCGGGCCGGGTTCATGCTCATACCCGACAGCGGCGCTTCGAAAGTTATGTATATGGCCACTAAAGCGCCGGCGAACAGCCCCGTGTATTTTGCGATTGACGACGTGTTGGAAACCATAAGAATTACCGTCATGAGGATGAACGAAATTGCGACCTCTGCTATGAAGGCGACAACTATGCCGCTCATACCCGGGAGAGTCGCCACGTAGTTCACATGGGGGTCGGACGCTATCCCGCGGACTATCGTGTGGACGATAAAACGCCCGCCGCGGCTCCTATGAACTGGGCTGCGATATAGAATGCCGCATCCCAGCCCTTCACTTTACCGAGCCTCCAAAACGTGAATGTCACGGAAGGGTTTATGTGCGCCCCCGACTGCTTTCCCCACGGCGAATAGATGATGGAGATCGCCGTCAGCCCCATGGCAAGCCCCACAAGAGATCTTCGTGTCATCGGGTCGGATATCACATGCTGAACCAGCGAGGAGGGGTGTTCGAGCAGCGCTACGAAAAAGCATGCGGATATCATGAACATTCCCAACCCGGCGGCTTCCATCATGTATTCAGGCCAATGGTTTTTGAGTGAGGAGACCATGCTTCCCTTCCCGTGGTTCATATAAGAGGTGCAACCTCGCAGTAAACCTTGATCGCGCCTTTGGCTTCGGTGAGTGTGCTTATCAGCTCACTGTAGTTTTCGAGTCCCTTTACCGGATGGGTAAGCAGCTTCCCCAGCCAACCGGGCCATTCGAGCTCCGCATGGCACAGGTCCTTGACCCCCATCTCGAAATACTCGCGATTGGCGTTCACTGTTCCGACGACGACTTTGTTCCCGAGAACGAAGCCGAGATTTATCATATCGGCCGGGACTTCTATCTTCCTTTCGCCGCCCGTAACGCTCGAAAGAACCAGCACACCGTTTTTGCCAAGTATGCTCATGGCATCGAACACTATTGGAGAAAATCCCGTAGCCTCGAAAATGATGTCGAACGGGCCGTGTTTCTTCGACGCTTCTTCCAGGGAAACGTTCTCTGTGCTGTGGTAGCAGGCGCCGATCTCTTCGAGCAGGTTAGAGTTTAGGTATGGAGCTTTCGTCTTTCCGAAGGTGTGCACCTGAAGGCCTCTCAGCCTGAGCGACATGGTAGCGAGGAGGCCGATCGTGCCCGCTCCGAGCACCGCGGCGCGCTTCGGGTTCCAGACGCGAAGCCTTCTCTGTATTTCGTAGGCCTGCGCTATACCCTTTTCGATAACACTCGTGGGCTCCAATATCACTGCATATTCTTTTAACCCTTGTGGTATTTTCACCAGGTACTCGGGCTCGTCCACGTAATACTCGGTCAGAAAACCGTGCAGCAGGTTGATCCCGTGCTCGTAATACGTGTCGTCGGTGGTGGTGTCGTATTTTCCTATGGTGTCGTAGATGCTGCAGCCCGGACGTCTGACGGTGGCGACTACATAATCGCCCGGCTTGAATTCCGTAACGTTCCCGCCGACCTCCTCGACGATTCCGAAGCTCTCATGACCTATCACGAGAAAATCGAAACCCTTGGGAGCAGTTCCGTACTCGGCGGCGTTTATTTCCTTATCGGTGCCGTCGACACCGACCTTAAGAATCTTTACGAGAACCCCTCGCCCCCCAGGCACTTCGCTTAATTTGGGCTTGGGCAGCTCCGCCAGGTGAACGCTGCCCGGAGTTCCGGGAACTACTGCGATTGCTTTCATGTTCGGCATCGTACATCCCCTCAAATATGTGATATGCGAGGTTAGACGTGCGCCTGACGTGAAGGGATTTGCATGTTAGAGGTATGCGGAAATGAACAGTGGGCTCCGCCCGGTTTGTAGACACTTACTTAGTTCCACACACGAAGCATTTTCAAATTTATCGTGGCTGAGCCGACCCGGCGAGCTATGATGCCTGCCGCTATCGGAGAAGGCCTCAAAATAATCAATGTGTATTTTCATCTCGCAAGCGAGGCCTTCAGGTTCTTATAAAAGCCGACTGAGTTTTTTTGCCGCGAATCTATCCCAATCCGCAGACTTGGCATCATCTATAGTAGACGCATCCATGGCCGCGTTACGAACGAGAAAAATGAATAAGGAGCCGGCTCGTAAATGTTACGAGAACTAGATGAACATGAAAAAATCAATCCTGACTTTCCTTGGCGAGATAAAATGCGATAAAGGCGATCGAGAAGATGATTTAGTTATGGAAACAATCCCTCATGACGCCGTGGCATTCTGCGCCAGAGGGTACGTCAGATCCTCGTTTGGGGATTTCGAAGGTGCTGCCCGGGACTTCGGGAAAGCGATCGAGATCGACCCTGAATTTGCAGAGGCATACGTAATCCGCGGGCTGGCGAGGATAGTTCTCGGCGATTACGGCGGCGCGATCAGGGACTCCGATATTGCGATAATGCTCGATCCAGATTATGCAGAAGCGTATGCAGCCCGCGGGCTTGCCAGGCGGAACCTGTCCGACTATAGAGGCGCGGTACGAGACCTCGACAGGGCGATAGAAACGAACAGCGCTCTATTCCGGAAGCACTACAAAAGCGGTTTCGCAAGGAGCGAGGACGGCGAGTATACGGGCGCTATAAACGATTTCAGCAGGGCGATTGAGCTATACCCCAACTATGCCGATATGAATTTTATAAGGGGGATCACCAACATTGCGCTGCAAAGTTTTTACGACGTGATGGAAGCCATGCCCGGCTATTTTTTTATGTATCACGACCGGGATTATGGAGAGCATACGTCGAGCTATTCCCTTGCTTACTTCGGCAGGGGCCTTGCGAAGAGTCACATCCATGACTGCTGGGGAGCGATAGAAGACTATAACCATTCCATTCTGCTATGCCCGGATATTCCCGTCGTATACCACAGAAGAGGCCTTGCCAAAGCTTCTATAGGGGACCACCGAAGCGCGGCTCAAGATTTTAACAAAGCCATCGAGATTGATACCGCCCGGCAGTCAGCTGCGGCTGCCGGGTTTTCTTATCCCGAGCTTCTTCATCCTGGAGCGAAGGGTATGGGGGTTCATACCTAGCACCACGGCGGCGCCCCGCGCGCCGTGAATGACCCAGCCCTTATCTTCGAGTACTCGAAGAATGTAATCCCGCTCGACATCCTCGAGCGTGCCCGCGCTTGGGGCATCCGGGACGGGATCATCGAGCCGCATGTCCAGGGATTCGTCGATCTGGATAACCGGGCTATGCGCGATAATAACCGCCCGCTCGATTATGTTCTCAAGCTCACGCACATTCCCGGGCCACGGATGCGCCAGCAGTCCTTTCATCATTTCACTTGAGATATTATCGATTTTTTTCTCGAGCTTCTTGCTGTATTTCGTTACAAAATGCCTGACCAGTACGGAGATGTCTTCTTTGCGCTCCCTCAGCGGAGGAATAAAAATCGGGAAGACGTTCAGCCGGTAGAAAAGGTCGGCACGGAATTTGCCCTCTTCCACTGCCTGCTTGAGGTCGCGGTTTGTAGCGGCGATCACCCTGACAGAGACCTTGATCGAACGTGAGCCCCCTACCCGCTCGAACTCCCCTTCCTGAAGCACCCGGAGGAGCTTTGCCTGGAGCTCCAGCGGGAGGTCGCCTATCTCATCGAGGAAGATCGTCCCCCCGTCGGCCAGCTCGAAGCGGCCTGTTTTGGGCGAGAGGGCACCTGTGAAAGCCCCCTTCTCGTGGCCGAAGAGCTCGCTTTCGATAAGCCCCGCCGGGAGAGCCGGGCAGTTGACCTTGACGAGCGGCCTGTCTTTGCGAAGGCTGAAATTGTGAATGGCGCGGGCCACGAGCTCCTTGCCCGTGCCCGTCTCGCCCTGTATCAGAACCGTTGCCTCCGTGGGAGCCACGTGCTCAACCTTTCGCAATACGTTCATTAAAGCCTCGCTGCGGCCGATGATCTCGTCGAAGTTGTATTCGGTCTTGATCTCTTCCCTGAGATAAACGTTCTCGGCCTGGAGCCGGTTCTTGAGCTCCTCCACTTCCGAAAGCGCCTTCTTTAACGCCTCGGCCTGCTGGGCGTTGTTGATCGCCGTTCCAACCTGCTGCGCTACACTCTTCAGCAGATGAATCTCTTCCTTATTGAAAGTGTTTTTGTGAAGGGAAGATACGTTAATCGTCCCAACGCTTTTGCCTTCGAAGAAAACGGGCATGGACAAATAGCTCTTAATCCCCGCCTCCCTAGCGGCCGGACCGATAGTCTCATCGTGATCTACGTCCGGGCAGTACCTGGGCTTGCCGTCCGTTATTATCTTCCATGTAAGACCGGTCGGATAAGGGATGCTTTTGACGCGTTCTACAAACCAGCCGGGGTAGCCCCTGTACGCCTTCATTACCGCGTCCCCGCCTTCGACCATGTAAATCGAGACGTGCTGCGCTTTATCGATATTTTCACTCAATGCCTGGACTGCGTTTTCAAGAACTTCCTGGAGATTGATCGTCTGATGCACGGTTCGGGTGACGATGCCGATAATCGATTCATACCTGTTCATCTTCGACAGTCGGCCGAGGGTTTCCCCAAGCGTCTTCTCGGCAGCTTTCCGCTCGGTAATGTCTCTGAAAACGAGCACAGTGCCCACGAACTTCCCGCCCTCGCGAATAGGTGTGCTTGTGTATTCAACCGGGAATGAGGAGCCGTCTTTTCTCCAGAATATTTCACTATCCTCGAAGCGGATAACGCCGTCCTGGAAAGCAGCGTATATCGGGCATTCTTCGAGCGGATAGTGGCTGCCGTCGGGCTTCGTGTGGTGGATCATATAGTGCCCGGGCTTCGAGATCAGCTCCTCGACTTCCCAGCCGAGCATTTTTGCCCCGGCCGGGTTAATGAATGTGAGGTTCCCGTTTACGTCGGCGCTGGCCAACCCTTCGCCCGCGGCGTTCAATATAAGCTCGTTGTATCTGGACTTCTCAGAAGCATCCATCATATCATCCGAAATCGGCAGAAGGACCCGAAAAGATATTTCGCTTTAATCGTGATATTTCCCCATTGTGATGATATTTCCTAACCCCGCCTGGAGATTTTAGAGAATAAACCAAAACCTTATCTTACTCAAACGAAAGTGAGACCGGACACTTAGCTCACGAATTCGCGAGTTGCCGCAGAGCGGCACGGCCCTTGCACTTAGTGTTGTCGAGATTCCGAACGGTCAACGGATATCCACCGAAATCGATAAGGAGAAAAGGAATGGAAAAGAAGATCGTAGCAATGGAAGAAGAGGCTCGGCATGAAAACTCGGGGGGCTCATACACACGCAGTAATAAGCTCCAGGCCAAATCCTTTCGAGAGGAATGCCCTGCCGGACGAAATGGGAAGCAAGATTTTAGGCGGCTCGGCGATGCGGAGGTTGTCAGCCTCTACGTCGAGACCCAGGACGAAGAAGCCTTCAACGAAATGGTAGACAGGCACGGTGAGAAGATTTTCAGGACCGCCCTCAGGATTACGCGCAGCGCGACAGGCGCGGAAGAGGTTATGCAGGAGGTGTTTATCAAGCTCGCGACCAGGCTCGAAACCCTCAGTGAAGGAGACAAGTTTTCGTCCTGGCTTTACAGCGTCACCGCGAATGAAAGCTTCGCCTATCTCAGGGCCGAAAAAAAATACAGGAACGACCTTAGCATCGAGGAGCACGCATCGAATGGATTCGAGATCGAAGATTATCGACACGAATCCGGCGACCCCTTTTCCAGCCGGGAGCTTCTCGAAAAGATGGAGCATGCGGTCAATGAGCTCCCGGTCGTATACAGGACAGTCTTCCACCTGAGGGATGTGGAAGGTCTTACAAATCCCGAAGTGTCGAAAGTGCTGGGCCTTCCAATCGCGACCGTCAAATTCAGGATTAGGAGGGCGCGGCTTTTCTTGAGGGCCCGCCTTTCGGACTTCGTATAAGGGTTATTGCAAATGACCGCTATCCCTTTACCGTCAAAATCTATCTGACTTTATCAGGGAATGAGTTAACAAAACATCACAGTTAAGGATAAACACAAATGGAAGATCGAGTCGTAATAATCACAGGAGGGGGAACGGGTATCGGCCGGGCCGCGGCGCTACTGTTCGCCGAATCCGGGGCCTGGGTTCTGGTAGTCGGACGGCGTGCGGGACCATTAGAAGAAACGGCCGCCGCTTCGGACAGGATAGCGCCCTTGGCGGCGGACATATCGGACGACGCGGAGATCGAGAGGGTTGTTCGAACTGCTATTGAACGCTGGGGACGTATAGACGTACTGGCCAATAATGCAGGTGCATTCGTTCAGCGCCCGCTCGATCAGATCGATGCACAGACTGTTACTTCCCTTTTCGCAACGAACATTCTGGGCCCAACGCTGCTAACCCGGGCGGCTTTGCCGTCGTTGAAGACAGCGAAAGGTTCTGTCATCAACATTTCCAGCACCTTCGGACATAAGGCCTCTCCGATGATTTCACATTACGCCGCTTCCAAGGCAGCGCTCGAGCATCTGACGCGCTGCTGGGCATTGGAGCTGGCCCCTTTCGGGGTCAGGGTCAACGCGGTCGCCCCCGGGCCGACGGAAACGGACATTCTCGAGCGTTCCGGCATGCCTGCAGCCACAATCGAGCAACTCAAAAAAGAAGAAGCAGGGCGTGTGCCTCTCGGGAGGCGGGGAAACCCGGAGGAGGTAGCATCCTGGATAGTAAAGCTCGCGGAGCCCGAAGCGGGCTGGATAACCGGACAGGTTATATCGGTCGATGGAGGCCTCGGCATTGTCTGATCGGCATGAAAAAAAGAGCCGCTATCCCTTTGCCGTAAACGTCGATCTTACTCTGTATGAAGCAGATCAACTTTAATAAAACGGAGGTGACACAAATGAGAAAGAACATACTCATTTTGTCCACGATGTTAGCTTTCGTATTGTCGATTTCACTCGCCGGTGCGGGCTTTGCGAAGGACGCGGAAGTAACGGTGACCGGCAACGTTATTTGCCTGCTCCCAGATTACGAGAAGGGGACGGTTAATCCGGTCATAGCCGACGGGCCGTGCAAGAATCAGCCGCCGCACGAGCACATCTTGGTAACTAATGAAGGGACCGTTTATTACCTTCAGGGACTGCAGGAAGGGCTTATGAAGATTCAGCTCAACCCGGTTCATAAAGGGGTGCAGGTTACTGGCAGGGCCGAGCAGACCCCGGGCGGATGGATCCTCTATGTAGATTAATTTTGGCAGTTCGGTTTCTGAGGAGGGGTTCAGGGGCGCCCCCTCTTCGCACCTCGGCTACTCAAGCCGGGAACAGGATCGAAGAACGCCCACTGGGCGGAAGGAGAGTCAGCAGGTTATGAAAGGAACGCAAATTTCAGACGCGAGGTTTTTGGACGCGGAAAGCGGTTACCGGGAGACCGGCCGCGGGATTTCGCACGTAAGCCGAGCGGCCGGACGGGCGGCGCAAGACACTTGGGGAGCGTCCGATGAAGAGCTCGCCCTCAGGCTGAAGGGAAGCCGGGACGAGGAGGCGTTCAACGAGATAGTTGACCGTTACGCGGGCGCCGTCTTCATGGTCGCGCTCAGAACGACGCTCGACGCATACGCCGCCGGCGAGGTTCTTCAGGAAGCGTTTCTCTCGATAGAGGCGCCGGATTCCTTTCGCGAGGGCATGAAGTTCACGACCTGGTTTTACGAAATAGTTCTCCGCCTGTGCTTCGACCGCCTCGGGGCCGAAAAGAAGCGTAAAAGAAGTGAGAGTCCGGACGAGTATCCGCCCTTACGCGAGCGTAGAGTGCTGGAAAGGATTTGTAACGGATACCCTTCCGCAGGTTTCGGCGCCGCAGCCTCCGAAGAGGAATGTCTCGGCAAAATCGGGCTCGCATTGGGCGAGCTGCCGGCGGGCTACAGGGCGGCCTTCCAGCTCGTGGACGTCGAGGGGCTGGGCGATAGCGAGGCTGCGGACATTCTCGGCCTCTCGGCCAAAAGAATAAGGACGAGAATCAGGAGGGCGAGATTCTTTTTGACGGAAAGACTCGCCGAATATTTATACCGGCCCGAGGAAAGCATGCGGGCAGGGGCAAGATAAGGCGGTTTCAAATTGAATTCTAAACAATAAAAACGGGAGGCATTGAATCATGGCTTATGTTACAGTAGGAAAAGAAAACGGCGCGGACATAAACATCTATTACAAGGATTGGGGCAGCGGACGGCCCGTTGTTTTCAGCCACGGCTGGCCGCTTAACGCCGATGCGTGGGACGGGCAGATGCACTTTTTAGTGCGGAACGGCTTTCGGGCTATAGCACTCGACAGGCGCGGGCACGGGCGGTCGAGCCAGACATCGTCCGGGAACGATATGAACGGCTACGCCGACGATCTCGCGGCCGTAATCGAAGCGCTCGACCTTAAGGACGCGACGCTGGTGGGTCACTCCACCGGGGGCGGAGAGGTGGCGCGCTACATCGGCAGGCATGGGTCGAAGCGCGTCGCGAGCGCGGTTCTCGTATCCGCCATTCCGCCGCTCATGCTCAAAACACCGGACAACCCCGAAGGCTTGCCGATCGAGGTATTCGACGGGCTCAGGGCCGGCCTCGCCGGGAATCGTTCGCAGTTCTACAAGGACCTGGCCGTTTCATTCTACGGGGCCAATAGGAATGGAGCCAAGGTTCCGCAGGGAACGCTCGATCAATTCTGGCTCTGGAGCATGCAGTGCGGGCAGATAAACGCCTACGAAAGCATAAAGGCGTTCTCCGAGACTGATCTCACTGAAGACCTCAAGAAGTTCGACATACCGACTTTGGTGATGCACGGAGACGACGACCAGATTGTCCCGGTCAAGAACCATGCAGAGAAATCCGCGAAGCTCATCAAGGGAGCGAAGGTGCTCGTCTATCCCGGGGCGCCGCACGGAATGACGGCCACGCACCAGGAAAGGGTCAACACCGATCTTCTCGCCTTCATAAAGGAGTAGCGACCGACGGCACTTGAGTACCAACCAGGGCTTAGGCCAAGAAAACTGCACTTGGAGGTGCAAAATGTATAAAGAATCAACGATGAAAAGGGTGGCAATGTCATTGCTTCTGCTTCTCTTTATGACAAATGGAGCGACGGCTCAGGAGGTTGAAGTCGTGACGCTCATGTCGAAAGACCTGAAAGAGGCCCCGGGCAAGGAAGTGGTATTGGTTACAGTGGGATATCCGCCTGGCTGGTCGGATCCTGTGCACGTGCACAATGCGTACGGGCTTATATACGTATTGGAAGGCACAGTTATTATGCAGGTGAAAGGCGGGAAAGAAGTGACGCTGACACCGGGGCAGACGTTTTACGAGGGGCCCGACGATGTCCATGTCGTGGGCCGGAACGCAAGCGCGACCAAGCCGGCAAAGTTGTTGGTCAGCTTCGTCAAGGACATAGGCGCACCGATACTGGTGCCTGTCGAGTGACGGGCGTGGCTTAACGGCACAAATGCCAGGGCCTCATAGTACAGCACGATTAAAAATTCATGGAGACTCATCATGGAAAATGAAAATAATCTTAATGGCAACGCAAAAAAAATCGTCGTCATCGGCGGCACCGGGCTGATAGGGAGCAAGCTCGTGGACAGGCTTCGCCGGCGCGGTCATAACGTTGTGGCGGCTTCGCCCAACACCGGGGTAAACACAATCACCGGCGAGGGGCTGTCGGAAGCGCTTTCGGGCGCCGAGATCGTCGTTGATGTGACGAATTCGCCTTCGTGGGAGGACCAGGCCGTCATGGATTTTTTCGTGACGTCAACACGTAACCAGCTTGCCGCCGAAGCGGACGCGGGCGTTGGGCATCATGTCGCCCTGTCGGTTGTCGGAACCGAACGCCTGCTCCAGAGCGGCTATTTCCGGGCGAAAATGGCCCAGGAAGAAATGATCGAAGCCTCCGGGGCTCCCTATACTATCCTCCGCGCGACGCAGTTCTTCGAATTCATGGGCGCTATCGCGGATTCGGTGACTGACGGGCAAACGGTAAAGCTGCCGCCCGTCCTTATGCAGCCTATTGTGTCGGATGACGTCGCCGATGCAGTGGCCGACGCCGCGCTCGGGGCGCCGGTGAACGGCATGGTCGAGGTGGCGGGCCCCGAAAAGATCCGTCTCGATGAAATAGTCCGGCGATACTTCAGCGCAAGCAAAGACCCGCGTCAGGTAGTCACGGACGTCCACGCAAGCTATTACGGCTTGGGAGACTTAAACGATCAGTCGCTCACGCCCGGCGACAACCCGCGCATCGGTCCGACGCGTTTTAATGACTGGCTGATTAACTCCGTTCCTCAGGCGGCCGGGCGAGTATAGTAAAGCAGAACCGTCCGTGCTCGTGGATGAATTTCACCGGTGCGGACGGAAGCCTGATTGTGCAGCGCGGGGTTTATACAATGAATAAGCCGTCTGGTCGGAGATCCCTACAGTATAATTAACTTCGCGGCGTCAATCGTTCTGATTCGGAATATCCGGCAGGGTCGGCGGATCGTTAGGGTTGTCCGGAATATCCGGATTATCGGGGTTGTCTGGAAGACCAGGCCTGCCGGGGAATTGCGGGAACCCGGGACGCGGCCTGTCGGGCGGCCTCGTCGGGACAGGCGGGTCCGTCGGAACAGGCGGAGGCGGCATTGTCGGGATAACCGGCGGCTCCGTCGGAACGGGCGGCGGGTCTGTCGGCACGGTCGGAGGAGGCGTCGGGACCACCCTCGTCCTGAAATCTTCCTGGGCGTCGGGCGGCTGCTGGTTATACGGCGGCTCGCCGTCCTTGAGCTGGGTAACCGGCGCACGGAGGAGCACCTCGAGCACGTAGAGCAGGTCAGGGTTGTTCTTTACGGAATCGACGGGCTCGATGGCGCCCGTTTCGAGTCCGTTTTCTCGGCTGCGCCCAAGCCCGCGTCGGCGGCGGAATCCGCCGCCAGATTCTGAACTGAGATCAGAACCGCCGGCAGGAGCAGCAATAAAAGCTTGCCGATTTTACGCGATAGGGTTTTCATTTTTTCTCTTATGGCACCCATAATTTTACCTCAGTAGCTGAGAAAGAGAGACCACGTCAGGATGTGCCTGTCGAACTCGAGCACCTCGTAATTCGAGTTCTCGTTCGTGTAGCTGTACGAGAACGCCCCGTACCGGGCCTACGATGTTCCTTGCCAGCCGTACGAATAAGTTCACCCTGTTCGTCTCTCTGTCCCTCGGGCCCTGAAAGTCGGGATAATCGTCCCTTTGATATTCCCCGCTCAGGTCCCCCCTGATTTCCCATACTATCGGCACTGAAAAGCCCGCGCCGAACTTGTTGCCGTTGAAGTTAAAGTTGAGCCCGTCGGCGTCGTTATGCTGAAACTCGTACGCAAGCCAAACGTTGATAGCCCTTTCCATAAAGAAGAAATACTGCACCACACCGAAGGCGTTATTCGTCGCGTTCCGGGAAGATATCGACGGGTCGAATCCTTTGTCGTCGAAGCTGTCGAACGAGATCCGGTAATAAGGCATCGTGAGCGTGTTGGGCGTGAGTCCTGTGTTGAACGTCGCAGTTATCGTATGGGAGTTGCTGTAGCTTTCGTAATCTAGGAGCGAATAGTTGAAATTGTAGCTCAGCATCGGCGAGAAGGATTTCCCGAGTATCGTCGTCGTATAGTTGATGTAGGGCGTGATGTTGAACGTCGAGAGGTTAAATTCCCGCATGCTCCTTTTCGTGTGCTGGCTCTGGTAGGTCGAAAATACGTACCGAGCATCCAGTTGCCGAGCTGCTTTGTCCTTAGGCCGAGCGAGGCGTATTCAGTGAACCTGAAAGACTCGTCGTCGCTGAATGTGCTGCCGACGTTCGGGTCTTCGGGGACGTTGAAGTCGAGCTGCGGAGCTACCTGGATGAACACGTCGTAGAGCTTGGGGCCGCCTGGCTGCTTGTACTCGGTCTCGCGCTGGATAATTGCCTGGACGTAGCGCTCGGACCATTCGGCGTAGAGCGAGTCGGGCGCAAGGATGATAATCCTTTCGGAATATTTCACGCGCGGCGGCTGTATCGGTGATCTTAAAATACGTCGAGGCCATGTAGAAAAGGGCCGGCACATTCTGCGGTCGATTTCGAGCGCCTGCTCGAAGGAAGCGAGGACCTTTTTATATTCGCCCAGACGGTGATACGAGATACCTATGTAGCGGAGTATCGTTACAGCGTCATTGGGATATTCTTCGAGGAGAACCTTGAGCTCGGTTAGGGCCTTGTCGTAATCGCCCGATTTAAAGGCCTTGCCCGCTTCCGTATCCGTCAGCTTTAGCTGCGCGAAAGCGGATTGGGAAAATATGAGAACAGTCAAAAAGAAGAGAACACGGACGGGCCGCACTACTCCATCCTCCTCTGGAAGAAGTAGACATATAGTAGAATATTTATCCCGGTGATTCAACATGTTTTCGATTCCGCGATGGGCTGTTCGCCCTGTGGTGAGCTTCGTTCCGTGCTTTTTCATTTGTAATATTGAGTAGCGTGCTAGTAGTTGAAAAGTTCATCATATTCTCGCATATATGCCCGGATCGGCCGCCCCCTCTCGGGGGCAGCCTTACCCGGATTTACGTTATCAAAAAGCGAATCTTCTTCGAATACGTGCAATTAATATAAAAAGCGGGAAGAGAAGATAAGCGGCCAGCGGCCAGTTCCCGTAGCGCCCGGCTTTGCGAGTGAGCAACCGCCGTCACCGCCGTCGCCACCATCGGGGACCAACGCGGCGGGGATGAATTCGAACGCGCCCGTGTCGCATATTTCGCTGCCGTTTCCGTCGCCATCGACAGGCCTTATCGTGCCCGTCTGGTCGGTGACGACGCTGAGGCAGAGAAATTCGTTGTCGGCGAGGTCTATAGCCGGGCTGCCCTCGAGTATCTCGTGCGTCAGGGTTGTCCCGCCGTTATTCTGGAGCGGGCCGATCATCGGGTCGGTATTCGGCAAATCCGTAGGGTCCGTCAGGTTACAGTTGCCGGTCGAGATGTTGTACCCGAGCGATTCGATAAACACACCGCCGCAGTCGCCCGTGGAGTTACCCGCTATTATGGTTCCGAAGAACTGCGTATCGCTTCCGACCGCCTGGTGTATTCCGCCCGCGAGCCCGGATTCCGTGACGTTATCGGCGATGGTGGAGAAAACGGAGTTGAATCCGGCGTCGTTGAAAATACCCCCGCCGAGATCACCCGCGGTGTTCCCGCTGACCGTCGTGTTTACTATGATAGTCTCGCCTGAGTTGTATATGCCTCCGCCCCGCTCCATGCCGGGGTCGTCCGCCGCGCTGTTGTCGATAATCGCGGAGTTGAATATCGAAGCGGTGCCGCCGGGCCTATGTATATGCCCCCGCCCCTCGGCGCGGTGCTGTCCTGTATGCTCACGCCTTCGAGGTAGAGAATCTCTGAGACGTTCCTTATCGCTCCGCCCGCGTTGCCGGCGATCGAATTCTGGATCCTGAGCCCGGTAATCTCCACCTCAATCTGCGCGAGGTCGTCATCGTCGATAAGGTGAAAAACGCGCGTCAGGTTCGCGGCGTCAATTATCGTTTCATCTGCCCCGATACCCGTTATGATGAGGTCGCCCCTTATATCGAGGTCGCCGTCCGCGGCGAAGTTGTCCGTGCCGGGAATGGTCAGAATATACACATCGTCCGAGAGAAGTATCTCATCCTCGCCCGGGAGCGCGTTCGATTCCATAACGGCCGCGCGGAGCGTGCAGCTGCCCGAGCCGTCGTCGCAGAAACCGTCACCAGGGTTGTCGTCAACTGCATCCACCGTGCTGTCAACGATGAACCCCACTGCCCTGGCCCCGTCAGCAGCGAACAATGTAAAGATCATTACAGCCAAAACGAGCAAGCCTCCTTTTAAAATGAAGGCGTAAAAATTGTCCTTAAATTCGAATAACCTCCTCATGGTTATTTCCTCCTTTAAATAGTCTTGAAAGTGAGTGGCCTTGCGGCTGCATAAGGTTCGATACTTTTTACGAGATATATAAAAAAGCCCCCTCTGGCGCGCGGCCGTCGGGGGCTTCCGGAAGGTATAGAGAATAGGCCTCTATTATGTTTCGGGAACGTACGGCGGGTTAGTCAGCGTGCACGTAACCTTGGTCTTCGGCTTTACCTGGCCGCTGTACTGGACGATGTTGCTGGTGCCCGAGTACTTGCAGCTCGCGCCGAACCTTACGATATCGACCACCGAGGGCTCAAGCCATATGACGGCCTGATTGTTGTACTTGCCGCTTCCCTTCGAGAGCGCCTGGGCGCACTGCGTCTCGACCGTCTTGAGACTCCAGGGCTTTATCTCGACGTTACGATTGACGTTCGTCACCGTATGGTTCCCGGCGGGGAATACGGCCTTGGGCCCGTTCGCCGTCTGTATCTCGAAGTGATTGATCACGGTGCCGCTGCCGCAGCTCAGCTTCGCGTTCCAGGTCATTTCCTGGTTCATGCTCTGAGAGGCGAGCTTTAGCACGTGTACTTCGTTGCCGTTTACTAGCTTGGTCGTAATCTTCATCGGCACGTTGCCGCTCATACCGTTCATCTGATATATAGACGCGCTGCCGTTGGATCCGGAGGTCTTCGAGCCAAAGCCCTTCTGCCCGGCCTGAGACTTTGCGACTACGCCGTTATTCGCGGCGGGCTTCACCGTTTTCAGATTGAAATTCTTCTTCGGTGAAGAGGATTTCTCGACTCCGTTTACGGTATAGCCGTAATGGTCGCAGCAGTTGACCCATTTGCCGTCAACCTTACAGAGCGCGAGAATGTCATACGGGCATCCGGCGAAGCTCTTTGCCGCACCTGCGCCGATAAAGATAAAAACCGTTAATACGAAAACTGAAAAAACTTTTTTGAAATTATGATGTGTAAGCATTTTGCTTACCTCCTTAAGTGATGTTGATAAGTGAGTAACGGGTTGGGGGCAAAAGGTTCGAAGGATGTCTCCGCGAGTGAAAAAAGTAAGAGGAGTACGCATCCGAACAAAAAAATCCCCGGCTCCCTTACCAGAAGAGAGCCGGGGCTGGTAACGAGCCTGCCTGGGTTAAGGCCGGCCCATCCTCCTCCATCTTTAATCGCTTATTTGAGTACCGCCGTTCTTAATGAGTCTTCGTCTATTACTTCGTATGCTTCCGCGTCGTCCGCGTAAACCGTCGTCTCGTCGTACTGTGAAATTTCGAGCTCGTCGCCGGAATCGGCATCGGCATATTCCGGGAGGTCGTCTCCGAAGGAATGGGCTTCGGCGAGATTTACTACCTGAACCCCTCCGAACCCCGACTGCATGTCCATCTGCTTCGTGTTCGCAACCGCTACTATCGCCAGAATTCCTATTATCATTATCGCCAGATCCTTCATTTTCTAACCCTCCCTGTAACCGCGTTTGAAAGGTTAGTAACGGCGCTTATGGAAAAGGTTCAAAGAAAATTAAAAACCCCCGCTCCTCGACAAAAATCGTAAGAACGGGGGCCGCTTGCATAGAGGGGTTTTCGATTGAATAGAGCCTTCGGGATTATCTGCGGTGGATTATTTTTCCCCGCTGTCCGCCACCAGCTGCGGATTTTCACGGTCCTTGCCGCAATCCCCGTCTACTTCGACCCTTAAGGCGAAGGGAAAGTTGTTGAGCTCGTCGAGCTCGGCGACGCTTTCGTGATTGTCGAGCTTTATGGCTATCTTCTGCCTGCCCGGAGATAGGGCGATTTCTCCGACGGAAGTGACGCTCCCGCCCTCCCCTATTCCGTCCTCATCCACTATGTCCGACCATCCGCCGGCGTTGAGCCTGTACGAGAATTCACCTGCCGGCGCGGGGCCCGAATTTACGAGCTCTATGCCGTATCTGAAAACACACTTGCCGTCTTCCGTATATGAAGCGTCGTCAGCGTTCAGCCTGACGGCGTCTCCCCAGTATCCCCTCTCGCCCGCGATCTCGATGCCAACGGGGCTCGTTATGTCGGGCAGCATACCGCTGTTTACATATAGTATTTCATCCGCCGCAAGCGAGGGCCTGGACTGAGCAACCATAAAGCCTGCCAGAACCAGAAATGCGAGGATGCCGAATTTTACCGTGATTGAATTTTTCATTGTTTGACCTCCTGTGCCTTTTACAGTGTTAGTCGCGCGCATAACGGAAAAGGTTCAATCGAGGCGGAAAGAAACCCGGCACCCCTGTCGAGGGATGCCGGGTTCGGGAGAGAATGAGTGGTGGTATTGAATGGCTTTTTCTTAATCGGCCTTCGGTAATCAATCGAGGACGAGATTAAATTTAGTGGTGTCGCCGCCGCTCGTCGTTATGCCGAGCAGGCTGTACCCGCTCTTCGATCCGTCCACCCACCTGAGGAGCGGCTGGCTCCCGGCGGGGAGAGGATCGCCGATATTGTCCGTGCATTCGAGCGTACCCTCGTCGAGGAGTTCCGCACCCGCCCACGTTCCGAAGAGAAGCTCCTTGAATTCGGCATAGTCGTTGCCCGAATCGTTCGCATCCTTGTCGAAAACGTGGGCCACGTCGGGCTGTATGAGTCTGAGACCGAGGCGGGCGAAGTTGCTCGCCTGCTTGTGATACCATATACCCTCGGCAACGCATGCGGGCGGTATCAGAGGCTTACAGTCCGGGGCGCCCGCTCCGAGAGGGGCCTGACACGTCGGGCCCGGCTCGATCACGTGATACACCGCGAGGCCGTCGTCGTTGATGTTGTAGTCGTAAAGAGGATCGTCGATCTGCGACTCTTCGAACCTCGACTCGAGCAGTACGTACTCGCGCCCGTCGTCGTTCCTTCGCGGGAGGATGTAGACGTCCTCGCTCTTCTTCACGTCCTTAAGCTTATACTCCTTCTTTTTCTCGAGTACGTAAGGGGTGACCCACCCGAGCTGGAGCTTGTGGAACCCGTCGATATGGGTGGTCGTCGTATAGTATCCGGTTTTGTAGGTCATCAGCGTAATCAGCTGCGGCGCGGTGTTCATGTAGCGGTTCTGACAATCTTCGCCAGGCCCGAGATCGTCGGGGCAGTCGCTCTGGAATTCGAGGAGCGGCGTGAAGTTAACGCCGTCGTAAACGCCTTTATACCTGGCGTACAGGTCGTCGAGCCCGAGGATATGGTGCCCGAGCTCGTGTGCCGCGACCATCATGTTCTCGGTCTTCTGCTCGTCCGTAAGGCCGCCGTCCTGGTAGATTAGGTTTAGGTGGACCAGTTCCGTAATCTCGACGCCGTCAACGACGAACGGTGTGCCGTCGCAGTACGGTTTGAACGGAGTAGCCACCGACGAGCCGCCGTTCGAATCCCGCGCTATCCCGACGATAATCGCTAGCTCGGAAGGATCTATCCTGCCGTCGTTGTTTTTATCGTACTGGCCGAAGTCGAACTCGGCGTCTGCGCTGAGGAGGGCCTCTGCGTGAAGCGCGTCTGCGCCTCCCTTGAATTCGGCGCCCGCTTCGCAGTCGAAATTGTCGCTGTTCTCGTAATAGCCCTCGTCGTCCGTGACCTCGCCCGCGTGCTCCGCCTCGTACGTGCCGAGCGTTGCGGCCTTCTGTATTTCGAGTCTTCCTCCGGACACCACGAGGTAGTAATCCTTCACGCTGGCGGCGCCTGCGTTGATGCTGTCGTCTACTTCTTCCTTGAACTTGGAGTTAACCCCGCCATTGGGGTCGATTATCACCGTCAGGAGATCCCTTTCGCCGTACACCGGCTCGAGTATCCATTCGTATTTCTTCGATCCGCGCCCCATGTTGGGCCCGACCGCGAGGTCGGGGCCGACCCTCTTCTTTTGCTCTACGACCAGATTCGAGCCGGATATGAACCCGCTGCCAGGGGTGCTTACGCCGGCCTGAAGTACGCGGTAGGCTACGCCTATTTCGTAGGACTCGTCGCTCGGCATTACGTTCTTGAGCCCGAACGTGTAGCTCGCCGCTCCGGAATCGGACGCCTGCGGGCTGCCGCATGCCGGGTCCGCACACGAGAGCGTCGGATAGTAGAGGATCACTTCCTGATCCGTCACGGGATGGCCGTTTATGGTGGGGGCCACGAATATAAGCCCAAGGCCCGCGAGCTCGCCGCTGAACGTGACGGCTATGTCGGATACCTCGTCCACGCTGACTTTCGTCGAGAGGTTGGCGAGCGGCTTGTACCAGTCTTCGCCCGAGGTTTCGAAGTTATTCTGTGATACCACGTCGAAGAACCTGTCGTCGGAATCGTTCACTTCCGTCTTGACGACGATCGTCCATTCGTACATCTCGGCCACGGCTACGACGTCCGTGATGCTGCTCCGCCATTCGAACTCGACGACGTGCGCGCCGGAAGGGAGCTCCTCGGCGTTGAATGTAATGCTCCTGGCCTCGGTGTGATACATCCTGCCGGCCATCTGTGCCTCGACGGGGTAGATCTCGTATATGCCGCCGTCTACTACCGCGCGGACAAGTATGAAATCGCCGTCAGTCATTTTCAGAACGCTCGAGAACGTAATCGCGGCCTCGCCGTCGGCAGGTAAATAGAACGTATGCGTGGCGCCGGGTATAGCCGTCCATTTCCCGTCGCCCTTCTTCGTGCCTTCGCCCCATTTCCCGGTGAGCCCCTCGCTTTCCCTGCTGGGGAGACCGGTACTTATCTTGAGCGATGCGTTTCGTATGTATGAGCTGTGTCCGGATATGAGCTCGGTGGAGTATTGAACCTGTACCGTGTGAATCCCCGCATCGACCTGCGCGAGGAACGTAAAGGAATTACTGCTCGAAATCACGACAGAATCCCTTCCGCCGGTCAGCGTGATCTGCCCGGGGGCGGCTTCCTGGCCGTCTACCAGAACCCTTATGAGGAGCCTGTCGTCTTCTGTCGAGGAGACGAACCCCATCGCGGAGAACGTGATCGCGACGAGCGTATCGTCCTCGTCGGCCACGAACTTGGATGCCGCGCGCGGCAGATCGACGAAGCCCTTACTCTTTTCCGGCAGCTTCACGAACTGCGGTATCATAATATCGAAGCCCGGCTCTGGGCCGTCGTCGATGCAGTCATAGGTTTTTTCAGATTCATAAGAATAGCGCTCGACCCTGCACCCGATGTGGGTTTCGGACCTTATGTACATATTGTCTGCGGCCCTGCCGACACGCTCGACCTTGTTGGAAGTAAGCCCGAGGCCGGGAGCCGTCGGGGTCCTTCCGTCTTTCTGTGCGTGGAGAGGTTTCCGCAGTGCTTATGATCGCAAGACACACGAGCATCGCCGTAAGCAGAATCGATGCTGCGTTAACTCCAAACCTTTTTGCGAATCCTGAATTTAACATTTTAATCTCCCCCTAAATGCGATTTTGTACGGTTAGTCGCAGACCGGAGGAGAAAAGGTTCAATAGAGTGAGAAAATCAACGGAGGGACGTGAGGGCGCACCAATGCCGGCCTGGTTATTTGACGCTTTTCAGGTCGGGCAGGTTATGTCTGTGGTGGAACTGTGATGATATTCAGACCGGATTATCTTGACGCTGGCTTCGCCCGCGAAGTCGAGCTTGCCAAGCGCCTTACCGACGTCAATCCTGCCCTCGCCGTATTCCGGGTCCTTGCCCGGCTTTCCGAGATCGACTGCGCTCGACTCGAGGAGGTGCTTTATCTGAAACGGCGAGAGCTCTGGATAATCCTGCAGGATGAGCGCGACGGCCCCCGATACGTGGGCCGCTGCCTGAGAAGTGCCGGACTCCATCTGCCACGCTCCGCCCGGGGAGGGGCTCAGGATGTCCACGCCCGGCGCGGCGACGTCCACGTAATCCCCGCGCGTCGAAAGCGTATAGAGCTTGTCGTTTGCGTCGGTTGCGGAAACGGCTATGACTTCCCGCATTGCCGCCGGGTAGACGGGCTTCCTTTCGCGCCGCCGTTTCCGGCCGCCGCGACGACCGTAACGCCCGAGCTGTACGCCTGCTGAATCAGCGCCGCGATGAGGGCGTCCCTGGGGCCGCCGACGCTGAGGTTTATAACCTGGGCGTTGTTGGAGAGGGCGAAATCTATCCCCTTTGCGAGCTTCTCCGACGAGCAGACAGCCTTGCTGCCGCCAGCGGAATCGGCCCAGCAGGCCCGGGCCGCTATCAGACGCACGCCCGGCGCGACGCCGGACGTGCCGCCATCTTCGACTGGAGAAGCGGCGATTATTCCTGCTACGGAAGTGCCGTGGCTTTCACTAGTAAATCCGCTCATGTCGGCGCTTACGAAATCGGCCTTCTGCGCCACCTTGTCTTTAAGCGCGGGATGATTGTAATCGACTCCTGTATCCACCACGGCGACCGTAATGCCCCGACCCGTGGTCGCCCCGCTGGCCGCGTCCGCGCCGATTTTGACGGCACCGTACTGGGGATTCTCACCGGCAAGGGAGTTGTAATAGAAATTCGGCTGCGACATGATCACGCCCGACTCGCCCGCGAGTATGTTGACGACGGCCGGGACGGACCTTCCGTCGGGTATATGGAATAGGACCATCGTAACGCCGAGCGAGGAAAGTGCAGCTGTGTCCAGCATGTCGAGGTTGTGCCTGCTCCCGAGCCCGCTTATTTCGGCGTCTTTCCCCGAAGCGCCGCGAAGTAGGACTATCACCTCGTCGGGGACGTACTCAGCATCGGCGGCCGCTTCCGGCACAGCATCTTTAAAAACGGGCGCCGTAAGGTAGTCCGTATCGAGCTCGGGCTGTATGACGGACGGGTCGTCGGGAAGTGGAGGAAGATCGGATATGTCCGGCTGCGGGACCCGGCCCCCTGCGGACGGCGCGTCGGGCACAGGCTTTGGCGCGTCCGGAAGAGACGGCTCTGGTATGACTTCGTCCGGCGTTGTCGGAGCGGAACCGCGCTCCGGCCCCGGCATTTTGGGTTTGTCGAAGCCGCTGAACGGCCTTCTTTCGGGCTCTGGGACTCTTCCCGGGGCCTGGTCGTTCGGGCTCGTTCCGGGAACGTTATCGGGGCCGGTATCGGGAATGTCGTTCGGGCCCGGGACGTTTGCCGGGCCACCCGGTACAGTGCCGGGGATCGGGTCCCTCTCGGGCTTTGTCTGTGCATTCGACACTGGAACGAACGAGAAGATACACAGTACGGCTATCAGCAATATTACAGATACCGCATTCACGGCCTTAAGCCCCTGTTCAAACCTTCTCATTTCCCCGCCCCCATAAATACGCTTTTTATGACTTCTTTGTCGGATTTTAATTCTTCGATTACCTGCTCGACGGGTTTTTCGGAGCCCGCCTCTGCCGGAAGCTCGACGACGTAGAGGCCGCCCGCCTTCGGGCCGTCGATTATACGCCCGTCTATTTCGGAAAGGGTTTCCTTATTTGCGCCTCGGTGGCGGAATCGACGAAGGACACGATTATCACGGGGCCGGACGCCGCGGTTTCCTCGGGGCCGCTAAGGACGACGTAGCTTTCGGGCTCCCCGAGGTAGACCTTGTAGACGAGGCCGATTATGATGGCGAGCTGGAGCAGAACCAGCGCCGCCGCGCCTGCCGGCAGTTGAAACGGAAATTCGAACCCTTCGAAGAACCCGAGCACCTTGTCCCACGCCGACGTTTTCACAGGAGCCGCCGCCGGACGCTTCTCCGGGGCGCGCGCCTCTTCGTAGGCGTTTATCCTGTCCATGATGCCCGCTTCCATGTCCGGGAGCCGCATTTCGATCGCGGCGTCGAGCGCCTCGTCGGGCTCCGTTATAGCCGCCCCCATGAAGCTGAGCTCTTCGATCTCGCCGGCGCAGTCGTCGCATTCGGAGAGGTGACGCTTAACGGTCTCTAGCTCGTCTGCGCCGAGCTTGCCGCTCAGATACCAGGGCAGGAGGAGTTTTATCTCTTCGTGTGAAATTTTTTCGGCCGTCATTGTACGGAGTCCTCCTGGGATATGCCGTATCTCGCCAGCGTCTCCTTGAGCTTTTCCTTGGCGTAGAACATACGCGTTTTCACGGTGTTCACGGGGCAGTCCATCACCTCGGCTATCTCCTGATACGACATGCCCTCGAAAAAGGTGAGCTCCAGAACCGTCCTGTGATCCGGCGAGAGCTCGCCAAGGGCCTTTTTCATACGCTCGGACCTGTCTTTTTTCTCGACTATTTCTTCCGCTCCGGCGCCCGGGTTCGCGACCCTTACGAATTCCTCGGGGTCTACCGGATCGGGGGTTTTCTTCCTGAGAGCATTCATGGATTTATTGTGCGCTATGCCGAAAATCCACGTCGAGACCGCGGACTTCCCCTGGAAGCCGCCCGCACCTTTCCATATGTCGAAGAAAACGTCGTTTGTAACCTCTTCAGTCATTTTCGAATCCCCGGTCAGCTTGAATATGAACGAAAACACCTGTCTCACATATCTCCCATAGAGAATTTTGAAAGCTTCCCTGTCGCCGCCCGCAACCGTTTCGAGCAGCTCTGAATCCGGCAAATCCGCCGCGCCTACCGTCTTGTCCATGCCTCCCGCCGAATTCGTATATTTAGTAACCCGAAGCCTGAATAAGGTTCAACCGCACGGGAAAATTTGTTAAGCGTCCGTAATACATGCATTTCGAACTATTATACGATATCAGGAGGGGTTTTTATAAGGAATATTCCGGGTGAGAACAGGGGAGCGCCGAAGCTGTGATCCAATATCTAATCCACAAACAAAAAAGGGCGGCCGAAGCCGCCCTATTCGTATCTATCGTATTCAGTTCACATCAGGCCGTTAATTTCCTTCTGCGCATAATCAGAAGCCCGGCTATTCCCATGAATCCCGCCATCGTAATAAGACCCCATTCGGAAAGCGTGGGAACGGTCGTAACGCTCGGCGGAGGCGGAGGCGGCAGATCCGAAGCCACATATACAACCCGCTCGTAAGAATTCGAGTCGTTCAGGTCTTGTACAGATCCGCAGCGGTACCCGCCAACGTCGTTCAGATGCCAGCACAGCCTCTCGTTGTCGGCGCCGGTGTCATCGACGTCGCAATTGTTTTTATCTACCGTATCCCCGGCACGGACAAATCCCCAGGATTGTGTCCCGGTATTATCAAAATACCAGCCGACGCCATTGGCCACGTGAAGAACGTCGGAATTGTCGCCGGTGTCGAAAGTGACGTCGCTCCGTTCACCCTGGGCGAGAAGCATTATGGTGGAGCTCCCGGTCTCGCGGCAGGTCAGCATGAGAAGATCGCCGTCACAGACATCGAGAACGGCGTCGGCATCAATATGGATATCGTACGTATCCCTGTAGCATTCCACCCATCCGCCGTCCGTTACCGTGCCTTCAGGCACGTTCGTTTGGGGACCAACGGGGAGGTAACTCTGCGCATTCGTTTTCAAGACCGGAAATACAAACAATGACAGGAGCATTAAAGGCAGTAGCTTCGTTATAAACCTCATTCCATCCTCCTTAATTACTGCATGGTGTACGAGATTATAAAATATAATGACCGTTTGCGTCAAACCTTCGGCAATTAAAATCTTATCCGCAAACAAAAAAGGGCGGCCGAAGCCGCCCTTTTCGTATTTATCGTATTCAGTTCATTCAGGCCGTTAATTTCCTTCTGCGCATAACCAGAAGCCCGGCTATTCCCATGAATCCCGCCATCGCAATAAGACCCCATTCGGAAAGCGTGGGGATGGAGCTCCGCTCTACCGCGGGCTGGAGGACAATTCGCTGAAACGCCGTAGAGAAATTCAGATCGATGGTTGCTCCGCAGCGGTACCCCCCGTCGTCATTCAGGTGCCAGCAGAGCCTTTCGTCGTTGGCACCGCTTGCATCGGTATCGCAGTTGTTCTTGCTTACCGAATCCCCGGCCCTGACGAATCCCCAGGAGTCGAGGCCGCTGTCATTAAAATACCAGCCGACGCCGTTGGCTATATGAAGGTCCTGAGTGTTGCCGGTATCGAATATGACGTCGCTACGCTCACCCTGCGCCAGAAGGGCTATTACGTTACTCCCTGTCTCGAGGCAGGTGAGCATAAGGCGGTCGCCGGTACAGTTTGCAAGAACGGTGTCCACGTCCATGTGGACATCGTAGGTATCGGAGTAACACGGCTCCCATCCGCCCTGGATTATTGTGTTTACGGATACGTTTGTTTGGGGACCGACGGGGAGGTAAGTCTGTGCGTTCGCTTTAAAGACAGGAGATGCAAACAAAGACAGGAGAATCAAAGGCAATAGCTTAGTTATAAACCTCATTATATCCTCCGAACTACCGTGTGATTACGAGATTATAAAATAAAAGAATCGTTTACGTCAATCCCGTTACAAATTTATAGAGGGCATAAAAAAGCCCTGCCGAAAATAGATTCGACAGGGCCGATTTATGGACTAACTATGGGTGATCTACAGGATGTCCAGTTTGAATTCCAAGGCGTTGTCATCGTCGAAATCGCGCTCGTGATAATAGTAATGACCGTGACCGTCGTCATAGTAATAGACGTCGTCATCATCGAACGGGTCCGAAGGCCTTATGAAATTTATATCGAATCCGCTGTCACGGTGTTGATGGCGCTCTACCGGATGATCGTGTGAATCGTAGTAATAATATTCGTCGGCCGAGCTTGTGAGCGCGGAACCTAATATATAAGCGGTCAGGACGATGAATGCGGCTATCATAAGTTTCTTCATTGTGTTCACCTCCCGTGTAGATTCTTCTCTAAACCGAGCCGTCAGTCCTTGTAATAGTAGTATTCGACGTCGCCGTCAGGCTGCTCGATATAGTAGCGGTATTCCACTTCGTTCTCCGGCTCCACGTAGCGATACTCTCGGTACTCGACATTATCATTGGGGTTTACGTAATAAACCCTGTGCTGCCGGACCTCGCGACTCTTTATAATCGTCGTGTTCGGCGCGTCGTACTGCCCCTGCCACGGACGCTTTATATAATCAGGAGTGGTGCCGTAGTAATATTCGTCGGCCGAGCTTGTAAGCGCCGGGCTGAAAGCGAAAACCCGCGGTTAGTGCAGCCGCTATCAAGAATTTTTTCATTTTCATTCACCTCCCGGGATAAATCCCAGTCTTGTTGGTTACGGCTGGTATATAGTGCAAAGGGCGTGCCAGCCGGATGCATGGGAGGAAATTTATGAATGCCGAAGGATTGTTACGTCTATATTGCCCACTATTCTACAGCGCGGATATCAGGCCTTCCGTATGATCCTGTACATTCCCGACTGTAAACATGGGTACAAAATCGAGGCTGTGTATATTTAGATTAAGGAAAATCCCGGAACTTATTTATTCGGTTTTTGAATAATCCCGTAAGCCCGCCGAGTATGAGCGAGATGAAAGGCATAGGGTCCCGGAGGGACAGAACCGCGAAGGACCTGGACGCCGCGAAGCGATTTCAGCCAGCCGCCTATCGTGAGCTTCCCGTCCCTGTAATATTTCCACGACGCCTGGAGGTCCCGGTGAAAGGAAATCCATTTCGTCCCTTTATATCGCTGCTCCCTGTCCGGGGAAGCGGCAGCCCGGTGGCGTCGCAGTACATCGTGTAGAGGACCGGACGTCCGGCATGCTTCCCGTCATCCCAATCCTCGTAACCGGCCGCCCGACGTTGGCCTCGATGTATGTAATACTTGCCGCTTTCAGTCGTCGAGCTTGAATTCGATTGAGCCGATTCCCTGGAACCCCGTGCCGGAGAGGAGCTCGCGCGCGACGCGGGCGACCTCATCGTTCCGGCATTCTTCGCGAGGCAGGCGTCGCCGTTTTCCGTGTACCATTGCCGGAGCTTGCGCGAGATGAAGGACACCTGCGGCGCTCCGTTCCCCGTCGTAATAAAAAATGGAGGATACGAGATTCGAGTCGTCCGCCCTTTATCCACTTCTGAGCTATTATCCCTTTCGCAACTTTAGAGCCCTATGTCGAGGACGTCCCGGAGCTCGGCGCGCGTGTTTACCTTTATCACCTTGTCCTTGAAGCATTCGATCCACTCCGGGGATTTGAGCGCGGGCTTTACGATGAGTGGGAATTCCGCTTCGTCCGGAAGGCCTTCGAGCCCGAGCCCGATTCGAGAAAGAAAGTATCGGGCACGGGGAAGCCACTCTCCCGTGCGTGCCTGTAAAAACTCTCCTTATTCATATACATAAGGAGAACATCGCCGTCTGGTATCACGAAATCATAGAATTCGCGGAGAGCGTCTCTGTTCGCGGAGATCACGCGGACGCTTTCGTCGCTGCAGGGAAAGAGGACGGGCTTCGAGCTGAACCTTGCGGCGATGTCGAGAAGCGTGCCGACGAGCCCGTCGCCGGAGGTATCCGTTATGAACAACTCGCGGCAGGCGTTCGTCTTCGTGCAGTAATGCCCACGGTCATCGGCCACGCCGTAGACGGGTAGCACGCCGTAGCCGGAAAGTATCCTCGCCGTATCGAGCCCCGTTATGGAATCGAGCTTGATGACTATTGCGGGCGGCTTGTCGGTGTTGGTGTTTTTAGCCATTCGGATTGGGCAGCATTATATACGGTTCAGAACTATTGGCGAATCGGATGCGTCACATCCGGACCTCGATATACGGAGCTTTGGAGAACTTTACCTTCGAGGGAAGAACGAACGCAGTACGAATGGGATGTTTATACCCCGTGCGTCACGCTTTCCGCCAGAGTAGGACAATATGGACAGCGACTGAGCGCAGCCTTAAAGAAGCTTCGCCAGGTCTTCGTCGGGGAATTCTATGGGCTCGACGGCTTCGTCGATATTCTTCCTGAAGTTGGACAGGCTCGCCGCGGAGATAGCACGTGAGGAGCGACCTTATGTGCTTATGCATAACGACGAGGACCTTCTCGCCGGGGTATGCGAGTGCGATTTCCTTTACCGCTTTCTTGATGCGCTCCTGAACCTCTTCGAGCGTTTCGGGGGCGCTCGGAATCGGTATGCTGACGTCGCCTTCGATGAACCATTCCTTAAACCTCGACGACGGATCGGCGAGGAGGTCGTCGTACTTCTGACCGTTCCAGTCGCCGTGGTCGAGCTCGCGGAGCCCCTCGTGCACGTCGAGCGGGATGCCGAGATTGTCGGCGTAGTACTTGGACGTCTGGTGCGCGCGCTGGAGCGGGCTCGTCACTATCCTGTCGAAGCCGTATGCTTCAACGAGCGGCAGCGTTTCCTTCGCCTCGTTCCACCCGAATTCGCAGAGCGGAAGGTCGGTCGAGCCTATAAGCTTCCTTTCGAGATTCCATTCCGTCTTGCAGTGACGGCCGAGATATAGTTTCGCTGTGTTCAACGGCTTATTCTTCCTTTTTACGAGGGGTATTACGATTCCCGGATATTAAAAGAACCGGGCGCTCGATCAAGGCTACAATATACCAAAGGCAGGGCGATTGGCAACATCCGCTCAGTTCGCTGAGCCAGCGACCTTTTGGGTCTCGCCGTCGCCCGGCTCGGGCACGAGCCCGTAGCGCCTGAGATCGGGCAGGTATCTTCCGCCCAGCATGACACGGCCACTGAGAACACCCTCGCTCAGCCTCTTTACGAGGTAGTCCTTATCGAGCCCGAGCACGTTGACGCCGTGGTCGGATTCGACGAGGCAGAGCATACGGATGTCCTTACCGTTCTTGTTGGCGACCTCGTATATGGCCGAGTAGTTGAGAAGCGCCGCCTCGATCGTACCGCACGGGAGAGACGGATTGCGCGCCCCGGCGAAGTACTCGCTTTCGGCGAACCACGTCGGGTCGGGATAGCCGTGGAAGTGGAGTATCGGGAGGCCGTCTTTTATAAGATCGGCATGTAGAGCGCCGTCGCAAGAGCCTGCGCCAGAATGACATACGTATCGAACGAAGGGCGGATGTCTTTTCTGTGGAGATCGACGCCCTTGGGGGTTTCGAGGTAGAGCTTCCCTTTTATAACGCCTATCCTTACTATGTCGGTGTTGTAGTCGAGGTTGGTCTTGTCGCTCCCGGAGCGCGAGGTTACTATCCAGATGTCGGGCACCTGCTGATAAATCTCCTCGTTCCTTATGGTCGTCTTGACGTACCACCTTCCGGAGCCGCTTTCTCTGACGTTGGGGTCGTTAAAGCTCTCGACTACGTCGAACGCTTCCCACTCTTCTTTCGACACCGTAACCGGCCCTTCGTACCCGGGCGATTCGGCTAAAGCTATGAAGCCGTAGGACACTCCTGTCCTGCCCTCGAGGATCGTCTCGACGACGTCCCTGTGGGAGAGCCTGGATATCTTCTCGCTGAATTTAGAGCCCTGGGGGAAAAGGGCGGTCGGCTCGACGCGCTTTCCGAGCTCCGCGAGCTGCTGCGCGAAGACGGACGACGACGGCACGTATTCGCCCTTTTTGAACCTTGTGAGGACGGGGGGCTTAATGGGCGCGTATATCTTCGGTATTAGCGACGTCACCACGAACCCGTCTAGCTCATCGTTCATGTAGATCGAGTCCGACAGATTCATGTTGACGAGCGAGAACTTGTCGGGGGCTATGCCCATGACGATCTCGGACATCGTGCTGATGAGGTTCTTTAATCCTATCGCTATCTTGCGGTCGTATGTAGTGCCGCTGTCGGCGAACTCGGGCTCGAGCGGCATTAGCGTGATAATCTGGGTATTGAACGGGTCCTGGACGTATCTTGCGGTGAAGTCGTCCGCCCAGCCGCTTATTTTCAGTATCTCCATTACTGAGCGGTTGGGCTTTCTCGTGTGTACGTAAATGCTCTCGGCAAGCCTGCTGAAGAGCGTCCTGGTGAGGGAATATTCCCTCTTTACGTCCACGACCGCGTGGATATTGCTCTTTACCTTCCGCGTCCTGAGTATCTTCGAGGCAAGCCCGGACGGGACCTCTGCAGCCTCGTCCCAGGGGATGACCTGAACGCCGTTCTCGCGGAGCTTCTGCTCCAGTGTGTCCCTGAACTTTATTACTATCTGATTCCCGTAATCCCTCGGAAGCGGCCTGAACGTAACCCTTACCTTCTTGGCCATTTCAAGCGGCATCCTTGGATTTACGAGGTCTTTATGCACCGGCATCCCGGCGAGGCCGATTATGGTTTTAAGCTCTAGATCGGCAAAAGTTTGATTGTCCATTTTATCTCCGAATATTCCGCATCCGCCCCGATATGCCATGCTCCGAATGGTGTTTTGTTTACGCCCGTAGGGCGGCAGATTAATTAATTAGAATTCTTATTTAGTTTTCCGATGATGATCATCATCATTATAGACTATCGGGAAGAGTTACTCAATAAACGCGGATGTCGATTTCATGATGGAATATTATAGTCAACACTTAAAATAAAACAACGTATCGGCTTCATTCGCAGCGGCGTGTCAGAAATCGCCTTCTTTTTCGATGACTTCCTCCATACTTTCCCTGACGATTCGCATAAGCTCCTCGCGCCCAGCCTTGCCGCGCGGCAGATCGCCCGGATAGACGGGCGGGAGAATCCTGACCTTCATCGTGCCTGGGTTGACCACCCAGGAGGTCTTGGCGTATATCTTCGCCCCCCCCATCATGACCATCGGCACAATGGGCACGCCGGCCAGCATCGCGATGAAAAACCCGCCCTTCTGGAACGGGAGCAGCTTGCCGTCCTTGCTGCGCGTGCCCTCGGGGGCTATGAGCACGGACGGGCCGGATCGTATGCGCTCTGCAATCTTCTTCACCTCTTTCGTGTCCCTCTCCGAGCCGTCCCTGGCGACGAAATAATGCCCCGCGACCTTGGACACCCAGCCGATGAACGGCATGTCGAGGACTTCCTTTTTCATGACGGCCTTCCAGTCTATCGGCAGGATGGCCATGAACGTGAAGATGTCGTAAACGCTCTGGTGGTTATACATTATTATAGAGGGCTCTTTGGGGATGTTTTCGAGCCCCTTGACGTCGAGCGTGACGCCCGTCGTGAGGATTATCATTTTCCCCCACGGCCTTACGGCGTATTTAATCGCCGACGAAGGCGATATCAAGGCGAGTGTTATGCCGATGATCCCGAAAACGAGCGTATACGTGAGGAAAGCCAGCCAGTAGAAAACAGTTTTTATTATTTTAATCATTTCGGTTCGTATTCTTTTTCAGTGTTATGCGAGAATTCCGTAAGGTTCGTGTAACGCGCCTGCCGCTAATCCGAATCCGGCGCCGTCATTACCTTGAGCGCCCCCGGGAGGATACTGATTTTATGCGTCCCCGGCCTTAGGTAGAAGGGCTCGCCGTCCATGTGCGCGGGGAGGGCACGCTCGACCGTTATTTCCATTTCGGGCCCGCGCCTGAGCTCGACCTCCTCGAGGCCGGCGTGCGTGCCGGAAAGCACCTTCGGTATTTTGATGAGCCTTTGAAGGGACTTCATATCCTTAATAATGTGAAAATCTAGGAGTCCGTCCCCGACGTCGGCCTCGGGGGCGAGCTTGAACTTCCCGCCCTGGAACATGCCGTTCGACGCCCCGGCGAGGAGGAGCCGACCGCTGTACTCCCAGTCGCCTATCTTTACGCCCGTCACGAACCCCTCGAAAGTCATAGCCTCCTGCACAGCCCCTAATACATATCCGAGCTGCCCCCTGAAGAACTTCAGCTTCTTGAAGCGATGTGACACTGCGCCGTCGAGCCCTATCCCGAGCCCGTTTATGAAGTACTTGTCGCCAAGCTTACCGACGTCCACGGACCTTATGCCGCCCGAAAAGAGGGTATCGAGGGCCTGCATGGGGTCTAGCGGCACGCCCGCCGCCTTGGGGAAGTCGTTCCCGCTCCCCGAGGGGATCGTCCCGAATATGGCCGACGTGCCCATAAGGCCCTTTACAACCTCGTGAGACGTCCCGTCGCCGCCGACGGAGATAATGTGGGTAAATCCCCATTCGGCCCCTTCACGTGCAAACCCTATTGCGTCCCCCGGAACGCGTGTTATCCTGAAATCGAAGTTGGCGCCCTGTTTTTCAAGCCGTGATTTGAGTGTAGAGAAAAGACCCGCAGTCCTTCCCTGCCCCGCGGCCGGGTTGATAATAAACAGGTACTTAGGCTCTTTTAAATTCCCGTGCATGGAGTAAAATCTTAAGCTCCATGAAACATAGCATTTTTCGAGGAAGATATCAAAGGCGTTTGAGCCAAAACTTGAATAAGGTTATATTTTATGTTAATAAACTCCGTTTACCCAATCTAAAATCGGTACAAATCAGGAGGCATTTTAATGGTTGAAGAAACGCAACCGACAGAGAACGTCAATGAAGTTATAAGCATGAAGCAGCTCCTCGAAGCCGGGGTCCATTTCGGCCATCAGATAAGCCACTGGAATCCCAAAATGAAGGAGTATATCTTCGGCAGCAGGAACGGCATACACATTATAGACCTGCAGCAGACGGTGGGTCTGTTCAAAAAAGCCTACAATTTCGTGAGAGACACCGTGGCCGAGGGCGGCGAAGTCCTCTTCGTCGGCACCAAAAAGCAGGCCCAGGGCATCATAGCCGAGGAAACCACGAGGGCCGGGATGCCGTACATCAACACCAGGTGGCTCGGCGGAACGCTGACCAACTTCAACACGATCAGGGGCCGTGTGGACTATCTCCTCGAGCTCAAGAAGCTCGAAGAGGAAGGCCAGATGGAGATGCTCCCGAAGAAGGAAGCAAAGGGGCTCAAGAGAGAAATACAGAAGCTCGAGCACCTTCTCGGCGGAATTACCGGCATGAAGAGTATCCCGCAGGCCATTTACATCGTTGATACGCGTAAGGAGCACATAGCCGTGCACGAAGCCAGGAGGCTCGGTATTCCGATTGTCGCCGTAATCGACACCAATTCCGACCCTGCCGACGCGGATTACATAATCCCGAGCAACGACGACGCAATAAGGGCCATAAAGCTCTTCACGTCGAGGATCGCCGACGCCTGTGTCGAAGGAAAGCACGTATACGATCAGAAGCTCCAGGCTGGAGAGGTCGAAAAGAAGCCCGATCATGGGCAGGTTGTCGTCGAAAGGAAGGTCTTCGTATTCAAGGAATTCGGGGGCGAATCCGTACAGGAAGATTCGACGTCGGTAGCCGTTTCGGAGAGCCCCACCGGGCAGGAGCCTTCACAGGCCGGTGCAGCGAAAGACAAACAGCAAACGCAGTCTTCCGCTACCCCTTCGACAGAAGCGGGAAACAGCACCAAGGATTCGCCGGAAACGGGAAATTAAACCCGTTTCTGTAAGCGTTTTTATTCCCTGATTCGTCCGATTCATACAAGAATTCAAGGAGGGACCATTCTAAAATGGCCGATATTACTGCACAGATGGTAAAGGAAATAAGGGACAGGACCGGAGCGCCGTTCATCGATTGCAAAAAAGCGCTCGAAGAGGTCGGGGGTGATTTCGATAAAGCCATAGAGATACTGAAAATAAAGGGCGTCGCGAAGGCTTCGAAGAAAGTCGGCCGCGAAACGCCGGAAGGCACGATAGTTACCTACGTCCACGCGGGCGGCAAAATAGGCGTCATGGTCGAAGTAAACTGCGAAACGGACTTCGTGGCGAGAAACGATGACTTCCAGGGATTCGCGAAGGAAGTCGCCATGCAGATAGCCGCGAGCAACCCGAGGTACGTAAGCAGGGAGGACGTCCCCGAAGCCGAGCTCGAAAAAGAAAAGGAAATCATGAAGGCTCAGGTTATCGAGTCCGGAAAGCCCGCCGAAATAGCGGACAAAATCGCCGAGGGCAAGATAGAAAAGTTCTTTGAAGAGAACTGCCTTATCGATCAGGTGTACATAAGGGACTCCAAGGTCAAGATAAACGACCTCCTTCAGGCGCTCATAGCCAAGGTCGGCGAGAATATAAAAGTCAGAAGATTTACCCGTTATCAGCTCGGCGAATCACTGGACTAACCCGGGAGGACAATGAGCTCCGAAAAAAGCAAACCGAATTTAAAATACAATAAGATACTCCTTAAGCTCAGCGGAGAGGCGCTCCAGGGATCGGACGGATACGGCATCAGCTCCAAGGCGCTCGAGGCCATATCCGAAGAGCTCGCCGAAGTTTCGGGGCTGGGGGCCGAGATAGCCATTGTCATCGGCGGCGGCAATATATTCAGGGGAGTAAAAGGAGCGGAAACGGGGATAGACAGATCGACGGGCGATTACATGGGGATGCTCGCGACTGTGATCAACGCGCTGGCGCTCCAGGACTCGCTCGAAAAGAACGGCATATTGACGAGGGTGCAAACCGCCCTCGAAATCAAGCAGGTCGCCGAGCCCTACATCAGGCGAAGGGCAATTAGGCACCTCGAAAAGGGCAGGGTCGTGATTTTCGCAGCCGGCACGGGCAACCCGTTCTTCACCACAGACACCGCGGCTACACTAAGGGCGCTCGAAATCGGTGCCGATCTTATACTCAAGGCGACAAAGGTGGACGGGGTATACGACAAGGACCCGATGAAACATAAGGACGCCGTGAGGTTCAAGGAGCTCACTTACATGGAAGTCCTTCAAAAAGAGCTCAAAATTATGGATGCAACTGCAATCTCCCTCTGTATGCAGGGGAACATACCGATAATTGTTTTTAATCTCTTCGAAAGAGGCAACATCAAAAAGGTAATCATGGGTGAAGAAATAGGAACAAAGGTAAGGAGCGATAAAGATGACTGACGAAAGCGGCTTGAAACATATAATTGACGAAGCGGAAGAAAAGATGTCGAAGTCGGTTCACGCCTTCGACTCAGAGCTTTCCAAGATGCGGACCGGAAGGGCTTCGACGTCCCTGGTCGAGCATATTGCTGTCGATTATTACGGGACACAGACGCCTATAAACCAGCTCGCCACCTTATCCACACCCGAGGCGAGGACCTTGCTGATACAGCCGTGGGACACGAGCGCGATCTCCGCGATCGAAAAGGCCATAATGAAATCCGAGCTTGGCATTAACCCGACAAACGATGGAAAGGTTATAAGGCTCACTCTCCCCGTGCTCACGGAAGAGCGCAGGAAAGACATGGTAAAGCAGGTCGGAAAGCTCGCCGAAGACTACCGCGTATCCATCAGGCAGATAAGAAAAGACACGAACAGCAAAGTGAAGGACGCCGAAAAGGACCAGCACGTCCCCGAAGACGAAACCAAGAAAGTCCTTCATAAAATCCAGGAGCTTACGGACAAGTACATACTCCGTATAAACGAAAGGTTCGAGAGGAAGGAAAAGGAAATCCTCGAAATCTGACACCGATCTCTCGTTGTACCGCGGATCCTCGCCCCCCACGCCGCCCTTCCGCTCACCGCGGTATCCGTTGTGAGCCGAACCTAATGGCCATATAATTAGCCTTAAGCATCAGGGGAGCGTACGGGGAATGAGAGATTCATTGTCGAGCTTATTTTCATACCTGTTCATGGTAACCGTCTCGATAGCGGTCATTGCAATATTCGCAGCGATTGTAATCCTTCTCAGGTCATTTGTGATGGAAATAGGCGTCGTCGAAGTGCAGGCGGGGTTTATGTTCCTCTACATATTTATAGGCAGCTGCATACTATCTCCCATATTTCTCTACCTATCGAACAGGCTCGATAAATATAAACGCCCGACGGACGGATTATAACTCCGGCAAAGTAAGTGGCTGGGGCCCACCTCGAGCATTTTAAACCGTTATTTTTCATCAATTCGGCTATAACTTAAATATTGATAAAAATTCCCACCGGAACCGTGTAGAATATCAGGACGAACAATATTGGTAGCATAAGGCAAATAAGAGAAACAAAGGCCTTTTATAGATGAACCGCAGGAAAGCGCCGTCCGTGCTTATTTATTCGGACGACACCACACGGAGAGATATCGAAGAAGCCCTGGGGAAGCTTAAAGTGGAAACGGCCCCCGCATCTTCTTTCGCCGCCGTAGGCGAGCGTTTGAAGGAGGGTTTCGTGAATGTCGCTATAATCGACGCCTCAAACGGCCCGTCGAAGCTTCCCGAAGCGCTTTCCGGCATAAAATCCACATCCCCCTCGACCGAGATAATCCTGCTCGTCCCCGGCGGCAAACCCGCCGTACCACAGGCGGCCGAGAATCTGGCCTACGCAGTCATAGAGAAGCCGCTCAACAAGAAATTCTTGTATACACTTACGTCCAAGGCCCTCGAAAAGCAGAGCCTTTCAGCAACGGGAACCGCCCCGAAAGGCGCGCCTGAAACGGCGAAGATAACGGGCGGCAGCCCACTCCTTTCCGCCTCCGTCAACAGCCTTAACTCGGCCGTCACGATAACGGATATGAACCTTAAGATCACGTATGTGAACCCGGCCCACGTAAGGACGTTCGGCTATTCGCCCGAGGAGCTCATGGGGAAGAAGAACTCCGTCCTCTACCCCGTCGATGATCCGTCGGGGGTCAGCGGGAAGATATACGAGGCGCTTTTGATGGTCGGCTGGGAGGGCGAGAGGCTCGCACTAAGAAAGGACGGGAGCGCATTCCAGGCGTACGAGAAAACATCCGTTATTAAAGACGCGGCCGGGAAGCAGGTCGGCATCGTAAGCATCATCGACGACATCACTTCCAGAAAGAGGCTCCAACAGGCGCTTAAGGAATCCGAGGAGCGCTACAGGTCGTTCGTCGAGACGGCCAGGAGCGCGATCATCGCCATCGACAGCGACGGGAAGATAATACTCTTCAACCCGGCGGCGGAGAAGATATTCGGATACTCGGCGGACGAAATAATAAATTCGGAGTTCGGCTCCCTCTTCCCGCCTGAGCAAAAGGATGCGCTCAGGCTCGAGCTCGGAAAGGGGAGCGGCGTTACGGCGATCAGGGGAACGACGGCAGAGCTTACCGGGCTTAACAAGCAGGGGGAGGAATTCCCCGTGGACGTTTCCTTTTCCACGTGCCGCGTGGACGGGCGACCTATCACCACAGCAATCATATTCGACATAACCGAGAGGAAGAGCCTCCAGGAGCAGCTCCTCCAGTCGGCGAAGCTCGCCGCCATAGGGGAGCTCATATCCGGCGTCACGCACGAGGTCAATAACCCCCTCGCCGTCGTGATCGGATATTCGGAGATGCTGCTCTCCGAGTCCGGAATGAGCCAGGAGGCCACGGACGCGGTAAAGTCCATTCACGGCGAGGCCGAGAGGGCCAAGAAGGTCATTCAGAACCTGCTATCCTTCGCGCGGAAGCACAGCCCGCAGAAAGAGGTCATACAGGTAAACGACATACTCGAAAAGACGCTCGGGCTCACGGATTACGAAATGCGTAAGAACGGCGTCAAGATAATACGCGATTTCGATCCCGACCTGCCCGAAACCGTCGGCGACCCGAACCAGCTCCAGCAGGTGTTTCTGAACATAGTCATTAACGCTCAGCATGCGATGATGGAGATGCCCGAGGACAGGCGCATAACGGTGAGGACGAGGGTGAAGGACAAGCCCGGTGTGAGCAGCGCGGGGACGCCCTCTGTCATAGAAATAGCCTTCGAGGACAACGGACCCGGCATTCCCGACAAGATATTGAAGAAGATATTCGACCCCTTCTATACCACAAAGCCCAAGGGAAAGGGGACCGGACTCGGGCTTTCAGTATCGTTCGGAATAATCAGGGACCACGGCGGCACAATACAGGTGAAGCCGAACGAAGAAAAGGGCGTAACCTTTTTTATAGAGATCCCGGCCTGAGAAGTTAATCCCGCTCCAACCCGACGCCTGACCGGCGCCCGGCAGTACTCGACAATAAGCAGCACAACCTATAGAGCTTCACTCGGACAAAGGCCCCGCCCTACCCGGCCGTAATCCTGTCGAGCCCGCCCATGTATGGCCTGAGCTTTTCGGGGATGACGACTGAGCCGTCCTCTTCCTGGAAGTTTTCGAGTATGGCGAGGAGTGTTCTCCCGACTGCGAGCCCCGAGCCGTTAAGCGTATGGACGAGGCGGGGCTTTCCTCCGCCCGTAGGCCTGTACCTTATGGAAGCCCGCCTCGCCTGGAAGTCGGCGAAGTTGCTGCAGGACGATATCTCCCTGTAGGTATTTTCGCTCGGCACCCAGACCTCTATGTCGTATGTCTTCGTCGAGGAAAAGCCCATGTCGCCCGTGCAGAGGAGCATTACCCTATAGGGGATGCCGAGGAGCTCGAGCACACGCGCGGCGTCGGCTGTGAGGGCCTCCAGTTCGTCGAAAGAGTTGTCCGGGTCGGAGAATTTAACGAGCTCGACCTTATTGAACTGGTGCTGCCTTATGATCCCCCGGACGTCCTTGCCGTAGGAGCCCGCCTCGCTCCTGAAGCAGGGCGTGTAGGCGGCGTATTTAACAGGAAGCTCGCCGCCGTCGAGTATCTCGTCGCGGTGTATGTTCGTCACCGGCACCTCGGCCGTGGGGACGAGGTAATAATCGGTGTTATTTATCTTGAAGAGGTCCTCTTCGAACTTGGGCAGGTTACCCGTGCCGATGAAGCTCGCGCTGTTGGCCATGAACGGCGGCAGGACTTCCCTGTACCCGTGCTCTCCCGTGTGGAGGTCGAGCATGAAGTTTATGAGGGCCCTTTCGAGCCTCGCGCCCGCGCCCTTGTAGAGCGCGAACCTCGCGCCGGTGATCTTGGCGGCGCGGTCGAGGTCTATGATGTCGAGGGCCTTGCCTATCTCGACATGGTCCTTAGGGGTGAATCCAAAGTTTCGGGGCTCGCCCCACTTCCTCACCTCGACGTTGCCGGAGGCGTCTTTCCCGATGGGCACGCTGTCGTCCGGGAGGTTCGGAACGCCGAGGAGAAACTCCCTGAACTCGCCTTCGATACGCGTCCTTTCGGAGTCGAGCGACTTTATCTTATCCGAGAGATCTTTGAGCTCTGCCTGGAGCTTTTCGGCCTCGTCGTGCTCGCCCTTGCGCTTGAGCTCGCCGAATTTCTTGGAACCGGTGTTCCGCTTGAATTCGAGGTCTTCGACCTCCTTAATAATCTGCCTCCTCCCCGAGGCAAGCTCGCCGAACCTGTCGGCATCGAAAGCCGCGCCGCGGTTCTTCATCCCCTGAATCACTTTTTCGAGATTATCTTCGACGAATTTTGAATCCAGCATATGCGTTTATCCTTTTATAACTCCTATTGGCCTTAATCTAGCGACCATCCCGGCTATGCCAGCGTCGTGAACTACCCGGCAGACCTCGCCCGCGTCCTTGTACGCATCGGGCATTTCTTCGGCTACTGTTTTCTTGCCCCGGGCCATCACTATTATTCCTTTATTTTCGAGCTCGGAAAAGAGGTCCCTGCCCTTCCCCTCCTTAAGAGCCTTCGTCCGTGAGAGCATCCTGCCCGCGCCGTGGCAGCATGTGCCGAACGTTTCGTCCAGCGCTCCCGGCAGCCCCACGAGTACGTACGAGCCCCTCCCCATGTCGCCGGGGATGAGAACGGGCTGCCCGACGCCCCTGTACGCCTCGGGCACGAGCCTGTGCCCTTTCGGGAATGCGCGCGTCGCGCCCTTACGGTGGACGCAGACCTTCTTGCTCTCGCCGTTTACGCGGTGCTCCTCGAATTTCGCGATGTTGTGGCTGACGTCGTAGACCAGCTTCCCCCTGAGCTCACGCGGGGTTATGTCGAGCGCCTCGCAGAAGGATTTTCTCGCCAGGTGCATGAGCACCTGCCTGTTCACCCAGGCGTAGTTGACGGCGGCGGCGAAGGCCGCGAGATAGCCCCTGCCCTCGGGCGAGTCTATGCGGGCGCACGCGAGCTGCTTGTCGGGGAGATCAAGCCCCTCGCGCCTCATGTAGCCGAGCATCGTGTCTATATAGTCCGTGCAAATCTGGTGACCGAAGCCGCGTGACCCGGAATGGATGAGAACGCATACCTGACCTGCCTGAGCCCGAAGGCTTCGGCGACACTGTCGTCATATATCTCGTCGACGACGTCTACTTCGAGGAAGTGATTCCCCGAGCCGAGCGTCCCCGCCTGGTCCTTCCCCCTCTCGAACGCCCTTTTGCTGACGGCCTCGGGGTCCGCGCCGGGGAAGTATCCCCTGTCCTCTATGGTTTCGAGGTCCGCCTCCTCGCCCCAACCCTTTTCCACCGCCCAAGCGGCGCCCTTACCGAAGATCCCATTATAGTCCTTCTCCGAGAGCTTTATCTTGCCGCCCTCGCCGGGGCCGCATGGAACATTATTGAAAAGCGCTTTGACCAGCTTTTTGAGCGACGCCCTCACGTCATTTTCCGAAAGCCCCGTGGACATGAGCCTGACGCCGCAGTTTATGTCGTACCCGACGCCTCCCGGGGATATGACGCCTTCCTCCGCATCCATAGCCGCGACGCCCCCAATCGGGAAGCCGTAGCCCCAGTGTATGTCGGGCATCGCGACGGCGTATCTTTTTATGCCGGGGAGGTGCGCCACGTTTACGAGCTGGTCGAGCGCCTTGTCTTCCCGGATACGCCTGAGCAAATCCTCGCTCGCGTACACCCTGCCCGGAACGAGCATTCCGCCCGTCATGGGAATCTCCCACAGGTAGTCGTGTATCTTCTCGATCCTCATAATGTCGTTATGCGGGGCGTCGCCGTAAAGGGCCGTTTTCAAACGTCGAAAACGATTTCGGCAGATAATCTATCACCCGTGCCTTCTATTTTCAAATTGTGGTAGGTGACGGCCTTTATGTCGTATCCGAGCTCGTGCCGCGATGGGTCGTACGCCTCTCCCCGGAGCGTGCACCCGGCCCTGAGCGCCCCATCGTCCGCGACCTCGACCCGGGCGTCGCTGAAGATCATCTTCCGCGTATAGTGGATGTAGAGCACCTCGCCCAGCAGGTGAACGAGGAGCTCTTCGGGCGTCTCACCCGTGGCCTCGACCGTTACAGATTCCCGGCCATTAATATTATTCGTATCGGCTATCAGGCTCGCCATGCCGAGGACGGCGCCCCTTAAAAGCCCGGCAAGATCATCCCCGGACACCCTTATCCTGACGTCGGCCGTGTGGCCCAGAATCTCGTAGCTCACAACGAGACAGTCTAACATACAGGCCACCCGCCACCCGGTTGCATTGACGGAGGGCAAACGGTTATTATTTAGAAAATAAAGTCATCCGTTAGCGGAGGAAAGTATGACGAAGCTCAATAAAGATACAGAATTCACCTACCTCGGGCATTCGACCTTCAAGATAAAGAGCCCCGGGGGAAAACGATAATAATCGACCCCTGGGTACATAACAATCCGGCTTGCCCGGAGAATCTGAAAAACGGAGTCGACGAGCTCGATATAATGGTCCTGACCCACGCCCATTTCGACCATATAGGCGACGCCGTACCGCTCGGGCAGAAGCACAGTCCCAAGGTGGTGGGCATATTCGAGATATGCGTCTGGCTCGGGAATAAGGGCATCGAGAACACGCTTCCAATGAACAAAGGCGGCACACAGGAAGTGGACGGGATAAAGTTCACGATGGTGCACGCGGACCATAGCTGCGGCATTCTCGAAGAGGACGGCTCGATATCCTACGGCGGCGAGGCCGTGGGCTATATAATCGAGTTCGAGAACGGGTTCAGGATTTACCATGCGGGCGATACGGCTGTATTCAGCGATATGAAGCTCATATCCGAGATATACAAGCCCGAGCTTGCGCTTATTCCCATCGGGGACCTCTTCACCATGTCACCGCTCGAAGCGTCGCATGCGTGCAGGTTCCTGAACGTAAAAAAGATTATCCCCATGCATTACGGGACTTTTCCAGCGCTGACCGGGACGCCTGCCAAGTTAAAAGAGCTGACGAAGGATATCTCCGGCCTCGAGATAATAGATATAAAGCCTGGCGAAACCCTGAGCTAGGCGTTATACGTAGAGAGGGGAAACGGGGCGGTTATGGATTTACGAAAAAAGGCTTATTCCTGATATTTGCGCTGCTTGTCTTCGCCGCTTCCTGCGGAGGGGCGGCGGTGGTAGTGACGGCGATGGCAACGATGGCGGCGGGGATGGAGACGGGGGCGGAAACGGAAACGCCGAGATCGTTCTCGTAAGGGTATTCGCGGGTGTCCCGCTCGACGCGCCGGTCGATTTTGAAAACGCCGGCGACGGAACCGGGCGCGTCTTTATCGTAGAACAGAGGGGCAGCGTGCGGGTTATCCTGCCAGGCGGCAGCAGGACATTCCTCGACTTACAGGACAGGGTCTTTCGTTCGGGCGAAAGCGGGCTCCTCGGAATAGCGTTTCACCCTGAATACGAGAGCAACGGACACTTTTACGTATATTACGTAGCCGACGGGCCCCGGAGGAGCGTAATATCCGCTTCACCGTTAGCGCCGACCCGGACGCGGCCGACCCCGGTAGCGAGCTCGTCATATTAGAGATACCCCAGCCGCAGGCGACCAACCACAAGGCCGGCCAGCTTACATTCGGCCCCGACGGATATTTATACATTGCTACTGGAGACGGCGGCAGCTCGGGTTCGACGAGCCGCGACCGCACGAACCTCCTCGGCTCCATACTCAGAATCGACGTCGATAATCCGGACGCAGGACTCGAATACGACATCCCGGGCGACAATCCCTTTGCCGGGAATACGCAAGGCTGGAGAGAAGAAATCTACGCCTACGGCTTCCGTAACCCATGGAGATTCGCGTTCGACCCCCTTTCAGGGGTGCTCTTCGTGGGCGACGTCGGGGACGCGGCGAGGGAGGAGATAGACCTCGTCGAGCCCGGCCTCGATTACGGATGGGACGCGATGGAGGGCTCACTCTGCCACAACCCGCCTTCGGGATGCGATACCGAAGGATTGGAGCTCCCCAAATTCAGTACGGGCGCGAAACTGGCCGTGCAATCGTAGCAGGGCTTTTTACAGGGGCGGTGATATACCGGAGCTCTTCGGAAAGTTCCTTTACGGGGACTATGTTTCGGGAAGGGTATGGGCGCTCGAATGGAACGGGTCTGCCGTAACCGGCAACGACGAGATAACGGCCTTCGATCCCTTCTCGGTTACCGCTTTCGGGATAGACGAGGAAGGGAGGCCTACGTCTGCCTCATCGACGGCAGCGTATTCAGGTTCGCGCTAGAGGGAATTAAGTCCGTTGCCTGTAAATTACCATCGTGGAGATATTATAAAGATGCTCCTGGCCGCCTGAGAAAAAGAGCAATACGCCAAAGAACATTAAATAATTAACTCACCGAGGCGGTCGCTGGCGGCCTGTATTTATAGCTGCGATTACGTTCATTCGGAACCCTTGCAGACACGCCGCAAAATTGACAACATACCCCCTCTATGCTAATAATTATCCTTCCACAAATAAGGGGAGAGTTTTGTCTTCTGGCGGCCATGTTCGAAGGAATATCGGAAAAACTTAACACTACTTTAAAGCGCGTAAGGGGCTACGGCAAGCTCAGCGAGAGCAATATACAGGACGCGCTCCGTGAGGTGCGCCTGAGCCTTCTGGAAGCCGACGTCAACTTCAAGGTCGTAAAGGAGTTCGTCGATTCTGTAAAGACGCGTGCGCTCGGGCAGGAAGTCATGTCGAGCCTTTCCCCAGGCCAGCAGTTCGTGAAGATCGTTCACGAGGAGCTTAAGGAAGTCCTCGGCAAGGAAAGCGAGGGCCTCGACCTCAAGGCGGCCCCGCCCGTCGCAATAATGCTCGTCGGGCTCCAGGGCTCGGGTAAAACGACCACCTCATCCAAGCTAGCCAGGTATTTAAAGGATACGCTCAAGCGAAACCCCTACCTTGTCCCTGCCGACGTTTACAGGCCTGCGGCTATCGACCAGTTAAAAGTGCTGGCAAAGCAGGTCGGCGCGGGGATTTACGACACCCAGCCCGGCGAAGATCCTGTCGATATAAGCGTAAAGGCCCTTAACGAGGCCCGCTTGGGTGGATACGACACCGTCATCATTGACACTGCGGGCAGGCTCCACATAGACGAAGAGCTGATGGACGAGCTCAAGAATATAAAATCCGAGGTCAACCCGCAAGAGGTTCTCCTCGTTGCGGACGCGATGACGGGTCAGGATGCTGTCAACGTTTCGACCAGCTTCAACGAGGCGCTCGACATCGATGGCATTGTCCTCACTAAGATGGACGGCGACGCCAGGGGCGGCGCAGCGCTGTCAATAAAAGCCGTCACCGGAAAGCCGATAAAGTTCTTCGGAACGGGCGAGAAGCTCGAAGCACTCGAGGTATTCCACCCGGACAGGATAGCGTCCCGGATACTCGGCATGGGGGACGTGCTTACTTTCATCGAAAAGGCACAGGCGGCGTTCGAGGACAAGCAGGCCGAGGAAATGGCCAAAAAGCTCCTCAAGAAGGAGTTTTCGCTGGCCGACTTCAGGGAGGCGATGCTCGCCATGCGCAAGCTCGGCTCGCTCGACAGCATGACGCAGATGATCCCCGGCATGAAGCAGGTGGCAAAAGACCCGAAGGCCATAGAAACGGCCGAAAAGGAAATGAAGAAGACGATCGCGATAATCGATTCGATGACCCCCCGCGAAAGGCTCAATCATACTTTGATAAACGGCAGCCGCCGGAAAAGGATAGCCCGGGGCAGCGGCACCAGGGTCGAAGACATAAACAGAATGATCAAGAATTACATGCAGATGAAGAACATGATGAAAAACATGGGGAAGATGGGGAAAGTCGCAAAAAGAATGATGAAGTACATGTAATCTATGCTAATTTTATAATATTGAATACCCCAAGGAGGTATAAGCATTTTGGTTAAAATAAGACTTGTTAGAATCGGCTCTAAAAAGAAGCCATTTTACAGGATTGTCGCCGCGGATTCGCGCTCACCGCGTAACGGCAAATTCCTGGAGATACTCGGGACTTACGACCCCAGGCAGAAACCCCACGCTCTCGACGTGAAAACCGACAGGGTGCAGGATTGGATCAGCAAGGGCGCCCAGACTTCCGAGCGGGTCGGGAAATTGATTGCTACACTTAACTAGTACAACGAAGCCAGGTTAAAGGTAATCCACATTTTGAGAGTACGAGTGGGCAGCGGTGATATAATACAGGGGAGGTATCAGACATGGAAAGGCTTAACGAACTCGTTTCGTACATAGCTAAGTCTCTTGTTGACAACCCGGATAAAGTTGAGGTGAGAGAGGTTGCAGGTGAGCAGACAGCCGTACTCGAATTGAAAGTAGCACCTGAGGACTTGGGGAAGATAATTGGCAAACAGGGAAAAACGGCGAAAGCCATAAGGACTATTCTCGGAGCCGCCGCGGCGAAGATGAAGCGCCGTGCCGTTCTGGAAATACTGGAATAAGCACAACCCTTCAGTCGACATGGGGCTAATCAATTACGGGAGAATAACCAGGCCGCACGGTCTTAAGGGAGAGGTAGTACTGATGCCTTTCAGCCGGCGGCCGGATAACCTTCCCGGCATCAATTATATTTACATAGACAGGGAAGATTCGGGGGAGCCTGAGAGGCTTGCGGTAAGCGGCTGCAGGCTCCACAAGGGCACCGCGATAGTGAAGCTCGAGGGCGTGGATTCGATAGACGACGCCGAGGAGCTAAGGGGCGCCGAAGTCCTCGTCGATATGGATGAGCTGGAGGGGCTCGAAGAGGACGAGTATTACTGGTTCGAGCTTATCGGTCTCGACGTTTACAGCGAGGACGGAAGCTTTATCGGGAAGGTGGAAGACCTCATCGACAGGGCGCATCAGAGCGTGCTGGTCGTGAGAGACGGAACGGCAGAGGCCCTTATTCCACTTGCCGAGCCTATAATTAAGGAAATAGATCTCGAAAACTCTAAAATCGTGATAACGCCCGTGGACGGCCTCCTCGGATAAAATAACGGCCTCAGTAAATCCCCGAAAATGAAATTCGACATCCTGACAATATTCCCGGAGTATTTCGATTCCCCCTTTTCCATCGGGCTCTTCAAGAAAGCGCGGGAGAAGGGAGTTCTGGAGATCTCCACCCGCGACATCCGGGACTATACCGAAGACAAGCACAGGACCGTGGACGATTCCCCCTACGGCGGCGGGGGCGGGATGCTGATGAAGCCCGGGCCCATAGGCGCGGCCGTCGAGGACGCGAGAAAAGGCGGCGGGAAATCCGTCGTCATACTCACCACCCCGGCCGGAAAGCCCTTTACCGACAAGGATGCGCGCGAGCTCGCCTCGGAATACGACCGTTTGATCATAATCTGCGGCAGGTACGAGGGAATAGACGACAGGGTGAGGGATATATACGTCGATAGAGAGGTATCAGTTGGCGATTATGTCCTTTCGGGCGGCGAGCCGGCGGCGACGATTATCATAGACAGCGTTTCGAGGTTCCTCCCAGGGTTTCACGGGAACGAGCAGTCGGCGGAGGCCGATTCGTTCAACGGGGGCTGCTCGAATATCCGCAGTATACGAGGCCCGAGAGCTTTCAGGATAAAGGCATCCCCGAGGTCCTCCTGTCGGGGAATCATGGGGAGATTGACGAATGGAGGCGGAAGGAAAGCCTGAAGAGGACTTATCTCGCCCGTCCCGACCTTCTCGACAGGGCGAAGGTCTCCCTCGAAGACATTAACCACATAAATACCCTGAAAGAAGAGAATCCCCCTTTTTTCAGGGCGTATATTGCATTAATTCACTATCCCGTATACAATAATCGGCTCACGATTATCAACACCGCGTTCACTAACCTGGACGTACACGATATCGCGAGAGCGGCTACGACATACGGCGTCCGGAAATATTATCTGGTTCAGCCGAATGCGGAGCAGAAGCAGCTCATAGGGCGTGTACTCAGGCACTGGAACGGGGGAGACAGCGAGTCTTCCAACAGGTCGAGGTCGGAGGCGCTGGAGATTGTCGAAATCAGGGACACGCTCGCAGAGGCCGTAGAGGACATCGAGAGGATAGAGGGGCGAAAGCCGGCCGTGGTTGTCACGGACGCCCGCCCGCGGGACAACATGATAGGGTACGGGGAACTCAGGGAAAAGATGTTCCAGAGGGATAGCGGGCCTTATCTGATACTTTTCGGGACAGGCTGGGGGCTGGCGGAAGAAATACTCGCCGGCGCCGATTACACGCTGAAGCCGGTAAGCGGCTATACGGCGTATAACCACCTGTCGGTCAGGAGCGCGGCTGCCGTGATTCTCGACAGGTTGTTTTCGTGTACAATATGATGAGGGAGAAGTAAGATGAGCGTAATACTCGAAATAGAAAAATCGATGATGCGGTCGGATCTTCCGGAGTTTCGCCCGGGCGATACCGTAGCCATACATTATAAAATCAAGGAAGGGGACAGGGAGAGGATCCAGGTCTTCGAAGGCGTCGTCATAGCCAAGAAGGGCGGCGGCGTTCGCGAGACATTCATCGTCAGGAAGGTTTCCTACGGCGTAGGCGTGGAAAGGATTTTCCCGCTCCACTCCCCGCTAATAGCCAAGATCGAAGTCAAGAGAATGGGTAAGGTAAGAAGGGCAAAGCTCTATTACCTGAGGGGCCGCTCGAAGAAGGCGAGCAGGATCAAGGAGCGTTCAAGGTACGATATTCCCGGCTCGAAGTCCGGGAACAACAACGCCCCCACCCCTCCCAAACCAGAACAGACGGCTACCGAAGAGCCCGCACAGTAATCGGGCACCGTTAACCGGCTGTCACAATCAAACTGACTATCACGCCTTAGCCCCGAACCATACGGTTCGGAGCTAAGGCTTTCTATTTTTTCTATTTTTACTGCAGATCCCTGAATCTGAAGACTAGATCGTTCTTGAAGTCGAGCACAAAGCAGTCGTGCGTAGTGCCGTTCTCATCCATGCATTCGAACGTCCATCTTTCGCCGCCGGTGATGTTTGCAATTTTGTCGGGTTCCTTCCGCATGGCCTCGAGGGCTTCGTCCTTGGTCATCCCGATGGCCGGGTAAATGTTCTTGATACCCCACCTTATCTTCTTGAGCGCCTTCTCGTCCCGGACTACAGTCTCCGAATTCTCTTCAGTTACGGTGGCCTGTTCGTCTTCGACGGTGAGGCCGCCCTTCCCTTCATCGACAGCCAGGGTTTCGCTCTCCTCCACGCCCTCGCACTTCCAGACGATAATGCCGTCGGCCGCGAGCGAAGTATCCACCTGCCCTTCTTCGTCCGAAACTGAAAGCGTTTCCTTGATGTAATCCCCGGCCCTCGAATCGGATGCGGCGATGTACTCGGACGTCCTGTCCGAACATTGCCCCGGGCCCCAGTACTGGAGCGTCGAGGCGACCGTGACGGACGAGTCGGACAGGCGCTCGGCCAGAAGTGCGTCCTCGCCCGAGTGTCCGGATTCTTTTACCGCCCTAGTGTTACCCACTAGGAGTATGATCGGGGTGTCGCCGGCCATTTCGGCCGTCCTCTTCTCCATCCACCCGTCACGCGAGACTGGCACAGACGAGGGGACGTCTATAGCCTTTACGGAGAGGCACCTGCCAGCCTTTATCTGACCGCTGAAGCTCGTGAGCATTTCTCTGTATGAAGGGCTGTCTATTATGTCGTTGATTTTTATATCCGAAACCGGGACCTCGCCCTTCAAGGCGCTGTCGAGAACGTCCTGCTGATCGGAGGGGATTTCGAGGCCGACCTTCAGGCACCCTCCCCCCTTTAAATACGCCGAGACTGAATCCGACACGAAGCGGGTCGACTCGGGCCTGCCGTAGGATTCGCCCACGACGAGCACCTGCTTACTTCCGATGAGCGCCGGTATGGACGGCGTTTCCGCGCCCGCGGCCACGGCCGCGGCCAGAAACGTCAACGCGGCGAACGACGAAAAGAGCACTCTACGCATATACGATTCACCACCCTTCTGTATTACCCTCCCTCTCCGCTCCATTCGCGGCGGCTTCGCATAGCGCACCCCGGGTCCTTACCGATAGCGTTACACCAGAGCCTTCGAGAAAAGGCCAATAATGATAACCCTGAATTGTTAAGATACGGTGAAGCGGCTTATTCCCCGCACCAGCGCGGCTCGCGTTTTTCGATGAATGCGTCTATGCCCTCTTCGGCGTCGCGCGCCATCATGTTCTCGACCATGACGCGGCTTGCGTACTCGTAAGCGCCGCTAAGGTCCTTGTCTATCTGCTCGTAAAACGCCTTCTTGCCCGTCTTGAGTGTAAGCGTGGACTTGGACGCTATCTTCGAGGCGAACTCCATCGCCGCGGCGTCGAGCTCCAGAGGGGGCGACCCTGTTTATGAGCCCCATCTCGTAAGCCCGCTGCGCCGGGATAAAATCCCCCGTAAGGAGCATCTCCATCGCGTGCTTCCGCGAGACGTTACGCGAGAGCGCGACCATTGGCGTCGAGCAGAAAAGGCCGATGTTGACCCCGGGGTCGAGAACCTCGTGTTCTCGTCGGCGACGGCGAGGTCGCACGTGGCCACGAGCTGGCACCCTGCCGCGCTCGCGACGCCGTGCACCTTGGCGATGACGGGCTTCGGGCAATTGACGATGGAAAGCATCATTCTCGTACACGTATTGAACGTCTTTTCGTAAAAGTCCTTTTCGGGGTTCCCGCGCATTTCTTTAAGGTCATGCCCGGCGCAGAATCCCTTCCCCGCCCCCGAGAGTATGACGACGCTTATGGACCTGTCTTCCGTAAGCGCTTCGAACTCCGCTATAATCGCCTCCATGCAAGCTATGGAAAGGGCGTTATAGGACGACGGCCTGTTGATTGTAAGGTTCCGGATGGCGCCTTCATCACTGCGGACAACGAGGGCTTCCGGATTTTTTTCAGCTAATGCCATGAAAGAATCTCCAGATGAAATATTTTCTTTAAATTATATATGGAATGGTAAGGTAGGTTCAAATACCCGCCCGGAAACGGACGGCATTACAAAGCGAAGGATGGAAGGAAACCGCGGGCGGATTGTGGCCGCGACGCCGGGCCGGACGCGTCAGCCGACCCCGTCTGTGAGAATAGTGACCTTGTCGTCCCTTACTTCGGCAAGCCCGCCCTCGACGGAGAGCTTCTGCTCGGAAGAGCCCCTTTTTATACTTTATCTCGCCTTCCGCGAGAAGCGTGATGAACGGAACGTGCCCGGGAAGGATTCCGAATTCTCCCAAAACCCCCGGCGCGACGACTTCGTCGACTATTTCGTCCACTATGACCCTCGATGGGGTTATAACCTGAAGCTGTAAGTCCGGCAATTTATTCTCCTTTAATCTATATGCCCGGGCGATGTGACGCCATGTTAAATCCGGGGACGCGGACCTGCCGCGCCCCCGGCTGAATCTTCGTTTTCAATTTATCAGCCAACGAGCTGCTTTGCTTTCTCGTGCACTTCGTCGAGGTTGCCCACCATGTAGAAGGCCTGCTCGGGCACGTCGTCGAGGTTGCCGTCGATAACTTCCTTGAACGCGGCAATCGTTTCCTTGATCGGGACGTACTTTCCTGGCGTACCGGTGAACTGCTCCGCAACGTGGAACGGCTGCGAGAGGAACCTCTGCACCTTCCTGGCCCTCGCGACGACAAGCTTGTCCTCTTCGGAAAGCTCGTCCATACCGAGGATCGCGATGATTTCCTGGAGCTGCTTGTAGCGCTGTAGGACTTCCTGAACTCGGCGCGCGATTTCGTAGTGCTCCTGGCCGACGATCAGCGGATCGAGGATTCGCGACGTGGAGTCGAGCGGGTCGACCGCAGGGTAGATACCGAGCTCCGTCAGCTGCCTCGAAAGAACGATCGTACCGTCCAGGTGGGCGAACGTCGTCGCAGGCGCCGGGTCGGTAAGGTCGTCCGCAGGAACGTAAATAGCCTGAACGGAGGTAATAGACCCGTTGACCGTCGAGGTGATTCGTTCCTGGAGCTCTCCAAGGTCGGTAGCCAGGGTCGGCTGGTAACCAACAGCGGAAGGGATACGCCCGAGGAGCGCCGACACCTCGGAGCCCGCCTGGGTGAACCTGAATATGTTGTCGATAAAGAGTAGAACGTCCTGGCCCTGCTCGTCCCTGAAGTACTCGGCGAGCGTAAGAGCCGTAAGAGCGACCCTCGCCCTCGCGCCCGGGGGCTCGTTCATCTGCCCGAATATGAGGCCCGTGTTCGCGAGAACGCCGGATTCTTTCATCTCGATCCAGAAGTCGTTTCCTTCACGAGTTCTCTCACCGACGCCGCCGAACACCGACACGCCGCCGTATTCCTTCGCAACGTTGTGAATGAGCTCCATGAGAAGAACCGTCTTGCCCACACCGGCGCCGCCGAAAAGACCGATCTTACCTCCGCGGAGGAACGGTGCGATGAGGTCAATAACCTTGATGCCCGTTTCGAAGAGCTCGAGCTTAGTGCTCTGCTCGACGAACTCCGGGGCTTCTCTGTGAATCGGCCAGCGGGCAGCTGTATTGACGGGCCCCATCTCGTCTATGGGCTCGCCCACGACGTTAAGAATCCTTCCGAGGGCCTCCTTGCCGACGGGCACCGTGATGCCCTCGCCCGTGTTGAGAGCGTCCTCGCCCCTTTTTATGCCCTCGGTCGCGTCCATCGCAATGCAGCGTACGCGGTTACCGCCGAGCTGCTGAGCGACCTCTACGATGAGGTTCCATTGTTCGTCGTTTAAAAGCGGATTGGTCAGCTTGAGTGCCGTGTAAATGGGGGGCAGCCCGCCTTCCTTGAATTCGACGTCGATAACAGGCCCCATGACCTGAACGACTTTCCCCATTTTGTTTCCGTTAGTGGTGGCTTCCATATTAGTCTGCTCCTCCTTTTCTTAAGGCCTCTGTACCGTTCACGATGTCCATGAGCTCTGTCGTAATCATGGCCTGTCTGGTCTTGTTGGCCAAAAGGGTAAGTTTTTTTATGACGTCGTCCGCGTTGCTCGTGGCGTTTTCCATTGCGGTCATTCTCGAAGCGTGCTCGCTCGTGAGCGATTCCTTTATCGCCCTTTCCACGCGGACCTTAACGTAGGTCGAAAGAACTTCTTTCAATATGGCCTTCTTCGAAGGCTCGTATAGATAATCTATTTCTACAGTATCCTCTGCGACCTCTTCGTCCGATTCTATCGGAAGGATCTTCTCGTACGTCATCACCTGCGTAAGGGCCGACCTGAAGAAGTTGTAAACGAGTATTATTTCGTCGGTCTTACCCTTCACATATTCCGTGACGAGCTCTGAGGCGACACTCTCCGCTATCTCGGCGTAGTTTCTTTCGGTAACTCCCGTGAAGCTCGCCGCGATCGGGAACTGCCCCTTCGAGAAGTGGTCGAGGCCCCTTCGCCCGAGGAAGGTGAATTTAATGTGCTCGTACTTCTTTCCTTCCGTGACGATATAGGTCTCGAGCTTCCTTATGAGGTTCGAGTTGAAGCTGCCGCAAAGCCCCCTGTCCGACGTTAGGAAGACGAGGTGGAGATTCTTTGCCTCCTCGGGCCTCCTGAGAAGCGGATGCGCTTCGCGGTCGCATTTCCGTGCGAGGCTCTTCGTTATTTCGAGGAAGGCCTCGGAATAGGGCCTGTAGGACATGAGAAGCTCTTGTGCCCTTCTCAGCTTTACGGCCGAGATGAGCTTCATGGCGCTCATAATCCTGCGCGTGCCCTTCACACTTTTAATTTTGGAACGTATCTGTCTTAAGCTTGCCATTTAATCTCCCGGGCGGAATTAAAGCTCCCCAATCTGGGCCTTGAGCTCGTCGAGCGCCTTTAGGATAGATTCCCTGAGGTCGTCGCCGATTTCTTTCTTCGTCTTTATATCCTTTAAAAGCTCGGGATATTTCGCGTCGAAGAAGGAATAGAGCTCCTTCTCGTAGGTGCTTACTTTATCTATCGGGTAGTCGTCAACGTAGCCGTTCGAGACAGCGTAGATGATGAGGATCTGCTTCTCGACGGGGAGCGGCTCGTACTGGCCCTGCTTGAGCGCCTCGACGAGACGCCCGCCCCTGGCCAGCTGGGCCTGGGTGGCCTTGTCGAGGTCGGATGCGAACTGCGAGAACGCCTCGACTTCCCTGTACTGCGCGAGCTCTAGCCTTAGTGTACCGGCGACCTTTTTCATCGCCTTTATCTGGGCCGAGCCGCCGACCCTCGAAACCGAGAGACCGACGTTAATAGCAGGCCTTACGCCCGAGTAGAAAAGGTCGCTCTCGAGATATATCTGACCGTCGGTGATGGAGATGACGTTCGTCGGAATGTACGCCGAAACGTCGCCCGCCTGGGTCTCGATTATCGGGAGCGCGGTCAGCGATCCGCCGCCGTCCTCCTGCCTCATCTTCGCAGCCCTTTCGAGGAGCCTCGAGTGGAGGTAGAAAACGTCTCCGGGATATGCCTCACGGCCCGGGGGACGCCTCAGGAGAAGCGAAAGCTGGCGGTATGCCCATGCGTGCTTCGTCAAATCGTCGTAGATGATGAGAGCGTGCCTTCCGGTGTCCCTGAAATACTCGCCGAGGGCGCATCCGGCATATGGCGCGATAAACTGGAAAGGAGCCGGGTCGGACGCGTTGGCCGCGACGACCGTCGTGTATTCCATAGCGCCGTGCTCTCTTAACTTGTCCACTACCTGCGCCACCGTCGACTGCTTCTGCCCGATGGCAACGTAAATGCAGTATACATCTTCACTTTTCTGGTTGATTATCGTGTCTACAGCGATAGCCGTCTTACCGATCTGACGGTCGCCGAGGATAAGCTCGCGCTGCCCCCTACCAATCGGGATCATCGCGTCGATAGCCTTGATACCGGTCTGAAGCGGCTCGTGAACCGACTGCCTGTAAACGACGCCCGGGGCCTTGATTTCGATCGGCCTCGTTTCCGCCGCCTTTATCTCGCCCTTGCCGTCTATCGGCTGACCGAGGGAGTTGACCACCCTGCCCTTCATGTCCTCACCGACCGGGACCTCGGCTATCCTGCCGGTCCTTTTTACGATGTCGCCTTCCTGGACCTCGGTGTCCTCTCCGAACAGAGCAATACCGACGTTGTCCTCTTCGAGGTTAAGGACGAGCCCCATGATGCCGCTTGCGAACTCAACGAGCTCACCGGCCATCGCGCGGTCGAGCCCGTAGGCCCTGACGATACCGTCACCGACGGAAATAACCGTGCCGACTTCGGAGGTCTCGATCTTGGTTTCGTAACCCTTGATCCGGTCCTTTAGTATCTGACCTATTTCTTCAATCTTGATTTCCTGCATATTTCTTCGCTCCTTGTATAAGTAGAAGGCTTTCAGGACCGCGTGAGAACGCCCCTTATCCTCTCAAGCTGGGTCTTTATACTACCATCGAACACCCTATCTTCAACCTTCGCGACGATCCCCCCGACAATGGACGGATCGACCTTGGTCGTGATGTCGATGTTGCCGCCGGCGACTTTCTCCAGCGCCACTTTTATCCTGCCGATCTCGGCCTCCGAAGGCTCGGATGCCGTTATGATCTCGGCGCGGATCCTGCCCGACGCCTTGCGTAGTTTTCTTAAAACGGTTTCTTCGGATTGAATGAGGGATTTAAGCTTGTCTAGCTCGAGCGCAAGGACCAGAAAGTTCACGGTCAGCTTGTCGTAACCCCTTTTCGAGCTCAGATCGTCGATTATCCCCTTCCTTTCCCCGAACTCGAACGTCGAGCTCCAGAGAATGTTCTTCAAGTCGGCAGCGCCGCCGAGAAGGTTGAAGAAATCTTCGAGGTCGGAGGTAACTTTATCGAGCTTTCCCTCCTCGCGCGCGCTTTCTGTGAGCGCTTCTGTGAGGTCCCTCAGTGTTGCGATTGATGCCATTTTTCATCCTCTATGTTTTTAGTAAAGTCGGCTACCATTTTTTCCCTGTCCGCATCGCCCAGGCTCTTGGCGATAATGCCGCGCGCATGTGTGAGCGCGAGGTCGGCCACTTCGGACTGTATTTCCCTTTTTGCCCTTTCAGTCTGGAGTGCTATAGACTCGGTCGTTTCCTTTTTCATGTTTTCAGAAGCGGCGCTGGCGACCCGGAGTATCTCGTCCCGTTCCTTCTCGCCCTGGACACGGAGGCTTTCTTTTATAGCGCTTATCTCGCCCTCTATGCCTTCGAGCCTCTTCGAATACTCGTCGTACCTGGCCTTGGCTTCGGTTATCGTCTTCTCCGCGACGTCTATCTCGTGCCCGATGCTGCTCCGCCTCTCGACGAGGAAGTTCCTGATCGGGGTCTTGAGGAAATAAACGAGCACGAGAAGGAGAATCACGAGATTCACCGCGTGCTCGGTGGCGAACCTCCAGTTAAATGTGTTGTGGTGCTCGGTGGCCGCCGTGAGTAGAAAATTTATTATTCCGTATTCAGTCATGCTCCGGCCTCCCTGCCGAGAATTTTGGAAGATATCTCTTTCGCCAGATGCTCCACGTCGCCGCTCAGCTTCTGCTTTATGGATTCCGATTCGGCTTCGAGCTTCTTCTTCGCGTCTTCCAGGAGAGAAGCTGTTTCTTCCCGCGCTTTGGACACTATGCCCGTGGCAGCGTCCTGTGCTTCCTTCACTATGCTCATCCTTTCTTCCTGGGCGTGAGACCTTGCCTCGGCCAGACGCGCCTCGTATTCCTCTATAATCGATTTGACCTTGGCTTCGAGCTCTTTGGCCTCTTCCATCGTCCCCCTCGTGAGCCTGTCCCTACGGTCCATGAGTTTTAAGAACGGCTGGAAAACAAGCGCGTTCAAAATTATTATCGCCGCCACGAATATGACGACCTCGATGAATACCGTGTAATCGACGCTTAGAAGGTCCCCGGAGGCTGCTCTCGCGTCGGACGCGGCAAGCAGCAAAAGCCCGAGGGGCGCAGTAATCTTAAAGCTTGATAGCCTCATTAGTTATATCTCCTCTGACTACTTAACTTATACGTATCCGCCTTCCGACGCCTGTCCGCCATTTCTGGCGAAAGCAATCTTCAAAAGCGGCGGAGCGACAAACGTGGTAAGCATAACCATTACCGTCATCGCCGAAAAAAGCTGCGAGCTGAAAACCCCGTAAGCCAGCCCGACTTGTGCGAAGATAAGACCCACTTCCCCCCTGGGGATCATTCCGAAACCTATGACGAACCTGTTAATTCCTTTCTGGAATACAGCCCAGCCGCTAACAAATTTACCCACTACAGCGATAATGAAAAGTACCCCTGCGATCATTAGTATCGGAATATTCGCGCGGACGAAGGGATTGAACACCCTTATATCGACCGCCGCGCCAACCATAATAAAGAAAATCGGGGTAAAAACGTCAGCTACGGGTTTTAACCTTTCTTCTATAATATTGACCTGATTTGTCCTTGCCAGCACCAGCCCGGCGGCGAACGCACCGACGATCGGCGCAAGCCCCACGAGGCTCGCAAGGTATGCGAACACCAGGGCGAAAGAAAGGGCGAATAAGAGAAGCGCTCCCCTTACGCGCATTTTATTTATGAGGTTAAAGAGCCTGCTGGCGACTATATTGCCTATTACGATCGCCGCAAGGAGGAATCCGAACGCTTTTAGGGTGATAATCAGCACCCCGGCCGCCGTAATGCCGGCCCCGCCGCTCTTGGCAGCCTCTATCAGGCCGCTCACGACGCCGAGTATGATGAGCCCGAGGACGTCGTCTATAACCGCGGCCCCCAGGATTATTTTGGCCTCGGGAGTCCCTAGCTTGTTCATGTCGGACAGCACCCTCGCCGTTATACCGACGCTGGTTGCTGTCAGCGTAGCGCCGGCGGTTATGGCGATGAGGGTCATCATGGACGGATCCACGCCCTGAATAAGCCCGTACTTCTCGAACGCCAGTACGCCGGCGAAGCCCAGAACGAAGGGCACTGCGACGCCGACAACCGCGACCATGGCCGACGCGGGCCCGACCTTGACCATATCGGCCAGGTTCGTTTCGAGCCCGATTTCGAAGAGCAGTATAACGACGCCGATTTCGGCGAGAAGATGGAACGTCTGGAACCCCGCCATGCCGTCAGACGATGGAATGAGCGCAAGCACGCTGCCGCCGAGAATGACGCCCGCGACAAGCTCCCCGAGCACCGCCGGCTGCTTAAAGCGCTCGGCCAGCGCCCCGAAGATTTTGGCAGAAACTAGAATCAGTGCAAAAGCGATAAGAAATTTTTCTACCGGGTAATGACCTGCTTCTTCCAGACTCATTTGGGACTTATTTCCTCAAGGGATAAAAATTTGAAAAATCGTAAGTATTTAACATGAAACAGGGGGTGTGTCAACCAATCCGGCCACATACATGCGGCCTTAACTTAAAACACATACCGCATTGCATTACATACCGCCCGTCGGCGGGCAGATTGCACATACACCCACCCCTTTACCGGGCCTGGCGTTCCTCTTGTTCGAGCGCGTATTTGTCGAGCTCTATGTCGAGTTCCGTCCTTACGCCCATGGAGTGAAGGGCCTCGTTCGCCTCGGCAAGGCTCTCCGTCCCGGACACCTTCCTCGAAAGGACCGACAATTTCTCGTAAAGCACCGCCGGGGAGAAGTAATATGTAACAGTCGAAGACATGGAAAGGCTCACGTGCCGGCGTCCGCTCCTTATATTCGTCTCGACGAACTGCCCCTTGGCAAGGAGAACCGGCATCCTGCTCGCCTCCGTCGGGACGATGGAGATCACCTTTTCCATGGTTTCGAGCGCTTCGGGGTGAGCCCCAGCTTCCGAGAAGCCCGCCGCTCGCCGCGAGGACCTTCATCGAGTCTTCGAGCTCGGCTGTCGTAAGCTCGCCGTCGCTCCCGTACCCGAAAAGGCCGAGGAACGCGGGCATCTCCTTTTCGATGAGATAAAACGCCGCCGTCATTATAGAATCCGCAAGCGGGCTCATGAGCCCGGGCTCGCCGCCGCGGGAGAGAATATCCCCCCGACGTCGATGCCGACGATAAGATCGGCCCCCAGCTCGCGCGCAGCACCTAAAAGACCCTTCGCCACAGCCCCGGGCCGCCGTGTATGTCTATGAGGAGCGTCTCCCTGCCCGTCACTTCTGAAACCCCGGCCTCGGCGAACCTGACGCCGGTGCTTGTGGCGGTGTCTTTGTCCACCCACCAGACGACGTCGTTCAGCTTCCGCGCGCCTGACGTTTCCTCGAATGTCCTTGGGCCAGGCATGGGATCTATGACAGACCTTTCCCACGACAGGCCGCCGAGCACGCACTCGACGCCGAACATCCCGAGGAAGTCCGCGGTCGGTATGGTGCCGACTATGTCGCCTCCCCCGCCGACGCCCAGTAATATGGCCTTTTTTGCGTTTCCAACGATTTGCCTGATGGTATTTCTACCTGTCAATATAATCCCCCCCGGGAATGTTATGGGCGCGTTTTAGGCCCGGGAATAATTTACTGAACACAGTGGAAGTTTCAATCCGGGGAGGCCGGGGCAGCCCCGGCGTTCAGGACCTTATCGCCGCAAATTAATTGAGAAATCGATTTCCTTAAGAAAGATAAAGCCGGGAAAAGAAACGGAGAGAAAGTCAGAGAGGATCCCGCGCCCTCCGCGAGGCCGGGCGCGGGAGGAACACGGCCGATTATTCCGCGAATGCGATACCCTGCCTTACCTGATATATGGCCTGGTTTACGAGCTCGAGCGCCCTTACCCTGTGGCCGCCCTTGTCCGGCGACGACACTTCGAGGTTAATGCGGGCCGCGTGGAGATTCCCGAGCGCCTGCTCCATGTTCGGCTGGTAGCCCGGCTGGGCGCTTGCCGTCTGGAAAAGATTAAAGGAGCTCATTATAACGAAAGCGAACAATGCACCTGCAACGAAAGGAAGCGAAATCCTGAGAACTTTAGACATATGCAATCCTCCTTGGTTTCGGGGTACAAGCGGCGGGAAGCCCGCTTATCCACCGGTAATTTTAGCACAAAAGGATTTCGTCTGTGAAATAAAACAGGCCCTGAACGACAGCCTAAAAGGCGTGTGATGTATGCGGGTTACACAATTCAACGGATCGAGAGAAAGCCCCTGCCCGGAAAACTGTCAGCGCTTTACCTTATACCCCGCCTTTTCCCTGTCCCAGGTGTCTTTCGTGATGCCCTTGTCCCTGAGCTTATTCTTCTGGACCCTCTCGGTTCCTGTCTTGGGGAGAGACACCTCGAACCTTATGAACCTGGGGAGCATGAACGTCGGCATCCGCGGCTCGAGATACTCTATCAGCTTAAGCGGATCTACCTTCTTACCCTTTTTCGCGACGACGACTATCATCACCTCGTCCTCGGCGTATCTCCCGCCCTCGGCCTTGATGCCGACCGTCGCGCATTCGTGTATCTCGTGGTGCGAGCCGACGATCTTCTCCACCTCGAACGAGCTGATGTTCTCGCCGCGGCGGCGGATGTAGTCCTTCACCCTGTCTACGAAGTATATGTATCCGTCCTTGTCCATCCTGCCGGCGTCGCCGGTGTGGAACCAGAAATTCCTGAAGTCCTGGACGGTCTTCTCCGGCATCTTGTTGTAAAAGTGGAGCATGATGTTGGGCGTCCTCGGCCTTACGACTATCTCGCCTATGGATCCCCTCGGCACCTCTTCGTCCGTCTCTGGATCTACGACCTTGATCTCGTACCCGGGGGCTTCCTTGCCACAGGAGCCGACCCTGAACGGCTCGCCCGGGCGCATCCACGTGCACTGCCCTATCTCGGTGAGCCCGTAGCCTTCCATGAACTGTATACCGAACCTCTCCATGAACTCTTCGATTATGTCGTGAGGGGCCGGGAGCCGAGGACGAGCTTTACCTTGTGCTCTTTCTCCTCGGGGACTACCGGCGTATTCCACATGAAATAGGCCATGGTGCCAACGATGTTGAACTTCGTCACGCCGTGGTCCTTTATCCATTTCCAGAACTGGCTCGCGCTGTACTTCTCCTCGACGACGACCTTCGCGCCCTTTATCAGGGCCGGATAGACGGACATCACCATGGCGTTCGAATGGTAAAGCGGAAGGCATGTGAAGCACACGTCATCCGGGCCGACGTCCATTATCTCGGAATAATTGCGTGCGCTGGAATAATCGGCGGCGCAGGGCCTCATAACGCCCTTCGACCTCCCGGTTGTGCCGGAGGTGTACATGAGCCGCGCGAAGTCCATGAAGGTAACCTCTACGTCGGGCTCGGAGGCCTTGCCGGAATCTATAAAGGACGCGTAGGACTTCATCTTCCTGAATTTGTATCCGTGGCGGTCGAACTTCTCCCCGCCGTCCCGCGTCCACACTATTACGTGCTCGAGCTGCGGTATCTTGTCGGCGATGGGGACCATCCTGTCGAGATACTCCTCGGCAATGAAGAGGACGCGCGAATCGGAGCTGTCGATTATGTACTGGAGGAAGTCCATCTTGTATGCGGTGTTTATGGGCACCATCACGATCCCGGCCTTGAGTATGCCGAACCACGTTATGACGTAGTCGTCCGAGTTGGGCATGTAGACCGCGACCTTGTCGCCCTTGTTGATTCCGAGGTCGATGAGGGCGTTCGCTATCTTGTTGGCTTCCCTGTTTACGGCGAAGAAGCTGAGCGGCTTTTTATAGCCGAATTGCAGGAACGGCTTTTTCCCGAGCTTTTTGGCCTGCTCCTTTAAGACCTTGGGGAGGACCCAGTTCTTCTTGTCCTGCCCGACGTACCACTCGACGTCGAACTTGCCGTTCTCACGTTTATATGTAATCGGGTGATTAAGGTCTCTGATCTTCTTTTTCTTGGTTTTTGCGGCCATTTTTACCTCGCGAGCAGCGCCCGGGCGCCCGGCATCGGCCGGGGCGGGCGCATAAAGCCCCCTCGTCGTTTTTAGAATTTCTACTTTATTTTTTTATGAGGAAAAGTCAAGCAGCAGCCGCGGCCCTCGGGGCCGGCCGGATGCACCGGGGCTAGAATCCGTCCTTGGGCCCGGGCCCTTCGGGTTCATCGGTATCTTCTATATCTTCCGCGGCCTTCTGACGGCGCTCCTTTCCGAAGAGCCACGCCACGAGTATCCCGAGCCCGTAGAACACCACTATCGGAACGAACATGAACATCATCGACACGGCGTCCGTCGTGGGTGTAAGTGCGGCGGCCGCCACGGCGCTTATGAGAATGGCGTACTTCCACTGCCGCCTGAGCCACCCGCTCGTAACCAGTCCGAGCCGCGCCAGGACGAATACGACGAGCGGGAACTCGAATATGAGGCCGAAGCCAAGAAGCAGTCCCATAAAGAAAGAAAGCGCTTCCTTTATGGACGGAAAGGCCTTTACGTACTCGGACGAGTATTCGTTAAGCAGGAATTGAAACGCCTTCGGCGCAGCAACGTAATAACAGAATGCGCCGCCGAGCAGGAAAAATATTGTCCCGAACGATATGAACGGGATTACTATCATCTTTTCGTGTTTATAGAGGCCCGGCGCGACGAACTTCCAGACCTGGTAGAGGATAAAAGGCACGGCGCCGAAGAGGGCGGCGAAGAAGGATACCTTTAAATACGTCATGAATCCTTCGGCCGGCATCGTGAAGATAAGCGAGCTTCCCTCGGGGAGGTTCTCTATTATCGGCCTCATGAGGAAGTCGAATACGACCGAGGAGTACGCATAGGCGGGTATGAACAGAACGAAAATCGCCACCACACACCAGAGGAGCCTTTTCCTTAGCTCCGTCAGGTGGTCGAGAAACGACATTCTGTTTTCTTCGCTTGTATCTTCTTCCATAATCAGGGCGTAAGCTTAACTTACTCGGGGGCTCTTCTCAATTTTAGAAAACCAGCCCCCGGAAAGCCCGGAACCAAAGGGCATTTCTACTCTGCGGGTGCGTTTTTCAGCCCCCGGGACGAGCCCTGCCCTAAATTGACATTGATTAATCGCTCGCATATATTGTTATCCCGTTAAAACCAACCCCTCATAAATCTCGGAGGAAAAATTGAAAATATTGATAACAGACGGCATGTCCAAGGAAGGCCTGAGCATTCTCGAAGCCGCCGAGGGCCTTGAGCTCGACGTAAGAAAGAGCACCGCCAAGGAAGAACTTCTCGAAATCATAGGCAATTACGACGCTGTAGTCATCAGAAGCGCTACGAAACTCACAGAAGATCTCATAGACGCAGGAAAAAACCTAAGGGCCATAGGAAGGGCCGGCATTGGGGTCGATAACGTGGATGTCCCCGCCGCGACCAAAAGGGGCATAGTCGTAATGAACACCCCGGAGGCCAACGCGATAACGACCGCCGAGCACACGATAACACTTATGCTGTCGCTCGCGAGGCAGATCCCGCAGGCGCATTCCTCGCTCAAGGAAGGCAAGTGGGAGCGCAGCAAGTTCAAGGGCAGGGAGATTGACGGCAAAACCTTTGGCCTCATAGGGCTCGGCAACATCGGCAAGCTCGTGGCCGAAAGGGCGCTCGGGCTCAAGCTGAACGTCATAGCGTACGACCCGTTTCTTTCGAAGGAAGCCGCCGACAGGCTCGGCGTCGAGCTCGTGTCGTTCGACGATCTTCTTAAGAGGTCGGACATCATAACCATACATACGCCGCTCACGCCGGAAACGAAGGATCTCCTTAACAAAGACTCACTGCAGAAAACGAAAAAGGGCGTCATGATAATCAACTGCGCCCGCGGCGGCGTCGTAAACGAAAGCGACATAGCCGAAGCTATAAAATCGGGCCACGTAGGGGGATGCGCTTTCGACGTATTCGTGAACGAGCCGCCCGAAGAGGGGAATCCGCTCCTCGCGCTCGACGAGAACGTCGTGTTCACGCCCCACCTGGGGGCCTCGACCGAAGAGGCACAGACCAAGGTCGGCCTCGCGATAGCCGAGCAGATAGTCGACTTTCTCCTGAACGGCGTGGTCAAGAACGCCGTGAATATGCCGTCCGTCAGCCTCGACGTGCTGAAGACTATAGGCCCGTATCTTACGCTTGCCGAAAAGCTCGGGAGCCTTCAGGGCCAGCTCTGTAAGGGCGGCGTCAAGGAGATACAGCTCCAGTATGACGGCGAGATATCCGAGCTCGACACGCGCCCCGTAACCGTTTCGGCGCTAAAGGGCTTCCTCGCGCCGATGATGGACGTCGTCGTGAGCCACGTAAACGCCCCCGTCATTGCGGAAGAAAGGGGCATAAAGGTAATAGAATCGAAATCTTCACAGGCCAAGGATTATACGAGCCTGATAACGATAAAGGTAAAAACGGATGAGGGCGAAAGCCAGGTTGCGGGAACGATCTTCGGCACGGAAGAGCCGAGGGTAGTGGGAATCAACGGCCTTAAGGTTGACGTCGTTCCGAGCGGATACATGCTCGTGAGCGAGAACCAGGACAGGCCGGGATTCATCGGCGCCATGTGCACGACGCTCGGAGATAACGGCGTAAATATAGGCCTCCTCCACCTTGGAAGGGAATCCATAGGAGGAAGGGCGATAGTGTTCACGAACGTTGACTCCCCGGTGCCGGACGAGATCATAGAGAAGATAAAGAATCTCCCGGACATCATATCCGTTACACAGGTCAATCTATAGATGATAAACAGACTCAGTCTGCCGCAGGGCGTCAAGGACTATACCCCCGAAAAGGCGGAAGATCTCAGACGAACCGAAGAAGGGCTGCTCGAAGAATTCGCGAGATGGGGCTACAGGAAGGTCATAACCCCCCTTTTCGAATATCTCGACCCCTTATCCATCGGTCTCGGTGATGAGCTTAAAAGTAAGGTAATGAAATTCGTGGATCCCTCGTCCGGGGACGTCGTGGCCTTAAGGCCCGACATCACTCCCCAGGTCGGGAGGATCGTAGCGACACAGATGAAGGACCACACGGCTCCGCTCAGGCTATGCTACAACGGCAGGGTCGTAAGGTTCGAGGAAAAGAGCAGCGGCAAGGAGCGCGAGATATTCCAGGCCGGCTGCGAGCTCGTCGGGCTCGGCTCTGCCGAAGCAGACGCCGAGATAATTGCCCTCGGCATAAAATCACTCGGGAAATCCGGCATAAAGAACATTGTCCTGGACATAGGACACACCGGAATACTGAGACACCTCCTGGCGCAGACGGGCGAGCATAGAAAGGACATCGAAGACGCCCTTAAGAAAAAAGACCAGGAAGCCCTTTCCGGCGCCATAAAGAAATCGAAAGCGACAAAGCCGGTTAAGGATGCGATAAGCACGCTCCCTTCCCTCTTCGGCGGGATGGAAGTTTTAAAAGAAGCGAAAAAGATACGCTCGATAAGTAAGTATGTAGTCGAGCTCGAAAACGTGATTTCGGTCATCGGGGACTACCAGTCGGACTGCGACATTAACATAGACCTCGGCGAGATCAGGGGATTTAACTACTACACCGGAGTTACGTTCGAGATACTCTCGCGCGACATCCAGTCGCCGCTCGTAAGGGGCGGCAGGTACGACGAGCTAATGGGCAAGTACGGCCACGACGCACCGGCCACGGGCTTTGCCGTGGACGTCGAATCGCTGCTCAGCGCGCACAGACGCGACGGCGAAAACAACCAGATACACTTCGTCGTCATCCCCAAGAAGCCCAGCCTGAGGCGCGAAGCCATACGCCTCGCCGAATGGCTCAGGTCGAGCGGGTTCAAGGTCGTCCTCGACCTCAACCTCGACAAGGCACAGCGCGAGCTCAGGATAAAGGAGAACCGCGCCTCCAATTTCTACGGCGTCATACTCCTCGAAACCCCGAGCAAGCTCAAGCTAATAGAGTCCAGAAGAGGCGCCTGCAAGGAATTTTCGAACCTCGAAGAGCTCCTTAAGGGAGGTATCTAACCGTGCCCAATATCGTTGTAATAGGAGCCCAGTGGGGTGACGAGGGCAAGGGAAGGATCGTCGATCTCCTTTCGGAAGACGTCGATATCGTCGCCCGCTACCAGGGCGGCAACAACGCCGGACACACCATAGTCATAGGCGAGGAGAAGGTCATACTCCATCACCTCCCTTCCGGCATTCTCAGGGAAAACAAGCTTTCCGTAATCGGAAACGGCGTCGTCGTAGACCCGGGCGTTCTTCTTAAGGAGGTCGCGGGGCTGAGGGCGGCGGGGTACAAGGTAGATTCGAGCAATTTCAGGATAAGCGACAGAACCCATATCATAATGCCCTATCACAGGGAGATAGACGTCGCGCGCGAGGCGCTCAAAGGCAAGGGCAAGATAGGCACGACTGGCAGAGGCATAGGCCCCGTTTACGAGGACAAGGCCGCCAGGAGAGGGATCAAGCTCGCGGATCTTATAGACCCCGAGTGTTTCCGGGACAGGCTGGCCGATGTGCTCGAAGAAAGAAACGCCTATATTACAAAAGTCCTCGGGGGAGAGCCCCTATCGTTCGATGCGATCTACGCCGAATATTCCGAATACGGAAAGATACTGAAGGAATTCTCGTGCGATGTATCCGGCCTCCTCAATAAAGCGCTGTCAGAAGGCAGCAACATACTCTTCGAAGGCGCGCAGGGGGCGCTGCTCGACATAGACCTCGGGACTTATCCCTACGTCACTTCGTCGAGCGCGAGCTCAGGCGGCGCATGCACCGGGACGGGCGTGAGCCCGACCAAAATAGACGTCGTCCTCGGCGTCGCCAAGGCGTATGCAACAAGAGTCGGCGAAGGCCCGTTCCCGTCCGAGATCCACGGAGAGGCCGGCAAGCGGCTGAGGGACGCAGGCGGCGAGTACGGCTCCACAACCGGAAGGCCCAGGAGATGCGGGTGGTTCGACGCCGTCGCGCTCAGATACGCGGCCTCGACGAACGGCATATCGAGCCTCGCCATAACCAAGCTCGACGTGCTGTCCGGCTTCGAGAGCATAGGCATATGCGTCGGGTACAAGCACAAGGGCGAGACTCTCACGACCTTCCCTTCGGGCTGCAGTGCCCTTGCCGAATGCGAGCCGATATACGAGGAAGTCCCCGGATGGAGCGAGGATATATCCGACGTTACCGAGTTTGAAAATCTCCCGGAAGGGGCCAGGAACTATATCAGGAAGATAGAAGAGCTTACAGGCGTAAGCATCTATGCGGTTTCATTGGGCCCGTCGAGGGAGAAGATACTTTTCCTTTCCGAGCTGGTCTGAGAAATTTTTCGAAGCTTTCCTTAACAGAAATCCCTAATCGAATTCGAATTCCCTAACCCAGTAAACGAGGTTCGGGCTCCAGCTTTCAAGACGGACGGCGTCTATCCTGCTGTAGAAGTATGGTCCCGTGGTCTGGAACTGCTTTCTGTAAAGACCGACAACCTTCAGGTAATCACCCTCGGTGATTGGAGCGTCGCCCTTTACGAAGACGTCCACCCCGATGCCCTTTCTGTCGGCGAGCGTGAAGGTCGTATAGATTATCTCCTCTCCGTACTCGTTCACGCCGTGGGACTCGTATCGGAGGTTCCACACCTTGCCTATTACCTCGACGCCCGACATGTCGTAGGCATCGGGGCTCGCGAGAATGGTGGCGATGGCAACGTTCTGGGCCGGCAGGGCCGATTCAGGGTTTTGCCATTCCCTGGCGCAGCCGGCGCTTAAGATGAGCGCCGCGGCTACGAAAAGGGCTTTAAAGGTTCCTTGCATCAATTACATCCTCCGGTACAAAATTACAGCCGATAGAGAATTATAACACAATACCTAGGAATTTTTCTCGTATGCCTCGATAATTTTTCTAACGAGGGGATGCCTTACCACGTCATTCTTCGAGAAATAGACGAAGGAAATGCCTTCTATTTTCTTTATGAGGGTTTCGGCTTCGAGGAGTCCGGATTTTTCACTGGCCGCGAGGTCCACCTGGGTCGTGTCGCCCGTTATCACGGCCTTGGAATTGTACCCGAGCCTCGTAAGGAACATCTTCATCTGCATGGATGTCGTGTTCTGCGCCTCGTCGAGTATGACGAACGCGTCGTTTAATGTCCTCCCCCTCATGAACGCGAGAGGGGCGATCTCTATTGCGCCCTTTTCGACGAGACGGGAGGCCTTGTCGTAATCCATCATATCGTAGAGGGCGTCCAGAAGCGGGCGGAGGTACGGGTCCACCTTTTGCGAGAGGTCGCCGGGCAGGAACCCGAGCTTCTCTCCCGCCTCGACCGCCGGCCTTGTGAGGACTATCCTGTTCACCTCTTTATTGACGAAAGCCGAAACGGCCATCGCCATCGCGAGATAGGTCTTGCCCGTACCGGCGGGTCCTATGCCGAACACTATATCGTGCTTACGTATGGATTCGATGTAGAGCTTCTGCGTAATGCTCTTGGGGGCGATTATCTTCTCCCGGGTCGAAACGCAGACAGTGTCGAGGAATATGTCTTCGAGCCGTATCTTGCCCTCGTCTATCACCCTCGCGGCGAGCTCTATGTCGGCCGGGTCGAGGACGTAGCCCTTTTCGAGGAGCCCGTAGATCTCCTTGAAGAACCTGTAGGCCGAATCGACGCCGGGGGCGTCCCCTTCGAGGCTCAGCTTCCCTCCCCTCGAGTGAACCCTTATCCCGTACCTGTTTTCGACCTCTTTTAAGTTCTCGCTCTGGTCCCCGTAAAGCTCCTTTACGAGGTTATTGTCCCCGAACTCGATGTCCCTTACGACGCCGTTGTCAGTAGATATAGTTTCCTGCATTTATGAGGATACCCCTCCTGTAGGGCGGCGGGCAGCTTCCACCGCGGATTTTGGAAAATCCAAAACGAATATCTCACGCTTTATATAAAATCTCATACAGGTTTTTTGAATCGGAAAAACCGTAAGGCAGGCTTTGCCCAGATTTGACTGTGCTTGGAGATTTTGACTGCGTACTTCGAATCGTTCTATCAGCGGATTGGCGTATCTCGTTACCCCTATCGTACATAATTATAACAGACAGGCGGCCCCGATGCCAAAGCCCGGAGTACGGTTCCAGAGGCCCCGGAAGTCAGTCTATAAGCGACGGGTCAGGGTATTTGAACTCGTAACCGAGGAGCCTTTTAAGCTTGTCGCTCCTGACAATCTTGAACCCGGGCT
>JAWKQD010000012.1:0-89134 GCA_041390285.1 Thermodesulfobacteriota bacterium | reverse complement strand
AGCGAAGTTTCCTCCGGGGAAAGGCAGCTCGCGTCCATAGCACGGGCCCTCGTTCAGGAGCCCGAGGTGATGATACTCGACGAGCCGGCGACATTCCTCGACATCAGGCACCGGAGCGAGATAATGAACATACTCAAGAAGCTACGGGACGAGCGAGGGATTCTGATAATAGCTGCGACGCACGACATATTCGGCGCGCTCTACTATTTCGACGAGATAATAATGTTGAGGGAAGGAAGGATTTTTGCAGAAGGAGAGGTCGGGGAAGTGGTAACCGGCGAGAACCTGAGCGTTCTTTATGGAACGGGCGTCTCGGTAAGGAAAGAGGACGGGAAGGTGTTCGTATACCCGGGGGAATAGACCTGTTTTGAAAATTCAGTATCTGAAGCCATGACTGTAAAAAAGAAATTCATAGCAGCTGTCGGCATATTGACACTCCTCTGGATAGCGGCCGTTCTCGTGAGCGTTTTCTCGGGCATATACGACGCGGGCATTATCGATACGATCACTGGCAGGGACGAGCTCGCGAGCACTATCTTCTACAAGATAAGGATTCCGAGGGTGCTCATGGCCACAATAGCCGGGGGGACGTTCGCCATATGCGGGGCCGCGCTCCAGGCGCTTTTCAGGAACCCGCTCGCCTCGCCGTTCACGCTCGGCATTTCGGGCGGTGCGTCGCTCGGGGCTATAGTCGCCATGAGGACCGGCCTTGCCGCGGGTTTTTTGGGCTTTTCGGTGGTCACGATATTCGCCTTCGTCTTTTCGCTCCTGACGATGCTGTTCGTTTATTCGGTGTCGAGGGTCGGCGGGATAGTCGCGACGGGGAGGCTCCTTCTCGCCGGGGTCGTTATGAACTTCCTCTATTCGGCGTTCATACTGTTCGTCCAGTTCTTCTCGAACTTCACCGAATCGCTCCAGACCATGCGCTGGATAATGGGGAGCCTCGACATAGTTGGTTACGGCGACGTGTGGAGGACGCTACTGTTCGCCCTTCCGGGCTGCCTGCTCCTCCTTTCCATAACGAAGGATATGAACCTCTTCGGGCTCGGGGACGACGTCGCGTCTTCCCTGGGCGTAAACGTGAGGAAGATGGAAAAGGAGATTTACTTCGCCACGTCGCTATCGGCCGGGGCGGTGATATCCGTAACCGGGCCGATAGGATTCGTCGGGCTCATCATCCCTCATATACTGAGGATGATACTCGGGGTGGATAACAGGATAATACTCCCCTGCTCGTTTCTTCTCGGCGCGTCGTTCCTGACGCTTGCCGACACGGTATCCAGAACTCTGATATCCCCTGTGGAGATCCCTGTTGGAATCATAACGGCCTCCATAGGCGGGCTGTTCTTCCTCTGGCTCCTGATACGGACCAAGAAAGAGGTGATAGTCTAGCACCGTTTTCGGGGCAGACCTATCGGGCTTCACCCGGTCCGTGTCAGTGTAGAGGCCGTTTCGTTCTTATGCGCTTCGGTTTACGAGCCGGGCGCCTTGAACGGATCTACCTCGCTGCCGCCGGAAGAAGAGGACTCGGACGAGCCTCCTGCCTTTGGGGGCTCGGGGGATACGAACGGGTCTTCACTCGCTGCCGCGGGCTCAGCCGCAGGGGGCGGGGGGGGCGCCTCGGCAGCCGCCGGGGCTTCCTGGGCTCCGACCGGTCCCATATAGCGCCATACTAAAAAGGCCAATCCTATAACAATCAGTGTCCACATCATCTCAACACTTCCTCCCTTTCAAAATGCAGGGAATCGAACGTGTGCTCGATTTAGCCTCCGTCCATCCGAAATTCCCCGCTTTTTTTGAGAAATTAAGGAACTAATACCGGCCAAAATGCGCCGATATCTTGATACTAATAAATTTGCCATGCCGATGTCAAGGAAAAATTTCGGGGCGGCGCACGTGGAGCGTCTTTGGCCGAAGGGTGCGCCGAAGGCAGGACGATATGGCTCCGGGGCTTGCCGGGAGCGTATGTTAGATTAGACTAACGAAAAATGGGTAAAGAACTATTATCGATACTTTTTAAACCCTTTCTCAAAGGGCGGAAGGAAATAAAAGCTCCTTCCGAAATAGGAAACGAGACGGTAATCACCCTCTCGATGATGGAATCGGGGTGTATATTCGTGTTCGTCGAAGGCAGCCCCGTCCTCATACTGAAATGCTCGGGCGAGGATATGACGGCGCTTAAGGAATCGGACGCCATCTCGCTCGGATTCGAGCTTCTCGACAGGCCGGAATTCCCGTGTATAACGGCAACAATCACCGTGGATACGGCCTCGGGGCAGCAGTTCCGGTTCGATTACTACTTCAGTCTCGAGTCCGAAGAAGAAATAGAGCTCCTCGGGCTGCTGAGGGACAGGGACTATTTCGACATACTTTACTACGACGAGGACATAGAGCGGGTAAGGCGCGCCGCGCTCACGGAAGCGCAGAGAACGGAGCTTGGCTCCCTCCTCGCGAGCCGGGGCGAGTGAGTTGACAACGGCCTGTCTTCCCTATACTATTCCCCGACTGGTATTTATAAGGAGAAAGCTTTAATTGAGCTTTGTAAGGTTCCTTGGTACAGGCTCTGCGGCCCCTGAAAAGGTGCTTGCAAACGCCGACCTCGAAAAAATCGTAGATACCTCCGACGAGTGGATTCAAACCCGGACGGGAATCCGTGAAAGAAGGATTGCCGAGCCAGGAACCGCCACTTCCGACATAGCCTACGATGCCTGTGTAAGGGCGCTCGAAAGCGCATCCGTCGATCCGGTTGACCTGGACGCGATTATCGTAGGCACCGTTACCCCGGACTACCTCTTTCCTTCTACTGCCTGCCTGCTCCAGAGCAGGCTCGGTGCGAGGCACATTATGGCCTTCGACCTTCTCGCGGGGTGCTCGGGTTTTATGTACGCGCTCCAGGCCGGGAAGGGCATAATCGACGGCGGCAACGCAAAGAAGGTCCTCGTCGTCGGAGCCGAGACGCTTTCGACGATAATGGATTTCGAGGATCGCTCGACCTGCATTCTCTTCGGTGACGGGGCGGGCGCGGTGGTTCTGTCCAAATCCGATACCCCGGGCATAATGTCCATAACCATGGGCGCCAACGGTAGCCAGTGGGAGCTCCTCTTACATGCCTGGGGGCGGCTCCGGGTGCGTGCCGGCGAGCGAGGAATCCATCAAGAACAGGGCGCATTTCAGGAATGGCGGGCCAGGAGGCATTCAAGGAGGCTGTCAAGGCCATCGAATCGTCCTCGCTCGAAGCCATACGTCTGGCGGACCTCACCCCGGACGACATCGACCTCTTCATACCGCACCAGGCCAATTACAGGATCCTCGAAGCCGTAAGAAAACGCATAGGGCTCCCGTCGGAAAAGGTATTCAGCAACCTCGACAGGTACGGGAACACGTCGTCCGCGTCCGTGCCCATAGCGCTCGACGAGGCAGTCAGAAGCGGCAGGGTGAAAAAGGACGACAAGATCCTCATATCCGTATTCGGCGCCGGTTTTACCTGGGTGCCGCTGTCGTAAACTGGTAACGGGGCGTGCCTGAGGGTGCGGCTCCATTCACTTCAAATGGTTTTCCAGTCTCGAAATGATTCCTCCCGATTTTCCTCACCCCGGAAGTTAATGGCCTGTATGACATGCGCAACTGGGCAATCGAAATAATAAACGTCGTACTTCCCGTTTTCTTCCTCATCACCGCCGCTGTCGGCCGACATCTTCGGCAAGAAGAGGAAGATAAACCTCTCCGCCATAAACGATTTCGTCATCTATCTGGCGACGCCGGCGCTTATAATATCGTCCCTCTCCGAAGAACCCATAGACTCGGCCATCGCCGGGGAAGGCATATTTCTTTCAGTATGTATCGCATAGGGGGTATCCCTCGTGCTCGGGTCAGCTCATCGTGATAAGGGCGACAAGCTCCACGTGAAGGTTCATCTGCCAGCTCGCTCTTTCGCGAACACGGGAATATGGGCCTCCCGCCGTTCTTTTCGCATCTGGGCGAGGCGGGGGTCTAAAGGCCGATATTGCGGCGGCTATGGTTTCCACCACCGTCATTCATTACACGCTCGACATATACTCAGCTACGACGAGCCCGTTCGAGGTGCTGAAGCCCCCGCTTGTCTACTCGGCTGTTGCAGGGGTTTTGCTCAGCGTTTCGGGGTGGGAGCTGCCGGTCGCCATATTCAGGTCGGTCCATCTTCTTGGCAGCCAGCATTCCTGGTGATGATATTCGCCCTCGGCTACAAGCTGTCCGAAGTGGCGATAAAGGACGTCGGCAAGTCGTTCGCGGCCGGCGGAATGAGAATACTGTTCGGCGTAATTTTAGGGGTTCTTTCGGTGCGGCTTCTTCATCTCGAAGGCGTAGAGGCCAGCGTCGTTATTCTACTCGCCGCCATGCCGCCTGCGGTGTTTAACTTCGTCCTCGCGGACAGATACAATCAGGACTCGGAGACGGTCGCCTCGATTATACTCGCGGGGACTTTGATATCGGCCGTGACGACGCCCGTCATCATAGCCTTTCTATCGACGAGGCCGGAGCGCTTATTCGCCGCCCACGCAGTCAACGCGCATTATCGGGACTTCGAAGAGGTATGCCTCTGTGTCGTATATAAAGCCGCTGCCGCCGTCCACGTACGCATAAGCCTCCTGCTGCGGCAGGGACATGATTTCGACGACCCTGTAGTCCTTGCCCTCTTCATTCAGGCGCGTCGGCGGGCGCCCCCGCTGATAGATCACGTTGAACTCGACGGGCCTCCCTGCACGTGAGACTGGCGGAACTTCCTGCCGTCTGGCGCAATGTCGAAAGAGGTTACGACATGCCCGAGCGGAGAGGCGCCCGGGAGGAGCGAAGGGAAGTCGATCTTCCCATATTCCGGTTTTATAATGCCGTCGCCTGCGTTCTGCCATTTGTCCCGGGGCAGCCTTGGGATTTTGCGGGGTAGGCATCCGCATAGTCGCGCTTTTCTTCCTTCGTGAGTATGAATGATGTCGTTCTCGGGCATAAACGGCGAGCCCTCGGCGTTGGGGCCGTCCGGTAGCGATTATCTTTAAAGGGCTTTACGGTGCCTCGAAATCCTCCCGCTCCTCGACGAAGTTGCGATCTCGGCGTAGTCCCTTCTCTTCCAGTTGTCACCGATGTCAGCGATGAATACGGCGGATTTGCCGGGGCCGCACTCACTGCGCTCATGTCTTCGAAGTCGAGCCTCTTCGAATCGTAGCCCTCTATCCTTGACGGCCTTCTCGTATTTCCGCCGTCCATATTCGTTATATAAAAATATGGCCCTCCGCCGGAATCGTTAATGTGATACAGCCTTCCGGGGAACTTCGCCGAGACGGCAACGCCGCTGGCCTCGTCTATCCGGAGGTAGTCGAGAGTCCCCGCTTTTTTAGCTTCGCTCCACTTGGCGCAAACGGCGGCGGCCGGAAGCGGAACTGAAACTATGGTGGCAATTACGAGAGAGAGTAAAAAAAGTATAGCGGCGGGGGATACAAACTCCGGCCTCATATGTAAATCTCCGTGCTCGCGAATATTTTCCTAACAATTTAACCTACGGTATTATTCAGGCAAAATAGTTTTCGGGTTGGGTCATGTCAAAGAAGGTCGTAAAGGGAAGCACAAAGTCGTTTAAGGGCGAGGTTACGCCGCCTGCCGGGGACAAGTCCATATCGCACAGGTCCCTCATGCTCGGCTCGCTCGCCAGGGGGAAGACCGTTGTCACGGCTTTCAACTGCGAGGATACGATATCCACGGCGAACGCCATGTGCGGGCCATGGGAGCCGGGATCGAGATAAACGGACGGACGTCACCGCCACCGGTATTGCCCTCCGGGGTTTAAAGGAGCCCGGAGATTACCACGCCGGTAATTCCGGGACGACCACGAGGCCCTGACGGGTCTAGGGCGCTCAGGATTTCTTCACCGTCATGACGGGGGACAAGTACTCGGGCAGGCCCATGAAGAGGGTTACGGACCCGCTGCGCCTGATGGGCGCATCACCGGCAGGGAGGAGGCAACAAGCTCCCCTCGCTATAGACGGAGGCGGGCTCTTCGGTAGGGGATTTCCTACAGGCCTCGCGTCGCCAGCGCGCAGGTTAAGTCCGCGCTTCTGCCTGCGGGCCTCGCGCCTCGGGCGAAACCGAGGTGATAGAGCCCGAGCCCACGAGGGACCACACCGAAAAGGGATAGGCCATATGGGCGTCTCACTCCAAAGAAACGGCGAAAGTATTACGATCAAGCCCAAGAGAAAGACTTCGAGGAGGGATATTTCGGTGCCCGCGGACATCTCAAGCATGGCCGCAGCCATGGTCGCCGCGCTTATAAACCCGGGCTCGGAGGTCCTCATAAGAAACGTAGGCGTAAACCCGCTCAGGACGGGCGTAATAGATATATTGAAGGACAGGCGGAGACATTTCTCTCCTGGATGAGAGAGAAGTGTCCGGCGAGCCCGTGGCTGATCTGCTCGTAAAATCGAGCGCGCTTAAGGGCGTGACCATCGGCGGGGCCCTGATACTGAGGGCGATAGACGAGCTGCCAGTGGCTCGCGTGCGGCGGCGGCGTATGCCGAGGACGACCGTAATAAAAGACGCGGCCGAGCTTTAGGGTGAAGGGAAACGGACCGTAAGAAGGCGATAGCGACAGAGTCGGCAAGATGGGCGCGGGCTGTCGAAGAATTCGAAGACGGTGCGTCGACGACGCTGGTATGGAACGCCTTAGCGGGGCCGCGTGCGAGAGCTGGGGGACCACCGCATTGCCATGGCCGTCGCGGTTGCGGCGAGCAGGGCCGAGGGCGAAACGGAAATAGGACGACGCCGAGGCGGCGCGTCGTTCCCGGAATTTTTTCGAAGTGCTTAAAGGCTCGGAAGCTAGCCGCGTAATGAAATACCCGCGGCGTGAAACCCGTTTCAGGACAATATCATTAAGCGATGATTATAACGATCGACGGCCCCTCGGGGTTGGAAAGCACCGCATCGAAAGCCGTGGCGGAGGCAGAAGACCGGCTGCATATATCTCGACACGGGGCGCACGTAATAGGCTATAGCGCTTAAGACCGCGATTACGGAATCGACATAGGAACGTAAGCAGAGCTCTCGGAGCTTCGATAGCACATCAGTTGGCTTCAGGAAAATCCCGACGGGGGATTTCGATACCTCGACGATGAGGACGTCGGCGACAGGATAAGGACACCCGAAATATCGCGGCTCTCTTCTGACGTGGCGACGAAAAGGCCCGTCAGGGTAAAACTGGTCGCGATTCAGCGCGAAATAGGCTCCTCGGGGAATATAGTCGCCGAGGGAAGGGACATGGGAACGTACGTATTCCCCGGCGCGGATTTCAAGTTTTATCTTACGGCCACAACCGAGGAAAGGGCCAGAAGGAGATGGGCGCAGCTCAGGGAATCGGGCAGGGAAGCGGACCTCACAGAGGTGGAAAGGGAGCTCCTCACAAGGGACAGACAGGACAGCGAGAGGGCAGAATCTCCCTTGCATCCCTCACCGAATGCGGTCATAATAGATACTACAAATCTATTGACCGATGAAGTAATAAGTAGAATAATATCGGCAGTTCAAGGATAGCTGAAGAAGTAAACACTACCCCATTCTACTTCTAATAGTGAACTCGGGCAGTTAGCTTGGAAGGACAATACTCGACAAAAGAAGGCAGGTATATGGTAGACGAAAAAGATTTTGCAGAAATGGTCGATGAAAGTATGGCCGTTCCCGACAAGGGAGTGGCGATTAAAGGAATTGTAGTCAGAATCGACCAGGACGACGTATTCATAGACTTCGGATCGAAATCCGAAGGCGCGGTTTCTATAAAGGAATTTTACAACAAGAAAGGCGAGCTCGAAATCAAGATCGGCGACGAGGTAGAAGTCGTATTCGACAACTGGGTGAGCGAAGGCCTCCCGAGGCTTTCGAAGATCAAGGCCGACATGGTCAAGGAAAACCAGGCCATACAAGAGAGCTTCGAACAGGGAAAACTCGTACAGGCAGTAGTACAGCAGAAGGTAAAGGGCGGCCTCATAGCCGATATAGGCGACAAGGTAAACATAAGGGCGTTTATTCCGGCCTCCCAGATCGACATAGTTCCGAGACGCGACCTCGATAACCTCATCGGCGAGACGCTCGAAGCGAAGATAATAAAGTTCAATCAGGGCGACGTAGTGCTTTCGAGGAGGGTACACCTCGAGGAAGTGCGCGAAAGCCTCAGGCAGGAAACGCTGGCTGCGATCGAAGTCGGCAAGGAAGTTACCGGAAGGGTGCTCAATATCATTAATCAGGGGGCGTTCGTCGATATAGGCGGCGTCGAAGGGTTCATCCCCGTAAGCGAGATCGCCTGGGGAAGGGTAGCCCACCCCGAAGACGTCGTATCGAGAGACCAGCAGGTAACGACGAAGATAATAAAAATAGAAGACAACGAGAAGATAACCCTCAGCCTTAAGGAAACGACTCCAGACCCGTGGGAAGCGGTAAAGGGCAAATACATGCCCTGGACGAACATCCGCGGTAAGGCAGTATCACTCACGGACTTCGGCGTATTCGTGGAGCTCGAGCCCGGCGTGGAGGCTCGTTCACATATCCGAAATCACTTGGACCAAGAAGTTCCGTCATCCGAAAGAAGTAATCCAGGCCGGCACCGAGCTGAAGCCGTCGTCCCTTGACGTTGACGCCGCAGAGTAGCAGGTCCCTCAGCCGAAGTGATAGAGCAGAGCCCAATGGAGCAGTTCAAGGAAACCCATCCTTCCGGCAGCAGGATAAAGGGCATCATCAGGAACGTGACCGACAAGGGTCTATTCGTCGAAGTCGCGGAGAATATAGTCGGCCCCTGTCAGGCCCGACAATATCACCCGGAAGGGAAATAACCCCGAAGAAGAGTCCTTCGAAAAGGGGAGCGAGATCGAGGTCGTCGTTCTTAACGTCGATGACAGAAACCAGAGAATAGCTCTAGGCATAAAGCAGCTCGACTCCGACCCGTGGGAAGGCGCACAGAAGAAATACAAGTCCGGCGAGACAATAATCACCGGGAAGATAAAGGAAGTCAGGGACAGGGGCGTTACCGTCGAGCTCGATGACGACATAGAGGGCTGGATAAGGGCCAACGAGCTCAGCCAGGACAGGGAAAACAGGGACGTCCCCCGGAACCTTAACCCGGGCGACGAGATAACGGCGCTCGTAACCGGATTCGACAAGATAAAGCGTCAGGTGAACCTCAGCAAGAGAAGACACGACGACAAGCTCGAAAGAGAAAGGGTTTCGAACTTCATGTCCTCCCAGGGCGAGCCTTCCGTAAAGCTCGGAGACGTGCTCAAGGAAAAGCTCAAAGACATCAATAACGGCGAGGTAGTCTGAGGTTGCGCGGAGCCGTCTTCGCCATATTGGCGGTCATTCTCCTCTTTTTCACGTTCATAGCCGGCGTAGGGTGCGGCCTTCTCATTTCGGGTGAGGACGCGCTCTCGGCCGGGGACAAGGTGGCCGTGCTGAAGATCGAAGACGTCATACTCGACGATCAGGCCTATCTCGACAGCATCACCACAATTAAAAACGATTCCCAGATAAAAGCGGTCGTATTGAGAATAGAATCTCCCGGCGGGGCCGTGGGCCCGTCTCAGGAGATCTACAGCGAGCTTAAGCAGCTCGGCGTGGATAAGCCCGTCGTAGCCAGCATAGGCAACGTCGGGGCTTCGGGCGGTTATTACATTGCCTGCGCGGCCGAGAAGATTTACGCCAACCCCGGGGCCATAACGGGCAGCATCGGCGTCGTAGCGCAATTCGTCAGCTACGAGAAGCTCCTCGAATGGGCGATGGTAGACGTCGAGGTCATAAAGAGCGGCGAGTTCAAGGACATCGGCTCTCCCTTCAGGGAAATGACCGAGAAGGACCGCGAGTACATTCAGGGGCTCATCGATAGCGTTTACGTCCAGTTCAAGGACGCCGTCGGGGAATCCAGGGGGCTCGACGCGGCGCAGATGGACATAGTCGCGGAAGGCAAGATATACACCGGCGCCCAGGCCAAGGAGCTCGGCCTCATAGACGAGCTCGGCACGATAAACGACGCCGTTGATTGCGCCTCCGAGGCGGCCGGCATAACGGGCGAGCCCAGCCTCGTATACTATCCCAAGAAAAAATCACAGCTTATGGAGCTCTTGCAGTCGAAGGTGGAAATTCCCGGCATCACCGGCTTCCCGTCGAAAGCGAGCTTTGGACTTTTTATCTCGTCGATATAATAAATTGAAAATGAAACTGCTCTGGGCTCCTTGGAGAATCGAATACATAACCGGGGAAAAGGAACAGGGCTGCATCTTCTGCCGCAAGCCCGGTGAGGGGAATGACAAAAAGAACCTCATATTATATAATGGTCAGACGAGTTTTATAATCATGAACCGTTACCCGTATGCGAACGGGCATTTGATGGCCGTTCCGTACAGGCATACGAGTAATCTTTCGGACCTAAGCGAGGAAGAGAGACTCGAGCTCATGAGCCTTACGATAAAATGTACGGAAATACTGAAGGCGCTCTCGCCCGACGGGTTCAACATAGGCATGAACCTCGGCAAAACGGGCGGGGCCGGGATAGACGACCACCTTCATTTTCATGTCGTCCCCAGGTGGAACGGCGATAATAACTTCATGGCTGTAATGGCCGACGTCAGGGTAATGCCGGAGTACCTTGAAGACACTTATGAAAAGCTTAGCCGGCAATTAAATACGTTAGAGAGGTGAAAGATGAAATTTATAAAAATACTGTTCATAGTGCTGGTAATACTTCTTTTCGCAATAATTTATACGCAGAATCTGGACGTTTTCACCCACGATTTTCAGCTCCAGCTAGACCTTAAGACCCACGTAATCGGGCCATACGTAACGAAAAACGTCGTCATAATACTTGCCGCATTCCTGGTAGGCGCGCTGGTTACGATCTTCTTCGGCGCCCTTCAGTCCCTGTCCTCGAGCGCGGATTCCCGCGACAAGAGCAGGAGAATAAAGGAGCTCGAAGCCAGGAACCGCCAGCTCTCGGACGAGAACCAGAGGCTCCACAGGGAAAAGGAAAGATCGGCGGCCACCGCCGCGGCCTCTACGTCCGCCCCTGCGGACCCGTCCCCGTTTTCGTCTCCGACGGTCGTAGACGAGGAAAAGAGCTGATCCTGCGCTCCGGCGAGGGGCCCGCTTCTTAAACCGGCCCCGATAGATTAAACTTACTCTTATGCGAAACACCGGAAAGCCGAGCTGGATAAAGGCCCAGATACCCCAGGGCCCCAATTACACGCACCTTAAAAGCCTCATGAGGGGGCTTAACCTCCACACCGTCTGCGAGGAGGCCAGGTGCCCCAACATCGGCGAATGCTGGGGGGCCGGGACGCTCACGTTCATGATACTCGGCGACGTATGCACGAGGAGCTGCGGCTTTTGTCATGTGAAGACAGGCCGCGGCGGCGAGCTCGACTGGGACGAGCCCCAGCGCGTGGCCGAGGCTGTCGGCAAGCTCTCCGAGAATAACGCCCACGTAAAGCACATAGTTATCACTTCCGTAAACAGGGACGACAGGAACTACGAGAGCGCCTGCATATTCGGGCAGACAATAAGAAAGGTCCGCGAATATAACCCGAACGTAAAGATAGAAGTGCTGATACCGGACTTCAAGGGCGACAGCGTGGCGTTGGAGCAGGTTCTTGAGGCTAGGCCCGATGTCCTTAACCACAATATCGAAACCGTGCCGAGGCTCTATCGCCTCCCGCAGCTTACGCCTTCGGGGAAGAAAAGGTCGGTTAGGCCCCAGGCGAATTACGAAGGCTCGCTCAGGCTGCTCGAAGAAAGCAAGGCGTACGGGAACGAGGGCATGCTGACGAAGTCGGGGATCATGGTCGGCCTCGGCGAAGAGGAGGAAGAGATCTCGAAACCTTGAAAGACCTTAAGGGCGCCGGCTGCGACATCGTAACTATAGGGCAGTACCTACAGCCCACGCACGACCACCTGCCGGTGACGAAGTACTACCACCCGATGGAATTCGAATCGCTAAAGACCTACGGCGAGAACGTCATAGGCATCCCGCACATCGAGGCGGGCGCGCTCGTCAGAGCTCGTACCACGCCGAAAAGCAGGTCGTGAAGCTCGAAGGCGCTAATTGAATTAGCACCTTTCCTTTTCACTTCCCGAGGTTATAAAAAGGATTAACGATTGTTATGTTTTGAATTTTCTGGCCGGGCTGAAAATCCTCCGAATAAAGTAGAGAACATTCCGCATTGATCGCCGCCACGATTATCAATGAATCGTAAAACGAATACTGCCACCGTTCCGAAATTTCCAATGCCTGGTAATAAAGCCCTGCTCGCATACACTTCACAAAGCGGCTCCAGAACTGAGCCCAGGTATCTTTGGCAATCAGGAAGAAAAGGTCGGTAAGGCCCCAGGCGAATTACGAAGGCTCGCTCAGGCTCCTCGAAGCGAGCAAGGCCTATGGGAACGAGGGGATGCTGACGAAGTCGGGGATCATGGTCGGCCTCGGCGAAGAGGAGGAAGAGATCCTCGAAACCCTGAAAGACCTTAAGGGCGCCGGCTGCGACATCGTAACGATAGGGCAGTACCTTCAGCCGACGCACGACCACCTGCCGGTGACGAAGTACTACCACCCGATGGAATTCGAATCGCTAAAGACCTACGGCGAGAACGTCATAGGTATCCCGCACATCGAGGCGGGCGCGCTCGTCAGGAGCTCGTACCACGCCGAAAAGCAGGTCGTGAAGCTGGGCGATAGCCTTTCCTGAGCCGGCGTTTTTTCTGAAACCGGCCCATCCGGAATTCCATATTTTCTTGATTCTTACTCCAAAACATTTAACATCTTAATCTCATGAAATACGTGATACTCCAGGGCGACGGGATGCCCGACCACCCACTTCCCGAGCTCGGCGGCAAGACCCCGCTCGAATTCGCAAGAACCCCGAATCTGGACAAGATAGCCAAGCGCGCGATAACGTTCGGCATGGTGAAGACAATACCGGACCCGCTCCCACCGGGAAGCGACGTCGGGAACCTCACCGTCCTCGGATACGACCCGATGGTGTACTACACCGGGAGATCGCCGCTCGAAGCCGCGAGCATAGGCGTCCCGCTCGGGGAGAAGGACGTTACTCTCAGATGTAACCTCGTCACGCTGGCGGAGAACGGTGGCGAGACTATAATGGAGGACTACAGCGCCGGGCATATCACGACCGAAGAGGCGAAGGAAATAATCCTCGACCTCAAAAAGGAGCTCGAAGAAGAGGGCTTCACATTCTACCCGGGCGTCAGCTACAGGCACCTCCTCGTCTGGGCCGGCGGCAACAAGGACGTTCATACTACGCCGCCTCACGACATATCCGGAAAGGCTATAGGCGCTTATGTTCCGAGCGGGGCGGGGGCCGAAACCCTCAACCGCATGATCGAAAAATCTAGAGAGCTGCTCAAAGACCATCCCGTGAACAAAAAGAGGGTCGCCGAGGGCAAGAACCCCGCGTCGAGCATATGGCTCTGGGGGCAGGGCACCGCGCCGAAGATGCCGTCCTTTAAGGACCTCTACGGGCTAACAGGCTCCGTCATTTCCGCGGTGGACCTTGTAAAGGGAATAGGGCACTGCATCAAGCTCAGCGTCATTGACGTCCCGGGGGCAACGGGATACCTCGACACGAACTACGAAGGGAAAGTTGACTACGCGCTCGATTCGCTGGAAGAGGTCGATCTCACGATGATTCACATCGAATCTACGGACGAGACGGGCCACGTCGGCAAGGCCGAGCTCAAGGTGCAGGCCGTGGAGGACTTCGACGGCCGCGTCGTCGGCCGCGTGCTCAAAGGCATAAAGAGGTTCGGCGATTACAAGATACTCGTAATGTCCGACCACCCGACGCCTATTGACCTCAGGACACATGTGAACGAGCCTGTGCCGTTCGCCATCTACAGCTCCGAGGACGAGAGCGTAAAGAACGACGGCTTCGTCTACACCGAAAAGTCCGCGGCCACGTCCGACGTATTCGTTCAGGAGGGCTGGCGGCTCCTAGGTATGCTTACCGGAAAGGAAATCTGAGACTCAAATGAGCGCTGATACAAATCCAAAACTGCGTTTCGGGCTGTGGTACGACTTTCGTAACCCGCCCAAGTGGCATCGGCCGTACACCGAGGTATACGCCGAGGTGCTCGACCAGGTAGCATGGGCAGAAGAAAACGGCTTTGACGACGTCTGGCTCCAGGAGCACCACTTCCACGACGACGGCTTTTCGTCGTCGGTGATGACGATCGCGGCTGCCATGGCGGCGAGGACAAAAAGGATACGCATAGGAACCGGGGTCATGCTGCTGCCGCTCCACAACCCAGTCCGCGTGGCGGAGGACGGGGCGACGGTGGATATACTGTCAGACGGTAGGTTCCAGCTCGGCGTAGGAAACGGGTACAAGGTCGAGGAGTTCGAGAGCTTCGGCATCTCCCGGAAGGAACGCGGCGCCCGTTCGAACGAAGGGCTCGAGATCATACGCCGCCTGTGGGAAGGCGAGACGCTAACGTTCGAGGGCAAATATTACGAGATTCATAACGCGAGGCTCGCGCCAGGCCGCGTCCACAAGCCCCGCCCTCCCCTTTGGGTCGGCGGGTTCAGCCCCGCGGGGCAAGGCGCGCAGCGAGGCTCGGGGACGGCTTTCTAGGCACGGGGCCTATCAAGGAACTCTACGACGAATACGTCGCCGAGCTCGGGAGGCTCGGAAACCGACGACTAATCTCAAGGTCGCGGGCGGATATTTCTGGCTCATCGCCTCCGAAGACCCGGAAAAACGTGGAATGAGGCCGTGGATCACATCCTCTACCAGCTGAACGGCTACGCCGAATGGTTCGAAAAGGCCGGGATGCCGCTCCTCCCTTACATACGCGACGCCGAGCATCTAAAGGAGCTCGGCATTCTCAACGTCGCCGACCCCGATACATGCATCGAAATGATAAGGGCCTACGTGAAAGAGGTGCCCATTACGAATTTCTATTCGTTCACGATACCCCCGGGGCTCCCCGCAAGCTGGGCGCAGCCGCATCTGGAGCTCTTCGCGAAGAAGGTCATACCGGCCTTCAAGTAACGCCGGGCAGTGCGCTACCCGCGCTCCCGCTTCTTCACATCTTCCCAGAGCTCGTTCATTTCTTCGGGCGTAAGGTCCGATACCTGTTTCCCGTCGGCCTCGGCCTTGTCTTCTATATAACCGAACCGCTCGATGAACCCGTCGATTGCCTTGTGAGCCGTGCCCTCGGAGTCGAGCTTGAGATGCCGTCCGAGATTTACGAGCGAGAAGACGAGGTCGCCCCACTCTTTCTCGACGCCCTTTTCGTTGCCGGATTTAATCTCCGCTTCCAGCTCCGCCAGCTCCTCGCGAACCTTTTCGAGCACCTCGCCCGAGCTCTGCCAGTCGAACCCTACCTGTGATGCCTTCTCGCCCACGCGCTGCGCGCGGAGAAGGGACGGCATAGTGCGCGGGATGTGAAGGAGCCTTCTTTTTCGGGACTTCTCTTTCAGCTTCTGGGCATGCCATCTCTTCACCGCTTCCTCTGCATTGGCCGCTTTTTCCTCGCCGAATACGTGCGGGTGTCTGCTGACGAGCTTTTTGTGGAGCCTGTCTATAACGTCCCCGATGTCGAACTCCCCGTCGGCCGAGGCTATCTGCGCGGCGAAGAGGACTTCGTAGAAGAGGTCGCCCAGCTCTTCTATGATCTCGTCCCTGTCCTTCTGCTCTATCGCCTGTACGACCTCGTACGCCTCTTCTATGATGTAGGGCCGGAGCGTTTCGAGTGTCTGCTCCTTGTCCCAGGGGCATCCCTCGGGCCCCAGAAGGTGCCGCGACAGCTCTACGAGATCGTCGAATGTCTTTTTCATATTTTTCTCCATTGCATTAATAATTACCGGGTGAAAATGGATACAATCGGTGATAATATTTATCTAAATAACTGGGGCCCGGACCCAGAATATATCCGTCAATTCTACAGTAATTTGTATGGACACGAAAATCGGAAGAGCCAAAGGATCGATATTCCTGAATTCAAGGGATTACATAGTTAATTCCATCGGGGACAGTGTATGGAAAATGGTCCTCGCAAACCTGCCGGGGGACGATGCGGAGTTTTTCGAAAAGAATATCGCCAAGACCGAATGGTATCCGGTGACTCACCTTAACAATCTCGTAAACACTTACGACCTGGTCGTTGGGAACGGCGACTTTCTGTCCATAGTTCCGGTTGCCGAATACATCGCCAAAAAAGACCTCGGCCCTGTTTTCGAGGTTTTCGTCGATCTCAAAAATCCCCAGGTCATTCTGAACAGCGCTCCTTCGCTCTGGAGCAGGTATTTCGATAGCGGCAGGGTGGATGTCGAGAGCGTAAACGTAGACGATAAAAGCTCCACGCTGGTTCTCTATGAGCTCGCCGACGAGATGAAGGCTTCCGGGGTCGCGATTTGCACGTTCGCAGTACCCGAATGGTTCAAGACGGGTCTTTTAATGTCGGGTACCGGCGCCGTCACGATCACCCAGACGGAGTGCAGGTATAAGGGCGCCGAGTCCTGCAAGTACGAGATAAATTGGGAATAAGGCTTTAACCGGCTGCTTCAACCACCCTTAAACTTTGAATTTTTTGGGGTATCTCGTGAGGTTCCTGCAGCCCTTCTTTTCTACTACCACCACATCTTCAATTCTTATGCCGCCCGTTCTGGCGTAATAAAGCCCCGGCTCCACGGTAACCACATTCCCTACTTCGAGAACCTCGTCTCCCATTCCGACCCTGGGAGGCTCGTGTATTTCGAGCCCTAGCCCGTGCCCGGTGGAGTGGATGAACCCTTCGGTCTTGCCGTCTATGGTTCCCGTCTTGTAGCCCCTCCTGTCGAAGTATTCGACGACGGCTTTATGAACGTCCTTTACCGCCACCCCGGGCCCGATCATGTCTATCGCAAGCTTCTGGCCCTTGAGGACTGTGTCGTACATGTCCGAGAGCTCCTTCGTCGGCTCGCCTTTTATCACAGTCCTCGTCATATCGCCGAAGTATCCTGTCTTTTGTGATCTCGGGAATATGTCCAGTACTATGGGCTTACCCGCATAAAGGGGTCCCTGGCCCGAATCGTGGGGCATCGAGGAATGAATGCCGCAAGCCACAATCGTATGGGCGGCGGTGAAACCGGCCTTCGAGAGAAAGGAGTTGATCTCGCCCTTGACCCTCTCGGAAGTGAGGGGCTTTCCATCGTGGTAGAGCCTGTTCTTCCGGATTTCGGACGCTCCTATCATCTTAATCGCGGCGTCCATGGCCTGCGCGGTTTTCGTGAGGGCGTCCTTTATAAGCCTGACCTCCTCCGGGGTCTTCCTCAGCCTCTCCATAAAGAGCGGCTCTTCTTTGGCAGGGACGACCTTAAACCCTTCTTTCCTCAGCTCGTCTGCGTACTTGAGCCCGAACCTCCCCGGGACAGTAACCTTCTTTATCTTCTTGTCCTTTAAGAGAAGCGCCGCCGCGTCTATCAGCTTGGGGCGCTTTTTGGCGGCAAGGAGCCTCCGCTGAAGGTCCGAAAGCGAAACGACGCTGTCTACCGTCGCCACTTTCTTCCCCCTGTCGATTTCGAGGTCGCTTAGTACGAGATTTTTTTTACCGTTATGCTCCAGATATATGACCGGGTCCGGAACGAAGAACCTGGTTTTGTAGTATAGGTCGGCGTTTTCTTCGCTCGTGTCGATTATAAGGAAGGTGTCCTTCTTCATAAAATGACACTATACCGTAAGGCCGTTTCTTATCAAGCTCGCGGCTTCGGCGGCGCCGGTGCACGCAATCCGCGTTTATAAAAACCGGACCGCGTGTTATAATGATGTGGCTCAGAAAATCATGCTTAAAGAGGCTCTTATGACTAAATTGCTCAGGCTCACTGTAGTTACGGCATTCATTTTATCCATAGGCGCGGCGGCCTCGGCCACGGCGCAGGAAACGGTCAACCTCGAACAGGTATGCGGCAGCAACATGGATTCGCCCATGGCCGCCGACTTCCCGGACAGGTATACGAACAAACAGGTGAAGATAACGATCGAGGTCGATTCCATAAGGAAGATACCGTCAGTATGCGGCGAGGGGCCCGAGGGCACCTTCACGCTCGAGGCGATAGACAGGCGGGGGACGATACTCGAATGCTTCTGCACCGACCCTCAATATAAAAGCGTCCTCGACAGCACACCCAAGGGCAGCAAGCTCACAGCGGTCGGGACCTTCAGGTCGGTTACGGGCTCTTACGCCGAGAGCGAAAGCGAAGAATGCAAGATTACGCTCGACGAATGCAGCTTCGGTAACTGATCATGCAAACTGCTCTTAAATTCCTTTACACCCTCTCGATCTCGCTCTGGGTGGGCAGCATATTCTTTTTCTCCTTCATGGCGGCGCCGAGCATATTCAAGGTGCTCCCGAGGGAGACGGCCGGGAACGTCGTTTCCGACATATTCCCGAAATACTACATGGTGGGCTACGTATGCGGTGCGGTCGCGATAATCGCGGCGGCGGTGCTGTGGTTCGTCTACAGCAGCCGGGGAGGCATAGTGAACTACCTCAGGATTGGCGGGCTCATCCTTATGCTGGGATTTACGCTCTACGCCGGCCAGGTCGTCCTCCCCGTGGCCGCGGAGACGAGGGCCGAGATGAGGACGCTCAACGAAGGGTCGCCCGAATACCAGGCGGTTTATAAGAAATTCAGGCTCCTCCATGCCCGCTCGGCCATAATGAACGCCAGCGTATTAGTGCTCGGAATTGCCATATTGGCAATTAATGCCTATACTAATAAAGAGTAAGGATTATTAATTTGCGGGAGGCGGTTCAGTATGTTTACAGTAACGGATAAAGCGGCAGAAGAGATAAAAAGGCTTTTAAATGAAGAGGATATACCGAATGCTGTGCTCAGGGTAAGGGTTGTTCCGGGCGGCTGTTCGGGGTTTTCCTACGAGATGGGCTTTGACGACGAAACGGAAGAGTCCGACCAGATAATTGAGAACGAAGGCGTAATGGTTGCGATAGACGAGCTCAGCTTCCCGTATCTCGAGGGCGCGGTGCTCGACTACAAAGACGGCCTCAACGGCACGGGATTTTCCATCAACAACCCGAACGCCAAAGGCTCTTGCGGCTGCGGCTCGTCCTTCACGGCCTAAGTAAAACAACTCAAGAAATCAAACAAACAGCCTGTCCCGGCTTGACCGCGACGGGCTGTTTTCGTTTGTTTTAAATTTCCCTTTCAGGTTATAATAGTCCGGTCCGGGCAGCTTGGCACGGCCGGAATCAACTCGATATAAAGCCAAATACCCGCGAAAGGAGAAGATACTATGAAATTCGGTGTTGGATACTATAGCCTTCAGTCCCCCTCTCACAATCCGAGACTGCATAAGGATCTCTATCCCGAGATGCTCGAAGAGATAAGCCTCGCGGACCAGATGGGTTTCGATTCCGCATGGCTGACGGAGCACCATTTCCTGGAAGACGGGTACTGCCCGTCCTCTCTCGTAGCTGCCGCCGCCATCGCCGCCAGAACGAAGAACATCCGCATAGGAACGGGGGTTCTCCTCATGCCGCTCCACGACCCGGTGAGGGTCGCCGAGGACGCAGCCGTAGTAGACCTCATTTCCGGCGGGCGGCTCATACTGGGCATAGGGCTCGGATACCGCCAGGAGGAGTTCTCCGCCTTCGGAAGGACGCTTAAGCAAAGAAGGGGCAGGATGGAAGAGAGCATAGAAATACTCCAGAAGGGCTGGGCCGACGAGCCGTTCAGCTTCGATGGTAAATACTATAAACTGGAGAACACCAGCATTACTCCGAAACCGATTCAGAAGCCTATACCGATATGGATAGGGGCATTTACCGAGCCCGCTATACGAAGGGCCGCGAGGATAGGGGCCCCGCTCTTCGTGCCGGCAATAGGGACTATTCCTATTGTGAAATACCTTTTCGACATGCATGCGGGGCTGCTCGAAGAATACGGCCGGAACCCCGCGGATTTCGAAAAGCCCGTCGTACGGGAGATGTACATATCCGAAGAGGGCTCAGGCGCCATATGGGAGAAGATAAAGGAGCACGTCACCTATACGGCCAAGGGATATGCGTCATGGGGCTCGATGGTAGACAGGGACGGCAACCTGCTGTCGGATCCGAGCGATCCTATTCTCTACGACATAGCGAGGGAGCAGTCGATAATAGGAACGCCTGAGGAATGCATAGAGACCATAAAGCAGTATCAGGAAGCTCTTCCTATCGACAATCTAATTTGCAGGTTCAAATTCCCGGGTATAACGCACGAAGAGGCTGTAAAATCGATGAAGCTCTTCGTCGAGAAGGTGCTGCCGGCCGTTTCCTGAACCGAATGGAAGCGCAGTAAAGGCTTCGGAGATATTTTTAAGTGCCGGGCGTCCGCAATCCGGTTTTGGCCGGCCCACTGTATCATATCGAATTATCTATGGTTATAATAATTCACCTCATCCTGTCAACAAAGCCAGCGTGGCCGGATATATATGGAGAATTAAGTAAATGACTTCGAAGCTGACAACGATACATGAACAGGCAAGGTCCTACGAAAAAATTAAATCCGGTGAGATAATCGACTCACTTTACAAGAATTTCGTGCCTTATAACGAGATTCAGGATTTCCCAATGCAGTACATCTCGAGGACGGGGCAGATCATCGACATCGTTGACGACCCGGCCGTCATAATAGGCGTAGCGCAGTTAAGAAAAACCAATAAAAAGGTTGCGATCATAGCCCAGCAGATGCCGTCGGGCGACGCCGACAGGACTAGGCTCAATTACGGCCTCGTAAAGGCGGACGGCTACGCCCTGGCCCTCAACATGATGACCTACGCCGAGGAAAACGGGCTCATGCTGCATACGTACGTCGATACCATCGGCGGCGACCCGTTCGAATATTCGGCGGGTAAGCTCCAGTCTTGGCTCATTTCGGACTGCCAGGCCAGGATGATATCCCTCAAGACGAAGACAATTTCGATAGTCCTTGGCAGCGGTGGCAGCGGCGGCGCGATAGCGTTTCAGCTTGCCCACAGGAGGTTCATGCTGGCCCGGGCGGAGTATTCCGTCATAACGGCCGAGGGCTGCTCCGCGATACTCTTCAGAAGCGCGGATAAGATAGAGGAAGCGCTCGAGGTTCTTCAGCCGACGTCAGATTATATGCTGAAGTACGGCATCGTTGACAGCGTCATAAAAGAGCCTTCTCTGACATCTTCGGATTATAAAAATAAAGTGCTGGCGAACATAGAAAAGGCTATCCTGACCGCGTCGGACGAGCTCGAAAAGACGGACGTAAATTATCTTAGGGAAAACCTCATAAAAAAGATTCAGGAATGCGGCGGCGTTGAAACGTCCGAGCATACGTACCAGGCCATAGCCAAAAAGATAAGAAGCTGGCTCCCGCATTATTCCTTCGGCAAGGCGCCCACTCCCGAAGTTTCCCACATGCAGCTCGCGCTCTACGGCGCGGAGCCTCATTTCTGTAACGACGAGAAGGACCCGGAAGGCAAGATAGTCAGGGCCGGGTGCAGAAAGCATTTCGCGAAGGAAGAGTTTCAGAAGAACTATTTCGCCTGCCCGTACTGTGAAAAGCCGAACCCGATAGGCGGGCACGAATATCTCGACATCCTTCTCGATGTGGACTCGTTCCACGAGCTCCATTCGGACCTCAGCGTCGAGGACATCGACAACCGCTTTAATTTCTACGATTACGGCGACGCCAGGAGGAAAAGCTCCGGGCGGTCCGAGTCAAAGGACTCGCTTATCGTCGGCTACGGGGACATGTACGGCCTGCCGATCGCCATTGCAGTAAGCGAATTCAGGTTCATGGGCGGCTCCATGGGGGCCGTATTCGGCGAGAAGATGAAGCTGATAGTTGATTACGCCATTTCCGAGGGCCTTCCGCTCGTCGTCGTCACGGCATCGGGCGGCGCGAGGATGCAGGAGGGCACGATCGCCCTCTACCAGATGGCGAAAACGATTTCCTCCATCATAAGGCTCAAGGATGCCGGGCTCCCGTTTATATCCGTCCTCGGTCATCCGACCACGGGCGGGGCGCTCGCGAGCTACGCCGTTCAGGGCGACTTCATAATCTCCGAGAGGAAGGCCACCGTAGCTTTCGCCGGGGACAGGGTCGTAAAGCTCACAAGCGGCGGCAGGGGGGTCGATCCCGGGACGATGACGGCCGAGTTTTTCTCGAAAAAGGGCGGTATACACCTCGTTACCGAAAGAAACCAGCTCAAGGCCGCTATATCCGGCATACTCAGGCTTACCCCATGGTTCAGAGCCAATGCTCAAAGCCATAAAGAGCAGCAATAACGCAATTTCCGAACGGAGGCTCAAATGACAGACGGGCCCGGCTCTCAAAACGGCCTCACAGACGAGAGGGTTGTGATAATCGGCGGAGGCCCCGCCGGGCTCACGGCCGCATACGAGCTCTCCAAGGCGGGCCGCAAGTCTATTGTCCTGGAGAAGGACGACATCGTAGGCGGGATAGCCAGAACGGTCAACTACAACGGTTACCGCTTTGACATCGGCGGGCACAGGTTCTTCACCAAGGTAAAGGCCGTAGAGGACCTCTGGGAAGAGGTGCTCGGGGACGATTTCGTCGAAAGAAAGCGCCTTTCCCGCATCTATTACAACAAAAAGTTCTTTAACTATCCGTTCAAGGTAATGAACGCCGTATTCGGCCTCGGAATCTGGAACAGCTTCATGATAGTCGTGAGCTATCTGAAGGCCCAGGCCTTCCCGGACTTGCCGGAGGAGACGTTCGACAAGTGGGTATCCAACCGGTTCGGAAAGCGCCTCTATGATCTATTCTTCAAGACCTACACCGAAAAGGTATGGGGAATCCCGTGCACCGAAATAAGCGCCGAATGGGCCGCGCAGAGGATAAAGGGTCTCTCGCTCCTCGAAGCCATGAAGAACGCCCTTTTAAAGAACAGGGGCCGTTCGCGGGAAGATGTAATTAAAACGCTCATAGACAGCTTTCATTACCCGAGGCTCGGCCCGGGCATGATGTGGGAAGCCATAGCCGAAAGGATCACAAGCGACGGCAGCGACCTCGTCATGAACGCCGACGTGTGCAGGCTCCGCGTCTCGGACGGGAGAGTGGAGAGCGTCACTGTGAGGCACGGCGGCGGCGAACGGGATGTAAAAGGGTCTCACTTCATAAGCAGCATGCCCGTAAGGGAGCTCATTGGCGCAATCGACCCTCCGCCGCCGGGCGAGGTCGTCGAGGCTGCGAACGACCTCAAGTACAGGGACTTCCTGACCGTCTCGCTCATAATCGACACCCAGGTCCTCTTTCCGGACAACTGGATATACATACACGACCCCGGTGTAAGGCTCGGGAGGATACAGAACTTTAAGAACTGGAGCGAGGAGATGGTCCCCGACCCGAAAAAGACGTGTCTCGGGCTCGAATATTTCTGCTTCGAGGGCGACGGGCTCTGGACGATGAGCGACCGGGACCTTATAGAGCTCGGGAAAAAGGAGCTCGGCATGATTGGTATCTGCGACCCGTCGCTGGTAGTGGACGGCACGGTGGTCAGGATGCCCAAGGCCTATCCGGTCTACGATTCGACGTACAGGGAATCCCTCGCCACCATACGCGGCTATCTTTCCAGTATAGGCAACCTTCAGCTCGTCGGCCGTAACGGCATGCACAAATACAATAACCAGGACCATTCCATGCTGACGGCCATGCTAGCGGCAAGGAACATATCCGGAGCGAACTACGATCTATGGAGGGTCAACACCGACCAGGAATATCACGAAGAGGGCGAAGCCGGCGATTACAGACTTTCCGAGTACGACGGCCTCTCATCGACTCAGCCCAGGGTGCCGGAAAGCGTGCCCAGGCCTATAGAGCAGGTCATCATAAGGGCCTTTGCGAGGCTCGACAAGCTTGCATTCGCGCTGTCAGTGGGGACGGCGACGGGCCTGGCGGTTTTCCTGGCGACGATGTTCCTGATCCTGAAAGGCGGCACGGGGGCGCATAAATACGTCGGGCTCCTGGATCAGTACTTCGCCGGCTATACGATAAGCGTCGAGGGGGCCTTTATAGGGCTCGGATACTCGTTCTTCTGGGGATTCATATTCGGATGGCTGTTCGCTTATATAAGGAATTTCTTTACTGGCCTCTTTATCTTCAAGATAAAGAGGGAAAGGGAGCTCTCATCTTTCAAGAATTTCATAGATTATATATGATATAAACCGTCATGACGAAGCCAAGAACAGAAGAAGAAAAACTACTTCAGGCAGTTGCGCTCCTCAACGCTAAATCCATGGGGCTCGTGTTCGGCATACTCCTCGGGCTTCTGATTTTCATAGCGACGAACTGGCTTTTGGTGAAGGGGCCGCAGCCAAACAGCGCCGGGCAGTACGTCATAGGCCCGCACCTCGGGCTTTTAAGCCAGTTCTTCATAGGCTACAGCGTCTCTTTCGTGGGAAGCATAGTCGGATTCATCTACGGCTTCGCTCTCGGAACCATAGCGGGAACGTTCGTAGGATGGCTCTATAACCGCATCGTTATGTTCAGGCAGCGATAAAACCCCTTTATCCCTCGTATCTCAGTACCCTGGAGGGCCCCATTTAATGGAGTTTTAAGGCCGGCCTCGCAAGATCCTGCGCTCCCCGGCCATTTTTCAAGTCTGCCGAATATAGAGTAAAATAACTTGGTTTTTAGGGATTATGATCTTCCGGAATGCGTGAATTGAAAGACGAAAAGAAACTAAAAAGAGAGTTCGTACTCGACCTCGTCAGGCCATATAAAGCCCACATCGCGCTACTGCTTTTCCTCCTGTTCCTGGCGTCCGCGTTCGAGGGTGTATCGATAGGCATGCTCGTTCCGCTCCTCGCCGGCATACAGCAGATAAAGAGCTTCGACCAGCTTCCGGAGGCGCTCCGCTCCCTGATAGAAATATTCTCGGCGTACCCCATCGAAACCCAAATACTTCTCTCCCTCACATTCGTCGTGGGCGGTGTCGTGCTCAAGAACATATTCCTCGGGGTCTCCCAGTACCTGGCCTACTGGCTCACGGCGAGGCTCATTGCAAACCTACGGATGAGGGTTGTGAACTCGCTCGTACATGCCGGAATGGGGTTCTACAACACCGTGAAAACGGGCGACCTCGTCGAAAGGACAATATACAACACCGTCCTTACTGACGACCTCATAAAGAAGATAGTCGAGATGGCCGGCTACATGATGTCGTGCCTCATTCTCCTTGTGCTTCTCGTTATATTCTCGTGGAAGCTGACCCTCGTCTCCATAATCCTCGCGGCCGTCATAGCGTACGCGGTCTCGATATACATCAGGCGGCTTTCCTCGTACGGACGGCGGCTCGTCAATACTGGAAGGGAGCTTACATCCTCGCTCCACGAAACGCTTTCCGGCATACAGGTTATTAAATCCTTCACGAAGGAAGATGAGCAGATAGAGAAGCTCAATACGCACATAGAAAACCACGCACGCCATCAGCTGAACGTCAACTTCACGACGTTCATGGTGCACGTCGTAACAGAGGCCTTCGGCGTCGTCGCAATCGGGGTGCTCTTTTTTATAGCGATAAAAAGCTCGGCGATGGACTACAGGCTCGTCCTGACGCAGATACTGCCCTTTATATACATAATCGCCCGTATACTGCCGGTTCTTAAGCTTATGAACCAGACGCGGGGGATAATAGTCAGCAGGCTCCCGGCCTTCGATACAGTCTTCGACCTCTTAAGGACCGATAACAAGCCGCAGACTACAGACGGCGATCTGGATTACTCCGGGCTCAAAGACGGCATAACGTTCGAGGATGTGACATTCTCGTATAACGAAGGGGAGAGGGCCGCCCTCTCTGAGGCGAATTTCTTCATACCCAAGGGAAAGACGACGGCCATAGTCGGCAAATCCGGGGCCGGGAAGTCTACGGTCATAAACCTTCTGCTGAGGTTCTACGACCCGCAGTCGGGCAGGGTTCTCATAGACGGAAAGCCCCTCCCCGGTTACAAGGTGAAGTCATACCTCCGCCACGTCGGCATGGTAAGCCAGGATACATTTATATTCAACGATACTGTCAGGAATAATATAGCTTTCGGCCTCACGGGAGATTACACGGACGATATCATCGTGGACGCCGCGAAGAGGGCGGGGGCGGACGAGTTCATCACAGCGCTCACGGAGGGGTACGACACGATGCTCGGCGAGAGGGGCATAAGGCTCTCGGGAGGGCAGAGGCAGAGGATTTCGATCGCTAGGGCGACGCTTAAAAACCCCGAGATTCTTATCCTCGACGAGGCTACCAGCTCCCTCGATACGGCCACCGAGCAGCTCATACACAGGGCTATAACCGAGCTAAGCAAGAACAGGACGGTTATTATAATAGCGCACAGGTTCTCGACGATTAAAAACGCGGACCAGATCATTGTTCTCAAGGACGGCGGGGTCGTCGAGTCCGGCTGTGAATCGGATCTTATGAAGCTCAAGGGCGAATTTTACAGGCTCGCCACAACCGGAAGTTAGCATTTTATAGATATGAATTCCAAAAACCCCGACATATCAGTCGTCATACCCGTCCACAACGGGGAAACGTATCTGTCGATGTGCCTCCACGCGCTCAAGGCGTCGTTTCATGAAGAGTTCGAGACCATAGTAGTGGATGACGGCTCCAAGGACGGCTCGGCCGCGATAGCGAAAGATTTCGGCGTCAAGGTACTCGAGCTGGGCCGTAACTACGGCCCCGCAGCCGCCAGGAACGAAGGGGCGGCCGCTGCCATAGCGCCCATAGTGCTGTTCATCGATGCCGACGTGCTGGTAAGGGGCGATACAATCTCGCATGTCATCGAGGCTTTCTCGAAGAATCCGGATGTAGCCGCCGTATTCGGCTCCTACGACACAGAGCCGTCGGCGCCTGATTTCCTGTCACAATACCGTAACCTTCTTCATCACTACGTTCACCAGAAATCCCGGAGTAATGCGAGCACATTCTGGTCGGGATGCGGCGCAATAAAAAAGGACATATTCCTTCAAATGGGCGGCTTCGACAGGGTGCGGTTCTCGAAGCCTTCGATCGAGGATATAGAGCTCGGGTACAGGATGAGGCGTAAGGGGCACAGAATACTCCTCGACAAGGAGCTTCAGGTGAAGCATCTTAAGGAGTGGAGTTTCTGGTCGATGCTCAGGACCGACGTATCCCAGCGCGCCGTCCCCTGGTCGAAGCTCATGCTCGAAAGCGGGTTCTCCCCCAGGGATCTCAACGTCAGCCTTGCAGACAGGGTAAGCGCAGCCCTCGTGGGCATACTATCCGCCGCCGTTCTGGTTATTATTTTCGCGGCCCTCTTCGGAAGTGAGGGGTTCTCTACCCGGCGCTGATTCTCTCTGCCGTACTGGTTATTGCGCTCATCGTGCTTAACAGGCGCCTCTACCTGTTTTTCCTCGAAGAGAGGGGATTCGTCTTCACCCTCATGGCCATACCTATGCACTTTCTCTACTTTTTCTACAGCGGCGCCTCGTACGGCTTATGCTGGCTGGGAAAGAAAATGTCGAAGAAAAAATAGCCCGGCAGGGTTCAGCGGGGCGGCGTCAGTCGGACGAGGTGTAGGTTCCGGTGAGCTTTTTGACCTTCTCGACTTCCTCTGGCTTGTCGAGGATCTTCCCCTTGCCCATCTCGTAGAGGAAGTTGGCGTTGTCCCTCGGCGCCTCGCTTTTGACGTTCGGGTCGAAGAAGACTTCTTTCGTGTGGACAAGCCCGGCGCGGTTGTAAGTAGCGAGCTCGTACTTCATTCCCATGCGGAGCGCGTCACAAGGGCACGCCTCGACGCAGAATCCGCAGAAGACGCATCTCATGAAATCGATGTTGTAGACCTTGGGCCTTCTCTCGATCCCGTAATCGTCCGCCGGCTCGGCTACTATCGATATCGCCTGCGTCGGGCAGGCGACCTCGCATAGCTTGCAGGCGACGCATCTTATTTCACCGTCGTCGTCCCCAGGCATAACGTGAAGCCCCCTGTATCTCGGCGGAAGCTCCTTTACCTCTTCTGGGTACTGGACGGTAATCGGCTGGAATTTAATAAGGTGCTTGATGGTAAGAAAGAGCCCGTGCACTATCTGCGGGAGATAGAGCTTTTCGTACCACGTGAGCTCAGGATGCTTAAGTACCTTGATTTTAATAGCCATTGTTCGTTCCCGGATCAAGAACTACAAATAAGTTATAACATACTCCGGGGATTTTTAAAGTTCCGGGAAGATTCAGGTCTGGTCCTTGAGATCATTTCTGAGTCTTAAATAGACGGTAATCCCCGAGATTATTGATATTATGGCCATGAAGAGCCCCACGGCCGTCGAGCCCAGCAGCATCTTTCCGGTGCCCATCATCCCGAAGAGGATGAACGAGACGCCGAGCACCCAGTTTACGAGCACCGGCGTGAACCGTGGTTTTTCGATATCGGGGTTGAGGTCGCTTACAGGCTTCCACCATCCCCAGGGCTTTACCCTTGTAAGAACTCGTTGAGCGTCTCGATCGGCTCGGGTTTGGTTAGGAACGTCACGATGATCCAAGTGAGTACTGAAACGGGGATTACCAGAATCTGGTGCTTCAGCTCGAGCGGGATGCCCTGAGACCTGGTGTAGAGGACGAGCGCGAAGATCGCCGCGAGCGACGACGCCAGCGCAGCGATCTCCGTCCACGCGTTCACCCTCCACCAGAACCACCTCAGTATCAACACCAGTCCGATTCCGGCGCTCATTGCCCAGAGGAATATCCACGCCTTCCCTATGTTGCTTATGTGCATGGCAAAGTAGCCGGCGAGGACCGTGAGGACTAGCGTGCAGATTCGGGAAACCATGACGTAGTGCTTCTCCGTCCCGTCCTTATAGAGGAACCTCCTGTAGAGGTCGTTCATTATGTAGGAGGCCCCCCAGTTAAGGTGCGTAGACAGCGTTGACATGAAAGCGGCGAGAAACGTCACGAAGAGGATTCCCTTGAGCCCCGGGCCTAGGAACTGGTTTATCATGACGACGTACATCGCCTCCTGGTCGCCGTTCGCTACTTCGGCCGTGGGGTATATAAGAAGTGAAGCGAGCGCTATGAGCACCCATGGCCAGAAGCGTATGATGTAGTGGTTTATCGCGAACCACGCGGTGCCGAGAACGGAGTCCCGCTCGCTCCTCGCCGAAAGCATGCGCTGTATGAAATACCCGCCGCCGTCCGTGTTGTGCGAAGACCACCATATTACGGTCAGGTAAACGAGGAACGTAAAGAAGCTCGACGACCAGAACCCGTCGCTCACAGGGTCGCCCCGCGAGGGGGTCATGAAAAGAGAAACGTGCTTTTGGTCTATCGTACTCAGCTTGTCGATAAAACCGGAGAACCCGCCGATCTCGGGCGAGCCTATCACGGCCCAGACGAGTATTATCGTCCCGCCCAGCGCGAGGAAGTACTGGAAGAAATCCGTGAGCGTCACGCCCCATAGCCCCGACATCATCGTGTAGAAGAACGCGATGAAGAGGCATATCGCTATCGCTACGGTCGTCTCCACCCCGAAAAATACCTTCAGCACCTTGGCCATCGCGCTTATAACCCAGCCCATCACGATGAAGTTAAAGAGGGTCGAGTAATAAAAGGCCTTGAACCCCCTGAGAAACGCCGCGGGCTTCCCGCTGTAGCGGATCTCGTTGAGCTCGTTGTCGGTGATGACGTTGGCCCTTCTCCAGAGACGCGCGAAGACAAGGGCTATGAAGACGTGGCTGAATATATAGTTCCACCAGAACCAGTTTTTCCAGATGCCCTCGGTCCTCACCCATCCCGTAACGGCGAGCGGCGTATCGGCGGCGAACGTCGTCGCGACCATGGACGTACCGAGAAGCCACCACGACAGATTACGCCCGGTGACGAAATAAGAGGACATGCTGCTGCTCGCGCGGCGCGTGAAGTAAATCCCGACAAAGAGAGAAATCAGCAGGTAGGCTGCGACTATAGCCCAGTCGAGCGGAGATAGGGATGAGAAAACCGAGTTCAGTCCGGCGCTCATTGGAGGTGTAATGTACCCGATAGGAAAGATTGGGAACAGCCGCTATAAGGCGGCGACCGGGATTTTGCCGACGGCGGCGGCGTTTCCCAAAAGAACGTCGGCTGCCGCGGACTGGCATTCCGGGAGCGAATCGAACGCGCAGATCACGGTGCCAAAGCCGTCGAGCCCCCTGACGACGTAGGGCGAGCCGAACGAAACGAGTGCGCTCTCTCCCGGGGCCGAGGACAGGCGATCGAGCGCGGCCCTCATGAAGTCCGGCAGCGAGAACTGCCTCTTCCACGCGCCGACCGTTGTGAAGACGAGGCATATGAGCGTGGCATTGTCTCCGGCGCCGCGGGAGAGCTTGCTCAAATCTGTAGTTGAGGTTACGTTGACCTCTTCGAAAAGGACTCCGGCATCGCGAAGCCGGCCGGCGAATACGGCAGCTGCGTCCTGCCCCGACTCCGTCACGTCGAATGTGCACAGGATAGCACGGCCCGGCTTTAAGCTCCGGCCTCTCAGAATGGAAACCGACTTCTCCGAAATGAGCCGTGAGAGGTTTCGGCATTTTTCCTTCGATTGCGTAGTAATTTCAGACAACCCCTCGGGGAGGGATTTCTTGAGCGAAATAATTCTGCCCGCCGCTTTCAGTACGACCTCTTCGTTAAGTGTTCCTTCGGAAGCGGCTTCGTTTAATCCTTTAAGGAGCGTATACGGGTCCCGTGGGTCGAGGATTATGTCGCAGCCTGCCTTAAGGGCCCGTAGAGACAGGCCTGTCTCGTCTCCAAGCCTGTTTATCCCGGACATATGAAAGGAATCCGTTATCACGACTCCGTCGTAATCCAGCTCACGCCTAAGTATGCCGTTTACGACTTCACCCGATATCGTGGCGGGATCGCGGCTCCCAGCTACTCCGGGAATAGCGACGTGCGCCGTCATCAGCATATCGACCCCTTCGGCTATAGCGCTCCGGAAGGGTTCCAGGTCGCGCCCGAAAAGCTCCTCCCGTGTAAGCGTAAGAACGGGGAGCTCGGAATGGGAGTCCGCCGCCGCGCTCCCGTGTCCGGGGAAGTGCTTTCCGCACGAGAATATGCCGCCGTCCCGGCAGCCCTTCATAAACGCGCCGCCCATTCGGGACACGAGCCCGGGGTCGTCGCCGTACGAGCGAATATTTATTATCGGATTTTCGGAATTCGAGTTCACGTCTAGGACAGGTGCGAAGACGAGATTAAAGCCGCACTCCTTCATCTCGCGCGCCGTGAACAGGGCCTCGGAATAGACGAGTTCCTCGTCGCCGGCCGCGCCCAGCGCCATCGTAAAAGGGAAGATCGAGCCGCCCGAAACGATCTGGCCGAGGCCCCTTTCGGCGTCGCAGCCGAAAAGGAGAGGGACTTCGGACAAGGCTTGCAGCTCTTCCACGGCGCTTCGGACGGATTCTATGTCGCCGCCGAATATTATGAACCCGCCGACGTGAAATTCCCTGACCAGCTTCTTCGCAAGCTCGAGCGCGCCGTTCACCCTGAAATCGAGCCTCGGCATCACCGCCTGGCCGATTCTGCAGCGAAGGTCTAAATCAGATGCGTGTGTATTTCCTAATTTTTCAAGCCAAGATTTAATGCTCATAACGTATACGTCTTAGCCAAGGCCTCCTGGCGATATTTTCCCGAGCGGTACACCCCGCCTCGCCCCTGTGACGCCGGGCAGGTTCCCGGCGTTCCCCGAGATGCACTCGTTCGCCAGTATAGCAAAGGCGACCGCCTCCTTGGCGTCGGCCGGTATGCCGTAGGCGTCTGTCGTTGTCAGCTTGATACCGCCGAGCCTTTCCCGGAGCTTTTTCACCAGAATGGCGTTCCGGCATCCGCCGCCGCTGAGAATGACTTCGCTTACCTCGTGCTCGGGGAGTATGAATTTTTCGTAAGATTGCGATATGGATTCGACTGTGAGCGCGAGGACGGTGGCCATTAAATCGCTGAGCGTAATCTTGCCTCCCGTGACCATGCCGTAGAGCCTCTCGGCCGCGGCGTTTCCGAAGAGCTCTTCGCCGGTCGATTTTGGAGGCTCTTTAATATAATAGGGGTCCGACAGGAGCTCCTTCAGGAGCGTCTCGTTCACCTTGCCCTTCGAGGCTTCTTTGCCGTCCCTGTCGAATCTCTCGCTGCCTCCGGACGAAAGCGCCATTATCCTGTCCATGAGCATGTTGCCGGGCCCTGTGTCGAACGCTGTTACCCCGTCTATGGATTCAGTTATTACGGTCGCGTTCGCTATGCCGCCCAGGTTCTGCGCGATCTTCGTTTCGCCCGGCTTCGAGAAGAGTATGTAATCCGCATAAGGCACGAGCGGGGCGCCCTCCCCTCCCGCGGCGACGTCCCGCGTCCTGAAATCCCCGACCGTAGTAATGCCCGTCCGCTCCGCTATCACGTCGGGCTCGCCTATCTGGAGCGTCGAGGGAATTCCCGCGCCCGCCGACGGCGGCACGTGGCTTACAGTCTGGCCGTGCGAGCCTATAAGGTCCACGTCGTTCGGCGCTAGCCCCGCCTTTTCCATCACAGACTGCGCTGCCCCCGCGAACGCCTCGCCCACGAGGAAATTGAGCTCCGAGATCTCGCCCGGTGTGCATCCGTGCTGAAGCTGCCCGAGCCTCGCGATGATTTCGGGCGAATAGGGAATGCACGTAAATTCGAGGAGCTCGATTTCAGCACCGGCGCCTTTGCCTTTGATCTTTACGAGGGCGGCGTCTATGCCGTCCATGGACGTCCCCGAGATGAGTCCTATCACGACCCTCTCCTTCTTTCTAAATAGCAGCATCAGGTCTTTTATCATTTTCGTGCCTGCCCTATTACGGACCGTAGGAACCCCCCGTGCTCCTTTAAGAGCTTACTCGCTTTCCTGTAGTCCGTGTTTTTTATCTCCATTACTATGGCTGCCTTTACGTCCCACTTCGAGCCGCGGAGGAGCTCTTCCGCCCTTTCCTCACCGACGCCCGTTATCAGCATGACGAGCCGCTTCGCCCTGTCCCGGAGCTTGGCAGACCCCGGCCTCACATCCACCATGAGATTCCCGTGTGTCTTTCCGAGCCTTACCATCGAGGCCGTCGTAAGCATGTTGAGCACCATCTTCGTCGCCGTCCCGGCCTTCATTCGCGTGGAGCCCGTAATCACCTCGGGGCCGACGAGTACGGATATCACGACGTCAGGCACCGTGGTTTCGACCGGGTTACACGTGACGAGTATGCGGCCGCTGCCCTTTTTCCGCGCGTAGTCGAGCCCGCCCTCTACGAACGGCGTGCCGCCGCTCGCGGCTATGCCGACGAGTACGTCTTTCTTTCTAAGGTTTATTCGTTCGAGTTTCTTTCGCGCTTCCTCGGAGGAATCCTCCGCCCCCTCGGCCGACTTCCACACGGCCTTCCGGCCGCCGGCTATTATCCCGAGTATCATGTCGGGATCCGTGCCGAACGTGGGCGGGCACTCCGCCGCTTCGATGACTCCGAGCCGGCCGCTCGTGCCTGCGCCGATAAAAACGAGGCGGCCTCCCCGTCCGAGCCTTTCGGTGATGAGCTCCACGGCGCGCGCGATATTTTCTTTTTCCTTTTCGATCGCCGAAACTATAGTGCCGTCTTCGGAGATGATCGATTCGACTATCCCGAGCGCCGGAAGCTCGTCGAGCTTTTCCGTCCGGGGATTTACGCGCTCTGTAAGAAGGTGCCCTGTCTTTCTGGATTCAGCCACGGTTCTATTATATCCCGCCGTCCCCGACTTATTAACACCGGGCTGAAATTTATTGCCTGTCTTTCGGTTTGGAAGCGCCGACAATATTGGCCCACCTGATGAAAAGCTCGCCCTTGAGCCATCCGCTCGCCGCTATCTTGCTTCTCCGCTTCCAGATAAAATGGCAGTAATCCTGCGCCGTCCAAAAGAGTTTCTCATGAGCGGCTATGCTTCGTGCCCTCCCCTCCGTTTCGTACCCCAGTTCGTCGAGCAAATCCCCTGCTATCGATTCGAATACAGCGCGGTCGGCCTCAGGCATCTGATTCCTCCATTTGCCGTGGTTGCCCTTCAATATGCTTCTCTTCGTCCCATACATGCCGGACCTTTTGAGCTCGCTTTTAATAAAGTTGGGCGTTAAAACCGCCTCGGTAAAAGGCTCGCCGATGAATTCGCATACCTCTTCCATCGCCTCCCTGGGACTTTCGAGAAGCGTCTCGTACCTGAGCTCGAAATATCTCCCGGGGCCAGCCTTCCGGCCGTCGCGACGCCCCTTCTCTGTCATCTGCTTCCACTCACCGGCGGCCGAATATACATTTCCCGGCCCGAACCATGTGTTCATGAGGGAGAGGGCGACGTCCCTACCGTCGCGGTATATATGTATTATCTTGCAGGACGGGAATATCTCGACGAGCGCCGGGATGTCTGTTACGTACTGCGGGGTTTTGTCTCCCCAGCGCGGCTTACCTTCCACCCGGGCCCACTCTCCGAATATCGCGGAGACTATCTCTCCATAGCTCCGGCAGCCCGAGAACGAAGACGGGGTCAGGGAGAGCCCGAATCCTTTCACCCAGTGAATGTCGAGTATGGCCGCCGCGATCTTAACGGCGTCATCTTCGTCCCGGGGATTCCCATACAGCTTGTATAATTGCGGGATGAAATGAGATTCCGGCGGAAACGTGATGTGCGAATGAGAGCGCAGGAGGTCTCTTATAAGCTTCGTGCCGCTCCTGGGGCAGCCTACTATGAATATGGGGGAATCTGCCATTCCGGAGACCTTCGCCTCGCCGTTAATTTCGGGTCAAGTGAGAAATACGGCGAGGTGTGAATTAAGCGTAACACAGCCGCCTTCCGAAACAAACCGTGCGAATTTCCCGGCGGAATATGATGGGTGAAAAGGCAGGATTTACCTTCCCGGAATCCCGGGTGGAAATTTGTTGACAACCACCCAAGGTTATAATAGATTTCTCATTGGCGCGGGTGTAGCTCAGTTGGTAGAGCATAAGCTTCCCAAGCTTAGGGTCGCGGGTTCGAATCCCGTCGCCCGCTCCATTCTTTAAGCTCCTCTTCCAAATGATTAAGCCATGGCCCGGATCTAAAATTCAAAGACCCTTGGGCCCTTTGGGGTCGGCTGTATATCCCTGGTTCAGTATTTATTCAAATCGCCGTCGAGCCAATATTTGGCGGCGCTGAAATTTGCCCTTAGCGCTATCCCCGATTTCGTGATTTCATAAACCAGGATCTCCGAGTCCAGGGGAACCTGCCCGGACGCGTCTCCGCCGGACCCGTCATACTTTGCCACGGCCTCTCCCTTGGCGCCGAAATTCCAGCCTTCCGTCACGAATTCTTTATACGCACTCTTGCTGTTGAATATTATCACCTCACGAAAGTCCGTCAGCGCGACACCAAGCCCGACACCGCCTTCGCCCATCCTCATATAAGTCTTGAATCCGTCTGCGTTATCGGTGACCACGCCGTACCCGTTCCCTGTTCCAAAGAACATGAGCTGAGTGTTAATGTTGCTGAACACCCCGTAACCCACCGATTTTTTAACCAATGATCTTGCCTGCGGTACCCTTGCGTACAACTGGGCTAACGTATCTTTTGCCATTTGATCGACAAAAGCCCTCTTTTCCTCCGGGGTATTCCCTTTGGGCTTTGCACAACCCGGCTGAAAAACAACACCCAGACACAATACAAAAAACAATATGACGTGAGTTACTCTGATATTCATATCCCGCACCCTCTTTTAGGAATTTGGTCACAGCAAAATCTTTAACCGCTTGTCGCTTACGCAACTATTTTGTTCCACTCCCGGCCGCGCCAATGCGGAAACACCTAATCGAAAAGCGTAAACAAAAGTCACGGACATAATGCAAAGCAGGAAATTCACACTCTGTTAAGGAAGGCAGGCTGCCTCAGCCGCCCCCCTGTGAAGCTCGGGAAATTCGCTTCGCCAATTCTACCACAAACCACGGTCATGGGGCAGGCTCTATCTTCGTCAAAAACTCCGCAGCATATGGATCCTTCAGCGCCTTTATCGCCCCGTCCGAAAGCGCGTAATTACGTATAAGCATCTAGAACGGACCTTTAACCAATTCGATGCCTTGCCCAGCCTATCCTTCTGAATTTATATTGATTATAATTTGTAATAAAATTCGATGTCTATCCGAATATTGCAACACCTTAAAATTTAGACATCTCAATATCTACGAACGTATGAGCGCCTCGGAAACAACTACTCCTTCATCCGTTCCATTCAAGACACTTCTAACAGAGGAAGTCGATGAGCTGTCTCATTATTTGAAACATGCTGATATAGAGCTCATACAGACCGAGAAGTCTCAATCCCCTTCTAAACTGACCGTTATCTCTTTTGACAATATAGATTTACAAATAGGCGAATATGGTGCGGCGTGTATCTCGAACGCCACCACCGATAAAGACAGGGACAGTCTGATATTCAAGATGAATGTGGATTTTCCAACCACCTGCAATGGTTATAACCTTTGTACGGAAGTTTTCATGCACTACGGCAAAAATTCGGACCACATGGCTGTAAACAAAGGCCCATGCAGCTGGGCATATATAACATTTAAATCGGATTATCTTGAGGATGCTTTTATAGACTGCCTCGAAACAGATTCGAGATCGGGAAAATCTTCATGCTTTCAAAGCCGGAAGCAGATTTATCTCGATTCGCAATACATGATCATAAAAGAAATAAACGAGCTAACCCAAACCGATCCCGGTATATTCAAGAATCCGGACATTCTCAAAGGTATGGAGTTATCGCTCCTTAATTCTCAGGCACTGTTGCTGGCGAATACCTCCAGGACGGAAACTGCATTAAAAGATAAGACAAACAAGTCCCATGAATTAATCATCAAGGAATCGATAGACTTTCTCAAAGCCAATTCCTATCAACCTATTCACGTACTCGATCTTTGTAGAGCCTTGAATGTGAAACTGAGAACTCTCTACCGCTTATTCCAGGAATTTTATGGCATTAGCCCGATCAAGTACCTGCGCCTGGCGAGATATGCAAAAGCACGGAGAGAGCTGATCGATTCGGATCCCAGGAGAACTTCGGTTTCCGACATTGCCGCAAGGTGGCACTTCTGGCACTTCGGCAGATTCTCGGTCGAATATAAAGCCTTTATGGCGAGTCCCCTTCCGAGACCCTTCATAAGCATATAATCAGTTGAATTGCCATAACCCGGAAGTAATTCATCGGTACCTTCGTAGATGGGTAGCTCCGACTACCCGCATGCGGATAGCGCTAATGATTATATTTCCATTGTACTTGCACCCGATAAAGTTCACATTTTTTGCATTTTACAAAGCGCCGCCAGCAAGTCCATCGAGCTAGAAAGTATTCAAATCATTGTCTATCCAATACTTCGATGCGCTCATATTCTGCTCTTAAGGCTACGCCGGATTCGGTTATCTGATAGACCAGGATGGCCGAATCGAGAGGAACTTCGCCAGTAGACCCGGCCCCGGATCCTTGATACGCGGCTTCCGCTCCTCCTTGTGCTCCGAAATTCCAGCCTTCCGTCACGAAGGAGGTGAAGGCACCCTGATCGTTAAAAACAATGACCTCGCGAAAATCCTTTAACGCAACTCCAAGCCCCGCGCTTGCCTCGCCCATTCTCATATAAGTCTTGTATCCGTCCGAGTTATCTGTTACTACGCCGTATCCGTTGCCCGTGCCAAAATACAACAGTTGTGTGTTTACGTCGCTGAACACTCCATAGCCCACGGCATTATCGATTACGGATTGGGCTTCCGGATTCGTTTCGTACAGCTGGGCAAGGGTTGCATCCGCCATTTCATTGACGAATTCCTTTTCTGTTGAGGTGTGTTGCCCTGAGGTTTGGCGCAGCCTATAAGTAAAAACAGGCATGAGAGTACTGCGATTTGTACTAATCCGTTTCTCATAATATCCCCCGATGTTTCATTTTAGTATGTGCTGATTTTATATAGTTTCCAAAGCTCGGAAACCAAAGCGCCTAAGCTCCATACTTCCATATGCATAGCTGTATGTAATTGTTTATAGTGTGAAGAAAGATGTCTAGCCGAATACTGCAAAATAGATAATAATCCCCCTGGAGAACTTGAGGGAGCTCTGGATCTTGCCAAGACCGATCATCGCCGACTTTCAAGTCTTGGCCTGAGCAATCTTTCAATCGAGGCAGGCTGCCTCATGCGGCAGCCCTGCCGTTTTCCTCATTATAAGAACATACCGCCTGAGACTTCGACGCGTTGCCCGCTTATCCAGCGTGTGTCGTCAGAAAGAAGCGCCGCGACGGCGCTCCCTATGTCGTCCGGAAGCCCCACCCTTCCGAGGGCGGTTTGCGAGGCGATGAATTCATTGATCTGCTCGTTGTCCCTGACGGCGCCGCCGTCAAAATCCGTTTCTATCGCGCCGGGCGCGATTACGTTGGCCCTGATTCCCCTGGGCCCGAGCTCTTTTGCCATATAGCGGGTGAGAACCTCTATCGCCCCCTTCATCGACGCATAGGCCGCGTAGCCCGGGAGCGAAAAGCGCGCGAGTCCCGTGGACACGTTCACGATGCTCCCGCCGTCCGCCATGAGGGGGAGCAGCTTCTGCGTCAGGAAGAAGACGCCCTTAGATGAATGTTATAGAGGGTGCCGAACTGCTCCTCCGTCGTCTCAGTTATAGGTGCGCTTATCCCTATCCCCGCGTTATTGACTAGGAAATCGAAGCTGTCGCGGCCCCTGAGACGTCCGACAGAACGGTTTTCACGGATTCGGCGAAAGAGCCGAACGAGCCGAGTCTCCGACGTCCAGCTGAAGAGCAGCGGCCTTCCGGCCCTTGTTTCGAATCTCGGAGACGACGGCATCCGCCTCGCCCTTATTGCTGCGGTAGGTCAGAAGGACGTCGTGCCCCTTGTCGGCGATATGAAGACACATGCTCTTTCCGAGGCCCCTGCTCCCGCCGGTTACGATTGCGATTTTCATTGCTGCCTCCTCTGGCTGATTTCGACTTTATATTAATTATCCCTTAAAAAGCGCTCGCGGTCGGGCGAACGATAACTTCGTTCACGTCCACGTTATCCGGCTGAGACACCGCGTAAAGCACCGCTCCTGCAATCGCCTCGGGCGTAAGCGATATCTTCCTGAATTCTTCGAGTGCATCTTTCGCGGTGTCGTCCGTGATGTCCGAGCCGAGCTCGGTTTCGATTACGCCCGGCGATATGATAGTGACGCGCACGTTTTTCGACTCCTGGCGAAGCCCCTCCGAAATCGCCCACACCGCGTACTTCGTCCCGCAGTAAACGGCGCCTGTGGGCACGACCACGTGCGCGCCTATCGAGGCGTTGTTTATGATGTGCCCGCCTCCCTGTGCCTCCATAACCGGAAGCGCAGCCGCAATGCCGTTTAAACCCCGCGTATGTTGGACGTCTATCATATTGTCCCATTCGTCCGTCTTGAGCGCGCTCATAGGCGAAAGAGGCATGACTCCTGCGTTGTTGAATATAACGTCGAGACGCCCGAATTTATCCTGGCGAAGCCGACGAATGCGGCAACGTCCTCGCGGTTCCTGACGTCAAGCGCTTTGAACTCCGCCGTTCCGCCCTTTTCCCGTATATCATTCGCTATGCCGAGCTTCTCCGTGCGGCGCGCGCCGAGGACGACCTTCGCGCCTTCTTCGGCGAGAAGCCGCGCCGTGGCTTCGCCTATGCCGCTGCTTGCGCCTGTGATCGCGATAACCTTATCAATGTTTCTGCTCATTACTGCCTCCTCTTTTTGTTTACGAGTTTTTGTTTCCTGATAAGATTCAGTCTACCGGCGTCGCGTATTTTCTGAATACCCGAACTCCCTTATTATTGCCTAATCCTCCAACCGTCTTATACTCTTTCTGTAAACTGGTACAATCAACTCTGCAGACATGGGAAAGAAACCGGGCCTATGAACGAACTTCAGCGTAAAGAGCTTATAGAATTAATTGACAGATACTCCAGGGAAGACGGCATCCACGACACCGCCATACCCGGCGTCTGGTGCATAAAGTCGTCAAGCCCTAGCATGAAGATGCCGGTAGTCTACAGCCCGTCATTCTGCGTCATCGTACAGGGGAAAAAGGAAGTCATGCTCGAAGGCGAGATATACCGCTACGAGCCCTCGGAGTATCTCGTGGTGTCGGTCAACCTCCCCGCGACGGGTCAGGTTACCGAGGCCTCGCCCGAAAGGCCATATCTTTCTCTCCAGATCGACATCGATCCCAATCATATCAGCGAGCTAATTACCCAAATGGGCCGGGGCCGACGCCCACGGGAGAAGTCATCGCGCGCGGCCTTTTCGTCGATAAGCTCGACGGCACACTGACCGACGCCGTCTTAAGGCTCGTCAGGCTTCTCGACGCCCGGGGACGTTCCCCTCGTAGCGCCGATGATAATGCGCGAGATATGCTACAGGCTCCTCAGCGGGGCTCAGGGACAAAGAATCGCGCAGATCGCCGTCAACGGCAGCCATGCGGAGCGTATTGCGAAGGTGATTCAGACCATTAAGGAGGACGTCTCGAGGGCAATGCGATAGAGGATATGGCGGGGCTTGCATACATGAGCCCTCTTCGTTTCATTATCATTTCAAGGAAATGACCGCCATGAGCCCGCTCCAATACCAGAAGCATCTCCGCCTCCTCGAAGCGAGGCGCATCATGCTTTCCGAGGGTCTAAACGCCGAGAACGCCGCGCACCGCGTCGGTTATAAAAGCCCTTCACATTTCAGCCGGGAATATACGAGGATGTTCGGCGCCCGCCCGCCCGCGACGTCGAGGCTTTGAGGGGTACTGTATCGGCCAGCTTTGTTCAGGCCGGGATGCCGGGTAAATAAATCCTGATGGAGATGTTGCCGGAGGTCGTTAATTCGGCGCGGAAGAATCTTTACCGCTATCCGAATCGTTATTTTCCTTACCCTGCTCTATGTAATACCTGACCGCTGCACGGACGAACCTGCTCCTCTCCGCTTCGCCGAGGAGCCCCTTCAAGCTGTCGTAGACGCTCGGGTCTATGAGAAGCGCGCCCAGCGTTCCCTCGCCGCCCCTTAGCATCTCGGAGATCTCCTTGAAGTTCGTCATGGTTTCCTTGAGCTCGGTTATAACCCCGTCCTCTCCGTTAAGGCCTGCCGTCGCGGTTTGGATGTTGGCGAAGGTGTTGTTTATGTCGCCCGATAGTTCTTCATTGTAAATGAGATCGTGGAGCGCACCGTCGCCGGTATTTATCTCGTTGATGAGCTTGTCGAGCTTGGATACCGCCCTGTTGAGCTTTACTATGGCGTTCTCGTCTATCTTCTTGCCCGAAGAGTCTTTCTCGCCGTAGATCATCGCGTTCAATATACCGTCATTGTGCTCTATAGCTTCGAGGTTTTTCTGAATGGCCTCGGAGCTCCGCCTTACGGAAAGTATGGTCTGGTTGATGTTTTCTATATTCTCCTTTTGCCCGAACGCCTTTACTATTTTATCGAGGCTCTCCGAAATGCTGATAATGTTGGAGAGAAGGTCGCCCGACTGTCCGATTATGCTGGAGAACTCGATGGGCGTCTGGCTTTCGATCGCTAAAGTGTCCGGTAGCTTTGCAAGCGGGGGCTGCATGCCGGGGATTATCTCTATATACTTATCGCCTAAAAGACCTTCGGTTCTTATCGTCGCCTTGGCGTCGGGGTTCAGCCTTTCCATACCATCCTTGTTTACCTTCATGATGACGTTGATGGCCTTGTCGTCCAGGGGATTCTCGGCGAAGTCTATGTCAGTTACCGCCCCTATCCGCACGCCCGATAGCCTGACCGCCGCGCCTTTTATGAGGCCCGCCGTATTCGCGAAGGTAGTAGTCAGCGTATAGCTCTTCTCGAAGAAGCGCTGCTCGCCCGAAAGAAAGAATAGGATAAGCACAAAGAGGCTTATGGTTATTAGTACGAATAGACCAACTCTGAAGCTCAAGGTTTTCTGATTCCGCATAACGACGGTCTCCCGACAATCCTTTTACCGAATTAAACCGATTGATAATACTGGATAAATTCTAACCCCCATCGGGCAGATTGAAAAGATTATACGTAACAATCGGGTGAATCACAAAATGGCCGCTGGCGGACCGGGAACGTACAGATACCCCTCTCTATTGGAATTTACCGCCATTCCGCTACAATATAGGTTTTCAGCCGCCCTCCAGGAATGACAATATTCCACGGTTCGAGACGGACTGCCGGGCAGCACCCCGGACAAATTACTCTAGCAAGGAGTCATAACTGATGAACAAGATACGGAGAGTCATAATAAGCGTTTCCGACAAGGAGGGCATAAGCAACTTTGCAAAGGGCCTCCAGGACTACGACGTGGAGATACTCTCCACCGGCGGGACCGCGAAATGGCTACGTGACGGCGGTGTCGAGGTGAAGGACATCTCGGAATTCACCGGCTTCCCCGAAATACTCGGGGGCAGGGTCAAAACCCTCCACCCGGTAATCCACGGCGGCATACTCGCCCTCAGGAACGACGAGGTTCATATAGGCCAGATGAAGGAAAACAACATCGAGCCGATCGATATGGTGGTCGTCAACCTCTATCCGTTCGAAGAGGTAATCAAGAAGAGCGGCGTTTCGCTCGCCGAGGCCATAGAGAACATCGACATCGGCGGGCCGACCATGCTGAGGGCCGCCGCTAAGAACTATCACTTCACGTCTATCGTAACACACCCCGAGGACTATAAAGACATCCTAAAAGAGCTCAAGAAGAATAAGGGCGGCATCACGCCCGAGACGAACTTCAGGCTCGCCGTAAAGGCTTTTTCCTACATAGCCAGGTACGACGCCGCCATCTCGAACTATCTGGGCGCGATAGAGGCCGATGGCAGCTTCGGCAAGTTCCCATCGAGCATGACGCTCCACCTCGAAAAGAAGATGAAGCTGAGATACGGCGAAAACCCGCACCAGGAAGGCTCTTTCTATGTCATGACGGGCCTCGAGGAGCCGTGCGTTTCCAATTCGGAGCAGATACAGGGAAAGGAGCTTTCGCTCAATAACATATATGACACGGACGCCGCGTTCGAGGCGGTCAAGGACTTCACCGAAACGGCGTGCGTCATAGTGAAGCACAATAACCCCTGCGGCGTTGCGACGGACGAGAGCCTCGTGGGGGCCTTCCTTAAGGCCAAGGAGTGCGACCCGGTCAGCGCCTTCGGCGGCATCGTGGCGTTTAACAGGGAAGTAGACGAGGTCCCGGCCTCTGAGCTCGCCAACATGTTCCTCGAAGTCGTAATCGCTCCGGGCTATTCTGACAAAGCGCTACAGGTGCTTGCGAGCAAGGGCAACCTTCGCGTAATGAAGTCCCCTGCTCTCGACGGCCATGTGAAGCCTGGGCTCGATTTCAAGAAAGTAGTGGGCGGTGCCCTCATACAGGACAGGGACACAGGCGTCGAAAACGATTTCCGTAATATGAAGGTAGAGACGCAGCGCCAGCCTACGGACGAGGAGCTAGAGGCCCTCAAGTTCGCCTGGAAGGTCTGTAAGCACGTAAAGTCGAACGCCATAGTCTTCGCCCGTAAGGGGCAGACGGTGGGTATTGGTGCCGGCCAGATGAGCAGGGTTGACTCGGTGAAGATCGCGACCATGAAGGCCGCGATCCCGACCCAGGGCGCCGTCCTCGCTTCGATGCCTTCTTCCCGTTCAGGGACGGTATAGACGAGGCCGCCAAGGCCGGGATTACCGCCATAGCACAGCCCGGGGTTCGATAAGGGACAGCGAGATGGTCGCCGCCGCGGACGAGCACGGCATTGCAATGGTATTCACCGGCGTAAGGCACTTCAAACATTGATCGATTCCAGAATAAATTCTAACCGGCAGGTTCGGGGCAATCCGAGCCCGCCGGTATTTCCAGAGCTAGTTTCCCCATCTTACTGCCCTCTTCCAAGTCCCCTTTATACACCCAGACACTAACCGCCGCATAACTCCTACCGATTCAAGTCTCTCCGAATCGTTCAGAGCCATTCTATAACGCACCTGACAACTGTCTCTACGCTCTCCTCTATAGCAAGAGGCGCGCTCGCTTGAGCCATATTAATTCGCGTCATCCACTTTGACGCCCTGGCCCACAGAATCTATAATTCCGAAAGAATGAACGTTACCGTATTCTACGACTATAACTGCCCCTTCTGCTATATCGCCTCCCGGAGGCTCGCTCTGCTCTCCGCGGAATTCGAGCTCTCCACCCAATGGAAAGGTATAGAGATTCACCCGGAGTTCCCGCCCGAAGGCGCAAAGAGAGGCCGGTCCGTCAAAAGCCTGATTGTGAGGGAGACGTTGGGGGAATCCGCCCTAGAGGAAGGCATAGAAATCAGGTCACCCGGGTTTGCGGCGAACTCCAGACTCGCACTCGAAGCCTCGGAGTTTGCAAAGACTGTCGGGCGCTTCGAGGCTTTCCACTACGCGGTCTACGAGGCTTACTTTGTGGAAGGGCTTAACATCGGAAAACCGGAGGTCCTCCTCTCGATAGGCGAGCGGGCTGGTATAGAACGCAAAGGGTTAAGCGATTCGCTCGAAAGAAGGACGATGCGCGGTGCTGTCGAGTCAAACGAAAGAGAGGCCGCAAAATACACTGTCCTCGGTGTTCCTACCTTCATACTCGGGAGCTTCCCGGTTCATGGTTGTCAGTCGCTCGAAACCATGCGGGCCATGATCGAAAGGGCACTTTCAAGGCTTTAAGTAGTCTATTTCAAATCACAGAACTTATCTTACGGGCACAGACTATATACAAAGAAAAAACCCCTTCTCCCGCTGCTGCGGGAGAAGGGGTTTAATTTTGTAACACCGAAGAGAGATGTTACTTCATCTCAACTGCGATGTGTTGTTTCTATTTGAAGAACTGATCGATGAAGATCATCAGCCTGCCCTGAACCGTCCAAGGGGTCTCATTGTAGTTTACCCTGTCAGGGGAAACGTCATTAGCTGCGAGCGTATTCAGCGCCTGAGCTTCGAGGAGCGTATCCAGACTGCTTCCTGCGAAAACTATGCCACCGATTACGTCGAGGCTGACACCCGGATGTACGTGCCAAGTAAGCGTACCTTCAACTTCAGTACCCATGTAGGTGTCGAGGTTGCTTACACCCGGATACGGATTGCTGGTTTCTTCGTTAAACGCTACGAGAACCTGCGGTGTGAAGGAAAGCTCGTCTATAAGCTTCACGGTACCCCATATCCTGGCATAGTAAGCGTTGTAAACGCTGCTCTCTACCTGGTAGATGTTAGGTATCATGTGCTTAAAGAGAAGGTTGTCGATGTTGTAAGCAGGGTTGAAGAATATAACACCACCCTCGGTAGAACCGGTTCCGAGGTCGTCACCCTTCGCCCAGCCGAACTCCGCCGCAACCATCTTAAGTGGCCATCCCGGATAAACTTCCGCGCGGGCCGCCCAGATAATGTTCGACGAATCAACGTCTATGCTACCCGGAACGCCATCAATCTTGATCTTACCGAAAGCACCCTGGATTTCACCAACGAGTCTCCAGAGATCCGTCTTATAGTCGATCAAACCGGAATAGAGGGTTAAACGATCGAGGTTAACTATACCAGACGCAGCGCCGGCGTTGGGTGGAACACCCGCATCCGTTCCGCTGGTCGGGAAAGTGTTGACGTTGTTCTGATGTATGTACGGGAATACATAACCACCGACGGTGAGGTTACCGCCTGCGACGTTCGGGTTGTTGAAGATAAGAGCCGCAGCCGCGATATCGTAACCGTTACCCTGACCGGTAACTACGCTGTTTCCCTGAGAAAATATCCGAAACCAAGACAAAGGTAATAGACGAGGAACCAGCAGAGAAAGATTTAAGATAGAGGAACCTGTCTACTACGAAACCGAGGTCGCTGTACGGATCCCAGCCGCCGTTGGCAAGAATACCGAGACCCCAGTCAAATGGCTGACGTCCAATCCTTACGAAACCGAGGTTATGAGGAAGCACGATATCAGCATGTAGCATCCTCACGTTAAAGAATCCCGGATCGTCTATTGCGTTAGGTCCGGTCAGTATTGCTCCACGGAACCTGTCGCTGAACGAAAGGCTGGAGTTTACTACAGTGTTACGTCCACCGAGTAGCTCCGAAGTTGAACCGCCCCAGATGTTGTTGTCAAAGACGTTGAACTGGGCCCGATCGTTACTGCATCGTTGAGCACCAACTGAGGAGTTAAACGCAGACTCGTGTCTACGAAGAATATCTCGTCTTTGTTGTTAGTAAATCCGAGCGCCTGTGCGTTACCGTTGCTCAACGCCGATATAAACGTGGCGTTTCCAATATAACGAGCCCTGGTACGCATGTAGCTCGGAAAGCCGCCCAGTGTGAGTTCAACGGCGAACGTAGGCGCGGCCATAGATAGAGCCAATAAAAACATAAAAAGCCATTTGGCTTTACTCATCTCTCCTTACCTCCTTTGATTTAGTTTTAAAGTTCTGAGCTTACTTTATATAAATCACGTAATTTTGTCAAGGGGTTTTTTGAGGCTCCCTTGTGCAAGCTTTCTTCATCTTCTCTCCGATTTAGACATTGTATCACACTTTGTCTAAAAATCTAGCTCAAATTTGCAAAAATCATAAAATTCTCCATAACCGTAATAGGATTATACAACATCCTTAATGTAAACACTACAGTCTTTTAACAGCCCGGCACAAACACCGCCTTAACCTTACATTGATTCTGGCTTAACAATGGCGCTATACCTTTTAAATACTATGAAGATACTTATAATGTCGGATATACACGCAAATTGGTACGCCACCGAAGCCATATTGGCTCGGGAGAGCTACGACGCCCTTATTTTCCTGGGCGATGTGGTGGATTTCGGCTCGGACCCGCGAAAGTGCATCGACTTCCTTATGGAGTCGGCCAGGATGCGCTTCTGGGGGTGAGGGGCGAGCACGACCATGCAATGGCCTTCGGGATTGGCGCTTCTCCAGGCGGCGATATGGAAAGGATTTCGAACGTATCCCGTGAATGGGGCGAGGGTCTGCTTTCGAGCGGAGAGGTAGATTCCTGAGAAGGCTCCCACTCGAAGAGAGGATATCCCTGGACGGGATGGACTTCGAGCTTGCCCACAGGCCCGACCCTGAGACCCTTCCGATCCTCGAGCGCGGGAAGGAAACAACAGACCCCGTCTCATGCCGGAAGTTCATACTCGTCGGCCATTCCCACAAACCTTATATAAGGAGCTTCGGCGACACTGCCGTTCTGAACCCGGCTCCGTCGGTCAGCCTAGGATAACGACCCCCCGCGCATCTTACGCGGTGATCGAGGACGGCGAGGCTTCGATAAGACGGGTGAAGTACGATATAGAGAAAACCGTCAAAGGTCTCGAAAGAAGCAGGATGCCTTACGAAGTAAAGGGCAGCCTTATATCGATGCTGCTCGGGCGCGGCTGCCGGCTAGTCGGAAACTCCTCCTCTACATTTTCCCCAACTCACACCTTTTTCACACCACACGCGAGCCCATCCCGGGCTACACCGGGATTTTTCCGCCTGCTAATTCACTACGGCTCTATGTTTACCTTAATAATAGATGCAGATGGGGCAATAAAAAACCCGCTACCGGAGCTTGCACCCGGCAGCGGGTTTTGGAGGTCTCGGACTGAACTAAAGGGAGATGATCTATTTTGTCATTATTCGTTTACCCATCAGTACCCGACCGGATTAGAAGTTGGCCTGTACCTGCGCCCTGACGATGTTCTCGTCTATATCGGGAGCGTTCTGAGTGTATTCATTCCTTATAAACGAGTAGCTTAGCTGAACCTTCCATTTGTGAGATTTGGAAAGGTAATAGTTGACGCCCGGCGTTAATTCCCACTGCGAGCTTTCGAGGCTGACGCCCGGAGGTACTACGCTGCCGCTCGTATCATAGTCGATATATGCGTACCTTGCCGCGAATTCAAATGTCTTCGGAAGAAGGAACACACCAGCCTGTACCCTAAAGCCCTGATCGTAAGCAGTACCCTGACCGCCGGTGGACGGATTTAGCCATCTGCCGTCGTACTCACCCTCTATGTTGAACCACGGCATCTTGAACATGATGTCGCCGGTTATCTGGCTAAAGTCAACATCCGTCCCCATTTCCAGGGCGGCTATCCTGTCGCAAGCGCCCCCGTTGGGCTCTTTTACATCACAATTAAGACCCGGTAACGTAGAGCCGCCGGCGCCTATTACGAAAGTAGGAGCCTTGGCGAAATTGGGGGTAAGACCGTAATCTTTCGCTGTTGCATATGTGCCGTTCGCATCGAACTTGTCATCGCCGTCTCCGCCCAGGCCCAGCTGAATCCTGCCGACATAGAGCATGTTCGAATCGACGCTGGTCCCATTTATACCGTCCCCGTTAAATATGCCCACGGCATATGAAAAATTATTATGTGCTCCGAGGGCGCCCTGGAGCGTGAAACCGCGATCCCTCTCAAGTGAAAATTGCTCGTTAACAATAGATCTTTCAACAAGCTGGAGGGCCGAAGATGACTGCAGCTCTTCTTGTTGAAAGGAACCTTCCACTGCCCTATCCTGGGACCGATCGTATTCACATACTGAGCTGTGAAATACATATCCTTCATCAGCTGGCTGCTGGCTGGGTCAATCATGAACTTATAATAAAACCAGGGTGCGAACGCGATACCAGACCACGATAGCTCAAGCCTTCTGAGACGAAAGTTTGTCGCTACATTCTCATCGTCCGTATCATCTACATAACCCTGTATCTGGGCGAGTATGCCGAATTTCATCTTGAACGGCATCCCCGCTTTATCGGTCGATTCAAAGACGAAACCGCTGTCATACTTGGCCATAAACTTGTTGTACCATGCGTCTTCCGACTCAACCTGTTTCTGATTGATTTGAGAAAGCGTCTGGTCCGACTGCTGTTGAGCATTCTGTAACGTCTGTACCTGCTGCTGGAGCTGCTGGATCTGCTGCTGGTTCTGAATCTGCAACTGCCGTATCTGCTCCTGTAATTCCTCAATCTGCTGCTTGGTCGACTGCGCTGCCGCGTCTGTCACAAAGAGCGGTAAAACGAGCGCAGCGGCGAATAGCAGCTTCGCTAGAGTTTTCATCTCGCACTTCCTCCTTTACAAGAATTTGGACTATCAAGATAAAAGAGCCGGGTTAATATGATGTGAAATCGATGTTAAGATACGGTTAACGGACTTGGGGAATCATTGAACGGCGGGCGTTATCGTTTATTCTAAAGGTAAAATTTCCTATATACTTAATACAGGTTAGGTTGAATGACTGAAAAACTTATAACGGTAGTAGACGACGAAGAGGACATAGTCAAGCTCGTAGGGCATCATCTGAAAAGAGAGGGATTCCAGGTCAAGGAGTTCCACAACGGGAGGGATTTTCTTTCCTACGTGAATTCCGTCGTCCCGGATCTGGCGGTCCTCGACATAATGCTTCCGGGTATAGACGGCCTCGAGATCTGCAGGATTCTTAAAAATAAGGCGAGCACCGCGTCGGTGCCGATAATAATGCTGACGGCCAAGGCGTCCGAGGCGGACGTCGTGGTGGGGCTCGAGCTAGGAGCCGACGATTACATAGTAAAGCCCTTCAGCCCGCGCGAGCTCGTCGCCAGGGTGAAGACCGTGCTCAGAAGGACGAGCGCGAGGGATTCCGAGGACGATGAGATAAAAATCGGGCCGCTCGCCATCAACACCGAGAAATACGAGGTATCGGTGGACAACGAAAAGGTCCTCCTCACCACCACTGAATTCAAGATACTCGAAGTCCTGGCAAGCGGTAAGGGAAGGGTATTTACAAGGGACCAGCTTCTTAAGAAAAAGAGGCTCTGGGGCGACGACAAGCTGGTGTACGACAGGACGATCGACGTTCACATAAAGAACCTCAGGGAAAAGCTCGGCACTGCGGGGAACCTTATAAAAACCGTAAGAAGCATCGGGTATAAACTAGAAGAGTAGGCGGCTATTGAGCATATTCTGGAAACAATTCCTTGCCTCCGTTTTAATAATCCTCATAACAATCTCCCTGTTCGTGTTCCTCGTCATCGGCGAGCTCAGGAGCTATGACGAATCGGTCACGGGGGAAATGCTCATGACGTCGGCAAAAGTCGTGGGCGAAACATTAAGGCCCGCAGTCGAAGAGGGAAGACAGGTCGATGTTGACTCCCTTTTAAAAAATCTCGGGGGCAGGACCGACATGAGGGTAACGGTCATAGACCGGCGCGGAAACGCCCTCGGGGATTCGCATAAGATCACCCGTCCACAGGAGAGCTATTCCGAGAGCCCCGAGGTCAGGGAAGCACTGTCGGGAAGGATCGGTAAAAGCCGGCGTTATAGCAGCGAGCTAGAAAGCGACATGTATTACCTTGCCGTTCCCGTGAATGACGGCGCGGGAAACACGATAGCCGCCGTCAGAACGGCGCTGCCGCTCGACTCGATATGGGGTAAGCCCGCCCCGGCCGAGAAACGCATCGTCTACATCGGCGCGCTGCTTGCGGCGATCGCCGCGCTTCTATTCTTCATTGTTACCAAAAGAACCATGCGTCCGCTGTCGGGGATCATAAGCATCTCGGAAGAGCTTGCCAGGGGGAACCTTGACGTCGCTATCCCCGTCGCCGGTAATGGGGACGAGGCGTCCCGCATAACGGGCGCCCTCGACAAGATGGCCCGCAATCTGAGCGGGCTCTTCAAGGAACTCTCCCGCGAGAAGAACCAGCTCGAAGCGGTTCTCGGCGCTATGAGCGAGGGGGTCATGGTAATATCCAGTGACGGCAACGTCATTATAATCAATAAGGCCCTCCGGAATATGTTCAGTCTCAAGGAAGAGCCCGGGAAAAAGCCTTTCTGGGAGATAATACGGAACCGTGAGCTCACGAGGCTCGTCGAGGGGGTCCTCGAAAAAAGGGCGCCCGACAGTAAAGAGATTTTCTATCTATACCCCGACGAAAAGCATTACTTCGTGAATGTCATACCGCTCGATTCCCCGGACCGCAGCATTATTGTGGTCATGTTCGACATCACCGACTTCAAGAGGCTCGAAAAGATAAAGGCCGATTTCATTGCAAACGTATCCCACGAGCTAAGAACCCCGCTCACCGCCATAAAGGGATACTCGGAAACACTCGAAGAGGAGGCGTACGAAAGCCCGGAGGACAGGGAACATTTCCTCGGGATTATAAAGCGCCATACGGACAGGCTCATAAATATAGTGTCGGACCTGCTCGTGCTGTCCGAGGTCGAAAGCAGGGATACCGCCTTCGGGGGCGCTGTCGATGCCGATGTCGAGGAGATCAATATAAACGAAATTATAAGATCCTCACTCGAGGCGCTCAGGTCCGCGGCCGCCGAAAAGGGTCTCGATGTGTCGCTCTGCATGGACAAAGACTCAAACCGAATAAAAGCGAACAGGTTTCTTCTCGAGCAGATGTTCATAAATCTGATAGACAACGCGGTCAAGTACACACCGGAGGGCGGCAAGATAGCCATCAGGGTATCGTCTTCGGGCGGTGCTGTGCTGACGGAAATCGAGGACACCGGAATAGGCATACCGAAGGAGCATCTTCCGAGAATATTCGAGAGATTTTACAGAGTGGACAAAACTCGATCCCGGAATCTCGGGGGTACGGGCCTCGGCCTCAGCATTGTAAAGCACATTGTGTTAATGCACGGCGGAAAAATCGACGTTCAGAGCGAAGAAGGCACGGGAAGCAAGTTCAGCATAAGCCTTCCCTACAGCTACCAGACATCCCCCGACGATCTCGTCCCATATAATAAGGTGTAAATCCAGGGAAATCCGCAGGTTGTCCTGCCAGGAAATATTCCGGGGCGGCTACGGTGCTGGCAGCTCTATCTTTTCGAGTCGCCGACCGGATAGGAGCCAAGCACCTTCAGGTAAATGCTGCTGGCCGCGAGCTTCGCCAGGAGTTTCTCGATAAGCTTTTCGTCACGGTGCCCCTTAAAATCGACAAAGAAGAGGTACTCCCAGGGGTTTTCCTTCGAGGGCCGCGATTCAATCTTGGTAAGGTTTACGCCTGCGTCGGCGAAGGGCTGGAAGAAAACCTTCTGGAGCTCGCCGGGCTTATCTTTGAGGGAAAAAACTATGGACGTCCTGTCATCCCCGGAGGGTGGGCTCATATGGCGGCCGATTACGAAAAATCTGGTCGTGTTGCGCTTACTGTCGGCGATGTTCTTTCCGAGAATATTGAGCTTGTAGATGGAAGCCGAATGGAGCCCGGCAACAGCGCCTATATCTTTACTTCGCGAAGCGAGCCGCGCCGCTTCGGCCGTGCTCGACGTTTCCCTTATCTTCGCGTCGGGCAGTTTTTTACTTATCCACTTTTTCGACTGGGCCAGCGCCTGCGGATGGGACGCGACGACTTTGACGCCGCTCAGCTTGTCTGACTTCGAAAGTAGAAAATGATTTATCTTCTCGAATAGCTCGGCCGAAACCGTAAGACTCGACGCCGAAAGGAGATCGAGCACAGTGCCCACGGAGCCTTCGCTCGAATTTTCCACGGGCACGACGCCCACGGACGCCCGGCCCGTTTCGACCTCGTCGAATATTTCATCGAAGCTCCCGGCGGGGACGAGCTCCGCCGAGCCGCCGAATTCGTTATAGGCTGCCTGGTGTGTGAAGCTCCCCTCAGGGCCCAGGTACGACACCCTTAGCGGATACTGAAGCGCACGGCATGCGGAGATTATCTCCCTGTAAACGCTGAGGACCGAATCGTCCGAAAGGGGGCCGTTATTTAACTGCCTCAGCTTTTTTTCAATCTCTTTTTCCCTCTTGGGATCGTAAACCCCGACGAAGTTCTCCTTCTTGTGCTCCCTTATGCCGAGAGCGACCTCGGCGCGCTTGTTCAAGAGCGTGAGTATATCGTTGTCGAGATCGTCTATCTTTTTTCTTAATTTGCGGAGATCTTCAGAGGAGCCCATTATCGATCGATTAATGCGGTTTGATGAGAATGATAGCGAGAGTAAAAATATATGTCAATAAGGCCTTGTCCGTAAAGAGAAGAGAACCCCGGCCCGATGCTGTCGCGCACGGCGGGAATCCTCAAAGCTCCCTCTGAACCACGTCCGATTCGATAAGCAAGGCCTTTTCGAGAACCGCGTTTCTAACGAATATGGGGGATTCCATGCGGGCGGCAAGCGCAATGGCGTCGCTCGGGCGCGCATCTATTCGCGACAGCTTCCCACCGACCGACATCTCTATCTGCGCGTAATAGACCTGGTCTCTCAGATCAGTGATTACTATCCTCTTCACCTCTGCGTTCATCGACCTCACGACCGCGGCCACCATGTCGTATGTAAGCGGGCGCGGAGGCACCACGCCGGACAAGCCGATTTCTATCGACCTCGCCTCGCAGAGTCCTATCCATATGGGGAGCATTGTCTCCTTCTTTTCGTTCGCCAAAAGGACGACGGGCGTCTGCATGAGCTGGTCGAATCCGAGCCCTTGTATCTTCATCTCCTGTTCCGGCTCGGCCTTTTTTTCGGCGCAAAGCGGGAGCGTCCAGGCAACGCAAAGAACGGCAAAAAGCGTAGCCCCTGTAACCAAAGCCCTTATTCGCATAATGGTCACCTCCTCCGAGAATAATAGCACAAAGCCTCTTTATGAAGGAAGCGTCCGGCGCGAAATCCCGGCCGGGAGAAATAGTGAGAACAGGGGAATATATCCTGAAACGGTGAATCAGCGTAAAGGAGAGCGGGGTTATGCAGGCGGCTGGAGCCCGGCGCTACTTTTCCCCTATCATATACCGGCAACCCGAGGGGCCTATAACAGCCGAATGGACGGCGCCGGCGGGGACGTCGAATCTTTCTCCCGGTCCATAGGTGACAGTCTCACCCTCGCTCGTAATCGTTATCTCGCCTTCGAGAACTACGTGGGCGGTAATGCCGCCGTGCGTATGGTCGGGGTAGCGGGCGCCCGGGCCGTCCCAGTGGACGAATATCCCGGAGAACCCATCGGCCAGAAGCTCTTTTTCAAACTCTCTTTCATTCATATTCGGCATCTCTTCCGGAAGCGGTCAAGAGACACGTGACAGGAGTATCAGAATCTGGTTATGGAGCCCTTCTCGAACCTCGGGTTCGCGACGGTGCCGAGTATCTTTCCGCCGAGGCTTCCGTCCCTCTGCGTCGCAAGGTAGGGCGACAGGAGCCCCTTATACTTCGCCATCTGCCCGCCCTTCATCTGAAGGCTGTAGCCGATATCTATTACCCCGCCGTTCTGTATCTCCCAGGGAAGGGGCGTCGTGCCCGTAATGTCGAGGTCTATATCCGCGCCGGCGATACTGAACTGATCTATCCTGGTCATGTCGCCTTCCACGGTGCCCTTGAACATGGACGTGAGGTCCGTAAGGCTCGGAAGCGTGATGCCCTTTAGCTTCACGTTTTCGAGCTTGAGCCCCACTATCTCGAACTGTATGTCCCCGCTCGCCGGAGGGGTCATAACGAGGTTAATCTTACCGTCGATCACGCCGCCCAGGCTGATGGATTCATCAGCCTCCTCGGAAAAGAGCGACGGGACGGAGTTTATTCTCACGCTCTTTAGCGTCGCGTCGATCTCGCTTACATGGCCGGTCGTTTTATTGATCCGGAGACTTCCGCTTACCTCACCGCCCCAGAGCTTTGCCGTGAACGGAACCTTCGGGTTATCGGAGAAAATCGAAAGCGGCGAGGGGCTGAGGTCGAGGCTGTCCAGCTCGAGGAAAACGGAGTTTGCTCTCGAAAGCCTTACTCCCTCCATGTTCACCTTCAAAAGCGGCGAAACCTTTACGTTCTGAATGTCGGCCTTGTACGGAGTATTGCTTTCTATCTCGGCGATTATGCGCTTCTTTATTACGTCGCCCGGAAAGGTCATGATTAAAAACAGCGTGAATACGAACAAAAAGAAGAGCGTGTAAGATACGGGCTTTATGTGTTTATATTTTTTAAGTTTTTCTTTCATTTCAGGTTACCTCTTTAAACCGGAACGTCGAGACCCGGAGCTTTACGGTAAGGGAGTCGGATCTGTCGAATTTCGTGCTCAGGTTAAGGTTCGACACCTTAAGAAACGACGGCGCGTTCTGAATCTTGTACAGCACGTCCACAAGATCCTTGAGCGAGATATTCTTGAGCTCGACGTCTATGCTCCTCTCCTCGTAAAAATCTTCCGAGTCCGAGGTCCTGAGGTTAACGTCCCTTATCGAAAAGTTCTTTCTGTCGAGATTCTCCGAAAGGAGTATCTGCTCGACAATAGATATAAGCGGCTCGTTTTCTTCCTTTATCTTGCTGGAAAGAACCGCTATCTTCTTCTCTGAATCTTCGTATTCGGTCTTCAGTTCCTGTATCCTCCCGAGCTCCGTTTCGAGCTGGGTAACCCTTTTCTCAAGCCTGTCCGTACCCGAAGAAATCGAGTGAAACACTATATAAAGAATGAGTAGGCAGAGCCCCGCCGCGCCTATTATTACAGCCCTTCTGTCGCGCTCCGTCGAGGAAATCTGCGCCAGCCTCTCGCGGGCGGACCTCACCGCATTGTTAATGCTTTTGGTTAAAGAGCCTAATTCCATGATTATGTCTCGCGTTTGAGAACGAGGGATATCTCGAACTTCGTTTTCCCGTCGACGGCGTTACCCGTCTGATTCCTGATTACGGATTCGAATTTGCCGGACTTGGATAGAGCCTCCTCAATCTCGGCCACTTCCTGATACGAATCGCATATCCCCTGCACCTTTACGCCGTTATTTCCTTCTATCTTTATATCGTTCACCCTAAGACTCATTCCATTCGGGAGACTGTCTGAAATATTTCTCAGAATCTCGAGCGGGGTGCTCGCTCCCTCGACGCCCTCTATCATGCTGAGCCTCTCCCTCACCTTCGAAACCTCGGACTGCATGTACTCGGCCGGACGCGGTATAGTCTGAACGTCGGGGAAGGTTTCCTTCACCTCCCGGGCCACCTGCGCCTCTAGCATGCTCACCTGATCCTTAAGCTCGAAATACCTGGACGTCATGTTATACAATAGTAAAGCAACTAAGACGACGAACAGAACCGCCGGCACCATAAACACCTTCCGGAGCTCGCGGTCCGCGCCCTGGTACTTAAACTGGTCTTTTCTGAAATTGAGATACCCGCCCTTGTAAGAGCTGCCGTAAAGCGCAAGCGCATAGGCCTTCGCATAAAGGGGCGAGTTATCGACGCCGAGATCCGGTATGAAGAGCTTCTTCACGTCCCTTCCGATCTCTTTTTTCAAAAGCTCGGTGAGCCCCTGTATACGCGACATCGAACCCGAAACGAGTATCGTCTTTACCTTGTCCTTCGTCTCGTTTTCGAAAAACTGAACGGTCTTTTTAATCTCGCCTATGATCGGCGAAAGGGCCTCTTTCATGAGGGCGCTTTCGGCGCTCTCCGGCTTCCCCTTCGAAAATCCGAACTTGTCTTCTTCGCCGCCGCCGCCCGACTCGCCCAGGTTCTCCATAAAGAGCGCAATCGCCCTCGTCGAAGACCTCCCGCGCTTAAAGCCCGAATCGTCAAAGAGCGTAAAGCTGATTTCCCGCTCGCCGATATCGACCAATACGAGCGGCCTCTGCCCCTCGACTATATCAGCCAGCGATCCGAAGGCCGCTGGCGTGTAGGTCAGAACCTTTGGGTCAATGCCTTCTTCGTTAAGGCGCCCAAGCATACCCTCCACGTCCTCTTTTTCGAAGACGCAGACGAGGGCCTCGCCCCCTGAGGCATTCTTTATAAGATGGTATGTATGTATCTTTTCCTGGGGCTCGAACGTCGAGATGTTTTCGAGCTCGAATTCGTAAACCTGGTCTATCTTCTTCGGATCGGAAAAGGGAAACCTCATCACCCTTACCGAAACCGGATCGTCCGTAAGCGAGACGGCTACGTCGCCCCTCGGAAGGGAATATTCCCTGAATACATTGCCTATGGAGTTCTCTTGCAACCCGGTCGGGTCGCCGCCTATTTCGGCGCGTATGGTCTGAAGGAGCTGTACCTCTCTTAACCCTCTGTTAATTAAGGCAATCCTAACTTCCTTCTTCCCGATATCCAGTCCTGCAAATCTTCCGTACATGTTTAAGTAAATTACTTAATCTACCGCTTTAAATTTAAAGTAAGGCCCCTTTAAAGTCAAATGAATTTATGCCCACCTCGCCCTGGCCACCGTTAAAACCCTGACTTCCGAAGCGCCCGCTCTCAAAAGCGCCAGCGCGCATTCGTCCGTCGTCGAGCCCGTCGTGAAAACGTCGTCCACAACAAGAACGGACTTTCCGGAAAAGGCGCCCGGGTCCGTAACCGAAAACGCCCCCTTTACATTCTTCCGCCTCGCCTCTTCCTTTTGAATCTCGAACTGAGGCATCGTATCCCTTATCTTCTTTAGACCAAAAAGGTCGTGCTTCACTCCGATGCTCTTTGCGAGATTCTTTGCAAGGACGGCCGACTGGTTGTACTCCCTCGACCGGAGCTTGTTTATGTGCAGAGGAACCGGGACGATTACATCCACGTAGTCCGCGCCGTAAGGCATGCCGTCCGCCAGGAGCCCTGAAAGAAAATCGCCGAGCCCGGGATTCCCACGGTACTTAAATCCGTAGATTATATCTATAAGTTTACCGTCATATAAAGCTATAGAGCGGGCATTCGAAAAACTATAGGATTCCTTAAGGCACCTTCCGCATAGATGTCCATCGTTTCCTCTCCCCTCGCCGTCCCTTTTACTCTCATAAAACCCGAACGGGATACCGCAGCGGGCGCACGAGGACAAGCCGCTTATAAAGGTTATGCCGGAGAGACAATCCCCGCACAGATTTTCGTTTTTATCGATCGCGGAATCGCATCCCGGACAGGTTTTGGGAAAGACGAGGTCTAACATTCGGCTACAGGTAAAAGTATACCGCCTGCGGACCCCGAAGACCTACGCAAAATTTTGTGAAGGATGAAAGTACCGAGACGGATTCACGTAAAAGACGCGCCCCGAGCCATTAACGCGCCAGACAACATCTTGCAATGTGTCTGAGCGCGCTCCGGGGCCTCTATCAGACCCTCATAGGCATTATGACGGAGAGGTACACCTCTTCTCCCTCCGGCCTCAACACTGCAGGGCTTAGCTCGTCAATGAGGCCCATCTGAACCTTCTCCTCGGCCACAACTTCGAGGACGTCCATTAGATACCTCGAATTGAATCCGAGCTCCATCGGCTCGCCGGAATATTCTACGGAAACCTTCTCCTTAGCCTCTCCGACTTCTGGCGAAACGGAGATGAGCGTCATCCCGTCCTTGTCTATGACGAACTTAACGCTCCGGGTCTTTTCGGAAGAAAGAATCGACACACGCTTTAAGGCGCTCAGGAACTCCCCTTTCTTAAGCGTGAGCGTAGCCTTCGTCACTTCCGGCGTCACCTGCTTATAGTCAGGGAAGTCTGCGTCTATGAGCCTCGCCACGAGGACTATATCCTCGCCCTCGGCCATAAAGAAGCTGTCTCCAACACCTATCCTCACCTTATCCGTAAGCTTGAGCACCTTTCTAAGCTCGGCAACGCCCTTCTTGGGAACCACAAACCCTTTTTCGAACTTAACCCTGCTGTCTATGTTCTTCTCGACGAGGGAAAGCCTGTGTCCGTCCGTCGCCACCAGCCTCAGGCTCTTGCTCCCCGCCTCCTCGAAATATATGCCGGCGAGATTGCGCCTGAGCTCGTCTGGGGAAACCGCGAATATGGTCTTTGAAATCATCTCCTCCAAAAGAGAGCTTTCTACGGAGAAGAGATGGTCAGAGTGTAGCTCGGGTATTATCGGAAAATCGTCGCTTGGAAGACCCGCTATCTTGAAGACAGCCGAAGAGGTCCTTATTTCTATCCAGTGGTTTCCTATCTCCTCGACCTCGATGTCCCCGCCTTCGAGCTCCTTTACAATCTCGTAGAGCTTCCTCGCCGGCACTGCCAGCGCACCCTCCTTTAAAACCTCCGCCGTAGACCAGGTGCTCATGGTCGTTTCGAGGTCGGTCGCGGAAATCCCTATCCTGTTTTTCGCGACGTTAAGCAAAACGTGCGACAGTACAGGCATGGTAGCCCGTCTCTCGGAAATGCCCTGGACGAGACCGAGCTTTACTGCGAAGTCTTCTACCCGAGTCTTGAATTTCATGGTCTCTGCTCCTGCTAGTTTTTAAAACAATATTCTATATTCTCAGTAGTAGTAATAGTAGGCCCTGTGAGAATGTGGAAATGTATCCCATCCGGCTCAAAACACAAGATTTTCAGTGTTTGTAACCCTGTTGATTAAAAAAGCGGGTTATCAACATTCATCCACAGGAACGGGCTAAAAACTCAAAACCTGTTTTTATCCACAATTTCATTCACAGGCTTTTCCACTGTCTATCCGCCTGTGAGGCCCTCTATCCTTCTGCAAAGCGCCTTCACCGCGTTCTCGAGCGCGGGGTCCTTTCCGAGTGTGCTCTCGATTTTCTTGACGGCGTGTATTACGGTCGAGTGGTCCTTTCCGCCGAACTTCTCCCTATCTCCGGATAGGAAGCGTGTATCTCCTGGCGAGATACATTGCGATCTGCCTCGGTACCGAAATGTTCTTCTGCTTCTTCGCCGATTTTAAGTCCTGTACCCTCAGGCCATGGTAACCGGCCACTTCCTTTTGTATGCTCTCTATGCTGAGGAACTTCCTGTCGTGCTGCTTTAAAATATTCTTGAGCACTTCCTTTGCGAGGTCTAGCGATATCTCGGTGTTAAGGAGCTTCGCATGGGCCATGATGTTCGTGAGAGTCCCTTCGAGCTCGCGTATGTTGGAGGTAGTGTTCTGCGCCAGATAAAGTGCGACCTCGTTGGGAAGCGCCGTCCCTTCGGATTCTGCCTTGTTCTTTATGATCGCTATGCAGGTTTCGGTCTCGGGCGGCTGTATGTCGGTGATGAGGCCCCATTCGAATCTGGACCTCAGCCTCTCCTCTAGATACGACATGTCCTTTGGCGACTTGTCGCTCGAAAGGACTATCTGCTTTTCGATTCGTAGAGCGTGTTGAACGTGTGGAAGAACTCTTCTTGCGTGCTCTCCTTTCCGGCGATGAACTGTATGTCGTCTATGAGCAAAACGTCGCAGCCGAACCTGTGGCAGTTCCTGAACTCCTTGATTTCGATTTGATGCTGTTTATAACCTGATTCGTAAAATGTTCCGCCGAGATACAGCACACGCGCCATGTTGGACGTCGATTTTATTATGTGATTCCCTATCGCGTTTATAAGGTGCGTCTTTCCGAGCCCGACATACCGTATATGAAGAGTGGGTTATACGCCTCTCCTGGCTTCCTGGCGACTGCCGTGGACGCGGCGTGGGCGAACTGGTTACTCGGCCCTACTATAAACCTGTCGAACGTGTAATTCGGGTTCAGAACTCCTGTGAAGAGCTTAGAAGCCTTCGTTTCCTTCTGGTCTTTACTGTGCTCGTCCTGTCCTTCTTTTCGGGAGCGGCATGCGGCCTCTCGTGGGCGGCGACGACAGGAAACCTCGAGCCGCTTTCCACATACCTCGTTTATCGTATCGCTTATGAAATCGAGGTAGTGGTTGTTTATCCAGTCCCTGTCGAATTCGCTGTTGGCGGCGAGGGTAATAGAGCCCTCGGTTTCGGAGACGGGCTTTAAAGGCGCGAACCAGAAGAAGACCTGGGGGTTCGATTTTTTCTGTATCCTTTCCAGGACACTTTCCCACGTTCCCTGGCCTGAGTTTTCGGCCGCTGTATTCTGGTGGGGTTTCCCGGGCGTATGGACTTGCTCATAAACTGCTCAAGCCCTTTTCCCTCGTCTTTCTGCCTGTTGAAGATCGTTCTCAGATTATGTTTAAGGGGCGTACGTTTAGTGGCCAATTGCTATCATTCCTCCATCTTAAAAAAGGCAATTTATCCACAATCCATCAACAGCCTGTGGACAAATCGTAGTGCTGGTTTGTGTGTGAATTGGCCGCCCTAATCCGTGCGGTACATCCTAACAGATGCCTAAAGACATTGTCAAGTTTATTTTTTATCCAGTTATTACAGTAAGTTACATAAAAATACTAAATCGATACGTGTATTTACACTATACAGTGACGAGTGGCCGTATCCGTATGGTTCTCGGGTGTGGATATTCGTCCCGTCGGGCGCAAGAGACTGGAAGAAAAAGAGAATTTTCGTACCTTGCCCGGGTCCGGTCTGTGGATATCTTCATGTCCCCCGGGCGTCCGGATCTGTGGATATATTCTATTCCCCGGCCGCACGGATACCCTTTTCGACGTCTACGCGCGAGAGCATCACGGCCCCTATGATGAAGAACGCTATCAGAGAGAGAATATACTAAAGGCGAAACAGGCTATTGAGTCTACTGTGAGACGACGGCGAATACGAGCGGCCCGACGATGCCGGCGAACTTCGAGCTCATGCCGTAAAACCCGAAGAACTCTGCAGTCTTGTCCTTTGGGAGCATCGAGCCGAACATCGAGCGGCTTAATGCCTGCGTTCCCCCTGAACGGTCCCCACGAAACGCGAGTATCAGAAGTGCGGCGTTCTCCATGAAGTACCCGCCTATCGAAATCCCCGTGTACACACGGCGAGCCCGGAAGTATCGAATTCTTCGATGCCGATAGCGCGAGCCGCGAATGCGAAGGAGAACGGTATGCCGACGAACTGCGTCATCAGAGCGCCCCGATGAGCGCCGTCTGGCTTATCCCTATCTCGGCGCCGTAGATCGTCGCCATCTTGATTATCGTCCCTATGCCGTCGTTGTATACCCAGAATGCCGCGAGAACAGGGCGAGCTCCTGTATTCCTTAGCTCCCTGAAGGTCTCGGCTAGCCGCTTAAAGCCGGCGGTCAATAGGTTCGCGCCGCTTTGACCTTTCCGCCCACCGAGGCTCCTTCACGTTAAGAATGAGCGGGATAGTAAAGACGGCCCACCAGATAGATACGGTGAGAAACGAGCCTCGTCGCGAGCAGCTTGTCGGACATGAGCTCGATCATGGCTATGTCTATGGCAAGGAGGATGCCGCCGCCCGTGTAGCCGAATATGTATCCCTTTATGGACACCCGGTCCATCTCGCCGGGCTTGGCCACGTAGGGAAGCATCGAGTTGTAGAAGACCTCCGAGACTGTAAAGCCTATGTTCCCGAAAATGAAAAACAGAAGCCAGGAGCCAGTCCCCCGGTTTTATGAAATGAAGGGCTGTCGCGAATATTCCGAGCGCTGCGAAAATTAACAGCAGGCGCTTTTTCATGCCGGGTAGTCGGCAATGGCTCCCATGACCGGGGAGAGTATGGCGGCTATGAAAAGGGTGATAACGGTTGTGTATCCCCAGTAGGCGGTCGCGATGTGGCTTTCGAGGTTAGAGGCCGCGACCTGGCTGTAGTAAACGGGCAGGACGGCGGATATAACGACGGTGGCGAAGGCGGAATACGCCCAGTCGTACATACACCAGCTGAGAGTTTCCCTCTTTTTGCCCTTCGCGTCGGCTTCGGTCATTTTCTTAAGAGATTCTTCGGGCGGGCAGCGGTATCCCCTCGTCCCGGTTTTGCGAGTATTATTATTGGAAATGACCCAAAATGGAAGGCGGAGGCCCAATGACCGCCATTATCTTATTCCTCGTTCTCTGGACCCCGGTCTCCTTTTTTGCGGCTTATTCCCTTCCCGAATCTTTTGGCCTGCAGGGAAAGCTCGGCCTCGGGATCATTATCTGGCTCATAGGCGGGCTTTTAGGCTTTTATTATATCGTTGCCAGAAAGTGGCGCTAAGTACACCGTATTTGTTTAAAATTACGGATTTCTGAACACTTATACTACATAGGTCCCTGGAATTAAATTCTAGTTGGTAATAATTTCCGCCTGATAATCACTTGTATTTGGTCCCATTTTGTGACATAATTTTAGTGACAAGGGCAGAGGCCGGAAGGCGCTGCGACACATTAACCATACGAGGAGGCTATTATGCTGAGTAAAGAAATTCAGGATGCCCTAAACGATCAGATCAAAAACGAATATTTCGCTTCTTACACCTATCTCTCGATGGCGGCTCACTGCGAGGCGCAGAATTTGACGGGGTTTGCCAAGTGGCTGAGGAAGCAGAGCCAGGAGGAGCTCCAGCATGCGATGAAGCTCTTCGACTACATCGTCGACAGGGACGGGCAGGTCGTCCTCCAGGGGATCGAAAAGCCACAGTCGAAGTTCAAATCGCTTACGGATATCTTCCAGCAGGCCCTCGATCACGAAAGGGAAGTCACAGGGATGATAAACAAGCTCTACGAAAAAGCCTTAGGCGAGAACGACCACGCGACGGCTGTCGAGCTTCAGTGGTTCATACACGAGCAGGTAGAGGAAGAAAAGTCGGCGACCGAGATCCTCGACAAGTTGAAGCTCGCCGGGGACAACAGCTCGGCGATCCTCCTTCTCGACTCCCAGCTCGGGCAGAGGCACTGAAATACAGTCGCCACCTATCGGCTCGATCTAGATAAAACTACCTTTCCGCGCGGGGCGGGGGATCTTCCCGCTTCGTGCCGATTCCTTAAATTCTGCATCTGAAATATATTCCGGCTCAGCCCCGGCCTTCGGGTGTTATAATCTTGCCGGGCCAGTCTTCGGCAACCTTCCCGGACCTTAGCCATTCAAGCGGAATGCGCCAGAGCTTCTCTTCGAACTTGTTGTTAAAAAACGGGAAATGTCCGATCGAAGGCTCGCCTATGGATTCGGGCGAGATCCTTAAGTGCGTGCGTACGCTTCCGTCATAATATGATAGGAGCCGCTCCACTGCCGGTATGGTGCCGAACTCGTCGTCCGTGACGCTCACGGCGAGGGTAGGGGCCGTGACAGCGGCGAACCTGTCGAGGAATACTCGTTTGTCGGGGTGGCGCGCCGACCAGCTTCCGCCCGGGACGTCCTCGAAGCGCGGGCGGCTGCGGGCCCAGTCCTTGACGACCCCCTTGGGCGTGTCTTCTAACCATCCGAATCTCTTTCCGGGAAAATATCCGAGAATGTGCGTCGCGAGCGGCATTGCCACATGCCATTTCGCGAACATCCTGGCGCGATCGCGTGGCGCGTAGTCGCGCCAGTAGGCGTACTGCGCCCCCATCGTGAATATCCGCCTCAGATGGCGGCCCGATTCAGCAAAGCCAATGAGGAATCCGCCCACGCTGTGCGCGGCGACGTCTATCGGCTGGCCGGGGAATGTCTCGAGCGCAAACCTTATTACTGCGTCGAAATCCCGCTCGCCCCAGTCTATCCACCCGGCGTCGAATCCTTTCAAACTGGCCGGCCGTGAAACGCCGATGCCGCGGTAATCGTAAGTGATTACGTCAAAGCCGTTTCTGAAGAGAAACGACGCGAAGCGGGAATAGTATCTGCTCCTTACCGAGTTAGCCGCGTTTATTATGACGACGGGCCTGTCCGTTGAATTGGGCCCGGGGTTCCGCCACATGGAGCCCTTTATCGTAAAGCCGTCGGCGGCGGGTATGGCGACAGGCTCGGGCTCGGCCGATTTTTGCTTCGCTTTTTGTATGGAATCGGTTGTCATGCTCGACCCACTCTTGTTAGATATATTTCCGGGAAAAGAGGATTATTCAACAGGGCACACCTCTAATGGTGTAAGATGCGCCGGGCTTCTCATGGATGCCAGTTTTGTGATGTGCGGTTAAGTCCCTTCTTTGAAATGATATACGGTTCATTTTATTATATTCGCGGGGGCCTTTGTGAGCCTGTAATAAATTAAGAAACGGGGTAGAAGAATGTGCCTTAATGCTGGGCCCGGTCAGCAGGACATGGACGAAGAAAAAGCCCTACGTCTTATAGTCGAGGGCACCGCCGCCGAGACGGGCGAGGGGTTCTTTAAGGCGCTCGTCGGTAATCTCGCCGCCGTGCTCGGGACCAGGGGCGCATGGGTGACGGAATATCTGCCCGAGGCCGGGCGCCTGAGCTCCCTTGCCTTTCGCCTGGACAATGGCTGGGTGGACGAATACGAGTATAAAATATCGGGCACACCGTGCGAAGTCGTCATAGACAGGAAGACCATATTCCGCGTCGAAGACAATGTCGTCGATCTCTACCCGGGCGACCCCGACCTCGCCCCCATGGGCGCTGTGAGCTACATGGGCGTTCCGCTTCTCGACCCCGAGGGCAACGTGCTAGGTCACCTGGCCGTCCTCGATTCAAAACCCATGCCCGAGGAATCCCGCGTCGAAGCGATATTCAGGATATTCGCGGCCCGCGCTTCGGCGGAGCTCCAGAGACTACGCGCCGAGACAGGTGTGCGCGAGAGGGAGGAAAAGCTGACCCGCCTCGTGGACAGCGCTATGGACGCCATCATCGAGCTCGACAATATGCTCGAAGTCAGCATGATGAATCCCGCGGCCGAGGGTGTGTTCAGGACCGGGACATCCGAGTGCAGACGAAAAAGCTTCCTGGATTTCCTCTCCGAAGAAAGCGCCGGGAAGCTGAAGGGAATGATTTCCGAGCTCGCTGTGCTCCCGGAAGGTAGGCGGTTTCTATGGGTTGCGGGAGGGTTGTCGGCCCGGTGCCCGGACGGCGCCGCTTTCACTGCCGAGGCCACGGTTTCCCAGTTCGAGATGAAAAAGAAAAGGTTCTACACCGTGATTCTCCGTAATATAGAGGAGAGGCTCGAAGCCGAAAGGCGCATAAAAACCCTCTCCGAGAAAGCCGATTATCTTAAGGAAGAGATTAATTCGCTCAGAAACTTCGGCGAGATCGTAGGCAGCTCCCCGGCCTTGAGCGAAGTAATAAACAACATAGCGAGGGTGGCCAGGACGGACGCGACGGTGCTGATAACGGGCGAGACGGGAACGGGCAAGGAGCTCATAGCCAGGGCCGTACACGCCGAGAGTTTAAGGAGCGACTCGCCGCTCATCAGAGTCAACTGTGCCGCCATTCCGGGCGGGCTCATCGAAAGCGAATTCTTCGGGCATGAGAAGGGCGCTTTCACGGGCGCCACCGGAAAGAGAGAGGGGAGATTCTCGCTCGCCGATGGTGGAACGATTTTCCTCGACGAGATAGGCGAGCTCCAGCTCGGCCTCCAGTCAAAGCTCTTACGCGTGCTCCAGGAGGGCGAGTTCGAGCCGGTCGGGAGCTCCGGGACCCGCAAGGTGGACGTCCGGGTGATAGCGGCCACGAACAGAGACCTCCTTCGTATGGTAAAGGAAGGAAAGTTCCGCGAGGATCTTTACTACAGGCTGAGCGTGTTTCCGCTCGATATACCTCCGCTCAGGGAAAGGGGCGGCGACATAATAAAGCTCGCCAACATTTTTTCGGAGAGGTTCGCGCGCAAGATCGGGATGGCCGTAAACCCTCTCACGGGCGAGCAGATAGAGAGGCTCACGGCGTACGGCTGGCCCGGCAACGTGCGCGAGCTTCAGAACGTAATGGAGCGCGCCGTAATTACCTCACGCGCGGGCGAGCTCAACCTCGATAGCGCGCTCCCTGCGGGCCCCCTGAAGACGGCCCTGACAGCCACGGCTCCCGAGGCCGCCGGAGACAGGCGCGTCCTCACGCATAAGGAGCTTCTCGATCTCGAAAGGAGCAACATAGTCGCAGCCCTCGAGAAATCGGGCTGGCGCGTTTCGGGTGAAAAGGGGGCCGCGAGTCTCCTCGGCGTGCCTTCGACCACTCTCAGCTCGCGGATAAAGACCCTCGGAATAAAGCGCGAGGAATAGTCTCTACGCCGCGCCCCTTCGCCGGGTCATCCGTTCTTCCTTATATATAAGGAACTCACGCCTTTCTCGCGAAGAAATTTACCCCCTTGACGTATAGATCCTTCGAAACCTTAACCTCGGCCGACGTGTTTTTAAAGCAGTCGAAGTGCTCGGTTATACGGCAGTCCGTAAAACCGCATGCGCCGGCGATTTCAGGCAGCTCTTTTTCGGTCAGCGCCCCCGCTATACAGGCCGCCCACAGGTCGGGGTTCTCCCTCGCTTCGGGCTTGAGCTCCCTCTGCACCACCACATCGCCCAGGAATAGCCTTCCTCCGGGCTTAAGCACACGGTGGATTTCCCTGAATACTATTTCCTTATCGGGGGCGAGGTTCGCGACGCCGTTCGATATGACGACGTCCACGCTCTCGTCCTCCACGGGAAGGTCTTCGAATACCCCCTCGCGGATATCCACGTAATGCGACAGCCCGGCTATGCGTGCGGCCGCCGCGGCGCAGTCGCGCATCCCCTTCGTCATATCGACGCCTATCGCCTTTCCTCCCGTGCCCACTCGCTTTGCCGCCAGCAGAAGATCCATACCGGCCCCGCACGCATGGTCGAGAACCGTCTCCCCCGGCAAGATCTCGCCTATCCTGTTGGGATTGGCCACGCCCGCAAAACGGGCCGTGCTCTCTTCGGGGAGCGCCCTCAACTCGTCCATATTGTATTTAAGGTATTCGGATGCGTACTCGGGACCCCTGTGAAAATGGAACTCCCCATTGGGCTCACGGGCGACCCTGTCGTAGGTCTCGTATACCCTTTCTCTCAGATACTCCGTGTCGAATCCTATCGGACATTTAACTGCCATTTTTTATCTCCTGTAAGCTTTTGATTAAATATCTTTTCCGTCATACATTATCTATCTGTATCGAATACGGGGTCGCTTTCCCGTGCGCCGGGTTTCGCGACCCCGTAAGCTTTATTGAGTCATTCGACTACCAGATTCGTGTTCAGCTTGATCGGCCTGGAAATGTTAAAGCGGTTTGGTGAGGTGGCGCACACAATCTCATGAACCTTTTGGAACTCTTCCGGAGTCGCGTTGCCCCTGATGTGCACTGTGTACTTCAGCTCCTCATATCCCGGTGCCACGTCCGGATCGATGCCGAGAAAGCCGCGAAGGTCGATGTCGCCCTCGGTCTCTATTCTCAGCTCGTCAAGCTCGATGCCGTGCATCGCGCACGCGGCTGCGTATCCGACAATCATACAAGCGTTCAGGGCGGATAGGAGATATTCCTGGGGGTTGGCGAACAGGTTCGTCCCCCCGAGCTCAAGCGGCTCGTCGACGCTCAGGGTAAAGTCCTTCTTTACAAACTCACCGCCGACCACGTAACCCTTCACATGTGTATCGGATCTGGTGCCTCCCTTCCACTCGGTCGAAACGCTCCAGCTCGTCATTGCCTTTGAAGGATCGTCTATTATTTGATTTACGACCTCCATTACATGTGCGGTATCTATACCGTTTACCACAGTTAATGATTTTGCATGTTCCTGCATTTTTACTACCTCCTTAAATTTAGTTTGTCTCTTTAGGTGCAATGGGTGTGCCAAGACGTGATTCTAGATAAATATCTAAAAATTATTGAGTGTTAGGTGTGATGGATATAAATGTAAGGATTTCCGAATTCTCGTGAATATTGATTTATCGTTAGATAAATTTACGAAAAGTCGTTTTTTGGTGGAGACTTTTTCTGGCTAGTCCCAGGATGGATTAATTTGCCTGAAGCGATGAGAAGAATTTCGGTTCTTCACACGCCGCTTCAGGTTGTTCTTCGGGTACGAAGCGCCCGCAGTCGCGCCGCCCGCCTCTCACGTCGAGAGCCTTCTCTCTCCATGTGGCGAGGACGTCGTAGGTCCTGCGGACGAATCCCCTCCCGCCCCAGATCAGAGGCTGGGAAACGTGAGGCCGAACCGCTCGCATAGGGCGGGCACGCTGCCGAAGTCCATGTCGAGCGAGTACTTTTTATTTATCTCGGCGAATTTGCCGAGGTCGCCCCAGGCTGCTGCCACCTCGCGGAAATAGTTCTCGAATCCCGCAGGGGAGATAACCTCGATTATCAGGCACGGCGTATCGCCAGCATTCCAGAACGTGTGCCACTGCCCGCGCGGCTTCAGCACCCACGAGCCCTTGCCGGCGGTCACGACCTCATCTCCCAGGAGCGCGCCGAGTGTGCCCTCGACGACGTAAGAGTATTCGTCCTCGTTGTGGTGATAGTGTAGCGGTGCGGCCAGGGCTCGTGGGGCAAGCGGGTGATGCACGACCGAAAATCTTTTCCCCGTTTCTTCACCTTCTATCTTCCAGTGCACGCCGAGCCCGCCGAAATCGAAACTGTCGCCGCCGTTGGGTGGAATAGCTATTCTCTTGTTCATCGTATTTTCTCCTCGTCTAATCCGGGGCCGGATCGCGGCCGGTGTTTTAGGTAAAACACTTTTTCAGGGCTCAAGGGTAACCGTGGAGAATATGTGCGGCAAGGATTAGATCGACGAGAAAAATTTAAGTAGCTCGGCCGTGACCTCTTCCGGTTTTTCTTCCGGAAGGAAGTGCCCGCAGTCGAGCGGCCCGCCTCTAACGTCAATGGCCTTCTCTCTCCACGTGGCGAGGACGTCGTAGGTCCTGTGGACGAACCCCATCCCGCCCCAGAGGACGAGCAGCGGGCACTCGATCCTCTTTTCGAAGTCTGCCTCGTCATGGACGAGGTCGATCGTCGCGGCCGCCCTGTAATCCTCGCAGCTCGCATGTATAGCCTCTGGCGCGCTGAAGCACCGGACGTATTCCTGACGGCAGCTTCGTCGAACACCGCTCCGGGAGCGCTCCATCTTCTGAGCTTTTCCCTGAGATAATATTCCGGGTCGCATCCTATCATCCTTTCGGGCAGCCCGTCCGGCTGAATGAGGAAGAACCAGTGATAGTAACCGGCGGCGAAATTCTTGTCGGCCGTCTTGAACATCGTGTGCGTCGGCGCTATGTCCATGACGCACGCGGCTTTCACCCTGTCCGGGTGGTCGAGGCACATCCTGTGCGTAACCCTGCCGCCCCTGTCGTGCCCGGCGACGTAGAAGCTCCTAAAGCCTAGCGCCTCCATCACCTCCACGCAGTCTTCGGCCATGGCGCGCTTTGAATACGTAAAGTGATCCGGAGTAGACTCGGGTTTCAGGCTGTCGCCGTAGCCCCTGAGATCCATGCACACGACGTGGAAGTGTTTGGCCAGCTCTGGAGCCGTCAGGTGCCACATGACGTGGGTCTCGGGATAACCATGCAGGAGGAGAAGCGGCCTGCCCTCGCCGCCATGGACGACATTGATGGTAGCCCCGGAGGTTTTAATTTTAGCTGCTTCAAAAGTTCCGAACATTATTGTCGATTACGTTACAACCGAATACATCTCATGTCGAGGGATGGGAACATGGATCTACGTTGTTCCATATTGCTGAGGGTTGAGCGGGGGATGAAGTAGCAGTATAGTGGAAAGAGATGTAGACCGGAATTATCAAACTTCTAAGTCAGCTTATCAATTCTAAACATGATCAGGTTTTGAAAATCGTTACAGTCAAACGGATAAGAGATGGCATTATGAAGGAGCATTCGGGAAATCACGTGAAACAAAAATATATCGGTGTAGTATCGGCTGCGAGGGTGAACGATCAGTCTAGCTCTTGCTGTGACGTTTTAGGGTGGGCCAGCGTCCCGGGCACTCCCCTTAAATAAGAATCCCCAGAGGTTAGAGTATGCGCCTGTCGAGGCTATTATTCTATGCAGTCCTGCTCGCAGGATTGATATCCCAACTCGGTTATCCCGCCTTTGCCCAAATTAATCCCTGGATTAACAGCAGCGTGTACGATCCGGAAAAATGGGATACGGCGGGTCCTGAAACCGCTACCCCATGGCTACATCCACCGACGTGGACGCCGGATCAGGGCTGGGGCGTTTTCTCGGGCAAATGGCGTACTACCGGCGCATTGACGGGCGGCTGGGGCGGCCTCAGGGACAGGCTCGCAAAGCACGGAGTGCAATGGATTACGGCGTATTTCGGACAGTTCGCCGCTGATCCCGCGGGGGGAGAACGTCAGGGCGTTTCATGGAAAGGCGATTTGAGCACAGGTCTATACCTTGACCTGGAGAGACTCGTAAACTGGAAGCGGGGTATGTTGTAGCATCCTTCACGTTTGTAAATCCCGGCAGCAGCCTGTCGCCTGACTTCATAGGCAATCAGTTTCCCGTACAACTGGATACGGGTGACAAAGACAGCTCAGTGCGGCTTGTGCATCTGGCTTTCGGGCAGCAGCTTTTTGATAATAAGGCCGAGCTGGTAATGGGGCGCATAATAACGGGGAGGATTTCGCGACACTCCGGCTCGTGTGCACTTCGATAAATCAGGGGATTTGCGGCAATCCTGTCGCGGCTAGTCAAAGCATATCTTTTCCCTTACCCCTCGGCGGTTTGGGGGGCGAGGTTCAAGGTTAAACCCGGAACAAACTGGTATGTGCAAGCGGGTTCTTACATGGTGTACGAAGATTTCCGGGATCCGGACGACCACGGTCTTAATTTTTCGATCCCGTCGGGAGCGGGTCCATTGACGATCGCGGAATTCGGATACATCGTCGGCAAATTTACCGGTGCGCCGGGGTTGCCGGGCAGATATAAAGCCGGCGGATATTACGACGATGAAAGGCTCACGGAGCTTAAAACCGACCAGGATGCCAGGGGCACATGGGGTCTTTATATTATGGGTGAGCAGATGCTCTACTCCGAGAACAGCGGATACACGGAAGGTCTTTCAGTCTGGGGCGCCTTAAGCTACGCGCCAGAGGACCGGAACATTATTACTTTCATGGCCGCAGGGGGTTTGAGTTATCAGGACGCCATACCGGGCCGCCCAGACGATATCCTGGCGTTCAATTTCGCTTACGGGCATTACAGCGGCGACCTGAGGCAGTTCGAGCGCAACAACGAAGAGACAGCCCAGCATGGCGAGACCGTTCTGGAGCTTAACTACCGCATACAAGTTGCCCCGTGGCTATACTTCGTCCCCGATGTGCAGGTCGTGATAAACCCCGATGGTAGACACGACATAAGCGATGCGCTCGTTCTGGGATTCGGCGCGGGCACGGTGCTGTAGCCGGGGCGTATTTCCGGTAAGAGGAGCCCGAAATGAGGTTTATTATCATTTTTGATGATAGTATTGGTCATCGAGGGATAAAAGGCGTAATACGTTGAGTCAAATGTGTAAAGACTTCCGTTGATCCAGCGACTGTTTCGGGCTATTTTTGCGATTAGTATGGTTTGGAGCCTCATTATGAGAATCTTCGACAACTTAACGAAGGCTGTGTGGTGAATAACCGCGATCAATCGAAAGGAAGCATTCGCTCGATACTGGTTTGGGGATCGAGCGACATTTACTTTATCGCGAGTGTAATGATCGCCGTGTTATTCGGCATTCTCTCGCCTGATATACAAAAGCAGCTTAGCCTCGACACCGCTCAGTTGGGGCTCCTTGGCTCGGTGTTTTTCATCAGCTATGGTGCGGCGCAGCTTGTAGCCGGGGGCTTTATGGATTCGTTGGGGCCCCGTCTTACTCTTGCAGCATCTTCCATTATCGCGGCATGCGGTCTTTTCCTTTTGTCTGTTGTCAGTGACTTCAAAACGGCCATCCCGGCGCAGCTGCTCATAGGCGTTGGTCTCTCCACCTCCTATGTCGGCGCGATTTATCTTGCGGGAAAGTGGTTTCCTCCGGAACGGTTTTCTTTCGTGTCTGGGGTGACGCAGATGTCGGCCAACATAGTGACTGCCGCGCTGGTTTTGATCATGGCTCTTTCCGGTGCGATCGTAGGCTTTCGGATAGTCATGAGGGGTATGGCTTTCGTAACCCTGGCTATCGGTGTCTTGATGTTCCTCTTTGTCAGGTCCGCGCCTGCGCGGGGCGGCGCATCCTCCGGAGGCGTTCCGAAGATTGGATTTACAGCCAGTATGCATAGAGTGGTAAGGATTCCCCAGTTTTGGCTCGGCACTATATATTTCAGCGCCGGGTTCGGTGTACTGATGGCCTTTTCCAATTTATGGAATATTCCGGACCAGCTTGCATACGGGCACTCGATCGAGACGGCGGCTTCGATGAACGCTCTCCTTCCTCTGGGCGGGGCGTTCGGGGCGATCCTGGCGGGTTGGATTTCGGACTATATCGGGCGGCGTGCTATTGTCGCAAGGGTCTACATTGCCGGGATGCTCCTTATGGGCGCATTTTTGGTATACGGCCCCGATACCTCGACCGCGATAGCCTTTCTGATCCTCATACTCCTGGGCTTTTTCTTCGGAGGCGCGGTGATGGGCTTTCCGCTTGTGGGCCAGCATGTGCCTTCCGGGCTTCAGGGGGAGCGCGTTCGGGCTTATGGCCGCTATCGCTTACCTCCTGAGCGCGGTGTTGCAGTACCTGGTCGGTGCGCTTATATCAGGCCCGGCGCGCCGGGCACCTGGCGGCCATACACGATTTCAAGCTGGCGTTAACTCCGTTAATAGTAACCCTTGCGATAGGGTTTATTTGCAGTCGATGGCTCCGTGACCCTGAGCCGTCTTCCGGCGGGGAAGGATAAAAACATGACTGCAAAAGCGGGAAGACACATAATGACCAAAAAGAGAATCGTATACATGCTTTCATTAATGAATGGATATGAAATATTTGGAGGTGCAAAATGAAAGAGCAGGATGTCAGGATTATAGACCGCCTGTTGGAAGTGACTGAAAAGGATGTCGTTCCGCTAACCCAGGCAGGGGTCAGGGCAGGCAATAAGGTCTTCGGGGCCGCGATTTTGAGGAAGGACGACCTGTCCCTTGTGATTGCGTCTACCAATACAGAGACCGAAAACCCGCTCTGGCACGGTGAGGTCCACACGATTAAAGCTCTCTACGAGATGCCAAGAAACGAGAGGCCCGCGCCGAAGGACTGCATTTTCTTTGCGACGCACGAGCCGTGTCCTTTGTCTCTCGGCCATAACCTGGTCCGGTTACGATAATTTTTACTACCTGTTTAGCTATGTCGATTCCCGGGACTCCTTTAATATTCCTCACGATCTGCGCATATTGAAGGAAGTATTCAAGTGCGATCATGGTCAGTACGCGCACGAGAACTATTACTGGAAAAGTTACAGCATCATGAACATGATCGGAGAATGTGACGAGGCGACCAGACAGGGATTTCTCGAGCGTGTCGGGAAGCTCAAAAAAACCTACGATGAGATGTCGGACATTTATCAGAAATCAAAGGGATCGGCTGACATACCCCTCGGCTGAGGCCGGATATTAGCCTGGAGATTTCCGGCTTTTAGAATCATTAACTTCGTAGAATCTGATTTCTCAGCACATATTGTTTGTGACGCATGTTTACACCATTAGGCCGGCAAGTGCAGACCGGCCTAATGTGTTTCGTTGTCGTCAAATCAATACACCCACCCGAAGGCTAGGTCTACCGTGCTTTCGTTGTTGAGGTCGCTTGCAGAGATCATCCTGTATCCGTAGTCGAGCTTTACGAAGACTGCGTTTGCGAATGTATATGACAGCCCTCCGGTTAGCACCGTCCTTTCATACCTCGGATTGTCGAAGAGGTCGTTCCGCGGGTCGTACATCGTGTCGTAGTAATCGATCCTGAAGAATGGCTCGAGACGGTGGAGATGGTCGAGACCAACGTACGTGTTTATGTTGTAGCCGAGCTCGGCCCACGCGGAGATCGCGTTGTCGGAAACGGCTGTCCTCGGAACGTCCAGATTGTTCGAGAGCCTCGCGTTTCTTTCCGATACCTCGGCCGCATCCCACAGATGCCCCCACACGAAGAGTCGCTTCCGCGCCATCTCCCGTAGTTGAATATGGCGTGAGCGTCTAGCAGCAGTATCGGCGCGTCCACGTCGGGAAGGTCGTCTTTGGGCCTGTTGGCCGATGTGTCGAAGCCGTAATAGGCTGACGTGCCAATGAGTAATCCGTAGTCGAGGAACTTGTAATCTATCCTGCCCACCATCGCGAGCCCGGTTGCCTTTATGGTTTCGAATTTGCCCTGGTGTCCGCCGCGTATCCAGTTAAGCGAGCCGAAGCCTGTAGAATCAAGCCGTTTACAACCTGAAACGTAAGATTCAGGCTGTCTGTTGCGTAGTACTGGAAGCTGGCGCCCATCTCGTCCCATACAGCCGGCAGAACCATCGTCTCCGACTCGGCCTTCTCGCGGCGAGATAATCCGTCGGCTTGCTGAGGAACGACATAAGTCCGAATGCGAGGTAAAAACGGCCCGCCTTGAGTTTCCCCCAATCGCCGAATTTTTTATAGAGGTAGAGCTCTTCGACGTAAACCTCTCCGCCTTTTTCGGTTTCCTGCTCGTACTCGCCGAATTCCTCGTACTCTATTTCGAATGTTGAGCCCGTGCCGCCGTGCTCGAACTCTATCTCAGCCTCGAAGCCGAGCCCTGCGTACATCTCGCCCTCGAGCTCGAGGACGAACCGCGTCAGGTCGAATTCGAGCCTGTTATCGTCCGAGCCGGAACTCCGGGCCGCGTCTGGTCCGGGCCATAGCCGTACCATGAAAAGAGGATATCGGCGTATCCGCTCCACGTTAGCTGGAACGGCCCCTCATCGACGAGTTTCTTATATGGTTTTTCGCCCCTGTTCACCATCTCGAAGAAATCTTCCTCGCTGGCGTCCCGCTCTTCTTCCTCGGCCGCTTTCAGGGTTTCTTCCTCTGTGGCCTCTCCGGGCGCTATGGGCGCCGCAGGCGCGGCGGGCTTTCCGGGGGCGGCTTCTTCCACTATGACCGGCTTTTCACTGGAGAGCTCGTCAACCTTCTTTTCGAGTGCCTCGATCTTCTCGGCGTTATCTTTTTTCAGCTGCTCTATCTCTTCCACTCTCCGCGCATTATCGAGCTGGAGCTGCTTTATCATTTCCTTGAGCTCCTGTATTTCATTACTGCTGGGCTGGGCTGTGGGTAGGCGAAATCGCCCGCCGCCAAAAATATCGCTATCGCGATAAAGAGTGATTGGAGAATAAACTTTTTCATCTTCACATTCCTTCCTCAAAGTGCGTTTAAGAATTTGATGAGCTTTTCACGCTCGGTTTTATTTAGATTCATAAAGCGTTCTTTGGCGTTGTGTGCTTCGCCGTCGTGCCAGAGTATCGCCTCCTCGAGTGTCCTTGCGCGCCCGTCGTGGAGGAAGTTCTGTACTCCCGCGACCGTCTTCGTAAGCCCTATAGCCCAGAGCGGCGGCGTTCGCCATTCCATCCCGTTTGCCTCGTGGTCCGGCCTGTGGTCGGCGAGCCCTCGCCCATATCATGGAGGAGGAGATCGGTGAAGGGCTGTATGAGCTGATCGCTTAGCTCCGGGAGCTCGTGTGTTCCGGTCCTTATGACCGACCTGTGGCACTGCTCGCATCCGATGTCGTTGAAGATGCGCTCTCCGGCCGGCACATCGGGGTCGTCTGTGTCGAGCCTTAGCGGCACGGCGAGCGTCTGCGTGTAGAACGTCGTGAGCTCGACAGTTTCTTCGTCTATATCGGGCTCTGGGTCTTCGCCCGGGAGGTCCGGGTTCGTAACCCCCATGTCCTCGAAATATGCCTTCACCGCCTGTTCTCGCAGACTATGAGAACTAGCCTTATGCCCGAATCTCCCCAGCTCGAAATTTGAAGTGACGGTGTCCCAAACCATGTTCGGACGCCCAGATATACCGTCTCCGTCCGCGTCGTCGGGGTCCGCTCTTTCGAGTATGGTCTCTTCCGATATGGCTTCGAGAAGACCGAGGCCGATTACCGGCGGCGGCAGTCTGAGAGATCTTTCTATATGGTCCGGCAGTGGCTCGCCATTTGCGAGAATGACTTCGACTATGGGCCGTCTAAGACTATACGGAGTCCCGTCGGGGTAGGTGCCGGGTACTTCCTCCCAGTCGAGGAAGACTTCGCCCTCGGGTGTAAACCCGAAGGTCGCGTGGTCCTGTATCTGCTCACCGAGTCCTTCCACCGGCCGGTTACCGCCTGGGACAAGGGGCGTTCCTTCCGGGTCTGAAATCCTGATGAGCCCGTGGCTCCTGAGACCCGTATTGCCGAACACAGGCTGCCCTCTCCCATCTTTAATGTGGCATGACTCGCACGATACATTGTTGAAGAGCGGTCCGAGTCCCGGATTTCTCGGCGCGGGAGGCGTCACGAAAACGTCGCCGAACGTAATGTCGCCGTTTAGATGCTTGATCAGGGATTCCTCGGAAAGATTCGATGCCGGCACCTCGAATGCAAAAGAAGTGCGGTTATAAACACTCGTGTCGCCGCCTGCCCTTACAGGCTCCGCAGTCGGCTCAGGCTCCGGCAATGCGTCCGACGAATCGCCTCCATCGCAAGACGCCAGGAAAAACACCGGGCAGAGTGCACAAAGAACAAAAATATAAAAGAGCCGGCGGAAAATTCCCGGCCCGGTCTCATCCGTTTTGTACATTTTTCCTCACCTTTACTAGAAATAGAGATATGCCCGCCCCGTGCCATCCCTACGATGCCCGGGGCAGGCGCTATATTTACGGATTTATTGCCTTATGACCGGTAATACTTCCCCGTTAAGGGTGTTGAATACTTTTACGCAGGCTTCCTGCGCCGCTACTATATCATCGGCCGCGTTGGGGTCGAGAATCGCATCGCGGAACGGCTGCGGAATTGCAAGAATCGCGTCTATCGCATCATTTATCTCATTTTCCACCCTGGCCGAAAGGTCCGGATCAGTCTCGGCCACGAGCTCGTCGATTCCGGTGCCGTTAATACCCAGCAGCGGCTGGTCGCCGGTGTAGGAGTAAAGAACCCCTCTTATGTCGTCCGCGAAGTCGGCCCTCGAATTAAAGCTGAACTGACTTTCCACGGCTTCGACGTCCTGGTTGTCGAAGGGCTCGGCTATTTTTCCGTTGGCGACCTCATCCAGAATGACGGACATGCCTTCTATTATCTGTTCGAGCGCGCTCACCTGTGACGGGAAGACCGAATTGCTTCCGGCGGTCTTCATGATGTCGCCGAAGGGTTCGGGCCCAGCAATCCAATCGTTAAGAAGCTCTGTAGCCGTAAGCTCGATGTCGGTAACAACGGCTATCAGATACTCGAACTCCCTGTCGCCGAGCTGGTCTATCGAGAACGCGAAAAGCAGATATTCGGCGGTGTGGAATCCCTTGAGAGTCGGATCCAGGTTCCTTACGAATTCAGGCGTCAGGGCATTTCCGCTCGCTAGTACTGCGTCGAGATCCGTTCTATTGACCGGCCAGCTGTCGAGAGCCGGGTCGTGACCCCTGAAATCCACCGGTCCGAAAAGCCATGATTCGCTCTGCTCCCACGGAATTCGGGCCGATATCCATGCCGCCTTGGCGGCGTCGAGGTTTTGCTGCGTCCTGTCGGCTTCGAGGGTTTCGCACGCCTCCCTGAGCGCTGCCGCCCTGTCCTGGAGCAATCCATATGTTCCTACGACAACTCCGTCAACGTAATCGTCGAGTATGTTCTGAATGAGCTCTTCCTGATTAGGATTCGGGTTGGGGTTAGGTCCCGGTCCGGAATCCGAACCGGAGCTGCCGCCGTCGCAGGCCGCCATGAATATAAATGAAACAGCAAATAAGAGAGTCAAAATTTTAGCTTTGGAAAACATCGCAATTCCTCCTCATTTCAAGCGCAAAAACGCCATTATATTAGTTTGATATTCAAAATCATAATCATAATAATAAGGTATGAGAACTCTGTCAAGAAAAAATTCAATGATAAGAGGTGATTGGCTGCGAGCGGCTATTAGATGGTAGTTATTGGCTTTGTCGAAATTTGAGTGTTTTATTTAATATAATGTAGTACTTATTCGATATGTGTAATAGCAACAAATATGATAAAAAATAAAAAATAAGGCATGAAAAAATTCTTGCTAGGGAAGGGTATCGGAGGGTGATTTTTTTAAGTTCTGGCTCTCATCCGGCTATTTTTGACGGATTTCAACTCGAGAAATCGCTGGCAGCCAATCTCATTTATGGGTCTGGTTACCGACGCGTTCTCCTATAAAGCAATGATTAATAAACAAAGCCCGAAACTGATTTTAATTTACGAAAAATCTTCTGAAATCTTACAAGCAGGCAAGAATAAGAAACTATATGTTATGATGAAACTTGTTCTCATCCTTAATCTGATCTGGTTTTCGTATAAATCATGAATAGACAGCTCGTTATCACATTTATTGCCATGGGGATCGGGGTTCTTCTGCTGGCCATGGATATATCGGCTATGAACGTCGCCGTTTCAGGGATTGAGAGGCATTTTCACTCTGGCCTCGGTACTATCCAATGGGTAATAAACGGGTACCTCCTTGCATTCTCAATGTTTATTGTCACGGGCGGCAGGCTCGCCGATATTTTCGGCAGGCGAAGGTTGTTTTTTATCGCGCTTTTCATTTTCTCGTCCGCCTCGCTTCTGGGGGGGCTGGCTCAAAGCGATACCTGGCTTATATCCGCAAGGGTCGTTCAAGGATTGGGCGCCGCCATACTTTGGCCTTGTATCATCGGTATAACGAACGCTTCGGTCAGTGACAAAAACAGAGGTATCGCAATAGGATTAATATTGGGTTCGGCGGGGCTCGGGCAATCAATTGGCCCGATAACGGGAGGAGCATTCACCGAGCTCCTGAGCTGGAGGTGGATACTGCTGTTTAATGTCCCGCTTGGTTTATTGTCGGCGGGCCTTACTTATTACAGCGTAAAGATCAAAGATACGAAGATACCGGATGAAAAAATCGATTACGCCGGTATAGCTACTCTGTCTATTGCGCTTGTCTCGCTTATGTACGCGCTAAACCAGTCCACCGCGTGGGGCTGGGGCTCTCCGTATACGATTACGCTGATAGCCCTGTCGGCAGTATTAATCCTGTCCTTTCTCGTAATTGAAAAAAGGGTGCCAAGCGCGCTGGTGCCCCCGGATCTAATGAATAATTCGGCATTTATGATCCCGTGTTTTATTATCGCTCTCATATCACCAGCTTTTTTCGCGGTACTCCTGTACCTACCGCAATTTATGCAGAAGTTCCTGGGATACGATTCTTTGAAATCAGGTATCGGGCTGGTTCCGTCCATGATCGTATGGGCGCTGGTGTCTCCATTCGCGGGGAAACTCTATAATCACTTTGGGCCGAGGATATTAAGCTGCACCGCCGGTGTATTGATCGGGCTTGCTACTTTTCTTTTCTCCTTGTTGCATGTCGATTCCGGTTACATATCTTTACTGCCAGGTCAGATAATATTGGGAACCGGTTTGGGCCTCGGGTTTTCAACGCTTACAACCGCTGCTATTTTGTTCGGTAAATGAAGCTAGATCGACCCTGCGGGCGGGCTGGTATATGTTTCAAATTGGGGGCGGGGCGCTTGGGCCGCTGTTTCGACGACAATCTTCAGCGCCGACGCTAAAAGGAATATAGGCTCGCTCCTCGACATTGCCGGCATTTCAGTGACAGAAGGACAGAAGACCGCAATGTACAATTATCTTTCCGGCTTTGGATCAAAAAAAGCGAGCTTTAAAGATTACAGTACACAGGTCGGCGATAAGATCATCTCTATCATCCATGATTCCTATCTCTTCGGTTTACATGACGCAATGCTGTTCGTATCCGCAATTGCCATAGCCGGCGGAGTTGTTTCCTATTTCTTCATTCACACCCCGTCTACAAAAAATTAGTCCCAAGCTCGTTTCAACGCCGGGACCGTAATCTATCCGGGCTTCGATATCCAGGTTTAGTACTTCGCTTAATTCTGGTGAAGAACCTGAAATTGTGAATGTATTGTGAGCCGGGCGTAAGGAGGTTATGTCCTCCGCTTCTAAGCAAGACCCCCGTCGAGCGAGCGGTACTGTATGGCTTCGGATATGTGGTGGGCGAGGACGTTCTCCGATCCGTCGAGGTCGGCCACCGTGCGGGAGACCTTGAGTATCCTGTCGTACGCGCGGGCGCTGAGGCCGAGCCTGTCTATTGCGGCCTGGCGGAGGCTCGCGCCCCTGTCGTCGGGCTTCGAGTATTTCGCTCATCGAAGGAGACATCTGGAGTTCGAATGATCCTCGATCTTTTAAAGCGCGCCTTTTGTATCTGCGTGCCGCGTTGACGCGGGTTTTTATATCGGCCGAGGTTTCTCCCCTCGTGTCTTCCACAAGCCCCTGTACCTTACGGGCGGGACTTCGACGTGTATGTCTATCCTGTCGAGTAGGGGCCGGACACCTTTGCCCTGTACTTGTGAATCTGCATGGGTGGTGCAGCTGCATTCCTTAAGAGGGTCGCCGTGATAGCTGCAGGGGCATGGGTTCATGGCGGCCACCAGCATCAGGCTCGCGGGATATGTTATCGATGTTATCGCCCTCGATATGGTGACGACGCCGTCTTCGAGAGGTTGCCTCAGAACCTCGGCTATTCTTTTTCTTGAATTCCGGAAGCTCGTCTAAAAACAGACGCCGTTATGCGCGAGGCTCACCTCTCCAGGCTTCGGAACCGCCCCGCCCCCTATGAGGCCGGCGTCGCTTATCGTATGGTGAGGGGGCCTGAATGGCCTCGTGGCGAACAGCGAAGAGTGGTCGGGAAGGAGCCCGGAAACGGAGTAAATTTTCGTCGTTTCGAGCGCCTCGTCGAAGCTCATATCGGGGAGAATCGTGGGCAGCCTCCTCGCGAGCATGGTTTTCCCCGAGCCGGGGGAGCCGATCATGAGCACATTGTGCCCCGCTCGCGGCGACTTCGGAGGGCGCGCGCTTACATGCTCCTGTCCTTAACTTCGTGGGAAAATCGATGTCGTAGCTCCGGGCTGCGGTGGAAAATGGAATCGACGTCGATTACAGGCCTTGACGCTTTTCCTGCGAGGAACCTGACGGTGTCCTGAGCGTTTCCACGGCCAGACTTTTTATTCCATCGACGACCGCGGCCTCCTCGGCGTTTTCCTTCGGGAGGATTATTCCCCTTTACCCGGTGTCGCGAGCGCGTATAGAGCTCGGCAGCGCCCCTTCACGGGGCTTAACTTTCCCGTCGAGAGAAAGCTCGCCGAGTATGACGTAGTCTTGAAGAAGGTCCTGCTCGATAAGCCCCTGTGGCGGAAAGTATCCTGAGCGATATGGGAAGGTCGAAGGCCGAGCCTCCTCCTTTCTTATATCCGCCGGGGCGAGGTTCACCGGTAATCCTCCTCGCCGGGAACTCGTAGCCGCAGTTCTTTATCGCTGCTCTCACGCGTTCCTTACTTTTCCTTGACCGCCCCCTCGGGCAGCCCCACAGTGTTGAATTGAGGAACGCCGAATGCGAGATCGACTTCAACTTCGACTATGTACGCGTCTACTCCGAGGACGGCGCTTGAAAGGATTTTGGAAATCATAATAACGGGCTAATTATAACTCGTAAGAAATCATTTGTAATATTTAGCCATTAAAAGAAGTAGATATAAACCCGCACTCGCCGGCTATGCAAAAGGGGCGGATAGCAATTTATAGCCCCGGCGGATTTTATTCACCAACCCTTTCCCGGCAAATCGGTTCGTTTGAAAAACAATAGTTATAGTATTAGTATTGGGTTTATCAAGGAGGTGTGCGCAAATGGACGGCAGGATAAGTACGGCAAACGTCCTGATATTATTTCTCTTGGATCTTTACGATCTCAGCCTGTGACGACAATTCAAATTCCAAGTATCTTTCCGAGACATCGTTGAGCAGGAATTGTTGAATCAGACACCAATCAAGACGGGGTTATAAGCGGCGGTGAGATCGACGCCCGCATCGCCCGGGATTTCGATGTAATGGATGTCGACATGGATTTGGCGTTATAACCGCGGCCGACCACATATATAGCGAATATCTTGGTTGGTGAGCTGGACGGCGAGATGCTTGAGTTTGGCCTCGCCAACAGGGGGAGCTAATTGACGACGCCAACGCGGATAATGTTCTGACATTCGATGAATATTCAAACGCTGTGAATAACAAGTTTGTCGCAGTCGCCGACACCAATCAGGACGGCCAGATAAGCCTGGACGAGGCTTTTGAATTCCATTTCGGGCCGAACCCCGGCGACGGGTAAAGCCAAGCACGTATGGAGGATTGCAATGAAATATGTGTATTTCGCATTATTTATTATTTCCGTCCCGGTTTTCGGCAACGGTTTCATCCCGCAATGTGCATTTACAGCGAAGGTCCTGAGAGGCAAACCCGGAACATGACACCTCACAGCCTCTATGTCAGTTTTGACCCCGGCTTTTTTCATCACCAGTACAGCTGGCAAATGAGTATCGGCTCTTCCCATGACTACCACTGCGTTACGGCGAAGGCGGGCGGCCTGTATCGTTGACCTTTAATCAGGCTATCGGGGCGGCATCACTGCTGCACGGTCGAGGCGCATGGATGTGTTTTTGCGCAAGTGATTTTCCTGCCGATTGCCGCGATCCCGGGAGCCTTTCGGCGGTTTTAAAACTGCCCAGTATCGAGTGTATAACCCACGAAGAACAATTAATGTGGGTTCCCCCCCGGTTTATAACAGACAATTCCGGTTTCTGAATTTATAGACTGAATGGTAATCCTGACTGAATCAGTTCAAGCTTCTATCTAAATCTAAAGCTGCGTATTGAAGTAGAGAAACTGGTGGACGAATGTGTATCGTCGTTTCGGGCGGCAAATTCTGAAGCCAGATGATTAATCACTTTGATGTCGGCGAGAAATAATTAAATGCCTGCATGAGAGGAATAATAAAGCTTAAGACCGTTCTGGTATTTCTGGCATTGATGTTTATCCCATTCGCTGCGTGCTGGATACAGCTGCGGATTTTATAGATGGTAATACAAAGCTGAATCGGGGAATTTAGAAGGCGCCGTTACGGATTTACCAAGGCTATAGAGCTCGACCCGGATTCAGCCGAGGCATATTACAGCAGGGCCTGACAAGGGGAAAGCTGGGTGATCTTGAGGGAGCGCTGCCGATTTTAACAAGTCCATAGAGCTTAATTCCGAAAGCTCGTTAGGCGTATTAAACAACCGTGGTAAACATCAAAAGCGACCTGGGGATCCAACAGGCGCATATAGAAGATTACGATGAGGCTATAACCGATCCGCTTTGCGATGCCGTACAACAAATAGGAACCGCTAAATCCAAATTGGGCGACAAAAAAGCGCGATATAACAAGGCTATAGAGCTGGACCCGAAGATGGAAATGGCTTACAACAACCGCGTGAACGCAAGATTGGCAAGCGGCGATACCAAAGGGGCGCTAGAGGATTTTAATAAGGCGATAGAGTCGAACCCGAATTTATTACCGGCTACTTCAACCGTGCGAACATCAAGGAACAGACAGGCACCATGAAGGCGGCACTGGCGGATTACACGAAAGCGATTGAAATTAATCCCAACTATGCCGATTCGTTCATCAACCGGGGTTACGCCAAACCAATACAGCATTACGAGGGGGCGCTCAAGGATTTTGATAAAGCGATAGAGCTCCGCAGCCGAAGTCGGCGATAGCTTATTACAATGAGGGCTTACCTACTATAAAATGGGTAAATACCAGGATGCTGTGGCGAACTATGATAAAGCCATAGAGTGGGATCCGAGATTTGCCCAGGCCTACGAGAGCAGGGGCACGAGCAAGGCTCTCCTTGAAGATTATAAAGGCGCCTTGCTGATTTCACCAGGGCCATCGATCTCGACCTGAAAACCCGCGTTACATTACGGCAGCGCCTTTGCCAGGATCAGTATTTACAATACGGAATCAGGGCTGTAAAGACGCCAAAAAATCGTTCGACATGGGATATTCAAGGGCAGAGGAATTACTAACCAAATACTGTCAGTACAGCGAGGATGCAGTGGACCTCGCCTGGCAGCGCCCCGGATATTATAAGAAGAGAAGAGTGTTCGCGGCTTATGCTCGATATTGTTCTGAAATTCGCGATCGATATTTCCGAGTTTCAGGGTGAGAGAGGTGATAAACGATATCTGCTGAGTCCTGACGAAAAGATCGCGTAGTCGTCCCGACGAGAAACAGGCCAGCTTATCTTCGCGATCCTGATATCCTGCACACTGAACCGACTCCTATAAGCGAACTGGATGTTGCCGATGAACACTTGAGCGGGACATGCCGTCGGATAGGGACCACGCCGCCTTCGGGACCTGTTTGATCTGAGAAGGATGACGCCAATATCGTCCAAAATAATACGCCGTAATGACAAGGAGCGGAAAGGCACGGGTTACTATGGAGGTCCTCAAAGACATAGAGCCGCTCGGCATCGGAGGATATTTACATGTTCCCGGGAGTCGTGTTTTTGGAGAATGTTAAAACCTTTCAGGTTTCCCGCCGGAGCCGCTGGCAGCCGTGGGGGCTCTGACCGGAGCCCGGAACGGCCCGCAGGGATCTGGACATCGCGCCCATGACCTGAATGATCCCCCAGATTCGACAAGCCTGACTGGGAGGCTCCAGGGGTATTTCTATTACACCAGGAGATACTGGAGGCGGAATCGCTTCGGCGGCGGAGCGATACTCTACAGACGAAGCGCCGTCGAGATGCGGGGATGGGCAGCGCCGGGGTGACTGGACGGGCGTTCAGGGAAGAGACACCCCGTGCAAGGTTATACGCCAGGGCGCACAAGGATGATTACTACAGAGGCGATTGTATGGCATCTCCTGGCCCGGAGCGGCGGGGCGCAATGGACGGAAGACCGGGACAGGCAATATAATGATCTCGACAAGGGTTGATATGGAGTCCGGACGAAAGCGGTGTTCGCCGAGACGCTGCGGGGTATCTCGCCGGAAGTGGGCGGCTTCGCCCCGGGAGCTCAGGCGCTACGGGCTGAGCGAGCTCGAGCCCGAATCTATAAACCGGCCGGATTGAAACCGAAAGGGAGAACGCTGGGTATCCTAAAGCGGCTGATGAGAAAATACAAAGCCTTGCGCCGCCACCTCGTAACGGACAGGTGAGCCGGCGCAAAGCCCGGAGATGGGCGCTCGTCGCCGCATCTCCGGAGAGGGGCGGCGATGAAAGCCGCGCCTCTCCTCTTATGCATTTTATAAGTTCCAGTCATTTTTTTACCGCGTCTACTTCGAGGTATTCGCCGTAGAGCGTCGTCGTGCCGTCCTTGGCTATGTTGTATTCCGAGAACACCTCTTCAAGGCCCTTCCGGAGCGCGCTGCGTTTCTCGCCGTCGAGCGCCTGAGCCGCCCTGTTGGTGGGACCGTAATTCTCGAAGAAGAACTGAACGACCTCGGGCACGCTGAAAGGATAGTGCCAGAGCGGATATATCTTCTTCGTAAGTATTATGTGGCTGACGGAGTTACCGAAGCGGGTTTTGACGACCTCTTCGTTTCCCCAGAGAAGTGGGGAGGGGACGTCCGAAGGGGGCGGGACATGCCCGGCTATCGTCTTGAACATCTGGCCGACGAATCCCTCGGGCGTCCAGTTGACCATGAGTATTCTGCCGCCTGGCTTCGTCACCCTGACCAGCTCGGACGCCACCATGTCGGGACGCGGCGCGAACATCGCACCGACGAGGGTGGCGACGACGTCGAAAGTGTCGTCCTTATATGGAAGGCCCTCGGCGTCTCCCTCGTCGAAGCTGGCGTCGAGCCCTTCGCTTGCCGCACGTGCGCGGGCCGTGGCGACCCAGTTGGGGGCTATGTCGACCCCGGTAACCCTTATACCGGCGCGGGATGCCGGTATGGATATCTGCCCGGCCCCGCAGGCGACGTCGAGCAGATTTTTGCCCGGCGCTATTTTCCATTCGTTCAGGATTTCGACGGCGCCCGGCTCCATGTAGGTTGCGAACTTGCCGTAATCTCCAGAATTCCATACATCCTTCATCCTTGTTTTAACCGTTTCTATGTTCTGTATAGTGCTCATTGTTCTCTCCTTATGATTTAGTTTTTGTTTGTTAAAAGCGGGAGCCTTTCGGCCCCCGCCATTTTAGCGCCGGTTTATATCCTGACGCTGAATACGAGAAGTGTGTTCTCATCGCTTTCGGCCCTCGCGGCGGTTTTCGGTGAGTCGTGCTGGATGTGCGTCTTGGCAGGAGCCAGGTAAAAGCTCATCGGGCTCGACTCGACCTCTCCGCCTCTCGTTTCGCTCTTAACTTCAATAGCGGCCGGGGTATCCGTGTAGAGACCCATGTAGTCCGCCGCCGAAGAAAGGGACGCGAAACCGAGTGTAAGACCGAGCGTAGTAACCGTAATTAACTTCTTCATTGCTAATCACCTCCTTTTGGTTTATTTGCTTTATAGCGTGATTGCTCTCTTTTCCTGTTACTCCGGGAGTAAATCCCCAGTTCCTCCGGCTTCCGCAGGCAGGTCCCTGAATTTCGGGAGCCCGTCTTTCATCGGAAGCACAGTCTCCTGATAGTTGACGTGTACCGCAGCCTTGAATGGCAAATCCGGGATCGTGGCCGCGTATACGTCGGTGAGTCCCATAACCGGGTGCTCTGTCAGCAGGTGGCCGCCGCAGGACGTACACCACTTGCGGAAGCTCATTGGGGTCTTGTTGTACGTGCCAATCTTGTCTTCACCCTTCGTCACCCTTACAGCCTCGGGCGTCCAGAGGGAAAAGGCATTGACAGGGCCGGCCGACCAATGCCGGCACGAGTCGCAGTGGCAGTAACCCATGAGGGCCGGGTCGCCCGATACGCTAATCTCGACCGCACCGCAAAAACATCCGCCTTTGTAAGTATGTTTGCCGCTCATATCGTATCTCCTCTGAGGACTAGCCTCGTTTATTTACTTGACGGATGTAAAGTGCAACGGGCGTGCCAAGTGAGATGGAATCGGCAAAATGTAGTTATAGCAGCGGGTTAGAATCGGGCAGGAAGAATTCTCCCATAGCGGGATTTCGCTATTCACGATTTCTCGCTACCGAGTAGAGGCGGGATTTCGATAGAAACGGGCGAGGCCGGTTATTTGGATGGTATATCGATGCCGAAGGCTTTTATCTTAGAATTGAGCGTCGAGGGGGGGACGCCGAGCATGGCGGCCGCGCCGTCCTTGCCCGATACTTTCCAGCCGGTTTTTTTGAGGGCGCGGAGAATATTGTTCTTCTCCAGCTCCTTCAGGTCATTATCGGAAAGCACCGCATCGGGGGCGGCCGCGGTTCCGCGTGCGGGGGCATTGCCCCCGGGTTCAGGGAGAGCCCTTTCGAGATTGACTCTCCCGTCTATGGACGTTATCACCGCGCGCTCCATCACGTTCTGAAGCTCCCTTATATTTCCGGGCCAGGGATATGACTTGAGACGTTCTATGTCGTCGGCAGAGAGGGGGGCAAGCGACATACCGTCCCGGATCGAGAATTTTTCGACGAACGAGCGGGCGAGCTTCTCTATATCTTCGGCGCGTTCCCTGAGGGGCGGGAGCTCTATTTGAAAGACGTTCAGCCTGTAGTATAGGTCTTCCCTGAATCTTCCTTCCTTTACCTCTTTTAAGAGATCCCTGTTCGTCGCAGAGATGACGCGGACGTTCACTTTCACGGTCTTAGAGCTGCCAACGGGCTCGAACTCCCCTTCCTGGAGCACCCGGAGGAGCTTCGACTGGAGGTCGAGCGGGAGCTCGCCGATCTCGTCGAGGAAGATGGTCCCGCCGTCGGCTATCGCGAAGCGACCCTCGCGCCTTCGCGTCGCGCCGGTAAATGCGCCCTGCTCGTGCCCGAAGAATTCGCTCTCTATAAGGTTTGAAGGAATGGCCGGGCAGTTGACCTTTACGAAGGGCTTATCGGCCCTTCGGCTCGAGGAGTGAATGGACCTCGCAATGAGCTCCTTTCCGGTCCCGGTCTCGCCGAGTATGAGGACGGTCGCATCCGTGCCCGCTACCTTTTGCACGTCTTCGAGGACTCTTTTAAGCGGCTCGCTATCGCCTATTATTCCGCCTTCGCCCGTCAGCGACTTTATCTCTTCCCGGAGGTATTCCGATACGCTTGTGAGGGAGCGTATCTTGTTTTCCGCCTCGAGCCTTTCGTTGACGTTACGAAGTATGAGGGTATAGAACCTCTCGTTTCCCATGACGTAGCTCGAAAGCGTCGCCTCGGCGGGGAACTCGGCCCCGGTTTCGCTTACGGCTCTTATGCCTTCGGGTATCCAGATGAATTTTTCCCCTTCGGGCTTTGCGTCGAGGAACTCCGATATACGCATGAGCTTCCCGCTGCTTTCCTTAGTGAGAAGGAGGTTAAAGAGCCTCCCCTGCATTTTGCCGCTTCCGTATCCGAACAGCTTCGACGCCGCAGGGTTCAGCCTCGTAACCTTGAAGTCGCTGTCGAACTCTATTATCGCGTCCATCGCGCTGTCGAAGAGCCTTCTCAGCTTCTCTTCGCTTTGAAGTATCTCTTTCTCGGCCCGCATGCGCCTCATCTCGGCGCCGGCGCGGTTGGCGAATATGCGGAACACGTTAAAGACCTGCGTGTCTTCTGGTATGGGAAGCCGGTCTATGACGGAGAGGTGGCCGAGGATTGTCCCGTCGGTGTCCTCAAAGGGTATTCCCAGGTAGCTTACAGCCTGGAGATTGGGGAGC
>JAWKQD010000011.1:0-90771 GCA_041390285.1 Thermodesulfobacteriota bacterium | reverse complement strand
CCCCCGTTTTACACATCCGAAGGTTTTAGTCCCAGCCCTTTTATAATCTCCCCGGCTATAGATTCAGGGCTTTGTGAGGCGTCGATAACGAGGGCGTCTTCCGGCTCTTCGAGGTCCGTGAGCTGGCTTTCGAGGATTCCCGGCCCGGCGAAGTGGCCCTTTCTTCCTTCGAGCCTCTTTTCTATGAGCGCGGCATCGGCCTTAAGGTAAACGAAAGCCACGTCCGTGCGGCCGTCCTTGAGATAATCACGGTAGGATTGCTTTAGAGCGGAGCAGGCGAGGACCATCCCGGCATCTTGGGACCTTACCAGCTCCCGAAGCGCGGCAAGCCACGGGAGCCTGTCTGCGTCCGTGAGCGGAACCCCCGCTTTCATCTTTTCTATATTGTGCTTTGGATGGAAATCATCGGCGTCCCGGAATGTCCAGCCGAGCCTCTCGGCCAGAACGGCGCCGGCTGTAGTCTTTCCCACGCCTGAAACGCCCATGATAATGATGATCATAAGCCCGATGTACGGCATCCACCATGGTCAGATTTTGATTTGCCGGTGGCTATAAGACATTACACTTGCAGGCAGTAATGAAAAAGGAAACCAGCATAAGCGCGGTTATTGTTAGATATAAACGCATTTTCACCCGTCCTTAAATTAAGGTATCGGCAACCGGCGACTATATATAAAAATATCAAAGACAGATACGCCGAAATTTAATTTTTTATAGTCACGAGGCGCCGGCCGGGATTTATCCGATCCCGCAGCTGCATGCCGTTACGATAAATGCAGTAGCCAGAACTGCCAGTACAGTTATGTATGAACGCATAGGAACCTTCCGATAAAATGTCTTTTTAAAAATTATACTCGCAGAAGAGGATTATCAAAGTAAATAAAGTGTAAAGATGGAAAGGGGCCCAGGGATCAGCACCAGCCCGAACCGGCGTCGAGCGCGGCAGTAAGCCCTTCGCGGAGGGGGTCGATACGCGCCTTGTAAGTCCTTACGTCTCTCACGTATCCTAGGGGATTTTTCTGCCAGAATAAAAACCTGTCGTATATTATCCTGAGGTTGTCTATCACCTCTTCTGAATCGAACAGCCAGCCGAAGTCGGTCTTTTCGGGATAAAACAGCATGTAGAACATGAGCTTCATCGTAACGTGCTCTTCTAAATGCCTCGCGCTTCCGAAATCGCGGCGCATGAGATCGAACCATCCGGTTCGCGCCCAGCTGTAGCCGCTCCCGAAGGCGTCCGCCATCCTTGGCTCGAGTCCCAGCCTCGATCCGGCCTCTTTCCCGAGCTCCGAGAATACGCAGGCGGCCTCGCGAGTGAAGTAATCCTGCGAGTGAAGCCTTCTTTCCATGCCGAGCAGGTTACGTATGAGCCTCGGCTCCGTCTTTATGTAGCCGGTAAGATCGAAAGAGCCTGTATCGCCGCAGGATACGAGTGAAACCGATATATTTTCCCACTCCCTCCTGGCTATCTGAAACGCTGAACGGATTTCCATATCTATAATCTTCACCGACAGTGATTAAGAACTGATTAAGGGCCTGTTAACCGAAGATTAATCCGCTCCACGAACGCATAACACACTGTGATTATTTGTTATTTTTAGAACGTGAGTCGGGCGCGGCAAGGGGGCGCGCCGTCCGGGCGAGCGGCTCTCCATCTCATAAAAGGATATTGTAAAATTCAGGCGCGGACCGTCTACACGGTTAACTACGGTTTCACTATCTCTTCACACAATCTTAACAATTCCCGTGTTTACTCCTACCCAGACCAATAATCCACAGGAGGTATTCTTTCAATGAATAAGCGAGGATTCTTAAAGCGCAGTATTGTGGCCGGATTTACGGCAATCGCAGTTCTTATTACGGCCAACACTGGTATTGCCGCCGAGACTGTAACAGTTGATGCAGCAATTCCATCTTACTCGAAGACGAGCGGCGTATCGGGGAACATCAACAGCATAGGCTCTGACACGATGAACAACCTTATGACGCTCTGGTGCGAAGGGTTCACGAAGAATTACCCCAACGTAAGATGTCAGATCGAGGGCAAGGGATCGAGCACCGCGCCTCCGGCCCTTATAGAAGGTACGGCTCAGTTCGGACCGATGTCCCGTCCGATGAAGGACACCGAGATCGACGGGTTCGAGAAGGCCTTCGGTTATAAGCCGACCGAGATAGCGACGTCCATAGACACGCTCGCGGTGTTCGTGAACAAGGACAACCCGATAGAGTGTATAACGATCGAGCAGATCGATCAGATATTCTCCAAGAACAGGTCCTGCGGCGGTGGTGAGGACATCACCACGTGGGGGCAGCTCGGCGTTACCGGGCCTCTCGCCAGCACTCCGATAAGCATGTACGGCAGAAACTCCGCATCCGGTACTTACGGCTTCTTTAAAGAGCACGCTCTCTGCAAGGGAGACTTCAAGGATTCCGTAAAAGAACAGCCGGGCTCGGCTTCCGTCGTCCAGGGCGTTACCGAGGACAAGGCCGCGATCGGATACAGCGGAATCGGATACCTGACCTCCGGCGTAAAGGCCGTTAAGCTCGGGGCTACCGAAGCTGAATGCGCCGCGCCAAGCCTTGAAAACGTAACCAACGGGTCTTATCCTCTTGGCAGGTATCTTTATCTTTACGTAAACAAGAAGCCGAACGAAGCGCTCGACCCGCTCCGCCTCGAATTCTTGAAATTCGTCCTCAGCAAAGAGGGTCAGGAAGTTGTTATAAAAGACGGTTACCTCCCCATTCCGGCCAGTGTAGAGTCCGAGCAGATGACGATCATCACCAACTGATTCTGACTATGCAAGCAGGGATTACAATCATCAAGCTCGTCCGGACGGCTCAGATATGACTGCTCAAACCAGATTGAAAAAGAAAGAAGGGTTACAAGCTTCCTCCGGCATAAGACGGAGGAAGCTTGCCGACCGGATCGCGACGATAGTTGTAACGACTGGCGGCGTTGCCGTGATCCTCTGTATTATCGCCATTCTCGTTTTCATAGGCGTTGAAACCGTGCCCCTGTGGCAGGGCGTTAAATCCGAGCTCACGAGCTCATTCTTCCTTAAAGAATCACCCGACCTCGCCTCTTATTCCCTCGACAGTCCCGACACCTCGGAGTTTCCGTTCCTGGTTTCGGGTATGGACGAATATAAGGAAATAGGCTTCGTCGCGACGAAAAACGGCGGCCTTTATTTCCTGTCGCTGGAAAACGGGAAGGTAATAAAAAAGGAAGAGCTTCCGGGCCTCGGCGAGACAGAGATAAGATCCAGCTACGTCTCCCAGGATAATCGCCTCTACGCATTCGGGACCGACGACGGAAGGATCATACCGCTCAGGACAGGATATAAAGTCAGCTTCGAGGGTGATAACAGGATAATCGCCCCGCAGGTCACGGAGGATACGATTCTCGATGTCGCCGAATCGCCCCTCGTCAGAATCGCCTTCGAGGAAAATGACGACGAAACGGCTTCGGCCGGGGCCGCGTACACGGCCGGCGGCGAGCTCATATTGAAGACCGTCGCCAAGTCGAGGGGGCTGATAGGCGGCGGCAAAACAGAAGAAGCGTCGTATAACATCACACCGACCCTCAACGGTGGGAAGGTTACCGCGCTCGAAATAGACAAGTCCCTCCGGAATCTTTACGTCGGCACCGATAACGGAATGGTCTACCGCTATAACATAAGAAGTAAGCAAAACCCCGAGCTCCTCGAGACTCTGGACGCCACCGGCAACCGGCGCATACCCGTAACCGCGCTCGGATTTCTTCTGGGCGACCGCTCACTTGTGGTCGGCGACGAGGCAGGCGATGTTTCTGTGTGGTTCGAGGTTTCGGACCGGATTCGCCCGGAGGCAAGGTTTTAAAGAAGGTGCACGAGCTTCCGCCTTTCGCGCTTCCGGTAGAGGACATTGTCCCCTCGTCGCGCGACAGGAGCTTCATTGCATCCGACAACGGCGGGAATATCAATCTTTACCACGCGACTTCCGAGAAGAAGCTCGCGGAGTTAAAAACCGACGGCCCCGGGGTCAAGAGCCTCTCTTTCGCACCCAAGGGTAACGGCATTATGGCCGTGGACGGCGGCGGTAAGCTCTACGACTGGAACGTCAAGAACCCTCACCCCGAAACCAGCATGAAAACTCTTTTCGGAAAGGTCTGGTACGAGGGTACAGTAAGCCCGAATACGTCTGGCAGTCCACGGGCGGAACGGACGACTTCGAGCCCAAGCTAAGCCTTACGCCGCTTGCGTTCGGCACGGTTAAGGGCGCTTTATACGCACTTCTCTTCGCGATTCCGCTCTCCATATTCGGCGCGATATGCGTCTCGCAGTTCATGCATCCAGCGCTCAGAAATACTATCAAGCCGGTGGTCGAGATAATGGCCGCCCTTCCGAGCGTCGTGCTCGGTTTCTTCGCGGGTCTCTGGCTCGCCCCTATTATAGAAAAGATAATACCGGCGGTAATCATTCTCCCGGTCGTGCTCACTCTATTCACGCTCGCGAGCGTTTTCGGATGGCAATACGTCCCGCGTGGGATCAAGGGCAGGTTCAAGGAGGGCTCGGAGCTCTTCTTCCTCATCCCCGTCATTCTCCTGGGCGTTCTCGTGAGCCTCGGGCTCAACGCGGCGGCCGAAGGCGCGCTTTTCGGCGGGGATTATAAAACGTGGTTCTACGACGTCCTCGGAATGCAGTACGACCAGAGGAACTCGCTCATCGTGGGGTTCGCCATGGGGTTCGCGGTGATTCCGATTATCTTCACCATATCGGAAGACGCCCTTTCCAGCGTTCCGAAGCACCTCACAGCGGGCTCTCTCGCCCTCGGGGCGAACAGGTGGCAGACGGCGATAAGGGTCGTACTTCCCACAGCGAGCCCGGGCATATTCTCTGCGGTGATGATAGGTCTCGGCAGGGCCATCGGCGAGACGATGATCGTCCTCATGGCCACGGGTAATACGCCTATTATGGACTGGAGCATCTTTAACGGCTTCAGGGCGCTATCGGCGAATATCGCGGTCGAGATACCGGAGGCCCCGCACGGCGGGACTCTCTATAGGGTCCTCGTCCTGGCGGCGCTGCTCTTCTTCTTCTTCACGTTCATCATCAACACTGCCGCCGAAATCGTAAGGCAGAGATTAAGAAAGAAATACGGTCAACTCTAACACGCTCATAAATTTTAACGCGCGGCAATGACCGCCGGGGTTTAACAATGAACAAGTACTGGAAAAGCGGCGACCCTTTCGTATGGCTCACTGGAGTCGCGCTCATGTTCAGCCTTCTGATGATAGCGGGGCTCATGTATCTCATCGCGGCCAAGGGCCTCGGGTTTTTCTGGCCCTCGGATATCGCGGAGGTGAAGCTGAAGGACGGCTCCGTCTTCCTCGGCGAGGTCACCGGGCACGAGAAGGCAAAGCTTCACGGCCCCGAGGGTGAGGAAATATTCGTCGAGCGCACGCAGCTCAAGATCGGTAACCGCGACCTCTACGGCCTCGACTTCAAATGGATTGACGACGATAACATAGAAAACACCACATACCCGAAATACGCGGTAGCCCTCGAAAGAAGGGAATGGGGAAATATGTACGGCTTTATAAAACAGATTTCCGAGGGCGGGAATGTCGTATGCACGGGGAATGAAGACTGCTGGCCGGTGCTCGAATCGCAGCTCCCTGTCTACAGCAGCATTTACGAAGAAATAAAGGGTATAGAAAAGGGAGAGATCGGTGGCATAAACAGGGAGATAGAAAACCTTCGCCTGAAAATTAGGGGCGAGGAGATGGGGAGTAACAACCAGGAAAAGATAAGCCGGCTCGAAGCGCAGATAAAAGAGGAAGAGGCAAAATACCAGGAGCAGGAAAAGAAGCTGACAGCCCTTTACTCCGAGTTCGGTAAAGAGGTCATAACCATGACGTCCATCGACGGCAGGGACAAGGAAATGCCCCTCGGGAACGTCGTCCGGGCGTACAGGCCGAATTCGCTCGGCTGGTTCGGAAAAGCCTCGCTCTACGCATCCAAGGTGTGGGAGTTCGTCTCCGCCGAGCCGAGGGAGGCCAACACTGAAGGCGGCGTTTTCCCCGCCATATTCGGCACTATTCTAATGGTACTCATAATGAGCGTCGTCGTACTCCCCTTCGGCGTGCTCGCCGCGCTTTACCTGAGGGAATACGCAAAGCAGGGGACTCTGGTCAGAATTGTCAGGATATGCGTCAACAACCTCGCGGGCGTCCCGTCGATTGTTTTCGGAGTGTTCGCCGTCGGGTTCTTCATATACGGCATGGGTAGCACCCTCGACAGCATATTCTTCAAGGAAGCGCTGCCTAACCCGACGTTCGGCACAGGCGGCATCCTGTGGGCCTCGCTTACGCTTGCGCTCCTGACGGTGCCCGTAGTGATCGTGGCGACCGAAGAGGGGCTTGCCGCGGTGTCCAAAGAGATACGCGACGGCTCGCTCGCTCGGGGCGACGAAGTTCGAAACGACGTGGAAGATAGTCATTCCAAGCGCTATGCCCGCTATTCTCACGGGGCTCATTCTGGCCATCGCGAGGGCGACGGGTGAGGTCGCGCCGCTCATGATAACGGGCGTCGTCAAGCTCGCGCCGCAGCTTCCTGTGGACGGCTACTTCCCGTATCTGCATCTCGAAAGGAAGTTCATGCACCTGGGATTTCACATATACGACGTCGGCTTTCAGTCGCCGAACGTCGAGGCGGCAAAGCCCATGGTATTCACGACGGCACTTCTTCTTATATTAATAGTCGTAGTGCTTAACCTCACGGCAATAATCATAAGGAACCGTCTCAGAAAGAAATACACTACCTCGGCAGTTTGATAAGTGTTATATTATTGAGTGCTCCGAGGGGTAGAGATTACGGAGGTCTTAGTCTTAATCATGGAGAACATACAGGAAACGATGGAGACTGGAGCAGAAGAACAGGTAACAGTTCACGGAGACCCGAAATCGAAAAAGTTTCAGGTCCCCGATCCGATAGTCGAAGTCAACGACGCCAATCTTTACTACGGCGAGAAGCACGCGCTTAAAAGCATCTATATGGACATACCGAAGAACAAGGCCACGGCCTTCATCGGGCCTTCGGGATGCGGAAAGTCCACGCTCCTTCGCTGCTTCAACAGGCTTAACGATCTCGTCGATTCGGCCAGGGTCGAGGGCGAGATACTCATCGACGGCGATGATATATACGACCCGAGCGTCGATATCACAGAGCTCAGGAAAAATGTGGGAATGGTGTTCCAGAAATCGAACCCGTTCCCGAAATCGATTTACGAGAACGTCGCCTACGGCGCGAGGATCGCCGGAGAGAACCGCAAATCGGTCCTCGACGAGGTAGTCGAGAAGAGCCTCAAGGGCGCGGCCCTGTGGGACGAGGTTCACGACAGGCTCAACGAGAGCGCGCTCGGGATGTCGGGCGGGCAGATGCAGAGGCTCTGTATCGCGAGGGCGATAGCAGTCGAGCCCGAGATACTCCTCATGGACGAGCCGTGCTCCGCGCTCGACCCTATAGCGACCGGCAAGATCGAGGACCTCATAACCGAGCTAAAGGAGAATTACACGATAGTAATCGTGACTCACAACATGCAGCAGGCGTCCCGCGTATCCGACTACACAGCCTTTATGTACCTCGGGGAGCTAATAGAGTACGACACCACCGAAACGATATTCCTTAACCCCAAATTCAAACAGACAGAAGATTACGTGTCAGGAAAATTCGGATAATCGCGCCCGGCTCTCTTCATAATTTCCCTTCCGTGGAAGGGGACGCTGCTATATCTCACGGAGAGGAAACTATGTCCGGTGATGACAGGAAAAAGGTAATCTTTATTTGCACGCACAACTCTGCGCGCTCGCAAATGGCCGAAGGTATACTTAAGAACCTGTATGGCGACAGGTTCGAGGTCTATAGCGCCGGGACAGAACCTTCAAGGGTAAATCCGTACGCCATAAGGGCTATGGAGGAAATCGGTATAGATATATCCGGCCACAGCTCGAAGGCGATCGAAAAATTCCGGGGAAAGGAATTCGATTACGTAATCACACTCTGCGGCGAGGCCGACGAGGTGTGCCCCGCTTTTCCGGGCGGTGACAGAAATCGCCTGCACAGGGGGTTTCCCGACCCGTCTCAATTCAGGGGAAAGGACGAGGAGATACTTGCAGGCTTCAGAACGGTCAGGGACGAAATAAGAACCTGGCTTGAATCCGAGTTCGAAAAAAATTAACCTCGGAATGACAGTACGGCAGGGGGGAAGAGACAAAACATGATCAGACTCGAAGAAGAGATAAGCAAGCTCAAAAAGATGCTTTTCGAAATGGCGGCATCGGTAGAGGAGATGATCGCGAAAAGCATCAAGGCCTTAAAGGACCGGAACATGATTATGGCCGAAGAGGTCATAAAGGGTGATCAAAAGATAAACGAGATGGAAGTCGAGATCGACAACCAGTGCATAAGGATACTTGCGCTCTATCATCCCGAGGCCGCGGATCTAAGGACCGTCTCGATGATAATGAAGATAAACAACGACCTCGAAAGGATAGGCGACCACGCTGTAAATATCGCCGAGAAGACCATATACCTCGCGGACAAGCCGCCGGTTAAACCGCTAATCGATATACCCAAAATGGCAGACAAGGCGATACAGATGCTCCAGGAGAGCCTCGACGCATTTGTGAACAAGGACGCCGAGCTCGCAGTGGACGTGTGCAAGAAGGACGACGATGTAGACGAGCTCGAACCGCAGATAGTCCGCGAGCTCGTTACGTACATGATCTCCGACCCGCAGACAATTGACCGCTCGCTCGCGCTCATACTCATCGCGCGCGAAATAGAACGCGTGGCAGACCTCGCGACGAATATCGCCGAGGACACTTATTACATCGCAAGCGGGAAGATGCTGAAGCATCACTCGTTCGAAAAGAGTTGAGCCCGCCGCCGGGGGGCCGGGAAAACCCCCCCGGCACACCAGGCAACCCGCCGAAGACAGCCCCTTCTTGAAAAGCTCCGGCATGTGTATAAACTCTTAGCGTCTTTAATCCCCGGGAACGGCTGCATGCAGTTAAAAAATCTCTATCAATACGGAAAGGAACACATGGCGCGGCACTACATCGAAAACCCGTCGCGTGAGACCTATTTACTCCTCAGGAATTCCGAGGTTCTAAGGGATTTTACGGAGGTCTTCACGTCGTCGGATATGGAGCCCGAGCCCCGTAAAATAGAGAAATTCTACGAGCTCCTCGAAAGGCGCATAAAGCGCGAGCCCCTTGCCTACATCTCCGGGGAAAAGGAGTTTTATTCGAGGGCGTTCGCCGTAAACGGGGGCGTCCTCATCCCGAGGCCCGAAACGGAGCTCCTCGTTACAGAGGCACTGGATATAGCCCGGGGGATTGGCAAGCCCGCCATTCTGGACATAGGCACCGGCAGCGGCTGCATCGCCGTTACGCTCGCCTGCGAGCTCCCCGGCGCGAAGATATTCGCGTCCGACATATCGCCCGAGGCGCTTCATACGGCGCGGGGCAACGCGGAGAGACACACAGCCGCGGAGGCGTGAGATTTATTCTCGGGGACCTCACCGAAGCATTCGGCGCGGGATCGTTCGACATAGTGGTGTCGAACCCGCCTTACGTGAGCCCGGCGGAATACGAAAGCCTCGATCCTACCGTTAAAGACTACGAGCCCGGGCTCGCCCTTGTCTCCGGCGAGGACGGCCTCTCGCACATAAAGCGCATAATCCGGGATTCATCCCGCATATTAAGGAAGGCGGCTGGTGCATGGTCGAGGCGGGATACACGCAATCAACCCGCGTCGAGGCACTTTACGAAGAGGCGGGATTCGGGGATATTTCATCGGTTAAGGATATTTCCGGCATCGAGAGGGTAATAAAAGCAAGATGGAAAAAATAATAGTAGAAGGCGGGAAAAGGCTACAGGGTGAGATTGACGTAAGCGGCGCGAAGAATGCCGTCCTTCCCCTCATGGCCGCGTGCATACTCGCCCACGGGGAAAGCACACTCAACAACGTCCCCGACCTTGCCGACGTAAGGACGATGGCCAAGCTGCTCCAGATAATGGGGGCCAGGGTCGAGTTCGAAAACGGCAGAATGTCCATAGACTCGTCCGGCATGAACAGCTGGGAAGCGCCTTACGATCTGGTAAAGACGATGAGGGCGTCCGTCCTCGTCCTCGGCCCGCTCACCGCGAGGTTCGAAAAGCCCGCGTCTCTCTCCCCGGCGGATGCGCCATAGGGGAAAGGCCGATTGACCAGCACTTAAAAGGGCTGGCTATTTTGGGGGCCGACATTGAGATAGAAGAAGGATACGTCGAAGCCATCGCCCCTGTTTTAAAGGGCGGGATAATACCGTTCGACATTTCGACTGTAACAGGCACCGAGAATCTCATACTCTCCGCTGCGCTCGCCGAGGGTGAGACGATTCTTTTGAATGCCGCGTGCGAGCCCGAGGTATCGGACCTCGCCAACGCGCTCAACCAAATGGGGGCGGATATAACGGGCGTCGGCACTGACATAATAACCATAAGGGGAGTAAAGAGCTCTCGCCGCTCAAAGACTACGACGTCATGCCCGACAGGATAGAGGCGGGCACATACATGATCGCCGCCGTCGTCACTCGGGGCGACCTCCTCGTCAGAAACTGCAGGTTCGAGAACATGGGCGCTCTCATTGGGAAGCTTATTGAAGTAGGGGCGCGCGTCACGAGAGAGAGCGACGGCATCCGCGTAAGCGCGGACGGGCAGGTCAGGAGCATAGACATAACCACTCTCCCCTACCCCGGGTTTCCGACCGACATGCAGGCGCAGATGATGACGCTCATGAGCACGGCGGACGGTCTCAGCGTCCTTACTGAAACTATATTCCCCCAGCGCTTCCTGCACGCGGGCGAGCTCCGGAGGATGGGGGCCGACATAAAGCTCGTCGGCAACAGCGCGGTCGTAAGGGGCGTCGAAGCCCTTAGCGGCGCGCCTACGATGGCCAGCGATCTCAGGGCCAGTGCATCTTTGGTGCTCGCGGCGCTCGCGGCCGGGGGAAAGACAGAAATATCTAGGGTTTATCATCTGGACAGGGGTTACGACAAGCTCGACAGCAAGCTCGAAACACTCGGAGCCAGCATCTGGAGGGAAAAGGAATGATTACACTTGCGCTTGCCAGGGGGAGGCTCCTCGACGAAGAGGTCGCGCTCCTTACGAAAGCGGGATACCCCGTCGGGAATATGATAAAGGACTCTCGGAAGCTCATATTCGAGTATCCGAATCTCAACATGAGGATATTCATCATCCGCCCGACCGACATACCGTCCTACGTCGAGTACGGCGCTGCCGACTGCGGCATCGTCGGCATGGATACGCTCATGGAAGAAGTCCACTCGCTCTACGAGCCGCTCGACCTCGGCATAGGGAAATGCAAGCTCGTGGTTGCGGCCCCGAACGGCTTTCAGTACTCCTCGGCAAAATCCCTCCGCGTGGCCACGAAATACCCGAGGCTTACGAGGGAATATTTTTCCGGCAAGGGAATCGGCGCCGAGATAGTAAAGCTCTACGGCTCCGTCGAGCTCGCGCCAATAGTCGGCCTTTCCGACGTTATCGTGGACCTGACGGCAACGGGCGAGACGCTCAAAAAGAATAACCTCACCGAGCTCGAGACGATTGCCGAGGTCACCGCCAGGTTTGTCGTCAACAGGGTCAGCATGAAGGTCAAATCCGAAGAGATAAAAGAGCTCATCGGAAAGCTGAAAAAAGTCAGATAACCGCGCTCCGGTCCTTATTCTCATAGGCCCGGACGCGCTCGGCCAAATCTCAAAGCTGCACTTACAACATTCCTTCTATTTAATCTTAAGAGCGGATTAAGACCCGCTGCCCGGGTTAAAAATAACTTCCATACTCCGGCGCTTTTCGTTAGACTTAATCTTTAAGCCTTTTGCCTGAATCCGCCGCCCGCCCTTGTGCGGCGCGGCGACCAAAAGGAGAACCGCCATGGCAGCAAAGACCAAAATCCGCAGGCAGGAAAACCCTGAAGAGAAAAAAAGATACGACAGGGCAGGAATTCCGGAGAGGGACTATCTCACGCAAAGCTACAAGGCCGTAAGAGATTTTTCATTTTTCCTGTCGGCCCCGCTCGAAACCGAAGACTTCGTCATACAGTCGATGCCCGACGTGAGCCCGACAAAGTGGCACCTCGCTCATACGAGCTGGTTCTTCGAGACCTTCGTGCTGTCGAAGGCTGTAAAGGAATACAAATCACCCAGTCCTCAGTACGCATATCTTTTCAATTCATATTACATACAGGCCGGGGAAAGGCACCTTCGCCCCAAGCGCGGGCTTATATCCAGGCCTACCGTGAGAGAAACCTTCGAGTACAGGCATCACGTTGACGAGCACATGATGCGCTTTTTCGCCGAGGCCAGCGAAAAGGAATGGAAGGAGCTCGCGCCTTCGATCGAGATAGGAATACATCACGAGCAGCAGCACCAGGAGCTGATAGTAACAGACATCAAACACGTGTTCTCCGAAAACCCCCTCCGTCCTGTCTACTCCGGTGGTGCCGAGGGTAACGGCTCCCGGGCGGACATCCCGAACAAATGGGTACCGTTCGAAGGCGGCATCTACACCATAGGCCACGAGGGCGGCGGCTTCGGCTACGACAACGAATACCCGTCCCATAAGACATATCTGGAACCTTTTAAAATTAATTCGAGGCTCGTGACGAACCGCGAATACATGGAATTCATGGACGACGGCGGCTACGGGAACGGCGCGCTATGGCTCTCCGAGGGCTGGGCGAAGATCCAGGCCACCGGATGGAACGCGCCCTTTTACTGGGAAAGGGACGGAGACAAATGGCGTTATTTCACCCTCTCCGGCATGCGCGACGTGGACCCGGACGAGCCCGTCTGCCACGTCTCCTACTTCGAGGCCGACGCCTTCGCCAGGTGGTCCGGCGCGAGGCTCCCGACGGAAGCCGAATGGGAAGTCGCGGCGGGCGACATTCCCATGAAGGGGAACTTCGTCGAGGAAAAGGCGTTTCATCCCGTCCCCGCAAACGCCTCGGCTGAGGGCCCGCTCATCCAGATGTACGGGGACGTCTGGGAATGGACGCAGAGCGCATACACATCCTATCCGGGATTTAAAACGCTTCCCGGCGCGCTCGGAGAATATAACGGAAAGTTCATGTGTAACCAGTTCGTCCTCCGGGGCGGCTCGTGCGCGACCTCCGGTACGCACATAAGAAAAACGTACAGGAACTTTTTCCCGCCCGATGCGAGATGGCAGTTTATGGGTATAAGGCTGGCTTCGGACGTATAATTAAAAGAGTGGCGAATCCCGAACGGGTTTTTCTCCATCTTACGTATACAGGGCCATGAACAAGAATCTACTCAGAGTCGAAAAATACGAGCCTGAAGTCGAGGCCCTCATTGATGAGGTGGTAGAGGGCTTTGCCTCCAGTCAGAAGCAGCTCCCCTGCAAGCTCTTTTACGACAAAGAGGGCTCTTCCCTTTTCGACGAGATTTGCACGCTTGACGAGTATTACCTCACCCGCACTGAGCGCGCGATCATGGAGGACAACATCGGCGCGATCGCGAACACGATCGGCCAGAACAGTCTTCTCATAGAGCTCGGGAGCGGGAGCAGCAGAAAAATCAGGCTCCTTTTGGATAACCTTAAGAACCCCGCCGGATACGTCCCGATCGACATATCCGAAGAGCACCTCGTCGATTCCGTAAGGTCGCTCGCGAACGATTATCCCGACCTCAGGATAATGCCCGTCTACGCTGACTATACGCAGATGATCAAATTCCCCGACTTCGACTTCCCCTATTCGCGGAAGGTCGTATATTATCCGGGCTCCACCATCGGCAACTTTTCGCCGCCGGCGGCCAGGCGCTTCATGAAGAACATCGCCAGGTGGAGCGGAAAGGGAAGCGGGCTTCTGATAGGCGTTGACCTTGTAAAAGACAAAGGGATTCTCGAAAGGGCGTACAACGACGGCAAGGGCGTCACGGCCAAATTCAACCTCAACATACTCAAGAGACTCAACCGCGAGATCGGAACGGATTTTAACCTCGGCAAGTGGGAGCACCACGCCCATTACGATACGTCGAAGAACCGTATCGAGATGCATCTAAAAAGTCTCGCCGACCAGAGGGTGCACGTTAACGGCTCCGTCTTCGGTGTAAAAAAGGACGAGACCATACTCACCGAATATTCCTACAAGTACACGCTCAAGGGATTCAAGGAGCTCGTCTCCGACTCCTTCGCGGTCGAAGAGGTCTGGACGGACATCGACATGAACTTCAGCATCCAGTATCTTACCGTCCTTTAAATCATCCGAACGAAACCCGGGGCGGTTCGAAAAGCCTATGAACGATGAAAGAAAAGAAGGCGGGCACGAGTCCGTCCTCGATTACCCTGAGAAGCCGCGCGTTGAAGAAACGCCCGTACACGTGGAGGTATTTTTCAACAACATCCTCATCGCAGATTCCTCCGAGGTAAAGAGGGTCGTGGAAAAGGGGACGCCCCCCGTTTATTACGTCCCTGTCGAAGACGTCGAGATGAAGCACTTCTCCAAAAGCGGCAAGACATACCACTGCAAGTGGAAGGGCGAAGCCGCCTACTACAATATCCGGGTTCACGATAAAGAAGCCCGGCATGCCGCGTGGTCCTACGAAGACCCCAATCCGGGCTATGGCGATATAGTCGGCTACCTGGCCTTTTATTCGGAGCCCATGCAGGCCTGCTACGTCGACGGTGAGCTCGTCGAGCGCCACCCCGGTAAACACGAGGGCGGATGGATAACATCGGATATAGAAGACGTGCCCGGCGCCGATTGAGATTCGGCGAGGCGAACAAAAGTTTTGCTAGTTCTGAACCGGCAGCTCGAGCTTGGGGCTCGCCGTCTGATACGAGCTGAAATCGAGCGCCATGCTGAGCCCCCTTATCGTCACCTTCGCCTTCTTGAGTGTTTCGTCCGTGTTCTCGAAAACAAATTCTGTCTTGAATTCAAAGCCGCTCGCGCCCGCTTCGGGCCCCGCGTTGTCGAGGTAATAAAGGTAGGTGTACTTAAGCGTCTCCTCCGACTCCTCTATCTTATACGGCTTCCCGAGTGTTTCCGTTATGTATTCGAGCTTCGGGATCTCGTCGGGGCTGGCCCCCATGAACTCCGTGCTCGCGCTCTTGCTGAACTTGTTCACCTCGGCATTGCCCATCGATGCGAACATCCTCTTTAAGACCGGGACCGAGAGATATTTAAGGAATCGCTCCGGAAACACGACCTCGGTCAGCATCCCTTCCTTCATAGTCATAAGGAGCGGAATGTCGAACTCGCCGTTTTCGTCGTTTGCCGATAGGTACTGCTTTTTCAGTATATAAGTCCAGAGCTCGGATTCCTCCCCGTCCCTCTTCGTCGTGGGGCCGTTTTTCATCAGCCATATGATGTCGTCCGATTCGAGTACCGGATTCAGAAAGGTGAGCGTGAGGCCGCCTTCGTCGCCAAGCTCGAAATTGCGGTCGAAATCCTGAAACTGGTTCTGGACCTTGTAAAGCCTCATGAATACGCATCCGGACACGAGCAATACGAGCGCCAGCGCCGTCACACTGAAGAGAACCCGTTTCGGCTTCATTTTGTGTATACTCCAGGGGAAGGGTAGAACATGGAAGTCATCACTAAAATATACCGGAATATGGAGTTAAAGGTGGTTCGCTGCCGAACTTCAAAACGAGCTAGAAACAGAAAAACGGGAGTATTTCTCAGATAAGAAATACTCCCGTTCTCTTAAAGGAGGATGGAGGATGATTTTTAAGTATGCCGTTTAACTTTAGTTATAAAAGTAAAGTATGGCACTTTAAATGTCAAGGGATTATTTCGCATAATTTATCCGATTTGTAAAGAGTCTATCCAAATTTCTGATAACACACTACAATCATTGCAATATTTCACATGACAAATGTCATCTTTTTTATAAGAAATATGTCGTTTTTGAACCATAATTCATTAGGATTTTCATAAAGTGAAAATTTCCTCATATAGCCGTAACAGGCAATATAAAGGCTTTACGGCCCGGCAATTGATAATTCCTCAGCATCGATTACATTGTTTTCAGGGGTAAAATGCCAATGAGTTCACTCACCCTGCTCTCTCCTGCAAAGATAAATCTGACACTCGAAGTCCTCCGGCGGCGCGAGGACGGCTACCACGAAATAAGGTCCATCGTACAGCCGATAGACCTTTTCGACGAGGTACGGCTCGAGCCCGCGCCGGACGACATAGAGCTATCCTCAAGCGGCATGGATATCCCATCCGGCGAGGACAATCTGGCCTGGAAGGCGGCTTCGCTCTACTTTAAAGAAAGCGGCGTAGAGGCCGGGGTAAAAATAGACCTGAGAAAAAAATCCCGGCCGGCTCGGGGCTCGGGGGCGGCAGCAACGCGGCCGCCGTACTCGCAAAGAGACTCAACAAAATGTACGGGGCATTTACGGACGACGAGCTTATCAATATGTCCCCTGTCCTCGGCGCGGACGTGCCCTTTTCATACGCCCGGCGACGGCTCTCGTCGAAGGCATCGGTGAAATGACGCCTCTCAGGGGCTTCCGCTCTTTTACTACGTCATACTCTGCCCGAACGTAAACGTCTCGACGGCCATGGTGTACAGAAATGGGACGAACTGCACGAAGGTAATAGCGGCGGGGCGCATGAGAACACCGACATCAAGAAAACTATCGAAATGTTCAAGAACGAGGCGGAGGGCTTTTCCCTCAGAAACGATCTCGAGGCCCCGGCGGACGAGCTCTATCCCGAGATAAAAGCGTTCAGGGAGATACTCTCGTCGCTCGATGCGAAAGATGTCAGGATGACGGGGAGCGGCGGCGCTGTATTCGCCGTCTTCAAAGACGAGGCAAAGGCCCAGGTACTCTACGAGTACCTTAAAACCAGCCCGACGTTCAGGGTTTTCATGGTGAAGGGAATAAAGGGAAGGCACAGGCTTATCTGACCCCGCTCATGCCTGAAATTCCGGGGATTGTGTAGAATAGAACCATCTGAACCGCATCAAGGAGAACCGCCCATGATTTACTCTCTCGGAGACAGAAAGGTCGAAATAAAAGGCGGCGATTTCTACATCGCCGACAGCGCCGTCGTCATTGGCTCGGTGGTGCTGCACAATAACGTAAGCATATGGTTTAACGCCGTCGTGAGAGGCGACAACGACCCGATAACCATTTACGAGGATACGAACATTCAGGACGGTGCCGTCATACACACGGACGGTCCCGGCAACTATCGGCAAGGGCGTCACAGTCAGGCACAAGGTCATGCTGCACGGGTGCACGATGAGGACAACAACCTCATCGGTATAAACGCCGTAGTGCTAAACAATGCGCGTATCGGAAAGAACTGCATAATCGGCGCCAACTGCCTTATCACACAGGGAAAGGAAATTCCCGACAACTCGATGGTTATGGGCTCGCCCGGAAAGGTCATAAGGAAGTCACCCCGGAAGAGATAGAAGGCCTCAAATTCTCTGCCGAGCACTACGTCGCCAATTTCAAACGCTTTAAGAAGAGCTCAAGAGAGAAGATTAATCCCGCAACTGTGGGAGACGCTCCGCTTTCCCCAGCCTTGTCGATACACCTACCTGCTTTCCCGGTGGCCATGACGAGCGTCCAGTAGAGTCGAGCGGCCCTGGTAATTACCTGCCATGCCTACTCCGAGCTCGTGAAGGTCGGTGCGTATGACATCGCAGTGTCCCGGAGAATCGAGCCAGTTCTGAATCACGACCGAGCTGTTCTCGAGGCCGACTAGTATGTTCTCGCCCCACGCTGCCGGCTGGTAGCCCTCGTCAATTAGTCTGTCGCCGGCGTTCGAGCCGTCGGGCGCGATGTGATTGAAGTACTGGTTTTCCGCCATGTCTATCGAGTGAACGAGGGCGGAATCCGCTATCCTGTCGTCCCACGTCACGGGCGGTGCAGCGGGAAAGAAATCGTCTCCGCAGAACCTGTCCTCGAGGCGCGCCTCGTTAACCAGGAATAGCATAGTCGCCTCGACCTCGTCAGAGGATCGTTCCCCGGATCGGAGCCACCCGTCCCGCCGGTGCTGTCGCACGAGGCCAGCATGATAACAAAAAGAACCAGAATGCCTTTTAATATGAATGATTTTCTGATGAAAGTTCTCCTCTCCGCAATGTACACCCCGCTGGGGACAGCCGCATTCGAACAATACCGGCCCGGAGTTATCCTAATTATACCTCCCGTCGGCGATTTTTCTTCATTTACAGACCGGGTTTATAGCCTGATTTTTGATTTCGTGTAATCTTATGATAGATTTAGTGTCCTCTTGAATGTGGCCCCTTCGTCTAGCCCTGGCCCAGGACGTAGCCCTCTCAAGGCTAAAACACGGGTTCAAATCCATGGGGGCTACCAGATACAGCCGGTAGTTATAAAACTCTCCACTCCGTTTTTCATCTGTATATTCTTAGCCTCACAACATCCCCTTCATTCAGATCGAGATAATTTTCCACAGGAAGTGCATTGCTTCGACAGATGAGTACCCTGAACCCCTACCGAAAAGTCTTCCTTTAAAATATAGCGATTTCGGAATTCGGAGAGTATATTTAATGGGCAAATATTGGAGGAAAAGAGAAGAGGATGAAAACAGCGAAAGAATATTGATTTATCTACTGGCCCCACTGATCCTGGTGTCGGCATACGGAGGATGCGGAGGGTCCAGGCGGGAATCCCCAGCCCACGCCTACGCCAACCTCAGCCGACCCCCCAGCCCAGTGCATGTAAGTGCCGGCGCTCGACACCTACGTCAGCGGATCTACTGAAGAGTTCTACTCCTTCACGCAGGCCGGCAGCACGCTCATTACCAAACTATTTTCGAACGGCTCCACTGTATTCGTCATTGTAAACGACGGTTCTTCCATATTCGGCTTCGGGGGAGTCCCGGCGGGTGCGGGCACTTCATTGCGAGCTTTTTCTCGGCGTCCGTGGACTACGACATGGACGGGTACATTTGACGAAACCGCCGAGAGCTTCGCGAGCGCTTGCCTAAGGCTCCAGAACGGCTCCGAATTCACCTTCATAGACGGGTGAGCCGTGTGAACGCCTCGCAGCAGTTCGAAAACGGCATGCTCTTTCTTTATAACCAGGTCGCCTTCTTTGTATCTCTGAGCCGCTCGACTGCGGCAGCGTCGACCCTGTCGAGGGGAGCGGCATTCGAGAATCCCTCCTTGCGGAGCTCGAAGCGCAGGGCAATACCCTCTGATCGCTTTTGAGGCAGTTCCTTACGCGTGTATTTCGCGTCTTTATTTGGGAAGAAGAAATAAAAAGCCCGGGGAGTATTCACCCGGGCTCCATTGTTTTCGTAGTTAATAGGGCCTGATGTCTGTCAGAATCCTAGATCGGCGCATGTTGTTTGGGGATGGAATACCGCCGTCCAGCTCGCCCCGGTCGGAAGAGGCAAATCAGTCGGCGTGGCCCTTAACGCAATCGTATCCGTGCCGCCCGTAAAATCCACACAGTTAGCCGTATTGCTGCACGTGTTCTGTCCTGTGCCGATCTGGCAGGTGACCGTGCTGTCGGACCCGGATTTCCAGATATAGAAATCGTAGTGGCCTATGACTATGCTCACGTTGGACCTAGTCCGCACATACAGATCGGTTACCGCACCGGACGCCGGCATCGAAACCTCCACATCCGACGACGCCCCTATCATGCCGTAAAACATCGGCAGAAAAACCTGCTCAGAGGAAGGAGAGTCAGCACACCGGTCGAGCCGCCAATTATCTGCACGGCCAGCCCTGCCGGTCCCTGCGGTCCTTCCTGCCCTTGCTCTCCAGGAGGTCCGGGAACGCCCCTGCCAGGAGGTCCCGGGGGGTCCGGGAGATCCAGGAGGTCCCGGAGGCCCTGCCGGTCCTGGGCGCCCTGCGGCCCGGTGGAGTCCCTGTGGTCCTGGGGGTCCTGCCGGTCCCCGTGGCCCGGCCGGTCCCTGCTCACCCGAAATAATTTCGAGCGGTGTTTCGAACTCGAGACAGGCCTCGTTATCGCCCCTGTATGTCACTATCTGCATAAAATCGTTTACTACGCAGAAGGTAATCTTCTCCGCTGCGGCGGCGCTGCCTGCGGTCAACACAGCCAGTATGAAAGATATAGCAAGCTTATTCATAGCTCCTCCAGGTCCTCCTTAACGGATAATTTAGGTACTACGATTGTTCAGGCGGTTTGCATACACCGGAATTAACGCTGACCTTTATTATAGTGCAAAATTATAGCAATTGCGTAATTGTAGGGAAAGTGTAACGTCGAAGAAATTGTTGTAAGTCCGTAAAGGTAACGCAGCTCTCCGTTCATTCTAAATCTCCCGGTTCTATAATTTAACAATTAATAGCTAAAAGGGTGTATATTGGAATAATCCAATGCTATGGGAGGAGCAAGATGCAAGATTCAAAATTGATTTCGAGAAGGAACTTTGTGAAATTTACGGGGGCGGCTGCGCTGGGAGCATCCATTATAAAATATGGGGACAGCATGCTGACGGCTGGCGAGGCGCGCGCCGACGAAACCCCAAGGCCGCAGACGCCCGACGAAGCTTTGAAAAAGATCATGGACGGTAACAAACGTTTCGTCGATTCTTTGAAGAAGGGCCCGAGAAGAACCGTCGAGGTTCGTAAGGAAGTGGCCGGGGGCCAGGCGCCTTTCGCGACTATACTGGCGTGCGCCGATTCGAGGGTCGCCCCCGAGATAATATTCGATCAGGGCATCGGGGATCTATTCGTCGTTCGCGTGGCCGGGAACATAGTCAACACGACGAACTACGGGGTGCTCGGCAGCATAGAGTTTGGCTCTCTGGCGCTCGGCGCATCCGTTATCATGGTCCTTGGGCATACTGCCTGCGGCGCGGTGCGGCGCTATCGATGCCGTGCAGAAGGCGCCACAGGTTCCCCGGCTCCATAGATAACATAGTGAACACCATAGGGCCTGCCGTCGAAGCTGCGAAAGACCAGCCCGGCGACCTTCTCGAGAACGCCACTATAGCCAACGTGAAACTGGGGGTCGATATGCTGAACGGCTCTGTCCCGATACTGGCCGACAAAGTCAGGGAAGGCAAGCTGAAAATCGTTGGCGGAAATTACGATCTCTACACCGGGGAAGTTAAGATCGTAGCATAACCTATTTAAACATTAACCAGCGCTACAGGTAATGAGAAAGTTACGCCGGGGGATTCGGACAGCTAGTCTTAATCCCCCGGCTCATCCTCCAGAAAGATTCTTCCAGGTTGAGCATTTTGGAAAAAGCTCGACGCATAATTTTTCTCTTATAATTTCCCAGTCGTTAAAACAAACTTATTTAGCCGAGATTATCGGCATGTCTCTTTAGTTTCATACAACTTCAATTACATAGAATATTCAGGTTATAGTATAAAAACAACAAACCGAGAGGATGGGATAATGAGATATGCAGCCATACTGCTGTTCACAGGATTGCTTCTTGCGGCCTCTCCGACGAGGCCGCTATCAAGCGTCGAGGCCGGCGCCGGCCAGGCGCAATCGGAAAATAAAGATCAGATCGTTATCGGCGACAATGCGGGAGAAAAAATAATCACAGGGAACGGCAACGACAACATCTCGGGAAAAGGCGGGGATGATTTTATCGAGTCCGGAAATGGGAACGATCTGGTATCGGGCGGAGACGGAAACGATAAGATCATCGGAGGCGACGGCGACGACTATATAATCGGCGGCGATGGAGACGACGTCGTCTCGGACGGAGCCGGAAGCGATTATATTGTGCTGGGGAAGGGGAACGACACATTCGTTTACTACCTCGATCGCAACAAGGACAGCCATGATTTCGCCGTCGGAGGAGAAGGAGACGATACCCTTTTAATCGTCACGACAGAGATAGACGAAGTATTGCAAAATGAAATCATCAAATATTACGAACAACAAAGCATGGTAGGGACCGACATCGGGCACCTCGGGAAATTCGATATCACATTAGGAGTGAGCCAGTTCGAGCATGTGGTGTTCGCAACCAGCTTCGCTTTCTAGGCAGGTTCCTTTCCGCGACTGATGCCCTTCAGTTCTGGGGATATTAAGAACTGCTGCCGCTATCTCAGATCGGCCTTCTTCACATAGTGATACACATCCACAGCGTAGCCGCCGTCCTCGACCTTAATGACTTCCTCCGTATCGTATACGTAGGAGAGCTCGGCCTTCTGCTCCTCGTTTGTCCCCTCCATCTGTGGAAATGCAATGAAGTAAATCTCCTCGGGGAAAAGGCGCCTTTTTATTAGCGCATCGGCAAATGTCAATCTGGTGTTCGTTATCCCCTCGCCGTATATCATTCGTTTTCCGGTCTTTTCGTTGATGCTGCTTAGCGCATTGGACCATGTTGCATGCGAGGCGACCACGAACAGCTTATCCGTTCCGATTGTCTCGTAAATCTTCTCGATAAGGTAATTGAATCTCCGTGAACTCGAAATTGTAAACGAGCTGGTCCCTTCCGTGATAACCCCGGGCGTCTCCGAAGCTGGCCATGTCGAGTATTTCGTGCGAGCCGAAATTAAACGTGCCCATGATTCTTTTAGATACGGGGTCTACAGTCCGTAATGAAGATACACCGAGCAAGATCAGAACCGCGGCAAGCACGCCCGTAATCACAGTCTGCCTTCTAAATACGATGGGCAGGGAATCCGCGAAAAGTATTACGAGGACGGGGAGTACGGGAAGCATATAGCGGGGGTTGTTCCACATCGGGATGCGCGTCAGGAAATAGATGAACAGAACGAAGAGGAGATAAAAATACAGCCTGTCGTAAAATCCGAGGCCCGCTTCGATGCGCCCTCCCCTTCAGGCGATTAACCACGAGAATAATCAGGCCTGCGGCGATAATCCGGTGAGTATCCAGTTGAAATTGAGAACAAGGATGGATACCAGCTGCGCAGCTATCACCGGATCTACGGTATAGGAACTTCAGCATCTTGATTATCCCTTCTTGCCACGAATCCCCGATCTGGGTTTTCGGCGTGAGGAACATGTATATGATGAAGAGAGCTATTGGTATTAACAGAACAGCTACAGCCGAAAGGAGCCTCTTTTTATTTTTCCATGTAAGCGAGCCCTTTATAAGCAAGAGCGGGACGTAAAGAAATACACTCACGCCATACAGCATGAATCCCGATTCCTTGGTGAACACCATCAGCACGCCCGCGAGCGCCGCCAGAAAAAGCGCCCTGAGTATAGAAAATAAAGCGCCATCGTAAGGTATATGGGAAGCGTGCAATCGAGCGACGGCTGAACAACCTGGACCAGGAAGACGGGCGCGAGCCCGAAAACGAACGAGATAAGGGTTACGTTTGTTGGCGACAGGGATGCTTTGTAGAGCCTGCCGAGGAGCGCCCTCATGCATAAAAGCCCCAGGATGCCGAGGACGATGTTCGCCGCGTAAATGTAGTGAAAATTGCCCGGGTCCGGTTTCTGCGTAAGTCCGAAGAGGTATGTGTGTATAAATGCGCTGTGGTCAAAGCACCAGAGAGATCCGGATATTGCCGCCGTTAAGTAGCAGCGCGGGAGAATTGCCAGCCGTCCCACTTATGGGAATGTATGAAAATAAAGCGCCGGTATGCCGATAAACACGGCCAAAAGAAGCATGAACAACCACGCTGAAGACTGGCGGAGCCATGCCGTAAATCCCTTTCGGGAGTTATTCGTTGTCCTTGTTCCCATCTGTCGTGAAATACTGCACGTACCCTGCCCTTTCCTTTAATCTGAGGAGCCGAAGGAGGAATATATATTTGTCTGCGGCCTTTGCCCCTTCTCCGTGAGCGCGAGCTCGCCCCTGTTTCTACCAACAGGGCTTCTTCCTTGCACTCGTCGATTCTTTTTTCGACGAAGCCCTCCGGATCGAATCCTGGAAAAGTATATCCCTGGTGCCCTTTCCCCCGGGCTCTCCCTCAGCGTAACGAGCATCTGGCAGGCAAGCGACCTGTCGGCTGTTGCCGGGCCGAGGAATGTGTATAACCCGCACGCGAAAAGCGAGGCGAGCGCTCCCGGCAATGGACACAGCCCGGGCCCCCTCGCTCGAGAACATACCCGAAAAGAAGAAATAACCGATGACGATCGCTATTCCAGTCGCCGCGAAGGCCGACGCCGCGGCGCAGTAAAGGAGGTTCTTCCTCCGAAAGGTTCTAAGGACAATGCAGTGAAATATAAAAAAGAGCCCTATTTGCAAAATGAAAAGCAATGCAAAAAGCGCTAAATCTCCAAACACTATCGGTTTCCTCCCTGCTCTTTATCAGTCTACCCTTAAATAGAGACCTTTAATTACCGGGGATTCTATGTAGAAATCGGCTATGCGGCTGTCGCTCATGTCGTCGATTTTATATGAGGATATGACCTTCGGTTTTTTCTCTGCTATCAATTCATAGATGTCATACTCGTAGCCGGTGAGTTTTTGATAGGTATCCAGACACATATCCGGAAACATGCAAAACCAAAAATAATCTATATCGTCTCGAAATACGTTAAAAACGACATCCCCGTCGTATACTTTGTCGCCCTCTCCGTCTCGGAGAGTACATATGCGATCCTGTCCAGCTGGCGTGGCAGGCTCGAGTTATCGCTATTGAAAAGCCCCTTGTTGTGCATCGTGGACATGGGCACGTAAATCGCGCCAAGCAACAGAATGAGCCTGAAAAGCCTGCTTCCGCTGAAAATTGAGGAGATGGCGTACGCGGCCGTTATACCCACGAAAGGCATGAAAAGGAGGAGATACTGGTGCCATATGTTGTTGAAAGCAATAAACGTAAGAGCCGGTATGGCAAGTGATATTACGAGGAACCTCGTATAGCTCCGCGACCTCACCAGCATTATGACACCGAGCGCAAAGAGGACGAAGGTCAGAACGTTAATCCTCACCGTTTCCAGAATAAACGTCTGCTTCCCGAAGTGCTGGGGTATGTGTGCGTTGAGGACCCAGTTCATCATTACATACATGCTGAATGATCCGGAGAGGACAAGATATATATAATATGGAGCGATGCAAAGTATAAACACCGCACCGTAGAGAGCCGCATGCTTTACCTCAACCTTTTCTTCAGGCAGTCGTACGCGAGCATTACGCCGACCAGAAAAACGAGAATCATGGATTTTGAAGGAAGAGAAAGGAAACAGCCAGGAAAACCGAGCTCGCCACGAGGCTCTTCAGCGACTTTTTATCGTAGTAGACCAAAAGGAAATATATAGACAGAAGGCCAGCCAGCGTCTGCGGGACGTCGGGTCTTATCTCTATCGCTTTCATGAAAAAGGAGCCTAATGTCGCCGTGAGGATAACGCTAGCGACGGCGATTTCCCCTCCGCCCAAAAACCCTCTTCGCAATTAGCCACGTAACGAACAGAATCGCCAGCGCCAGGACCAGCACTGACTCGGCGCTCTACCATAATCGTTTCGATAGAGGCGCCGAATGCATTTACGACTGGAACCAGCATGTAGCTCAGAAACGGATGGTGGTGCTGAAAGAAATCTATGTAAATTTCTTTTCCCTGCCAAATGAGCCACGTGGTGTGTGCATGCTCGATCTCGTCGGGGTCCAGCCTTTTGCTGATGGAGAAAAACGCCAGGGTAACTAGAACACCCGCCAGCATACCCCAGAGGATTAAAAACCACACCCAATCCCTTTGGACGAACCTGATAAGGGATTCGAGGGGTTCCTTAATGTAATTGTCGTACATGCCGGAAATCAGAGTTCTCCTTAATTATGAGCCACCCGTGTTAACAAGGCCGGTTTCGGTAATGACGGCAGACTCCTGGTATTCGTAATCCGTATTTATAGCCCATAGATCGTTATGGGCGCCTTCGGATATATTCTCTGCAGCGAGAATGCCCATCAGTATACTGTGGTCCTGATTGTTGTATTTAAATGAGCCGTATCTGCCTATTACTGTAAGGCCCTCGATCTTCCTCAGATAATCCTCTACTGGCTTTAAGAGGCGTTTATATCCCACGCTGTAGACCGGATAGCATTTATTTATGCGATGTACATATCCCTCGGAGGCTATGTCGGCTTTTACGAGCCCCGCACGGGAGACTTCGTCCTTGGCGAGTTCAATAAGCCTCTCGTCCTCCCAGCCCCATATTTCATCTCCCTCGTTACACCAGTATTCGAGGGCGAGTATGGATGTTTCCTCTTTCCCGTAAAGCGAGGGCGACCAGTTCCTGAAGTTCGTAATCCTTCCGAACCTGAGCTCTGGCGAATGAACGTATATCCAGTTGTCCGGGAAAAGGTCCCGGCTGTGAACGTCCAGATACACGAGTATCGTGTTCCGAAAGCGAAGGGAACCCGCGGCTTCCTTAACATCCTCATCCACACCGTCGAGTCTCGATACGAGCTGCGTAATGGGCATGGTGGATACCACATGATCGTATTCTTTTACGGTGCCGTCCATAAGCTCGAGCCCGTGCACCCGAGGCCCGTCGTTCAAGACCCTCTTTACAGGGGTATTCAAATGAACCTTGCCGCCTTTGTCCGAAACGAAGGCCGCCATGCGCTCGTACACCATCCCCGTCCCTCCGTGCGGATATGCGAACCTGTCCACGAGCGTTTTATGTTTTTTCCGCTGCCATCGAAGACTGCAGATTTCAAAGCCTCTGAGAGAGAGAATTTTTATTCTCTGGACGGCGAAGTCGGCATCAAGCTCGTGGCACGGAATGCCCCAGAGCTTTTCGCTGTAGGTCTTGAAGAATATTTCGTAAAGCCTCCGCCCGAATCTGCTTACGACCCAGCCCTCGAAGGTCTCGTCTCCGCCGCTTCCGGCCCCGGTGGAAACGTACTCCCTGAAATAGCTGATAAGACAGCGGGCCGTCTCACTAGGGCCTAGCTTGCCGATGACGTCTCCGGGGCGGAGCGGGTAACGGTAGAGCTTCCCCTTATAAAGTATCCTCGTCAGCCTGTCCACCATCGAGTAGTCCTTGCCGACTACTTCCAGCCACAATTCGTTCACGCGCCTGTCGCTGCTGAAAAACCTGTGGGGGCCGAGATCGACGGTTTGATTCCAGAGCCTGATGGATTTTGCCAGACCGCCGACCGAAGGACCGGCTTCATACACATCGGATTTAATCTCCCGGGTTGCGAGCTTGTACGCACACGCGAGCCCGGCGGGGCCTGCCCCGATAACGCCTATTTTCATTTATTCGTTTCCGCTGTCGATTGCTGAATAAAAGTTACTGCTTATATAGAAATATGATTATAATCTCATTTGCGCGTATTGGAATTATTACAGCCGAATAGTAAGATATTGGACCGAAAGCCTCATCACGGGTTCGCTTCGAAGCTGCCGCAATAAGGCTTACAAAGATCCTCCATAATCCAAATGGCGTCCCCAACTAAATCGCTGTTTTACGACACTCTCTCTTCGGCCGGAAAATGGGCCCACCGAAACCGGAACGGTCTATTCCGGGGTGCGGTCATATTCATGGTCCTCCTTGCGGTCCCGAGGCTGTCCTACCAGCTTTGGAGGCTCCTCGTGGATACGGGCGCAAACGGCGCCCTCGACCTCAAGATGTTCAGCTATTGGACGGCCCTCTGGTTCGGAGACGAGCCACTCATTCTCTATAACCTCCTGCCCGCGACGTACCCCTCCTCTGGCCGCTGACCGGGTGGCTATCGTTCGAGGCTTCGAGGTGGCTCTGGCTCCTCTTATATATAATCTCGTTCTTCTGGCTTTTTAGCATAATAAAGTCAGGGCGCGCCTCCGTGAAAAAAGGAACTTATCTTCGCGGCTCTTTTCCTGATCGCCATATATCCGACAAGCATCATTATCGGGAACGGTCAGTTAACTCTGTTTATCATTCCCGCTGTTCTGACGGCGGTGCTGCCTCGGACAAGGGCGGCCAAGCATCGGGAGGGAGGCTGCAATGACGCTCCTTCTTCTATTTTCCACGATCAAGCTCCCCTGTCGGCGCCGTTTTTCTCGTGGCCCTCATGTCCGAAAGGGCGTGGAGGCCGGTGGCCCTCGTCGTCCTGGGATACATTCTGCTTACCCTGCTCGCCGTTCATTTCAGGAGCGAAGGGCTTCTAGCGAGCATAGAGCTATGGATAAGGGATGCATCCCATCTGGCTTCTCAAGACGGGTTCGGAAACGTACACAAGTGGCTGGGTTCTGCCGGGCTTCTGGATTTCATTCTGCCTGCCTCCCTCGCCCTTCTCGCGGCGCTGGCACTGTGGCTTTACATGAACAGGAAGGCCGACATATGGATTGCGCTCGGGGTGACGGCGATCGTCGCGCGGCTCTGGACGTATCACAGGCTCTACGACGACATACTAATAATAATCCCCCTTATCGCGCTTTTCAGAATTTTCAGATCCGGCGGGCTTTCCCCGCGCGAACGGGCAATCGCGGGCGCGCTCTTTTTCATCTCATGGCTCGCGCTACTCTCGCCAGGCTTCTTACTGCAATTGGGCCTCCGGTGGGAACGATCTTCAGGACGGGTGCGGTTGCCGTATGGCTCTCCCTTCTCGCATTCCTCGTTTACTACACTTACAGGTCTAAGAAAGAAAACCAGCCGGAATGAGCGCAAAAAAATCCCCTCCGTCAACGGCCTGAGCTGTTAACGGAGGGGCGAGTTTTCGATTTAAGGTCCTGCTTCAGGACTCGGCGCCCGAGCGGAGCCTTCTCCTGATAAATATCCCCGCCGGTATAAGCGCGTATGCCATGAGCATACCGAAGAGGCTGCCCGCTCCGGTTCCCGCCGGCGCTATTGCGCATCCGCCGTCGGACCCTCCGGACCCTCCGTCCGTCGGGCCGTCGTTGGTCGCATCGAGGAAGTCGGGTATGCCGTCGCCGTCCGAATCGGGAAGCGGCAGCGGCGAGCCGCCGGTTTCAGGGTCGTACGCGTCGTGTTGTCCATCGCCATCCGAGTCGAGGAATTCATCCACTTTCCCGTCGTTATTCGGGTCGCCGACTCCGCCGGCTTCTTCGTGGTCGTACAGTCCATCGCCGTCCGAGTCGAGGTCGAGATCGTTCGTTATGCCGTCGCCGTCTATATCGTCCAGGTCTATGCCCTCGATATCCCGCACGGCAAAGAAGCCCTGATAAATCGAGCCGTGCTCCAGCTCGTCGGGTATGCCGTCGTTGTCATTGTCGGAATCGACATTGTCGAGCACTCCGTCGCCGTCCGTATCGAGCGTCGGCTCTGACGTGGGCGCTGGAGTCGGCCTTGCCGAAGGTTCGGGGGAAGGCGAACGTGTAGGTCTCGGAGACGGCGGCGGCGTTCCCGGGCCACCGCCCAGATTGCCGCAGAACGTGGGCTCGCTTATCGGTGTCGTGGAACACGAGCCCGCGACGTCAGCTGAAGCGCGAAAGAGCTCGATATCCCAGGGCGGCGCTGACGCAAAACATAATGGCTCCGGCCTGTGCCCGCCATCGGCTTGAAGGGTATTGCCCTTGTCATCCGTGTCGAATCCATCCGGAAGTTTGAATGAGAATCCGAGACACCCGTTCTTCGGACAATCGATATCCTTCCCGGCGAACTTGCCGCAAATATTGCCGTTCTCACAAGCCGTCTTCAGATCACCCGTCAAAGCGCTCGAGCATACGCAGCTTGAGCCCGAAGGGGTACAAAAAGTCTGTGGCTGACAGAAGTCTTTCTTCGTATCCGCGAATTCGCCTGCAAAAGAGCTCATGTCCACTTCGACAGTCAGAATACCCTCAGTCGGATCATAGCCTTTGTGCCATCCGACGCTGCTCCAGTCGCTGGGACCCGCAGGAAATGTTAACGGGAATCCGGCAATTTGAGCACGTACTATATTGACGTCGCTGTCTAGTGTGAGCCCCTCGCCTACGTATATCTGATAGGTTTGCTTTGTATTGGGCTTGGCGTATACGAAGAAAATATAGTAAGTCTGGCCGGCTTTAAACACGTTCACGTTCTGTGCGCTTTTTCTCTGCTCCTCTTCCGAAACCGTAGTGTCTATGTAGTAAACCCCGTTATTAAGCGTCATCATGCTCCTCTGATAGAGGTCCATTCCGGCCATTCGGATTCCCGTCGTGGACAAGTCCTGCTTGTCCGCCGACGTCAGGAGCTGCCTCTCCAGCGGTACACCGTAGCAGGATGCGTTAGTACACGGCCTTGACCAGTAGGAGGTACCGAGATTACACGCATTGACGCCGAAGTCGCACGTATTTTCCGGATTACTCATATCGCAATTCTCGTTAGTGGTGCATGCCTTGTGGTCGATCTTGCAGACCCCGCCGCAGTTGCTGTTATCCAGGCAGGGCTTCTGGTCGACGGCGCACTTCCCGCCGCAGTCCTTGTTCCCCACACAACCCGGATAAACAATGGCGGATAGGTACTCGTACGGACTCGTTTTCGCGGTGTCGAAAGATTCGCACTCCGGTGCTTCTACGGGGGCGTTGAAGAACGGGTCCAGGTTTACTGATATCGTCTCGCCCTTGGCCGGACTATCGGCAGGACTTAACAGCCCCGTAAGCGACCCGTCGTCGTCGTTGAGTACCGTCTGCCTGTCGACGCTGCTGAAATTGCCGAACATGTCCGCCGCGGGAAATGTGCAGTAACTTGCAACGACTTCACTCTGGATGGTTTCATATGTACCAGGCTCCCAAAGCGGTTCGAGTACGTAGTGGCGTATATCGACGTTACTAAAGAAAAGTTTCTCCGAATGGAACGCAGGAGGATAGAAAAATCCGTTCGGCTGTTTCCATCCTATAGCCGCGTTCGGGAGGACACATTTATTATTGGTCTTGTTTATCGGAATACCGAGAACCCTTGTATATATCCACGCCGGCATTCCTGCTCCCTGTCCGTTCTGTGGACAATTCGTCACCCCTCCCGGCTGGCACAGAGGATCGAGAGGAGTTTCCGTAATGTCGAGAAAAGCGTTCGAGTCCTGATAGTTGGGACCGTCATAAATGTTATATAGACGCTGATTAACACCGAAGTTGTCGATCGGAATGCTAATGCCCTCGTTCGTCGATCTGCAGTGGTTTGAATCGGCATTGTCGCATATAAGTCCCTTTATCTTTCCGTCGCCGCTCGTGAGCGGGTTAAACGGCCCGGCATTCGAGGCGAGCGGGTTATCGTTCTGCGTATGGCCGACGAAAACAGATTTTGTAGCAAGCTGCCATAATCCCGGTATCACGCTCGAGAGAAGGTAGTCCCCGCCTGTGACGAAACCGAGGCCGCCGTTCTGCGTATCCGAGAGGAAGCTGTTTATCACGAGATACCACTGGGGTCTGAGCCATATCGACGCGAAGTTCTGCTGCGGCCAGTGGAACGACGAAGTGTACCTGTCGAGTACCGTGACCATGCATTTGCTGCGGTCGCCGACACTGCACCTGTTCGGTATAGTAGCCGGGCCGCAATCAGTAGTATCACATTTTGTTGCGAAGCGACCGCCTCCGGGGTCCACCTTGGGATAGAAAGTCTCCATGTTCACGTCGCCCTTTGGGGCAGGTGCGTTCGGATTCGTGATCGCACCGAAGCTGCTTACTCCGAGACATGCGTCAGTAGCACCGACGGTATTGAACGACATCATCGCCGACGTACAATAATTGCCGACGAACGACTTTAGAGGTGTCATACCCGCCCTGGCGAAATTCACCTCGTACGTATCCATACCGGCCGTCATCACAGGGCCGCTCTGCATGGACGCGTAGGATTCCCACTTCATACCCTGCGACGGCCCGCTGTTTGCGCCGGAAAGCAGCCAGTAGCACACGCCGCATCCTGTCGCTCCCGCTGCCATGTTGTACTCGAAATCGTTCCACCCGTTCATGATCCAGAACACTGTCGGATTAAACACGTCCGAATTATAGGGGACCTGCGCGGTGTTGGGGTTTCCGCTCCAGGCCAGGATTCCCGGGACCTGGCGAGGGTTTTGCGGGTTGTTCACCGCCGCCCGTGCCAGGACGCCCAGGTTCGAATATAGTTTATTGTTTATTTCCGTACCGTCTTCGAGATAAAAGCCGTGTCCTATGGACATGAATCCGACGTTCCTCGCAAGCAGCACGCCATGCGTCGCGTGAATCGTAATGAAGCGGGTCATCGAATCCCATACTGAAGAGTCCTTGACGAATGTGTCCGAGGGGGTCTCGCGGGCCATGTGGAAATGGACCGGATAGTGACCTATGCGGCCGCCCTGCCCGAGCTGAAAGAATTCGACGCCCTGTATCTGTACCTGTTTGAACCCCTGCCTTGCGCTCGTATGTCCGCCGAAGTGATATGTCGCAGGCGAGCTGCCGAGGCAGTCGTATACGCATGTGGGGTTGGTCGAGTTATAGGTATCGCCCGCCGAAACTACCCTTATGCTCCGGGAAAGGAGGCCGACCGCGGCTCTCGTCTCTGCCGCGGGCTCCCCCTCGACCGTAAGATCGATGCCGAAAGATGACGGAACCGCGGCTAGCGAATACGGCTTGCCGTTGTGCCTGTGCTTGAGCCCTCCAGCTATCTCGGCCCCGGTATACGCATTAATCACCTTGAAGTTAAAAGTGGTATTGTTGACCGCGGGGGCTACGATTTCGAGAAGCTCGGAGTTGCCGGGAAGATAATCGGTAGTGGTAAGGACGAGCCTGTCGCCTACCTCCCAGTCCACCGGGCGGTCTACCTCGAGCTGCGTATCGCCCACGTTGACCGTGCCTTTAAGGCGCGCCCAGCTCGTCCCGGAGTTTGAGCTCGGGAGGCTGTCCGGAAGTGTGGCGCCCTTCTTTCCGTAGAGGTTCAGTGTGCCTCCGTACGATACGGCAAGGGTCTTGTAGCCAAAGTAGGCGTTAGGGTCGCCGGTATCGGCAGGCAGTGGATGATAATGATAGAAATAGTCCGACACGCCTCCGGGCAGGGCTTCTTTCGACGCCCCGGCCGAATCCCAGATCGTCTGCGGCACGCCGCATCTCACATCAGTCTTACATGCGACTCCGCTTCCGCCGTTCCCCTGGTCGTCGCCGTAAAGGTGTATCGTGAGCTTTCCGCCCGCCGTTCCTATGGGAGCCGCGGACGTCCCCGCTATAAGGGTCGAATCGTTTTCTATGAGAATGTTGTACGCCCAGAAGTCTATAACCGCGTCCTCGAACGTAAGAGAGCCGCCGTTGTATATGTTGACGTTACGGTAGTGGTAAGTCCCCGCGGGAACCGTGCAGGCCGCCGTCACTTCGAGGTCTTCCCCGTTCCCTGCGCCGATCGCCCCTGGCGAGTTGCACTCTATTACGCCTGGCGTTTCGTCGAAAATGCCGGAGGCCGAGACGAGCGAGCTCGCAACGTTCGGGGAAACCAGGGCCCCGGGGACGGCGTCCGCCAGCTTTGTGCCGGCAAGGTCGGCGTTTTCGAGATTCGCGCCGTCAAGGTTGGCGTTCTTTAGTTTCGCATTTATTAATATTGCACCTGTGAGGTCCGCCCCCGAGAGGTCGGCCCCTTCGAGGTTGGCCTTCGAGAGGTCGGCGTTCTTGAGGCTAGCGCCGGAAAGGTTAGCATCGGCAAGGTTCGCGTCGGACAGTATCGCGTCGTCGAGAATAGCGCCGCTCAGGTCCACCTCTCTCAGATCGGCATCGAAGAAGTTGGCCCCGCTGAGGTCGCATCCGGCGCATTTGTCGGTATCGACTATGGTCGATACGCTTTCGAGCGTCTCTTCGGGGGCCGTGCTGATGATGGACCTCCCGTCCACGGGTACGATGAATACGGTCACGCTCTTGCCTGTATCGTTACCGTGGTAAAGGTACATATCGTAATCCCCGGGCTCTATTTCCTTAGTCACGCAATCGCCGTTGGCTGTGGCCTTTACGACTTCGGTTCCGAGGTCGTCCACGAGAGCCATGTAATGGGTAGCCGTCTTATCCTTATCCTGCCAGCAGAATGTCTGCTCCGTTTTAGCCGTATATCTATAAGGTATGACGTCGCTCCCCTTTGTGCCCGTGTCGCTCGTAAGCGTCATGCAGTCGAGCGATTCCAGAAATACAGCGACGAGGTCTTCTCCGGGTATGGCAAAAATATCCGGGTTTGCGACGAAATCGTTTTCCGTCCGAACGTTGAGGGTACCGGTAGTCGGCCCTCCAACTGCCCTGTTAATGCTTATCGGAATCAGAATAAGGAGTAATACCAGAGCGGGTGCGAGAAATACGTAGAAACGCTTTCTCCCTTTCAATTTAGACATATCATCCTCCATAGATTTTGCTAAATCGGAAAAGAACCGGCGGCAATACTTTGCCCAAGAACTACAGGGACTATCAGCTAATTCTACGGTTCAATTAGAAGCTTTGTCAATTAGCCTCATAATTACATTATAACCACGATAAAACGACGTGAATGTAAATGAGGAATGTATTATTGAAAATCTGACACTGTATTTTGTAATCTCGTGAATCTGTAACCGCCAAAGGGCCGTACGACAGCGAATTCAGATATGCACCAAATAGAGGTGATAGAATAAGAAGAGTTGTTAACCGTCCTTGTCCGCGCCGGGCGAGGATGGCGAGGTTTTAGCGCCCGCCCTGCGGGCCCTTCTCTTTTTCTGCTTTCTTATCTTCTCGCGGAGAACTTCCTTCGCCGGCTTCTTTCCGAGGACGGTCTCTTCGTATCTCGAAAGGAGCTCCCTTCGGGCGAGGAAACGGTTCACGCCCCTCGCGCGGTCCTTGTCCACCTTGACGGTGATGCCGCTGGGGATGTGCTTCAGCCTGACGCACGTCGAAACCTTGTTCACGTTCTGGCCCCCGGGGCCTCGAGACCTTATAAAGGTTTCTTCGAGGTCGCTCTCTAGTATCCCGCACCCCGCCATGCGCTCCCTGAGCGCGGCCTCCTTGTCGGGGTTGACTCCGAAAACACTCATGACCAGTCCTTTGACTTCATCTTCCCCGCCACGAGCTTTAGGAGATCGTGCCGCGAGATAATGCCGACGGGCTTTTCACTGCGCACGACGGGTACCCTGTGGATATTGTTCTCCAGCATCTTGACCACGACCTCGGACAAATGCTCGTCCTCGGTCGCCGTTATTACGGGCTTTGACATTATTTCCTTCACCTTAATGCTCCGGGCTTCTTCGTAGGCCTTTTCGAGCTCGGGCTTCGTCATCCACTCTCCGAAAAGGCTCGGGGCGAAAATCCGAGATAGCGGCACGGTGTGCCTGCTCGCGGAAAAGTCCGACTCGGTGACGATTCCCACTATGTTCCCCTTCGAGCTTATGATCGGAAGCCCGCTCACGCGCTTGTCGAGCATCAACAGGGCGGCTTCTTCGAGGTTCCGGTCTTCGTAAAGGACCGCAACCGGCTGTGACATTACATCCTTGGCTTTAATAGACATGTATACCCCCGAAGAGAATGGTTAGATTTGTGAAGCGCCTGACCGGTGCGCGTTATCCCGCGCTATTCGTACTCGTCCGAGACAGCTTCCTCGCGGCTTTTTATCATCTCCGAGCTCTTCGCCTTCATCTCTCTAAGCTCGGTAGTCGTCTTGACGGCCTCGCCGATGTAGGTAGACGTGCCCTCTCTTTTGGCCTGAAGGCCCTCGAAGAGTTTCGACGCACCCAGAAGGACAAGCGCGATCAAGACAATCGCAGCCACGATTCGGAGGCTCATATTCTTCAATTATAGGCCTCTTGTATATGCACTTCAACTGCCCCCGAAAGCCCCGTCCCTTCCTTGAAAGGATACCAAAAGTATATATACTATGTTCCATGGATCCTAAGGAAATAAGGGCAATGATAGAAACGAAATTGCAGAGCATTTCCGTCGAAGTAGACGGGGACGGCACGCATTTCGAAGCAGTGATAGTGTCCCCCGAATTCGAGGGGAAATCGCTTCTTGAGCGGCACAAACTTGTCTACGATGCTTTGGGCGACGCAATGAAAGAACGTATACACGCCCTTTCGCTCAAGACCTACACCCCGGGGCAATGGGAAAGCATGAAGGCCGGCGCCTGAGGCGCGCGGCCGGTTTTTCTGTTAATTCGTAACAGGAGGCAGTAAAAGTGGAAGACGTAGCGAAAAAGATAGAGTCCCAGATAGCGAACAATAAGGTAATCCTCTATATGAAAGGCAGCCGGGATATGCCCCAGTGCGGCTTTTCTGCCAGGGTCGTGAATATCCTGAACTCCTACGGCGTCGATTACGAATCGGTCGATGTCCTATCGGACCCCGAGATAAGGCAGGGGATAAAGGATTACTCGAACTGGCCGACGATCCCCCAGCTCTATGTAAACGGGCAGTTTATCGGCGGCTGCGACATCTGTGTCGAAATGGACCAGAACGGCGAGCTTGGCGGGCTCATAAAAGAGGCTTTCAGGGAATAATCCCTCCTCATTTATTCCTCCATTCGTAAAAATAATCGGAAAGCTTATCCCTGAGGAAGAGCCTCGCGCGGAGAGCCCTCGACTTAACGGCTGGAACAGTGAGCCCCAGGGCCTCGGCGATCTCCTTACTCGTCATTCCCTCGACGTCCTTCATGTGAAAGACGATCCTGTAATCGGGCGGCAGTTCCTGGATTGCCTTGTCTATGAACTCGGCCCCTTCCCTTCCTAACAGTTTTGAATCAGGGGCGTCGCTGAAGTCCTTTTCCTTTACGCCCTCGATCATGCCGTAATCGTTATAAGGCTTGTAATCTTCAAGGCTTATGTTCCTGTCCCTGTACCGGGAAGAGTTACGGAGGAACATGTAGGCCGCGTTCGACGCGACCCTGTAGAGCCATGTAGAGAACTTCGCCTCGCTCCTGAACGACGACAGCTTCTCGGCTAGGATTATAAAGACCTCTTGCAAGACCTCCTCGGCGTCCTTGGGATCGCTCGTCAGTCTGTAAGCGAGCCTGTATACCTTGTCCGAGTACCTGTTTATGAGCTCGTTAAAAGCGTCCTCGTTACGGTCTTCTACGAAAAGCGCGACGAGCTCCTCGTCCCGAAGGTCTTCGATATCGTGCCCATCGCTCAACAAATACTCGGCGTTCATGATTACCCCTCCGTGTCTTACTTCGGTGTTAATGTTGTTGCCTTTCATTTTTTACTACCTCCCCGGCCTGTATAGTTGACCGGTCTTCTCTTAAAGCCGGAAACAGCTTAACCCTTTGCGCCGGATTCCACCGCCGCGGCAGCGTCATCTACGCGCCTGATGCATATACTGAAAACCCCTTCCCCGAGCCTCGGGATCATGCCCGGATCGTTAAACGCCTTGGCGAGTACGTATATCCCTTCGATATAGGAGATAATCGCCTGCGAGGTCGCCCTCGTGTCGGTGTCTGCGGGCAGGTCGCCCTCATTCACTGCCTGGGCGATAACCCTTTCGAGCGATCCGGCCCAATCCTCGAATATGTCGGCTATCTTCTGCCTTATGACCTCGTCCTGCGTGCTGAGCTCAAGCGCGAGGTTCCCGAATCCGCATCCCGTCACACATCCGCCGCATTCCTTGGACTTCGTTTGCAATTCATAGGACTTTCTCAGCATGGATTCGAGCTTTTTCAGTGCAGGAACCTTGGCGCAGCATATGGGCTCGAGCATCTCCCCTTTATAGTTCTGCCATATGGTGTCCATGGCCTCCAGGGTAAGGTGCCTCTTCGAGGGGAAGAAGTGATAGAAGCTCCCTTCTTAACGCCCGCGTGCTCGCAAAGCTCCTGCACGCCGACGGCGTTGTAGCTCCGGTTGCCGATAAGCTCTATCGCGCTTTCTATCAGATTTTCCCTTGCGTCGCTCGTTCTTCCCACAGTGTATTCCAGCAATGCCTTAATTAGTTGACCGTACGGTAAAATATATCCTGCTTGAGAAGGTTGTCAAGAAAGTTTTCCTTAATCTTGTGCGTATTTCAGGGGGAAACCAGCGAAATAACCGTATAAGCAGCTTTTATAATAGAAGAATTGCAAAATTGCGGCAGGACCGGGATTTTTTTAGCTCCTCACCCGCCCCGGCCCAGCCGCGGTTCCCATACAGTTAGTTTTGCTCTATAAGGCTCCTGAGCGCGGTGGCGGAGCTCGAATTCCTTATGGCCGAAAGGGCCCTCTTTTCGATCTGCCGGATCCTCTCCCGAGTCAGGTCGAACTTCTTCCCTATTTCGTCGAGCGTGAGGCGGCCCTCATACCCTATGCCGAACCTCATCTCGAGTATTTCCCTTTCCCTGGTTTCGAGCATCTGAAGGGCATGCCCCACACATTCGGGTATCGAGAACTCCGCTATCAGCGAATCGACCGGCATGCTCTCCTCGTCTGCGATGTAGTCGGCGAAGGTGGCCCTGTTCCCGTTCCATACCTGGGAGTCGAGCCTCACGGTGTTCCTAGTGTTCGCCGATTCCAGCACCTGCTTTACATTCTCGGCGCTCATCTCCACAGCGGGGGCTATCTCTGCCGGGAGAGGCTCCCTCCCCTTCTCTTCCATGAATTTCGCCCGCTCGGTCCATACCTTCCCTGCCCTTTCGAGTACGTACGCCGGTATCTTGACCGTCCTGTTCTGGTTGAATATGCCCCTTATCATGGCCTGGTTTATCCACCAGCAGGCATACGTCGAGAATCTGTATCCCCGCGTGTGGTCGTACCTGTCCACGGCCTTCATGAGGCCGAGGTTCCCCTCCTGGATCAGGTCCAGGAACGGCACGCCCCTTCCGGTGTACTTCTTCGCCAGGCTTGCGACTAGCCTGAGGTTTGCCTTGACGAACCTCCCTTTGAGCCGCGCTTCGGCTGTGGTATAAACGTCGTAAAGGCATACGAGCCTTCTCAGCTTGTCGAGGCCGGGGTTGTCCGCATCCCCTGCCAGGAGCTCCCGCGCCTCCGCGAGGAGGTCTTCCGAATCCCTGCCGTTTTTCTTCCCCAAAATCCCCCTTATTCTCTTTTCGATACGCACCTTTTCGGCCCCGCATTCCTTTATCTTCGCCGCATTCCTTATTTCTTCATCGGCTCGCATGAGGGATTCCATCCCCACTTCCTTAAAATATGCGTTTATAAGCCTGAGCTCGTGGTTATGCTCGTAGGGGTTTTCTTCCGGCGCACGCGCTTCATCCCCGGCCGCGCTCTCTTCCTCTTCAGCGTCTTCGACAAAACCGTAATCCCCGTCCCCGTCTTCGTAGTAGCCGTCTTCGAGAAAGCCGTGAGAGTCTTGGCCGAGCCCGGTTGGTATCGCTTCGAACGAGGGTCCTCTCTGCATGACAGCCTCCTTGATCACAGTTTTAGAGCCCCGAGATGCTTGGGGGTTCTAATATGAAACTACGGAGGCTCCGAGGATAGCGGATTGACCTGTGTAAAAAATTCCTGCTATGCACGCCGTCATGAGGCATGCAAGGGTGGCCGCCACAAGTGCCCTGAGGCCGACCGCGGCGATGTCCTTTTTCCTGCCGGGCGCGAGGGCGGCGAGCCCGCCGACGAATATCGCCATCGAGGCGACGTGGGCAAAGCCGCAGAGGGCATAGGAGGCGAGAATAGTCGAGCGGGGGTCCGTTATGAGCCCGCTGCTCACGGCGCTTGCGAGGTCCCGGTACGAAACGACTTCCGTCACCACCGAGCGCTCGCCGATGATCTTCGAGACTGCGTAAGCGTCGTCGAGCGAGACGCCTATGATAAGCGTGAAGGGATAAAAGAGGTAGCCGAGCATGCCTTTAATGGACCAGTCCACGTTAATGCCGAAGAGCCCGTTTATATATCCCCCGGCGCCGCCCGTAAAAAGGTCGAGGAGAGCTACCAGACCGAGCACCGCGACCAAAAGGGCGGCGATGCCGACTATGAGCTTGACGCCGCTCTCGGCCCCGTTGATTATGGCCTCGAAGAGCCCGTCCTCCCTTTCATAGTGCGGCTCGACGTTCGTGCCGAGCGTTTCGGGAATGGAATCCTCGGGCAGGGCGAGCTTCGACATGGCGAGCGCGGCCGGGGCGGAAATTATGGAAGCCGATATGAGGTGCCCGGCGATGGTCGGGAATTCGCCCTGGAGGCTGTAAACGTAGACGGCCATGATGTTGGACGATACCGTCGCCATCCCTGCCGTCAGCACGGTGCACAGCTCGGAGCGCGTCATGCGGCCGAGGTAGGGCTTTATGGTGAGCGTTGACTCCACCCCGACGAATATGTTCGACGCCGCGCTCAGGGATTCGGCCCCCGATATACGCATCAGCCTCGTGAAAACGTAGGCGAACGCCTTTATTATCCGTGGCATGATCTTATAGAAATAGAGCACCGACATCAGCGAAGAGAAGAAGATAATGGTAGGGAGGCCCTGGAACGCGAGGAAAAAACCGAGGGACTCCTCACCCTGGGGGTTTTTCTGCCCCGGAGGGAGGGCGAGCCTCCCGAACAGAAACTCCGCCCCGGCGGTGGCCGAGTTTAGTACCTTTATCACAATGTCGTTTACGTATAAAAAGACCTTCGTTCCCGCCGGCACCTGAAAGACGAACGCCCCCAGGACGAGCTGGATCACTATGGCCCATATCACGACCCTGAAATTGACGTTTCTCCTGTTGGTCGAAATGGCCCAAGCCGCGGCGAGAAGTATGAAAATCCCGAGGAAGCTGACGAGGTTATTAATGCCCACTACCTTAAGCTATCTCCTTACTTTCATTTTTATTCGAGCCGCTCCGAAATTCGCCGGTGCGGTCTCCCCGCTCCCTCCGAAAGCTCTGTAAAATCGTGGAGGGGCACTTCCAGCTATACTTAACGATTTTTTTTTCAGCACGGCCCGAAAGGCGTCAGGGACGGACGGGAGGCCGGCGCCCTTTCGCAAATCTCAATTTCGTATACAATATATCCCACAATACGGAGGAACTTAATGGTTGCAAAAGTATTTCAGGCGAGCGTAATTCTATTTTTCCTCTTATTAATCGGGTGTAAAGGTCCGACCAACGTAAATGTTTTCAAGGCCCCCGAAGCTACGTATTCACAATATGACGTCATCATCATTCCTGATTTCAGAAAGACGGATCTCGAATGGGTGCCCTACGATTCAGGCACGGTCATCGCGGATATGGTTGCCGAGGAGCTCCGGACCCAGAACAAATTCAAGGTTATAAGCCGCGTGGAAGACGCCGAGGATTTCAAAAACCAGAGGATTCTCGTCGTCGATGGTATCGTAAGCGGGTACAAGCGCGGGTGCAAATACTGCGAATATGCCTTCATGGGTTTCGACGACCGGGGCAAGATGTCGGTCCAGGTCAGGGTAACGCTGGTCGATGAGGTTACGGGGGATATACTCGCTGACGTCGGCATAGACGGCAGGGCGAAGCCCCCCGGTTACGGGAACAGCAAGTACTACAGGGTAGTAGACGAAATCGTTAAGGTAATCGACGCCGTGAACAACGGAAAGTCCTGATTACTCCATAAAATACTATAACGATCTCCCACCCTTGCAGGTTCACGGTTCACGTAATCGGCCACTGCCCGGATTCTAAGAGGCAAACAGGATTCCCGCATTCGAAGGCCGCGCCCGAGGCGTGGCAGCCTTTTGAATCTCAATCGATTACCTAAACTAACAAATTGTCAGTTCCGGCAAGGGGAGAGGTTGTGGTGAGGTAGAAATGAAGCTGAAAACTCTATTCTTTATACTCGGGGCCGTAATAGGCTTTATCATAGCCTATCCCGAGCAGGATTTAATAATAGCCGCTGCGGCAGGCGTCGCGCTCGGCGTGGTTTCTGTACTGGCCGCGTGGGCGCTCGAGCCGTACGTCAGGCGCTATAGCACCAAGGCGCTCCTCGGTGCGTCCGTCGGAATCGTCGCCGCCTCGTTCGCGTTTATGGCGGTGAACAGCGTTCTTGCGCGCCTTATTCTGCCGGAGGGGATAGTCTCCTTCGTGTCTGCAGTCATTTTGCTTACGCTCTTTAACATCGCGATAACCGTGGGTTACAGGAAGGGAAAGGAAATCGACCATCAGCAGGCCTCCGCTTCGAAGCAGCGCTCCCAGCAGCAGAGGGTGGCGGCGGCCGAGACAAAGATCCTCGATACGAGCGTCATCATCGACGGCAGAATAGCCGACGTAGCCGAGGCCGGGTTCATCACGGGCCCGATGATAGTCCCCAAGTTCATCATCAAGGAGCTCCAGCACATAGCCGACTCCTCAGAGCCCATAAAGCGCGTCAGGGGAAGGCGCGGACTCGACGTCCTGAAGAGGATGCAGAAGGACATCCCGAACGTCTCGATCAAGATAACGAACCACGACTTCCCGAATATTAAGGAAGCCGACCTCAAGCTCGTCGAGCTCGCCAAGAGGCTCCGGGGCATCATCATAACGAATGACTTTAACCTGAACAAAGTGGCCGGCCTTCAGAACGTAAAGGTCCTCAACCTGAACCAGCTTTCAAACGCGCTCAAGCCCGTCGTCCTTCCCGGCGAAACGATGCACATCCACGTCGTCAAGGAAGGAAAGGAAGAGAACCAGGGCGTGGGTTATCTCGAGGACGGAACGATGGTCGTCGTCGACGACGCGAGAAAATTCCTCGGCGACCAGATAGACGTCTCCGTCACGAGCGTCCTCCAGACCCCGACGGGGAGGATGATATTCTCCCGTGTAAAGGACGAGGACGGAAAGCCGATGGTGTCGGATTCGCGTGGCTGAGATGACCGCCGCGGCGATAATAACCGCCGGTGGAAGGGGGGTGAGATTCGGGTCGGGTGCGCCGAAGCAGTTCGCGGCGCTCGGCGGAAAACCGCTTCTCGCCCATTCCGTGGAGACTTTTTCAAGCCTGGATATCATAAGCGAAATAGTGTTGGTCGCGCCGGATGACTGGGTTCCATACGTCGAAAAAGATAGCCGGAATTCGGGCTCCCGGGTGAGCCGGGTAGTTCCCGGGGGCGCCGAGAGGCAGCACTTCCGGAAGAAAACGGCTTCAACTCGCTTTCGGGCGAGACCGACGTCGTTGTGATTCACGACGGCGTGCGCCCTTTCGCCTCGGCCTCCCTGATCGAAGAAGTGATACGTGAGGCCTACCGGGGCCGCGCTCGCGGCGCTACCCACGGGTGATACGGTCAAAAAGGCCGGAGGAAACCGGGCTCGTCGAGTCCACAGTCCCGAGGGATACCCTCTGAAAAGGCTCGCCCAGACCCCCGGGCAGCTGAATTTACGGCGTCTTAAGGGAGGCGTTCGAGAAGGCGCGCGAGGACGGCTTCCTCGCGACGGACGAGGCGCTCCTTGCGGAGAGGATCGGCTCTCACGTAAAGCTCGTCAGGGGCTCGCCCACAATATAAAGATCACTGAGGAAGACCTCGCGCTCGGCGAGCTTTTCCACATAAGCTAAGGGCCGAAGACGGTTCCGGAGTAAACACACGAGGGTGGTATACTGACGCACCATGCAAAGGATAGGATTCGGTTTTGACGCGCACAGGTTTTCGAGCGAAACGAGGCTAGTCCTCGGGGGTGTCAGCCGTTCGAGCTCGGGCTCAAGGGCCACTCGGACGCCGATGTCCTCACACACGCTATATGCGACGCGCGCTCCTCGGCGCGGCCGCCGGGGAGCGACATCGGCACACACTTCCCGGATAAAGACCCCAAATGGAAGGACGCTTCCAGCCTCACCTTTTAAAGAGATACTCTCCCTTCTCGGCTCAAAAGGCTACAGTGTCGTAAACATAGATACCGTCATAGTGTGCGAGAAGCCGAGGATATCGCCCACGTCGCCGAAATAAGGAGCTCGCTCGCCGAGGCGGCCGGCCTTCGGAGGGGCGTCATCAGCGTAAGGCGACGACGACCGACGAGAAAGCATGGGATTTACGGGACGCGGCGAGGGCATCGCCTCCCGCCACCGTGCTCATAGAATCCTCCGGCGACTGAAACACTGCCGGTCGGTCCAAACCCCGAGAATTAACCGGCATAAGAGACCCGCCCACTTCAGCCGGAAGATCGTTCTATTCGAACCGTATTTGAAGTAACGCCCCATCTTCGTCTTATAATTGATTACCTTCGCCCACAGCCGCGCTCATGATACGCCCTAACAAAACCGCCCTCGGAGATTCTCGTACGGATTCCCCATGATCCCTCCCCTTGCGGGCCTCGTCTTCGGAATACTCCTCGCCGGTTATTTCCTGAACCCCTGGCTCTGGATTCTGATACTCGCCCCTCTCGCAGGGGTTTCGGCCCTGCTCATTGCCCGCGCTAAGATTCCTCCTGCTCGTTCCCGTCGGCGCTGGTGCTGGCCGCGCCGGCGCATATCACCCGGTGGACACGATAGGAATCCTACGCGGGAAGGAAGGTGGGCGTAGGCGGCTCGCTCTATTCTTCGCCCGAGAAAAAGGGAGCGCGGCTTCGCGCATGTTTCTCGACGTCGATTACGTCATAGAGGACGGCGTCGTAAAGCCCGCGTCCGGGCGGACGGCGAGTATACTCCGACACGCTTGTTCCCGGCCTCTCCTACGGCGACAGCGTGCGCGTTATAGGGGTCAAGCTTCGGCCGATCAAGGGAGCTTCAGGAACCCGGGGGCGTTCGACATTGAATCCCATTTCGCACGGCAGGGGATATACGACCGGGTACGTCGAGGGCGCTGAGCCCATAATCTCATTCCGGAAGGGGCAAGGGTTACGGGCCCGTTCCTCCACAGCCTCGATAGCTCCGGCACGCACAGGTATGGAAATTTCGTAAGGGTCTAATTTTAGGCAGCCCGCTAGCGAGGTGCTGAACGCCGTCACGATAGGCGAGGACGGCGGGATACCCGGGGAAGGCTGAGGGGCGCGGTTCTCGAACTCCGGCGTCGCGCGTGCTTTCAATTTCCGGCCTCCACGTGGCGGCCGTCGCCGTCGTCTTCTACTTCCTTTTCAAATGGCTCCTCAAAAGGTCGAATGCATAATGCTGAGGTGGAGCGTTTCCAGGATCACCGCCGCGCTCACGATATTCCGCTCTTTTTCTACGTAGCCTCGCAGGCTTCTCGACGCCGACCGTAAGGGCGTTCATTATGATTTCCATCTTCCTAGTCGCTATCATTGCAGGGGAAGAACGAAAACAAAATAAATACCCTCGGCGTCGCCGCGTTCGTCATCACTCCTCATGCGCCCCGAGGCCATCTTCGAGCTCTCGTTTCAGTTCTCCTTCCTGGCAGTTTCGGAATTCTCCTCGTAAACAGGTTCTACCCGCTTGAGCTCGGAACCACCCGCGACTTCGTCCTGACCACGGTGAAGACCACCTGCGCCGCCACGTTCGCCACCCTCCCCCTCGTCCTCAATTCATTCGGCATCCTCCCATGTCTCCATACCCGCAAACCTCATCTTCGTGCCGCTGGTGGGGCTTCTGATAGTCCCGCTCGGCCTGGATTTCATTCGCACATTCCTCATCTCGCCTTACGTCGCGTCGCTCTTCATATGGCTGAACATGCTGTTTACGGAGATGATGATCTTCGGCATAGGGCTCCTCCTCGAAGAAATCCCCTACTCGTCCGTATCCGTCAGCCGCTCGGCTCAATTCAGCTCGTGCTCTACGCCGCGCTCGGCATGGCGGCCCTACTCGCGCGGCTGGTATGCGGCGGAAAGGTAGAAATACGCCGTGCCGGTGCTCGCGGTGCCGATTTCATAATCAGCGCCGCTTATCCGGCTGTGTCGAGGCATTTCGGCGATGGTGTGACCGTGACTTTCCTCGATACCGGCAAGGACAGGAGCACAGTCCTTTTCGAGCTCCGGGCAGACTCGTAACGTCCTCGTCAGCGGCGGCCCGCCGAAGCCCGCCAGGAGCGGCTTCATCGACAGCGCTATCATCGGCGGGTTCCTCCACGGGAGAGGTGTCAACACCAGACTGCCTAATCCCACAGCTTCTCGGTAAAGACGTCCTCGGCGGCGGGACGTATATCATCGAGAACTTCGGCGTCGGTAAAGTCGTGACGGACGGCGACAGGCTCGACGGCGCTCTCTGGGAGGCGGTCAGGGGGAAAGGGCGTCGAATGGGAGAATCTTAGAAGCATCGGCGAGATCGACGTGCCCGGCGGCGCATGCGCGTGATGCGCCCCGAAGGCTGGGAAGCCGTCGAAGACTCTGCGAACCCGCGCCCGCTCGCGCTCAGGCTCGATGCCGCGGGGTGAGCTTTTGCTCGCGGAATCGCTAGGCGGAGAAGGAGGTAAATTCGAGATATATATGGCCGGGAGCTCGAAAGCACGGTCCTCTTCATTCCAGGAACATCGGACGGCGATCCCGGTACGGCGCTGGTCGAGTACGTTAAGCCGCGCATCCTCATTTCTGAAGGCGGAGAGGCGGCCGCGCCGGAAACCGTAAAGACTTACAGCATCACGGAAGACGGGGCCGTCACAGTAACGTCGGACGGGGGCGGCGTCACTGTAAAATCGTACGAGGATGAAAGGGCGGCGAGCCTTGAGTAAACTTCCGTCATGAGAAGATTCCTGTTCCCGCTTATAATTCTCGCTGTGGCCCTCGGCTATATGATGTTCCGTCCCGGCGACGACGCCGGCGATATAGAGGCCCTATTCGACAGGATGGCCGATGCGGCGCGGGTCGGGGACCTCGAAGGCGTCATGGAAGGGTTCTCGCTCCAGTACAAGGACAGCTCCGGTGCGAGCTACCCCGTCGTGAAAAATATCGTCGCTAAAACGTTCGAAAAGTACGGCGCGATAGACGCCTCGTACTCCGATCTGGAGGCCTTCATAACCAATGACGAGAACGGTTACCCGGAAGCATACGTCAGCGTCGGGGTTATTGTGACCGTCACGGATAACGGCGAGACGAGGCAGCTTCTCGGAAGCTCCGGCGAGCCCGAGAGCATAAACGTGACCCTTAAGTACTCGGCGATAAGCGGCTGGAAGATAGACGCGGTCGATGGCCTGGACGGCGAGCGTCCATAACGGGATACCTGTTTGGCAGTACGCGCGGCGGCGGCTAATCGTCGGCGCTGTCCATGCGGCCGTTGATGAAATCGCTCAGTATCTCGATATCCGTATTCTTCGCCTCTTCGACGGTCCCCGTGAAAATAATCTTTCCCCTGTAGAGAAACGCTACCCTGTCCGAAATCTCGAACGCGCTCTGAACGTCGTGGGTGATTATCACGCCGGTTATGCCGAACTGCGCCTGCATGTTCCTTATAAGCTGGTTGATCCTGCTGATGTTGGGCGGGTCGAGCCCTGTGGTAGGCTCGTCGTAAAGTAGGATCTTCGGGTTCATAGCCAACGCCCGCGCGAGCCCTACCCTCTTTTTCATACCGCCGCTAAGGTCGGACGGCATTTTGTCCTCGATTCCGGGGAGTCCCACGAGCTCGAGGTTACGCCCCACGACTTCCTTGATCTCGTTTTCGGGAAGCTTCGTGTTCTCCCTCAGAGGATAGGCGATATTCTCCTCGACGGTAAGGGAATCAAAAAGGGCCGCCCCCTGAAAAAGCATCCCCATCTTCTTCCTCACGCTTACGAGGTCCTTCTCGTCGAGCGGCACTATGTCTTCGCCCTCTATTATCACTTTCCCGGATTCGGGCTTTAAAAGCCCCGTTATCTCTTTAAGCAGAACGCTCTTTCCCGAACCGCTGCCCCCGAGGACGGTGATATTCTCCCCGCGCCTTATAGAGAGCGAAAGCCCGGTGTGGACTTCCTTCGGTCCGAAGGCTTTATAAACGTCTACTAGGTCGATTATTATGTCGTCCGGCATCAGAATCCCGTCAAAGCCGCTTGAATTTACGGAAAAGGGTAATATTTTCTCCGTGAATCAAGTGGGATTGTAATTATACGCTCATTGTTTGTCAAAGAAAAAGGGCGTTGCATCCCGGGGGAAATCCTGATTTCCGGAAATTGACATTTTATTTAGCCCGGTGTATATACATGGCTTATTGAAACGATGGCTGCCTGACGGTTACACACGCTGGGACTCCACTGCATCTTCGGGAAGAACAATATGAAGCGGACGAATATGGGTGTTGAAACAGATCTGGAATATAACCTTAAGTTCTTTACACAATTCATAATTCACCCCACCAAGACAGGCGCCATACTTCCGTCGAACGAAAAGCTCTGTGAGCTCATGACGGACATAGCCGACCTTAACGACGTTTCCACGGTAGTCGAGCTCGGCTCCGGGACGGGAGTGATCACCGAGAAAATTCTAAGGAAAAAAGGGCCCGAAACGAAATTTTTCGCAATGGAGATCAACCCCACTTTCGTCGAGGCGACCAAACGGCGCTGTCCGGAAGCCACGGTTTACCAGTCTTCGGCCGAAAACGCCAGGTATCATCTAGAGCTCGACGGCGAAAGCGGGTGCGACCGCATAATAAGCAGCCTTCCCTGGTCCACCTTCAACTACGAAACCCAGGAGCTCATCCTGAATTCGATATACGAGACCTTAAACCCTGGCGGAAAATTCCTTACGTACGCCTATTCGCTTGGGCTTCTCTTCCCGTCGGCATGGAGGCTAAGGCGTCTCCTCAATAGCAAATTCGACAAAGTTGTCAAAAGCAGCATAGTTTGGAGCAATATCCCCCCCGCCTTCATTTACATATGCGAAAAGGCGCCTGCCGAATAACTTTTCACCTCCAGTCTATAGATAAGTCTTGACATGTCCATCAAAATTTGATAAGAATATTTGTGTAGCCGATTGACCTTTCTTCGATTGAATAAAGGAGGATTGGAGGGTGGTCAATACTGGCTTTTTTCGCCTTCCATTAATTTCCGGGTAATTACATAAAGGATTGGAGACCACTTGACGCGGGGGTTCTGTGGAACTACCCGTACGGGGGCTTTTGTCCGCGGCATTTATTTAAACCGTGCCGGCAGACCTCTATCAGAAACACACTTGAAATATTCGCCCCATTCATATTAAGATTGATTGTAGTTACACAGTAATCCCCACTACACAGGAGGAGTTGATATGAGGAGAATAGCAAGAACGCAGCTGTTCGTGTTACTGGTTTTGCTCACCGCCGTGTTTGTCCCTGGCGGCAGGACTGCGGACGCTATGGACGCAGCAGATTTGCCCGCCCCACAACTGGTAACGGGGGCATGGATGTTCATTGCGGCGTACAAGGCCGACCCCGAGGCCTTAAAGGCGCTGCTTCCCGAGGGTTTCGAAACCACTGGTAACATCGTCATCAATATGTACACCGTCCCCGAGGCTACGCAGACTTCGGGCTTCGGCGCATACACCCTGACTTACCTCACCGTAGAGCTAAAGGGGCAAGACTCCTACATAATGAACTCGGATACGACGATACCGGGAAGGTACTTCGTCTTCTACTTCAACAGCTCGCCCTTCATGCGCGACTATACGAAGCGGATAGGCATCCCGGCCGAGGAAGGCATGACCACGACGACGGTAGAGGACGGCAAGCTCACGGCTACGCTCACAGTAGGCGGCCAGAAATTCATCGAATCGACGGCCGAGGTCGGGAGCGAGATCGGTAATTTCGGCGGGGGGCATCTGAATTACTTCGGCCTCCTCGAAACGGAGAAAGACGGCAAGACGGAAAAACAGGTTGTGAAGTACCCGATACCCTGGAACGGCGGCACTGTCGATATAAAGAACCCGAAGATCACCTTTTCGGCTCCAGAGGACCATCCTCTAAACAAGATAAAGCCCCAGGGCGACCCGGTCTGGGCCATATGGACGAAGGGCAGCTTCGTTTATCCGCAGTACGTGGTTGTCGATTAATTGAATTTGATAGATATCCCCCGCAGCGTGAATACGCTGCGGCGGACGTTTATAGGTGTCTGAAAAGGGCGGCACTGCCGCCTGCTCCGAATACCTGGGCCGTAAGCCTGACTTCTCGAATCGGCTAATTCGTCTGCATGCCCTGAACCTTCTTCATTAAGTCCGGGTCCTGCTGCACGGCTTTTGCGATCTGCACATATCTGTTTACATCAAGCCCTTCATCTTCGATAGCCTTAACCTGCTCGGTTTGAACGCCCTGCTGTATGGTCTGCACTTCCTTCATCGCTTTATTGTAGTTATCGAGTTCTTTCTCCGATACTTTATTCTCCGTGTCGGCGGCGGGGTTCTGCTGAAGGGTATTTATCTCTACGAAGCGGTCGGGCTCGAGCCCTTCATCCTGAATGGCCTTTACCATTTGGCCCTCTGACTCTTTCTGTATCTTTTCGACCTTGACGGCCGCTTTGACAAAGCTCTCAAGCTCCTGGTCGCTTATGTTGGCGTCCGGGGCTTTCTTCTGTAACGCCGGCTGCTGCTGTGCCGGGGGGGCTTCCTGCCCATATGCCGAATACGCTCCCGTAACGATAAACATCAAAGCAAACGAAAAAAACATTTTGCGAAACATAAACTGCCTCCTGTATGCCTTTATTCCAAGGCTAAATGACGTCATAAGTCATCTCAAGCATTTTTTCAGAGCCGGCCCGGACGAAGACACGGCATATGAAACAGCGAAACGATTCTGATATTTCTGCGAACCGGGGGCCGTCCGGGCGGTTCGCTCCGCCCCCGGCAGATCAAAATTCATTCGCCGCAGCGCTCGCGGCTCCCCCGGCGCGGCCGGCGTAGACGGGTAAATTCGCATTGCTTTATAAAGACGTTTAGTGTATCGTTTCTACAAACGTGGGCTGTATGGGATCCTTGGATTGAATCCAATCTTCTACTGAGGTCTGCAGAAAAAATACTTGGCAGACCTTTCTGAATCTATACATTTCCTTACCCAGATTGGACCTACTGCCGGGCTGTATGGGAGCTGGATGCGCAAACTCAGGGTAGGAATAATCGACTTTATCACGAAATCCCCCAATCACTCTATCTGGGCGCGCGTAATGCATGCGAATTTTATGGGCATAATGCCGCAGGTCATCGCAAAATGGAGCGAGGACGCGGGGCACGAAGTCCAGTATTTTATATTCACCGGCCTTGAAGATCTTGCCGAGGACGCACCTAAAGACGTCGACTTGGTCTTCATAAGCGCGTTCACTCAGTCGGCGATTCAGGCCTATGCCCTCAGTGGAAAGTACAGAAGCGAGGGCGTGGTCACGGTTCTCGGCGGTCCCCACGCCAGGTGCTATCCCGAAGACGCGGTGAAATACTTCGATTACGTGCTTGGAATCACGGACGAGGAGCTTTGCCGGAGCGTGCTCAAGGACTGTAAGCAGTACAGACCCGTCGGTGTGCACCTCTCCGCCAAAAGCTCTCCCAAACACCTTCCGGGGGTCAGGGAGCGCTGGAAGTTTATTTCCAAGGCGCTCGAAAAGACGACCCGGCTGTTCAAAGTCGTCCCCATGATAGGGAGCCTCGGCTGCCCCTACACCTGCAGCTTCTGCATCGACGCGAACGAACCCTATCAGCCGCTCGATTTCGAGGCCCTGAAAGATGACCTGAGATTCGTTTTGACGAAAATCAAACGACCGCTCGTCAGCTGGTACGACCCCAACTTCGGCGTCCGCTTCGACGACTACATGAACGCGATAGAAGAGGCGGTGCCAAGGAACAGCATCGACTTTATAGCCGAAAGCAGTCTTTCGCTTTTGTCCGAGCCCCATCTGAAGCGCCTCCGCGATAACGGATTCCAGGCCCTTCTCCCCGGGATCGAATCGTGGTTCGACATGGGGAACAAATCGAAGACCGGCGCGAAGCAGGGTATCGACAAGGTAAACGTTGTCTCCGAACATATAAATTTAATACTGAGCTATATTCCCTACGTTCAGACGAACTTCGTCGTTGGGCTCGACAGCGATAAAGGCCCCGAATCCTTCGAGCTCACAAAGAGATTCGTAGATAAGGCCCCGGCCGCGTTTCCGGCGTATCCGCTCATAACGGCGTTTGGAAGGGCCGCGCCCCTTAACCTCGAATACCAGAGCGAAGGCAGGGTGCTCCCGTTTCCTTTCCACTTTCTGAACAACAGCCACGCCTCTAACGTAAAGCCCAAGAACTACACCTGGCCCGAATTCTACGATCTCCTGATAGGCCTCGCCGAGTATTCCTATTCGTGGCGCGCCATATACAACCGTTTCCGCGCAACGCGAACGAGAATACCCCGGTGGATGAATTTTATGCGCGCGATTTCCACGGAAGGCTCGGGCAGGCTCAAGTACTACAGGAAGATAAGAAAGTTCCTCCACGAAGACGTACAGTTCAGGGCATTTTTCGAGGGAGAGACAGGGGTAATCCCGCAGTTCTACGTGGATATGCTAAAAAAAGACATCGGAAAGCTCTGGCAGTTTCTCCCCGAGGGGGCGATTTACCACGACCCCAACGCCTATCTCAAATCAGAGATGGAAAAGAGGGAAAAGAAAGTCCAGACTGCTTAAAGTAGCCCTGTTTTCTCGATATCTTTTCGTCCAGGAAGTCCTTTAATACTACCTACGGATAAACCCCCGGGAGCCTTTCTGCCCTATAGATAAAGTTGTTCGCGTCGCTGATCTCGAATACTTTCACCGGCGGCGTTGTGTGCGTCACCTCTGCGATGACCGCAGGGGTACGTCCTCCGAAGGTTATGAGAACATTCCCAGTCTGCGGCAGCTTGTCCGCATCACCCAAAAAGCCCGCGAATATCGGCTCTGGCGAGAATCCCGTGGACTCCCAGGCTATGGAGACGTCCATCGAAGACTCATCGATGCTGTATTCGATAGCCCTGCTGAAGTTCTCCGGATATACCGGCTCGAACGGGCTCGAACGGAAATTGCCGTTGTCGAACAGCATAATATTCCCCCTCCTCCGTAATCATAGGAGCATGCTGATGATACTGGAAGAAAAGCTCGTCGTCCGTGTCGGGATTTAAAAGGAACGGGCCGAACACGTCCGGGTTCCAGTTGGAATGCGTGCCGAGGATCCATATGAGCCCGCCGGTCTGCCTGTCTATCTTTATCACGGCGTCCTGATGCCGCATCGATATTATGAGCGAATCGTCCCTGGTGTCGTGGACGACGGCGTTTGCATGGGTCCAGTCCCTCGTCGGTCTTCGACGCCGAAATAATCGTGAAAGAACCAGTCCCAATGGCCGAGGAGCGAGCTGTAGTTAAGACGGTACGGGTCGATTATATCGAGGAGATGATATTCGTTCACCACCGTCCCGTCGGGGGCGAACTCCACTACCACGTCCCCGACGACCTTGGCGGTCTCGAGCGGGGCGTTGGGATTAGTCGTGCTCGAGGGGTAGTCCGGGTACTCCCTCAGCTCGCCGCTCAACGTCAAAAAGTTCCCGTTCTCCATTGCAAAGACCTCGTGGTGAAGGCAGCGGCGTCCACCGGTATACCGCCCCGAAGCCTCCTGACGTCTGCGCCGTGTACCAGCTTCACGGTATTTCCCAACATGTCGATCTCGATTTGTGAATCGGGAGGAGGAGCAGCAGATTCCCGTTCGGCAACCTCCTCACGTCGCGGTCGAGCGACGTCGAGTCGGTTCTCTGTAGTACCATACGACCTCGCCCGTCTCGTCCACCATGATCAAAAACCCGCCGGACTCGAAAAGCGTCACGCCCGGTTCCATAAGACCGGGATCGCCGGTGACTACGAGCTGGGGGAAATTTTCGGGCATGGGCGGTCGCCACTTCGAACGATTTTTGGAACAAGTTCGCCAAGATCGTCCGGCACGAGAACCGTATTCGTCCCTGCCGGCCTGGAGGCCGAGCACGGGAAGCGAATGATGGGCAGCGAGTCCTCGATTCCACGTGCGACGTGTTTGTGCCGTCGCTGATCTCTATAGTTATTCTGGTCTCGATGGGTGTATTAACTTCGAGCACGCGCTCAGCGGGGCCCTTTCGTTCGCTGGCTTTATCGCAGCCGAAGGCTCTTCGACCAGCGGCCCGGTCAAAAGAACATTATCGCCGCGCATCCCGATACGCTGAGAAAAGCGAAAAAGACTAACAGGGCTACTTTCAGGACAATGCGGTTAGAGTGTAATTCTCGGACCATACACTCTCCCTTTATATTTGCCTGAGCTTCTCTTGGATTGTAGTGGTTTTGACTACGTCGCCTTTCTACAGATATTACACAAACCGGACTTTAAAGCAATCACTTTTTGTAGTTGTAATGTGGATAGGGGATGAGCATAACGACGAAGCGGATGTAAAAACACGGACAGGCCTCGGCGGTTGGACGGCATCCCGTGCTATACTGCAAGTGTTATATTTGTTGTTTTTGATAAAATAACCGAATCGCAAATATGAAAAACGGATCCCGAGTACTTCACATAGGTATAATCGGCTGCGGAAACGTGACGGACAGTTTTCACCTGCCGTCCCTGAAATTCCTGAAGAATGTCGACGTCACAGCACTGTCGGATAAAGACGAGAGGAGACTAAGTACGGTCGCCGACAGGTTCGGTATCAACAGGCGCTACACCGATCCTCGAGCTTATAAATGACCCCGGCATTGAAGCCGTCGCAGTCTGCGTCCCGCCTTCGTTCCAGTTTCGCTCTGCATGGCGGCACTGAACGCTGGTAAACACCTGTTCGTCGAGAAGCCGGGAGCCCTGAATCTTCATGATTTCGATACGCTGATAAGTACTGCGGAGCATTTCACTTAAAAGCCTTTGTCGGTTTTAATCTCCGGTGGCACACGAGCCGTTCAGGAGGCTAAAGCCGCTTTACGTGACGGCGTTCCGGGGTTTATCAACCGGCGCGCACCACGATTACGACAACTCATTCAACCTCTCTCCGTGGAGGAGAGCGAGAGAGCAGGGCGGGGCTCTATAATAGATTTAGGGGTTCACCACTTCGATTTACTATGTTATTTATTCGACACGGATATGGATGAGGTCTATGCGGAAAACCGTCTCGTCCAACATAATAGAGGATGAATCGGCTGTCGTCACACTTATAAATGTCAAACGGTATCATGATATCCTCCATCTTTTCCTCCGGTTCTACGGACAATAACGAAATCGAAATTTACGGCGATTCCGGAAGCCTCGGATTCTCGCTATACGACATCGGCGGGCTTGAGGCTAGGCCCTGCTCATCACCCCCCGGCGGCCTGAGCTCGCTCGCGGTGAAGCCGATCATGAGAATCTTGCGGGCCGCAGCATGCCGAGGTCCTGAGGCGCGGAGGCGTTTTCAGGGATTCGTATTACAGACAGTGGGCGGGTTTCGCCGACTCGGTATTAGAGGATAGGAAACCCGGATGCGGACTTGAGGACGGAAACGCGCGCTCGGCATTGCACTGTCCGCGATCGAATCCGCGTCGTCCGGCAAGCCGGTATATAAAGGCGTGCGAAAATCATGAAAGCGTTACATCCCCCCGATATGACGGTCGTCATCATCACCCCCCGATACCTACGGAACCATAAGGAGAACAATCGACCATATAAGGGCACAGACGGTAAAGGACAAGTCTCGGCTCGTGATAGTTACTGTCTCCCGTCGACCTCGAGGTCGATTCACGGGAGCTTGACGGCCTGAATAGCTTTCAGATAGTGAGCCTGCCGGACGTGAATTCATACGGAGAGGCAATGGCCGGTGGGGTCAGGGCGGCGTCCGCCCCTCTGGTAGTTTTCGCCGAGGATCATGTTTTCCCTGACCCCGGGTGGGCCGAGGCGCTGATCGATTCTCACCAGAACGGCCGCGCGGCCGTGGGCCCGGTCATGTATAACGCCAATCCCGCCGATACCATCGGCTGGGCCGATCTCCTGATAGGGTACTCCGAGTGGCTGTATCCGCATCCAGGCGGAGAGATGAGCCACCTGCCCGGGCACAACAGCAGCTACAGGCGTGACATTCTTCTTGAATACGGACCCGAGCTCGATAGGCTCCTTGAGGCCGAAACCGTCCTTCACTGGGACCTGCGCGCAAAGGGCCACAAGCTCTATCTCGAGCCCCGGGCCAGGCTCTACCACCTGTGCCTGGGTTTTCTCGGCACCTTTCTGACGGTGCATTTTTACATGGGAAGGATGTTCGCCGCTACCAGAAGCCAAAACTGGCCGGGAATAAAGCGGGCGGCATTCACACTGGGTTCGCCACTCATTCCTTTCGTACGCTTCTTCGGAATCGTAAGAAATTATTCCGGCAACAAGGAGCTGCTCATGACCAAGCCTCTCGCTTATCCCGCCCTCGCGCTCGGGCTCATGGTGAGCGCGATAGGAGAAATGGCAGGTTACGCCCTGGGCATAGGTGATTCGGTGGAGAAGACGTTCCAATATCACTTCCACCGTGACTCACACGTAAGGAAGTGATGTTCTTACGAATTCACATGCTCAATCCTCTGACGTGGAGTCGAATCCGTAGAGAACTATGGTGGATATGAGGGGCATCGACCCCCTGGCCTCCGCGTTGCAAACTCCAATTGGGTGAGTCGCATATAATCGACTCTTTATAATAACTACACAAATATTTTAACTCTTCCCAACACCCGAACCTGTACACAAAAAACAGTAAATACGGTTTTATACACCATATGACCGATGCGGAATTAACCCTTCCTCCATATATTTAAAAGTGAAATTTGAATATCCGGAGGTTTTACAATGAAAAAGATTTCTGTTTACGACCTGCCAACGCGTTTCTTTCACTGGCTTTTCGCTTTCCTGTTTATAGCAGCTTTTGCCATATCGAAAACGGTGGACGATGAAAACCCGCTTTTTGGGTATCACATGCTGGCGGGTCTAACCATTGTGTTTTTACTGGCGCTGAGGTTTATCTGGGGATTTATAGGCACGACCTATGCGCGTTTCTCATCTTTTAAATTAAATCCCATTGAACTGATGGTCTACTTTAAAGACGCGGTTGTATCCAAAACCAAATCCTATCTGGGGCATAACCCGGCTTCCAGCTACGCGGCGGTGATCATGTTTGCCTGTGCTATCGGGCTTGCCGTCTCCGGTATATTAATGGCTAACGGCGGCGAGAATGATACCCTTGAGGAGCTCCACGAGTTACTGGCTAATATATTCCTTATTTCTGTTATTATTCACGTAGTCGGTATAGTCTTTCACCATATTAAGAAGAGGGATTCTTTATGGTCGAGCATGCTGGACGGTAAAAAGAAGACAAGTTCGGACGCCCCCGGCATTGCCGGTACGAGGCCGGTTGCGGGGCTGCTTCTCATGGTCCTTTTTGTATCGTGGCTCGGGTATTTGGCTACTAACTACAACAGCAGCACCCAGACCCTGAATATACTGGGAACGGAGCTAAGGCTCGGAGAAGCGGAACATGAAACAGAAGGCGGCTATGGAGAACACGGCGAAGAGCATGATGACGACTGAATTTGCATAAAATGACCAAAAACGAACGAATTGTAGTATCCGCCATTTTGGTCTTTCTAGCCGTTCTGACTTTTATAGATATCTTCAATGACTATCTGGACGGTGTGGCATTATGGCATATCTCGGTTGAAACCATAATAGGGCTAACGGCGCTTGCAGGGGTTTACTATCTGATAAAAAGCCATTTTACGATGCAGCGTACACTTGAGAAGGAGAAACAATTCTCGAATGAGCTTAATATCGAAGCACAAAAATGGAAGCACATATCAAAGGCTTATGTGGATGGATTGAGTGTTGAGATCAACAAGCAGCTGGACAAATGGGGGCTTACAAACGCCGAGAAACGGGTCGCCTTTCTGCTGTTAAAGGGGCTCAGCATAAAGGAAATAGCGGATTTGAGAAAAACGAGCGAGAAGACCGTCCGCACACAAGCAAACTCTATTTATTTCAAGTCCGGGCTCCCGGGCCGTTCCGCGTTATCGGCCTTTTTCCTCGAAGACCTGCTGCCTCCAAAACTATAAGCACACTCGCTAGCCCCTAATAAGATCTGATTACCGGGTTTGCCGGTTTTCCAAATTAGCTGTACTGACCATGCTCTGTTCTGGTTTTTCTATCGTCTCACTGTGATGTCGGCTTTGCAAAACGGCTTTCGTAAAATACAGGAACTGATGTGGTAATTTGCAATCGGGAACGGGTAACCTAAATCTTGGTATTATTGGTGGAGATGAAGGGAATCGAACCCTCGACCTCCGCGTTGCGAACGCGGCGCTCTCCCAGGCTGAGCTACATCCCCACTCGGGAAACGGAACGCATCGACTTCTGCGCTCCAAGTGCCGCACATAAATCCGCACGGCTGGCAAATTATATAACATACAAATTGAACGGCTTCAATCGGCCCCGTTATTACCGGGACGCCTTCACCGCCCTGTTCGACGCCCAGCGCTCGAGCTTCGATATCTCCTCGCGCATCGTCGTCGATAGCGGCACAATGGACGAGGCCGCAATGATAAGCTCCCTGTCGGTGAGCTCCTTTTCGTGCGAGAAGGACTCGAACAGCGCCGATATGACGGCCTGCTCTATCTCAGCCCCGCTGAGGCCCTCAGTATTCTTCGCGAGCGAATCGAGGTCGAAATTGTCCGGATTCTTGCCGCGGTTAATAAGATGTATCCTGAATATCTCTCTCCGCTCCTTTTGGTTCGGGAGCGTGACGAAGAATATTTCGTCGAACCTCCCCTTTCTGAGGATTTCTGGCGGAAGGAGATCTGTCTGGTTCGCCGTAGCCGTAACGAACACGGGGTATTTTTTTCCTGCATCCACGTAAGGAAGTAGCCGAAGATCCTCGACGTCGGGCTGTCGCCGGACTTCTCCCCGCTCCTCGTTATGCCCGCCTCGATCTCGTCTATCCACAAGACGCACGGCGACGTCGCCTCTACTGTCTTGATCGATTTTCGAAAACGCCTCTTCCGGGCTCCCCTGCGACTCGCTGTACACCTGATTAAGGTCGAGCCGGAGCAGCGGCAGGTTCCACGGGACGTCGCGATAGCCTTCGCGCAGAGGCTCTTCCCGCACCCGCTTATCCCCATGAGGAGCACCCCCTTCGGGACGTCGAGGCCGAACTCCTTCGCCTTACTCGAAAACGCGAGCCTCCTCACGTCGAGCCACTCTTTTATGTTTTCGAGCCCGCCCACCTCGTCTATATCGACGCGGCTCCTGACGAAATCGAGTGTGCCGGTCTTTCGTACGAGCTGCGCCTTCTCTTCGAGGAGCGCATCGACCGCTTCATCTCCGAGCTGGTCCTTCCCGACGAGCGTTCGCCTTAGGGCGAGCTCCATTTCGAGCGCGCCAAGACCCTGGAGCGCGTTTATGGAAGCCTCCCTGAACGTCGGGCTCATCGTATTTTGGAGCGCCTCACTCGCGTGCGATTTAATGATGTAGTCGAAGATCTTGGCCGTCTCTGCCCTGTCCGGAAGGTCTATGTCTATGACCGCCATTTCCTTTTCGAGCTCGGGCGGGATGTTGACGCTGTTAGCCAGTATGAAAATCGTCTTCGGCGTTTTTCGGAGCTTCTGATATGTGTCCTTTAGCTTTCTGATAACGCGCGGGGCGCTAAGGTAAAAGCCCATGTCCTTAAAGAAGTAAAAGCCCTTCCCCGGCTCTTCCAGGACCCTGTCCAGCGCTTCGATAAGCCCCTTCGATTCTGTGGAAGGGCCCGAGCCGTCGCGTAGACCGTCCGTGCAAGACCAGACGGAGAACCTCGGGGAGTCGGGGTATAAGCCCTTTCCGATGGACCTTATAGTGTTCTCCACCCGCTCCTCTTCCCACGAGACGAGATAGACTATGGGATACCCGGCCCTCACAAAGGTTTCGATTGTTTTTGTTGGAAAAGCCATATCTGTCTAAGTATATAGCAGACCGCGCGTAAACACCCGGCGAATTATAAAAACCGGGACGCGCTGCCCTACATACCCTGAGACACGACCTTCTTCGGGTGCTCTTTCCGCCAGCGGAGCTTGTTGAGGGCGTTTATGTAGGCTTTCACGCTCGCAACGACTATGTCCGTGTTGGCGCCCTGGCCCTGGGTTATGATGCCCTCGTCGGCGACCCTCACCGTGACCTCGCCCTGCGCGTCTATGCCCTCTGTAATGGAGGCCACGACGTAGGTTTCGAGTACGGGCGAAAGCCCCGTCGCCTTAGACACCGCCTGATAGGCCGCATCGACCGGGCCGTCGCCGCTCTCGGAAACGGTTACCTGGTTCCCGTCGATAAGCAGCTTCACGGTGGCCACCGGGTGCATGTCCGAGCCGCCCGAGTAGTTTGCGGATATGAGCTTGTAGAAATCCGAGGACCTTACGAACTCCTCGCTGATGAGGGCCTCGATGTCCTCGTCGAAAACATACTTTTTCTTGTCGGCGAGGTCCTTGAACTTCTTAAACGCCTGTTCCAGGGCGTCGCCTTCGAGGAAGTATCCATACTCTTCCAGGCGGTCCTTGAACGCGTGACGGCCGGAATGCTTGCCGAGTACGAGCTTGTTCGAGGGGATGCCCACATCCTCGGGGTTCATGATTTCGTAGGTGATTCTTTCCTTGAGCACCCCGTCCTGGTGTATGCCGGCCTCGTGGGCGAACGCGTTCGCGCCTACGATAGCCTTGTTGGGCTGTACGCTCACGCCGGTCACCTGCGTAACGAGCCTGCTCGTCGGGTACAGGTGCTCGGTGTTTATCCTGGTCGTATAGGGGTTCCGGTCGTTACGGACCTTTAGCCCCATGACTATCTCTTCGAGCGAGGCGTTGCCCGCCCTCTCGCCGAGGCCGTTTATCGTGCACTCCACCTGCCTCGCCCCTTCTTTTATGGCGGCGATCGAATTGGCGACGGCAAGGCCGAGGTCGTTGTGGCAATGTACGCTCAGGACCGCGTTGTCGAGGCCCGAAACCCTTTCCTTAAGTGTCCTTATTATATGTGCGAACTCCTCGGGGACCGTATAGCCCACGGTATCCGGGATGTTTATGATCTTCGCCCCGGACCTGACGGCGACGTCCACAGCCTTGCAGAGGTAATCGAGGTCGGTCCTCGTCGCGTCCTCGCACGAAAACTCGACGTTGTCGGTGTAGTGGGTCGCGTGCTTTACGGCGGTGCTTATGATTTCGAGCACCTCGTCGCGCGACTTTCTCAGTTTATGCTTCAAATGAATGTCGGAGGTGGCGATGAAGGTATGTATCCTGGGATATTCCGCCCCTTTGACGGCTTCCCAGCCCCTGTCTATGTCGTTGAAGTTCGCCCGGCAAAGACCGGCTATTTCGCAGCCGCGAATCTTTTCGGCGATGATTTTGACCGACTGGAAGTCCCCCTCGGACGAAATGGGGAACCCCGCTTCGATTATATCGACACCGAGCCTTTCAAGCTGATGCGCAACCCGGAGCTTTTCTTCCGCGGTCATGCCGCAGCCCAGGGCCTGTTCACCATCTCTTAAAGTTGTGTCGAATATTCTAACGACGTTGTCGCTTCCCATTTCTGAAACCTCCTCAATCTAGATAGTCTAAGCATGCCGGAGAGTTCTGTCAATGTTGCGGGGGGTTAGGGAAATCCGCGTATCTTCGGCCAAAATCAGAGCCCTGTGGGGAGATCGATGAAAACCGTCTCGACGCCGAACTGCCCGGATACGATCTTCGCCAGGGCCTTGAGGCCGATTGTCTCCGTCGCATGGTGCCCGGCGAATATGACGTTCATCCCGGCGTCCTTCGCGGTGTAGTAGACTTCTACGGCGTCGCCGGTGATATATAGATCGACCCCTGCGTCCATGGCCTCGTAGAATCCGCCGTAGCTTCCGCCTCCGGTGCATATGGCTATTGTCTTCACCTGCTCGGGCCCGAATGCCAGCGTCCTGCACTCTGCGCCGAGGTCCTCTTTCAGCTTCGTTTCGATCTCGGCGACCGTGCGGGGGTTCTTGAGCCGGCCCGTCCATCCCACGTTCTTCCCGCGGAAGGGCAGGAACTCGTCCTCGACCTTTGCCCCGAGGAGCTTAGTATCTGGGCGTTATGGCCGACTTCCTCGTGCCTGTCGAGCGGAAGATGGCTGCAGTAAAGGGATATGCCGTTTTCGAAGAGGATTTTGACTCTGTCCAGCATCCAGCCGGAGATGGAGGGATTACGATTGGTCCAGAAGAGGCCGTGGTGGACGATGAGCATGTCGGCCTTCTCGTCAACGGCCTTCTCGAAGGTTTCGACTCCGGCATCGACGGCGAAGGCTACCTTTCCGACCTCCTCCTTCCCTTCCAACTGAAGGCCGTTCCACGATGTGTCGTCGATGTCGCCGGTCCTTAGATAATCGTCCAGGAACCGCGTGATTTCTTTAATATCGGGCATGGTGAAATGATACTCGCTTAACGCCCGATTCCAAGCCGCCCCTCAGCCCTTGCCCTTCACCATACGGTATACGAGGAGGAGTATTATGGAGCCTGCGACTGCGAATACGAAGCTCTTCAGATTAAAGCCCTGCTCGATTTCGGCAAAGCCCAAAAGGCTGGTCGATAAAACCGCCCACGAACGCCCCGACTATACCTATAATAATAGTCCAGATGAATCCGCCGGGGTCCCTGCCGGGCATAAGGAGCTTCGCAACGGCGCCCGCTATTAGGCCGAATATTATCCAGGATAGTATCCCCATACCTTTAACCTCCTCAAGAGCGTTTGAAATGATATTACTATTTTTGATCGTAAATTCAAAGCACTTCGGGCACCGGCCGGTCTCCCCTTCCAAACCCTCTCATCTCAGTTTAAAAGGTCCATCTTTATCATGCGGTTCCTGAGGATCTGCCTCGTCACCCCGAGCATCTCGGCCGCCTTCGTCTGGTTCCAGTCGGTGAGCTCGAGGGCTTTTTTTATTACCATCTCCTCGACGCCGTCGAGCGTCATCTTGTCGATGTCGAGCTCGAAGAACATCTTGCTGTCGTCGTTGTGTATCTTGACGCCCTTCCCCTGCTCGTCGAGCTGTATGTACTTGGGGTCGAGCACATTACCCGTGCTGAGGAGGACCGCTCTTTCTATAGTGCTGCGGAGCTCCCTCACGTTTCCGGGCCAGTGATAGCTCATGAACGCCTTTTCGATCTCTTCCGGCACGGTATCTATGGTCTTGTTGAAGTCCACGTTAAAGAAATCTATAAAATGCTTCGTCAGAAGGGGGATGTCCTCCCTCCTCTCTCTCAGCGTCGGCATCTCGAAGTTGATGACGTTCAGCCTGTGGTAAAGGTCTTCCCTGAACTGGTTGTTCTCGACAAGGGATTTGAGGTCCTTGTTGGTTGCGGCGACGACCCTGACGTCCACTTTAATATCCCGCTTTCCCCCTATCCTCCTGAACGTCCTTTCCTCGACCACCTTCACGAGCTTTGCCTGAAGCGTCGGGCTCATGTCGCCTATCTCATCGAGGAATATGGTGCCGCCGTTCGCGTCTTCGAGTATCCCCGTCTTCATCTTCTTCGCGTCGGTGAACGAGCCGGCCTCGTGTCCGAATAACTCGCTTTCGAGCAGGGTTTCCGGTATGGCGGCGCAGTTGAGCTCTATTATAGGCTTCTCGGCCCGGACCCCGTTGTGGTGAAGCACCTTCGCCGCGAGCCCCTTGCCCGTCCCGCTCTCCCCGCCGATGAGGATCGTCTTCGGGTCCGTGGTAACGAGCTTTTCGAAAAGCTCGATTATGTTCTTAACGGCCTCGCTCTTCCCGATGATGGAGTGAAATCCATACTCTTTCTGCTCGGTCTTGAGCCTCATATCGAGGTTTCTCTTGAGCCTCGCGTTATCGAGCGCGTTCTTTACGATGACCTTAAGCTTGTCCAGGGAAAACGGCTTTTCTATGAAGTCGTATGCTCCCTTCTTTATAGCCTCGACAGCCGTGTCCACGTTGCCCTGGCCGCTCATGAGAATCGTCACCGGGGCGGGGTCGATGGTGCTTAGCTGCCCCAGGACCTCGAGGCCGTCCATGTCCGGGAGCTTGTAATCGAGAAGGACGAGGGAAGGATTATCCCTTTTTGCCATGAGGACGCCCATGTCGCCCATGCCGGCCGTATTCACGACGTAGCCTTCGTCGGTCAGGCCCTCTTTCAGTCCGGCGCAGAGAAACTCCTCGTCGTCTATTATAAGTATCGTATTGCTCATTCACCCCTCGCAGTCATCGTTATTTCCTGTGACATAACCTGCATGTCTAAGCGGAACCCGTTTCCTTCGCCGTGAGTTCTTCGTCCCGCTGAGTGTAAGGAATTATAACCGTAAACAGCGAGCCCCTTCCCTCTTCGCTCGAAACCGTGATCTCGCCGGAATGGGATTCGATAATCTTTTTCGATATTGGAAGGCCCAGCCCCGTGCCCTGCTTCTTGCTCGAATAAAAGGGCTCGAATATCTTTTCTATCTCCGATTGGGGTATCCCCGAGCCGTCATCCTGCACCGTTATCCGGAGCGTGCCGTCCACGCTTTCGGTTTTGACCGAAACCGTCCCCTTCCCCGGCTCGGTGCTGTCGATCGCGTTGATCAGTAGATTGATTAAAACCTGCTGGCACTTTTCGTAGTCGAGGCGGCACGGCGCGGCGGCTCCATGCTGTACGTTTAACGCTACGCCCTTTTTCTCGGCGCGCGGCCTTACCAGGATAACAGACCTTTCCACGACCTCGTTGGGGTCGATCTCCCGGAGGTCCATCTTCTTCGGCACCGAGAGCTGCAGAAGATCCCTCAGTATGCCGTCCAGCCGCCGGACCTCTTTCAGAACCTCCGTTATGGAATGCTCCTGCTCCTCGCTCCCTGCCTTCCCCCTCATTATTTCGAGCGCGACGGTAATTCCGGAAAGCGGGTTCTTTATCTCGTGGGCTATCCTGGTTGCGAACTCGCCTACTATCGCCAGCCTCTCGGCGCGTATCAGCTCGTTTTGCTGTTCCCTTATCGCGAGCGTCGCCTCATCTATCTTTTCTCTGAGCGTTTCGTTAAACCTCTTCGTTTGCTCCAGAAGCTCGAGGTTACTGTTATGCGTGTCCTCTATATTCCTAAGCATGTCGTTAAAAGACCCGGCGAGCTTCGATATCTCCCCCGGCCCTTCGAGTCCCGTTATCCTGTACGAGTAATCCCCCGTTTTCACCGTTTGCGTGGCTTTAACGAGCCTTTCGACGGGCCTCGTGATCTTCCACGGGAAAAGGACCGCTATCATACCGCCGAAAAGAAGTGCTGCTCCTACTATAACCAGGAGGAAGGTGTAGTTGTATTTAACCTGCTCGCCTACTATAGTAACGGCCTGCTCCACCATCTCCTTTCCGAACCCGGCCTCCGAATCCAGATCCGAGGACGGACTAGTAAAGAGTTTGTAAAGCGTGGAATAGCGGCCTTCGAGATTCTCCGCCGCCTCGTTCAGCTTATGCGCGTTATAAAGGGACAGCCCTCCGGCTATAAGCATAAGCGTAAGCATCAGCGCGAAACCGAGTCTTATCTGAGTACTTAAATTCAATTCCCCGCAACTCCTCTATATATAGTGAAACACAAAATTTCCGCTGCCCCTTCTCCCATTCACAGGTTTCGATATACCCCGGAAGAGACGCGTTTTCCGCGAATTATTAGTCAGATACGAAGTGTACAAATCGGTACACCGCCGATTGTTTGTTTGATTACTAAAACCCAACCCCGTATATATCAGTAAACAGTATAAAACATTAGCAACCAACTATGAATATTGAATCTTTGCAAGGGTACCACATAATTGGCACGCCCCTTGCACCTTATCGCAGTCAAAACCAATGCACAGGAGGCATTTACTATGAGACATTTACTAGTAACTTCACTATTATTGACGGGACTTACGCTCGGCGGTGTAACCGCGGTTCACGCCGAGGGCAAGTACAAGCAGAACTCCCCCGACCAGGAAATGACGCAGCCGAGGACGGATTCTGACTTCTCCGGCGAGAGCAGCCAGTACACCGTTCAGGAAGGCGATACGCTCGCGAGCATAGCCGAGGAGCATCTCGGCTCGGCCGACCAGTGGCAGATTATCGCGAGGGCGAACGACCTAAGCAACTCCCGACCAGCTTGAGGTAGGACAGAAGCTGACTATACCGGCCAGCAGCGAGAGGTCGGACGCCGGGCCCAGGACTTTTCTAATTCGGACAGCTCCGCAATGCAGAGCCAGAACGATATGAACCAGCCCGAGAGCGATGCGGCTCCGTATGCTGAAACGGCGCGCGACTTCCAGAGCGATTCCGCTCAGAACCCGGCCCAGACGAGCCTGCTTTAAGCGAGAAGAGCAGGAAATTAGGGGCGAGATAACGGAAATCGCATCGGGCAACGATTCCCTTACCATTAAAGACGAAAACGGTATGACGCACGACCTCAAGCTCGAAGACGAGCAGGTAGCCGATGGCGTTGCGGTTGGGGATTTCGTCAAGGCCGAGATCGACGGCGGGACCGTGGTCTCCCTTAAGAAAGTAGACAAAAACGCTTAACAAAGACTCTCACACTTTCATCCTCTGAGGCGAATAAAATCGCCTGGGAACGGGGCCGGTATTGACATAAAATCCGTGCCGGCCCTTTTTCTAATAGTACGCACCGTTTCGCCAGGTCAGACGAATAACTTTGACAACCCATGCTTTATATCAAATAATTTCCTCTCCGGGGTTTCCCGGAATAAAGGGCAATCCGCGAGGGGAAAAGCTCATAATGAAATATCTCCGATGATAATATGCTTTTTGCGTTGTCGTAAGGTTTTCTTACCGGGTGCATAACTTCCCCCCGGAACCATAGAGGACCTTAGCGAAAGGGTGCAGGAGAACCCGATTGTAGGTGGCCGCATACGGATACCACGACGTCCAGCGAAAGCTCGAAATACAGAGCGCGCGCATTCTGGAACCTTGAGCAGAACTATTCCGACATATATTTAAAGCTCGACGAGCTCGAGTACGAGCTGTCCGCCAGCCAGAGCCTTCTGTTTCAGTCTCAGAAGGAGGGAGCGGTGGACCGGCGCCGACCGCCTTGCAGGCCGAAAAGGACCTTTATCTCAAGGCTGGAAAGCCTCTACAACAGGCCAGTTTTTAAACGCCATACTCGCTTACCAGGTATTTATAGATACTTACCCCAACGACAGCCGCGTGGCCGATGCCTACTCTCAAACAAGGCCTTTCGCTCAGATCGGCAGAAAGGACGGGGCAAAATTTTTCTTCAGAACCCCTATAACGAGGTTCCCGACTTCGAGGCAGCCAAAGCGCGTGAGGAGCTAAAAAGTATCGAATCTGAATAGCCCAGCCGGTAATTCTGTATTTTTCGTACAATTCCCACCGTCTTCCTGCGTACCATACAACTTTCCACAACCGGAGCTGCGCCCCTAACCAGCCTTAATCATTAGATATTCGCCCCTTGGCATTGTGGCATGACGGTTACACTATAGTCATGGCAAAAAACACATTGCCATTATTGGAAGGAGGCATAAAAATGGATAGGGTTAACACATTATGAAGCTATTGAGCAAAATTACCAGATATATCGTCCCGGGAACACTGGGTGTTCTCACATGGTATACGGCGTCGGGACTTCAGTCTTGTCCCAGCAGTCCTCGGGCTCCGAGCCCGCGGGTGAGCCGCCGGCATACGAAACCCTTTCGGGCGCGGCGGTATCGAACCCCTACAGCCCCGAGCTGAAGGACATATTCTTCGATACGAACAGCCATCTTAGGCGAAGACGCCAGTCTGGTCCTCGACGAAAATGCCGCGGCCCTGAAGAACGAGCCGGGCATATCTGCTGCGATCGGCGCTTCGCGATCGAGAAGCCTTCGCTACGAACCTCGGCGTAAAGAGGGCCGAGAGCGTCAAGAACTATATGGTGGATCAGGGCGTCGGGCCGGAGAATAATCACTGCCAACAAGTGCAACATCTACGACATGAGCTTGCAAGTCACTCGGAGGCAGAGGCTCGACAGCAGGGTACGGGCTTCAGTAGCCCTCGACCAGATTAAGGGCCATGAGTCCTACGCCTTAAACAGGTAACCATAGACATATTCTCCATATCTCCAGATATAAAAAAGCCGCCCCGAGGGGTTTTCCCTGGGGGCGGCTTTCGTTTTGTCAGAGGTTAATCCTTGTTTATTACATCCCGCGGCTTCTTCTCTCGCGTTCCTGCCTCTTGAGGAGATAAACGGCCGCGATTATCAGAAGCATCGGCAGAATCATCATCGCCCACCCGGAAAGGGTCGGTATGGCGGTCACCCCACCAGGCCCGCCCGGCGGAGGGAACGGGCTGTCCGTAGGCTCCGTCGGAGGTCCGGAAGGCGACGGGCTCGGAGGAGCCGGAGCCGGTCCACGTCCGTATCTTCCGTATCGGAATTGTTGTTCAACCGGGTCGTCCACATCGCTACTACCGTCACGTCGTTATTGACGGCCGTCCCTACAAACTGCAGGCGTTACACCGTGATGATAATGACGACGCCTCTCCGCCAGAGACGGTACTGAGCTGGCAGGTCACGATCAGGATTCATCACAGGTGCCTTGATCCGGCACGGCCGATCCGGAAAATAGCGCCCACGGGTAGGGTATCGTTGGCCATGTTCAGTCGCGTCTGACGGGCCCAGATTCGTCACGGTTACCGCAGGTTGGTATCTGTCGACATAACAGGGTCCGGGTTGTTTCATTGCCGGAAAGGTTAGCGCTCCCCGTCGCCTTCCACCGTCGTAGATTCGGTATCCGGAATTATCGCTCGATCCGGATCCGGCTGGTCGCCTGACGCCACGGCGGTAACTGAAATGTTGCCGGCCTGGGTAGGAGTCACTTCAATGGTGTCTTGCTGCCGTTTCCTGATGGTGCCGAGCCACACGTCAGGGTGTTTCCCGCCAGCGGATCGCAGCTTTCCCTGGTCAGTTATCGTGCCGACCGTAAAGCTCGACGGAATGATGTCCGCAACTGGTCACGTTAGTAGCGCCGTCGGGTCCGGCGCTTGATACGGTAAGCGTGTAATTAAACGGTACCTGACGGTAGCAGGGTCCACACTGTCCTCCTTTAACCATGGACAGGTTTGCGGACGTCGTAACCTCGTTGCACTGTACCGGTCGCGACTTGGCAGATTACAATGTCCCCGCTCAGCGCGCCTATGAGCGACAGAATAGTATTCGATAGGTCGATGTGAATCGCGTTCACCGTGATGCCGCGCTGTTTAACGTCCCCTTTGTGATTGTTCTGGTTTGTCAGGTTGACCCTTATGCCGAGCAGGTTTATAAGCTCGAATGTCGGGCTTACATCGATCAGAGCCCGAGACCAGCGTACCGCCGACTCCCGCCCCTTCTATCGTAGTGGTACCTGTAGCCGTTAGCGTACCGCCGGAGCAGTCCCCGCTTACGTCCGCTGTAGATACCACTGTGTCGGCTCCGATTGTCAACAATGGCAGTACGCCGACAATCGACACGCCCAGGCCGCTCACCGTCGCATCAGACGATGTGTTGTCGCTGGCTATATCGGAGCTGGCGTTCACGGTTATTATGTCGGTCGATAAAATATGTTTCCGCTCGGATTGGTCACGTCCAGCTCTCGTCAACGTTATCCCCGTCGATATACCGCGGGGTTGTACGAAGCGGTCGGCACCGGTCCTGCGCTTATTCCTATGCCGCCGCCCAAAAGAGAATCGAGGTCCAAATCAACGAATACGCCGTATGCCGAGCTATTACCTTCGGTCGTGAGCCTGCCGTAAACGAAAAACGAGACAACTATGAGAATTGAAATACTAGGCTTGTGCCATACGTCTTTAGCGTTTTCATCTCATCCTCCTCATGTGGTCTTCATCTATTTAGAGATTACATTAGCTCGTTCATCATCTAGGCAATTATAACCCCAACAAAATTGAGAGCTAAATCAAGACACCGTTAATCGACTCTATCCAATTAAGGGTGAAATTTTTGTCAGCGGTGACTTTTTTCGCACCATCAGAGACAGAAAACGTTAAAAATGTTAGGCGTAAAATGCATTAGATACAGTGCTATATATTGCTGTGGGGCTACCCTGGCTGCGGCCTACACGACAGTGAAGTGCGCCACGGCTTACAGGCTAATTTTAGGGAGAGTAACGGCGTGGAATAAATCGGTAATTATATAGGGGCCGCCATCGGGATTATCCGGAATTTCCGGCAGTACGAAAGATCACTTCCTCACTTGGTGATCGCTTGTACTATACGGTCCCTGTGTCCATTTAAGTCCTCGGCTTGCGAGCTTGTCGACGTAACGTTAACGTAGACATTCCCGCCCCCGAGGTCAGTGCAAACAACATATGTATGAAATCGAGAGTCTTGCCCGGCCACAAACCATGTATCCCTGCCGTTTTCGTTGAGCCCTTCAGACTTAAGGACATTTGTCGCCCGTTTTATGCATTCCTGCTGAGATATATTTCTCATCTGAACCCACATATAGAGCTCGGGGATCGGTCTGGCTACTTCGCCCGTGTATGGCGCCTGCTTTGGCAGCGTACCGGGGGGCGCGTTGTAAGCGGAGGTCAGACGGTTAAGATGATCGAGCACATCATTTCTCCAGCTCGCGGAAGTAAAGTTGACCAGTGTATTTCCGTTACCTAAATCAAGGCAGCTGTTATAGCTGTATAGCGCGGCTCATACGCCCTGTACCACCAGGTGTCGCTGTTTCCGATTGTCATTCCCTCGGATTCGAAAGCAGCTCGCGCGCTGCATACACTCCTGGACGGGAAATTTTTTGTACACTTGTCCAGAAATATATACCAGGGCTTCCTGTCACTGAATCCGCCGAGGGGCCGCTACTCGCACCTCCTTCTCCCCGCCCTCGTCCGAAGGATCTCCCCAGGCTCATTATACGCGGGTTCGATGCTTCTTCTTCCGTTTCATTCCTGTCTTGCTTATCGTAATTCGCCGGAGTCCCGCTCTTACGGTCTTCTCCCGAAGCTGTGACCTCTTCATCTTGGTATCCGGCGCCATGCCGGATGAAAGGTCCGTATCTTCCACGATAATTATTTCTGCCGACGCATTGCCATGAATACCCAGGTCCTCCGCAGCTTTCACAGCCTGTTCGGCATCCATCTCCTTCGGGCGGCGCAGGGGATTTGGCGAGCGCTACTTCGACCTCGCCGACGAGCTTGTTGACGGATTCCATGTCCGGTTGTTCCTGCGCTAAAGCGAAAAATGACGGAACGAGAATAGAACCAATGAGCGTTAGAAGTATCTTATTCATCAGTAGATAGCCTCCATAGGGGGAAGGGTATTTTCCGTAGCCCAGTAGATACCACGTCAGCACGAACGCGTCTTTTTTTGTTTGAGCTCTTCCAGCAAAAACGCCGTGCGCTTTCAGGAGCCTCGCAAAGTAGGATTTGATTCCGGTTTACCTGCCCCACGAGCTCGTATGCGACTTTCTGATCATCCTCCGGCCAGCAGCGAGTTCGACGCCTTTGTTCTTTTCCTGGAGCTTGTTCCATAGCGCCAGGCTGTCCCGCATGGAGTATCTGACAAGGCTTAGCCTCATAAGCGACCTCTCGTGATCGCGCCTCGCGTCGGGGAACGACGCCTGCAGCTCGTCGAAGGTGCGTCTGCCGTCATGTACTCCTTTTCGATATCGTATATCTCTATCAGCTGAGGTACGAAAAAAAGCGCTTCCTTCATTATTCCTATACCGTTTTCGAGCTTTTTCCGGCCGGTAACCTTCGCAGAGAATTCCACATAATCTATAAGCACCTCGTGGTTTTTGGCATTTGAATCGAGCGAGTTATTGGTAAAGTCCACGGCGTTTACATAGTATTTTATCGTTTCCGGATTAATGAGGCTGTTTTTATCATCGTCGACCATGATCAAGGCAGCGGCGTCGATGGAATTTTCGGTCATGGCGCCGGATATCTTATTAACTTGTCCCATCATAACGTGAAGCTAATTTCTTTAAGCGGCTTATCCAGCTTTTTCGATATGACGTATAGCATGTCTTTCTTGCGCGTGTAGTGAACGAAGCGCCTCACGACCGGTTGGGTCATGCCTATCTTGCCGCCGAGATTCCTGATGAACTTATTGTATTCTGCGGGTGTTCCCCTGTCTTCCTGAAACGAGTTCCATCTCGCCGACCGACCACATTTTGGCCGGGGCGTCGTAGCCTTCGTTCATCAGGCCGAGCATCGCCTGCTTCGTTTGTCCCGGGCAGTTCGTCGGCACTCGTCGAAAGCACGCTTTTGTCCCTTTTTGAAATTCTCTCCGAACTCGAAGCCGGGCTGTCGATATCGAGATAGGATTTGTAGAATTTGTAGATTTCGGAGGCGTTGCAGCCTGTGTTGCATATTGCGCCGGCGGCCCCTCCGCCAGGTCTGTGGAGAGGGGCGAATACTTGCTCTAACTGTCTGGTGTATGCGCTGTTCGGGTCCTGTGAGTCCGGGTTCGGGTTCTCCCTGGTGGTGCCCTTGTCCTTGTTGACCGAAGTGGTTACGTAAACGTTTGTGTCGACACACTTGAAATCCGCTCTCTGTACGATGTAGATATTCTTTCGTCTGCCGCCGCTGTCGTCGATATAGATCGAATCCTTTGGGGGTGAGATCCACGCTGTCGTTTTTATTGATTTGAGTTGTATCTGCTTGCCATCCGTAGAATGCGCATCCATAATCTTGAAAGTCTCGGCAGGGGCGTCATCGGGCACTACAGCGGCGGCCACCTGATATATGTACCCGTCCTCTATAACCTCGGCCCCGTAATTGGTTAACGTAACGTTTCCGAGGCTGTTATCTTTCACCTTGAGAACTTTCACATCTTTATTGGGCCAGATGCTTTTTATAGCGTTTATCATTTCGTCTTCCTGGCCTAGTGCAAGCGGAGCCGAAAGACAAAATATTAAAAACATCGACAATAAAAACCGGCAAGGATGATTAAATGATAAGAATCCGATCTTCATCTTCGCGCTTCCTCCGTATTGTGGAATTACATATGGAGCGTTTATTGACCGTCAGAAAAGTTATAGATACTTTTTTGATGCAAATAGCCGCCATTTTCTTTTTCCACCCTGGATAATTACTAACGTAATTACACTACGATTAATTCTTCGAGAAGTTTCAGAAAGTGGATTGATATGTTTTGTAAATCGAGAATAAAGTATAAATAAAGAAACTACAATAGGACGTTAGCACTGATACCCTCTAGACAAAAAGTTTAGGCATTAAAAAAAAGAGACAGACTAAAGTATTGGTTCATAGCATTTCATAATCTCTTCCACACTTCGCGGATGACCAGAGCATGGGGTTTTTTACTTTCACCTTCGGAAGCTCCTCACACATGTAGATACAGGGAAAAGTTAGTGCGGTGCAGGCGCTCAACCGCTGCCTCCGGCTTGACACGGTCGATGCAAAGAAAGATAATCCATAATCATTTGTCGAGGGAGGCAAGCCATGAACAGCAACGATGATTTCATAAGCTGCTGGAATGAAATACTGGTCCCGAAATGGAACAGGTTCCGTCACCTGCTCTCGGGTAACGGCGCAGTGCACAGCTCGATGGCCTACGAATATTTCGATATACAGCCGGGCGACAAGGTGCTCGATATAGGCTGCGGCTACGGCGAGACATGCCTCGAGATGGGCAAAATGGTCGGGCCAGGGGGCGAGGTGCTGGGGCTCGACTGCACGGAGACATTCCTCGACATAGCGAATAAGGAGAGGGACGAGGCGGGGCTCGATAACGTAAAGTTCGTCCTCGGCGACGCCCAGACTTATGAGCTCCCTGAAAATTACTACGACGTCGTCTACTCGCGTTTCGGCGTGATGTTCTTCCAGAACATAGTCTACGCCCTTAAGAACGCGCACAAGACGCTTAAGCCGGGCGGCAAGCTCTGCATGATCGTCTGGCGCACGATAGGCGACAACCCCTGCTGGGGGATGGCGAAGGAAATTGCGCTCAAGCACCTGCCGCCCCCTGGCGACAGCGCACAGACGTGCGGTCCCGGCCCGTTCGCGCTGGCCGACGAGGAAACCGACAGGGCTATGCTCCGGGCCGCCGGCTTCGAGAAGGTAGACCTCTTTCGGAGGAACGACGCCGATGTGTGCATAGGAACCAGCCTCGAAGAGGCAATCGATTTCCAGATACTCGTGGGGCCGTCCGGCGAGATAATACGCGAGGCGGCGGAGCTCGGGCAGGAAAAGCTCCCCGAAGTGCGCGAGGATATGAGGAGGTCTATGGAGAAATACGTGCGTGATGGAGGCGTGTACATGCCCTCGAGTACATGGCTCATCATGGCGAGGAAGTGATACAACCCAGAGGATTTCTACCGGCGACTAATCCACTCTTCTCCGAATAACGTAAAGAAAACTATATGTTTGGTCATGAAAGATGGCTCTCCCCTGCCTACTCACTAAGTATTAAATTTTGCAATACTTTCGTTAGTAACTCTTCGGCGTATTAGTGAAATTAGTTTACAAATAAATAAGCCTTGATTCACACTTGCATCTACATTTTAATCTTTACTAGATGGGAGGTGTGCTTGCAAAAAAATCGAGGCATAGCAGTGAAATAGGTTATCAAAAACAGGGGGTAAGCAAGAATGAGAAACAGTTATAAAAAGGGTTTTGCGGTAGTACTGACGTTGATTGCCGGGGCTTTTGTGATTACGAGTATCGGGCCTTGTGCTGCACCGACAAAAATCACGGGTTCGGGGACGATACTGTCGGCAGTCTATAATGGCGGAAAGGCACATTTGTCTTTTAATGGGGATAACTGTGGGGAAGAGGCCCAGGGACAAGCTCAATATCAGGATAAGGCGGCTGGTGTAAAGCAGGGCGGCGGCCTTAAGCTTCATGCAGAGATAACCGAAGCGGTAGACTGCATCGAATTTCCGAACGGAGACGAGAGTCTGCTGTGTGAGCTTTGATATGCTCGTGGGATCCGAGTCGGCCCTGGCCTTTGAATACACTTCGACCAATCCGAATAGCTCCCGGCGGTACAGGCGTCGTATGCCTGTCAGGAGGGGAAGGGAATGATGCTGAAGACTTTTCGCCATTGGCTGACTGGCCCATATGCCGGATACATAAATGGTGGTCTTACATCCGGTGGCAACATTCAGTCTCATGGTTGTGACGAATAAAAGCGGATTTACATTGTTGTCCATTTCCCTGTAATTGCCTTGATTAATCTCCCCCACGCACCCTGATTGACCAGGGGCGTGGGGGTTTTACATTCGCTTTCGGTAGTTGCTCACAAACTGGAGAATTACTGCTGACGACCATGACATTATATATATCGGACCGTCATAATTATTAAATCTTTACGCCGTCAATTCATAAAAATGCTCTTAAAAATTCGTGATTCTCGATACGAGGAACTGGAGCACCCCGATAATCAGCAGTATCGACGTAACGATTTCCCAGATTACTATCATCCGTGCCGTTTCCGATGCGGGCGCGAAGTCGCCGTAACCCAGGGTAGAAAGCGTCACGATGCTGAAATAAACGGCCTTGGTTTTCGTATCGACGACGGTTTGGTCGCAGCAGGAATCCCCCGGATTGCTTGTGCAGTAATCATAGGGAAGCTCTAGGCAAACGACGTCCTTCGTATTATGAACGACGCCCCCGCTCGCAAGATACATGCTGGCGTACGAGGTTATCACGATAAAAAAGAGGAAGACTATCTGCAGCAGGCCTGCGTGCCTGTCGGGGAACTGGAGAAAACAATAATCCTTGGTGTTATTAGCCCCTCCGCCGCTGTCGGCCTTCTTCGTGGACGGGGAAAGCGAATAATATTCCGTTCCGATCCGTACGTCCACCTTCCTTCGCTCGATTTTGGCGCTTCTGGACGCGCCTTCTACAAGCAGAGAAATGATGTAAAGATCAGTGATAATCAGAATGATCATGGGCGCGTAATACCAGGCGAAATCTAACGAGATAAGGGAGAGAGCGGACAGAAAAAAACCCGCGGTCAGATGGGACCAGTTTGGATGGTTGTTCAATCCGGCTAGGATTTTCTTCACTATTTTTACTATAATCTCATTTATCGGAGTAATCTACGGCTCTCTCGCCGGGAAGGGAGCTTTTATTCTAACTTTGCATTGCCGGGACATCTAACTTAGTACCCAGATTGCCAGCACAGTACATACTACAATGATCCACCCCAGCCTCACATATTTATATATCTGTGGGGCATAAGATTCGGAGTAATCTGCTTCGCCGATATTTATCCCCCTGGATTCGATAATCTCTTTTGCCCCGAGAGAGTCGGTGGGGATCATTGAAGTATGCTTGCAATTCGGACACACCTTCTTCCCTCCTGCCAATCTGTGCAGGGAATATCCTATGCTTAAAATAAACAGGACAATGGGCGGCAGAATGCCGAAAGCCAGGATGGTAAAGAACGACACGAAGAAAGCCGCCCAGAGAAAGAGCTCTACAACAATATTGCCGGGAGTTTTATTTTTCTCGCTTCCGACGTAGTAGCAGTCGGCGCAGAGTTTTTTCATGATGTTATTAATAATAGAAAGGGTGAGGATGAGGGTCAAGAATGTCAAGCCCCCGGAAAGCGGAAGGCACGCCAGCCTGACGCAGCAGCCTTATTATCTGCTCCATACTTATAAGGAAATGGCTGGGGCACTAGGATTCGAACCTAGACTGATGGATCCAGAGTCCATAGTACTACCGTTATACTATGCCCCAGCAAAGGGTAATTAGTATTTATAATAACATATGTCGAGTCAAGTGCCTTGAATGGCCGCATGTATTCGATACAATAGAGTAACGGAATATTCAGTCCGACAAGGAGAAAGGCGATGCCCGCAAAGACGATGACAGTAAGCGCCAAAAAGAAAACGGAGCTCAAAGCCAAGGTCGAGAAGGCCGTAAAGGACGCCGCCAAAAACGGATTCACCTTTGTAAAGTCGGGGTACAGGGAAGACAAGGTAAAAAAATCGAAAGGCGGTTATGAAATCGAGATAGAAGTTCATTCCTAGATTTCGTCTTAACATGACAGAGCCCGAATTTCACAAGTTAGAAACGTTCGAGAACCAGTACCCGGACAGGGAATACGAGATAGACATATCCTGCCCGGAATTCACCTGCGTCTGCCCGAAGACTGGGCAGCCCGACTTCGGAACGATACGCATAAAGTACGTCCCGGCCAGGCTCTGCATAGAGCTCAAGTCGCTAAAGCTCTATATATATTCGTACAGGAACGTCGGCACGTTCCACGAGCACGTGACGAACAAAATCCTCGACGACGTAGTCTCGGCGTGCAGCCCCATTAAGGCGGAGGTCACGGGAGATTTCAACGTGAGGGGTGGAATAAAACCGTCGTCACTGCCTCTTACGAGCGGGATTGAGGCCTCCATTCCGGGCTTTTAACGATTCCCTGCCGAAATTATTTCTCAATTCATCCTCATGGGGTTAATATCTTTATATACCACCCGGAGGATGCCGAACACTTGCTTTTAAAGGCTCAGATAATAATCACTGCCGCAATAATACTGATAATTATCGGTATCGCCGTGGCCGCTCCCTACATCGCGCCGTATAAATACGACGAGACGGATTTCAGGAACGCGCTCAGTAAGCCCGGTGGAAACCACCTCCTCGGCACGGACCAGGAAGGAAGGGACATGCTGAGCCGAATCATCTACGGCGCACGGGTCTCGATAGCCGTTGCGCTCGGCACTGCGGGCATAGCGCTCGTAATCGGCACCTTCTACGGCTCCGTGTCGGGCTATATCGGGGGCAAGGTGGACGAGCTCATGATGAGGGTGGTGGATATATTCTATTCGCTCCCCGACCTTCTTCTTATCGTCCTTATAACGCTCGTCATAGGAAGGGGCGTCCTTGGAATAGTGCTCGCCCTCGGGCTCACCGCCTGGATGAGGGTGGCGAGGATAGCGCGCGGAAGCGTCCTCCAGCTAAAAGAAGTGGAATACGTCCAGTCGGCCAGGAGCCTCGGGGCTTCCCCGGCGCGAATTCTGGGGGTCCACATCATCCCGAACATTCTGAGCCCGCTGATTATCACGCTCACCTTCTCGGTCCCATACGCTATTCTGGCCGAATCGACGCTCAGCTTCCTAGGCCTCGGGATAGCCCCTCCGGAATCGAGCTGGGGCACGCTCGCGAGCACGGGATGGCAGGGGATAAGAACGTTCCCCCATCTCATCGTATTTCCGAGTCTCGCTATTTTCATTACCGCTTTTTCATTTAACCTATTTGGAGAAGGAATAAGGGATTATCTCGACCCCCAGAGAGTAAGGAGGTAAATTTCCGATGTACATTCGCAATCCGAAATCATATATAAGGTACGGCGCCTCGGTTCTGGCGCTGTCCGCGCTTTCATTCATCGTTCCGGGCCCGGACTCGACGGCCCAGATAAACTGCCAGTCCGAGATCTATCTGCCCGCAAAGCCCGACGCGAAGGACAGGTTCAAGAAGGGCTACTGCTTCATTCAGGTGGGGCAGTTCCAGGAAGGCGTGACGCGGCTGGAGGGCGTCGAAAAGGAGCTCCCTACAGTGGCGGATTACGTTCTCTACTATCAGGCCGCAGGATACGAAAACCTCGCGAATTATCCCCAGGCCTCCCTTCTCTTTAACCGCGTCCTGACGGAATACCCCGACAGCGGCGTCAGGAAAAAGACCTTCGAGCGGCTCGGGAATATCTATATTCAGTCCGGCGATTACGCCAACGCCGAGAGGATTTTCAGGTCCCTCTACGCAGAGGAGTCGTCGCGGAGCTCTAAGTCTTCGTATCTCTACAGCCTGGGAGAGGCGCTCGAAAAACAGGGCCGCTACCCCGAGGCCGTGGCCACGTACAAGCAGGTCTGGGTGGAATACCCTGAATCCAAGGAATCGTCCTCCGCTCAGGCGGCCGCCAAACGCGTGAGCGCCGCGGGCGGGGTGGCGTTCGTCCCCACCGAGTCCGACTACCTCCAGAGGGCAGACACCCTCTTTAAATATTCGAGATGGTCTTCGGCGGTACAAAACTACGAGATGGTCACATCCAAAAGCACGCAGGCCAGGACGAACATGGGAATCGCGATGGTTAACGCCGGCAGGCTTAACGAGGCCGAGGCCGTGCTGAGCACGATCAGCTCCCCGGATTCTCTCTTCTGGAGGGGTAAGCTTAAATCGAAGCAGGGGCTCGACGACCAGGCGGCATCGCTCTACTCACAAATAAGTAAACAGTTCCCGTCGAGCGAGCTCGCTCCCGAGGGGCTTTTACAATGCAGCAAGGCTCTACCAGATCAACAACCAGAACCAGAGCGCGATAAAAACCTATGACGTCCTCATAAGAACCTATCCCAAGAACAAGTACGCTGAGGACGGCGCGTGGTACCTCGGCTGGATCTATTACAAAAGGGCATGTACGCCGAGGCGCTCGCCACCTTCTCGGCTTTCACCGATTCGTCCTCTTCGTTTAACGCATCCAACGCCCGTTACTGGAAGGCGAGGACCCTCGAAAAACAGGAAGGAAGGACGAAGCACTCGTCGAATACACGGCGCTGGCGGCGCTCACTCCCCGACGTATCACTCCTACCTCGCACAGCGGAAAACAGGCGTCACCCCCGCATTCGCCAACGTGAATCCGGAGACGACGGCGCTTGGTCCCGTGGCCGCGGCGAAGAAGCAGAAGGCAGAGCTCCTTATCGAGCTCGGGCTGCCGGACGACGCGCGGCTCGAAATAGAGAAGATGGAGAGCGCCGCCAGGACGCAGGAAGAATTCGTCGCGGTGAGCCTCCTTTACGCGAAGGTAGACGACTATAACAGCTCCATAAAAGTAGCGCAGGACCTCGGCCTCCCGCAGGCCAACAGCCTCTCGTTCCCGAAGGGATTCAAGGATATAGTCGGCCCCTACGCCAAAAAATACGGCGTAGACGAGTACCTCGTTTATTCCGTTATAGGAGAGGAGAGCAGGTTCCAGAAGGACGTCGTCTCGCCGGCAGACGCCGTCGGGCTTATGCAGCTCATACCGCCCACGGCGAGGACAGTCGCAAGGCAGATCGGCCTCAGCGGCTTTACGGTCGAGATGCTCACGATCCCCCGCATCAATATCGAAATGGGCATATTCTATTTGAAGCAGGTGCTCGATCAGTTCGGCGGCGACGTCGAGCTGGCCCTCGCGAGCTATAATGCCGGCCCCAACCGCGCCGCCACGTGGAAGACCCAGTACTACGGGCTCGAAAAGGATGAATTCATCGAAGAGATACCGTTCCGCGAAACGAGGAACTACATAAGAAGAATTCTGAGAAGTTACGGAGCATACAAGGCGATCTACGGTGATTCGGCCTCGGCTGCGGAGCCCCCGGCGCAGACAACGCCCGGGCCGGTGAACTAGGCCGACGCGGCTTTGATCCCGCCGCCCGTGAGCGCGGCGAAATTCCTCAGTATGCGTAGCCCGTCGGCGCTGCTTTTCTCGGGGTGGAACTGGCAGGCGAAGAGGTTGTCCCTCGCGACTGCAGCAGTAAACTCGACCCCATAATTCGATGTGACAGCGACTACACCCTCGTCCTTCGGGTCGGGGTAATAGGAATGAACGAAGTAGAACCAGCTCCCGTCCGGGATTCCGACTAGTACAGGGGTTTCCTTTTTTATCGAGACCCTGTTCCATCCCATGTGCGGGACCTTTAGCCTCTCTTCTTCGGATGGAGAGAACCTGACAACCCTGCCTTCGAGAATGCCGAGCCCGGGAACGTCCGGGGACTCGTCGCTCCCCTCGAACAGCACCTGCAGCCCGAGGCAAATTCCCAAAAACGGCTTGCCCGAATCTACGTGCTCCTTTATGGGGTCCGTGAGTCCGTACTCGGCCAGGTTCTTCATGCAGTCGCCGAACGCGCCAACGCCCGGCAGGACGAGCCCGTCCGCGCGCGCTATCTCGCCCGGGTCTCTCGTCACGGACGCGTCGATACCCTGGCTGAGAAACGCCTTCCCGACGCTTCTTAAATTCCCCATTCCGTAATCTACTATGACGATCATTGGCTTTTTTTAGAGCGTGCCCTTGGTCGATGGCACTGACGACGACCTCGGGTCTATGCTGGAAGCCTTGTCGAGCGCGCGCCCGACTGCCTTGAACACGGCCTCTATGACGTGGTGTAGGTTGTCCCCGTACTTGAGCTCGATGTGGAGGTTACAGAGCAGAGTATTCGAAAAGGACTTGAAGAATTCCTCGCCGAGCTCTACGTCGAACTCCCCGATCTTCGTCTTCGGCACGGTAACGTTGTACACGAGATACGGACGCCCGCTGAGATCGACCGACGCGAACGCGAGCGTCTCGTCGAACGGGACGAAGGCCTCGCCGAACCTCGTAATCGACTTCTTGTCACTGAGCGCTTTTAGGAACGCATCCCCGAGCGCAAGGCCGACGTCTTCGACCGTGTGGTGGAAATCCACTTCTATGTCCCCTACCGCCTTTATGTCGAGGTCGAAGTAGCCGTGCTTCGAAAACTGCGCGAGCATGTGATCGAAGAACGGTATTCCGGTGTCGATGTTGAAATTCCCCTCGCCGTCGAGGTTTATTTCGACCTCGACCTTCACTTCCGAGGTTACTCTTTCAGTCCTTCCTTTTCTGTCGGCCATAATTGCTAAGAATCATATCAGAAATTAAGTGAGTGTCCAATGCCCGCGAGCACTCAAAACCGCCGGGGTGTTTCGCGGGGAGGCCGCTCCGAGTACAATATAGCCCCATGAAAATCGCTCTTACCGACGAGACGGGCGAGCTCGACACGCGCTACCGGGCCCGGGTCAAAAAGATAGCCGGCGTGGTCCTGAGAGAGCTCGATGTGGACAAAGCCTCCGAGCTCTCCGTCACATTTATAGGCGACGCCGAAATGCGCGGGCTCAATAAATCGTGGCGGGGCATCGACCGCGCGACCGACGTCCTCTCCTTCCCGCAGGACGGCGAAGGGCCCGTCCCGCTTCTTGGCGATATAGTGATCTCACTCGATACCACAAGGCGGCACGCCGTCAGATACGGCAACACATTTCACGAGGAAATAAAAAAGCTCGTCGTCCACGGCATACTCCACCTCCTCGGACACGACCACAAAAAGAAGAAGGAAAAAGAGGTAATGCGGGGCCTTGAAGAGGAGTTATTGGGGAAGATACGGGAGCTGTAGCCGCCGGAAGGAGATCACTTTTTCTTTTTCTGAACCACCCTCACCTCGTCTATCGAGCGTGAGGTCGCCTTCGTTACAGTAAACTGCCACCCTTCGTGCTTTATCTTGTCCCCCAGCCTCGGGATAGTGCCCGACTGCGTAAGGAGGAATCCGCCCAGCGTTTCGTAATCGTCGCTCTCGGGTATGCCGAGCGCAAGGTCGTCGTTTATGACGTCTATCTCTATCTTCGGGTTCACGAGATACTCGTTCTCCCCGGTCTTCCTCCAGAGCTTGACCCCCTTGTCGTACTCGTCCTCTATCTCGCCCACGACCTCTTCGAGGATATCCTCGAGCGCGATGATTCCGACGGCGCCGCCGTACTCGTCCACGACGACCGCGAGGCCCGCGATCCCCTCCTTCATCTCGTCCAGTAGCTCGTCTACGAACTTAGACTCAGGCACATAATATGGCGGGCGGGCGAAGCTCTTCACCTTCTCGTCCGGGCTCTCGCCGAGGAGATAGAACGAATGAAGCATGCCCGTGATGTTGTCCACCCTCGACGAATAAATCGGTATGCGCGTGTGCCCGGTCTCGTTTATCATGCGTATGGCGTCCCGGACAGTGGCCTCTTCGCTGAGAGCGCTTACGTGAATGAGAGGGATCATTATCTCGGCGACGGTCGTCTCCGAGAACCTGAATATCCTCTTTATCATCCTGTCCTTGTAATCGATCCTGGGGACGGTCGTGTCGCCCTCTATTACCCCTATAAGCTCCTCTCGCGTGACGAAGACGCTCTTCGTGCTTCCGATTAGTGTGAGAATCTTCTTCGTGAAGATATTGACCACAACCAGAACCGGGTAGAGAATCCACGAGGCCGCGATGAGCGGATATATCGCCCAGAGGATCACAGTATCCCTCTTCCTCTGGAAAACCGCCTTGGGAACAATCTGCCCGAATATGACGATGAGCGGCGAAAGGATAGCAATGGCGTAGAGTTCCGATCCCTTGCCGTACTCCTTTTCGAAGTAAAGCGTCATCACGACGGTGCTGGTTATGAGCGCGAGGTTTATGCCGACCAGCGTCGTGCTTATGAACCGCTCTATCTCCGAGAAGGCTTTCATCACGAGCTTTGCGCTCTGCGAGCCGCTATCGGCGAGTGACTTCAGCTTTATCTTGTCGCACGAGACGAGCGCTATCTCGGAGCCCGCGAAGAACCCCTGCACGAAGAGCGAAATGGCGACGATGGCAATGACTATCTCAAGCGACATCGGCCACCTCCTCGCCCCTTCTCTGCACCCTTATCTCCGTTATTCGTTTCCCCGAAATCTTGCTCACCTGGAACGTAACCGCGCCGAATGTGACGCTCTCCCCTTCCTTCGGAAACTTCCCGAACATGTCGAATATAAATCCGGCCACCGTCTCGTGGTCCTCTTCGAGCGGAAGGACCGACTGCTCCAGCCCCTCTCCCAGGCTGTCGAGACCGCCGAACCTCAGCACCATAAAGAGGTACGTATCGTTGAACTCCTCTATCTTCATCGTGCCGGGTATGACGAACGTATCCCCCTCGCTCCTCACGTCGCTTTTTTTCAGTACGCTCCTCTCGTCTTCGATTTCCCCGAAGAGCTCTTCTAATATATCCTCGAGCGTCACTATCCCGTCGAACCTTCCGTACTCGTCGACGACTATGGCGATGTGATTCCTGTCGTGCTGAAATTCCTTCAGCAGGTCGAAGGCCATCTTAGTCCTGGGTATGAAGTATGGCGGGCGCAAAAGGCTTCCGAGATTTCCGCCGCCCGAGAGCTCGGAAGTAAGGAGGTCCTTCGAATAAAGAACGCCAACGATATTGTCCTTGTCCCCGTCGTAAACGGGAGTCCTCGAAAATCCCCTCTTCTTTATTTCGTATATGGCGTCCTTCCTCGCGACGCTGAGCGGGAGGACGAAGCAATCCACGCTCGGCGTCATCAGCTTGTACGCGGGGACCTCTTCGAGCTTAAAGAGGCTGATGACGAGGTTCATCTCCTCGTCCGTTATAACACCCTCTTCGCTCCCTATGTCCACGAGCGCCCTGACTTCATCCGTCGTAAAACCGTTAGTATGCTGATACTCCATCTTGCCGCCGAAGAGCCTTGTGAATCCCATCGAGAGAATCATCAGCACCCATCTTGCCGGCGTTATTATTATGTGGAAGAAGTTAAGCGGATACGCGACGAGCTTCGATAAGATGCGGGGATACTTAACCCCGAGCGTCTTGGGCCCTATCTCGCCGAGTAAGAGAAGGCTCGGCGAAGCTATTGCGATGGAAAGTATAGTAATGTAATTCTCGGACAGCCCTCCGAATATCCTGCTCACGGTTAATCCGATAACGCTCGCGTAGGCCACGTTCAGCACCTCGTCCGCGAACAGTATGGTGATGATGAGCTTATAAGGCTCGTGAAGGAGCTTCTCTATATACTTCGAGCTCCTCGTCCCTTCCTTCCTCAGGCTTTCGAGCTGGTGCCGCCCGAGTGAAAATAAAGCGCCTTCAGACGCGCTGAAAAAGCCCGAGGCTATGAGAAGAAACACTATGAGAAAAAGATGATATGTTAGCGCAGCTTCGCCCATTTAACTTCCGGAATGAACAAAACCTCCGTCTTTCAAAGCTATTTCGTTGCCGCCCGAATCGGTTATCGTCAACGCGGCGTTATGCGAAACGTCCCCGATCTCGGTAATATCGATGTTAAGCATATCGGATATTTTCTTTATTTCGCTTCGGTTTTCGGGGGACGATGTGAAAAGTAGCTCGTAATCTTCGCCGCCGGAGAGCGCCGGGCCGTAAAAATCTTCCGTATATTCGCCCGCGAGGGCTCGGTAATCCTCCGAAAGCGGGAGCCTCTCTACGCCGACCCTCGCCCCCACACCGTGCGTTACGGTTATGCGGGTAAGATCCAGCGCGAGCCCGTCGCTCACGTCTATCATCGCCGTCGCCAGCTTCCCGTCGGCAAGCTGCTTTCCCAGGGCGAGACGCGGCTTGGGCCTTAAATGCCTCTCCACGAGACGGCCGCCCTCCCCTTCCTTTTCGCCCTTCTTCAGTATCGCGAGTCCGAGGGCCGAATCCCCCAGCGTGCCGCTCACGTATATGACGTCCCCCGGCGATGCGCCGCTTCGCGTGACCACGCACTCGGGATCGACGAACCCGAGCACCGTTATGTCGAGGAAAATCTTCTCCGAGGAGCTCAGGTTCCCGCCAATGAGCTTCACCCCGAATTCCTCCGCCGCGGATTCGAAACCGTGCATGAGCCCTTCGAGGAACGCGCCGTCCTCTCGCTTCGTGTAGCCGAGGGAGGCGAGTATATATTTCGGGACTCCGCCCATAGCTCCGATGTCACTAACCGAAACGGCGACTGACTTGCGTGCGAGGTCCTCGGGAGAGATGAGAGACTTTACGAAGTGAACGTCCTCCACCTGACAATCGGTCGTCACCAGGAGGAGCTTTCCGGGCTCCGTGCGAAGCGCGGCCGCGTCGTCACCGATCCCAACCTCTATGCCGTTTCGACTGCCGGAGAAACGCTCGCCGATGATACGGAGAGCATCGAGCTCGTTTATCATTTCAGATCAAAGTCCGGGCGCACATATACTTGTTCGTATAATCCGGAATCTATAGTGGTGTCTTCAGGAGATGTTTTTACAGTATTCTGATTTTGGCTGCACAAATGGGGATCAGGGTCTTTCATAATTCGCTTTCATAAATAATTACTTCGCATGAGTCGAATTAAAGTTTAGGATATTCGCTATAATATGTCAACCTGATACGGATGCCCAAGTGACGCCCCGGCCGCATTTTTCGAGATTGACCCTAACGACGTTGATACTGCTTTGCGTGAAGCTCGCGCTGGCCCTGTATCTCTACAGCCTGGGTTTTCTGAGCCTCTCGGCCGACGAGTACTCGCGCGGGATGACGGCCGCCCGGTGGGCGCTCGACGGCGATCTGCCGCTCGGAATATACATGAACGCGTGGCTTCCGTTCGAGACGTACGTCAACGGGCTCGCGCTCAAGGTGTGGGATAACGTCATCTGGGCCCCCCGCGTTACGGTATTCATCTTTTCGTGCTTTCTTCTCGTTTATTTTTTAAAGCTCGTCCATTATCTCTTCAAATCGCACTTTATTACCCTCTCCGCCGGCCTTCTCCTCGTCTTCCATCCCTGGTACGTCTGGCTGAGCGGAACGCCAATGCTCGACATTTATTATCTTGCGCCCTTCGTAGCTGGGCTCTATTACGTGGCGAAGTGGACCGAGGAAAGGTGCGGCGTTTTCCTCCTCGCCGGAGGCGTTTTCTTCTTTATCTCGACCGGCTTTCACAGCCAGGCGTGGATTCTTGTAAACGCGGCGAACCTCTTCCTTCTGATGTACGCCCTGGTATTTATGAGGGAGAAAAACCGGGGAGCCCTTTTGGAGCTCGCAGGCTTCTTTCTGCTGAGTAATCTCTTCATCATCCTCTACCTTCCGATAGAGCACGCCGCCACGGGAGAATGGCTCTATATGTTCAGGGACCACGCGGCGAGGACACTTCCCTACTACTCCGACTATGACGTCTCTTTTTGGAAGAAGCTCACCTACTACCCCCGGCTCGTCTACCGGTCCGCGCACTGGCTCGTCTGGCTCTTTTTCCCCGTGGGTATATTTGCAGCAGCCCTGAGAGCAAGGCGAAGCGCAGCCCTCTTCCCGCTCGCGGCAGGCATCATCGCCCTCGCCGTCTATTCGGTGTACAACGTCTTCTCCGTCCCGGCGTCGGCCGCCCCGGACGCTACTGCCTCCCCTTCTTCATACTATTCGTGCCGTATTCGGCCCTCGGTATTTATACGCTCTTCTTCCTCGATCTCCGCGCTCCGGTTTCGTGGCTTCTTCGCGGCACGGCCGCGGCGCTGGTCGTCTATTTGTTGTGGACGAGCTTCCTCGAGCTGCCCGATTACGAAACGAAGAACGCGCGCGATGCCGTGAACGTCGGCCTATTCGTCAGGGACGCGATGGACAGCAAATGGCCCGGCGGCGACGGCACAATAATGCTGGAGCGCGCGTATTGGGACTTCCTCTATATAAGGCTCGCGGCGGAACACTTCGGCCTCGTACGGTTCGACAGGCCGATCACGGACGAATACGCCGGCACGCCGTCAGACCTCCTGTCGATGAGCGACGCAGAAATACTGGCCAGTGTAAAAAGGAGAAGACGAGATTTATTATCGTGAAAGATCCCGCTCTCAAGGAAAGGCTCTCCCGGCTCGGCTTCCTCAGACTGGTGAGGGGCTCAGACGAATGGGCCGCCTACGAGGTTGATCCCGGCGCCGTCAGGTAAGAAAGACCGAACACGTTAAGCGCGGCGGCGCACTGCCCTCCCCTCCGAAGACAGAATCGTACCGGAACCATAAAAATACTCTTGACAGTTCGAGAATATTCCGATATATTATAAGTATGCAGAACATGACGACACAAAACGTAGACCTTCCGAAGCTGACCAGCCTCGATTCGCTGACGCAAGCCGCCGAGTGCCTCCGCGTGCTGGCCCATCCCCATCGCCTGAGGATGATTCAGATGATGCTGGCCGGCAGATTTACGGTCAGGGAACTCGCTCAGGCATGCGAATTGCCGACTGCTATGGCGTCGGAGCATCTTCGTCTGATGCAGCGCTGCGGTTTTCTAAGCAGCGATAAGGAAGGCAGGAAGGTTTTCTACCGCGTCGCGGACCCTCACATTAAAAACCTCATGAAGTGCGTAGAGGATCGCTGCGGGGGGTCACCACATGAGAGGAATTTTTTGTCCCAATACTTGGGAATGTTCCGATATATCGACCAATTAGCAACCAATGTCCGAAAAGGAGAAATAAATGAGCGTACAAACGATTACACCAGAGAGACTCTCGGAGCTTAAAGCAGCCGATGAAAGCGTCGAGCTTATCGACGTCAGGACCCCGGCCGAGTTCCGTGAAATACACGTCGGCTTCGCGCGGAACGTGCCGCTCGACCGGTTAAACGCATCCGCCTTCGCCGAAGGAGAGCGGCCCGTATATGTCATGTGCCGTTCCGGCAACAGGGGCAAGGAGGCATGCCTCAAGCTCTTTAACGACGCCGGGGTAGACGTCGTAAACGTCGACGGCGGGGTCCTCGCATGGGAAGAAGCCGGCCTTCCGGTCGTTCGCGGGAAGAAGACCATATCCCTCGACCGTCAGGTACGGATCGCAGCGGGCTCCATGGTTCTTCTGGGCGTCGTGCTCGCCGCACTTGTAAGCCCGTACTGGATAGCGCTTTCGGCATTCGTAGGGGCCGGGCTCGTCTTCGCGGGCGTAACCGACACATGCGGCATGGCGATGCTTCTTGCCCGTATGCCGTGGAACCAGGTTAAGGAAAGCCCGGACGATGGCGCAGCCTGCGAGAAAAACCCGTCCGCGCTCGGCGGATAGCGCCGGCGCTCGGTGGAACAAATATAGAATAGGAGAAACTAAATGCTGCTTAAATATTTTTACGACACAGAGTTAGCCCACGCATCGTACCTCGTCGGCTGCCAGCAAACAGGCGAGGCGGTGGTTATCGATCCGGGGAGAAGCGTAGACAAATACATCGAAGCCGCGGAGGAAGAAGGGCTCCGCATAGTCGGCTCCGCCGAAACGCACATACACGCCGACTTCGTTTCAGGCTCGTGTGAGCTCGCCGACAGGGTCGGGGCCCGGCTCTACCTCTCCGACGAAGGCCCTGCCGAATGGAAGTACCAGTTCGTGGGCCGTTACGATACGCAGCTTCTTAAGGACGGCGACTTGTTCCGCGTCGGCAAGGTACGGCTGGAGGCCGTCCACACCCCGGGCCATACGCCCGAGCATATATCGTTTCTTCTTACGGACGAAGGGGGCGGCGCGGACGAGCCCATGGGGATTTTCACGGGCGACTTCGTCTTCGTCGGCTCCATAGGCCGGCCCGACCTCCTGGAGACCGCGGCCGGTGTAGTCGGCAGCGCCGAGAAAGGCGCGAGGCAGCTCTATCATTCGCTGAACCGCTTCCGCGATCTCCCCGACTATCTCCAAATATGGCCCGCTCACGGCGCCGGGAGCGCCTGCGGTAAGGGCCTCGGCGCGATTCCGTCGAGCACGGTCGGCTACGAAAAGAGGTTCAATCCGGGGCTTCAGTTTCATGATGAACAGGAGTTCGTGGACTATATCCTCTCCGATCAGCCCGAGACTCCCTACTACTTCGCCGTAATGAAGCGCGTCAACAAAGAAGGCCCGGCGCTCATTCGTACGCTGCCGCCGGTAGATGCCCTCTTCCCGGATATCCTCACCGAAGCTGCGGCCCGGTACCCGGTCATCGACACTGCTCCCGCGGAGGAGTTCGCGAAGGCCCACGTCCCCGGGACGATAAACATCCCGGCGGGCGGGCTGGTAAGGTGGGCGGGATTTCTCGTCGATTACTCGCGCCCGGTCTACCTCCTCGCGGACGAGGCGTCCATAGACGATAACCTTCGCCGCCTGCGCTCTATAGGTATAGATAACGTCGGCGGCTATTTCGACGCCCGCGCCGTCAAAGGCGCAGGGCTCAGGACCGAGGCCGTCGAATCCGCTTCCCCCGAAGAGCTTCGCTCCCGCATCGAGAGCGGCGGCGCCACTGTCCTCGACGTACGCGCGGCAACCGAATACAAGGAAGGGCACATCCCCGGAGCCGAGCATAAATTCGTAGGAAAGCTCCTTCGCGAAATGAACGGCGTCGAACGATCGAAGCCTGTGATCATACACTGCCTCGGGGGCGAGCGCGCCGCGATCGCCGCCAGCGTGCTCCAGCGCGCCGGATACGACGTCGTCGATATGAACGGCGGATACCGCGCCTGGGCGGCGGCCGGATACCCGATCGAAAGGAACTGAGGTGAAGAAACCCCGATGCCGATAACCAGCCTCATATTCGGAGCCTTGGTCGGTCTCTCGCTCGGCCTCACAGGCGGCGGGGGCGCGATCTTCGCCGTGCCGCTCCTTGTTTACGGGCTCGGCCTTTCGGCGAAGGACGCCGTTGCCACGTCGCTCTCCGCCGTGGGGGCGATATCGATAGTCGGGTTCCTTTCACACTGGCACAGGGGTAACGTCGAGCTAAGGACGGGGCTCCTCTTCGCCGTCGCCGGCATGGTCGGCGCCCCTATCGGAACGTGGATCGCGGGCCTACTTTCGCAAACCCTTCTCCTTCTCCTGTTCGCCGTGCTGATGGCGGTCGTCGCCGTCAGGCTCTGGCAGAAGGCGGGGCTGGTTCAAAGCGAATTACGTTCTGCCGTAGACGGCCAGGACTGTATTGCCAGCGGCCCATCCTGCGAGCGCGACCCGTCCGGCATCCTGATAATGAGCTCCTGCTGCGCCGTCCTCCTTATAGTAGTCGGCGTTATCACAGGCATACTCTCCGGGCTCTTCGGGGTCGGCGGCGGATTCATTATAGTCCCCGCACTCGTACTCTTCAGCGGTATGTCCATACACCGCGCCGTAGGCACGTCCCTCATGGTCATAGTTCTAATAAGTGCTTCGGGCGTCGCCTCACAGATACTCGCCGGGCGGATCGTCTCGGGAGAAGTCACACTCCTCTTCGTCGCGGGCGGCGTCGCCGGGCTCTTCGCGGGCCAGGCAATCGGGCGCAAGCTGTCCGGCACTTCCCTTCAAAAAACCTTCGCCGTCGCCATACTCCTCGTGGCGGCCTTCGTTATCGTTCGAAACATATTCGGCTGAGCCTTTCCCTGATAGTCGGCTGTGGCTTCGTGATATTCCCTCACCTGACGCAGGCTCTAGGAATCAGGGCCCGCAATAGATTATAATCTAGTGATATATCGAGGCTTCTAGCCGGCTGTATATGGAAACACAACGAGTCCCATTTAAGGGCGTAGAGGAAAACGAGGCCATACGCTCAATTCTCGAAGGCACCTCCTCCGAAGTCGGGGAGGCGTTCTTCGATTCGCTCGTCGAAAATCTTTCCAAAGTCCTCCACACATACGGCGCATGGGTCACCGAATATTTCGAAGACACGAAGCGCCTCCGTTCGATAGCGTTCTACCTCGGGGGCGGCCGGGTCAAGAGCTTCGAGTATCCCGTCACGGGTACCGCTTGCGAGCTGGTCGTCGAGCAAAAAAGGCTCGTACACGTCCGGGACAAGCTGTTCGAAAGGTTTCAGGGGAACCCCGAGCTCGGAAAGGCGCTCCCCAACCTCCAGGCTGTTAGCTACCTGGGAATACCCTTTGAGGACACCGACGGTACAATTCTCGGCCACCTCTCCGTCATAGACCGGCTTCCCATACCCGAAGACACGCA
>JAWKQD010000010.1:0-106269 GCA_041390285.1 Thermodesulfobacteriota bacterium | reverse complement strand
AGGTAGACCGGTTGGGCGTATTCGGGCAGCGGCTCGGGCTTTTCGGGGATGAGCCATTCGACCAGGCGCGTGAACGGCCCGATAAGGCCGATGAAGATCATCGTGTTGGCGACGTTGAACAGGGTGTGCGCATTTGCTATCTGGCGCGGTGTGTCGGCGGCCATCTGCGCGGTGCCGGACAGGCCCATGCTCACAGGCGACACGGCCTCGGCCATGGAAGCCAGCTGGCCTATGAACGGCAGCCAGATGAGAACGCCGATGACGTTGAACAGAATATGCGCGGCGGCCGTCTGTTTCGCGGCGGCGGGCTTGCCCAACGCGGCGAGTAGCGCCGTGACGCAGGTGCCGATGTTGGCGCCGAGCACGATCGCGATCCCCGCTTCGAGGGTGATAGCCCCCTGCGACGCGAGCACTATCACGATGCCTATCGTGGCGGCCGAGCTCTGGACGAGGGCCGTGAACAGGAGCCCCGCGGTGATGCCGAGGATCGGGTTACTCATCTCGCGCATGGCGTCGATGAACGGCTGGTATGAGCGGAGCGGGCTCGTAGCGTCGCTCATGATGCCCATGCCGAAAAATACGAGCCCGAGACCAAGAATTATCCCGCCGTAGAGCCGGGGCTTTTCGGATTTCGATATGAACTGCATGGCGAATCCCACGGCAACGGGCAAAAGGGCGTACTGCGTGACGTTAAACGCTATTATCTGGGCAGTGATAGTCGATCCTATATTCGCGCCGAGGATTATCCCGACGACCTGCTGGAGCGTCATCAACCCGACTGAAATGAACCCTATGACGATGACGGTCGTAACGGACGACGATTGAAAGACGGCGGTTGTGATCGCGCCGGTGACAGCGGCCATGAACCTGTTTCTGGTAAGGCCGGCGAGGAGCTTGCTCATGCCGTCGCCCATGACGGCTTTAAGCGCGCCTGTCATCTGTTCCATTCCGAACAGGAAAATGGCGAGCCCACCGAAAAGGCCGATGATTATCATCCCCCACCTTGGTGCGGGGGCGGCCGCGTCCGCGCCGAATACCGGAACGGCCGAAGCGAGAACTGCCGCGAGCACGAACGCACCGGGCGCTGCGTGTCTTCCGAGCTTCATCTTTACCCCTCCTCGACTGACGGAATTTAGGTATACGGAATTCTAGTCCGACTCAAACTGAGCCCCAGCGGGATCCCGTCCCTTGTACTTGTTCATGTAGAAATGTGCGGCTATCCAGAGCATGAACGCCCACGCCGTCCCCGCGAGCCACCCCGCCAGAACGTCGCTGGGCCAGTGGACGCCGAGGTAAATCCGGCTTATTCCTATAAGCAGCGTGACCACCACGGCAACCGTGAGTATGTATATCTTTATGCGGTACCGCGCCTGGGCTTCGGCGAGAATTACGCCGAGCGTAAGGTATATGACGGCGGCGACGAGGGAATGGCCGCTCGGGAAGCTGGCCGTGTATACCACTATCTCGTGCGGGACGATGTCCGGCCTCGGGCGGCTGAACCCGGCCTTAAGGAGATTGCTCAAAACGGTTCCCGTAATGGCAGCGGCCGCAAGGTAAAGCACGAGGTCTTTTCTTTTTCTGAGCAGCAGGTAGATCGCCGAAAATATGGTGACCAGCGTCAGCACGGCGACGCCGCCGAGGGCGGTTATGTCGCGCATCATCTCCTCGGCCCACGGCGGCCCGATCGGATCGGCGAGGTCCGCGCTCCTCATCATAAGGAGTATCGTCGTATCGATCTGATGGTTCTCGCCTTCGAGCACGTCGTCCGCGAGCTCCGTAAAGGCCAGGAACGCCGCGGCGGCGGCGAGAAACGCCAGGGCGGGGAGAGGGTTCCGGCGTATCCGGCCCCAAATTCCGAGCGCCCCGCCGTAAAGTTTCGCGCTTATTTTAGAATCTACAGTCATCTCTTAATCTTTCTCGGCCCCGATTTTCCGGTTTAAGAAGAATACCACGGCAACACAGGGCTTTGCAGCGCCACCAGGCGAAAGAAATTCCCGTCCGCGGGGCGCCTTCTTTCCCGCCGCGGGTTGTAAACCGCTTAGGAATAGTTAATCCTAATAGTATGATAGAGTACGTTACTCCCTACTTCCGCCCGCCGAGCGAGGCGAAGAGCTTCATCCTCCAGGCGACTGTCGGGTGCTCGCACAACCAGTGCACGTATTGCGCCATGTACAGGAAGGACGAGCAGAGGTTCCGCGTCCGCCCGATGGAGGAGATAAGGGAGATAATCGACTCAGCCACAGAGCACGGCGAGATAGGGGGCCGCGTTTTCATAGCCGACGGCAACGCTCTCGTCCTCGCTCAGAAAAAGCTCGTCGAGATAATCACGTACCTCCGCGAAACTTCGCCCCAGGTCGAGCGCGTCCGCATGTACGCCAACGTAGGCGACATTCTCCGTAAGGGCGTCGATAACTTAAAAGAGCTCAAGGCACTCGGGCTCGACATGGTGTACATCGGCTTTGAAAGCGGCGACGACGTCGTCCTCGAACGGATAAAGAAGGGCGCGGGATTCGAAGACACGGTAAAGGCATCCCGCATGCTGAAAGAGGCCGGCGTCATGAACTCGGCGATGGTGCTTCTCGGGATGGGGGGCGTCGAAAGGAGCGCCGAGCATGCAGAGGCCACCGGCAGGCTCCTCACGGCGTCGGACCCGGAATACGTCGGCGCGCTGTCGCTCCAGGTCCGCCCCGGCGCGCCGCTATACGAGGAAATGCAGCGCGGCGAATTCGCTCTACCCGACAAGTTCCGGATGATAAAGGAGCTCGAGATACTGGTCGAGAATACGGACCTTACCGACGGGCATTTCTTCTCGAACCACATATCCAACTACCTGCCCATAAAAGCAAAGTTTCCGGACGACAAGGAGCGGGTCCTCTCGCAGATAAAGGCCGTGATCGCGGCCGGCGACGAGTCGCTTCTCCGGCCCGATTACTACAGGGATGTGATCAACCAGTACTGAGCTTGCCATAGTTCCGATTCTTAATATACTGAGATAGGCGTATCTGCATTCGTGCCCGGTCTTTTGCCGTCCGGGATTAATATATAGACGATACGGACCAATAAAGGAGGAATGACATGCCGAGGATTGCAACCATATCACCCGTCTGGGGGGCGAGCGTCGCCGAGCTGAGGGACCTTGCCAAAATAGCCGAAGGGGCGGGATTCGAAGCAATATTTTCACCGGAAGTGCCGCCGTGGAACGGCCTCTCGAACGCACAGGTGTTCGCCGAGGTGACGACCAGGATAAAGGTAGGGACGTGGATCGCCAACATCTACATGCGCCAGCCTGCGGTGGCCGCGGCGTCGGCGCTCACGATCCAGGAGATCACGGGCGGCCGCATGGTGCTCGGGCTCGGCGTCAGCCACAAGCCCGTTAACGACAGGTTCGGCATCGACATGGGCGATCCGATCGACAAGATGCGCGAGTACGTTAAGGCCGTAAGGTCTTTCATGGACGGAAGCGCGCCGCAGATTACGATGAAAAGGAGCCTGCCCGCGGCGCCCGTCTACATTGCAGGGCTCACGAAGGGTGCGGCCTCGCTCGCGGGCGAGGTGGCCGACGGCATATTCCCGTATCTCTCGACGCCTGAATACCTGACCGTCCTTAAGGGATACGTAACCGAAGGCGCGCTCAAGGCAGGGCGCGACCCGGCGGATGTGGACATCACGCTCGGCATACCGGCGGTCGTCTCGGACGATCTCGAGCTTGCCCGCTCGTCCGGCAAGAAAGGCCTTTCGAACTACCTCAGGCTGCCTTTCTATCAGCGCATGGTAAGGAACAACGGATTCGGCGACGTCGTCGATGCGATCCAGGGCGGGGCCAACCCGGCCGACGTATTCAGCGACGAGCTTCTCGACGCCATAGCCCTCGTCGGCCCTGCCGACAGGTGCAGGGAGCGCCTCGAAGCTTACAGAGAGGCAGGGGTGGACCTCCCGATCATCATCCCCGGGCCCGCAGGGAAGCAGGGCACCGTCGAGACGATGGAAGTCATCGCGAAGACGTTCGGGGCCTGAGCCAGGCAGCAGTTTTAACCAGCATCGAATAACAAAAAAGCCCGTTCTTCCTTTTCGGCGGAACGGGCTTCTTGGTAATTTTCTATTGAGAATCCAGTAACTGTAATCTAGGCCGCTGCCCTTCTCCTTCGTGCCGCATAGAAAACGCCTATAAGCCCGAGCGCTCCGGCAACCCCCGCCATCCCCCATTCAGACATTGTCGGAATGTTAACCGATGAGCTCTGGTTGACGAATGTGCACGTCGTGACTTCGTCCGAGGCGTTGTCGCATGCAACGAGCACGCCGTTTTCCACCGGGATAAAATTGGTGCCCGGGCCTTCACAGTCGACGGATTCGAGACTCCACCTGCCGCGGGGGAACTGCGTAATGATCGCCGCCCCGAATTCCGGCACAATTAAAGTCGGGCACATGGGCACGTTCGCTATCACCTCGAACGTTTCCGTGGTTAGATTATCCGTGTATTCGTATTCGAAGAAAATGGCCTCATCCTTGCTTTCCGGCGGTGGAAGCCCCGGAATTGATGCGCAAACAGCCACCGGGCATCCCTCCGTCGGTTGGGCTTTTGGATTCAGTCACAAAAATAGAGGCGAACAAAACTGCTGTAAAGCTACTGACGAGGACAACTTAATTCCGTAAAAGAGTTTACGCAACATTATTCCTCCTCAAGAAGTTAATTTGTACGATATTACAGTTATTTTGCTATAAATACAATTGGCGAATTAAGAAAAATATTTTTGTTTTCGTGAGCTCGTAAGTTGCTGTAATTATACGATATTAGAAGGTGGGTATCCTTCTCTCCTCTCCGTCTGGGGAGCAATCCACATCTGTTATGCGCATATTCGATCCCGTAAAGTCATCCCGCCGCCGCGCCGTACCGGTTTCCGGGGCGCGCCCCAGGCCCGGGGAGTGGCGGCCGCGCGTCCGGCCAAAGTGCATCGGGCTATTTACTGGTGGAAATCGCACAATTAATATAGTATGTTGTTTAAACTACATCGTTTAAATCCTAAACCCGATAATAATTACATTAAAAGGAGGTATGGTATGACTCTATTCAGCAGGTTTATGATTTTGGTAGCAGGCATGGTGTTCGCTCTCGGGCTCGCCGCCTGCCAGCAGCCCCAGCAGGGCGCGGAAGAAGTAGAGGTAGAGGAAGTTGAGGTTGTAGATCCCGGCGACGCAGCCGATGCTGCCGATACGGTAAACGACGCGGCCACCGATGCAGCGGACGCGGCAGGCGATGCCATGGACAGCGCGGCCGATACGGCTGACGACGCGGCCGACTCTGCCGGTGAAACGGTCGAAGAGGGCGCGGCCATGGTCGAAGAGACCGTAGAAGACACCGCCGACGGCGCTACCGAAACGGTCGAGGGCGTAATGGAAGGGACTGAAGAGGCTGCACCGGAATCCACCCCGGAAGCCACCGAAGCCGCTCCGGCTCACTAAGTAACGTTCCGGTTTTTGCTTCCGTAACGTAACACCTATGAATTGACTACAGACAGGACGGGCGCTCCGGCGTCCGTCCTGTTACCTTCCCGACTTTAAAATCACCAGACCGATATTTCCGGGTGCCTCATGGCATGTCCCGGGACTGAATAAAGCCATACAGGCGCGCTCCCGTCTTGTGCACGTCCGGCTTCAGGGATAAAATACCCTCATGAAATCTTTCGAAGATACGATGAAGGAGCTAAGGGAAATAATCCGCCGGCTCGAAAGCGGCAACCTCCCGCTCGAAGACTCCATAAAGCTCTTTCAGGAAGGGACCGAGCTCATATCCCAATCCCACACGAAGCTCAATGAAATAAGGAAAAAAGTCGAGCTGCTAGTCGAGAAAAACGGCGAAGTCGTTCCCGAAGACTTCGACCCCGAGAAGTGAGCCGTACGAAATGGAATTCGATATAAAGAGCTATATCGCCCGGAACAGGGCCGAGATAGACGGCGCGCTCGATTTGCTCGTCCGCGGGACCGAGCCGCCCTCGACGCGGCTTATGGAGGCCGTCCGCTACAGCCTCCTGGCCGGGGGGAAGAGGCTCCGCCCGATCCTCATGCTGGCGGCGTGCGAGGCCGTGGGCGGCGACAGGCGGAGGGCTATCCCAGTCGCGTGCGCTCTCGAAATGATCCATACCTATTCGCTCATTCACGACGACCTGCCGTCGATGGACGACGACCCTCTTCGGCGCGGGAAGCCGACAAGCCACGTCGTCTTCGGCGAGGCGACTGCCATACTCGCGGGCGACGCGCTACTGACGGATGCATTCCGCCTTATAGTCAAGGAGGGCAGGGCCGCGGGCATCGACAGCGCCGTCCTGTGCGACATCATAGACGATATGTCCACCGCGGCGGGCTCTCGCGGGATGATAGAGGGCAGGCAATAGACCTCGCCCTCGAAGGCAGGCGGGCGACGTCCGTATGCGAGATCGAGAACATGCATTCCTTGAAAACAGGCGCAATGATGAGGACGGCCGTAACGACAGGCGCCCGCATCGGCGGGGCTTCGGCGGACGAAATCTCCGCGCTCGCTTCCTACGCGGGGGCGCTCGGGCTCGCGTTCCAGATACGTGACGACCTCCTCGACCTCGACGCCGCGAGCGACACCGGAAAGGCCAAGGGGAACGACGCCCGCCACGAAAAATCGACGTACCCCGGGCTTGCCGGGGTAGATGAATCGCGCCTGAAGATGGCGGAGCTCATACGCGAGGCCGTATCGCACCTCTCGGGCTTCGACGAAAGGGCCGAGCCGCTAAGGCGGATCGCGATGTACCTTGGCGGGGAAGGGTGATGCCCGTAAAGGGCTTGGCAAAAAAGCGCCTCGACGTCGCGCTCGTCGAAAGGGGGCTAGTCGATACGCGGGCGCGTGCGAAGGCCGTCATAATGGCAGGGACGGTGTACGTCGCGGGCGAGCGTGTGGACAAGGCCGGGGCGCTCGTAAAGGACGACGCCGAGATCGTCCTCAAGGGCGAGACCCTCAAATACGTATCCCGCGGCGGATTCAAGCTCGAAGCCGCTCTCGACGCATTCGGCGTTGACGCCGCCGGGAAGACCGCCGTTGACGTGGGCTCTTCCACCGGCGGATTCACGGACTGCCTCCTCCAGCGCGGTGCCTCGAAGGTCTACGCGATAGACGCCGGGCGCGGCCAGCTCGACTGGAAGCTCCGGAACGACCCACGCGTCGTCTCGATGGAAAAATTCAACGCACGGTATCTAAAGCCTGAAGACATAGGCGGCGAGCCCGTCGGCATCGTCGTCATCGACGTCTCCTTCATATCCCTCACGAAGATCATCCCCCCGGCTGCGGGAGTGCTCGCCCCGGGCGGTGTTCTCGTAGCCCTCATAAAGCCACAGTTCGAGGTAGGGAAGGGCGAGGTCGGAAAGGGCGGGATAGTCAGGGACGAGGCCAAGCGCAAGGAAGTAGTGGACAAGATCACGGCCTTCGCCTCGGGCCTCGGGCTCGAAGTCGGGGCGTCATAGAATCCCCGATAACCGGCGCAGACGGCAACGTCGAATATCTAATCTGCGCTGAAAAGCACTGAGTCACAGCCCGGTTCACGATCCCTGAAAAGCCTAATTCTCACTGAACATGCTGATCCCAAGCGGTGCGTGCGCGATACTTTGCACAGGCTCGATATGCTATAATTCCGGTATATACAGAGCATGGTGGCCTGTCCGTATCGGCGCATCATGAGGGGCGGGTGATACATGAAAAATCTTATCGTTGTTTTGATCCTGGCGCTGTTCTTCCTGCTCGACGGCGTGGTAGGCGGGGCCGAGACCATGCCTGAAACCACCCCCGTCGATACGGTAGAGGAAAGCGGGTTTAAAGACGCCCTCGGGGCGTACCTTAAAACGCAGGATTCCGATATAAAAGATACGCCCTACGAGATGGAAATTGCGGATCTGAACGGAGACGGCATCAAAGACGCCCTCGTCCTTTGGTCCGGTCCTTACTGGTGCGGCTCGGGCGGCTGCACGCTCCTCGTATTCCAGGGGGAAAAGGACGGCAAGGCGAAGTTCGTTTCGGATACATCCCTCGTCAGGGGGCCGATTACGATAAGCGACGAAAAATCCAACGGCTGGAGCGATCTGGTCTTCATGCTGTCCGGCGGCGGGGCCAAGGCCGGGGACGTCGCGCTGAAATTCGACGGAAAGGGATATCCGTCAAATGGGTCCGACGCCCCGTATTTAAAACCCGGGCAGGAGGTAAAGGGGGAGAAGGTATTTACCAATTGGTAGCCCCGATTCGCTTTATGCAGGGTGGCCCGTACGCAATTTCCTGCTCCTTTGCAATAATAGGCGCGGAAATTACCAGAATTATTGACAAACCGTCAATATCCGGCAGACTATTCCGGATTATAGCGGGAGGGAAGTTTATATAATGGCCAACAGAATAAAGTCAGGTATTAAAAGGCATCGCCAGAGCTTAAAGAGAAAGGAGAGGAACACGGCTGTAAAGTCCGACCTCAAGACCCAGCTGAAGAAGTTCGATGCGACGGCTGCCGACGGCGACGCTACTCAGGTAGACAACGTTCTCAGGGAAACCGAATCCAAGCTCAAGAAGGCTGCCTCGAAGGGCGTAATCCACAAGAAGACCGCTTCGAGAAGGACCAGCAGGCTCGCGAAGAGGATCTCCAAAGAGCGCGCGGCTACCGAAACGCCGGCCTCCTGAGCCCGCTTAACGCGTTCCACATAAATCAATAACCATCTTCGTAAGAACAAAGCTTTTGGGCACGTAGCTCAGCTTGAGCTTCTTGTCGTACTCGGACAGCGTCTCCATTATACGGAGAAGCTCCGCGTATTTGAATCTCTTGAGGTCCTCGCCGAGGTAGTAGAGCTGCCCCGGCGAAATCTTTAGCTGCTTTATCATCTCGGCCTGGGGGGTGCGCTTCTCCGAAAGCTCCTTGGCCCTCCAGAGCAGCCTGAACCGCCACGTAACCAATCCCAAAATAGACAGCGGCTCCTCTCCGGCGGCCTCCAGATCCAGCAGCACCTTATAGGCCGTTTTCCGGTCCTTCCTCGATATGGCGTTTATAAGCTGATATATGTCGGCGTACTTCGTCCTGACAGTAAGCGCGTCCACGTCGGCGGGGGTTATCTTCTTGTCCTCGCCCTTGTAGAGCGCGATCTTTTCGAGCTGGTTCTGGATGTCGCGCATGTCCTCGCCGACCATCGTGACCAGCGCCTCGGCGGCGGGCCTCGAAATCTCGAACCCGAGCGCGCGCGCGGCCTCGACGACGGCCCCCGTCGTGCCGCCCTTTTCAGTCGAGAAGTCGTACTGCCCTATGTCGCCCTTCGGCAGCTTGGGCTTCTTCCCGCCCGTGTAGTCGAGGACGAGGCAGGTAGACGGCGAGGCGCTGCGAAGTAGCCTTCGAGCGCGGCCGTCTCCTTCGCCGCGAGCTTCTCTGCGTTCCTTACGACTATGAGCTTTTTCCCCGAGAACATCGGGTACGTGCTGGCGTTATCGGCGATCTCCTTTCCGGACGCGCTCTCGCCGTAGGCGGCGTGAATCCCATGTCGCCGCTTTCCCCGAGGAGCCCTTTCCTGAGCTCCGCCACGGCCTTTTCCGCGAGATAAGTCTGGTCGCCCGTGAATACGATTATGGGCGCGAGCTTCCCGAGGCGAGGGCCTGTGAGAATTCGGCGTATCCTGCTTTTGCTGCGGTCTTTTTCTTCATGGTTCAGGGCTTCCGGGAAGGGGAAAAGATGTCTTGAGTATATTCGACCGCCGGGCGGGGCGCAAGACGGCTGGAAAGCCCGCCGTGATGATATACAATGAATACCGTGGACTCCGATATAGGACATGTCATATCCTGCGAATGGCGCGGAACCGTGCCCTACGCCGACGGGCTTACGCTCCAGGACGAAAGGGCAGAAGCCGTAAGGCGGGGCGGCTCCCGGGGCTCGCTCATTCTCCTCGAGCACCCGCCCGTCCTCACCGACGGGCGTTTCGGGAAGGGCGGGAATTTCCTCCTGCCCGAGGATGAGATAAAGCGGCGCGGAGTCGAGATACACAGAACAGGCAGGGGAGGGGACGTCACCTTCCATGGCCTGGGCCAGCCGTCTCGTACCCCATAATAAGGCTCCGTGATTTCGGGCTCGGCGCGAGGGCCTACGTCCGCGCGCTCGAAGAGACGATAATCCGGACGCTCGCCGATTACGGCGTAGAGGGCTGGCGGAGGGAAGGCTACCCCGGAGTCTGGACGGGCGGCAGAAAGATAGCATCGATAGGCGTCGCCGTAAGGGGCGGCGTGACCATGCACGGCTCGGCGCTCAACGTGAACACGGACCTCTCCTATTTCCCTCATCGTTCCCTGCGGAATTACGGACGTGACAGTGGCTTCGATGAAAGAGATTCTCGGGGAGGAGCTAAACGTGGAGGACGTGGCCAAGAGCTACGCCGGGAATTTCGGAGACGTGCTTGGGGCGCGGATCGACTTTAACTGAAAGGTTTGCCGGTATTTTCGCCGACTCAATCGACTACAAAAAAATCACCACAACAACAGGTAACACCTTCCGGCTTCGTTCCTTCGAATGACAATGTGAATTCCAGAATACCTTCCTCGGGCACTGTCATGTTCTCCAGAACGCCGGAGGTTTCTCCGGTGAACGATATGGTCGAGCAGTCGACCGGCTCCCAAACTATGTCGTATGGCGTTATGAAACCTGTGTATCCGTCTATGTCAAAGTTCAATAAGCTAAGATCAAATTCACTTCCTTCACCGATACAAGAACAATTAGTTGAGACTTCGAGGAAATATTCTGATACACATTCAGGTATTGGTGTGAAGGCCGTTATTAACGGCTCACAGACCTCCGATCTGTTCCCGTTCCCGCCGCCGTCGCGAAGCCAGTGTCGAAGTATGAGAAAAACAGCAAGGAGCTTTATGCAATCTCTCCGTGTTAAATCGATAATACCATATACTTGATTAAGTTAATATTGTGAATGAGGCGTGTCTCAATGGAAATTAAATCCCCCTCCGGCTGTGCTCCCGGCCGGAGGAAGAAGTTTTCAGTGAATGCTTTCTGCTATCCCACGAGCTCAAAAGCGTTGAAGAAGTATCCGATCTCGAACGCGGCCGATTCGGGCGAGTCCGAGCCTTGTACCGTGTTCTCCTCGATGTTGGTCGCGAAGTCTTTCCTTATGGTTCCGGCCTCGGCCTGCTCGGGGTTCGTCGCCCCCATGACTTCTGTTCTTCGCTATGGCGTTTTTCACCCTCGAGGACCATCCAGCACGACCGGCCCCTCGACATGAATTCCGTAAGCGAGCCGTAAAAGGGCCTCTCCTTGTGGACTATGTAGAACCCCTCGGCCTCCTTTTTCCGAAAGGTGCACCATCTTGAGGGCGGCTATCTTGAGCCCGTTCTTTTCGAACCTGGCGATGATCTCGCCAATTACATTCTTTTCGACTCCGTCTGGTTTTATTATTGATAAAGTGCGTTCCAATTTATACCTCCGGCGATTTTTTGCCATTTATTCTTTCCGCAAATTACGTTTTGTCAAATATTAAGGCCGGCTTCGGGGCAAAATCGGAGTATATGCGATTTAACCTAAATACTTGAATAAACAGCGAGATTTAGGGTAAAATCATTAAAGGCGGCGCGTCATTAGGGATTCGAGTGTACGAAGGAGGGGATTTAAGCCGCGCTCCCAGTTCGATATACCGCTGATTTTTTATGGCTTTAAGTCTCTTTATGGAAGATGATGAGACCACCTTTCAGGCGGAAAGACCTTGATAACACTGGATAGATGGAGATACGAGCGGATAGTATCCGAGCTTGTTGACGGCAAAGACATAAGGTTCATTGCGGAGCGTTTTCGAGGGACAGGGTGTTTTATTTCCACGTCCTCCGCGACATAGCTGCCGGCGACCGTTCCCCGAATTTCAAGCTTCTAAGAGAAAATCGCCGCCAAAAGGAAGGTCAGCACCGACTTCATAATCGAGCAGGCGCGGCTCGTCATCAACTACACGATTCCTAATTACCAGTCCGAAGCGCCGGACTATTACAAGACCCTGGGCGTTGACCGCGAAGCGAGCGAGGAGGAGATCAGGCGGAACTGGATCGAGCTCATGAAGTCGAACCATCCTGACCTTGCTGGCTCCGACGCTTCCGAAAAGGCAAAGCTCATCAACGAAGCATACGGCGTTATCGGCAACCGCGAAAAGCGCGACGCGTACGACAGGAAGTTCCTGCCGCCCGTGCCGGTTGTCGTGCCCACGTTCGACCTTCAGAAGAACGTTTACATAGGCGCGCCTATTCTCGTCGTCATACTAATTGCCCTGGTTTACGCGGCCGGCTCGGGGCTCATTTTCAAATCACAGGAAGAAAAGAACAGATGGCAAGGGTTATCGAACACCCCGCCCTCCCGAACCCTGTTTACAGGGGCGATGCCTAAGAGCGTAGCGAAAGCTCGAAAAGACTGTGAATATCGAGAAGTCTGCGGACTACGATGTGCGGACCCCACCGAAATGATAGACGAGGGGCCCGCTTACAGCATCCGAAAAGGACCTTTCCGAAACCGCACCCGTAGAGGCTGATGAAAAGATCGCCGCAAACGAGCCCGAAGCTAAGGGCGAGATAGTAGCCGCCGCGCCCGAGGCAGAAAACCCCGAGGCCGGCGAGGCGATGGTTCCGATCGTGAACCTCCCCGAATCGAAGGTGTCTCCCGATGTAGTCGGGGGAATGGAGATCGCCGAGGCCACCGACGCCCCCGAGGTTACGCCTATTCCGCACAGGACGGAGCCTGAAAACAAGGCCGAGGTAGCTGCCGTGGAATACCCCCGAAGCGGCGGAGGAGCCGGCCAAAGCGGATTCGGCCGAGGAAGTGAAGGTTGCCGAGGCTACGGACGCCCCCGAGGCTACGCCTATCCGCACAAGACCGAGCCTGAAAAGCCGGCGGAGGTAGCAGCGGCCGTCCCCGAGCCCGAAAAGAAGGCTGCGGAAGAGCCGGCCGAGGCGGCCAAGCCCGAGCTCGAAGACGGAAAGTACTACACCGTATCGAGCGGCGAGTCGCTCTGGACTATTGCAAGGAAGTTCGACACTACAACCGACAAAATCAAGAGGCTTAACAACCTCAGTGAAAACAATATAAAGATCGGGGACAGGCTGGTTGTATCCGGCGAGCCCCCGCCTGTAGTAGCGAAAGCCGCCGAAAGCGCACCGGTGAAGACCGAGCCCGTGAAATCCGCGCCTGCAAAGGAGATAACGACGGTGGCCAGGCAGGCCGAGCCTGTCAGGCCGCAGGTTAAGGAAGCGGCGGCTGACGTTTTCGATCCAGGGCCTTCGACTACAGCGATAGCGCACGGCAACAATGTCGTGCGCCGGCCCGAAACCACCCCGGACAAGAGCACGCTTTACGGCTTTGTAACGGAATACATAAACGCCTACAGGGGCAAGGATCTCCCGAGGCTGAAGACCCTCTTTTCGTCGGGCGCCGTCGAGAACGGGGTCGATCTTGCAACCGTAATGAAGAAGTACGATTCCAGCTTCAACTCGATCGATATCCTGAATTACGACGTCAAGGTTAAAAGGGCGCTGGTTCAAAACGATTTCGGTTTCGTGAGGGGTGACTTCTTCGTGACCTACAAGGACGCGCGCACGGGTACGCTCAAGAGCTCGAAGGGCAATATCAACTGGAAGCTCGCCTGGAAGGACGCCGGGTGGAAGATAATCGAGCTCAACTACAGGATAGAGACCTCGGGCGGAGCCGACGGATAATATATTCCCTGTTCTCCGCTTCCGGGGCCTCATAATACGCTCCGGAATTGAATTTTTATCTGACCGGAATCACGATTTGCTTTTAAACGTAATAAAAGGATTGTATTCTTTTCCCTTCGAAAAGAAGCCTGACAGGCACACTTTCAAGCTGTAAAGCCACGTATAATTTTCCCGTACGTCTTATTAAGGAGATGTGATGGCTCAGAATAAAAAGGATAAAAAGGACAACTCCACTACAAACCCGTTTCGGAGGGCCTGGAATTGGTGGAAGAAAATCGCCCGCAAGATAGGCGACTTTAACGCAAGGGTCATTCTCACGCTGTTTTATCTCGTCCCGCTCCTCCCGTTCGCCCTGGCCGTGAGGGCGTTTACCGACCCGCTTCAGATGAAGAAGAAGGAACGCCACGGCTGGCATATAAAAGAAGAGAAGGAAGGCACGACACCCCTAGAAAGGGCGCAGAAGCAGTTCTGACGCCCGCGCCGGGCCCATGCCCGGTATTTATTCCTGGAGGCCGGAATATATATGAACATATTAGGTATATCCTGTTACTTTCACGACGCTGCAGCAGCCCTTCTGAAAGACGGCGTCCTTGTCGCGGCTGCCGAAGAAGAGCGCTTCACGCGCATAAAGCACGACTTCGAATTTCCGGAAATGGCGATAGAGTTCTGCCTCGAGACGGGCGGCATCGAAGCCGATGACATAGACTACGTCATGTTCTTCGAAAAGCCGTTCGTAAAGTTCGAGAGGCTTCTTCTGTGTACGATGCAGACGTTCCCCAGATCGATGAAACTCTTTCGCGAGGCTATGGTTACATGGCTCGGTGACAAGCTCTGGGTAAAGCATCTCCTTCTCGGGAAGCTAGGCATCCCGCCCGAGAAGATTCTCTTCAGCGAGCATCACCTCTCCCACGCGGCGAGCGCGTTTTTCTGCTCGCCCTACGAAGAGGCCGCTATTCTCACCGTGGACGGCGTCGGCGAATGGACGACGGCCGCACTCGGCGTCGGCAAGGGGACTGACCTCAAGCTGATCAAGGAAATAAGGTTCCCGCACTCGCTCGGCCTCCTGTACAGCGCATTTACGGCGTTTCTCGGGTTCGAGGTGAACGAGGGCGAATATAAAGTCATGGGTATGGCCCCCTTCGGAAGGCCGCTCTACGTGGACAAGGTCTACGAGCTCATACGAGTGGACGACGACGGCGGGTTCGAGCTCGACATGGATTATTTCTCTTTCCACTATTCCTCGGAAAAGACGTTTAACAAAAAGTTCGAAAAGCTCTTCGGCACCCACGCGATCCGAAGGCACATTTCTTCACCCCGGGCAGCGGCTATCCGTCCTACTTCGGCGAAAAGCCCGCCAACTTCGAAGAGGTCGGCAAGCAGAACCAGTACTACGCCGACATCGCCGCCAGTATACAGGTGGTCGTCGAAGAGATAATGGTCAAGATGGCCAATTACGCCTACAAAGAAACCGGTCTCAAAAATCTCTGCATGGCGGGGGGCGTCGCGCTCAACAGCGTCGCCAACAGGAAGATCCTCGCCCAGACGCCGTTCGAGCAGATCTACATCCAGCCCGCGGCGGGCGACGGCGGCGCGGCCATTGGCGCAGCGCTTTATGGCTACCACACCCTCCCGGAAACCCTAGGAAGTTCGTCATGGAGCACGCCTACTGGGGGCAGGAGCACTCGGCCGCGGACACAGAAGAGTTCCTTAAAGACAACATCCCCTACGAGCGCATAGAGGACGACGAAAAGCTCATCGAGCGCGTCGCGTCTCTCCTGGCGGACGGCAAGGTCGTCGGCTGGCACCAGGGCCGTTTCGAGTGGGGCCCGCGCGCGCTCGGGAACCGCAGTATCCTCGCCAACCCCGGAAGGCACGATATGAAGGATATCGTAAACGTGAAGATCAAGTTCAGGGAGCCGTTCCGCCCGTTCGCGCCCTCCGTTCTCGAGGAAAAGGCGCACGAGTACTTCGACCTCGAACACCCCGAAAAGCACTATCCGGCGCGTTTCATGCTCTACGTGACGAACGTCCACGAGGACAAGCGCGACAAGCTCCCGGCGATAACGCACGTGGACGGCACCGGAAGGCTCCAGACGGTAAAAAAGGAGCTCAATCCTAAGTATTACAGGCTGATCGAGGTGGTAGGCGACGCGACCGGGACACCGGTCGTCTTGAACACCTCATTTAACCTTAAGGGCGAGCCCATAGTGAACACCCCCGCGGAGGCGTACAACTCGTTCAGCAAGAGCGGCATGGACGCCCTCGTCCTCGGGAATTACCTCGTCGAGAAGAAAGACGCACAGGACCACGATCTTTAGCCGTTTCCCCGGATGAGCCCGGGCTTTTTGTCCCCTCTCCCTCTGCCGGAGAGGGATCGTGATAAGGGGCGTCCGGCGCGTCCGAGAGGCCCCTCAGAAAAACCTATACCCTTTTTCATTTACATGTATATGTTACAAAATCAGACAGGGGATGAAAATATGTCCTTTTTGAAAGGCCTTACGAACAGAATGGGTATTGTAGGGGAGCTGCTGCAGTTCTTCATACAGAACAAATGGTGGTGGATTACCCCCATGCTCCTCATCCTGCTTCTGTTCGGATTACTGATAGTTTTCGCACAGAGCTCCGCCGTAGCTCCGTTTATATACACGCTTTTTTAATCGCGGGTGTAGCGTGGCTTCGGATAGCGTGGATTCATGTGTTCTACGGAAAGGTTCCGTCCGAAGCCGCCGTTCGGGCTCGGTTCGCCCGATGTTCGGGACTGTAAGAGGCGCATTTCCATCTCTTTGACCTTTGCGAAATATCACATAAACTCATAAGCCAAAAATCCGACCACAGGTGGGATTTCAGCTATAGCCAAGGAGGTTTTTATTTTAATGGAAAGATTTATAATTCCCCACGATCATGAAATAACGAAGGAAGACAGGCGTAACCTGAACGGCCACGGCTCTGTCATACTATGGTTTACGGGCCTTCCGAGCTCGGGCAAATCGACACTGGCGAACGAAATCGAAAAGAAGCTCATTTCCACAGGCGCGAGGACGTTCATCCTCGACGGCGATAATGTAAGGATGGGGCTTTGCAAGGACCTCGGCTTTTCCGAAGAGGATAGGGCCGAGAACATCCGCCGTATCGGCGAGGTGTCGAAGCTCTTCGTAAACGCCGGCATGGTGGTCCTCTCGGCATTCGTCTCCCCATACAGGCGCGACAGGGACGCCGTAAGGGATCTCGTCGACGACGGCGAATTCATCGAAGTTTATGTTGACGCACCGCTCGAAGTCTGCGAGGAGAGGGACGTAAAAGGGCTTTACAAGAAGGCTCGCGAGGGCGTCATAAAGGGCTTTACCGGCATAGACGATCCCTACGAAGCCCCGCTTAACCCCGAGATAACGATAAAGACCGCGGAAACCAGCCTCGACGAAGGGGCCGAAATCGTTATATCCTACCTCAGGGCAAAGAACGTGCTCAAGGGCTGAGTCCGAAATACTCTGGAACCCTCGGTTCGGGAATAGAAACTAATGGGCAAAAGGATACTTGTGACGGGAGGGGCCGGATTTATCGGCTCCCACCTCTGCGACAGGCTCCTCGCGGACGGCAACGAGGTCATCTGCGTCGATAATTTCTTCACGGGCAGAAAGGACAATATCAAGCACCTTCTGCCGAACCCCGCGTTCGAGGTCATACGCCACGACATCTGCTTCCCGCTTTACGTCGAGGTGGACGAGATATACAACCTTGCCTGCCCGGCGTCGCCCGTCCATTACCAATACGACCCGGTCCAGACGACCAAGGTCAACGTCTCGGGCTCGATAAACATGCTCGGGCTCGCCAAGCGTCTTCGGGTAAAGATCTTCCAGGCCTCGACGAGCGAGGTCTACGGCGACCCGACTGTGCACCCCCAGCCCGAATGGTACTGGGGCAACGTCAACCCCATTGGCCTGCGGGCGTGTTACGACGAGGGCAAGCGCTGCGCCGAAACGCTCTTTTTCGACTACTACCGCCAGCACGGGATGGACATAAAGGTCCTCAGGATATTCAACACCTACGGCCCGCGCATGCTGGCCGACGACGGCAGGGTCGTAAGCAACATCATAGTACAGGCGCTCCGCGGCGAAGACGTCACGATATACGGCGACGGCTCGCAGACGCGCTCATTTTGCTACGTAGACGACACTGTCGAGGCGATGGTCAGGATGATGGCGACCGAGAAGGGGTTCACGGGGCCCGTGAACGCCGGTAACCCGGACGAGGTCACGATACGGCATCTCGCCGAAAAGGTAATAGCACTCACGGGCTCGCGGTCGAAGATCGTTTCCTGCGATCTCCCCGGCGACGATCCCAAGCGAAGAAAACCCGACATTACGCTGGCCACTGAAAAGCTGGGCTGGGTGCCGACACTGGGGCTCGACGAGGGCCTCGTCCGCACGATCGATTATTTTACAAAATCACTTGGCGGGGAGTAGCCTTTTCCGCCGGCCCGGTTATCCTATTTGCAATAAGCTTTTCAGCCCGTATTTACAGTGCAAGAGCGTGAAAATTACCCTTGACTTTGCTTCGCCGGTTGTATTATCATTTAAATACCAGTGTTAGGACCATAGACCAACTAAATGTCTGAGATTACAACGAAAAATAAATCCAAAGATACCCGAATATCGACCCTCCTGAGAGAAATCGCCGAAAAGGCCAAAAACGCTTCGCAAAAGCTCGCAAGAACGGGCACCAAAGCCCGGAACGCCGCCCTTCTTGGAATGGCGCAAGGGCTCGTGGATAACGCCCCGTATATATTAGAAGAAAATGCCAAGGACCTGGCCGACGCCGATGCCAAACGGCTCTCCGGCGCAATGACGGACAGGCTAAGGCTCGACGAAGCGCGCATCGAAAAAATAGCCCTCGGCCTTCGCGAGGTCGCGGCTCTTCCAGACCCCGTCGGCGAGGTCGTCCGCATGTGGCGCCGCCCGAACGGGCTCCAGGTGGGCCGTATGCGCATTCCTCTCGGGGTAATAGCGATAATCTACGAATCGAGGCCGAACGTCACGGCCGACGCCGCCGGGCTCTGCGTAAAGTCGGGCAACGCCGTCATACTGCGCGGCGGCTCCGAAACTATCCGAACGAACGTCGCGATCGGCGAGGTTCTCCGCCGGGCGGCCCGCGAGGCCGGCATCCCCGAGGACTCCGTACAGATCATCCCTGTAACAGACCGCGACGCGGTTTTGGAAATGCTCAGGCTCGAAGAATATATCGACCTCGTCATCCCCAGGGGGGGCGAGGGGCTCATAAGATTCGTTGCGGAAAATTCCAGGATCCCGGTGCTCAAGCACTACAAAGGCGTCTGCCATATATTCGTAGACGAGAGCGCCGACAACGACATGGCGGAAAGCATATGCCTTAACGCCAAGGTCTCCCGCCCGGGCGTGTGTAACGCCCTCGAAACCCTCCTTGTGCACGAAAAGATCGCGCCGGATTTTCTTCCGCGAATGGCCCGTGCATACGAAGCGGCGGGGGTTGAGTTAAGGGGATGCGCAGCAACGAAAGAAGTAGTACCCGGGGTTAAGGAAGCGACAGAGGCGGACTGGTACGAAGAGTACCTCGGCCTCATCCTTAGCGTTAAAGTCGTCTCCGGCCTCGAAGAAGCCATAGCTCACATCGAAAAATACGGCTCAATGCACACCGAATCGATAATCACCCAGGATTATGCCAACGCGCGTGCGTTCGTCGACGGCGTCAATTCTTCTGCCGTCATGGTGAATGCCTCCACGCGTTTTGCGGACGGGTATGAGCTCGGTCTAGGCGCCGAGATAGGAATCAGCACATCCCGCCTGCACGCATTCGGACCAATGGGCCTTGAGGAACTGACTACGACCAAGTTCATTGTATTCGGCGAAGGTCAGGTCAGAGAGTAGTACCCATCTTAATAGAGGAGGATGGCAAGATGCGACAGGCAAGATTGAAGAGTAAAACCCTTACTGTATCCGATCTCCCGAAGTCGAGGGTAGGCTCCATTTCCAAGAAAAAGGAAAAGGGCGCCGAAAAGTTCGAGGAATCGGCGGCGTTCGAAGAGTACTCGGAAGACGCGGACTCTTCACAGCAGGAAGAATTTATGCTCGAGCTCGACGAGAAAGTGCTGGCAGACATATCCGAAGCCGAGATGGAAATGAAAGCCGAGGAATCCGAAGAAGAAGATTCGGGCGAAGAGAGCGGCGGAAAGCAGTTCACCCCGGACGAGGAATTCAGGCTCCTCCAGGTTTATTTCAAGGAGATGGGCATGGAGCCTCTCCTTACTCCGAAGGAAGAGATAGAAGTCTCGGCCAAGATAAAACGCTGCGAGGCGAGGGCGGCAGAGGTAAAGACCGTGCTCGACGCGCTCTTCCAGAAAAAGCTCGAAAAGACTCTCGGCAGGAGCGTCCGGAGCGGCGAGGGCGTCAAGACCGGCAGGGACCCGAAGGCCGCCAGGAATCTCCGCATTCGTGTCCGCAAGCTTGACGGCGACACGGCGAAGAAGAGCATCAAGCGTTCGACGACGCTTTCAAAGGCCTATCTCCTTCGGGCAAGGCGTTTTAAGGAGAGGTTCATAAAGGCCAACCTCAGGCTCGTGGTCAGCATAGCCAAGCGCTACATGAGCCGCGGGCTCCCGCTTCCTGATCTTATCCAGGAAGGCAACGTCGGCCTCATGCGCGCCGTCGAAAGATTCGATCATACCAAAGGTTACAAGTTCTCCACATACGCTTCATGGTGGATTCACCAGGCTATCTCACGCTCGCTTCTCGACCAGACGAGGACGATCCGCGTCCCCGTTTACGTGCTAGAGCAGGCGACGAAGGTGCACAGGGTGAGCTCGGCCATGAACAAGGAAATGGGCAGAAAGCCTCTCCCCGAAGAAATATCCCGTAAGACCGGCATCTCGGTCGAGGGTGTAAAGCGGGTGCTCGAAGCGACGAAAGAAGTCGTCCAGCTCGACTCGCCCGTTCTCGACGGCGAAAAGTCGACGCTCCTCGATTTCATCCCCGACGACGTAACCGGCTCCCCGGATTACGCCGTCGCCAAGGCGACCCTCACGACGAAGATCAAGGACGCCCTCTCGACGCTCACGCCGAGGGAGGAGCAGATACTCAAGATGAGGTTCGGGATAGGGTTCGAGGCGACGTTCACTCTCGACGAGATAGGCAAGCACTTCAGGCTCACGAGGGAGCGCATAAGGCAGATCGAAAAGCGCGCGCTCGAAAAGCTCGAAGGCTCGGACGTGGGGGCGATTCTTAAAAGCTTTATCGAGTAGAGCGAATGCTGCTCGGACTCACGCTCAAGAACTTTACCATCATCGACGACATATCCGTCTCGTTCGGCCCCGGTCTCAACATCATCACCGGGGAAACGGGGGCGGGTAAGTCCGTCATCATAGACGCGCTCGGCATTATCCTCGGCGGGAAGGCCTCGGTCGAGGATATAAAGACCGGGAAGGACGAGGCTCACCTCGAGGCCCTTTTCGAGATCGAGCCGGATAGCGGGATAGCCGCGGCGCTCGAAGCCGCCGGCGTTGACGTATCCGGGGGCGAGCTTCTCGTAAAGCGCGTCATTCCCCGGAAGGGCAGGCCGCGCTCGTTCGTGAACGGCGGCATAGCGACTCTCCGTATGGTCGAGGACGCGGCCTCGGGGCTCGTTGACATATTCGGCCAGCACGAGCACCAGGCGCTCCTTAAAGAAGAGAATCATCTTAAGGTTGTGGACGAGGCCGGCGGCCTCGGCGAGCCCGCGGCGGGCGTGAAGGAGCTCTTCCGGAAGTACCGCTCGCTCGAATCCGAGATCACGAAACTCTCCGAAGGCGAAAAGACCCTCGCTCAGCGTGAAGACTTCCTACGGTTCCAGTGCGCAGAGATAGACGACGCTTTGCTCCAGGAAGGCGAGGACGACGAGCTCGAAGACGAAAAGAAAAGGCTCTTGAATTCCGAACGGCTCCTGTCTGCGGCCGAGGGGGCCTACAGCAAAATATACGAGAGCGAGGGCTCGATACTCGGCGCGCTCACAAGGATATCGACGGATCTCGGCGACGCCTCGCGCATAGACCCGTCCCTTTCGGCCCCTGCTGAAGCCGTAGAAAACGCGATAATCCAGCTCGAAGACTCTGCCGCCAATCTCCGTGACTACGTCTCGGGCCTCGAATTCCCAGAGGGGCGGCTGGAGGTCGTCGAGGACAGGCTACAGGAAATCGGCACGCTCAAGAGAAAGTACGGCGATACTATAGAGGAAATACTCAAGAAAAGGCGCGAGCTCGGTGCCGAGCTCGGGCGGACGGCCAACTTCGAGGAGGAGCTCTCGCGGCTCAGGGCCGAATCGGCTTCGGTGAAAAAGGAGCTCGACACGAAGGCGCGGGCCCTTTCCGCGAAGCGTAAGGATGCGGCTTCGAAGCTCGTGACAACGGTCGAAAAGGAGCTGAAAGAGGTCGGCATAAAGAGCGCCCGCTTCTCCATGTCGTTTGCGGAAAAGCCGGTCTCGGAAGACGGCATCGACTCTGCAGCGTTCATGTTCTCTGCAAACCCGGACGAAGAATTAAAGCCGCTCGTGAAAGTGGCGTCGGGGGGAGAGCTTTCGCGCATAATGCTCGTTCTCCGCGAGGCCGCCTCGAAATCGGGCGACGGCTCTGTCGTGATATTCGACGAGGCCGACTCGGGCGTCGGGGGCGCAGTGGCTGAAACGGTCGGCAGGAAGATACACGCTCTCTCCCGCCGGACGCAGGTGATATGCATCACGCACCTCCCGCAGGTAGCCAAGTTCGCCGACTCGCACCTCGCCGTCACAAAGTCCGTCGAGGGCGGGAAGACGAAGGTCGTCATAAGCGCGCTCGAACGGGACGAGCGGGTCCGGGAGCTCGCCCGTATGATAGGCGGCATCAACATCACACAGAAAACGCTCGACGCCGCGCACGAAATGCTGGGCGGGTGAGCACTGCCCTGCACACACGAACTTATCTGCCTGTTAATATAATTTGATAGAGTCCATTAAGAGAAGACGATGATAGAAGCTTATCTCACCCCCCATAACCTCGCGGTATTCGGCGCGGGCCTCGTGCTCGGGGCGCTCGCGGTCGTGATAATAAACCTGGCCGCGAAGGGGAGGGCGAGGAAGATAGCCGAGGAGATATTCCAGGAGTCCGAGGTCAAAAAGCTCGAAGAGCTCGACCGCATCATCGACGGCATCCGCGATTCGTTCGGGGCGCTTTCGCAAGATGCGCTCATGCGTAATTCCGAGCAGTTCATGAGGCTCGCCGGCGAGTCCTTGTCGAAGCAGGCCGAGCTCGGCGGAAAGGATCTCGAAAACAAGAAGGGCATGATAGACCAGACGCTCGCCGTCATAAGGCAGGAGCTCGAAAAAACGCAGACGAGGATCATAGCCCTCGAAAAGGACAGGGAGCAAAAGTACGGCGAGCTCACTAGCCAGCTCAGGATAGCGGCCGAAAGGACCGCGGAGCTACAGGCAACGACGAGCCAGCTTCGCGAGGCTCTGGCCAACACCAAGCGCCGGGGCCAGTGGGGAGAGCGCATGGCCGAGGACATACTCGCCTTTATCGGATTTAAGGAAGGGGTCAACTACCATAAGCAGAAGATGCTCGCCTCGTCTTCTTCGATCCCGGATTACACGTTCATCCTCCCCGACGGCCTGGAGGTGAACATGGACGTAAAGTTCCCGCTCGATAATTACGTGAAATTCCTCGAGGCTGAATCCGCCTCGGAAAAGTCCGCGCTGAGGTCGCAGTTCATGAAGGACGTCCGTGCGCGCGTCCGCGAGGTCACGCGCCGCGAATACATAAACCCCGAGGATAACACTATAGACTACGTCATCGTCTTCATACCGAACGAGCAGATATACTCGTTCGTTCAGGAGCACGACGCGCTCATACTGGACGACGCTCTCCGGTCGAAGGTGATACTCTGCTCGCCGATCACGCTCTACGCCGTCCTCGCCGTCATAAGGCAGTCGGTCGATAACTTCAACCTCAAGCGCACCACCGGCGACATACTTTCGCTCTACAACGAATTCGGAAGCAGTGGCGGGCCTACGTCGAGTGCTACGAGAAGCTCGGGAAGAAGATCGCCGACGTCCAGGGCGAGTACGATAACCTCCGGGGCACCCGTACCAACATGGTCGAAAGGCCGCTCAGGAAGATAGAAGCCCTCAGGGAAAGCCAGGGCATTTCCGAAGAGGAGCCCGAGGCGCGGTATACGCTCAAATCTGGCGAAGAGTAACCCCAGCACCGGCGATGCCTATCGAATGCAGCTCCGCCCTCAGGCGATAATTTCACTCTCCGGTTGTATCGGGAACTTCGGCCCTTTCCGGCCATACTCAGAACTCGCAGAAAACGACAGCCGAGATGACGGTCGTCCAGAGGCCGCTCTTGTCGCCTACGGCCGTCTGGGTCGTGTTCGTCGTCTTGACGATGTGACCGCTGATCTCCCAGGTGTCCTTCTGTTCGTCGTAGCTCTTGTCCGGGTCGAATGCTGCGCCGAGGGTCGTCGCGAGCATGTACGCCGCGAGGTCTTCGGCATATTCGCCGGCTATCGTGTCATTCTGTCCGTAGCTATGATGCTCGGATATGTAGCCGTGGCGGCTAGTGTCTTTCGGCAGGGCGATGCCGGTCGCCGCGGCGATGAGCCTGTTGGGCTCGTTGGTTGCGTTTTCGCTTATAACGACGTGCACGATCTGCCCCGGGAAGAGGTTCTTGAGCCCCTTGGAGCGCGGCACGAGCGTACAATGCGGGGGGAATATGCTGGATACCCTCACCAAATTGAATTCTGCAATTTTAGCGTTTCTCAAAGCCATCTCGAAGCTCGTGAGCTTTTCCTTATGTTTTCCAACGCCCTTCGTGATAAAAGCCTGTTTAGGTAGAAGCAATGACATTCCCTCCGTAAAATTTAAGCGTAGTTCCTGAAATAAAAGCAGAATTTTCTACTATAAAACCCCCCTTGTCAACATTCTGAACACCCCCTTCATTTTGGCGGTTCGTATGTGGTGGATATTGTTGCACATATGTGCCGTTTTTTGTGCACTTGCGGTAAATCGCGAGCGGTACGATTGGGGGCTTTTGATGTAAGGCCTTGAAATCATGTAACTCATGATTAGATTCAATATTGGCATGATAATTGCAAGTATTTCGAATAGAGTTGATTGGCAAAAATTCAAACAGCGAGGTGAAGACATGGATATACGAGTAGCACCGTGCACGATCAAGCCGTCCTGCGATTGTTCACCCGAGGTTTATGGATTCGACAGAGAAGCGCACATGGAGTCGGTTCACGCGCCGGTCACTTACTGGGGCGTTTTCCTGAACGACACGCGTGTCTCAGCCGCATCGAGCAGGGAGCTTGCCGAGAAAACGAAGGAATGGATGGAGAACTGGCTTACAGATAATCAATATAGAAACCAATACTGATACCAACCAACACCATACCTCTAAAGCCGTGTCCGTACGTTGAGAAACGCGCGGGCGCGGCTTTTTTTTCGTCCGTGTAACTATTATTCATTTTTTTGGTTTCGCCCGGCTTTCGGAGTATATTAATTCCTAAGCCGCCCGGGCTCGGACGGCCCGGAGGATCGCCACGATGAAAGCCGCAGTAACCGGAGGGACGGGGTTTATCGGCGGAAGGCTCGTCGAGGAGCTTGTCTCGCGCGGGCACGACGTCACATGCCTCGTCCGCGATACGAGCAACGTCGAGATGTTAAAGGAGCTCGGCGTAAGGCTGGTTCACGGCGACCTCGGCGATCCCGACAGCTTGAAGCGCCTGCCCAAGGGCGCAGACGTAGTATTCCACGTGGCCGCCATGGTCTCGGACTGGGGCCCCAGGGAAGACTTCTTCAAGTACAACGTCGAGGCGACGAAGACGCTCCTCTCCGCGGCTGCCGCCTCCGGCGTAAAGCGGTTCGTCCACATGAGCTCCTCGACGGTCGTATGGCAGTCCGACTTCTGGAGCGTTCACGACCTCGTCGATATAGACGAGACCTACCCCTACAGGGACAAGTACAACGACAGCTACAGCATCCAAGGCCGAGGCCGAAAGGCTCGTGATAGCCTATAACGGCACGTCGGGCCTCGAGACGGCGGTCATAAGGCCGTCAAACGTCTGGGGCGCGGGCGATACTGTAATACTCCCCGCGTCGCTGGGGCTGCTAAAAAGGGGATACTCCATCCCATGGGCAGCGGCAAGCGCACTGTAACGCCGTGCCACGTGGACAACCTCGCGCGGGCCATGATCCTCGCCGCACAAAGCCCGGATTCCTCGGGCAACATCTACTTCATAAACGACGGCGTAAAGATCGGCTACATGGAGTTCCTGACGAAGCAGCTCCGCGCGGCGGGCATCGAATGGAAGCCGGGCTTCTCTATCCCGTACAAGTTCGCGTACTCGGTGGCAGCCGTCATGGAGGCCCTGTTCAAGCTCACGGGGTCGAAGAAGCCGCCGGTTCTGACGCGCTTCGCCGTCGCGGCCCTGGCAGGCAGCAGGAGCTATTCGATAGACAAGGCCCGGCGCCAGCTCGGCTACGAACCGTCCGTCCCGCTCGACGAGGGCATGGCGAAGCTCGCCGACTGGGTGAAGCTCCTGGGCGGCACCGACGAGCTCCTCAAATTCTAAAGCGCGGCTCCTCCCGGACATTCCCGGCGCAAAATCCGCCCCGGACTGTACTGACGCTAAATTGAAACATTCCCTTATATAATGTAGCTTTCTTTCCGCTCATGGCTCAGCCGCTAACCAACGAAGCCGCCTACATCGAGGCCCGGGGGCTCACGAAATCCTTCGGCACGTTCGACGCTCTCAGGGGTATAGACCTCGCGATAGGGAAGGGGGAGTTCTTCACCCTCTTCGGCCCTAACGGCGCGGGTAAGACGACCTTCATTAAGCTCCTTTCGACCTTGACGAAGCCTTCTACGGGCTCGCTCACGGTTGCCGGGCACGATTCCGGGAAGGAGGCCGACGAGATAAGGCGGATCACGGGGTCATCTCGCACGATCCCTATCTTTACGAGAACCTCTCGGCGCTCGAAAACATAAAATTCTTCGGCGCGCTCTACGGCGTCACTGACCTCGACGCCCGGGCGAAGGAGGTCGTCACCGCCGTCGGGCTCGGGAAACGCATGCACGACATCGTCCGGAACTTCAGCGGGCATGAAGCAGCGGCTGGCCGTCGCGAGGGCGACGGTGCACGAGCCGTCGATCCTTCTCCTCGACGAGCCCTATACCGGGCTCGACCAGCACGGAGCGAAGGTGTTCGGCGAGATGCTGGCGGCGCTCAAATCCCGAAACAGGACGATACTCATGACGACCCACAACATAGACGAGGGGCTCGGGATGAGCGACAAGGTGGGCATCATAGCCGGGGGTAAGCTGGTCTACCACGGGGCCTCTGGGGACCTCGACGGCGAGCGTTTCAAGGAGCTGTATATAGAAAGCGTCGAAAATGTGTAGCATACGACTAATGCAGGTCACTTTAAATATTATTTGGAGAAAAATATTAATAGCAGTAGATACATATAGAACATAAATAGAACGCAGCTTGAATCGAAAATTTAAGTATTTTTGACTTCATATGGTTGAGAGAAACAGAGGCTGAAAAGCCGGTAATTATAATGATACATAACATTAGATACATCTTGTAATATGCTGATATTATTGTAGTAATATAGTCACAGTTGTGGTATTCTGCTCTACTTTGAGAGCATTTAGGTGTTAGAAAATGTCAATCATGACGTAAAGCGTTCAGAGGGTGACGCAAAGGGTTAAAAAGGGATTTTATGCTGGATAAAATCTGGGCGATAGTAAAGAAGGACCTGATAACCGAGATGAGGACGAAGGAGCTCTTTACGTCCATGCTCACCTTCTCAATCCTCGTGGTCGTCATATTCAGCTTCGCCTTCGCATTCTCGACCGGCCTTATCAAGCTCGCGGCCCCCGCGATGCTGTGGATAACGTTCACCTTCGCCGGGGTGCTCGGCCTCTCTCGCTCCTTCGCGCTTGAAAAGGAAGGGAACGCCGTCCTCGGCCTACTTCTCACACCGACCGACCGGAGCTTCATATATATAGGCAAGCTAATTAGCGGGACGATATTCGTATTTATCGTCGGAATGATAATCGTTCCGATGTTCGTCATATTCTTCAACCTCGATTTCATCGCGACCGTCCTGCCGCTTATCCCGGTAGTCCTGCTCGGCTCGCTCGGCTACGTCGCCGTCGGGACGCTCTTCTCCGCCATGGCCGTGAACACGCGGCTGAGGGAAGTCCTACTGCCCATACTCCTCTTCCCGATAATCATCCCGCTCATCGTAAGCGCCGTTAAGCTCTCGTCCCTCGTCCTCGAAGGAAAGCCGCTCTCAGACGGCTATTCCGCTTTACAACTCCTGATAGCATTCGATATAATCTTTGTTGCCGCGTGCGCGGTTGTGTTCGAATACGTCATAGAGGAATCCTGAAAAATGAGACGCGCCCTTACTATCGTAACGTTCCTTCTCCTCGCCGTCGCCACCTGGATGGCGCTCGTTTACGCACCGACCGAGCCGCTGATGGGCCACGTGCAGAGGCTCTTTTACTTCCACATGGGGACAGTGTGGGTCGCGACGGTCGCGTTCATAATCGTCTTCGTCGCGAGCATCATGTATCTGTGGAAGCAGACGCGCTGGTGGGACATACTCGCATACTGCTCGGCCGAAATCGGGGTGCTCTTCCTCACGATAACGATAATCACGGGGGCCATTTGGGCCAAGCCTATCTGGGGCACGTGGTGGACGTGGGACCCTCAGCTCACGACGACTTTCATTCTCTGGATCCTCTACATCGTATACCTCATACTCCGCTCGTCTGCGGGTACCAACACGCGCAGGGCGAAGTTCGCTGCAGTATTCGGCATAATCGCCTTCATCGACCTCCCGCTTGTGTATCTATCGGTGCGGGTAATGCGCGGGATATCCCCGGTAGTCTTCGGGCCGGGAGGGGGCGGCATAGAGCCCGAGATGATGCACGCGCTTCTCGTGAACCTCATAGCGTGCTCGCTCCTTTTCATAGTGCTCCTGCTCGAAAGAATGGATCTCGAAAAATTGGGCGACGTGCTGGCGCGCCTCCGAACGAGAGAAAGCTGATTCCCCGCGCGCTTCGTTCGGCCATGTGCCATACGCCCGCGTAAGACAGGACCCGAATCACAAAACGCGGAGACGCGGCCCAACGGAGAAAAATCGATATGCTGACCGGCGGAAACGCTGACATACTTTTTTACTACGCAGCGATTGCAGTAGCGGCCGGCCTTGTCGAATGCTTCTTCGGCTACAGAATCTTCCGGTTTATCCTGGGCGTCGCCGGGTTCGTCGCGGCGGCGGTATTCTTCGGCAGCCTCGGCTACGAGCTCTCCGGGGGGAGCGAGCCCGTCTCGATAATCGCGGGCCTCGCGGGCGGCGTCCTCGGTGCGTGCCTCTTCTACTACCTCTACATAATCGGCGTCTTTTTCCTGGGGGCAATACTCGGCTTCACGATAGCGATGTACGTCTTCAGCCTCATGAACATGGACGTCATTCCGGCCGTACTGTACGGCGCGGCCATAATCTCCGGCGCGCTCGCAGCCGTCTTCCAGAAACCGATGCTTATAATCGCGACGGCGTTCGGCGGCTCGTTCGCTGCCGTCACGGGCGGGGCTTACATGCTGTACAGGAATTTCTACCCGCTCGACCCGGGATTTTTGGGGAATCTCGAAGAGGACCAGCTATACAGAATGGCGATGATATGGTTCGCCCTCGGGGTGTTCGGCCTCGTCGTGCAGCTCATGATACTACCTCGAAAGGAAGCGGTTGCGCCTCCAACAGGGGGAAATACACCTGTTCCGGATGTGGATTCTTCGGAACAGGACGGGGAAGACGACGAACCTTCCGAAAATAAAATCCCGGCCGACGACGAGACAGGCCGGGCTTAAAAGCCGTCGCCGTGCCGTCTCGATCACAAGCTTCCTCTCATTTTTACTATCATGAAAAAAAGTCCCCCCAGGCACTACATTAAATTGGTTCTATTAACTAATTGTAGATTTGTAAACCTGCGGGTATTCTATAATTTCGCCAATCAAGAAGCCCATTATGAGATACGTAACGCTTGGCCTATTTCTGTCTTTCGCCTGGGTGCTTTCGGGCTGCTTCAGCTCGTCGGAAAAGGAAAATTCGGTCACTATCTTTCCAACTTCAAGCACGGAAGATGTAGTTGACGGCGATGCCGTCGAATACGACGCAGGGGCGTCTTTCACGGGCGCGGACGGCTCCATACTCGTGGACACCGACAAGCCTGTAACGCTCACGCTCTTCACCCCGGACCCGTCAGATTTAAACCACTCTAGAATCGTATATAAAGCCAGGCTTAAAACAGAAGGACTGACCGGCACGGGCGAGGAAAGGGGCATTGCGTATCTGGAGCTCCACGCACAATACGCAAACGGCGAGGACGTCGTCTCCCGCGGCCCGCGCATACCGCCCTCGGGCACTAGCGACTGGGTGCCGGCCGAGACGGACCTTTACCTCGACACTGGCCCCGAGCCCGAGAAAATCACGCTCGCCCTGGGCGTCGAGGGGCACGGCAAGGTATGGATAGACGACGTTGTTCTGGAATCGCGTCCGCTCAGGATAGATTATCTTTTTTGGGGAAGTGCAGTTGTCTGGATAGCCCTGATTATATATATTTATCATTTGTTTACGAAACAAAGGAGCCTCAAGCGAGAGCTCGAATCAATAAGGACCGGCGCGTAGGGAGCGCGCACCTGTCCAACCGTGTGAGAGGTGGGTGTAAATGCTTAAAGGAAAGATGAAGTTCATTATAGCGATAGGCGCGATAGCTTTCGCGGTGGCCTATCTCGTATACGGCGGTGTGAGGGAGACGATGGTCTACTACCTCACAGTAGAAGAGCTCCACGCCAGGGTGCCGGACGTTTACGGCGAAAGGGTGCGCGTATCCGGCAACGTAATCCCGGGCACAATTAAGCACGGCGCCGACGGCGCACTCGCATTCAGCATCTCCGACGGGGCCGGGGCCGTGGACGTAAATTACAACGGCATAGTCCCCGACGTTTTCAAGGATGATGTAGAAGCGGTGGTCGAGGGCGTGTATTCCGAATCGGGCGTTTTCCAGGCAGATATTCTCCTGGCCAAGTGCCCGACGAAATACGAATCGACCGACGTTCTCTATAACGACCAGGGCGCGCCCCAGGGAACCTCCTACTAATGGCCGAGACCGGATACATATCTGTACTGGTAGCCTTTGTTCTCTCGATCTACATCGTATTCGCTTCGGTATACGGGGCGAAATCCGGCAGGCGCGATTTCGTGGACAGCGCCCGTAACGCAGCGCTGGCGATATTCTTCCTTCTTCTGATAGCGATACTCGCTCTTCTGCATTCACTCGTAAATCTCGACTTCAGCATTAAGTACGTCGCCATGAACACGAGCACCGACCTTCCGGTGATCTTCAGGATGACCTCGCTCTGGGCGGGGCAGGCGGGCTCGCTCCTTCTGTGGGCATTCGTACTTTCCATCTATATGGCGCTGGTCGTGATGTCCACAAAAGGCAAGTCGCGCGAGCTGATGCCCTACGTCATTGCGACTCTCGGCGCGATAGCGATATTCTTCACGTTCATCGTGGCATTCGTGGAAAGCCCGTTCGAAAGGCTCCCGTGGCGCCGCTCGAAGGCAGGGGGCTCAACCCCATACTCCAGAACGCATACATGGCGATTCACCCCGTAACGCTCTACCTCGGCTACGTCGGCGTCGCTGTGCCGTTCGCGTTCGCCATGGGCGCGCTTCTTAGCGGAAAGTTAGGCGACGAATGGATAAGGTATTCCCGGAAGTGGACGCTATTTGCGTGGACGTTCCTTAGCATCGGCCTCATACTCGGCGCGAGGTGGGCCTATCTCGAACTTGGCTGGGGCGGCTACTGGGCGTGGGACCCTGTCGAAAACGCGGCCTTCATGCCTTGGCTTGCGGCGACTGCATTCGTCCACTCCGTCATGATCCAGGAAAGAAAGGGCATGCTCAAGAAGTGGAACATGTCCCTCATCATATTGACATTCTTCCTGTCTATTTTCGGCACATTCATCACGCGAAGCGGCGTTATATCGTCCGTCCACTCATTCGCGCAATCCGATATCGGCCCGATGTTCCTCGGGTTCATAGCATTCATACTTCTCTTCTCCTTCTCGATGTTCCTCTACAGGATGAAAGACCTCGAATCGGAGAACAATTTCGATTCCATACTCTCACGCGAGAGCGCGTTTATATTCAACAACCTCCTCTTCCTGGGGGCTGCGTTCGCGGTATTCCTGGGGACGATTTTCCCGATAATGTCCGAGGCGATAACGGGCGAGAAAATACTCGTCGGGCCTCCATACTTTAACAAGGTAAACACGCCGATCGCCCTCGTGCTGGTGCTTCTGATGGGGGTAGGGCCGCTCATTTCGTGGCGGAAGGCGTCTAAGGAAAACCTGTTCAAGAACTTCTTCGTTCCGACGGTGGTCGCAATAGTCACCGGCGTTCTTCTTTTCGCGCTCGGCATCCACGATACATATGCGCTCCTTGCGTACTCGCTCTGCGCTTTTGTGGTGGTAACGGTATTCACAGAGTTCTTCCGAGGTATTCGCGTTCGATCGAAGAGGGGCGAAAACCCGCTTGTCGCGTTCGGGCGGCTCGTGTCGAAGAACAAGCGCAGATACGGCGGCTACATCGTCCACATCGGCGTAGTGCTTATCGTTATCGGGATCACTTCATCGTCCATATTTGTGACGGAAAAGCAGGTCACACTGTCCAAGGGAGAGTCCGTGACTCTTAACGACTACACGTTCACGTTCAACGGAATCAACCAGTATACGACCAACGCCAAGAACGCGACGGTCGCGTCGCTTACGGCGTTTAAGGGCGGAAAAGATATAGGTATAATGTCGCCTGAAAAGAACATCTACAAATACGAAGGTAACAGGGAAATAAACCAGGAGACTGAAGTCGCCCTGAGGTCGACGCTTACCGACGACCTGTATATAATTCTCATGAGCTTCACCGACGACGGGGGCGCCACCCTCCGGATCATATTGAACCCGCTCGTAAGCTGGATATGGGCCGGCGGAGTGGTTCTCGTCCTGGGGGCGATCATTACGATGCTCCCCGACGGACGGAAGGGCAGGGAAGAGGTTTTCGTCCGGTATACGCTCGGCGAAAAGGACAGCGCGCTCAAAGTATAATCTCCCCGGCTTGAGCGCCGATTCGGAAACGACATGGAATTGCAGCTTATACTGCCACTGGCGATAGCTCTACTCGCCGCAATATTTATATCGCTACCGTTTTTCAGACGCGGCAAAGGTAACGCTCTGGAGGACGACGCCATCCGGCCCGACCCCAGGGCCGAGAGGCTGCGGACGCTCCACGTCCGTAAGGACACGCTCCTTTCGGCGCTTGCCGATATCGAATTCGACCACGGGCTCGGGAAGCTCTCGACCACGGATTATAAGGACCTCAGCGGGAAGTACCGCGCAGAGGCCGCTGCGGTGCTGAAGGAAATTGACGAGGCCACCGGCCGGAACTGGGACGCCGCCTTCGCCGACGAGCTCGAAAACGAAATAAAATCGAAGAGAAAAAAGCTCGTCCTTAACGACTACGAGGACGAGGAGATAGAAAAGGAAATAATCCGTGCGCGCGAAAGCGCGTGGGGCTCGGCCGAAACGGCCGCGTGCCCCGAATGCGGCAGCACCTGCGGCCCGGACGATCTTTTTTGCGCCCGCTGCGGCGCCAGCCTTAAAGGAGGCCCAGAAGATAAAAAGGCTAAATCGGTTTAATAATCACGTTTTATTCCTCGCGGCGGTAATGACAGCGCTTTTGATGCTCGCCGTTCCGGCCCGCGACTCCAATGCCCAGAACCCGCACGACATGCAAGAGCTCGGCGGCAAGCTATTCATCGAAAACGGATGCGTCAGGTGCCACACCATAGGCAGAGGCCGCTTCGTCGGCCCCGACCTTAAAGGCGTCGGCCAGCGTTATTCCCCCCAGGATATCGTCCGCTGGATTACGGACCCCCAGGAGATTTACAGTAAAGAAGGGAAGATGCCCATCAACGAGGGATATCCTCCCATGCCTCCGCCCCAGGACGTTCACCCCATGGAAGCCAAGGCAATAGCCGAGTATCTGATGAACGCAAAGTCCGGGAAAGTGAATCCCGAAGGCGGCACGATAACCGGAAAGGTCTTAAACAAAACCACGGAAGACCCCGTGCCGGGCGTAACCATTTCGCTTAAGGCCTTTATGGGAGACAAGGAAACCGGGGACGCGGAGACGGAAACCTCCGCCGACGGCACGTTCAAATTCGACAAGCTCGCCTGGGACAGGAGCTACTCCCTTACGCTCGCCTATAATGGCGCCGAATACGCGACCGACAAAATGGTCTTCTTCCCGGAAGAGAACGTAAAAACGCTCGACCTCCCCGTATATGAGCCCACAATGGAAGATCCCGGCATAACGGTTAAGGAAGCGCATACCGTTGTCGAGATCTCTGAAAACGGCGTCAACGTAGGCGACATAATGATATTCGATAACCCCGGGGACAAAATCTTCGTGGGTAGTGCCGACATAGCCGAAGGCAAGAAGGAAACCCTCCGGTTCGACCTCCCTCCGCATGCAGCTAACGTCACATTCATGCACGGCCTCGACCCCGAGTCCGTCGTAACGACCGAGCACGGCTTTTCGGATACCGAGAGCGTCATGCCCGGCGAGAAGAGGGTGATCTTCGCCTACAGCATGCCCACCGACTCGGGGGCGGTAACGATAGAAAAGAATATCATCTATCCGACCGACAGCTTCCTGCTGCTCGTGCCGGAAACGAAGAACGGCGTCGATGTCACGGGGCTCACCGCCGATCCCGAGCCAGTACAGATGGAAAAAGTGAATTACTTTAAGTGGCAGGGCAAGGACCTCAAGCCCGGCGACAAGATAACGATAAAGTTCAAGGGGGCCGGCGGCATCTCCGCTTACCTAAATGGTTACATAAAATGGGCCGCACTCGGGCTCATTCTCCTCCTGGTAGGCCTCGGCATACTCTACTCCTCGATGGGCAAGGGCGGCGCGGCGAAGGAGAAAGAATCCGGAGACCGCGAGAGAAAGGAGCTCCTCGATAAACGGAGCCAGCTCATACGCGACATAGCCGCACTCGACGACGACTTCGAAGCCGGAAAAATAGACGAGAGCAGGTACCGCAGGCTGAGGGATTCGATGAAGGAAGAGCTTGTAGAAATTACACGGAGACTGCGATTGTGATCACAAGTCTCCATGTTGAAATTGGATTATGGAGAGAACCGCCAGGCTAGCGGTCTCTGTCCTTAGAATCCTGGGACCCAGACCCAGGGATGTAAAACCCATTTCAATAGCAAGGAGGACTTCGTTTTGCGAAAATCCACCTTCCGGTCCTATCAATACTATAATATTCTTGGCATCTTGTAAAGTATTCCTTATAAATTCTTTTATGGGTAGGCTCGATTCGGTGTGAAGTATGATAGCCAAGTTGCTCTTATCCTTTAATAATAACGCCTCTTTAAACTCTAAAGTATCTTCTATGACGGTTGGTTTCGTCCGTCCGCACTGCTTTGACGCCTCGAGCGCTATCCTCTCCCATCTCTGGTGTTTCCCCGTTTTTCTAACCTGGGACCTCTCCGTTACGACGGGCACTATCCTCGTCGCCCCGAGCTCGGTCGCCTTCTCGACGATGTAGTCCATCTTCTCGCCCTTGGGGAGGCCCTGGAGTATCGTTATGTCGATCACAGGGTCGGCAGCGATCAGGCGGCTACCGGTTATATCGACCACCAGCTCGCGGCTCCCGACTGAAGATATCACCCCCGTGTACTCACGAGAGTCCTCTCCGAAGAGCGTGACCTCGTCGCCCACGCCGAGCCGTAGCGCCTTGACCATGTGTCTGTAATCAGCGCCGCTTATCACGGCCTTTTCGTCTTCGATTCCCTGCGAAGGGAGAGGAATTCTGGGCATAGTGGGAAATATATTACATGATACTGGAGGATTGCAATACGAACCGGAAGCTGATTGGAGAGGATGTCAGAAGCGGCTTTACACAATAGGGCCTTGTATGAAGAAGTTTCGCAGGTGTCCGGTCACGTTCACAGAACTTACTTAAGGTCTTTAAAGTAATCGGCTACTGCTTCTGCAAGTCCGCCTGCAGTGTACTCGGCCGGGACTACGGCAGCCTTGTAACCCAAATCGGTAAGCGTCTTTGCCGTAACCGGGCCTATGCATGCGAAAACGGGCTTACCGTCCGAAATTGGTATCTCGCCGACGGTTTCGAGGAAGTTCCTCACGGTGGACGAGCTCGTGAAAGTGATGACGTCTATCCGCCCTTCGGAGATCTCCTTCTTAAGAGCGGCGGTTTTCGTCTTCCCGGCTTTCTTCGTCTGGTAAACCGGCGCGACGTCCACGTGCGCCCCCATCTCGCGAAGGCTCTCGGGCAGTATCTCGCGCGCCTCCTTAGCCCTCGGTATGAGTATGCGCTTGTCCTTAAGGTCCATTTCGCGGAAGAGCTCTATCAGCCCCTCGGCCCTGTAGTCTGCGGGCATCATATCGACGTTTATCCCGCGAGCGCCGAGCTCCTCTGCCGTTACTTCGCCTATCGCCGCGACCTTGGGGCCGTGCATCTCCCTTACGTCGAGGCCGAGATGCCTGAGCCTTTCGAAGAATCCCCCGACGCCGTTTACGCTCGTGAAAATTATCCAGTCGTAAGATCCGAGCGCCTTCATTGCCCTGTCGAGGACTTTGCAGCTCGCAAGAGGCGCGATCTCTATCGCGGGGAACTCGATGACCTCCGCCCCCATCTCTTCGAATAGCGCCGACAGCGGGCGGGCCTGGTCCCTCGGGCGCGTGACTACTATCCTCTTCCCGAAAAGGGGCTTCTTCTCGTACCACGAGATCACGTCCGAGAACCTTACGACCTCGCCCGTAACGACTATGGCGGGGGAGGATATGTCATCCCTCGCGGCCGCCCTTTCGGCTATGTCCGCTACTGTGCCCGTGACGCTCGCCTGGGACGGATAGGTCCCGCGCGCGATCACCGCCGCAGGGGTGTCGGGGCTCATGCCGAACTCTATAAGCTTCTTCATGTTCGCGGAAAGGTTCGTTACGCCCATAAGGAACACCACAGTCCCCATACGCGCGACCAGATCCCATTCGATGCCGGACTCGCCCTTGGCCGGGTTCTCGTGCCCTGTGACGACGGCGAACGAAGAGGCTATCTTCCTGTGCGTGAGGGGGATTCCCGCGTACGCCGGCACGGCCGCGGCCGACGTCACGCCAGGCACAATCTCGAACTCTATCCCCTCTGCAGCGAGCACTTCGGCTTCCTCGCCGCCGCGCCCGAAGATAAATGGGTCGCCGCCCTTTAGCCTCGCGACGGTCCTCCCGCCGCGGGCCTTTTCGACGAGGAGGCCGTTGATCTCCTCTTGCCGCATGACGGTGTGCCCGGCCTTCTTCCCGACGCATATGAGCTCTGCGCCCGGCTTCGTGTGCGACAAGAGCTCGAGGTTTACGAGGAAGTCGTGGACGACTGTGTCGGCCTTTCCGAGAATCTCTTTTCCCTTGACCGTGATGAGCCCCGGGTCTCCGGGGCCGCCGCCTACGAGATACACCTTTCCGTATTTTTTCGTCATTTTCTTATCGGCCTGAATCTAAAGAAAACCGAAGCGCCGCCGGGTTGTCAAGGATGCCCCGCCGCCTTCTGGAATGTGTTCTAATAAAGGGTATGATTATTTACGTCAAAGCCTTATGCCAGGCCGATTATCCTGTTATGATAATGCTGGCTTAAGCAGAACAAGACAGGAGGCAACGAATGCTTGTCAAGGATTTCATGACCCCGGACCCGAAAACCGTATCGCCCACAGACGACGCCGCGGCAACTCTCGATCTCATGAGGAGTCTCAACTTCCGGCAGTGCCCGGTGGTCGAGAATGGAAATCTGGTCGGAATAGTTACGGACAGGAATTTGAGGACGGCGCTCGCCGCAGGCGGGAACCCCATCGTTAAGGAAATAATGGCGGCGAACCCCGTGACGATAATCGACTATACCTCCATAGAAGGCGCTGCCGAGATCATACGCTCGGGCAAGTTCAACGCCCTGCCGGTGGTTAACAGCCGGAACGAGCTCGTCGGCATCCTAACAGTCACCGACCTTCTCGACGCTCTCCTCAAGATGATGGGCTTTCACGAAAAACCCGTCAGGCTCGAAGTGCGTATGCTGGACGAGACGAACATGTTCGACATACTCCATGCCATTCAGCAGAACTCCGACAAGGTCATTTCGTTCAGCGTCGCCCCCGAGGACCGGAAGCTCTACTACTTCTGGGTGGTGAACTGCAACTTCGGCGAGCTCGAAAAGGCTCTCAGGGAAGACAGCATCCAGATAAGCACGGTCGTATCGTAATAAGCGCGCCGCATCCGGCTCGTTCATCCCCGGGACGTGGTCGGCGTAGGCCGCTCTGGTATACTACCCACCTGAGGCCGCGCGCCCGAGGACGGTTACACGAAATGGAATCCGAGCACTACGAGCTCATACTCGACCACTTCAAAAACCCGAGGAATTACGGCACGCTCGAAGACGCCGACGTCTCTTACGAAGAGGGCGTACCTTCGTGCGGCGACCTCGTCCGCCTCGACGTAAAACTCCGGGACGGCAAGATTGCGGCGGTGATGTTCAGCGGCAAGGGCTGCGCGATAAGCCAGGCTTCGGCGTCCATATTGACCGAGAAGGTTACGGGAATGGACGTCTCAGAGATCATGAGCCTCAAGGACGAGGAAGTCCTCGAATCCCTGGGCCTTACGGTCTCGCCGACGAGGTTCAAGTGCGCGCTACTCGGGCTGAAAGTGCTGAAGAAGGCCCTCGTTCAGAACGAGCGCGACAAGGCCGCCCCTTCCGAGTGAAGCTATGGAAACCATACCTAGAATAGGAAAGAGGCTCGACCCGATAAAGTTAAGGGAAGACTTCCCTGTGTTCGAGCGGAAGATAAACGGAAAGCCGCTCGTCTATCTCGACAACGCCGCCACCACTCAAAAGCCCCGCGAGGTCCTGAACAGCCTCGTCGATTACTATCAGGCCCACAATTCGAACATCCACCGCGGCGTCCACACGCTCAGTTACGAGGCCACGCTCATGTACGAGGCCGCCCACAGGAAGGTGGCGGGATTCGTCGGCGCGACCGACTGGCACACGATAGTCTTCACGCGTAACGCTACGGAATCCATAAACCTCGTCGCTTACGGCTGGGGGCTGGGCAATCTAAAACCTGGGGACGAGGTGCTCATCACGATAATGGAGCACCATTCGAACTTCGTCCCGTGGCAGATGCTCCGTGAGAGGCTCGGTATTACACTCAACATCGTGGGCGTAGACGCCGAGGGCAGGCTTGACATCGCCGAATTCGACAGGCTCCTGTCCGAAAGGACGAAGCTTGTATCGATCGTACACGCGTCGAACGTCCTGGGGACTGTAAACCCCGTAAAGGAGCTCACACGGAAGGCGAAGGAGTACGGCGCGCTCGTCCTCATCGACGCGGCCCAGTCGGCCCCCACATAAGGCTCGACGTCGAGGACATCGGCTGCGACTTCCTGGCCGTTTCGGGGCACAAGATGCTCGCCCCGACCGGTACAGGCTTTCTCTACGGCAGGGGCGAGCCTCCTCGAACGTATGGATCCCTTCCTCTTCGGCGGCGACATGATAGAAAAGGTCACACCCGAGCGCTCGACGTGGAACGAGCTCCCGTGGAAGTTCGAGGCCGGTACCCCCGACATAGGCGGAGGCGTCGCCCTCGGCGCTGCCGTCGATTACCTGAGCGGAATAGGACTCGATGCCATAGCCGCACACGAAGATGTTTTGTTGACGCATGCGCTTGAAAGGCTCTCCGTGCACGATTGGGTCGAGCTTTACGGCCCGTCCGAAGGCGAGAGGGTGGGGGTCGTGTCCTTTAACGTAAAGGGTGTGCATCCCCACGACGTTGCCGGGATGCTCGACGAAGAGGGCATTGCGATACGATCCGGGCACCACTGCGCCCAGCCTCTCATGGACAGGCTCGGGATGGAGCACGCCGCCCGTATGAGCTTTTATCTCTATAACTCCACTGAAGAGATCGACCGCGCAGTCGATACAATCGAGAAAGTTAAGCGCCTCTTCGGCTGATCCGTCTTAAATAACTTTTTCCAAGACATCTTAACCAAACCACGCTTCGAGCGTTCCCAAAGCGTGCATTTCCACGCACATCGGGCCCGGCTTCTCGAAAATTCCGGAAAATACTTGTCTCCCCGGCTGTTCGCCGTGTATTATTGAGTGCCTACTCATTGAGTGAGCGCCCACTCATATTATGTACTGTTTTAAGACACCCGACATCGGCCGGTTTCGGCCGGTCAATGATTACGGCAGGTTAGAAGTGGCATAAGGATTTCATAACTATTTGTGCAAAGGAGGTAGTAAATGTCAGACTCAAACATCATCCCCACGCCGTTAAAAGCCCTGACGGCGGTTCTTGTCGCCCTCACGGTTTTCTTCATGCTGACGCCCGATACGCTCGGGCAGTCGGAAGCCGAAAAGGGTAAGCAGCTCTTTCAGCAGAAAACGTGCGCGGCCTGTCATACGATAGGCGGCGGTAAGCTCGCGGGCCCCGACCTTGCCGGAGTAACCGAAAGACGGGAAGAGGAATGGATCAGAAAATGGCTCAAGTCCCCTGATACGATGGTCATGACCGACCCGATCGCAAAGGAGATGCTCGGTGTTTATATGGTGCCGATGCCGAATCTGGGCCTTACCGATGAAGAAATAGACGCCCTGATCGTGTATTTGAAGTCCGAGGATGCGGCGAAAAAATGACGATAAAGGGAAATCCCCAGGGAATTCCCATATGAGGAGGTTATCAAGATGAGTGGATATACAGGATGTAAAAGGTATGTGAGATATTTGGGCTTCTTTTTCTTGCCCATACTGGCATTCGCGGTTTTTATGACCGGATGCAACAATGAAGGCGGGGAAAACGAGGGCAAGCCGGCGCAGTTGGCTGCCGGAACCCCCGACAGCGTCAAGAAGATCGCCGAAGAGAGAGGGCTGTCGGAAAAGGACGTGGAAGCCGCCCTCAAGACGTACATACCGTCGGGCAAGTTCGACGATTACGTTCTCTTCGCGTCCGGCGGGCACTCGGGGCAGGTCTTCGTAATCGGCGTTCCGTCGATGAGGCTCCTTAAGACTATCGCCGTCTTCACGCCAGAGCCCTGGCAGGGATGGGCGACCGGTTCGGCGGAGACCCACGAGATCCTGACGAGCGGTGACATGCCGGTCGGCGAAGACAGGACGCTCAACTGGGCCGACACGCACCACCCGGCTTTAACGGAGACGAACGGCGACTACGACGGTCAGTTCCTCTTCATAAACGACAAGGCGAACGCCAGGGTTGCGGTCATCGACCTCAGGGACTTCGAGACCAAGCAGATAGTCAAGAACCCGAACACCATATCCGACCATGGCGCCACGTTTGTAACGCCGAACTCGGAATACGTCATAGAGACTACGCAGTACGCGACCCCGCTGCCGTTTTACGAATTCGCGTCTCTCGACGAATACAAGGAAAAGTACAAGGGGCTCGCCACCCTCTACAAGTTCGACAGGGAGAAGGGACGCATCGACGAATCGGCGTCCTTCTCGATAGAGCTTCCGCCATATTGGCAGGACCTCTGCGACGCGGGGAAGAAGGTGAGCGACGGATGGATATTCTGTAATTCCATCAACGCCGAAATGGCTACGGGCGGCATCAACGAAGGTAACCCGCCGTTCGAGGCCGGAATATCGCAGAGAGAGGCCGATTACCTCCACATCATCAACTGGAAGAAGGCAGAGGAAGTCTTCAAGGCAGGTAAGGTGAAGGAGCTTAACGGCGCGCACATCATACCTCTCGATACGGCCATAGAAGAGGGGATTCTCTACTTCGTAGACGTGCCCAAGAGCCCGCACGGAATAGACGTGACTCCGGACGGCAACTTCATCATCGCATCCGGCAAGCTGGACACACACGCCACAGTCTATTCGTTTAACAAGCTCATGGACGCCATCAAGAAGGGCGCCCCTGAAAAGGACGAGTTCGGTGTGCCGGTGCTGGCTTTCGACGACGTCGTCGAGGCGCAGGTCGAGATAGGCCTCGGCCCGCTCCACACACAGTTCGACAACGAGGGCAACGCCTACACGAGCGTCTTCATCGAGAGCACGCTCGCCAAGTGGAGGCTCGGGCCGCCGATCTATAACGGCCCCGATCCGTGGACGCTCGTCGAGAAGATACCTGTCCAGTACAACATAGGCCACGCCGTTTGCGCCGAGGGCGATACTGTCAGCCCCGACGGAAAGTACTGCGTTGCGCTCAACAAGTGGTCTATAGACAGGTTCCTGCCTGTAGGGCCGCTGCACCCGCAGAACTTCCAGCTTATCGACATATCCGGGGACAAGATGGAGCTCCTCTACGACATGCCGATAGGCGTCGGCGAGCCGCACTATGTGCAGATGATAAAGGCCGACAAACTGAAGCCGTGGCTCGTGTATCCCGAAGTCGGGTTTGACCCGGCTACAATGAGCGTCGATCCCGAGGCCACAACCGTCGGAAACGAAAAGATCGAGATCGACGGCAACACGGTGCGGGTCTCTATGTCGGCTATCAGAAGCCACTTCAACCCCGAGCACATAACCGTGAACCAGGGCGACAAGGTGACTATGTATATCACAAACGTCGAGCGCGCGAGGGACGCGACGCACGGTTTTGCAATCGACGGCTACAACATAAACCTCAGTCTCGAACCGGGTGAGAGCACCAAGGTGGAATTCGTTGCGGACAAGCCGGGCGTGTTCCCGTTCTACTGCACGGAGTTCTGCTCTGCGCTCCACCTCGAAATGATGGGTTATCTCCTGGTCAAGCCCGGGCCGGGATCGTAAGTACGGGCAGTAAGAGGCACCCTTCCCGGGCATCTTCCCATGGCGGTCCGGGGAGGGGCGCCGTTATCATGCAGAGCGCTCGATGGAGGCGGCTCAAATGAGTCTTTCGAACACAAAATCCGGAACCATCCGTCTTGCCTGTCTGGTTTTCGCGCTCGCCGCCGTTTACGCGGCGGGGGCTTTGCAGGCAGGCGCCGATGAGGCCGACTTCTGGAGGAATAATGCCTCCGTCATGAAGTCTGAGGCCGCCGAGGCCAGGGAAGTCGCCGCCGGGGTCTCCTCCGGGCTCGCGAACGCCGACAGGAGAAACGAGATCGTCAGGGATCTTATATCACAGGCTGAATCCTATCTCGACCGGGGAGACGATTTCACCGCCGCCGCCGACAGCTCGATGGAGGAAGGAAAGTACGAAAGGGCATACAGGCTCTACAGCACGGCGAAACTTTATTATACGGGGTCGGCGACAGCCGGTCTCAATGCAAAAAGCGTTCTCCACAGCATCGAAGGCCCGCGGAACAAGCCGGCCGGAACGGAGAACGGAAAGCTTTACACCACAGAGGAGATTGTAAAATGAAGGAAAACGAACTCATACTCGGACCGCGAATCCCGCCAGAGCTCTGGCAGAAGGAGAAGAAGAGATTTCTTCTGCCCTCGCTCGTTCTCGCGGGGGCGGCCATGCTCCTTCTCGCATCGGTATTCTTTCCCTACTGGAAGATAACACTGTTCGCGCCCCAGTATCCGGGCGGCCTCGAAGCGTCCATGTACGTAAACAGGCTCACGGGGGACATACAGGAAATCGACGGGCTCAACCACTACATAGGCATGAAGCCCATGGGTGATGCTGCGGTGCTGGAACGCACGCTCAGTGTGTTCATCGTCATAGGCATCGCGCTCCTTTTGCTCGCGGCCGTGTACGTGCATAGTCCGCTGGCGCTGATCCTGTGCATTCCCGCGATCCTGTACCCGGCGTTCTTCCTCGGGGACCTTTACTTCTGGATGCGGAATTTCGGCATGAATCTCGACAAGAGGGCCCCGCTCTCGGGCTCCATAAAACCGTTCGTCCCGCCGCTCCTTGGTGACGGCAAGATCGGACAGTTCGTAACTACAGCGTCGTGGGAGATGGGGCTATACATGTCCATAGCGGCATCCGTGCTGATGCTCGTCGGCATCTATCTCCACAGGCGCGCCTACAAGCCGCTCATCCTTAAATCCGGGGGTGGGTGAGGTAACCCCGCAATGACTTTACGCCCGACCATATCCTCCATTCTCTTATTCTGCCTGCTGGCGCTCATAGCGCCGCAGGCAGGCACTACTGAATCCGCAGCGGGTAAAACCGTGAGGGTCTCTCCCGGCGGGCCGCTGAGGTCAATCTCCGAGGCCATAGCCTCGGCCTCGCCCGGCGGCGAAATTATCGTCGAGGGGCCCGGGGTCTACAATGAACGCGTAGTCGTGGACAAAACCCCTTTCATGATCACGGGCAAGGACCGCCCGGTAATCGACGGCGGGGGTCGGGCAGTCGTCACGATAAACGGCGAGGGCACGGTCTTCCAGGGTTCAGGATAACGGGGTCGGGCTCTCACCTCTCGGCAGAGGACGCTGGCGTACTCTCGTCGAGAACGCACCGGGAACCACCGTAAACGACAACAGGCTCGGACGACGTCCTCTTCGGTATATACGTAAAGGGCTCCCAAAGGCACGGTCGTAAGCCGTAACGTCGTAACGGGCAAGGACGCGCCTCTCCCGAAGAGGGGAGACGGCATAAGGCTATGGTACAGCTCGGGCACGAAGATCCTCGACAATCACGTTTCCCACGTAAGGGACGTCGTCATATGGTGGTCGAGCGACACGCTTCTAAAGGGCAACGTCGTCGAGGGAGGGCGTTACGGGCTTCACTACATGTCGAGCAACCATAACCGGTTCGAGGACAACGAGTTCAAGAACAACTCCGTCGGCGGGTTTTTGATGTACAGCGTGGACATAAAATTTTTCAGGAACAAGTTCACGGGCAACCGGGGCACCGGCACTGGATACGGCGTCGGCTTCAAGGACCTCGACAGCGTCGTCGCGAGGGATAACGTCATCGCGGACAACCGCATAGGAATATTCCTCGATAACTCGCCCTACCTCATAGATGCCTGGAACGATATAAACGGGAACGTCATCGCCTACAACGACATCGGCGTCTCTGTCATGCCGTCGATCCGGCGAAACGCTTTCGTTGCGAACAACTTCACCGGAAACGACGAGCAGGTCGAGGTGAGGGGCGGCGGCGTTCTCTCGGGTAACGTGTGGTCCAAGGACGGGCGCGGCAATTTCTGGAGCGATTACGTCGGCTACGACGAGGACGGCGACGGCGTGGGCGAGATACCGTATGAAAGTCGAGAGCCTCGTTCGAGAGCCTCGTAGACAAGAACCCGTCGCTCCGCATATTCGCCTACAGCCCGGCGTCGAAGGCGCTCGAGCTTGCCTCGAAGGCCTTCCCGGTCATAAAGCCTGTGCCGAAGCTCACGGACGAGCACCCGCTCGTACGCCCCGGGGTCGTCATAGAGCCCGAAGGGCGGTCCGAGACGCCGCGCGGGCTTCTCCTGGCTTCGGCGTCGATGGCCATTTTGCCACTCGTCTTCTTCGGATACACGGCGCTTGGCTGGCACGGAGGCAAACATTGATAGATATAAAGAACGTCACGAAGCGCTTCGGGAAGCTGACCGCCGTCGATTCCGTGAGCCTCACGGCCCGCGAGGGCGAGGCGGTTTCGCTCCTCGGGATGAACGGCGCCGGAAAGAGCACGCTTTTGAAATGCGTGCTCGGCCTCCTCGACTTCACCGGCGATATAACCATAAACGGGCTCAGCGTCCGGGGCGGCTCGAAGCAGGCCAAGGCGCTCATCGGCTACCTGCCCCAGGAGCCCGTATTCTACGACATGCGGGCGATCGAAGTCGTCCGCTTCTTCGGACGCATAAGGCGCGCCGGGCCGGGTGAGTGTGAGGCAGTCCTCGAAAAGGCCGGCCTTTCGAGCCATTCCCAAAAATACGCCTCAGAGCTTTCGGGCGGCATGAGGCAGAGGCTCTCCTTCGCGGTGGCTCTTCTATCCAGCCCCCGGTACCTCCTCCTCGACGAGCCTACGTCTAACCTCGACGCGGGCGGCAGGACGGACTTCCTCCGTCTCATAAAGGAATATAAGGAAGAGGGGAATACGGTCATATTCTCCTCGCACAGATTGGGTGAAGTGGATTATCTTGCCGACAGGGCTGTCGTCATGAGGAACGGCAAGATAGTCTTCGACGGCGAGCCCGAAAACCTGAGGCGCATTTCCGGCGCGGGTACGAAGGTAAGTGTGAGGGTTCCCGAAGGCGATATGACGCGCGCCGAGGAGGCGCTCGCACGGGCCGGCATAGCGGTCCGCTCCCGGAACGGAAGCGGCCTGGTTATAGACGCCGAAGAGGGCGGCGCGGCGGTCCCAGTTACGGTGCTCGCGGAAACGGGCGTCCCCGTGCTCGGGTTCGGCGTCGAGGAGCCCACGATGGAAAGCATACTAGAAGGAGCGGGCGGAAATGGAAGCTAGAAACGTTCTAATGCTCGCGGGCAGGGAAGCGCGGGAATCCGTAAAGAACAAGTGGTTCGTCCTCAATACGATATCCTTTTCCGCGCTCGCCGTTCTCATCCTCGCAATCGCCCCCGAAAAAGGGGCGCTCACGGAAGGGGCGGGCTACGGCAGGACTGCAGCTAGCCTCATTAATCTCGTTCTACTGTTTGTGCCACTCGTATCCCTCATCACGGGCTCGGGCGCGATATCCGGCGAGAGGGAAAACGGAACGCTCCAATACCTCCTCTCGCACCCTGTAACGAAGGCCGAGGTCTTCGCAGGAAAGTTCGTCGGGATATTCATCCCCATATGCCTATCAATTTCGCTCGGCTTCGGGCTCGCGGGGGTAGGCGCGGCCCTTCGCGGCGGGGGAGGGGACGCATCGGGGTTCCTGATGACTGCCCTCCTCTCGGCTCTTCTCGCGGCGTCGCTCCTTAGCGTCGGGCTGCTTGTGTCGGTGTATTCGCGGAAGGCGTCGCGGGCGACGGGCATAGCCGTCTTCCTCTGGCTCGTCTTCATCATACTGGGCGACCTTGGCGTCATGGGTACGGCGGCGGCGATGGATCTCGGCATAAGGCAGGTGTTCGTCCTGGCGCTCTTAAACCCGGCGGAGGTGTTCAAGATAGCGTCGGTGCTGGCGCTGAGCCCCCGGTACGAGATACTCGGCCCGGTCGGCGTCTACGCCGTAAGGACGTTCGGAAGGGAGGGGATGGTGCTTTTGCTGATGTCGATAATGGCTCTCTGGACGATAGCGCCCTTCGGTCTGGCGCTCGCGTCATTCAGCGTATTCAGGAGGGAAGAACCATGAAATATATTCTCTTTCTTTTGTTGTTGGCGGCGTTCACGGCGTGTAGCGACAAGCCGCAAACCGGCCCCGTGGAAGTCCACTACGGTGAGGACGTCTGCGAGAGGTGCAGGATGATAATCAGCGACCAGAGATTCGCCGCGGAGTACGTGACGAAAAAAGGAGAGGCGAAGAAGTTCGACGACATAGGCTGCCTCGCCGCCGAGCTCAAGACAGACGGCGGAGAGGATATCGCGTCCGGGATATACGTTGCCGATTTCGCCGCCGGCGGGTGGATCGACGCACGTAAGGCGCACTATATGAAGAGCTCGGATATTGCCTCGCCCATGGGTTACGGTATCGCAGCTTTCGGAAGCGAGGAGGCTCTCAAGGCCGATCCGAATTACGGCCCGGATGCCGAAATTGGCGGATTTGGCAACATCATGGAATAATATCAGGATACTTTCCATGAGTAGAAAGATCACAGAACCCGCTGAACGGATACGAAACGCCGCGCTTTCGCTGTTCATAAAGAACGGAATAACCGGCACGACGACAAAGGAAATCGCCCGGGAGGCAGGGGTTTCCGAAGGTTCTATATACAACCATTTCGAAAACAAGAGCGACCTCGCCCTTAAGCTCTTCATGGACTGCATGTCCATGTTCAGGGAAGTGCTCGATAAAAAATCACAGGAAGCCCAAACCCCGTCCGGGAAGCTAGAAGCTGTCATCCACGGGTTCTTCGACTTCGCCAAACGGGAGCCCGAGGTCTATGCCTACATCATGGTAGGCCATTTCACCGAGCTCGGTAAGATACCCAAGACCGTTAAAAAGCCGGTAGACGTCTTTTCTATGATTATAAAGAGCGGTATAAAGTCGGGCGAGTTCTCGGGCCTTAACGAAAAGCTCGGGGCGGCTTACATAACCGGCATGCTGACGCGGGCTATCCTGTTCCACAAAACCGGCGTGGTCAAGATGTCGTACAGGGCTGTCGTCAGGGAGACCGTGAAGTCTTCGCTCAAAGTCCTCGGCTCTGACGGCATCGTAAAGAAGTAACCCGGCTGTTTAGCGCCCGGCGCCTTCTTCTGATAAAATATTCCCGAAACATTCCCTGGCGCGGACGGCGAAAGAGACGCCCGCTCAGTGTATACTTTTCATATATATTTCATAGCAGAAAGGGGGGAATATGCTGCTCGTAAAAGACAACATGACGAAGGATCCTTTCACGGTTCCTCCGAGCGAGGACGTCCGCGTTGTTTTCAGCAGGCTCACGGATCTGATGATCCGTCAGGTCCCGGTGGTCGATGGCGGGAAGCTCCTCGGCATAGTGACCGACAGGGATCTCCGCCTCGCGGTCGCCGAAACGGTAGCCGGCCCCGGGCTCACGGTGGCCGCCGTCATGACGCCCGAGCCTGTGACGGTCTCCCCCGAAACGACCCTCAAGGACGCGGCGCGAATAATAAGCAGGAACAAGTTCAACGCGCTGCCCGTCGTCGGGCCCGACGGCGCGCTCGAGGGTATGCTGACCACGACCGACATACTGAACGGCCTCGTGAAGGCTCTCGACCACTCACCCAAATGAATCATGCATAACCCGGGCGCTGCCCCCGGCGAAGGAGGATACGAATGAAGATAGCGAAGATAATGTTCCCGACAGATTTTTCCGAGGCGATGAGCGCCGCAAAAGATCATGCCCTTTATCTGGCGGAAGCTCTTGGGGCCAAGGTGTCCATACTCCACGCAATCGAGCCCCTCGACTCGGACGGCATAGACGACGAAATAAGGGATTTTTACGAGGCGCTCGAAGCGAAGATGGGCGAGAAGATGACGGACGAAAGGGAAGCCTTCGAGGGCAGGGGGGTAGAGGTCGAAACGGACATCATCATCGGCGAGAGGTGGAAGGTCATAAATAATGTCGCCTCGGAAAGGGGCATAGACCTCATCGTAATCGGCTCCCACGGGATTACGACCTCGACGGGCGAAATTTCCGTAGGAACGACGAGCCACAAGGTGATGTTCACGTCCCCGTGCCCGGTCCTCGTCGTAAGGCGCGACATGACGCACGACGCCCACGAAGAATAACGCCTACCTTTCGGGCCGAAACGGGTATAAAATGTGTAATCATACAAGGAGGTATCTCCGAATGGAGTTAAGCTCGAATTTCTCACCATGGTGCTTTGCAGTATTAATTTTTGCCCTGTTTATCATTTCGGGGGCGGCTGTTCCGGGCTCGCCCTCCGCGGCGGCGCAGGAAACCCAGGCTCCCCCGAAAACCACTGAAATAAAACCTGTGATCGACCCCGAGGCGGACAATCTGCTGAAGGCTATGAGCGCGGTCCTCAGCAAGGCCAAGACGTACACCGTGTCCGCCGACGTCAGTTACGACAGGCTGATGCCGTCAGGCCTACTCCTGAAGTTTTCCGGTACTGTCGATGTGACGGTCGAGAGGCCGAACAAGGTATACGCCTCGTTCGACGGGGATATCCAGGACCGCAAGATATGGTACACCGGGAGCGAAATGACGGTTCTCGATCCGGACAACGGCTTCTACGGCGCGCTCAAGACCCCGGATACGATAGACGAGACTATGGATTTTCTCATCAACGATTACGGCATGACCATTCCCCTTGCCGACATACTCTCGGCGGACTCGTACAAAGCCTTCATAACAAACGCGGTCGCCGGGGTTGTAGTAGGCGAAAGCACAATTAACAACAAGACTTGCACGCATCTGGCATTCGTACAGAAGTATATAGACTGGCAGATATGGATATCCGACGGGGCCGATAAGCTCCCCTGCAAGCTCGTCATTAATTACAAGACGGTTCCGGGCGGCCCCCAGTACTCTGCGGAATTCTCGCACTGGAGCATAGACCCGTCCGTCGATCCGTCTCTGTTCAAGCCGGACATACCGGCCGAGGCTGTGAAGATCGATTTCCTTAAAATGCAGGAAGAGAATAAATAGGAAAGAGCATTAAGGGAGGCAATATGAAAAAAGATAAAATGAGAGTGATAACGAAATTCTTTACGGTTACGGCCGCGGTGCTGCTTACGATCACACTGATATTGCCGCTTGACTCCTACGCGAGGGGCGGCTTCGGCGGAGGCGGCGGATTCAGGGGAGGCGGCGGAGGTTTCGACAGAGGCGGCTTCGGCGGAGGCGGGGGCAGCGTAAGGTATGGCGGCGGAGGTGGCGGCTTCGGTGGCGGCGGGGATTACAGGGGCTTTCAGGGCGGCTCTTACGGAGGCGACAGGGGAGATTTCGGCGGCGGCTCGTACGGCCAGAACAGGGGCGACAGCTTCAGCAGCCAGGGCAACCGTAACTTCGACAACACCGACGTAAACCGCAATATAAATAACGACAACGTCAATAGAAATATCGATAACGACAACGTGAACCGGAATGTGGATAACAATAACATCAACCGGAACGTCGACAATAACAACATAAACGACAATTACAGAAACAGCTTCAATAACGACACCGTAAACGTTTACAATAACAACCACTACAACGACTACTGGAACGACCACTGGAACACGTGGGGCGGATACTATTCCGGCTGGGCGTTCGCGGGCGGGCTCGCGGTAGGCGCGGCCGTCGCATCACTGCCGTCGTCCTACTCGACGGTATACGTATCGGGCGATCCGTACTATTACACCAACGGCGTCTATTACGCGCCGCAGGGCACACAGTACGTCGTCGTGCCCCCGCCTTCGGGGGCTGTTGTGACTTCCCTTCCGCCTTCTTGCTCGACAGTCTACGTGCAGTCGTCCGAATACTACAACTGCGGCGGCGCATTTTATTCGAATTCGTCGCAGGGATACCAGGTTGTCAATGCGCCGATAGGGGCCACCATACAGACTCTTCCCAACGGAGCGGAGTCGAAGACGATCAACGGGACGACGTACTACATATTCGGAGGGGCGTACTACCAGCCGTTTTACAGCGGCAACAGCGTAATATACAGGATCGTACCGGACCCGACGACGTAGGAATTTCGGCCGGTCAGTCTTTCATGCCGGTATAAAGCCTGTCGTCCGCGGCTTCGTCAATATCGCGGCTCATCGGCATATACACGCCGAACGGGTCTTCGTCGAAGAACCGGACGAATACGTTCTTGTAGCTTATTATCCGTATGTCCTCCCGGTTTATGTCCCTGGGGTCGCAGTGCCCCATAACTTCCGTGAGCTCCAGCATGTCATGATGAAATCCAGATAGGTAGTTATGTATACGGGTGGATTTCTCCGGAATGTTAATTCCGTGCATTCTCCACTTGCTGTTTGTCGTAATGCCCGTCGGGCACTCGTTCGTATGGCACTTGAGCGACTGTATGCATCCGAGCGCGAGCATGGCGCCCCTGGCGGTATCTATTACGTCCGCTCCGATGGCGAATGCAAGCGCGGCATGGGCCGGGGTGAAAAGCTTGCCCGAGCTGCTAATCGTTACGCTGTCCCTGATCCCGGCTTCCTTTAGCTTCTTGTCCAGGTAATAGGTCGTCTCGAAAGCGCTGCCGTAGCCTACATAGTTCAGGTAAATATTCTCGCCCGCGCCCGTTCCGCCGTCCGCGCCGTCTACCTGTATGGCGTCGGGGCCGTCTCCAGTGTGTAACATCGCATCTATAAAGAGGTCTAATTCTTCGAGCCTGCCCACGCAGAGTTTTATACCTACGGGGAGCCCCGTAAGGTTTCTGACCCTTTTGATGAACTCGATCGTCTTCAGAACCGAGTCCTTCGGCGTGGATCCCACGCATTCTACGTGCTGAGGAGGGCTTATTACCGTTTCCCACGGATCGACCCTTCTTACCGCGGCTATCTCCGGGGTGACCTTTACCCCGGGCAAAACGCCCCCCATCCCGGGCTTGGCGCCCTGTGACAGCTTTATTTGGATCATCTTTATATTGTCGTTGTCGCGTACGATGTGTTTTAAATGCTCGTCGTCGAGGATCCGTGTTTCCGTGCCGTCGTTCAAAACTGTCTTCTTCCCCACCCCGAACTTGCCCGTTCCTATCTGAAAGATCACGTCGTTGCCCGCAATGCCGTGTGGCCCGTACCCGCCTTCTCCGGTATTCACGTATGCGACGTTCTTCGCGCCGATGCTGATGCACTCGGCGGCTTTCCAGTTAATGGAGCCGTAGCTCATAGCGGATACGTTTATCGTATTGGTCACTTTAAACGGCCTCACTCCCGGGCGCTTCGCCTATTATCACTTCGTAGGAGGCTTTTTACGCGCCGAGGGAAGTTCCTGTGCAGCATGTGGGACTGGGCGGTGTTCTCGAGGTCGAACATGTCGAGCTCGGTTCCGAAGCTCGCGATAGGCTTTATGTGCTTTGCCTTCTGGTATATGTAATCCCTGACGATTCTGGGATGGGCCGCCCGTTTGTATTCGTCTCGTTGAAGTATTGAAGATACTTGTCCCTGAACGTATCTTCGAACAGATATCTTATCCTTCCGAGCGGGCCGTATATTCTGATGAGCGTCCTGTCGTCCTGAACGAAAAGCTCCCTGATAGAAAAAATCAGTATAGAGATAAAAACGGGGATGAAGCCGTAGTACCATTTGCCGGCGTAGCAGGCGATGGGGACCGCCGATACGATCAGGATTACGGATAAAATGTCCATAGCCCGCTGGAGCGGCGGATTGTACGTATACGGCACATGTGCGCTGTCTCCGCGGTCTTTTAGCTTCTGCAGGAATTTCCTGGACTTGTCAGACACCTTATAGCTCATTTTAATATTGTAATTTAAAGAGAGGAATGTTTAAACATTGCATGCAGATACAAAACTCTCCGCATGGCTGGATGCGATAAGAAACAGCGACGTTTCCCCTCCGCAGCGTCATCGGAATACTTTTAGGATTTGTCCGATCGCCAGCGGAGCCAGGCTCATTACCGCAATCAGCGTCCATCCTTCAATCCCGGGCGGGATTATCCTGAGCACCTCCGCGAGCGGCTTTATGTACACGGCCGCCGCTATAAGGAGCGAGCACAGCCCGAGCGCCCCCCATATGTAAGGGTTTCGCGTAATCTCGTTGTTTACAAAGGCAGAGCCCTTGTCCCGCATGTTGAATACGTGAAATAGCTGCGCAAAGGCGAGCGTCAGGAACGAAACGGACACCGCCTGCTCGCTGCCGTACCCGAGCCCGTGTATCGCATATAGAAGCGCACCCAGGACCGACAGCGTTATCACCGCGCCATACCCCGCTATGCCGAGCCACCTTCGCCGCGAGAGGAGCGGCTCTTTCGGGTCCCTCGGTGGCTCCTTCATTATATGCTCGTCCCCCTCTCCCATGCCGAGCGCGAGCGCCGGGAATATGTCCGTGACGAGGTTTAGGAACAGTATCTGGAGCGGGAGTATCGGGAGCGGTATCAGCGCGAACGACGCGAACGCCACAATCATTATCTCGCTCACGTTGCACGATATGAGATAGAAGATGAACTTCTTTATGTTCCCGTAGATTATGCGGCCCTGCTCGACGGCGCTGACGATTGTCCCGAAAGAATCGTCCTTCAGCACGATGTCTGCCGCCTCGCGGGCGACCTGCGTCCCCCGGAGCCCCATGGCGATTCCGATGTCCGCCTGGCGGAGGGCAGGGGCGTCGTTCACGCCGTCCCCCGTCATGGCGACGACGAGCCCGCTCTCCTGCTTCATCTTCACTAGCTCTAGCTTCTGCTCGGGGCTCACACGAGCTAAAATGAGCGAGTCCGACACAACCTCGGTGTCCTCGTCCGAAAGGCCCTCGACCTTTTTTATCACGCTCCCGTGGAGGGGCCTGACGTTCCTGTCGTCCACGAGCCCTACGGCCAGCGCTATGTTCTTCGCCGTCGAGGGGTGGTCGCCCGTCACCATGACGACCTTTATCCCGGCCTCGATGCATTTCTCTATCGCGTCCTTCACGTCCGGGCGGGGCGGGTCTAAAAGGCCCACGAGCCCGAGGAACGTAAGCCCTTCGTAGGGCTTGTCGGGCTCGCCGTCCGTATTCTTCTCCGCGTGGGCTATAACCCTGTATCCCTTCGCCGCAAGCTCGTCGTTTTTCTTCTTCCATGCTTCCCTCTGTTCCCCGGTGAATTCCCTTTCTCCGTCAGGGGTCAGCACAAATGCCGACGCGCGGAGGACAGAGTCGGGCGCTCCCTTGACAGCAGTCCTGTAGCCGCCGTCCGCCCCATGAACCGTCGCCATCATGTTCACCGCGCTATCGAAGGCGAAGAGCTTCGTCTCGGGGAATCTTTCGAGCAGCGCTTGCTTCTCGATACCCGCTTCTCTGCCCGCCGCGACAAGGGCCGTCTCCATCGGATCCCCTGCCGTTACGTCCTCGCCGTCGTAGTCTACCGGTACTGTGTTGCATAGTACGCCGATTTCGAGCGTCCGCCGTATGGCTTCGTTCGAAGCCGGGTCCGCTTCCGCGCCGTTTACGAGGAATCGTACGCCGCCTTCGGCGTGCTCGATTTCGAGCTCGTCCCCATCGGCTTCTATTATTTCGACGGTCATTTTATTCTCGGTGAGAGTGCCCGTCTTGTCGGTGCATATGACGGACGTCGATCCCAGCGTCTCGACGGCGCTCAGCCTGTTTACGAGGGCGTTCATACGCGCCATTCGCATCATCCCGCGCGCAAGCGCGATCGTCGACACGACGGGGAGGCCTTCGGGGATCGCCGCGACGGCAAGGGCTATCCCCGTCTCCAGCATCAGGAATACATCGCGGCCCCGGAGTATGCCGGCGGCGATTACGACGGCGGCCGTGATGAGCGTCGCCCATATAAGGTGGTTCCCGAGCTTGTCGAGGCTCTTTCGAGAGGCGTAGTCTCGTGGCCCGCGCCCTCGACGAGCTTGCCTATACGGCCGAGCTCGGTTTCCTTCCCCGTCGCCGTGACGGCCGCCTCGGCGGAGCCCCTGGTGAGCGCCGTGCCCATGTAGAGCATGTTCGTCCTGTCGGCGAGCACAGTATCCCCCGTGAGGGCCTCCAAACTTTTGTGAACGGGGACGGATTCCCCGGTGAGCGAAGACTCGTCGGCCTCTACTCCAGACGCTTTTACCAGCCTCGCGTCGGCGGGGACGACGTCGCCTGCTTCGAGTATCAAGATATCGCCGGGGACGAGCTCTTCGGCCGGGAGTCTCAGCGTCCCGCCGCCGCGCCTTACGGTCGTTTCGACGAGCACCATCTTCCCGAGTGCCTCCATCGAACGGGCCGCGCGGAGCTCGGTGAAAAACCCGATGCCGGCGTTTATGATTATGACGACTATTATTGCGATAAATTCCGGAATATCGCCGAAGGCGAGCGATACCCCGCCCGCGACGGCCAGGAGGAGAACTATCAGGCTCCTGAACTGGTTCAGAAGTATGCCCCACGCGCTGGCGGTCTTCGCCTCGCCGACGCGGTTTTTGCCGAATTCCATGAGCCGCTTTCCGGCCTCGTCCGGCGAAAGCCCCGACTCCGGCGCTACGCCGAGCTCGGCAAGCACTTCTTCTACGGTGTGGTTGTAAGGTTTTTCAGGAAGATTCATGGAAGACAGTTCCGATGCGTAGGGCTCTATTCATGACGGTACACGCATATACCTGCTATGCAAGCCTTCTCAGGCCTTTTTCTTTATCATGTCTTTAAAAGCCGGAGCAGGGCTTCTTCCGGCTCTCTGTCGGTATCGACGCCGAACAGCCTTCCCGCGCCCAGCTCGTCCGGCCTCTCGAAATCGGCCGTGAATCTCTTCAGCATCTCGGGCCCGGCGTCCGAGACGGAGGTGCCTTCCTTTTCCCGTTTTGTGAGCCTGCCTCTCAGAACTTCTTCAGGCGCCCTGGTCTCTATGAATACGACTTTGAATCCACCGTCGGCCGATTTTCGGGCCACCATATCTCGCCATCCCCGCTTCGAAAAGCTCGCGTCTAGTATGACAATGTTGTGAGCCTCGAGCGCCTTCATCCCGCGCGATATTATTTCTTCGTATGTTCTCACTGTCGTTTCCGGGGAATATATCCCGCCCTCGTATCCTTCGCGCCTCCTCTCCGTCTCGCCCGTCCCGGTGATCTCCTTCCTCACCCTGTCTGACGATACGACGGGGCACAAAGCTCCCTTGCCAGCATTTCGGCGAGGTCGATTTCCCCGGAGCCGATGACGCCGAACGTTACTATTACGATAGGCGAAGATCCGAAGAGGGCGTACCTCAAGGCAAGGCCGAAGTATCTCCTCGCAGTCTCAATTGCCTCTTTTCTCTCGTCTTCCGGGACTCCCTCGCCGACGGACGTCAGGCCGCCTACCTTGCCGCGGACGTACGCCCTGTAGCACTTGTAGAAATCGAGGACGCCAGCTGAGGATTCCCCGAGAGCGCCCGCCATGTCCGCGACGAACTCTCTTCCGAGGCCGAAATAGCCGTTGAAGTCGAGGTCCATGGCGAGGAACGCCACGTCCGACGCCACGTCTATGTGCCTGAACCTGTCGTTAAACTCTATGCAGTCGTAAATGCATATACCGTCCGGGCCGATGTTGATGTGCTCCAGGTGAAGGTCGCCGTGGCAGTCCTTTATGAACCCTTCGTCCTTGCGCGAGGCGAAGAGGGCGGCCTTTTCGGCGAAGAACCTTTCGTTGGAAAAATATATCGCTTCCCACGACGTCCATGAGATCGTCTTTCCGATAAAATTTTTGACGGTGCGCTCGTTGTCGTCGATTATGCTCCTCACCTTCTCGGGGAGCCGTTCGAGGTTACTTCGCCGCCGGGTGTCTGCCCGCTGTAAAAATCCGTGAGCTTCTTCGCGAGGCGTTTAAAATCCTCCCCCGAACATTTCCCGCCGTGGAGAAGGTTTTTGAGAAACCTGTCCTCGGGGAGCTTTCTCATCCTGACGGCATACTCGACCGTTTCCCGCCGCCGCCGAATGAAAACCCGCCCGGGCCGAGCTTTATCTCCTCTACGCCGAGATATGTGCCGGAGCATAGTCGCCTGTTGAGCTCGACTTCGCGCTCACAGAAATACTTCCTTTTTCGAGTGTGGTGAAATCGAGGAAGCCGAAATCGACCGGCTTTTTGACCTTGTAAACGTAGGGCGGGGCGACGAACACGTCCGAGGCGTGCGTCTGGAGATGCGTGACCTCCCCAGGGTCGTGCGGATATGACTTCGCGGAGCCTAGAAAGCGGATTAACCCCTGCCTGTCTTTGCTCTCGCTATTGGACATGTCGTACCGCTGAGTACTTTATGGCTTGAGCGCTATCACGGAACAGGGCGACTCGGGGATGAGCCTTTCGGTCACGCTCCCAAGCACGAACCTCTCGATGCCCGTCCTGCCGTGCGTGTATAACGATAAGGTCGGCGTCGTTCTCCTTCGCGTACTGCGAAATGGAGAGGGCGGGGCTTATGCCGTGCACGACGTCCGTAGCCACCGGCTTGGACAGCTTGACGCCCTTGGATTCTTCGTAGCTCTTGCTGAATTTGGCCGCCGTTTTCGCGAGCTCGGAGTAGGATTCCCTGATAACTATATCGAGCGCCCCCGCCGGAATGTCCTGGGCATACATGTCGAGCCTGAGCGCGTATACGGCCGTAACCTCCGCCCCCGTGAGCTCGGCGAGGTCGAGCGCATACGTAAACGCCGATTCTGCCTCGTCGGAAAGGTCCACCGGGACGATTATTCTTTCTATGGACCCGCCGTCGAACTGCTTGTCCTCTTGGCCGCAAGCACCGGAACGTGCGAGCCCCGAAGCACCTTGGACGTCTCGCTGCCGACGACTACCTTCTCGAGGAGGCCGTGTCCTCTTTGCCCATTACTATAAGATCTGCCTTTCTTCTCTCGGCGAAGGCGATTATTTCCTCCGCCGGCTCGCCGCGGACGAGCACGCCCTCAAACGGTATGCCCGATTCCTCGAGCTCCTTCTTGGCGTCGGCGAATCTGTCCTCGGCCTGGGCCTCGATGCCCTGTTGCCATTCCTCGAACGCGTCGTCCTTTTCCCTGAGCGCTTCGAAAAAGAGCCCGCCGGGGAGGGGGATTACGTGGAGTCCGATGATTCGCCCCTGTCAGCCCGGCCAGGTATTTCGCGTATCCGAGCGCGAGCTCGGCCTCCTGCGATCCGTCCGTGGCCCATAGTATCGTGTCAATTTTCATATGTTTTTCTTCCAGTGTCCGTTTGTGTCTCCGTGCCGGCCATGTGGCGGACGGGTGAAGATAATATTAGCATAACGAGCCCGCTTCGTCAGCGTCCGTGCGCCGGACGCCCGCGCCCGGCGCGTCAGAGAGGCCTTACAGTGATTACGGGGCAGTGCGATTCCTGGACGACTCTTTCGGTTACGTTCCCGAGGAAGTCTTCCTTTCTCATCTTGTAATCCCCGTACGTCGTCATGACTATAAGGTCTATTTCCTTGTGCTTGGCGTAATTGACGATCCCCGTCCAGGCGTTCCTCGCGGTTTCGACGACCGTTTTGATTCTGTCTTCGAGCTTTGCGTCCTCTACCTGCTCGGTGAGCTTGTTATACGCGTCGCCCCTGGCGAGCTCTATAAGCTTCGGCGGGTATTTCCCTTCGCCCGTAACGACTATATTAAGGCTGTATATGTCGGCGTCGATTTGCCTCGCGATGCTGAGCGTTACCTCGAGGTCCCGCGACATTATGCGGTATAGGTCCGTCGGGACCAGTATCTTCTTTATCTCCGTCGGCGGCTCTTCGCCCTTCGCTATGTATACAGGTATCTTCGAGCGGCGGAGCACTTTTAGCGCCGTCCCGCCTATGACGTTCTTTTCGTGGGACTTTCCCTTGCCGATCACTATGAGGTCGGCCTTCTCCTCTTCGGCCGTCTCGACTATCCTGTGGTAGGGGACGCCCTGTTTTATGCGCGTCGTGAAATCGAGCCCTTTTTCACGCATCTCTGCCGCGATGCTGCTGAGCCTGTTGCTTCCCTTCGATTCCTTTTCCTTTATCCAACTTGCCAGGAGATCGAGCCTTTCTGATTCGAACTCGTCTATTGTGCTGACTTCGAAATACTCGGGGATGACGTAGAGCCCCACTATCCCGGCGCCGAACATCCTCGCCAGATTCTCCGCGTGCGACAGCGCATGAAGGGAGTCCTTCGACCCGTCCGATGCCCAGACGATCTTCTTAATCACTTTAAAATCCTCCTTGGTTTCATTACAGAGCCGGTCTAATCCTTCGAGAATAATAATAAATTAAATTATTACGCCGAGCCGAACGCCCATTACAACGCCGCCTGGTTTTATTCGTGGAAAACCGTCACATACATTATACACAAAAAACGACACGATATTGCGAGTTTATGGCACTTTTTTCGGGTAATTTTCATGTTTCGTCATATGCCGGCCCGCATTCCTCCACGTGCACTATCCGGGTAAAATAGTAAAATAAACATAGGTTTAACACTCAGAAAAAGCCGGGTTGATGTTATTCTATTACTCATCTCTAAACGCGCCGGAATCGGGCAAACATTTCGCGTCCATAAACGGGCGATATACGGGCCCGCGGGGGAGTGTTAACATCTCCCCCGGACGACAGGACAGAACATAACGGAGACGGGCCTGGGCAGCGGTACGGGACACTGACTATATGAATAAAAAATATTTGATCATCGGAGGGCTTCTCCTCGCGGGGGGGCTTCTGTACTTTCTGGTTTTCGCGGGGAACGACGGCACCGGGGTCGAAAAGGCCGAGAAACGGCGCTACATAAAGTCCGTTTACGCCTCGGGATACGTGGACAGCATAGGCAAGGTGCAGATCAAGCCCGAAGTCTCCGGGTATATACAGCAGATATTTGTCGCCGAGGGTGACGAGGTTAAGAAGGGCGACGTCGTCGCCATCATCCGGAACGACAAGCTCGAAGAGCAGCTCAAGGAAGTCAGGGCGAAAAAGGAGCTCGTCGAGAACAGGATGAAGGAAAACTCGCCATTCCTGAAAGCGCTCCGTGACGAGATAGACATCTGGAAGATGAACACCGAGATCGAGAAAGGTAATTTCGCCCGGAGGGAGTCCCTCTACCAGAAGGGAATCATATCCAAGGAGGCCTACGACCAGGCCCGCCAGAGCGTCGAAGTCACGGAGAAGACGTACACCAAGTCGATCGAAGCGCTGAAAGACCAGCTCGCTTCCCTCAATTCCGAGCTCGATTCGCTAACCGCGTCCGAGCAGACGGTCGCCGAGGAGATGGAAAAGCACAAGATAAAGGCCCCCGTGGACGGCAAGGTGCTGAGGAAGTTCGTAGAAGAGGGCGACTACGTAAACAGCGTCTTTAAAGACGACCTTCTCTTCTCGATAGGCGATACGGGCAAGCTCGAAACCGTGCTCCAGGTGGACGAGGAATACGTCCCGCTCCTCAGGCCCGGGCAGAAGGTGCTCGTCACGACCGACGCCTACCCCGGCGAGGTATTCGAAGGGAAGCTCACTGTCATAGAAAGCGAGGCAGACAGGGTATCGAGGACGGTCAAGGTCAAGGCCGAAAACGACTATCCCCCCGGCATACCGGTCGGCATAACGGTCGAGGGCAACATTATCATCGACGACAGGGAAGGGGTTTTCGTCAGCGAAGAAGCGGTGGACGAGGGATACGTCGAAGTGGTCAGGGACGGAAAGAAGGTGAAGGTCCCCGTCGAGGCCGGGGCCAACACTGACGGGGTCGTCGAGATCAAAAAGGGCGTCGGGGAGAACGAGGAGATAATTACGCGTTGAGCCCCATAGTATTCATAGCGCTCAAGCTGCTGACCGAAAGGAAGCGGCAGGCGCTCGTTTCCACGCTCGGGGTCGCGATAGGCGTCGCGGCCTTCATATCCATGAGCGCCGTCATGAACGGTTTTCAGCTCTATTTCATCCGCCAGGCCGTCGATATAAACGCCCACATCACGCTCAAAGTACAGGAAGAGGACGACGAGGGCAGGATAATCCGCGCCGCTTACGGCGACGACGTTGTCGCCGACGTCCTCGGCTCGCGTCCGAAAGATCTCAAGGACAAGATAATCGGCTACAGCAATTTTCTTAAGCAATATTCCGCGGACCCCCGCATAAAGGGCATAGCGCCCCATCTGACCGGCGAGGGCATAATAAATTACGGCACCAAGGACAAGGGCGTGAGCATGATAGGGGTGGATCCCACCCTCGAAAGGTCGGCCTCCGTCGTCGATGATTATCTCGAGCACAAAAACCTCGACAAGCTCATCACCGACCGTAACAGCGTCATACTCGGAAAAGAGCTCGCAAGGGACCTCGGCGTCAAGGAGATCGGAAAGAAGGTGACGATAGTCTCACCGGCGGGCGGGCTCTACACTCTCAAGGTCGCGGACTTTTTCGACTCCGGCATAACCAGCATCGATAAAACCAGGGTCTACTTCAACATGCGGACGCTCCAGGCGATACTCGACAAGCCCAACGAGGTGAACGAGCTCATCGTAAAGCTCGTGGACGTAGACGACGCCGAAAGCATAGCCACGGAGATGTCCCGAGACACCGGCTACTACGCGGAAAGCTGGCAGAGGGCGTTTCGGAACTTCCTGCAGATCTTCAAGATGCAGAACATGATCACGTACATGATCGTCTTCGCGATACTCATCGTTTCGGCGTTCGGAATATTCAACATCATGATGATGACCGTCCTCGAAAAGAAAAAGGACATAGCGATACTCAAAGCGATAGGCTACGAGGACAAGGAAATTACGAGAATTTTTGTCATACAGGGGATACTCGTCGGGTTTATCGGGGCGCTCCTCGGGTGCCTCCTCGGCTATCTCATCCAGGAGTGGCTCGCGTCGCTCAGGTTCGACATAGTCGGCATAATAAGAACGAAGGGGTTCGTCCTCGACAGAAGCCCGGCGTTTTTCGTGTACGGTTTTCTGTTCGCGATGCTCTTCTCGTTCCTGGCGTCGTTCTATCCGTCGTGGCGGGCTTCCAAGCTCTTCCCCGTCGATATATTCAGGTCAAGCGTATGAGCGTAATACTGGAAGGCCGGGACCTCCATAAGTCCATCGGCGAAAGCAGCATACTGAACGGCATATCGATAGCCGTCGAAAAAGCGGACTTCACCTCCATCGTAGGCTCGTCGGGCTCGGGCAAGAGCTCGCTCATGTATGTCCTCGGGCTTCTGGACTCGCCGACCTCGGGCGAAGTCTACGTCGACGGACATAAGGTTGATTTTGCGGACAGCAAATCCCTTTCCGACATCAGGAACCGTAAAATCGGATTCGTATTCCAGTTCCATTATCTCATCGCCGAGCTCACTGCTTCGGAGAACGTCATTGTCCCCATGCTGAAGCACGGCGTCGGGCGCACAGAAGCGAGGGAAAGGAGCTTTTCCCTTCTCGCGGACCTCGGCCTCAAGGGCAAGGAAGCCAGGAAGCCGTATCAGCTTTCGGGCGGCGAGCAGCAGAGGGTGGCCATCGCGAGGGCTCTTGCGAACGACCCCGAGATAGTCATGGCCGACGAGCCCACTGGCAACCTCGACTCCAGGAATTCGGCCATGGTCATGGACGTATTCTTCGAGCTCAACAAGAAGGGAAGGGCTATACTTATGATAACCCACGAGCCGGATCTCGCCGAGAAGACCGACAAGGTCTACGAGATAAAGGACGGCCTCATCGTGGACCAGTAAAAAGCCGCCGGGGAGGATGATGCCTTGAAAGCGATGATGATAACCGAAGTTAAGCCGGTCGGGCGGAACACCCTTCCGCTCGCGGCGGCAGACCTCCCGGTTCCCGTCCCGGAAGGCGACGAGATCCTTATACGCGTCTCGCCTGCGGCGTTTGCCACACGGAGCTCGACGAGATAGAGGAAGGACCCTGCCACCGGATCTCCCGGTTATCCCAGGCCATCAGGTTGTGGGAACGGTCGTCGATACGGGCGAGGACGCCGCGCTCCACCGCCCGGGGGATAGGGTAGGGGCGGCGTGGATATTTTCCTCCTGCGGCGAGTGCGCCTACTGCACTACGGGCGACGATAACCTCTGCCCGGAATTCCTGGCTACGGGGAGGGACCGTAACGGCGGTTACGCCGAATACATGCTCGCCCGTGACTCATACGTCTACCCGATACCGTCCGTCTTCTCGACGCCGAGGCAGCGCCTCTTCTGTGCGCGGGCGCTATTGGGCTCAGGTCGCTCAGGCTGTCTAACCTCTCTGACGGCGGGGCGCTCGGGCTCACCGGCTTCGGAGCGTCGGGGCACCTCGTCCTTAAGACTGCGCTTCATCTCTACCCCCAGTCGCACATATACGTTTTCGCCCGGAGTGAGGCAGAGCGCGAGTTCGCCGAAAGCCTGGGCGCGATATGGACGGGAGATACCGGGGACACGCCCCCGCACAGCTAGACGCGATCATCGACACGACGCCGGTCTGGAAACCGGTGGTCGAGGCGCTTAAGAATCTGGCCCCGGGCGGACGGCTCGTCATAAACGCGATACGTAAAGAAGAGGCCGACAAGGACTACCTCCTAAAGCTCGACTACGCGCGGGATCTTTGGATGGAAAAGGAGATAAAGTCGGTCGCCAACGTCAGCCGCCGCGACGCCGCCGACTTCCTCAAGATCGCGGCAGAGATAAACCTCAGGCCCGAGATCGAGGAATACCCTCGAAGATGCGAACGAGGCGCTCATTCAACTAAAAGAAGGGCGTATAAGGGGTGCGAAGGTCCTGAAGCTGTGAGTCTTTACTTTCCTACTCTTGCAGTCCTGTAACGAATGTAATCTTCCATAAGGGCAGGCGCCGACGCGCCGAACATGCGTATGCGCCCCGTGTGGAGGAGAAGCAGAAGCCCCGAGGCATGTGCGAACATATCCACCATAAGGAGGTTTGCCTCGTCACGCGGCGCCCCCATGGCCTCCGCCGCTTCGGCTATCGGACGGAGGGCAGCCTCAAGCCCGGCGTTAAGCGCCTTGTCCCGCTCGCGTCCGAGCCCGACGGGCTTCATCCCGCCCCTGAAGAGATAAACCCTAGATCGAGGTCGCGCGGATTATCGGCATAAAACTGGTAGAACGCCATGGCCGCCGCACGCAGGCGCGTTTCGGGCGTACGCGTGCCGGACACGGCCTCGTCAACCGCCTTGCCAAGCTCGGAGAGCGAAACCCTCAGGAGCTCTGCGTAAACCGCCTCCTTTGAGTCGAAGTAAAAGTAGAGGGCTGCGGCCGTGTAACCGGCCCGTGCCGCGATGGCCCTGATGCTGGCCCCTTCGAGCCCTTCCTTCTCGAACACCTCGCGCGCGGCTCTCAGTATAAGCCCGCGCTTGTGCTCGCTTACGGCCTCCTGCCGACCCCTCCGTCTCCGCTTTTCCGGGCTCTTCGTCTTCGTAACGGCCATTGTCAACCTTCTAATATTACAGTTGACAATAATTCTAACACTGTTAGAATTTAGTGCAAGTACTCGGCACAGGGGGAATGTCATATGCTGATGACGGCATCCGATTACCGCGAATCCTTGCGCGCTTATAAGCCGCGCGTGTTCATAAACGGGAGCGCTGTCGAAAGCGTCCCGGACGAGCCTCTTCTCGCGCCTGGCATTAACGCGATCGGCATAACGTACGACTTCGCTCATGTACCCGAATACCTCCCTGTAATGACGGCCCGTGAGGGCACCTCCGGCAAGACAGTCAACCGGATGGTCCACATCAATGAAAATTCGACCGATCTTCTGAGCAAGCTCGAAGCCGTCCGGCTCGTGTGCAAGGTATCGGGCTGCGCCATGCGCTACCTTACGCACGATGCGCTCAACGGAATCTTCCAGGCGACGCGCCGAACGGACGACGCGCATAACACCGATTACTCGCAGCGCTTTCTCAATTACCTTCACGAAGTACAGGAGCGCGACCTCACGCTTGCAGTGGCGATGACGGACGCCAAGGGCGACCGCTCGAAACGTCCCGGCCAGCAGGAAAACCCCGACGTATACGTCCACATAAAAGAGCGCCGCCCGGACGGCATCGTAATACGCGGTACCAAGGCGATAGTTACGGGCGCGCCGTACGTCCACGAATTCCTCGTTATGCCCTGCCGCACTCACACGAAAGAAGACGCGGACTTCGCCGTCTGCTGCGCCGTGCCCGTGGACGCCCCCGGCGTAACGATTGTAGCGCGTCCGGCGGGACGACCAGGCGAAGCTGCGGCGAAATTCTCTGCGAAGTACGGACAATCGACTGGAGTTGTCGTTTTCGACGACGTGTTCGTCCCCCACGAAAGGGTCTTTCTCGCGGGCGAATACGAAGAGGGCGGCTTCCTCACTACGTCCTACGCCACGCACCACCGTCACTCCTGCATAGGTGCGCGCGCCGGATTCGGCGACCTCCTCATCGGGGCGGGCGCGGTCATGGTCGAGGCTAACGGGCTCGACCCGGACAGGCACGGACACATACGCGAGCAGATGGTGGACCTCATCACGATCACGGAGAGCTTTTTCGCGTGCGGGGTGGCGGCGTCTGTCTATTGCACGGAAGACCCAGCCGGTTCGGTGATGCCGGACACTGTATTCTCCAATATCGGGAAGCTCCTGCTGGCGACAAAAATTTACGACATGCAACGGATTGCCCATTACGTTTCAGGCGGACTTATCGTAGCTCTGCCCGGCCCGGACGAAGACCATAACCCCGAGACGAGGGCCTCGTTGACGGCCGTGCTGGGCGGACGCTCCGATATTCCCATGGAGCAGCGCATGGAAGCTGCGCGACTGATAGAGGACCTGACGGTCTCCGGACAGAGCGGCTGGTACTCGGTCATATCGCTACACGGCGGCGGATCGCCCGAGGCGATGAAGCGTGAGATCTGGCGGAACTACCCCGTGCTGGAGAAGGCCGAGCTCGTCCAGAACCTCCTCGACAGGGGTGTGCTTACAGGCGGGCAGAGCGCTTCGAAGCAGCCCGGACGGTGCTGCGCAACTGGGTGCCAGGTCCCAAAGCCCCCCGGCCCTATGCCCGAGCCGAAGTAGTCCCCGGCACTCTCTCGTATGCAGCTACCCGAGGAACGGGACTGTGCAGATGCAATTAACGTAACTGCGACTTGCAAACGCCTGCACTGGTTACAAAATAACCAGAAAGTTCACGCAATCTTAATATTCCCTTAATAATTCCGTAATATAATGCTTATGGTCCCGAAGATGTCCACGCATCCGAAGACGCCCTTAACGGGAGACCCGGGGGACCAAAATTCCGGAAACAGGGAAACGGTATTGCAAAAAACGGAATATTATTCTATCTCTGACCCGACGCGGCTTGATGAGATAAAAGCGGCGCTGGAACAAGCCTTCTCTATCTCGTCCGGGGATGCCTCGACGGTGAAGGAGACCTACTACGACACGTTCGACAGCGCGCTCTACAAAAGCGGCTGGTTCCTTACGAAGCAGGCCAAACGCTTTCATCTCCGTGAAAAGGGGCGCGAAGCCGTCTCGACGGGGGCAGTTCCACAAACCGGCGCCACGTATCTAATGTGGGCCGATTTCCCCGATGGCCGCTTGAGAGACGTGCTCCGCGAGGCCGGCGAGATAAGGGCCGTCCTCCCACTGGTTACGATCACGAGGCATACACGGTCGTGGGCGCTTCTCGACAGCGAGGAAAAAACGGTAGTCCGCGTAAGGCTCGTCGAATCGGTTTCGGAGGATGAAGCCGCACCGGTAAGGGCGGCGATACTCGAGGCCGAGCCCATACGAGGGTACGGAGCCGAATTCGAAAAGCTGACGAAGATTCTGTCGGGCCTCGGGCTCGAGCCCGGCGAGGACGACATACTATCCGCCTCGCTCAAGGCCAGGGGCGAGAACATCGGCACGTATTCGTCGAAGGTCTCCGTTTCGCTCGATCCCGACATGCCGTCGGGCAAGGCTATCAGGAAAATATTGAGGACGCTCCTCGAAACGGTGAAAAAGAACGAGGACGGGATGCTACGCGACATCGACACCGAGTTCCTCCACGACTTCCGCGTGTCGGTCAGGCGCTCGCGCTCGGCCCTTACGCTCACGAAGGACATATACACGGAAGAAGAAAGGGAGCACTGGAAGGATGCCCTGCGTACGCTCGGCAAGATGACCAACCGTCTTCGAGACCTCGACATATACCTTCTCGGAAAAGAGAAGTACGCGGCGATGGTTCCCCCGTCGTTAAGTCCCGGCCTCGACTCTCTCTTCGCGCTCATTGCGGACGAGCGCGAAAAGGCGTTCCAGGAATTCAAAGCCTTCGTCGAATCGGACGAATACCGCCGGATACTCATTTCGTGGGAGGTCTTTCTCGATTCCCCGGAATCGTCGGGCACGGGTGAGAATGCCCGAAAGCCCGTTATAAAGCTCGCACGGAAACGCATAAGGAAGCGGTACAAAAACGCCCTCGCCCTCGGCGGCGCTATAACGGACGACTCCCCGGACGCAGACCTCCACACGCTCAGGATAGAATGCAAGAAGCTCCGGTACTACCTCGAATTCTTCGAATCGCTCTTCCCCGGCGACGAGACGAAGCGGGCGATAAAGCAGTTAAAATCCCTCCAGGATAATCTGGGGGACTTCAATGACCTCCACGTTCAGCAGGGGAGTATTCAGGACTTCCTTTCGCTCGTGCCCGCGGACTCGGCGGACGAAAGGGGAATAGTAGAAGCCGCGGGAGGGCTCATCTCGTGCCTGTATTCCCGGCAAGAAGAACGCCGCGCCGAATTCGCGTCGCGATTCGCCGAATTTTCTGGCCCGGAAACGAAGGACCTGTTTGATAAAATGCTCTCGGGTAATTAGAGTATGGTCTTATGATTACGATCGCCCTTTACAGCATGAAAGGCGGGGTCGGCAAGACAGCGGCCACCGTCAACCTCGCGCACCTCGCCTCGCTAGACGGCTTCCGAACGCTCATATGCGACCTCGACCCGCAGGGCGCGAGCTCGTGGTACTTCCGTATCCGCGCCGGGAAGAACTTCAACTCGAACAAGTTCATAAAGGGCGGGCGGAGCATCGACGAAAACATAAAGGGGACGGATTACCCGGGCCTCGACCTCCTTCCCTCGAAGCTCTCTTTCAGGAATCTCGACCTCGCGCTCGACGATCTCAAAAAATCCAAGACCAGGCTGAAAAAAATATTTTCCGAGGTGTCTGACGAATACGACTACCTTTTTCTAGACTGCCCGCCGGGCATCTCGCTCGTCTCCGAGAACGTCTTGAACGCGGCCGACGTAGTCCTCGTCCCGCTCGTCCCGACGCCGCTTTCGATGCTGACCTTCGAGAAGCTGGGCACATTCCTCGACAAAAAGGAGTTCGACGCGGCGAAGATTTATCCCTTCTTCTCTATGGCCGAGCGGCGAAAATCCCTTCACCTGGAAACGATGGAAAAGCTGGCTTCAGAAAACCGTAACGTGCTCGCAAGCGTCATACCCTACAGATCCGAGGTCGAAAGGATGGGCGTATACAGGGAGCCCCTCACCGCTCATACGCCGGACTCCTTTTCCGCGAAGGCGTACGCCGCTCTCTGGGCCGAAGTAAAAGAGCTCACCGCCGGAAACCTAAGGGAATCCTATGGCTGATGAAATAGAGCTCAAATTCCTCGTGAAACAAATGCCCGACAGGCTTTCGGACTTCGAAGTCCATCAGATAAAGCAGGGATACGTTTCGCTAGGCGAAGACGGGACGGAGGTCAGGCTCAGGAAAAGGACGGGAAGTTCTTCCTGACAGTCAAATCAGGCGGCAATCTGGAACGATACGAGGTCGAAATACGCATAGGCAAAAAGGATTTCCACGCCCTCTGGCCCTTCACCGAAGGCAGGCGGATCGAAAAACTCCGTTACGATATTCCCCACGGCCCGTACATTATCGAGCTCGACGTCTATTCGGGTAAGCTCGAAGGGCTCGTCACTGCCGAGGTCGAATTCGAATCTTCCGAAGCCGCCTCCACATTTACCCCGCCTAAGTGGATCGGCAAGGACATCACCCGTGACAAGCGGTACAAGAACAAAAACCTCTCCCGGAACGGCCTCCCACTCGACCTTTAAAGAGCCGAAACAGATTGTGGATTACCGCTGTTTTTAATACTATAATCATTACAGGCAGTGATGAAGGGGTGAGAACGGGGTAGTAATTTTTATGGAGGAAGTTAACCATGAACCGGAAGCTGCTTTATACACTGACTATACTATCTATCGGAATTATTCTGGCCGAATTGCCGGAGCCTTCCCGCGCCGAAGATTCGTCGAGCCGCTTCGGGGCGATCGCTTTTTCGCCTTCGACGCGCATGTACGGATACGTTTTCGACTACGCCGACAAGGATTCCGCCCGCAGTGGGGCCGTTGAGGAATGCAAGCAGCGCGCGGAGAAGAAGGACTGCAAGGCTGTGGTAGATTTCGAAAACGGCTGCGGAGCGCTGGCGGTTGGCGACATAGGCTACGGCACCGGCTGGGGCGACTCCCTCGGGACGGCGCAGCACAAAGCACTCGACTCCTGCAGGTCGTGGACGGGCGGCTGCCATATTGTCAGGTGGGTTTGTACGACTAACGCAGTCAGCCCGGAATAGGGTCCCTAGAAAATGCAGCCTGTCTTATTCACTCACCCGTTCGCTTCCTACTGTCAGAAGGTTTTGATTTCTCTCACGAGAACGAGACGCCCTTCACGCCGCGCATACTAGAACAGTCCGATCCTTCGACTTTTGCCGAGTTCGAGGCGCTCTGGCCGCTGAAAAGTTCCCGCTTTTGCTCGACCGCGGACGGGCTATAGCCGAAGCGACGATCATTATCGAGTACCTCGATCTTCACTACCCGGGCCCGGCGCGTATGATCCCCGCCGACGGGAAAGATGCCCTCGAAGTTCGCTTCATGGACCGCTTCTTCGACAACTATATCCATACCCCGATGCAGACTATAGTATTCGACGCCCTCCGCGAGCCGGCCGGCCGCGACGCCAAGGAGCGGCGGACGCCCGCGCCATGCTCGATACGGCATATAAGTGGCTTGAGGAACGGATGGAGGATTGCGAATGGGCGGCTGGCGGCGGCTTCAGCCTCGCAGACTGCGCGGCGGCCCCGGCCTTGTTCTACGCCGACTGGGCGCATCGTATCGGCCCGGACTTCACGAACGTCCGCGCATACAGGGACCGCCTAAACGCCCGGCCTTCGTTCGCCCGTGTGATCGAAGAAGCGCGGCCTTATCGCCGGTACTTCCCGCTCGGCGCGCCGGATCGCGACTGACCGCTTTCCGAATCAGGCGGCGGCCTTGCTTCTCCTTACCGCGAAGTACCCCGCTATTCCGAGCACGCCCGCAAGGGCCGCAAGACCTATTTCCGAAACTGTCGGTATCGAAGTAATCAAAGAGCTGAGCCAGGATATCTCCGCCCGGTTCGATTCGACGAACACGCTTCCGTTCAGGTAACTCGCCGCGACGGTGTCTGTCCCGGGCGCGTCGCCGAAGTAAGTCCAGCTTACGAATCCGCTCCCGTCCGTCGTGCAGTCGTCGTTCGGGAAGCACTCTCCACTTCCGGGGTTGCTCGTTTCGCCCGCATTAGGCCCGGATTCGATGGCGAATAAGACGGGGATGCCCGAAGCGGGTGACCCGTTTATGGTCACGAGCGCGGTGATCGTTTGTTCGGTGTCTACTCCATTGGTGGAGTCCTCGGGGTCGATTGCTATCGACTGAAGCGCTATATTACACGGGCAAATAGAGCGCCGTGAGCTTCCTGAAGTGCATGCAACATTCTCGGCGTCCATGCCGTTTCTGTGCTGGTCGGGGCATGCGGCGCCGGCCGAGCAATAGATCGGAGCCTGTAGCCCTGGTCCATGCGGCTCGTCGGTGTCGTCGTCTTCAAGACATGCAAAGAAATAGTCGTTAAAATCGACCGTGTCTCCAAGGCCGAAGGCCCGGCTTATCTCAATACACTCCTGTTCCGTATTCTGGGCTTCCCACCAGGCAATCGAATCGGGGATTGGGGTAGTGCTTATAGTATTGCATACATCGTTACACGGCTGCCCGCATGCGGAAGGGTTGTAACACCACATGAGACCGTTCGCCTGTTGGCAGTTAAGCTGCTGCGCCTGAACGTGTGTGGTTAGGAAAAATATAGCTGTGATTATAAAGATTGAAGCCAGGAAAGCTCTGGTCATTTCATCCTCCTTTAACTTCTTTAAATAAGTGCTTGTGCAACGATTTTACACCGAATGAACGATAAAACCAATATTATTTAAGAATTAAATGTAGCTGCAGGTAAGGGTGTGTATGCACAAATATGTATCGTGCTTCCAGAGAAGAGGTGAAGATCTGGAAGGATTAATCCGGTTATTCCGAAAACGGGTCCTTCATCTCCGGGTGCCAGAGCTTGAAGTGGTCCCTATGCATCTCCGTGTAGGCGCCCTCGGTGTAGTACTTGTCGTAAAATTCCAGGTCCAGGTGATGCGCCTGGAAGACGAGCCTCGTGAACATCGGGTCGAGGAACGCCGGGAACCTGCCGTAATTCTCATAGACGTATTCGCAGAAGTCCTTCACGATCTCGATCCTGACCTCGCTCGGATGGTACTCGTCTTCGAGAACGCCGCCCGGGTCGAGGTAAGGGTAGGGGTTCTCCTCTTCCCAGAACCGCCCCCTCATGGCGAGGAACCTGTCCACGGCCTCCCGCATGTCGGAGACGTAGGGCGGGCACAGCGCCTCGAACACGCCGTCCCTGCCGACTGGCACGGGGGGCTTTGCGCTCCGGACGGTCTTTTCGGGGTGCGTGAACCGAAACCCAAGCCCCTTGTAATCCGGATGCACGCCGAGGGCGTAGTGCGGCAGTAGCCCGGTGAACGCCCATCCGCCGAGGCCTAGCGTCTGGAGCGCGAGGTTCATGTTCTGGCATATGAACGCCTGCTCGACGTTGAGGGTCGTCAGAACCCTGAGCTCTAGATCGAACAGCGAAAGCTCGACGTCTTTCCGGATATATCCCTTCTCTATCCACTTGTCGAGGCCGCACGACCTCCCGCCGTTGAGCTCGTCGATTATGTTGAAGCCGTACTTCGCGCCGAAGTAGATAAAGAGGAGCACCATGTACTCGACGGTCGTGTTAGTCACGGGCACGAAGAATGTCGTCCCGGGCTGGTTACAGTTCCACGCGTTAAAGTCGAAGAGCCCCGGCTCGCCCTTTGGGGAGGTCGGCGCGGCCGTCCTCCAGCTTAAGCTGGTTCTTCCGGAAAAGCCCAGGACTTTCTCCAGCTTCTCCTCTTCGGACTTCCGTGGAATATCGACGTCTCGCCCGGCCCGGGCATGGCGTCGGAGCTTCACCATATAAACGCCGCTGTCGTTCGTGTAGAAGAGCTCGTCGAATGCGAGTTGCACGAGCACGGCCAGCTCGCCCGTCCACTGGAAGAGCCACGATATGCCCGTCCTCGGCAGGTCGCCGAGCGAGAGGCCGGTCATACCCGTCCCGGCCCATATGAGAAACGCTTCTTCCAGCTCTGTGAGCGGCACGGGCTCGTGGCGCGATTTGTGCGCGAGCGTCCCCTCCTTTATCTCCATCCCCAGGCCGAACCGCCTCGACCGCCTCGTGAATATCGCGTCCATGAATCCGAATCCAAGCGCCTTTTCGAGTCCCTCGGGGATGCTCATATGCCGGTCTCCTTAAGGTAACAGTGTGCTAAGTGGTAATATAGCCTGAACGGGAATCCGGCTCAACAGGCCGGTTGTAAAGGAAACGGCCGTGCGCCTATCATGGTGGCAACCAACAATCTGCAGAACTTGGCTAAGAAAGAAATTCTACAGACAGGGAACTCGAAAATACTTCGGCAATGAAACACGTCACGCAGCATCGCCCCAGCAGGAATTTTGATAAGAACGGAATAAACAATGCTGAAACTACAGTGCGCATAAGCCACATTTCAAAGCCGTTGTCAGGAGCGAAAAACGACACCATTTTGCGTGCGGATTTCGCTTGTTCTTTAAGAAATTCTTGTAACTGCTGTTCATATTGACGGAAAGCTTCTTTGTAATCACCGTTCGCGCGGCGTAATTCCCCGGCGAGCACATAAGCTTCGACAAACGCCAGCCCCGTTCCCTCACCCGCCAATAAAGAAACGCAAGCCGCTGCGTCGCCGAGCAGGGCCACTCGCCCTTTGCTCCAATGGTCCATCTGAATCTGGCTCACACGGTCAAAATAAAAATCATCGGTATCATCCATACGTTTAAGAATCGCGGGCACTTCCCATCCCTGGTCGTGAAAAACATCGCGCAGCAGCTGTTTTTCTTGCTTTGTATCCTGAGGGGCGCTTTTGGTCAGTTCGAGCGGAAGGTCAAAAGGAACAGTGTCTTATCGTCACGCAGGGAAACCCGCGCAACTTGCTTTTTAACTCCCTGGTGCATTATATAAGCAAGCTCTTCACGCGGTTGATAACCCTCCGCTGTATAAGCGGACACATACACGCCCATGTCCCGCGCATAATCTTCCTCGGGGCCGAAGGCTGCGGACCGCACCTCCGAGTGCAGGCCGTCCGCCCCAATCACCAGATCGAATTTTTCTCTGGTGCCGTCGGAAAGCTCGACCACAGCGCAATCTTTGTTTGCTCAACTGCAGTGATGTGTTTGCCGAAGTGCGTTTCGATATCGCCGCAGGCATCATAAAGAGCTTTGGAAACATCGCTGCGCGCGACGCTGGTAAAACGATTATCAACTACACTGCTCATCGCCTGAATATCCAGATGAGCCTTTTCCTCGCCTTCATCTCCGACGATTTTCAGCTTTTCGATTTTGTACCCTTTTTCTTTAATAGCGGGCAGGACGCCCATTTTTTCGGCTATGTCGTATCCCATGCCCCAAAAATCGATCATGTAGCCGCCGGTCCGCAGCGCCGGGGCCTTTTCAAAAGCACCGGCTGATATCCGTATTCTCCAAGCCACCAGGCCACCGCCGGCCCGGCAATGCCGCAGCCATTAATCGCAATTCATGATGTTTCCCTTTCTATTGAATTGATAATCATGTCGGCAAAATCATCTGAAATTTTGCGGTAAAGTTTCGGATCGCCGAGCACCAGATAATGAAAACTGAATCCACAGAAATACATATCCAGCAGGCGTATGAGGCGGTCTTTCTGCGACTTCGATATGGTTGGGCCGAAATAATGGTCCGTGTCATCGGCCCAGTGGGTAAAAGCCGCATCCAGCATGGCTTTAAGACGTTCCCGGTAATCGGGTTTATGGCTGCTCTGACTTAAAAAATAGAAAAGCGTAGTAATGGTTTCCGGCGATTGATCGAGAAGCTGTATTGTATAGTTGGTTGCGTTTCGTACAAATTCTCGAAAGGATTTGAATTTTTCGGCGACAGCTCCGCGTCCATTTGCCGGATCATCTGATCGAGCATGTAGAGATATAAGTCTTCGATTTGCGGGAAATGGTGGAAAAATCCGCCCTGGCTGATCCCGACGGCTTTAATAATTTTAGTTGAGGACAAAGCTTGAATGCCGTCCTCGCGCACGATTTGGTATGCTGCTTGTAATATACGGCGTTTTGTATCTTCAGCCTTGTCTTTTCGTTCGGTCATTTGATTAGTATAAACCGACCGTCTACTCGGTCAATATGCTAAAGAAAAATACAAGCATTTACATTGTGGTCGAGCAATGCCCCTTTGCGCCACTACGCCACCATCCTGCTGTAAAGCCTGCTGGCGAGAATGACCAGCGCTATGCATATCACGAACAGAATAGCGAAGTCGTACATTATGCCGAACTGCGAATGGGCGCCGTTTATCATGAGCGCCCTGAGAGCGTCCACCTGGTACGTCAGCGGGTTAAACGTCGATACGGTCTTCAGCCAATCCGGCATGAGTGCGATCGGATATATCGCGTTACTCGCGAAGAAGACCGGCATCGTTATGAGCTGCCCTATGCCCATGAACCTCTCCCTCGATTTCACGATGCACGCGATTGCGAGCGAGAGCGTCGCGAAGAGTCCACACCCGAAACCTATGAGCGCCATGACGCCCAGGATGTTGAGCGGCGACAGGTTGAGGTTCGCTCCCATTAGCCCGGCCACGACATACACGACGCCGCCCTGGAGCATCCCCCGGACGCTCGCCGCGAGCCCCTTGCCTATGACGATCGCCGACCGTGGCGCTGGGCTCACCAGCATCCTGTGGAGGATTCCGAGGTCCCTGTCCCATATGGCCGATATGCCGAAAAATATTGCCACGAAGAGCACGCTCTGCGCGAGTATTCCGGCCGAAAGGTAATCGAGGTAGCTCATGCCCTCTGGCGCGAGCCCCCTCACTTTCAGCATTACGACGCCGAAGAGGAGCAGCCACAATAGCGGCTGCACCGCCCTCGTGAAGAGCTCAATCGGATCGTGCCTTATCTTCTGGAGCTCGGAGCACAAAACCCCGTACACCTGCATCGTGTAGTCCGATACCGTCCTCGTCAGCCTAGCCGCGGGATGCGACAGAACTGCGGTTACGACGTACTTCACTATAATTCCCTCCCTCTGAATTCTCTTCGAACGAGCTCATGTATTTCGCAAAAACATCGTCGAGAGTCGCGCCCTCGCCGACGCCTTCCTTAAGCCTGTGCGGGGTGTCGATGGCCACTATGCGCCCGTGCTGAATGAGCGCCATCCTGTCACAGAGCTCTTCCACCTCGTCCATGTAGTGTGTCGTCAGGATTATTGTCATCCTGTATTTTTCTTTCAGCTCGCGGACGTGATCCCAGACGGCCTTTCTGGCCACAGGGTCGAGGCCGACGGTCGGCTCGTCCATGAATATGACGGACGGGCGGTGGAGCATGCTCTGCGCTATCTCGAGCCTCCTTATCATGCCGCCCGAGTAGCTGCTGACGAGGCGGTCGGAGAACTGCCCGAGCCCCATGAAGTCGAGCGCCTCCCGTATGCGCCCCTCCTGCTCGGCGCGCGGCACTCCGTAGAGCCTCGCCGAAAGCAGCAGATTCTCCCTCGCCGTGAGCGCCCCGTCCGAGGACACGAGCTGCGGTATGTAGCCGATGCTCTTCCTTACCTCGGTCGGCTGTTTCACGACGTCGTGCCCCGCCACCCGGGCCATTCCCGACGTTGGCGGAAGGAGAGTTGTAAGCATTTTGATTATCGTGCTCTTGCCCGCACCGTTCGGGCCGATGAGGGCGAATACCTCCCCCTTTTCGACGGCGAACGACACGCCATCTACGGCCGTGAAAGTTCCGAAAACCTTCTCCAGCTTTTCGACTTCGAGCGCGGGCTCTATCCCGTTTTTTCCCATGTTCTTTTATTGACCCTCTATTAATTCAGAGTAACGATACTGTTAAAAGGATGCAGGGAAGAAACGGGATATGCTATCGATATTTTGCCCGCAGGCTCAAACCTGGAACGCCCCGCCGTCTGCCTGGAGGTCCGTGCCCGTGACGAAGCTCGAATCGTCCGACGCCAGGAAGAGAGCCGCCGTCGCTATCTCCTCGGGCCGCCCGGCGCTCCCCCTCGGGATCAGCGAAACGAAGTAGTCTTTCGCTTCCTGCGAGACGAGCTCAAGCATGGGCGTATCGATGGTGCCGGGGCTGAGCACGTTGACCCGGATGTTCCTCGACTTAAGGTCCGTCGTCCATGTGCGGACGAAGGAGCGCACCGCCGCCTTGCTTGCGCTGTATACGCCGAACCCGGGGAATCCCTTTATGGACGCTATAGAGCCGTTGAGTATTATCGACCCTCCGTCGTTAAAGAGGGGTAGGGCTTTCTGCACGGTGAACAGAGTTCCCCTGACGTTGAGGTCGAAGATCTCGTCGAAGTGCTCCTCCGAAACCTCGCCTATGGCGGCAAAATCTCCACGCCCGGCGCTCGCGAACAGGATGTCTATATGTCCCTTCTCCTTCCGGACCGTCTCGTAAAGCCGGTCGAGGTCTTCGAGGCTCGCGGCGTCGCCCTGAACGCCCGTCACGTTTCTTCCGATCTCGTTCACAGCCCTGTCGAGCCGCTCCTTGTCGCGGCCCGTTATGAACACATAAGCCCCTTCCTCGACGAACAACTTTGCAGTCGCAAGGGCCATTCCCGACGTGCCGCCGGTAATCACAGCTACCTTATCTTTAAGCTTCATGATGATTCTCCCGTAAAACCGTTTAGGGAATTTGATAGGAGAACTTTTAAGAAGGATTCAACCCTGCTGGGCGCTTGCCCGATTGGAAAAAGGATAAAGCAATTGGAGCCCGCTGTTTACAATTGCGGCTTTGATACTGGTTATTGAAGTGGGATTTAAGGCCCGGTCAGTTGCTCCTGCAGTCCTTGCAGATACCGTTCAGAAGAACCGAGTAGCCCTTTATCTGGTAGTCGCCGAGCGTCTTGTCCGATATGTCGAGAGTCGTGAACGAATCGTCGTACACATCCTCGACCCTCTTGCACTCGGTGCACACGATGTGGTTGTGCGGCTCGAGGTTGGCGTCGTAGCGTGCGGCGTTGTAAAGAACGTTCACGACCGAGATCAGCCCGAGCTTTTCGAAAGTCTCGAGCGTCCTGTAAACGGTCGTCAGCGAAATATTCGGATAGTAGTCTTTTATCTTCTTGTAGATGGTCTCTGTGCTCGGGTGCTGATCCGTCGAAGCGAGCTCTTTATATATAGCTATCCTCTGCGGGGTCACCTTGAGACCGAGATTCTTGCTGCGGTCGATGAACTCGCTTATTCTGTCCTTTATCATTTCGCCAGTAATATCGCTCATATGCTAAACACCTCACATAATTTTACATGACAGGGTCGCGAATATCCATAGCCCATTGGTATAATTTGGAAAATAGTAATCAATATCATTAAAGATCGTTTCTCATACACGTGATTCGGACTTGAAACCCGGGCCTCCCGTCTGTAAGGTAATGCTGTGAATCCGCTCGAATTCATCAAAAAACACAAGGTCATATCGGTCATCCGTGCGGAGAACGAAGCGCTCGCTCTCTCATTTGCAGAGGCATGCATCGCGGGCGGCCTCAGGCTTATCGAGGTCACGTTCTCATTCCCCGGGGCGGAAGACGTAATCCGGAGCCTTTCGGACAGGGAAGGAATACTCGTCGGGGCCGGTACCGTGCTCGACATCGACATGGCCGACAGGGCGCGCGAGGCCGGTGCGCGTTTCCTCGTTTCGCCCCACACGGACGAAGCGTTGATACATTTCGCCAGGGCAAACGACATGGCCGTCATCCAGGGCGCATTCACTTCGTCCGAAATAGTAAGGGCGTGGAAGCTCGGCGCCGACATGGTGAAGATATTTCCGGTGAGCGCGGTCGGCGGGCCGTCATACGTAAAGGCGATGAAAGAGCCGCTGCCGCAGATCGAGATAATGACGACGGGCGGGGTAGGGCTCGACAACCTGGCCGATTTCCTCCATGCCGGGGCGTCCGCCGTCGGGCTTTCGACGGCGCTCACGGGCAAGGGCGGCGTCATCGACCCGGAAACGATAACGTCCAACGCGCGCCTGTTCGCCGCAAAGCTCGAAGAAATAGGTCTCGTCTAGCCCTTTCAGGGGTTAAAATTAATCCGGGAGTCACGCATGAATATCCTCTTCGTCGCCTCTGAAATGGAGCCCCTCGCAAGGGTGGGCGGGCTCGCCGACGTAATCGGCACGCTCCCCAAGCGTCTCTCGGCGCAGGGGGCCGACGTAAGGGTGGTGCTCCCTTATTACTCCCGCGTGAAGACCTATCTCTCCGCGGCAGGCATAAAACCCAAGGACGTCGTAAAAGACCTCGTCGTATGCATCGACTGGCTCCCTGTAAGGGGCACAATCAAGGAAATAGAGCTGAGCGGCGTAACTGTCTACCTCGTCGAGCAGGAAGAGTTTTACGGAAGGAAGTACATCTACTCGACGCCCGCCGCCGACTACGAGGACAACGACCTCAGGTTCGGGTTCCTCTCCCTCGCCGCGCTCGAGGCCGCAAAGACGCTCGACTTCAAACCCGACATCATACATTGCCACGACTGGCAGACCGCTCTTCTGCCGATATGCCTCAGGTGGCGTAAGCATCTCCGCGACGACGAGTTCTTCAAGAACACCCGCGTCGTTTTCACGATACACAACATCTCGTTCCAGGGGCAGGATGACAGGACGATACTGGACAAGTTCGGCCTACCGGAATTCCTCTTCACCTCGCAGGGGCTCGAATTCTACGGGAAGGTGAATCTCCTTAAGGGCGGAATACTCTACTCGGACGTCGTCACGACCGTGAGCCCGACCTACGCCGAGGAGCTACGGAAGAAGGAATACGCCTACGGCCTCGAGGCCGTCATGAAGTGGGTGTCCCGGAAGCAGGACAACCTCGTCGGGATACTGAACGGGATCGACTACGACGAATGGAACCCTGAAACCGATACCTATATCTATAAGAACTACGGGACCCAGAGCCTTGCGAAAAAACCCGTCAACCGCGAGAAGCTGAGGGAAGAGTTCGGCCTCGACACATCGGTCGATAAACCCGTTCTGGGCATCGTCTCCAAGCTCACGGAGCAGAAAGGCACGGACCTTCTGCTCGAATCCGTCCCGCAGATAATCGACCTCGGCTACCAGATTGTGATCGTCGGCGCGGGCGACGAAAAGTACGAGCAGGCCGTAAAGCGGGCCGGGAAGAGATACGGAAAGAACCTCTCCGTCAGGATCGCCGTCGATGACACTTCGCTCGAAAGGAAGGTATACGCGGGCTCCGACATGTTCCTCGTCCCGTCGTTCGAGCCCTGCGGCCTCGGGCAGATAATCGCGCTCCGCTACGGCACCGTCCCCGTCGTGAGGGGAACGGGCGGGCTCCTCGACACAGTACGCGATTATACCGAAGACGCCGACGACGGGAACGGCTTTATCTTCTACGAATTCTCCATGGTAAGCATGCTCGACGCGCTCCTCCGCGCGATATCGGCATATGAGGACAAAGCCGCCTGGAAAAAGCTCCAGACGAGGGCCATGCGCGAGGACTTTTCCTGGAAGGCCTCGGCAAAATACCTCGGCCTTTACAAAGAAGTCCTGGAGCGAAACCCGCCGTATCCGGCATGAAACGCTAGATATTTTAGGCCCGGCTGTATATGCACTCCATCCCCTGATTTTAGCCCTGAAACATTTTGTACTTCTCGCAGGTTTAATATGGTAGTGTTGTACTTACAGGCGAGAGGTAAACAAACATGAAAAAAAAGCTGGCTGTCATAGCTCTGGCATTTGCACTTTTCATAGGGTTCGCGGCGGACGAAAAGGCGCGCGCGAACTCTGCCGTTAGCTTCAATCTCTTTTACAGCTCACTTGCCCCTTACGGCAACTGGGTCTCGATGGACTACGGATACGCGTGGGCTCCCACAGGGGTCGGCGCTGGTTGGCGTCCCTACATGGACGGCCAATGGGTATGGTCCGATCTCGGATGGACGTGGTCTTCCTATGAGCCCTGGGGCTGGGCGACATACCATTACGGCAGATGGGTAATGGACCCATACTATGGGTGGTTATGGGTACCGGGCACGACCTGGGCCCCGGCTTGGGTTTCGTGGTATCAGACCCCGGGATACGTCGGATGGTCGCCGCTTCCGCCCGACAATAACTTCTTCCTCGAAATAGGCCTCGGATTCGGAGGTGGAGGTTACTACGGGGGAGGCTACTACGGCGGCGGTTACGGTTACTACCCCGGCTACGGCTACGGCGGCAACTATTTCAGCTTCAACTATTACGACTATGACTATTACGGCGGCCACAAGCACGGGAAACACCACGGCAACAAATACCGCCATCACGACAAGGGGTACTACTACGACAACGATTACTACGCGCCGGGCGATCACTGCGTCTTCGTTCCCGAGGATAAATTCGGGAACAAGAACTCGAAGCTCGTAGCAGTAGACATAGACAAGAACCGCGACCTCGTCACCAACCGGAACACAAGGAACGTGACCAACATACAGGTCGATAACGGCAAGATTCATAATCTCGGCCCCAACAGGAGCGTTCTCGAAAACTCCGGAGGGGCGAAGATAGAGCGCGTGAGTCTCGTCGATTCGGATCTCACGACCGTAAGGAACCGCGGCGCACGCGGCGCTTCCGCCGCCGATAACGGCAAGTTCGCGGTCTACAGGCCCAGCATAGAAAATAAACCCGGCGAGAATCCGTTCTCGGCCGACGCCGTTCACAACCCCGGCCGTAACGGCAGGAATATAAATAACGGCTCCGGCACGGACCGTGCTTCTCTCGACAGCAGGGCGAACCCCGGTCAGGGCTTCGGGCCCGGCCAGGGAGACAGAAACGGCCCTACGAGCGGCGTCAGAAACCCTGCGGACGGAAACACGCTTTACGGCAACAACAGCCCGAGCGAGCACGGCGTCATAAGAAGGAACGGCCCAGCGAACGGCCCGGGTGAAGGCCAGCAGCTCGGCTCCATGCGAGGCGGCAGCGACAGGCCCGGCATGCCTTCGAACGGCCTGGCCCCGAACAGCGGGCCCATGCGTCCCGAAAGGGGCAATCTCGATTCCGGCGGCGCAAGAGGCAATGCTTCGACAATGAACAGGCCGCAGAATCCCGGGCCCGGGGTGAACCGCCAGTCCTTGAATAGCGCGCCGAATTACGGCCCGCGCCAGGAAGCTCTTTCGAACCCGGGTATGAACGGCCCGTCCGGCCGGTCTATGAGCGGTCCCCGGAATTACCAGCCTTCGATGAACGGCCCCCGCGGCGACGCTCCGACAATGAACCGTCCCTCGGTCGAGCGGTCCCAGCCTGACAGGCAGGGTAACGGCTCGCGGAACATGATGAGGCCCCAGAATTACTCCCCCGACGCTGGCAGGCCGTCGATGAACCGCCAGCAGAACTACTCGCCGAGGATGGCCCCGTCTCAGGGAAGGCAAGACAGTGCGCCGTCCATGAACAGGCAGAGCCGCCCTTCGATGATGAGAGGGCCCGAAAGGCAGTCGGCCCCTTCGCAGATCAGGAATACGGAATTCCTCGCCCCAGCAGCGTCAGAGCTACGACAGGGCGCCAGGTCCAATCAGGGCGGGCAAGAGCGTCCAGCCCCGTAGCAACCGGCAGTCTTCGTCGGGGAATGTCCGCAGCAGCGGCGGCAGCCCGCTCGAGGCCGAGCTACAACAGGGAAGCACGGGCTCGTCCGGCGGCTCTGTAAGAAGCGCTCCCAGCAGCAGCTACAGGGGCGGCAGCAGCGGTGGTGCATCCTTTAACCGGTCTTCTGTCAGGGGCCGCTAGAACAGCGGCCGGCATAGCCGGGGGTGAATTCGCCTTCAGCGTCTGCTAGAATATCCGCCGTGAAAGGCAGCGCTGAACCCGAAGTTATCCACATATCCGACATAGACGAGAAGGCTGCGTCTCTTCTCCTCGAATCAGGGCGCGAAGTGATAGGCCTTCGTATCTCGCTCGCGGACGACGAGGGGGCTATATCCGTCTCTGAGTTCGACCCGCGCCGGCACCATCCCAGCAGGCGGTGGACTTCGATCTATCTCCCTGCGAATGCGCGGGGCTCGAGGACGGCGGGGCAGGGCTCTTCGTTTCAACCCCAGTCCATACGAGCTCGGCCCGCGAGTTCTTCGACCTCATGCTCGCCGGCTATCCGGCACTCGAATGCCATATATCCTTTACAGGGAACGCGTGGAAGATACTCGTTACGTCAACGCGCGAAATACGGTAGAGCTCCTTTTAACTAAACGCACCTATCCGTCATTTTACATAACGATTTCGAGCAAGAGAGGATTCGGACGCCCTCAGCGATTGCAAGAAAGCATATCGGTACTGCTTGGAAATACCCTGGATTAAAACAGTGGGGCATCTTCTTTTGCCTTTTTTTTCAAGGCGGATAATCTAGTTGATTGTGTCGATATAATTATCATCCAAGCGCTGTTAGTTCTCTGCTGTAAGGAGCTTTCTGTAGTGGACATTCCACGAATCTTCAACATCACCGAAAGTGCTCACCGCATTCACAACCCGTTCACACCCGAAAAATACGCCACTCTGGGCGAAGCGTTGCGCCTGGAACCGGGGACTAATGTGCTCGACCTCGGCAGCGGTTCGGGCGAGATGCTGTGCACATGGGCACGCGATTACGGAATCATTGGCACCGGTGTCGATATGAGCGAGTTGTTCTCCAAGCAAGCGAAACTACGTGCCGAAGAACTCGGCGTCGCAGATCGAGTCGAGTTCATTCACGACGACGCTGCCGGCTACGTAGCCGACGAAAAGGTCGGTGTAGCGGCTTGCATAGGCGCCACATGGATAGGCGGGGGAGTCGCCGGCGCCATCGAGCTTCTGTCGAAGAGTCTCAGTACCAACGGAATCATTCTCATCGGAGAGCCCTATTGGCGGCAGCTGCCACCGACGGAAGACGTTGCAAGAGGATGCTTTGCGAATTCGATCTCCGACTATCTCATGCTTCCTAAGCTTCTCGCGTCTTTCGGCCGTCTTGGCTATGATGTTGTAGAAATGGTTCTGGCGGATCTGGAAAGCTGGGACAGGTATGAGGCTGCCAAGTGGCTCACCATGCGTCGATGGCTCGAAGCGAACCCCGACGATAGCATGGCCAAAGAAATTCGAGCTCAACTAACCTCAGAGCCCGAGCGCTACGCATCGTACACACGTGAATACATGGGCTGGGGAGTGTTCGCGCTTATGGCACGGTGACGTGAGCTGGCTGGGCATATTTGCGTGGCAGCGGGACACGCTACTGTGAACCCTTGCAGTTTCAAGTGCTCTATTAAAACCAATCGTCAACTTATGGCTGATTGATAGTGGTATCGGGCGGGGGAGGTAAACATGTCCCATCAAACATTAAATCCGACGCCTCAGTTTTAAGTCCCCTCCTTTGTAAAGGAGAGTCAGGGTGGATTCATATTTTCTTTCGAAACTTTGCAGGCAGACGCTGCAAGAAGGCAGTTCCAGGGCGTGTCAGTAACGCTGCACGACCTGATAGTAGGTGTCTCTCCGGGCGGGGACGAATCCCGAAGACTTTATCATGTGCACCAGGTCGTCCACTGTAGAGCGGAGCTTGTTCTCGGCGCAGCAGAGCACGTTCTCGTCGAATAGTGTCCCGCCGAGGTCGCTCGCGCCGTAATGCATCGAGAGCGTGCCCATCTTGTTCCCCTGCGTGAACCACGATCCCTGAATGTGAATGAAGTTGTCGAGATAAATCCTAGAAAGCGCGAGCACGCGAAGATACCTGTCGCCGCTCACCTCGTTCGGGAGCTTCCTTTCGAGGAATGTGTTCTTTGGCTTAAACGTCCAGGGAATAAAAGCGAGGAAATTGCCAGTCTCGTCCTGAAGCTCCCTTACGCGTTCCAGGTGCTCCAGTATGTCCTCGTCCTGCTCGAAGTGCCCGAACATCATCGTGGCCGTCGTCTTAAAACCCTGAAGGTGCGCCTCGCGCGTAACCTTCATCCACTGGTCGGCGTCGATCTTGAGCGGGCTTATCTTCTTCCTTACGCGGTTCGAAAGCACCTCCGCGCCGCCGCCGGGAATGGTCCTTAGGCCGGCGTCCCAGAAACGCCTCAATACTTCTTCGGTGGTAAGGTCCGAATACTTCGCTATGGCGCTTATCTCGGGGGCCGAAAATGCGTGAAGGTGAAGGCCGGGTATCTCCTCCCGCGTCCTTCTTATTATTTCGAGGTAATAATCGAGTGTGATTTCCTTGTTATGCCCGCCCTGGAGGAGAACGGTGGTCGCCCCGTTGTGGTAGGCGGTCCTCATCGTCTCAATCATCTTGTCGACGCTGTGGGTGTAGGCGTCGCTGGCCCCTGCCGGGCGCCAGAACGCGCAGAAAAGGCACTCTGTATCGCAGACGTTGGTATAGTTCGGATTGGTGTCGGCGACGAATGTTACGAGCCCTTCGGGGTGGTGCTTCCGCCTCACCGAATCGGCCACGGAGCCCATCTGAATAGTGTCGGCATTTTTAAGAAGGTATAGTCCCTCATCATGGGTTATGCGCTCCCCGTCAAACACCTTTCCGAATATTTCCATTGCGTCCATATCCTGTTTAGTGAACCCTAAACGCGTCTTTCTGTCAATCGATTTTTAAAGACTGTTTACGGTCGTTTACGAGTAATGTCAGTATCTACTGACAAAAACTGAGGGAAAGCTCGGACGGTTTATCCTTCCTGTGGGCGCGCCGTGCGGACGAGGTGAAATGCGGCCACCGCAAGGGACGATCCTATAAACGGCGCGGTGAGATAAATCCAGAGATATTCGAGCCTCATAGACGCTAACGCCGGTGCGAGCGACCGCGCCGGATTCATCGACGCCCCGGATACCGGCCCGGCGAAGAGCGCCTCTAGACCGACCACGGCCCCTATCGCGCATCCGGCCATTACGCCCTTTTCCTTGCTACCCGTCGCGACGCTCAGTATCACGAACATAAGATAGAACGTGAGTATGATCTCGACCACGAACGATTGTATGGCGGGCCCCGAGGGCACGGTCATCCCGAGCCCGGAGCTATTCGCGAATAGCAGGCTCAGCACGAGGCTCGCCAGGATGGCCCCGAGGCACTGGCTCACGATGTAAGGCGCGACGCGACGGCCCGGAAAACGGCGGGCAAGCCAGAACCCGACCGTGACCGCGGGTTCACGTGGGCCCGGATACGTCGCCGAAGGCGTATATGACCGTCATCACCACGAGCCCCCACGCGATCGCGACGCCCACGTGGGTGATTATTCCGCCGTAGAGGCCGTTCACTATCATGGCCCCAGTCCCTGCGAAGACGAGGATAAATGTCCCCAATGCCTCGGCGAAACAAAGCCTGAGATCGTTATTCAAGGAATCCTCCATGAAACTGGAATGGAGCGGTTCTATAAAACCCGGCAGTCAGGAGCGCTTCTTCGGAAGGTCAAACGGCCCTCTGCGTCTCCCCGGCGTCCAGCTCCGAAAGCCATCCGGAGATCTTCTCCTTTATGGCTTCCCGGATTTCCCTTATCCTGTCGAGCTTCTCACCGTCGCTTCCTGTGAACGTCGAAGGGTCGGGGAACCCCCAATGGAGCCTCTCCCTCGTCCCCGGGAAGATGGGGCACGATTCGGCGGAGGCCTCGTCGCATACTGTTACGACGTAGGTGTAAAACTTCCCCTCTTTAAGAAGGTCGAACGCGGATACGGTCTTCTTGCCCGAGATGTCTATCCCTTCCTCGGAAAGCGCCTTCACGACGAGCGGGTTGATAACGCCCGGCTCGAGCCCGGCGCTTGCGACGTCGAACCTGTCCCCGGCCATCTTCCGTAAAAGCTCCTCGGCCATCTGGCTCCGCGCCGAGTTGTGAATGCATATGAACAAAACCTTTTGCTTTATCATTTAACGGCCTCCTTTTCGTTTTATCGGGACGAAGCAGCACTCGGGATCGACGGCCCCGCTCCCCGTGCAGCATTCTGAGAATAAAAACCTGAGCAGCCCCTCCATCCCACGGCTGTTCACCATATATCTGAGGTAAGTCCCCTCGCGCCTGACTGTCACGACGCCCGCGACTTTGAGCTTATCCAGGTGATGGGAGAGGGTAGAGCCCGGTATTCCCAGCCCGGTCTGAATATCTCCCGCCACCATTCCCTCCGGATGCGACTGCAAAAGGAGCCTCACGATTCGGAGCCTCTGCTCGTTTCCCATCGCTGACATCATATCGGCATAATGTACGACTTCGTCATTCCTATCTGCTACTGTTTCCATATTACTAGAATACTCGAAATATATAACCCGACAAGAGCCCCTTAAACATTCCCCGAGGCATAGGATAAAAATGTTGAGAGAGCGTCCCCGGGTGTGTAGATTATTAGTTCGAATGTCCTTACGCACAGCGCTCCTGCTTCTCGTTCTTGGCACTCTCCCCTTATGGAATATCTCCGTCGGGGCCGAGGCCGCAAACGAAACCGAAACCATGTCGATTTATTCCGGCGGCCAGAGGGTTGGGTCTTCCGTTTACACAATTAAAAAAGAAGGCGATTCTTCAGAGGTGTTCGAGAAGAGCTCCATCAGGATAAAGCTTCTCGACAAGGTTCAGGACATAAACACGGAAGGCACGTATCACCTGGCGGGCGGCGAGGTAAAGTCCTTCGAGTACGAATTCGACTCCCCATCGGGGGGATGAAGCTCACGGGCGAAAAGGCGGAGGGCGGCTACAAGATAAAGACCGACTCCGTTTCAGGCGAGAGCGAGCTCTTCTTTAAAACCTCCTCTTCCCCCATACCGGCGGCCCTTATCCCCGAATGGCTTTCATCTCAGGACCTAAAAGCCGGGGCGGAATATAAAGTCCCGGTGATGGACCCGCTAACGATAGTAACGGGCGGGGACGAGAACGCGCTGCAGACTGTGCATAGGGTGAAGGGCAGGGAGAAGGTCGAAATCCCCGGGCTCGGCAGATACGATGCGTGGAAAATCGTCTCCGACATCTCCGGCATGGAGATGACATCCTGGCTCACCGATTCCGGCCTCGTCGTGAAGCAGGAAATGCCACCCGGGCCTCACCGCGTATAAAGACGCCGAAGGAGGCAGCGCCGGCGGCCTCGAGATCTTCGACATCACGAACCTGACATCCATCCCTTCGAACGTCAGGCTCGACGACCCGCGCGGGACGACATACCTCAGGGCCGAGATTTCCGGCCTTCCCCCGGAGGACGGCTTTAATCTCTCTGACGGCTACAGACAGTTCACGAACGGCGATACTGTAGAAATTAAAGCCGAAGGCACGGACGGGAACGGCTCTTACGAAACACCCTACAAGGGCGGTCTCCGGGAGTACATGGCCCCGGGCCCGCTCGTGGACAGCGGCGCCCCCGAAATCACCGCCGCGGCAGCGGAAATCACGGGGAACGAAAAGGACGCGGCAAAGGCGGCCGCCCTCATAAACGACTGGGTCTTTCGCAACATTAAAAAGGAGGGGACGGCCAGCGTGCCCAACGCCCTCGACGTGCTGAAAACACGCTCCGGCGACTGCAACGAGCATTCGGCCCTATACGCCGCCCTGGCCCGCGCAGCGGGGATTCCCACGAAGACGGTGTCAGGTACAATATACATCGACGGCAGGTTCTATTACCACGCGTGGAACGAAGTCTACATCGGCAAATGGGTGGCGGTCGATTCGGCCTTCGGCCAGATGCCGGCGGACGCTACGCACATAAAGCTCATAGAGGGAAATTTAAGCGATACCTCCCGAATAATGAAAGCCGTGGGTAAAATTAACCTGAGTATTCTGGAAGCATCCTGATGACCGAAAGAAACGGAAAGAAGCTCCTGACGGCGGCGCTGGCGCTTTTCCTGCCGCTGGCCGCGCTCACAGCCTGCGCCCCTAAATCGGCGAAGCGGATAGACCCGATGAATCCCGAGGCCCCTTTCGTCTCGGACGAGGCGCCCAGGAACGACGCGTACTACCACTTCGCACTCTCGCGGATGCTTTATCTCGACGGCAGGAACGCCGATTCGCTCCGCGAGCTCGAATACGCCGAGATCGCCGACCCGAAATCTGCATACCTTAAATACAACCTCGCACTCATGTACATATCCGAGGGCAGAATGACGGACGCCCTTACGAAGCTCGAAGAATCCATAGAGGTCGGCCCCGATTTCGCGCCTTCCTACACGCTCCTCGGAAGGGTGTACGCTTCCTCTCAGGATCCGGCTCTCAAGGAACAATCAGTCTCCATTCTCAATAAAGCGGTCGAGCTCGACCCGACCGACGCCGAGTCGCTCCTGTTCCTGGCCATAATGGACACCGAGGCCGGCAACCTCGACGCGGCCGAAGCCAAATTCGAAAAGATCACCCAGCTATATCCCGACAGCGAAAAGGGGTATTTCTTCCTCGGGCGGCTCCTTTATGAAAAGGGCGACTACGCCGGCGCCGAGGCCAGCTACAAGAAAGCGCTCGAAATCAACCCGAGCTTCGGCTCGGCCCTCGTCGAGCTGGCCGTCGTTTACGAGCAGCAGGGGAGGATGAAGGAGTCCGAGAACATATACAGGGACGTTATCGTCCTTTACCCGAACAGCCTCGAATCCTACGTCCGTTACGGCAATTTCCTCTTCCGCGTCAACCGCGTCGAGGACGCCCGCGAGCAGTTCGAAAAGGCCGAAACCCTCGACTACCATAACCCGGACTTGAAACTCCGTCTTGGCCTCCTATATATAGAAAGCCAGGACTTCGATAAGGCGATCGAAGAGTTCAGGCTCATACTCCTCGGCAACCCGGACGACGAAAGGGCCAAGTACTACCTCGCCCTGGCTTACGTCGAAACGGGCAACTACGAATCCGCCGTCCAGCTCCTGGACGCAATCGGGCCCGGGTCCGAATTCTACGACGCTAGCCTCGTCCAAAGGGCGTACGTCTACGAAAAGCAGGGCTCGCTATCCGAATCGCTCGGCTTGATGGAGCAGGCCTACCAGCGCGAGCCGCAGAACGAAATCATAGTTAATTACCTTGGAAGCGTCTACAGAAAGATGGGCCGCGACCAGGACGCCGTCGATCTTTACAAAAAGTTCCTCGAAGCTAACCCCGAAAGCGAAACCATATACTACTCACTCGGGGTAACGTACTACCTCCTCGACGATAGGAATAAATCGATCGAGACCATGAAGGAGCTCATCAAGATAAACCCAGAGCACGCCGACGCCCTTAACTTCGTCGGGTACACATACGCCGAGAACGGCGAGAACCTCGACGAGGCCGAGGCGCTGGTTAAAAAAGCGCTCGCACTTTCCCCAGACAAGGGATACATACTCGACAGCCTGGGCTGGGTCTACTACCAAAAAGGCAGATACGACGAAGCTATTACGGTCTTGAGGGAGGCCGCCGAAAAACAGCCCGGCGACCCTTCTATCTATGAGCATCTCGGCGACGCGTATTCGGCTGTGGGCGATAACGAAACGGCTCTTACCTATTACCGTCAGGGTCTCGACATCATATCCGAAGAAGAATCGCCCGACGACGACGAAGCAGAGCTCAGGGCGAGGCTCATGGAAAAGATAGAGCGCATCACCCAGGTACAGAGGATAAGAAGCGAGCTGTGATCCTTAAACCCCGCACCCTCGTTCTAGGAGCTCTACTACTGGTTATGGCCGCATCCTGCGCGCCAAAGGCGCCGACCGAAGGCCTGGGCGAGATGACCGCGGGCGAGGCTGCTTCTAAAGCCGCGCTCCTCAACAGCAGCGTAAAATCCGTCAAGGGCCTGGCGCGGGTAAGCATCTCGGCGCCCGGCGAAAAGATCTCCTACACACAGGTCACGGTGGCAAACGAGCCCGACAGGATAAGGCTCGAAGCGCTTAACCCGTTCGGCAGCACCGTTGGATTCATATCCGCCGACGGCGAGAATATCTATATAATATCTCCCTCGGCCCGCGAGACTTATGACGGCGGGGAAGAATTCAACCTCGCCGATATCTATCCTGGGCTCGACCTTACCGTAACCTCCGAAAGCCTCACGAGCCTCGTTTTGGGGAGGCTCCCTTATAACGTGTTCTCGTCCGGCAGGACGCCCGAGATGAGCACGGACGGCCAGCTTATCAAGCTCACCTATCCGGGCGCTCCGGGCGGCGGAGAAGACGCCGTATGGCTAGATCCGTCCACGTTCAAGGCCCGGAAAGCCGAGTTCTCGCTCGAAGGCGGCAGAAAGGCAAAGGTCTCTTACGAATATTTCGACGGTCTGATCGCGGGGCATTATTTCGCCCGGAGAATAGAGTTCGAATCGAAGGGGCTGTCCATTACGATTGTCTACGAAGACGGTGTCGAGGTGAACGTGCCGGTCGATTCTTCTTTATTCCGGCCTGCGGCGTCGGCGGGGGCGATTGAAAATGTACGTGCTCAAAACTATAATTAAGGTGAGACAACAACCGGGCCCATTCTAGTCGTCATATTGGAAAAACTCATATCCTAGCGAGGTCACCACACAGTGCCGGAAAAACAAATGGCAAAGGAATTCACTGTTAAGAACAAACTCGGCCTCCACGCCCGGGCCGCCGCCGCTTTCGTCAGGCTATCCGGCAGGTTTTCGAGCGACGTCAAGCTCTCGAAGGACGGCTACGAGGTAGACGGCAAGAGTATTCTCGGCGTGCTTTCGCTGGCAGCGGCGAAGGGAAGCACAATTAAGGTCGTAACGAGGGGGGATGATTCCGAGAGCGCAATGGATGAAATAGGGGCGCTCATAGAAAGCGGATTCGGAGAAGGCGTATGAGGGTTGAGAGAAAGGCTATCCCCATCTCGGGCGGGATCGCCCTCGGGAGGGTGGTGCTCTTCGACAGGTCGAGGATGATAGTCGAGAGGAAGCAGATAGACCCAGCCTCCGTCGAGTCCGAAAAAGACAGGTTCATGACAGCCGTTGGCCGCTCCAAAGCCGAGCTGCTGTCGATAAAAGACGGCATGAGCTCAACGGAAGAGGGCGACCACCTCCAGATACTCAATATCAATATCATGATGCTCGAAGACGAGCTCCTTTCGGGCGAGGTCCTAAAGCTCATAGAGTCCGAAGGGGTAAACGCCGAATGGGCAGTGAATTCCATCCTATCGAGGAAAAGCGAAACCTTCCGTAACGTCGAAGACATCTACATGAAAGAGCGCCTCGCCGACATCTACTACCTCGGCGAGAGAATACTCCGCAATCTTCGCGGGGCAGGGGGCGAAAAGCTCCGCCTCGGGAAGGACTCGATCCTGATAGCGCACGACGTGTCTGCCGTGGACGTTGTAGAGTGCGCAAAGAACGGCGCGCTCGCCATAGTGACCGACATAGGAACCTCCACCTCACACAGCGCGATCGTCGCCAAATCCGTCGGCATCCCGGCCGTGATGGGCCTCGAAGACATCACGCTAAGGGCCTGCCCGGGTGATAGAATATTCGTAGACGGCTTCAGCGGCACCGTTATTCTCGACCCGGACGAGCACGAGCTCGAAGGGTTCCGTAAGCTAAAGTCCGACTACGCCGCCCTCGAAAAGAAGCTCCTCGAATACGCCAAGCTGCCGGGGAAAACCCTCGACGGCAGGGACGTCCGAATTAACGCCAACATCGAAATAACCGACGAGCTCGGACACGCCTCGTGCTTCGGGGCAGAGGGCATAGGCATGTACAGGACCGAGTTTCTTTTCACGAAGTCCGCAAGCTACCCCGGCGAGCAGGAACAATACGAAAATTACAAAAAAGTCATCGATTCGCTCGATTCGCCTATAATGACCATACGAACGCTCGACATCGGGGGCGACAAGTTCCCCGCGGGTATGGAGCTTTCGAGAATGCTCAACCCGGCCCTCGGCCTTCGCGGGATAAGATACTCGCTAAGGGACGTCGAAACCTTTAAAACCCAGGTAAAGGCCATACTGAGGGCGTCCGCGTCCACCGGAAAGAAGGTGAGGATACTCCTTCCCATGATCTCCGGGATAAGCGAGCTCCGGAAGGCAAAGGCCATAATATCCGAAGTCGCCGCCGGGCTCGGCGAAGGGCCGTCCTGGGCGGTGGGTGTGATGATCGAAACCCCTTCGGCGGCTATAATGGTCTCCGACATAGCGGCCGAGGCCGATTTCCTCAGCATCGGCACAAACGACCTCATACAGTACACCCTCGCCATCGACAGGGTCAACGAGCACGTGTCCTACCTCTACTCGCCGTTTCATCCCGCGATCCTTCGGCTTATAACGGGCGTCGTCGATGCTGCCCGCCCAAACGGCATTCCCGTAGCTGTCTGCGGTGAAATGGCGGGCCAGCTCCCGTGCGTGCCGCTCCTCGTCGGGCTTGGTGTTGACGAGCTCAGCATGAACACGCACTCGATACCCAGGGTGAAAAAGCTCCTCGGCTCCATAACCGAAAAGGAATCCAAAGAGATAGCCTGCGCCTCTCTCGGGCTCAAAACTGAAGCCGACATAAGGGATTACGTCACGAGAGAAGTCATAAAAAATGGGGCGACAGCCTCCCTCCAGAATTCATCGAAGAGATAGTGGCTCCCTCTTAAAGCACGGCTGCGATACCCGGCGCCTGCAGATATTTCTCCACCTGTCTTTGTATATATTCTTACACTCGGGGCCGCTCCCATATATCCCCCCTGCATAAACCCCTGTCATGCCTCGTTTCCTTTTTCCGGCACGGTACTTGCGACTATAAATCATTAAAACAATACAGGAGGAAACGGCCATGCATACACTACAGGACCTATTCATGAATCAGCTACAGGACATCTACTACGCTGAGAGGAAGATGACGAAAGCCCTTCCGGAAATGGCCGGGGCCGCGGCACAGTCCACGCTAAAGAGGCGCTGGAATACCACCTCGAACAAACCGAGCGGCACATAGAAAGACTGGAGCAGGTCTTCGAGATAATGGGCGAGAAGCGTCCGGCGAAAAGTGCGACGCCGTCGAAGGCATACTCGAGGAAGGGAAGAAATTCATACATAACGGGAAGGATCACACCCCGAAGTGAACGACGCCGGGATCATTTCGGCTGCACAAAGGCTCGAGCATTACGAGATAGCGGCCTACGGCACGCTTCGGGCATACGCCGAGCATCTCGGGCAGGACCGGGCCGCAGAGCTTTTCCAGTACTCGCTCAGCGAGGAAAAGCAGTCTGATAAAAAGCTCACTGGAATTGCCGAAGCGACAATAAACCAAAAAGCGGCCAGCCATCGATAAAGCAAAAATTCAGGGAACCCATACCTCATGCCTCAGCCGGGGAGATACCCGTTCTACGACCGGTTTCTCTCCCGGCTACTTATATTGTAAATAGATTATCAGTAAATTTGCCGAGTATTCTCAATATGTTAACTGCCGATGTAGTCTTCATCGCGACGTCCGGGCGTGCATATTGAGTATCCCATATTCCCCAATCCACTATTTGAAATGAGACTTTTTAATGTAATACCCATGCATCGAATTACGAATTGATTCGAAAAAAGAACGGCTATATAATTATCGAATAAACCAAGGGAATTCCGTTTTCGACACGAGCGTCTCAACCACATGCAGCAGATTTCTACGATGGATACACATTCCTATTTGAGCAAAGCAGAAGTTCCCCATACGGTATCATCCGAGATTCGGAAGGGGGCGCTAGTGGAGGGGCAATGACCGCACCCAGGGTGGTTGCGATGCTGAATGTTTGCTCGAAAACGGCAAGCATTGTGGTTGTCGCTATCGGAATAATAGTACTCGCCGGATGGGTCACGGACACGGCAACGCTTAAATCCGTTGTACCCGGATACCCATCCATGAAATTCAATACGGCCCTCGGTTTCTTACTGGGCGGTCTTTCGCTCTTTCTGCTCCTTATTACTCAGGGGAACCGCACTGCCGAGGTCTTTGCGGGCATATTGGCATTCCTGCTTCTGGTTCTCGGGTCCATGACCTTGCTTCAATACGTAACGGGATATGATTTCGGTATAGATAATCTATTCTTCACTGATCCGAAGGCCGAGCTGAGCGTTGGGTATCCCGGAAGAATGGCGCCCCTCTCCGCAGTTAATTTCGCTATATTGGCCATCGGGTTACTCATAGTCGTCATTAAACCGGGTGCGGAGCCCTACGCCGGGGTTTTTGCCATGGTTGCAGGGTTCACGAGCCTGCTGTCGATTTTGGGCTATGCCTATGGGGTCGAGGTCCTTTACAAATTCTATGCTTATTCTTCCGTTGCTCTCCATACAGCAGTCGCCGCTATACTGCTTTCCCTTGGCCTCCTTTTCGTGAGGCCGGGCAAAGGGCTGATGTCCGTCGTTACTATGGATACGATGGGCGGGATGCTGGCCCGCCGCGTGCTCCCGTGGGCGATAGTGCTTCCATATTTGTTCGGATTTTTGTGTCTTATGGGGCAGCAGCGCGGCTATTACGTTGTGGGTATAGCCATCTCGCTCTTCGCGGTTTCAACAATGGTTCTCTTCACGGTAATCATATGGCTCAGCGCGAGATGGCTTAACAACTCCGACGTGGAGCGCAACATGGCGGAAGAAGAAGTGCACCTCCTGAATGAAAACCTGGAGCGGCGCGTCACCGACCGGACAGCCGAGCTCCAGAAGGCGATAAACGAGCTCGGCAGGGAGATCGGCGAGCGTCGGAAGGCCGAGGAAGCCCTTAGCGACACGCTGGAAGAGCTTTCCCGGAAAAACAGGACAGAGGCAATAATAAACGCCATAACCGGCAGCGTCCACGGGTCGGTCGACCTCCGCGAGGTACTCTCCAACGCTGTAAAATCGATAAAAGAGAATATGCACGGAGTGGATTATATCGGGATATTCATGGTGGAGGGGGGCAGCGCCGTCCTGACCGCTTATTCAGGCTACCCCGAAAACGTTTACGAGAAATTGAAGATTATCCCCTCGCCCAGGGGGCTCACATGGAAGACCATAGCCGAGGGTAAGACGACATACTGCCCCGACGCCGAGAACGATACGGCTATCGGGCCCGCGGGGAAAGAGCTCGGGACGAAAAGCTACATTTCGATGCCCATACGCTACGAAGGACAGGTGGTGGGCGTCGTTAACATCAACTCCCTGACAAAGAACGCCTTCGACAAGGAAGAGCTCGGCCTGTTGGAGACTGCCGCGGTTCAAATTGAAGCCGCGGTTCATAATGCCAATATAGTCGAGACGCTCAGGGAAACCGAAAAAGAGAATCGCTCCCTAAACAAGGAGCTCGAACAGAGGCTCGAAGAGCTCACTTCCGTAAACAAGGAGCTCGAAGCGTTCAGCTACTCTGTCTCTCACGACCTCCGTGCGCCGCTCAGGGCGATAGACGGTTTTTCGCGGATACTTCTAGAGGATTACTCCGAAGTACTCGACGAGGAGGGGCTCCGTCTTTTCTCGGTCATAAGATCGAACACCCTGAATATGGGCCAGCTTATCGACGACCTCCTCGCATTTTCGCGTCTCGGCAGGCAGGACGTTCTTCCGGTTGAGGTGAATATCGGCGAGATGGCGAGGCATGTCTTCCAGGAAATTCAGACAGACAAGCCGGACAGGATGCTGAAATTCACGCTGAACCATCTCCCGTCAGCATATGGCGACAGGGCAATGATACGGCAGGTAATGGTCAACCTTATCTCGAACGCCGTCAAGTTCACAAGGAACAAGGGCAACGAGGGGGCCATAGAGATGACCGGCCATTCGAACGGACGGGAAAACGTATACTGCATCAGAGACAACGGAATCGGTTTTGACATGACCTATGTAGACAAGCTGTTCGGGGTTTTTCAGAGGCTTCACAGCCAGAACGAATTCGAAGGGACAGGGGTGGGGCTTGCGCTCGTCAAACGCATAGTGGTAAGACACGGCGGGCGCGTCTGGGCGGATGGGAAAGTTGGCGAAGGGGCTGCATTTTATTTCAGTCTCCCAAAAAACGAAGGAGGATCAGCATGACGGATATTAATCAGGTCGAGATACTTCTGGTCGAGGACAATCCGAACGACGAGGAGCTCACACTGCGGGCGCTCAGGAAGAATAACATCGCTAATAACGTCCACGTGGTAAGGGACGGCGCCGAGGCGCTCGATTTCATCTTCGCCTCCGGGATCTATGCATCGAGAAGGGTTGAAAGCCGGCCCAAGGTAATACTTCTCGACCTTAAGCTCCCTAAAGTGGACGGCCTCGAAGTGCTGAAGAGAATAAAAGCCGATGAAAGAACGAGCATGACACCGGTCGTCGTGCTTACGTCATCCAAGGAAGAAAGGGATATCGTCGAGAGCTATAAACTAGGCGTAAGCAGCTATATAGTTAAACCTGTGGATTTCGACAAATTCATACTAGCCGTGTCGCAGCTCGGTCTGTATTGGCTCCTTCTCAACCAGCCGCCGAGCTAGACAAGGGCAGATATGTTTGGAGGATATAACTCTAATATTTTTTGTTTGAGGAAATCGGATGGACAAGGAGCTTAGGGTCCTCATAGTCGAGGACATTCCAACAGACGCCGAGCTCGTCGAGCGCGAGCTGAAAAAGGCGAACATCGCTTTCCGTACGAAACGCGTGGAGACGAGGGAGTCCCTTCAGTCAGAGCTGGAGCAGTTCTCGCCTGACGTTGTACTTTCCGATTACTCGCTCCCATCCTTCGACGGCATGTCCGCACTCAAACTGGTGAGGGAGAAGGATTCGGAGCTGCCCTTTATATTCGTCTCCGGCTCGCTCGGGGAAGAGCGTGCGGTGGACATGCTGAAGAACGGAGCCACCGACTACATACTCAAGGACAAGCTTGCCCGCCTCGTGCCGGCGATAGAGCGCGCCCTCCGCGAATCCGAAGAGCGTCTCGAGCTCGAAAGGGTGTGGAGCACGCTTCGGGATAACCTCGAATATCTCTCCAAGAAAAACCGTTACGAAACAATAATCAACACGGTTACAAAAGCAGTGCACCAATCCATCAATCTCCAGGACGTTCTCGACAACGCTGTCCAGACGATGAGCGACAATATCGATTCCGCAAAATACGTGGCCATATATTTCGTGGATGAAGGCGCGGAGCTCAAGGCTTGGAACGGTACCGACAACACTCAATTGGATAAAATGAGGCGACTTCCCAGGGGTGAGGGGGTAGTCTGGCGGGCGTTAATGGAAAACAGGCCGGTTTATGTTCCCGACGCCGGCGACGACGAATATCTTACGCTGGCGATGAAGGAAGTCGGAACAAAGAGCTATCTTGCCATGCCGATACATTCCGAGGGAAACACGGTCGGCAGCCTGAACATCTATTCGGATGAAAAGAACGTATTCGACGAGGACGACCTCAAGCTCCTTGAAAACGTCGCCCAGCAGATAGGGGTTGCCATCAACAATGCTCAGAAGGTCGAGGCCCTAAGCGAAAGTGAGCGCAGGTTCGCTCTCTTCATGGACAATCTCCCCGGCGTTGCGTTTATGAAGGATGCTAAAGGCCGCTACATTTATGTAAATGAATCTCTTCAGTTGATAATCGGTAAAGACGTCGATTGCATAGGCAAGACGGACGACGAGATATGGCCTGCTGCAGTGGCCTCCCAGTTCAAGGAGAACGACAGGATAGTCATTCAAACCGGAGAGCCGCTTCAGACGATTCAAATCATGCCGGCGCCGACCGGAATCAGCTACTGGCTCGCGAGCAAGTTCCCTATACTCGACAAAAACGAAGAGATTGTCATGGTAGGCGGCGCGGCTGTCGATATTACCCAACGAAAGAGCGCCGAAAGCCGTATAGCCGAGCAGGCCGCTCTCCTCGATATCGCATCCGACGCTATAACAGTCCGCGACCTCGAACACCGGATACTCTTCTGGAACAAGGGGGCAGAGCGTATTTACGGCTGGGAGAGCGGCGAGGTATTGGGAAAGAGTGTTGTCGATCTGCTCTTCGACGGCTCCTGTCCTGAGTTCGTCGAGGCCCACAGGGTGCTTAATGAACACGGGAACTACAAGGGCGAGATGCAGCAGGCGACGAAGAGCGGGAAGAGCATAATCGTCGAATGCCGCCTTACGCTAGTTACGGACGACCACGGCAAGCCGAAGTCCATATTGGCTGTCACGAGCGACATCACTGAGAAAAAGCGCTTCGAGGCGCAGCTCCTCCGCGCCCAGCGCATGGAGAGCATTGGCACGCTCGCAGGCGGCATAGCGCACGACCTCAACAATGTTCTTCAACCCAGACTCATGGCTCTCCAGATACTCCGCATGAGATTCCCCGACGAAAAATCCCAAAGGCTCATAGACACGCTCGAATCGAGCACCGAACGGGGCAGCAACCTCGTAAAACAGGTCCTTTCCTTTGCCCGCGGCCAGGAAGGCGAGCGCACGATTCTGCAGATCAGGCACATTGTCCACGAAATAGAAAAAATGGTGAAGGAGGCCTTCCCGAAATCGATAGAATTCCGCACTAATTTCCCAGAGATCTCTGGAACGTCATGGGCGACTTCACGCAGCTTCATCAGGTCCTGATGAACCTTTGTGTAAACGCCCGCGACGCCATGCCCGAAGGCGGCACGCTCGAGATTTCCGGCGAAAATCTCATCATAGACGAAAACTATGCGAAGATGAATATCGACGCCGGCACGGGCCCATGCGTCGTTATATCTGTATCCGACGACGGCGAGGGAATCCAGCCAGCCCTTATCGAAAAGATATTCGAGCCGTTCTTCACGACCAAAGAACCGGGGAAGGGGACAGGGCTCGGTCTATCGACTTCGTTCAGCATCGTAAAGGACCACGGCGGTTTTATTCACGTTTACAGCGATCCCGGAAAGGGAACCACGTTCAGGATTTATATACCTGCGGTCGAAACCTCTGAAACCAGGTCCGTCGAGCTAATGCGGTCAAGTGATGTGCCTTTGGGGAAGGGAGAGACGGTGCTCGTAGTCGACGACGAGGCTTCAATCCGCGAGATTACGCGCTCGACGCTCGAAACGTACGGCTACAAGGCGCTCACGGCTTCCGACGGCGCCGAGGCTGTGTCCATATATTCCGTTCACAGGGACGAAATAAGGGTAATAATAATGGACATGACGATGCCGATAATGGACGGTCAGATGAGCATAAGGGCGCTCAGACGAATAGACCCCGAGGTAAGGGTCATATTCGTGAGCGGATTTAAGGATGCGTCGAGATTGGCCGAATCGTACGCCCACGAGTCGGACGTCTTCCTGTCCAAACCCTACACGGCCGAAACGCTGCTCAAAACACTTCGTGGTGTAATCTCAGGGGAAAAGGAAGGATAGCCCGGGGCCCACTCAGGTTCTGTTGAGGCTTTGCCCCCGCGGCTTTCGAAGCGCCCATCCGATACTTTAAGCGAAGCCCGGATTTTCCATGTATATTAAGTGCCTTTGGAAATGGATTTAGTGTATTTCATAAAAGGCATCATCATCGGCATAGTTATCACAGCCCCGATCGGTCCGGTAGGGGCGCTCGTCGTTCAGCGCACGATCAACAGGGGTAGGGGTGCAGGTATACTTTCGGGCCTCGGCGCATCCGTAGGCGACGCCATATACGGCATCATCGTCGCCTTCAGCCTCACATTTGTCTCGGACTTCCTGATGTCGCACGAAATATGGGTGCATATCATCGGCGGCGTCATACTGCTCATCTTCGGCATAAGGGTCTATCTTTCCAAGCCGCGCTCGCTCGAGCCCGGTAAGCCTGGCCGAAGCCACTTCGGCAACTTCGGCTCTGCTCTCCTGCTGACGCTTTCAAACCCCATGGTCATACTCTCCATACTGGCGCTGTTCGCGATACTCGGAATCACGGAGCCTGCGGACTATTACAGGACGGCGAGCATACTCGTTGCCGGAATATTCGTTGGGTGCTTCGTTCTCTGGACGGCGCTCTGCTATTTTATAGCCAACCTCAGGGGGCGGCTCAGTGAAAGGAACCTCGTCCTCATAAACAAGATTACCGGGATACTCATCCTCGCCTGCGGCGCCTACGCGTTCCTCAGCCTGATTAAGCTCCCCCCGGCTTAAGGTTCGCCGCGCAGCCTATCTATTCTCCTCGCCCAGATCGTCGGGCTTCTTGCCCCTGAATATAACGAGGAATATGACGCCCGTTATGATCGCGGCCCCGCCGAGGAGCTTTATCACGGACGGTATCTCGTGGAATATGAAATAAGAGAGTAGGACGACGAACAGGCTTTCCAGCGGCAGAACCGCAGTCGTCCTGGAAACGTCTATCATCTTGATAGCCTGAACTGGCACGCCTTGGCGATGTACGCCCCCGTGATGCCGCCGAGCCATGAATGCGATATCCACAGGCCCGGGCGTCCTGTACGTGCCCGTGGCAAGTATGCAGAAGGAGGCATAGCGCGACGCCGAGCGCCCTCATGTTCGCGACCGTCAGCATGTTGAGCTCCTGCCCGACCTTCTTCACGCTGAACGATAGGCACGAGTAGAAGAACGCCGCCCCGAGGGCTGAGCGTCCCCATAAGCAGCGTAAGTCCTCTGGTACGCGACCACTACGCCGCCTGCTATGGTTATGACGATGCCGACGGTCTCCCCTTGTTGAGTCTTTCCCGAGGAATATCATCCCGAGAAGGAGCGAAAACAGCGTCTGGGCTCTTCATCAGAAACGACGTGAGTGGTATGCCGATGGTTTTTATAGACGATATCCAGAGCGCGGCCCCTATGGCCGTCAGCACCGAGGTGTAGATGAATATCTTCGTATACTTCGGCAGGTGCTTTAGCTCGGCCCTCTGCGAGGGGATCGCCATCACGACGAAAATAGAGCACACGAACGCCCCTCCGAACCAGAAGAACGTTATGAGAAAAGGGTCGTAGCTCCTGTCTATAGCCCTCCCGAAAACATACGAAAGCGCGGTGAAAAGGGCTGTCCCGACGAGGAACAGATATCCCGCGAGCGGGAACTTGGCGGATGTTTTCTTGACTGCTCCTGCGCTCATACGCCGCTCCCGTCCCTTGCCGGGTTTCTTCTCCACCACCATGCAATGGCAGAGCCAGATATGTTATGCCATACGCTGAACACAGCCCCCGGGAGAGCAGCCAGCGCGCCGGTGCATGTTGGCCAGGGCGACGGCCAGGCCCGAGTTCTGCATGCCGACCTCGACCGATACCGCCCGTGCGCTGGTGACGTTCATGCCCGAAAGGCGGGCTAAACCGTACCCGGCCGAAAGCCCGATGGCGTTGTGTATGACGACTATTAACGCGATCTCGGCCCCAACGCTCGCGATGGAGCCCGCGTTGGCCGCTACTATGACGGCGACTATAAACACTATCGATATAGCGGACAGTCCCGGCAGCACCGGCAGGACGTATTCGATTTTGTCTCCAAGTATGGCGCGCGCCGCGGCTCCGAGCGCAACGGGGAGCAATATAATTTTCACCGTCGATAAGAAGAGCCCCGAAAGCGGGAACGTCGATCCATTTCCCGGCGAATATATACATAGCCGCCGGAATCATGATCGGTGCGATAAGCGTTGTCGCCGAGGTGATCGTCACGGAAAGCGCGACATCCCCCGGGCGAGATACGTGATCACGTTAGAGGCCGTGCCGCCCGGGCACGAGCCCACGAGTATCACGCCGGATGCCAGCAAAGGGTCGAGCCCGAAAGCCCCACGCCAGCACGAAACCGGCGGCGGGCATTATGCCGTACTGCGCGGCGACGCCGACGCCGACGTCCCTCGGCCTCTTCAGAATGCGCCTGAAATCCTCGGCTCTGAGGGTCATCCCATGCCGAACATAATCACGCCCAGGACGGGCACTATCAGCCCGGTAAGGCCGGCGAAAGGGAGGGGAGTAAAACGCAATTACAGAAAAGAGAATTATCCAGAGCGTGAACAGGCTCGTTACGGCCGAATTAATGAACGAAAGGTATTTCAATCAGGTGTCTTCTGGCTAGCGGTATTTAGATGGGCTAAGCTACATAAGATTTCACATACTGTCAATCCGCGCAGGTCGCGTATGTAGGAAATCGATGTAGCATGACGATACGATTCCGAGCAAGGGACTGCCTGGTCTAACATAAAAAAACGGGCCGCCCCAGGGAGTGAGACAGCCCGCAAGAATGGGCGTAACCGGGTGAGTTATTCGCCGTTGTTTAAAACGTTTATCGCATAATCGGTAATTATTCCCGATTCTCCCGTATCGAGTCCCCTGGTTTGCGACAGCTCATCCGCAAGTCCTCTCAGGGTGTTGGCGGAGGATACGTTAACCGCTTCCACGCTGTCACATTCTCCTTCCATGTCAAAATCAAAAACGACATCCCCAACGATGAGATCGTTCACCTGGAATACACTGCCGTTATCCAGCCTGACGCCGTCGCCAGATGCATCGAAGAGCAGGTCTTCTACGAGCGCGAAATCTATAAACGCAAGGTCGGCGCTTACGGCTATCGCCCCAAGACCGAGAATGAGCGGATCCTCAATGATATCCGCAGCCACTATAGCTACGTTCTCTCCGTCTGAACTTACGCCGATAACAATATTGTTCGGCTCGTCTATAAAGATGTACAGGAGATTCGAGAAATTGGTGTTAAGCCCCGGCATCTGGCACGCTGTAGGCGGTGCTGTCGGTGGCGCCGTCGGGGGAGCCGTGGGCGGCGCCGTTGGCGGAGTCGTAGGCGGGGCGTCGGTCGGCTGACCGCCTCCACCGCCTCCACCGCCGCATCCTCCCACTATTCCTATGCCCGTGAACACAAACAGAAGTGATACTGCCAATACTCTTAGTACTCTCATGAATACCCTCCTCTATAAAGATGTTTTTATAAAAATCTGCTATCGTCGCATATCGAGAGAAAATAATCTGAAATACATTAGTTAACGTATTATAGAGCAATAGGGTATGGCTGTAAAGGGTATTCCGATAATTATATAGTTATTGAATAAACGGAATGCTTGTAACGGCTGTAACTGTCTGTTTGGATTGGAGATATTGTACGTGCAGGGAAGGGAGCCTTCGAAATTCCGGGTGCTTTGGCTCTACTTATTGTTGTCTTTTGTCGTATCCGGCGGCGCTGCCTGGTCTACTGCAATAGCGATTTTGCTGAGTCCCTCTGTCTTCACGGTGTCCATCACTTCGACCACCTTCCCGTGGGGCACGGTGCTGTCGGCCCTTATAATAATGATGGATTCCTTGTTCTTTACTTCCTTAAGCTTTTCCGCGAGGCCCGCGAGATCGACGCTGGTGTCGTTATAGAAGAGCTTCCCGTCTTCGGTCAGGTTGACGGTGATCTCCTCCTTCTCAACCGGGTCCGCGGAGCTTGCGGACGGCAGTTTCACGTTTATCCCGCCCGACGTCGCCGCGAAGCTCAGCGTCACGGCAAAGAAGATGAGGAGGTTGAAGACCACGTCCACGATAGGCGTCAGGTCGAGCCCGCCGCTTCCGGATTTGGATCTCTTTACCGGTTTGAATTTCATCTGAGTATGTCCCTCGTGCTCTCGGCCCGGACGAGCGCGCGCTCCTTCGCCTCGGTGATATATTCGAGCATCTTCCTGCCTTCCTCTTCCATGAGCGCTATGAGCTCGTCGGCCTTGCCCACGGAATACTTGTACGCGATGAATGCCGGGATGGCGACCATCAGCCCGAACGCCGTCGTGTAAAGGGCCTCGGATATGCCGCCCGCGAGCTCGGGCGGGTTGACTATCGGCTTTAGCGCGATGACGTCGAATATCTTGATCATACCGGAGATGGTTCCCAGGAGCCCGAGCAGCGTCGCGACGTTACTTATCGCGCCTAATCCCTCTATGTACCTCAGCAGGTCGAGCGACTCCTTCCTCCCGGCCTCTTCGATGGTCTCGGCCAGCCCGTCCTCGGGCTTGTCCGCGTCCTCTAGCGCCGCGACGGCTATCCTCGCCGCCGAGGAATCGTTGGCCCTCGCGAACGCCTCGGCCTCCGTAAGCTTCCCCTGCGCCAGCATCCTGTAGAGCTGCCCGAGGAAGTTATCAGGGATGACACGCTTCGGCCGGAGGGTCCACATCTTCTGCAGAAATATCCCGAGCCCGATTATGGAGCTCAGGAGTATCGGATACATGAAGATCCCGCCCTTTGAGAACGTCTCGAATATACCGGTGTTGAAATCCATCAATCCCTCCGTCAATGTGACTGAACAATCTTCAATACGGCAGAGAGCCGCGGGGCCCCGCCGAAGCGGCGGATTCAGTGAAATAGGATAACCCGCTGCCCGGCCTGTGGTCAATTATAATCTGCATTATACGGCGGCGTTTAATAATCCGGCGATATTGCATTTAACGCCGGAATCGGTAATTTATTCGGCTAACGTGAGATACTCAAATTACTTCATACCGACACTCAAAGAAGACCCTTCCGACGCCGAGGTCGTGAGCCAGAAGCTCATGATCCGCGCGGGGATGATCAGGAAGGTCGCAGCAGGCGTTTACAACTACCTCCCGCTCGGGCTGAGGGCTATATCAAAGGTCGAAAGCATCGTCCGCGAGGAGATGAACAGGGCGGGTGCCATAGAGATACTGATGCCCGCGGTCGTCCCGGCCGAGCTCTGGAAGGAGAGCGGGCGCTGGGACTATTACGGCAAGGAGCTCCTCCGCTTCAAGGACCGGGCCGAGCGCGAATTCTGCATAGGGCCGACGCACGAAGAGGTCGTGACGGATATCGTCCGCCGCGACGTAAGCTCGTACAAGCAGCTCCCCGTGAACCTCTACCAGATTCAGACCAAGTTCCGCGACGAGATACGCCCGCGCTTCGGCGTCATGCGAGCACGCGAATTCATAATGAAGGACGCCTACAGCTTCGACGCTTCTGTCGAAGGCGCGGAGAAATCCTATCAGCTTATGTACGACGCATACACGCGCATATTCGAAAGGTGCGGCCTCGAGTTCAGGGCCGTTCTCGCCGACACGGGCAACATAGGCGGCAGCTTCTCGCACGAGTTCATGGTTCTAGCCCCCACGGGTGAGGATGTCGTCATGAGCTGCGGCAAGTGCGGCTACGCCGCCAACCTCGAATTGGCCGAGATAGACTGGCACACAGAGGGCGTAAGGCCCCCCAACGGCTCGAAGGCGATGGAAGAGGTTCATACCCCGAATCTCAAGACTGTAGAGGAAGTGGCGCAGTCCCTGAACGTAAAACCGTCCGATCTGATTAAGACCATGATAGTCGAGGCCGACGGCACCGCTATTGCCGCCCTGGTGCGTGGTGACGCAGAGCTAAGCCTGACGAAGCTCCGCAAGGCGCTCGGGGCCGAGATAGTCGAGCTAGCGACTGCCGACAGGATTCGCGAGGTCACGGGCGGCATGATGGGATTCAGCGGCCCGGTCGGGCTCAAGATACGCGTAATCGCCGACAAGTCGGTCTCCGCCATGGGCCCGTCCGTAACGGGCGCGAACAAGGGGGATTATCACCTCGTGAACGTCGTCCTCGGAAGGGACTACGACGTGAAGGAATTCGCAGACATCAGGGTCGCGACCGACGGCGACAGGTGCCCCCAGTGTAAGGAAGGCGCGCTCGTTTCGACGCGAGGCATCGAGGTCGGGCACGTTTTCATGCTCGGGACGAAATACTCAGAGGCCATGAACGCGACGTTCGTCGATCAGGACGGCAAGGAAAAGCCTTTCATCATGGGCTGCTACGGCATAGGTATCGGAAGGACGGTCGCCGCCGCCATCGAGCAGAACCACGACGAGAGCGGCATGATATGGCCGCCTGCTCTCGCCCCGTTCCAGGTGACGGTGCTCCCGCTCAAGGTGAAAGACGCCGAGGTAATGGCTGCCTCCGAGAAGATTTACGAGGAGCTAAAGGCGAAGGGCTACGAAGCCATAATCGACGACAGGGACGTCGGCCCGGGGTTTAAGTTCAAGGACGCCGAGCTCATCGGCATTCCGGTGCAGGTCGCGGTCGGCCCGAGGACGATAAAGGAAGGCGAGGCCGAGCTCAAGGTGCGCCGGACGGGCGAGTCGCGGAACGTAAAGCTCGAAGAGGTCGTAAAGGAAGTAGAGCCCCTGCTCTCAAAATAAAGAATCACACTACCCTTTATCCCTTCCCCTTTACAGGGGGAAGGATAGGATGGGGGTAACCATAATATGCCTAGACCGGACCTGACACCACACGAACGAATCATCCTCGCGCTC
>JAWKQD010000009.1:0-138440 GCA_041390285.1 Thermodesulfobacteriota bacterium | reverse complement strand
GATACTCAAGCTGAGGCGCGACTTTCAGATAAACGCCGTGGCCCACATAACGGGCGGCGGCCTTCTCGAAAACATCCCGCGCGTCCTGCCCAAGGGGTGTGCCGCCTCGCTCGATTCCTCCAAATGGACAATGCCCCCCGTGATGGAGCTCATCGAAAGGGAAGGGCGCGTTGACCGCGAAGAGATGCTCCGTACGTTTAACTGCGGCATCGGGATGATAGTCGTGGTGCCTTCCGAAACTGCGGACGCGGTGCTGAAGAAGCTCCGCGGCATGAAGGAAAAGGCCTCGGTTATAGGCGAGATAGTAAAGAAACGTCCGCGCGGCGCGGGCGTAATCGTGTCCTAGTTATTGGCCCTACCTTATAAACCCGCCGAACTCGTAAATGAACGTGGCTTTTATATTGAGGGTCTCGAGCGAGCCCCACGCTTCGGGGAACGGCGCGAACGGCGAGGCCGCCCTTATGGCCCTCATCGCCTCCTGGTCGAGCCGCGCATATCCCGAAGACCTTAATAGCTCTACATTCGCCAGCTCCCCGTTCCTCTTTATCGTGAAGACGAGATACAGCTGGCCCTGCTCTCCCTTCATGCGTGATTCCTGGGGGTATCCCCAGACGCCCTCTATCTGCCTCTTCAGCTTTGCGAAGTAGGAGATGTACTTATACTCCGTCGTGCTGAGCTCGACGGTATCCTCTTTCTTGTTAACGTCCCTCGCGCCCAGGTAATCCTGCGTATTCTGCGATTCCTGCGGGAATGTGCTCGGTACGCCGCTGAAAAGGTCCTCCCTCGTAATCTCGGAAGGGTCCTTCGTCGGCGTCTTGTCCCGCGCCGCCTCTTTTGTAGTGGTTTCCTTCTTGAGCTCTTCACGCGGGAGCGCCGCCAGCGCATCCTTTCTCATCTGCTCCTCTTTTAGAACCTGTTTCTTCACTTCCTCGCGCTTGGCTACCTTGGCCTCGGGCTTCTTTTCCGGCTTCTTCTCTACCGGCTTTTCTTTTTTAACCTGGGGCTTGGGCTGGGGTGCCGGGGGGACGGCCGGCACAGGCTGCGCCGGGACGGACGGGGCCCTTTTCGTGAACTTGTCGCGCGTCTTTTCCTCTGGCGCGTCGTGTGACCTCTCCGCAAGGCGCTTCGTCTCCTTGGGAGGCTTCGTTTCCTTTTCTTTCGGGACCGGTATGTCCGTTATCTCGATGAATTCGGGCTTTTTTTCTTCCTTGGCGACCTTCGGGGCAAGGTCCAATTGGTATACGACGAAGAATATGAGGAGTAAAAGGTGAAACAGAACGGAGCCGATAATAAAAGGCAGCAAGTCGCCCCGTCTCTTCCGCCGCTTGTGCCTTATGTGTATCTGCCTCACGAATTATAATGATACCACTGGGTATTCCCCGATTCTATTGTTCTCAGGGCTCTTTTTCACTAAAGCTGACAATCAGCTTTAATATCGCGGAGTTCCATCCACGGGGCCCGGGTGCGTCCGCGATCGCCATCCCGGCGATATCGATCCTCTCGTCGTATCCCCCGCCGGGCTTCCGGACCAGTATCGGTATGTCCACCGCTTTCAGCATCGGAAGGTCATTGAGGCTGTCCCCGATTCCAGCGGTCTCGACAAGGCCCCATTCCTTCACATATAGCCCCTTCAGTATCGAAACTGCCTTCCCCTTGTCGTTCCGTCCGAGTATGTGATGGAATCTCCCGCCCTGCGTGTGTCTGAGCCCGCGTTTTTCGATTTCGTCCATGACGGTCTTTTCCGCCTCGATGCCTCCGCCTACGACGAACGGCTCCCCGTATTCCCTCTTCCGTACAAGCGCCGCATCCTCTTCGCCGAGCCCGGTGAGCTTCATGATCTCCTCTGTCTCCATCTCCGAGACGCCTCTTATCTCAATCCCGGTCTCGCGGCGTATATCCCCGAGCGCCAGGGCAAGCTCCCGGTGCGAGGCGCCGAGCTCGATCACGAGATACCCGTTCTCTTTCCTGTCATATACGAAGTCCCCGCCGAAATATCCCTCGGGGACGAATATGGCGCCGCCGTTCTCGGAAATGAACGGGTCGGTGTTTCCCGCAAGCCGTCTCCACTTCTCTATCTCGGCCCTGGTTTTGCTCGTCGTGAATACGACGGGCACGTTCTCCGATTCGAGCGCCGCCAATGCCTCACGGGCGGGCTCGAACGAATACGTATCGTGGTCTAATAATGTTCCGTCGAGGTCCGTGAAAAGAACCAGCCTAGGCATTGTCCTTCTCTACGGCGTCCTTCAGCTGATCGAGTATGTCGGGTATAGCCGAAGTGACCCTGCTCCAGTTCGGGATGAGCGGCGAGCCGAGGGGGTCTTCCAAGAACTGATGGCTCGCTATCCTTATGCCCTTGGCGAACGTCTCCACCGCGAGCCCCTCGCCGTGCCTGTCGAAGAATAGGCCGTTTATCGCGGCGTCGTCCTCGTACATCTTTATCGTATCCTGCGCGATTTTAAGGTAGGTGACCAAAAGCGTGTTGAATATGCTTTCCGAGAATACCACGCCCTCGGACGAAAGCGTCCTGAAGAGCGACTGCGATATATCGGCGCACATCTTTAAAAGCCCGCCCTTCTCGTCGCCGGGCGACACTTCCTGGTGCTTGTGGTCGTAATTGTCCGCAAGGTCTACCTGGCACACCCTCTTCAGCGAAACGTTCCTGAACACCTCCGCCAGCGAGCCCACTTCGAGCCCCCAGTCGGCCGGGATCCTGTTCACCCTCACGAGGTCCGTCCTCATCGAGAATTCCCCGGCCAGCGGGTACCTGAAGCTGTCCAGGTACTCCAGAAACGGTAGATGCCCGAATATCTTCTTAAGCGACCTTACGACTGGGGATATGAACAGCCTGGTCACCCTTCCGAACATCCTGTCGGTAACCCTCGAATAATAGCCCTTACAGAACTCGTAATCCATGTTCGGGTTCGCGAGCGGATAACAGAGCCTCGCCAGAAGCTCCTCGAATACGTCAGTATGTCGCAGTCATGGAGGGCTATCACCTCGCTCTTCTCTCCGGCGAGGACGTATCCGTGTACGCTATCCAGGCGGCCCTTCCTTTTCCCGGGTCCCCGGCGTGGAGCCTGTTTTCCTTAAGCAGGTTGAATACGGACGTCATTCTCTCCCCGTCGTCCCAGATCAACTTGTAGTTCTGGGGAAGGATCGAAAAGTACTCCTGCGCGTGTCTGAACTCTTCCTCGTTCGCCCTGCCGAGGGTTATCACTATTTCGTTCAGGTACCTCACGTCCTTGAGCTTCTTTAATATATCCCTCAAGGCCTTTCTCTTTAGCTCCGAGTAAAGGCACGGCAGCACGAGCGCTATAGGACGCGTCTCGCAAAATTCTTCGAGCTCCGATTCGAGCTGCTTTACATTATTCCTGTTAAGTCTGTGTAGTGTCGAAATTGTTCCTGACTGATAGAAATCGCTCATATTGGTTGCCTCCGGACGTAGAAGGATAACATATACGTTATGGACACCGTAACTTTTTCAGTGTTTCGGTGGGAATGGGGAGATTAAAATTCCAGTGCGGCGGGGATTTGTCAAAATAAATATTTGACGCCTATGATTCCGAGAACCAGAAGAACGAAGAAAAGTGTAACCAGTAAATTAAAATATTTGTCGATGAAGGATTTTATGCCGGCGCCGAAGAAATATATGAGCCCCGCTTCGATAAAGAACCTCGCCGACCTTCCTATAACGGATGCCGCTATCAGGGCCGCCAGGCTTATCTGGAACACCCCGGCGGTAACGGTAAAAACCTTGTACGGGATCGGGGTCACGGCAGCCGTAAGGACGGCTACGAACGCGTTATTCTCGTACTGCGTCCCGACGAACTCGAACGCCTCCCGGCTGAAAACGTAGGCAAAGAAAAAATCGTCCACCAGCTCCCATATCGCCCATCCGATGAGATAACCGAATATCCCTCCCAGGACGGACATCGCCGAGCATATGGCGGCGTACCTGAAAGACTTTTCCGGCTTGCCCATGCAAAGGGCCATGAGCAGCGGGTCGGGGGGAACCGGGAATATCGAAGACTCGACGAACGAGACGACGGACAGCGCCGGCACACCGTACCTGGTATCCGCCCACCCCAGCACCCAGTCGTATATCCTTCTTATCATGCTCAGGGCCTTTCGGGCAGGTCTCCCCTCAATTTATCCAAAAATCCGTAATCCGTAAGGTCGAGGCTTATGGGCGTGACCGACACGTACCCGCTCTTAACGGCCGTTATGTCCGAATTCTCTATGTCCACCGATCCGAGCTCGTACCCGCCTATCCAGTAATACTTCTTCCCCCGCGGGTCCACCTTCTCGACTATCGGCTCGCCGTAGACGCGCTTTCCCTGTCTCGTCACTAAAACGCCCCTTATGTCGCCCCTGGGCATGTGCGGCACATTCACGTTAAGTATAGTCGCCGGCGGGAGATTCGAGCGAAGGACGTACTCCGCAATGAGCTTAGAATAATAAGCCGCGGCCTCGAAATTAAAGTCCACCTTCGTCGCGAGCGAAACGGCAATTGACGGCACACCTAAAAGCGCCCCCTCCATCGCCGCGCTCACGGTCCCCGAATACGTTATGTCGTCCCCCAGGTTCTCGCCCTTGTTTATCCCCGAGACGACGATATCGATTTTCCTGTCATTGAGTATTCCGTTCACTGCTATGTTGACGCAGTCGGTCGGCGTACCGTCCACAGTATAAACGTTATCCGATATTTGTTCTATCCTGAGCGGGCGGTAAAGGCTAAGTGAATGGCTGACGGCGCTCTGGTCCCTGTCGGGGGCGACCACGAACACCTCGCCCAGCTCCTTCAGCGTCTCGTGGAGCTTGTGAAGGCCTTCTGAATTTATTCCGTCGTCGTTAGATATAAGTATTGTGGGCGGCATGGCTGTTTCCGGCAAAGGCTCGGCCTGTCTGGAACAATAGAAAATACACAATTACCCCCTCGGGGCAAGTGCCGTGTGCGTAAACGCTTTAACTTTCAATGAAAAAGTATCGTGGTCGGGGTGGCCGGAATCGAACCGGCGACCCTCGGCACCCCATGCCGATGCGCTACCAAGCTGCGCTACACCCCGCCTGATTAAACTGGATACCCTGAATTATAAAGGGGGAAACGAACCTTCATCCAAGATTCTGCTTTATGGACTTGAGCTCGCCTAGGATCTCGTGCAGCAGAACGTTGACCTTCGTGCTGACCCGCTTCTGGCTGGCCTCTTCCTTGAGCTTCTTCTTCGCCCCGGCTATGGTGAAGTTCTGATCGTAAAGCATGTTCTTGATCTTTATGATCGTGTGGATCGCTTCCCTGTCGTATAGCCTCTGGGACTTTCTCCTGATAGGCGCAATTTCCTCGAACTCGCTCTCCCAGTACCTTAAAACGTACGGTTTGATGCCCGTGAAATCGCTTACTTCACCTATACGGAAATATATTTTATCCGGAAGACTGACTTCTGCCCTGTTCTGAAGCATAATGTAAAAATTAGACCACTTTATTATAAATGTCAAGTAAAGTTTATGAATTCCCTGAAGGTTTGAAAGCCCCTCGGGGCCGCGTTTTTCGAGCCTTAGCTTCCGTCCATAAACCGCGCTGGTGATTGACTTAATTCGTTCTCTTACGCGGAGGCAAAATCGCCCATCGCGGAAAGCGCCCTCTCCGCCACTGCCCCCTTCCTCTCGGCCTTCCTGACCTTCCCCGGGAGGGCCGGAAAGAGCCCGAAATTGATGTTCATAGGCTGGAATTTCTTAATGCCGGCGTCTGTTATGTAGCAGAGGAGCGACCCTATCGCCGTTTCCCTCGGCGGCACGATGGGCTCATTCCCGGCTGCGAGCCTGGCGGCGTTTATTCCCGCGATTATGCCCATAGCGGCCGATTCGGCATAGCCCTCGACGCCGACGATCTGTCCCGCGAAGAAAAGCATGTCGTCCGCCTTCGTCTGAAGCGTCGGCCTCAATAGCGAGGGCGAATTAATATAGGTGTTCCTGTGGACGCTCCCGTATCTCATGAACTCCGCGTTCTCGAGCCCGGGGATCATCCTGAATATGCGCCTCTGCTCTGGGTACCTGAGCTTCGTCTGAAACCCTACGATGTTGAACATCGTTCCCTCGGCATTCTCCGCGCGGAGTTGGATCACCGCAAACGGCGTCTTCCCTGTCCGGGGGTCTTTGAGCCCGACGGGCTTCGCGGGTCCGAATCTCAGGGTATCCTTCCCCCTCTCGACTATAACCTCCACAGGCAAACAGCTCTCGAAATAAATCCCCTTCTCGAAGTCCCGCGTCTCAATTTTCTCGGCGTTCGTTAACTCCTCGATGAGCCTGTAATACTCGCCGCTGTCGAGGGGGCAATTTAGATAATCCCCCTCTTCGGTCTCTCCGTTCTCGTAACGAGACGCCCTGAAGACCTTCGAGTAATCTATCGACTCCGCGTCGACGATTGGCGATATCGCATCGTAAAAATAAAGGTCCGGTCCTTCGGACATCTTCTTTATTCTTTCCGAAAGGGCCTCAGACGTCAGCGGCCCCGTCGCGATTATATGCGGGAGCGTAAGCTCTTCGGGTATGTCGCTGAACTCCTCCCTCACCAGTTCGATGAGCGGGTTCGCCTCTATCTTCTCGGTTATATACTCGGCGAACTTCACCCGGTCCACTGCAAGGGCCTTCCCGGCAGGGACGCGAGTCCTGTCGGCCGCCTCTACGACGAGCGATCCCAGCTTCCTCATCTCCTCTTTTAATATGCCGCTCGCGTTTTCGAGTGAATCCGATTTAAGGGAATTACTGCAAACGAGCTCCCCGAGGTCTCCCGTGCTGTGGGCGGGCGACATCGAGCCAGGCCTCATCTCGTAGAGCCTTACGGCGATACCGGCCTTCGCGGCCTGGTTCGCTGCCTCCACGCCGGCGAGCCCGCCGCCGGCTATAACAATTTTCGCTTCCGACATGGCGTTTATTCTACCTGACCCGTATTGATCTCATCACCGGTTATTATCGCTCCCGACCGGGGCGAAAATACCGCGTTTGAATTTTGCCTCCACCCCCCCTTCTAATTGCGCCATATCCACTGTTCGAAACACTGCGCCTGTGACAATTTCAGTACTATTTACTGCAATATTTGTCATTTTTAAAACGGGTTACAAAGGGGTCTCTGGGCTCCGGCGCTATAATCTATTGTTATTATAGAAACTTAGATTAGTTAAAGCAGAATGGGGAACTTTGGCATATAATTTGCTAAAATATCATAATATATTGCGCAGTCGGTATGGATTGACATTAAAATATAATAACAGTATACAATGTCATAGGATGGGTGAAATCAAGGGGACAGATTATAAATGGATATATAAGGTGTCGTGTCTCGTCCGCGCCATTTCCGGCAGAATCTGTCATGCGGCTTTACGCCCGAGCCCGGAATCTCTTTAAGGCTCCCTAATCCCGTTCTCGCTCCTTGAGGTTTTGCGATCCGGCTGACTCATTCGCCTGATGCTGGAATCACGGCGTAAAGGTATGGAGGTTCCGGCGCAGGGGGCCTAAAATAAGAGGGCAAAGGATTAACGATAAGCCGATGAAGGAACAACGAGTAAGCGCACAGATGGGCGACATACTGATCAAGGAAGACGTAATAAACCTCGATCAGCTGAAAACCGCCATACAGGAACAGAGAGAAACGGGCAAGAGGCTGGGCGAAACACTACTCAATCTCGGCTACATCGACGAGCATCAGCTCGTAGCCTACCTCAGCAAGCAATACGGCGTTCCAGCCATCAACCTCGACCAATTCGAAATATCCCTCGATATATTGAAGTCGGTATCAAGGGAAACGGCGATAAAGCACAAGCTCATTCCGATAAGCAAGTCCGGCTCGACGCTCGTAGTCGCGATGTCCGATCCGTCGAACATCTTCGCCGTAGACGACCTCAAATTCGCCACCGGAAACAACATCGAAGTCGTAGTCACATCCGAAAGGTCCATCCGTAACGCAATAGAAAGGTTCTACGGCTCCCAGCAGGAATGGGAAGACGCGCAAAAGGCGCGCGAAAGCACGGCGGCCGTCGACAGGCTCCTGGGCGACCTCGACGATGTCCTCCTCGAGTTAACGGGCGAGGAAAACATCGACATAAACGACCTCGAAAAGGCGTCCGAAGAAGCCCCCGTTATAAAGCTCGTAAACCACCTTCTCATGGATTCCATCCGGAAGGGGGCGAGCGACATACACATCGAGCCCTACGAAAAAGACCTTCGCGTAAGGTACAGGATCGACGGCGTCCTCTACGACATCATGCGCCCGCCGCTAAAGCTCAAGAACGCCGTCACATCCAGGATAAAGGTCATGTCCAACCTCGATATCGCCGAGAGAAGGCTGCCCCAGGACGGCCGTATCAAAGTAAAGCTCGGACACGGCAAGACGATGGAATACAGGGTTTCCGTGGTCCCGACGCTCTTCGGCGAAAAGGTGGTAATGAGGATTCTCGACAAGGAATCCCTCAAGCTCGACCTCACGAAGCTCGGGTTTTACGACCAGCAGCTCGAAGTATTCAAGAAATCCATATACCAGCCATACGGCATGGTGCTCATAACCGGTCCTACGGGCAGTGGTAAAACGACCACGCTCTATTCCTCGCTCATGGACCTTAACCGTATCGACGTCAATATCTCAACGGCTGAAGACCCGGTCGAATACAGCCTTCCGGGCGTAAACCAGGTCCAGGTACACGAAGAGATCGGTCTCACGTTCGCCTCCTGCCTGCGGTCATTTCTAAGGCAGGACCCCGACATCATACTCGTCGGTGAAATCAGGGACTACGAAACCGCAGAGATAGCTATAAAATCGGCGCTGACCGGGCACCTAGTCCTCTCGACCCTCCATACGAACGACGCGCCGTCCACAATAACGAGGCTTCTCAACATGGGCGTCGAGCCGTTCCTCGTAACGGCGTCCCTTAACTCCATCGTCGCTCAGAGGCTCGTCAGGGTTGTGTGTCCCTCCTGCAAACAGCAGGTCGACGTGCCGCCCCAGGCGCTTATAGACCTCGGCGTCTCGCCCAAGAACGTCTCCGACTTCGTCGTCTACAAGGGGACCGGAGAGGGATGCAAAACATGCTCCGGCACGGGATACAAAGGCCGTCTCGCGGTGTTCGAAGTTATGGAGATAAACGAAGAACTCAAGGAATTCATACTTAGCGGCGCCTCGGCGCTCGAAATAAAGCGCGAAGCCATCAGGCAGGGGATGATGACCCTCAGGCAAAGCGCGCTCGAAAAGCTCAAGCAGGGCGTAACCTCGATCGACGAAGTCGTCAGGAACACGGCCGCCGACGATTGAGCGGAGAACTCATAAATGGGACTCGCAATAGATAAACTCTTAAAACTGGTTGTCGAGAACGGAGCCTCCGACCTTCACATCACGGCGGGCGTCCCGCCGATGCTGAGGATCGACGGCAAGCTCGTGCCCGTAAAGCACCCGCCGCTCACGCCGACGGAAACGAAGGACATATGCTACAACGTCCTCACCGACATGCAGAAGCACAGGTTCGAGGAAAATTGGGAGCTCGACTTTTCCTTCGGCCTCGAAAACCTCGGGCGTTTCCGCGGCAATATATTCACACAGAGGGGCGCCGTCGCGGGGGCGTTCAGGCTCCTTCCGTTCGTGCTCAAGAGCTACCAGGACCTCGGCCTGCCGCCGGTACTCGCAGACCTTGCGAGAAAGCCGCGAGGCCTTATTCTCGTAACGGGGCCCACGGGCTCGGGTAAAACGACCACGCTCGCCAGCGTCGTCGATCAGGTCAATAAAGAGCGTCACGAACACATAGTAACCATCGAAGACCCGATAGAATACGTATTCGAGCACAAGAACTGCATAGTAAACCAGCGCGAAGTCGGGAGCGACACGAAGAGCTTCGCCAACGCGCTCAAAAGCGTCCTTCGTGAAGACCCGGACGTCGTTCTCATCGGCGAGCTTCGCGACCTCGAAACAATAAAAATAGCGCTGACGCTGTCCGAAACCGGGCACCTCACTTTGGCTACGCTCCACACGAACACGGCGGTCCAGACTATCAACCGAGTCATCGACGTATTCCCGCCGCACGAGCAGTCCCAGGTAAGGGCGCAGCTCTCCTTCGTCCTCGAAGGGATACTCTGCCAGACCCTCATTCCGAAGATAGGCGGCGGCAGGGTCCTGGCGGTCGAAGTGCTCGTCCCTAACCCGGCGATACGTAACCTCATCCGTGAGGACAAGGTTCACCAGATCTACTCACAGCAGCAGATCGGCCAGGAAAAATGGAAAATGCAGACACTGAACCAGTCGCTTACGGACCTCTACATGAGAAGGCTCATAACCCTCGAAGACGCTATTTCCAAATCCCAGGAGCCGGACGAGATTAAACGCATGATCTCCGACCGCTCCGAAGGGGGAAAGGAGAGGGCCGCAAGGTGAAGAATACAATGCTCCATTTCCGCGTCATTAATTTCGGCTCCAATTTTCCGGGGCTCCTGGGGGGGATGCGCTGATGCCCGTATTCGTCTGGCAGGGTAGGGCGGCAGGCGTCCTCAAGAAGGGTGAAATGGAGGCCCCCAGCAAGTCCGCGGTTCTGGCCCGTCTTCGCCAGATGCAGATACAGCCTATCCCGAACCGCATAAAAGAAAAAGGGAAGCTGCTCGATATATCTCTCGTCCTGGGCGGCATCTCGACGAGGGACCTCGTTGTTTTCACGCGCCAGCTCTCGACGATGATAGACGCCGGTCTTCCGCTCGTCCGCGGTCTCGATATCATTGCCTCTCAGAACCCGAACAAAAAGTTCAAGGATATAATCACGAGGGTAAAGGAAGACGTCGAGGGCGGCTCCACGTTCGCCGAGGCGCTCGCCAAACATCCCAAGGTCTTCAGCAATCTCTACACACAGCTCATAAGGGCTGGTGAGACGGGCGGCGTTCTGGACGTCATTCTTCAGAGGCTCGCCACCTATCTCGAAAAGATGGATTCCATTAAACGGAAGATAAAAGGGGCGATGATCTACCCCTCCATCGTCATCAGCGTCGCCATACTCGTTCTCGCCATCGTCATAATATTCGTGGTCCCGGTTTTCGCCGAGATGTTCAAGGATATGGGAACATCTCTCCCTGCCCTGACGCAGGCGGTCGTCGATCTCAGCTTTTTCATACGGCACAACATACTCTACATACTGATCGCAATCGCAGCCGTATTTTTCCTCACGGGATTTCTGTACAGTAAATCATACAAAGCGCGGAGGATATTCGACGCGTTTCTATTGAAGCTCTGGCTCGTGGGGCCGCTCTTGCTCAAAACCGTAATATCCCGGTTCTGCCGCACGCTCGCGACGCTCACGGCAGGCGGTATCGCGATACTCGACGGCCTCGAGATAACCGCCAAGGCCTCGGGAAACATCATCACCGAAGAGGCAATAATGGATGCCAGAAAGGCCGTCAGCGAGGGGCAGACCCTGGCCGAGCCGCTCATGGCGAGGCCCAAGCTCTTCCCGCCGATGGTGGTTCAGATGATCTCTGTCGGTGAGCAGACGGGCGCCCTCGAGGACATGCTTAATAAAATCGCCGATTTCTACGAGGAGGAGGTTGATATCGCCGTCGCGTCCCTGCTTTCGGCGCTCGAGCCCCTCATGATAACTTTCCTCGGCGCCACGGTCGGCGTCATAGTCGTTTCCATGTATCTGCCGATGTTCAAGCTCATATCGGCGATGGCGGGATGAGCGCGCCGATTTCCGTGCAGGCGATTGACAGCAACCGAGTGCCGCTTATTCATTTCCGGCGGGCCGGAGGGCAGGTGTCAGGGTAAAGATGAGAGTTCTTGGGAGCCCGGAAGCCGGGCTAAAAAGCGCAGTGGTGTTGAGGGTCATCGTGACCACGATACTCCTCGGTTCGGGTGCCGCTATTTACTACGGCAAGGGGGCGAGGACTGAGGCGTTCTGCCTCGCCGTCGTGGTGGCGGCCGTTTATTTCCTGAGCCTGGTGTACCTCCTCCTGATGCCCCTTGTTTCCAGGTACCAGTCCGTCTTCAAGATAGCCCAGATAGTCTTCGACATGGCGCTTGCGTCCGTCGTGGTTTACATGACCGGGGGAAGGACGAGCCCCTTTATATTCCTCTACGTCCTCATAATAATTTATTCGAGCATAACCCTTAACAAAACAGCCAGCTACATCACGGCGCTTACGTCGGGGATTATATACGTCCTGATAGTCTTTACGAGGATGCGGCTCGAGATGCCTCCGGAGGCCGGGCGCACGCTCTGGGATTCCATCTCCATGTGGGGAGAGGTCGGTCTTGTCTCGACCTACTTTCACCTTACGGGCTTTCTCCTCATTGCCATTCTGGCCGGCTATCTGTCCGAGCGGTTCAGCGCCGCGGGGAAGGAGCTCGGCGAGAGCGAGCGCAGCCTCGAGATGCTCCGTAACCTTCACGAATACATACTCCAGAGCCTGACGAGCGGCGTCATCACGCTCGACCTTCAGGGCAGGATCATATCGGTCAACAAAACCGGGCTCGAGATACTCGGCCTCGGCAGCGAGAGCGAAATTTTCGGAAAGCACCTCGGCGATTACATGTCCGGCCTCTACTTCGAAGACCTCATCGCGAGGAAAAGGGAGCAGATGCTCTACACGACTCCAAACGGCGGAAAGCTCACGCTCGGGTTCTCGTCGTCGGGCCTCAAGGATCCCGAGGGCACGACACAGGGCTATATAATAATTTTCCAGGACCTCACCGAGGTAAAAGAGCTCGAAGACAGGCTGAGAACATCCGAGAAAATGGCCCTCCTCGGCCAGCTTGCCGCGGGCCTCGCCCACGAGCTCCGGAATCCCCTCTCGGCCATAAGCGGCGCGGTCGAAATACTGAGCGCCGACGTAAAACCGACGGAGGAGAATCTCCGCCTGTCGAGGATGGCCACACAGGAGGTCGAAAGATTGAACCTTCTCGTCGAGGACTTCCTCATACTCACGATGCCCATACAAAAACTCACGACCTCCGTCGATCTCGGCCTCATAGTCGCCGATACGGTGGAGTCCTTCGTCAAAACCATAAGGCGAAGCAACATCGAAGTAGTAAACAAGGTCCAGCCCGGCATATACGTCCAGGCCGACTCCTACAAGCTCAAGCAGGCGCTCTGGAATCTCCTGTCGAACTCCGTCGACGCCATGCCCGTGGGCGGCGCAATAGTCATTAAATCGGTCATCGAAGGGCAGAGCGTCGTGATCGAAATTACGGACGAAGGAAGGGGCATAGACGAGCGCCTGATATCCAGAATATTCGATCCGTTTTTCACCACCAAAGAAGTCGGCACGGGGCTCGGTCTTGCAATTGTACAAAAGGTTATAGAAGGTTATAATGGAAAGATAAATGTAGTAAGCTCCCAGGGGAAAGGGGCTACGTTTGTTATTACTTTGCCACGATTCGAAGAGGTGCCTTCAGATGTTATCCATTGATCCTGGCCCGGAGGTTTTAGATGTCGGAGAATGAAAGCCGCATTCTGGTTGTAGACGACGAGCCGGGAATGCGCGAGTTCCTCGAAATCATGCTGCAAAAAGACGGCTACAGCGTCGATACGGCCGCCGACGGTCCGGAGGCGATAGATAAAATAGAGCAGAGCCTCTTCGATCTTGCCATTGTGGACATCCAGATGCCTGTACTGAACGGCATCGAGGTCTTGAAAAAAGTCAGCGAGAAGAGCCCCGACACCACGGTCATAATGGTCACAGCCTACGCTTCCCACGAAACCGCCATAGAGGCGATGAAGCTCGGCGCATACGATTACATCACCAAGCCTTTCAAGATCGACGAGATAAAGCTCGTAATAAAAAAGGCCCTCGACAAGAAAAAACTCGAACGCGAGAACACCCGACTCCGTAAAGAGCTCGAAACCCAGTACGGCTTCGGCAACATCATCGGCAGGAGCCCTGCTATCGTAAAGGTTTTCGAGCTTATAAAAAGGGTTGCCGAGCTCAACGTAAGCGTCCTCATTGCCGGCGAAAGCGGTACGGGCAAGGAGCTCGTGGCCCGGGCCGTTCACTACAGCGGGTCCCGCCACGACAAGCCCTTCGTCCCCGTAAACTGCGGTGCCATCCCCGAGGCGCTCATGGAGAGCGAGCTCTTCGGGTATAAGAAAGGGGCATTCACGGGTGCCCAGAAGGATAAAAAAGGGCTCTTCGAGGAGGCCCATACGGGGACAATATTCCTCGACGAAATAGGCGACCTGCCGCTCCATCTCCAGGTAAAGCTGCTCCGAATTCTCGAAGACAAGAAGGTAAGGCCGCTCGGCAGCACCGATGCAGTAACCGTAGACGTAAGGGTTATAGCCGCAACCAACAAAAAGCTCGAGGAGGAGGTCACGGCCGGCAGGTTTCGTGAAGACCTCTTCTACCGCCTTAACGTTATAAAGATAGTCCTCCCGGCGCTAAGGGAAAGGCGGATAGACGTCTCCCCGCTCGCCATACATTTCATAAACAAATACTCGCTCGAAATGGGAAAGGACATAAGGGGCATATCGCCAAAGGCCCTCGAAGTCCTCGAAAACTACCACTACCCGGGCAACGTGCGCGAGCTCGAAAACATCATAGCCCGCTGCGTCGCGCTCGAATCGTCAAACGTCATCAGGCAGGAAACCCTGCCCCAGCTGGTCACGGGTAAGGATTACCTCGACCTCGATACGAGCTTCTCGTCCAATTCAAGCCTCGATACCCTTCTCGGCGACGTCGAACGGAAGATGATCGAAAAGGCTCTCCGTACCACGAACGGCAACAAGACCGAGGCCGCCAGGCTCCTCGGGATCACGCTCCGCTCGCTCAGGTACAGGCTCGCGAAGCACGAGCTCGACGACGATGGCGATGGCGATGTCGAATCCATGGTCGACGAAGCCGGTGAGCTATAAAGTCGGGGTCTTCGAATTCAGCGGGAAAAATCCGGATTACATCTTGTACTTCCCGAAGTCTCCTTCGGGGATCTTTTCGAGAAGCTCGTTCAGCTTTTCCTTGTCCTCGTCAATCTCGATCTTCTTCGATTTTTCGAGGACTTCCTCGTTGACGAAAATGGGTGAGTCGGTTCTGAGGGCCACTGCTATTGCGTCGCTCGGGCGAGAATCCAGCGAGTACTCTTCGCCATCTCTCTTTAAGTAAATTCTGGCGTAAAACGTATCATCCTTAAGGTCAGTAACCTCGACCTTCGTCACTACGAACTTCAGCTTCTCGAGAAGGTTCTTTATGAGATCGTGGGTGATCGGCCGGACGCGCGGGGTCTTTTCGAGCTCCATCGCTATGGAGCTTGCCTCCATAAAACCTATCCATATCGGAAGTGTCTTTTCGTTCCCGGTATCTTTCAGGATTACTATCGGTGTGTTTGTAAAGGGGTCCAGGGCTATTCCGGACACTTTCATCAGAAGAAACATTCGGCACCTCCTCTATAAATTATACCGATAGTTCCCCCCGAATGGAATTGGAAAGCCCCTCGCTTACCCTCACGCGGACGACGGTTCCGATAAGAGAGGCGGGGCCTCTGAAGTTGGCGATTCTGTTGTGGCTGGTCCTTCCGCTGACGGATTCGGGGTCGTGTTTGCTCGGCCCCTCGACGAGAACTTCCTCAGTCTTTCCGACCCTTTCCATATTCTTTCTGAGCGTGATTTCCTTCTGAAAGGCCTGTAGCTCCATGAGCCTCGCACCCGCCGTTTCGTCGGGTACCGTCTCTTCTTTCGGCAGCCCGGCGGCCGGTGTTCCCGGGCGCGGGGAGAACTTGAACGAGAACGAGCTCTCGAACTCTACTTCCCTCATGAGGTCCATCGTCTCCTCGAAGTCGCGGTCGGTCTCCCCCGGATATCCGACGATTATGTCCGTCGATATCGCAAGGTCAGGGACGGCGTCCTTAAGGCGCTTCACCGTATCCGAAAACCATTCCCTCGTATATGTCCTCTTCATGAGCGCGAGCACCCTGTCCGAGCCCGACTGCACGGGGAGGTGTATGTGGCGGCATACCTTGTCCACATCCTTCATCGCGTCTATCATGCGCTTCGTGATGTCCCTAGGGTAGGATGTGGTGAACCTTATCCTCTCGAGCCCGTCTATGTCCGCCGCGACCCTCAAGAGATCCCCGAACTTGTGCCCGTTCTCCTTCCACGAATTCACGGTCTGTCCGACAAAAGTGATCTCCCGGACGCCCTTTAAGACGAGATTCTCCGCCTCCCTCAATATCTCGGCGAGCGGCCGGTTCACCTCGTCCCCCCTTACATAGGGCACGATGCAGTAAGAGCACTTCTTGTTACAGCCCTGCTGCACGGACACGAAGGCCGTAACCTTTCCTTCCTTATGATATGGCTCGACCTCGAACAGCTCCTCTACGTCGTAGGAGGTCTCGACGGGCCTTTCCTTCGTCTGCTCAATGCGTGAAATAAGCTCGGGGAGCCTCGGTATAGCCCTCGGGCCGAGGACGAAATCGAGGTGCGGTATCTTCTGGAGGAGCCTGTCCCCGTAGAGCTGCGCCACGCAGCCCGCTACCCCGAGTATCATGTCCGGCTTCCTTGCCTTAAGATGCTTATACTTCCCGAGCCCGCTGAAGGCCTTCTGATCGGCCTTGTCCCTTATGGCGCAGGTGTTCACGATAACGATGTCCGCCTCTTCCGGTGAGTCCACCGGCATCCCGCCGACGGCGCTCCGTATCCTGTCCGAGTCGTACTCGTTCATCTGGCATCCATAGGTTTCTATGTATATGAGCTTACTCTGCATGTGCCTGAAATTTAACGTTGACCCGGGGGCAAGTCAAGAAAACAATGGAGGCGATAAATCGTCCTCGGCGATGTCTTTTAAAAACTTTATACTATATATAACGCTTTTATCCTAAAGCCGTAAGGGATTGACACTTTTTTAGAAATTTAGTACGATGGAAAAACACCCCGGTAGGCACTGGATGATTGGAGAAAAGATATGAGTGACGGCGGGTCCTCCGCAAGCGGCGGATTATTTGCGTGGCGTAAGGATATCAATAAAGACCAGTGGCGCGCTTTTATCGCCGCATTCCTGGGCTGGACGCTCGATGCGATGGACCTTCTCCTGTTCGCCTTCGCTGTGGCGTCCATCGGCCACGTATTCCAGCTCACAGAAGCCGAGGTCGGCGCACTCTTTTCCGTAACACTCTTCGCGTCCGCATTCGGCGGGGCGCTCTTCGGCATAGTCTCCGACTACGTCGGCAGGGTGCGCGCCCTCACGTACACGATAATACTGTATTCACTCTTCACGGGAATAAGCGCATTCTCTCCGAACGTCGCCTTCCTGCTCGTGTGCCGGGCTATACTCGGCCTCGGCATGGGCGGCGAATGGGCTTCGGGTGAAGTGCTCGTAGCCGAAAAATGGCCCAAAGAACACAGAGGGAAGGTCATCGGCATGGTTCAGAGCGGCTGGGGTCTAGGCTACATCCTGGCCGCTATACTTGCTACGCTGATAATCCCTACCTTTAAGGAAGGGGTTTCGTACACTATTCCCATTCTGAACATCACGCTCGACGGTCTCGATATCGGCTGGAGGATACTTTTCTTCATAGGCGTCGCGCCCGCGTTTCTCGTCTTTTATATACGAAGGCACCTCGACGAACCCGATGTCTGGAAAGAGAACAAAGCCCACAGGGACGGGGGCAAGCACAGCGAGCAGGGGCACGGGTTTACGCTCGGGCAGATATTCGCGCCCGACCTGATCCGCTACACGATCACCGCGTGTCTGCTGACGAGCCTTTGCATGATCGCATACTGGGGCCTCTATTTCTGGCTCCCCAGTTCCTGGTCAGCGACAAGGGGATCGGCCTCGATACCAAAGGTTTCCTCTGGATTATCCCGATCAATATAGGTGCGTTCATAGGTTGTAATACGTTCGGGTTCTTCAGCGACAAGTTCGGGAGAAGGCCGGTCTTCGTGGCCTATCTTCTCGTAATGGCGGTGCTCGTCTGGTTCTTCGGACATGCCCGGAGCCTAGGGGCCGTTATGGTGCTCGGCCCACTCATCGGCTTTTTCGGCACAGGCTTTTATTCGGGCTTCGGCGCTATATTCTCCGAGATATTCCCCACGCGTGCACGCGGCACGGCCCAGGGCTTTTGCTACAACGTCGGTAGGGGTGTGTCCGCAATAGCCCCGCCGCTCATAGGATATCTCGTAGGGGCCTATGGCTTTGCGACCGGCCTCACGGCCGTTTCCGTCTTTGCCGTGGCCGCCGCCCTGGTCGTTCTCACCCTTCCCGAAACGAAGGGCAAAGCCCTCGACTGAAGCGGCCCCGGGGGGCTGATTCCCTCTATTCCTCATGTAAAGTTGCTTCCTCAGATCCGGCGGATTTCCGGCTGCGGTTTTCCGATGATCCTTCGCTTCTTTTCTATAACCATCGCTCCGGCGTGTGTGATCGAGCGGCTTCGTACGCCCTCCTCATGGCCTGAATTCCTGGATAATTTTCCGGATAAACCTATTTCGCGGCTGCGTACAGCGTGGCCGCCCGATATGCCTGAAAATCAAACCCAGGTGCTTAATTACTAGGCATTTTATGCCTTTTCCCGGCCTCGCTCCGCACCGCGGACTCGAATCAAATAATCCAATAATTCTCAGAGGTAAGATCGAGATCAACTTTGGTCTTGAGGGGCGATTTCAGTTTGGCATATCTCTTGCAAAATTAGATATGCAAAATCTGGTTTCGACACCCTGCCAAAGGAGGACTTGAGATGAATCAATTTGTACGCAGATTGAAGGGAATTTCCACAAATTCCATCTTTTTGCCAATCTTGATCTTATTACTTTTAATCTCCGTTACGTCATACGCACAGGAAGATGCCGGTCCTACGCCGGCATACGCGATTTTCGTAGCCAACAACATATGGATGTTGCTGGCCACTTTTCTCGTGTTCCTGATGCATCTCGGATTCGCAATGGTGGAATCCGGACTGACCAGGGCCAAAAACACTACCAACATCCTATTTAAGAATACGTCGGTAGTTGCCATAGGGCTTCTGACATATGCAATCGTGGGTTTTAACCTCATGTATCCGGGCGATTTCTCGATAGGCCAGTTTTTCGGCTTTGCCGGATTCGGCATTTCGTCGCCGGAAGGCGCGGCCGGCCTGATGGATTACGCCGACGGCGGCTATACCTACTGGACAGACTTTATCTTCCAGGCAATGTTCGCCGCTACGTGCGCGACTATCGTATCGGGGGCGGTTGCCGAGAGGATAAAACTTCCGAGCTTCCTGGTGTTCACGGTCCTGTTCGTATCCTTCGTCTATACAATTGCCGGTTCCTGGAAGTGGGGCGGCGGCTGGCTCGATCAGATGGGCTTTTATGATTTTGCCGGTTCGACCCTCGTTCACAGCGTCGGCGGATGGGGCGCTCTAGTTGGGGCTATGTTGCTCGGCCCGCGTCTCGGCAAATATACGAAATCCGGTATAAAACCGATTCCGGGACACAGCATGCCGCTGGCGACTATCGGTGTGTTATTGCTGTGGTTCGGTTGGTTCGGGTTTAACGGCGGCTCCGTGCTGTCCGCGGATCCGGGCCCGATATCGCTCGTTATCGTTACCACGTCCCTTGCAGCAGCAGCGGGCATCGTCGGGGCAATGATAGTTTCCTGGATCGTGTCAAAGAAGCCTGACCTTTCGATGGCCTTAAACGGCTGTCTCGCTGGCCTCGTGGGTATCACGGCGGGCGCCGACGTCACTACTCCGCTCACGGCCGTCATAATCGGTGCTGTAGCCGGCTGTCTGGTGGTGGCTGCCGTAATCATTATCGACAGCGTGCTCAAGATTGACGACCCGGTCGGGGCCGTTTCCGTTCACCTCGTCTGCGGTATATGGGGAACCTTGGCCGTAGGCATATTCAGCACGAACCCCGAGCACAGCTTCATGGTGCAGCTCATCGGCGTCGTGGCATACGCCGTGTTCACCGTCATATGCTCTCTGATTATCTTCCTCGTCATCAAGATGATCATGGGCCTCAGGGTAAGCGCCGAAGAGGAGATGGACGGCCTGGACCTTGGCGAGCATGGCATGATGGCCTATCCCGACTTCCAGCAGATCGCGGAAGCTGGCGGCTCCACCATGACCATGGCTAAGGATGATATGGTGGGTTCCAGGGTGCTCACGGAAAGCGAGCAGAAGTCGTAAGAAGAATTATAAAGGACCAATCGTGCCGCCCTTCACCGGGCGGCACGATAAAAAAGGTGATAAAAATAACTTAAAGGAGGAAAAGTGAGATATGAAAAGGTTAACGATTATGTTTCTGGTTTTAACAGCCATATCGTACCTTTGTTCGGACAAGTCATTTGCGCAGAGCAGCGAGATGGAAATCCAGCAGCTCAAACAAATGATAGAGCAAAACAGTAAGCAGAACGATGAGCTCATGAGGAGGATACAGCAGCTCGAATCTGAAAACGCCGCCAAGGATGCGGAATTCGACAAGTTCATAAGCGCACAAGAGGCCAAGGACCTCAAGTACGACGGTATTATGACCTTCTTCGATTCAATCGATCTTGGGTTTGCTGTAGACACTTCCTATCAGTATGTGTTTAACCGCGGGGCGACGGACGAAATTCAGTTGAGGTCGCTCTACCCCGATAACCAGCAGTTCTCGATAAACGCATTCACCGTGTCGATTGCGAAAACGCCGACCATGGATGATGGGTTGATGAACCTGCTCGGATTCAGGGCTGACATTCTGTTCGGCCAGCAGGCTGACTCTCTCGGCGCCGATGGGCTGGACAGCAACGTGGTCTCTCCCTATCAGGCATACCTGCAGGTTCTTGCGCCTATCGGTAACGGGCTCAATATCTACGCAGGTCGCTTCGTGACCCTCGCAGGCTACGAAGTAATCGAGGGCTACAAGAACCCGAACATCACGAGGAGTATCCTCTTCGGCTATGCGATTCCGTTCACGCATACCGGTATCAGGGCCGACTACTCAGCCGGGCCGCTGACCCTTACCGCAGGTGTTAACAACGGATGGGACACGGTATTCGATTCGAACGGCGACGCCACAATTGAAAGCCAGATAGCTTTCAGCTACTCCGGCGGAGCGGTAAGCGACGCCTGGGTCGGTGTTACGGGATATTTCGGAAAAGAAGACAGCGGTCTCGGATTCGGAGGCACCGGATGGCGCGAGCTCGTAACCGCGGTAGCCAGCGTCACCTTGTTCGAGAAACTCACGCTTGTCGCCGACGCCGACTTCGGCTGGCAGCAGGACGTCATATTCGACGAGTTCGGAAACGAGGACAACGTATCCTGGTGGGGTATAGCCGGTTACATCATCGTCGATCCGCACCCGGCAGTCACACTGGCGCTCAGGGGAGAGTATTTCGACGATCCCGACGGCTACAGGACCGGGCTCAACCAGAAGCTCTTCGAATTCACGCCGACGATCGCTTTAAAGCCCTTCAAGGGCCTTATCGCCGACAACAAGTACCTCGACAACTTCGAGGCCAGGGCCGAGTTCAGGTGGGACCATTCGGACGAGCGTTACTTCATCACCGAAGACGACGGCCTCAAGAAGGATCAGTACGGTGTTATGGGACAGCTCCTTTATTGGATAGAGCTGTAATAATCTGAAAAAGACCGGAGACGGGATTTAAAGTTCTCATCTCTCAATATCTCCTTTGTGTGGGCGGGGGGAGAACGGCAACGGGCTTCATGCTGTTCTCCCCTTTTTGCTTCACACAAAGGAGTTTTTCTTGCCCTTGCCTGGAAATTTATCGTTAGGTAAAATAGAATCCGCTTTTTGGATAAACTTTGATGGTTTTAATCCAAGGCCCAATTCCAGTAAAACATCTATGCCCGGATAGCTCAGTCGGTAGAGCAGAGGACTGAAAATCCTCGTGTCGGCGGTTCAATTCCGTCTCCGGGCATACCTTTAGACATAGATAATAATTTCCAGGGTAACCCAATCCAAAGATGAAACTTCGGAGAGAAGAGGCTAGGCGGTGTATCCGGCTGTATACAGCTTGCGCCTGCAGCCGTTTATGCAAGAATAGCCCGGAAGGACAGCTGCCTTCCTGAGGATATCAGAGCGGCCGGAAAAATTTTTAACCTTCGATCTTCGTAAGCGCCGACCCTTTGTGCGCCGCTATGTGGTCAGACTTATGGCTCTTGATTTCATACTGCGGCTCGTCTTCCGTAGCATGATGTGTATACCCTTTATAATCGAAATCTTTCGTGTGTATTCTAATGATCGTGCCCGAAACCCTTCCAGCCTCAGAGTTCCAGCTCACGTTATCGCCCACTTTAAACCTTGCCGCCATCCTGTCCCCGGCTTTTTAGTCCGCTATCCTGATTCAGCGGAATATTCTTTCAGCATATCCATCGTCGGAACGAAAAAGAGGGTCCCCGTCTTCGCGGTGCTGAAATCGAGTATCCTGTCGTGATTCCCCGGCGGCACCCCTATGAACATGCGCTCCAGCATTTTACGCGTGGTGCTGAAGGTGTTGGCGTAAGAAATAAAGTAGGTCCCCGCCTCGCCTTTGGAGGGGTGCCCGAAAGGCATATTGTCCCTCACGATCTTGAGGTCGTTGCCGTCTTCATCTTCCACACCGGCCAGCGCGCTGTGCGAGTTGTCCGGCTTCACGTCGTCCGTCATTTCTACGTCGCTCATCTTGTAGCGTCCGAATGCCTTTTCCTGCTCTTCCGTCGTCAGGGCTTCCCAGCTTTTCATATCGTGGAGATATTTTTGAACGAAGAGGTAGCTCCCGCCTTTATAAACCGGGTCTTCATCTCCGACCTCGGCGAATATCCGCCTTTCCCTGCCGATAGGGTTTTCGGTGCCGTCGACAAAACCGAGAATGGAGCGCCCGTCCCAGTACCGGAACCCGTGCACTTCCTCGAGACAGTCCGCCGCCGGGTTTAAAACGGCGGCTATGTCCGAGGCCATGTCGAAGCAGATAGCCATGTTTACAGCCCGGAGATGAAAATGAAGATCGCCCGGCGTGGATACAGCAGTGTGCCTTGAGCCCGAAATAGGCTCGAAGTTCTCGAGCTCCTTCGGCAGGGGGGTGGGCAACCCCAGTTTTATCCACGCATCATGCCCGATGCCCAGCACACAGCTGGTCCTGCCGTCGGGTACTCGTATGGTAAAGGAGTGGTTGAGATTATCCACCAATCCGCAAAGCCTTTCGAAAACCGGCCTGACATCCGCCCCGTCCTTGAATTTCCAGACGGAGAATATGGTGTTGTTATTAGGATAATCCGTGACGTTCTGCGGTTCCTGCACAGTCTCTCTTTCCATATGCTTCCTAAAAATAATATTGCGGGGTTTTTGTGTCAAGCTGTCTAAATCTGTCATATTTTTCAAGTCGGGCTATCATGCTGCTTTCCGGTTCTTATTACAGCTCTTCTTCTTTCGTTATGCCGAGCCTGATCAATAAAGTCCTGTACCTTCTTCTAAGGTCTTTCCTGTCTTCTTCTTCGGGAATTCCGTCCACACTCCCGCGCATAATCATGTCTGCCTGGTGCTTTATCGCCGCTTTATTCTCTTCACGCTCGATGCGGGCGGAAATTTCGATTAACGCTTCGAGCAGCCTGATCGATACGGCCACGCTGTCGCGCCCGTACTGCCGGATCTGATTGAAGGCCGAATCCAGTATGTCTTCGAAGGTCGGGGCCCTGGTTATGAGCCTAAGCTGATTCCTTTCGTCGTAACGATACTGGCTGGGCACAATCCTCTCGGCTATTTGGCAAAGTCTTGCCGATAACTGGTCTATGCACATTATGGCGGTAAAGGGGTCGTTTATTCCGGGCGAGAGGGCGCGGATAGCTATCTCCACAAGCTGGTCCACGGCGAACTCGACATCCTGCTCGCTCGTCCGCTGCCTGCCAAGGGCAATAGCGCCTAAGACGTTCTCTTCTTCCTTGTTGAGGACATCCGCCGGCCATGACAGGACGATCGGGCTTCCCTCCACGATAAATTGCCCCGGCCTGTTAAGGATTTTTATTATAGCGTCTTTATTTCTAGCTACCTGATATACCGTTTCGTAGTCGATTTTTCTGATATAGCCGCTTGTCTGGGCCAATATCCGCTGCGATTCTTCATCGAAATTTTCCGGCATGTCTTCGGGCGTTATCCACCATTGCCTGCGGTCCGGCTTTCCGTTTCCCGGCTCCGGAAACGAGACGTCTATTGTTCTCGCCAGATTCAGGCTCACCCCCGTTATAACATTAGACGCCTGCAGGGACGTCGCCGCATGGTGAATGTAATAAATGAGCACGCTTATGCTCATAAGCGCCATTACGACCCCGATGGTCGTGGACAGGTGAGGCACGAACATCCCCTCTTCGCCGCTCCGTACGGTGCGCAGCACAAGCAGGCAATACACAAAGGTGGCGATAAATGTGCCCAGGACGATTTGGTTGCCCGTATCCCGCATAAAATTGTAAAGGAGCCTCGGGCCGAACTGCGAGTATGCCTGGGTAAGGGCGACAATAGTGATCGAGAACACAAGGCTCGCCACCGTTATCATCGAGCCGGCCACGGTCGAAAGAAGCGCCCGGGCCCCCTCGGGCTTATTCGTGAAGGTCACCCCCAGTACCTCGAACCAGTGGCCTTCCGATAAAAGCGTATCCACATAGATCGTAATGTGCGAAAGAACGATCGCCGCAACCGTCATTAAAGCCGGGATAAACCAGTAACTCGACCGCACATTGTACCAGCGGGCGGTTATGGACCAGTAAAGAGAGCGGATTTGAATAACAAGGTTCTGGATCATTACATTAAGAGACTTTAATCATATATAATATTGTCCTCCGCCGTAGTCAAGCTGCTTAACCGGGGCCGGATGCCCCTTCTATTTGAAAACCAGCGGGAATAAGCCTTGCCTTACCCCCTCACTATAATGTAAAATTAAGTGAACAATTCTGTTCAAATAACCGATTTCCATAATTTTTTGGAGGCACTAATGAGATTTGGCGATTACCTGAAGAGCAAAAGGAAACAGCGTAATATTACACAGGAAGACCTTGCCCGGGCGCTTAACGTTTCAAGTGTTTTCATTCACCAGCTCGAAACGGGGAAGGTTGACGCCCCATCCATCGAGAGATGCAGTCAAATTGCGTCGATACTGGAAGTAAACATCGACGAATTATGGACGGTCGCAAAGAAAGAACGCCTCAAGAGATTCATGGAAAAAGAGGACATAACCGACGACAGCTTCGAGGTGCTCACCGATGCCGAGAAGGCTCTCATTAACCTCTACAGGAGCCTCGACCACGACATGCGGCGGGATTTCGGCGGTATGATTTTCATGCTCCTCAGGCATTCACAGGACGAAGGAGTCCAGGAGATACTGGAAGAATTCATTAAATGCGCGTAATGGGAAGGTTTTCGACAATCCTTAAGGCCGTGGGGATAGAGCTATGCATTCTGGCTCTCATAGGGCTCGTGTTCCTTTTTCAGTTCAATAAGGCCAAGGAAGGTTCGTAACCAAAACGAGGCGATTTCCGAAACGATCGGCGACCTCGCGAGCGACTTCTACGCAGAGGAGGGCAAGCAGCCTACTAGCGGCGAGTTCTACCATTTCCTCGACAAGCGTCTCGGAAGGAAGAAGCTCTTTAACACCTTCGAGATAGCCCCCAAGTTCTTCAGCGTCGTTTTCAAGAAGGACGTCGAGGCCAACCTGGCCGGCGACGGGCTCTTCATGAAGGAGTTCTATCCCGAGGACGGATACACGGTCAAGGACCTAAACGGCATAATCTCCGTATCGGTGCCGTTCTCGTCCCAGGCCCAGTCCGAGCCTTTCGGGATCGTAAGATCGATTCGGATACCAAGGCTATATTAAAGAAGGTCTTCGCGGACAACTACCTTCTCTACGCCGCGATGCTTATTGTTTTGAACAACCAGGCATTCATCTTCTATCTCCTTATGAGAAAGAAAAAGGAGATAGTCTTCGAGAAGGGCTACCTCAAGGAGCACTCCATAGGGGCGCTCAAGATAATGCATAAAGTCCTCGGCGACATTATAGAGGATCATAAAACGGACCGCGTCGAAGGCGACAGCCCTGCGAAGAAGCAGGAATCCGGCAAGAACGTGATATCCATATCAGAGCTCGCCGAAAAGAGAAAGCAATGAAGAAGCTGCTGTTTCCCATATTACTGCTCCTTTTCGTGATTGTCGCCGGTTGCGACAGCCCCGAGAAGAACGGCGTCGTCGAGCTCGACGGCCCGATACTCGAGAGCATCGACGCCGACGGCAACCTCGAATTCAACGGGGCCGTTATAAACACGAGCGACCAGCCCGTCCGCTCTGTCTACGTCGTGATAGTCCTCAAGGACAAGAGCGGCAACATAATGGAAGCCAACTCCGTCTCTCTTTTCGAAGAGGATATGAACGCTCTCCTCTATCCCTCGGAGAGGGCATTCTTCAAGATGTCGGTCGCCTCTAACCCGAACAGGGTCTTTTCCAGAGAGGTCGAGATATATTACGAAGATCCCAACGAAGCGCCCCTCCATCCTAAAAGCTGGAGAGTTGCTTTAGGATTTCTCCCTATTGTCCCACTCCGTTTCTGAAACAATGTTCCAAGTCATAGAAAATCCGATGTATACCATAGTTCAAATTGTGGTCTAGGTTTCTGCCCTAAGCTATAGCTAAATATAAATATTCACCATCGATTCGATTCCTGCCAGGATAAACGGCGCCTCTGACTGATAAAAAGGGCGTTTGCCGGGAATGACGCTCCCGCCGCTTTCGCCCATCGACAGTGCCCTAATCCCCTCCACTCACTGTAAAATATATTTAAATATGTAGCCGATATTCATAGCTGGCTTGCGTTTATATCCGGATTCGCTTTATATTAAGTATTACAATATCATACTGACTACAATTAAAGGGGTCTTTGATATTTTTTAAGAAAGTATTGCAAAAAGTTCAAAGAAGTGGTTAAATTGGTATTGTAACTTAGGAGGAATACTTGTTTTTAAGTAAGAAAGAACTCGTAGGACTCGACATCGGTTCCAATACCGTGAAGCTCCTTGAGCTGAAATCGGTGAAGAACGGGTATCGCCTGAAGAATATCGGCGAGGCCATTCTGCCGAAGGACGCGATCGTAAACAAGGTCATTGATAACTACGACGCCGTCTCTGAAACCATAGCCGCTCTTTTCAGCGATCTCAGGGTGAAAACCAGGAACGTCGCTATATCTATTTCCGGCCATTCGGTCATTATAAAAAAGGTAAGCCTTCCCAAGATGTCCGAGAACGAGCTCAGGGAATCCATCCCCTGGGAGCTTGAGCAATACATTCCCCAGAGCATCCACGACGTCAACTACGACTACCAGATAATGCCGGGCGAAACCCCGGAGGGTAACATCGACGTCCTCATAGTCGCGGCGAAGAAGGACGTAACGAACTCCTATGTTTCCATCGTAAGGGAGGCGGGGCACAACCCCATAGTTGTCGATGTCGATGTATTCGCTCTCGAAAACATGTACATGATGAACTACCCCGAATCCGAAGGGCTAGTATCCCTGGTCAACATCGGCGCTTCGGTCACGAATATCAATATCCTCAAGGACGGGGTCTCCGTCTTCACGAGGGACATCACCACGGGCGGCAACCTCTACACTGAATGGATAATGAAGGAAACGAACGCATCCTTCGAGGAGGCCGAGCTTCTCAAGACCTCCGCAAAGGGTGGCGAAGGGCCGCCCGAGCTCGAGCGTGTGACCCACGAATTCGTTGACATGATATCGGGCGAGGTGAAAAGAACGCTCGACTTCTTCTCGTCTACGCTCTGGACGAGCAAGGTGAACCAGATACTCATTGGCGGCGGATCCTCGGGGGTGGCCGGTCTCAAGGATACACTCTCCGACATAACCGACGCAGCAGTCGATTTCATGAATCCCTTCAGGAACGTAGCATACGACCCCAACGATTTCGATCCCGAATACATACAGTCCATAGCTCCCAAGATGAGCGTGGCTATGGGGCTTGCTTCGAGGAAGCCGGGTGACAACAAATGATAAGAATTAACCTCATACCGGAACCCGAAAAACGGGACGTGCGAGGTGTGGGGCAGCTCGTCCTGGGGCTGCTCGTTATCGTCGCTCTATTCGCTGTGCTGGCTGCGCTCCACGTCATGCAGGGCAGGCATATAGAAGAGGTAAACCGCAAAATCGCCCGCGCGGAAAAGCGCATCAAGGAGCTCGAAAAGATAAAAGAAAAGGTCGATGATTTCAAAGCCAAAAACGACGAGCTCAACAGGCGTATAGACATAATCAAGGTCCTTGAGAGTAACCGTACCGGCCCGCTCTTCGTCATGGACGCGCTCGCGGGCGCCATACCTAACAAAGCCTGGCTCGACGAGTTCACCGAAAAGGGTCTTCAGGCGAGGCTGGTCGGAATAGCCGACAACGAATTCACGGTAGCCGATTTCATGAAATCGCTCGAAGCCTCTCCCTACTTCGTATCCGTCGAGCTCGGGGTGATAAAGAAAACCGAGATACGGAAGCTCGATCTCAGGAATTTCATTATTAATGCAAGGCTTGACTACGCCGGTAAAGAGAAAACGGAGGCGGCCCAAACCGGGGCCGAGGCGTCAAAAGCGCCCGACACCCGTAAGAAAGGCCGATAGACGATGGCTTTTTACGACGAAATATCCGAAAGGCTAAGCGAGCAGCCGGTACACGTAAAGCTCATTCTCCTGCTTGTAATCGTCGTGGTCGTATCCGCGGCCTACTGGTATTTCTACTGGTCCCCGGGCCAGGAGACGCTCGAGCGCGCCGAAAGGAAACTCGCCTCCGAGCAAAAGAAGATAAAAGAGTACGAGGCCATAGCCGCCGAGCTCCCCGCCTTCGAAAAGGAGTTCGACAGGTTGGAAAGGGAGTTCGAGCTGATATCCTTGAAGCTCCCGAAGGAAAAGGAGATCCCGGCGCTCATAGACAGCGTTTATTCCGAGATATCCGGCTCCAATCTCGATTCCATAATATTCGCCCCGCAGGGGCAGGTGGCAAAGGAGATATACGCCGAAATACCGATACAGATGGAGGTCATAGGCGGTTATTTCAACCTCGCGAATTTCTTCGACCGCATTTCGAGGCTTCCACGAATAGTAAATGTTAGGGACCTCGTCCTCTCGCGTACGGACGTAAAGGGGAATAACGTCATACTAAACGCGAAATTCAGCGTCGTAACATTCAGGCTTCTTCCACAGCCCGAAACCCCGGCCGCCGGCGAAAAGGGCAAGGGTAAGGCCAGGGGAAAATCGAAGAAGGGAAATTCCAAACAAGAGAAATAATATGAGATTGCTTAAGGCCAAAAATATCCCCGCGCTGGTGCTGATCCTGGCGATAATTCTTTCCGGGTCATTCCTGTCCTACGCGCAGGATGGCGAGGAGAACACCATAGGCGAGGGCATGGAAATCATAAAATCGGCCCGCGAGGACGCGCAGCCGACTCCCGGTCCCGAAGACAAAGCCGGGCCCGCTTCCGATGCTACGGCTCCCGCGGGGGAACCGGCATCCGAGACCGGTAGAGTCGCTCGAGCAAAGGGCGAGCGCAATACAGCCCGTCTCCGAAGTCAGGCCCCCTTACGATCCCGCGGGAAAGAGAGATCCCTTCAAGCCCTTTATAAAGCTCATGGATATCCCGTCGGCCGGCCCCGCGCCGGTGGTCGTGCCGCCGATACAAAGATACTCCCTCGATCAGTTCAGGATCTCCGGCATCGTCTGGATGAGCGGCAAGCCCCAGGCAATGGTGGTCGATCCCGAGGGCAACACCTACTTCCTCGGTGACGGGGACAGGATAGGCAACAAGGAAGGCGAAATACTGAAGTAAGGAACAACGGTCTCCTCGTACAGGAAACCGTCAGGTCCGAAGACGTCTATGGCGAGGTAAAAGTCGAAACGAAACAATCTGTTCTCGCATTTGAAGACGGTAAATGACGGACGATTGAAAGAAGGAGGAAGTTTTAGAAGGAGGATGGATTAATGAGAACCCTGTTCAGAAACATTACACTGCTCATTATCTGCGTGCTGTCTCTGGCGGCATACGCCGAGGGCAGTGCGCCTCGGTCGAATTACGAAATTGACTCATTAAAAGGTCCGGAATCCCTGACGGTGCAGGCGGGCAACGCCGCCGCTATCGAAGTTGCGCAGTCCCCGCTGTGAATACCTCGGACCAGTTCAACCACATAGAAAGCATAGGTTTTGAAGTCGATAAAGGTATGGGAATCGTCACCATCGGCACCGCATCGCCCATTCAATACGAGCGGCTCGCGGACGAGGACAAAAAAGTGAGCCTCAAGCTCTCGAACGTAATCCTCGCCGACAAGTTCCAGGTCTCCCGCGACGTAAGCGACTTCGACAGCCCTATAAACTTCATTTCATCGTTTAGGGACCCGATAAAACCCAGCGACGTCATTGTGGTCATCGAGCTCAAGGAATCCCGCGTCCCTGTGGATGTAAACCAGAGCGGTAGCCAGCTCGTGCTTAACTTCGGTGAGTCCCAGGTCGCTCAGGCCGCGGCCGAGCAGCAGGTCAATGTCTCGGTGCGTCCCGAGGACCTCTACGCATTCGACTTCAGGCTCAGCTCCATGCCGGGGGCCGTAAAAACCTACAAAGGACAGCTCGTATCCTTCGATTTCAAGGACGCCGACATAAGAGATGTCCTCAGGATAATCTCCGACATAAGCGGCCTCAATATGATAATTGCCAGTAACGTCGCCGGCACGGTGACACTGAAGCTTACGAACGTCCCCTGGGACCAGGCGCTCGACGTCATTCTCGAGGACGCCGGGCTGGGCGCCTTCCTCGACGGCAACGTCCTCAGGATAGCGCCGCTCGCCACGCTCCAGGCGCGCCAGCGCGAGGTCAGAAAAACGGTCGAAACCAACGAAGAGCTCGAGCCTCTCATTACGCGGCAGGTCTTCGTAAATTACGCGACGGCGGCCGAGCTCATCCCCCTCGTGGACCCGCTTCTAAGCGACAGGGGCGAGCTCAGGGTGGACACAAGAACGAACAGCATTCTAATAAACGACACGGCCGTGAGGGCAGGGCAGATAGAATCCCTCGTCGAGGACCTCGATACGAGGACCCCGCAGGTTCTCATCGAGTCCCGCATAGTCCAGGCCACGCTCAACTTTACGCGCGAGCTAGGCGTACAGTGGGGCTTCGATTACAGGGCTTCCGCAGCGACGGGCAACCCGACGGGCGCTACGTTCCCGTCCAGCGTCGAAGTCGGCGGTACCACGGTAGGCAGCCCGTTCGGCACCACGGGAGACAACTTTATAATCGACCTCCCGGCGGCTGCGGGCCCGGGCTCCGGCGGCGTCATGGGTATCGTCCTCGGTAGCCTCACGGGCGCATTCGACCTCGACCTCAGGCTCTCCGCCCTCGAACAAAGGGGCGACGGCCGAATCCTTTCTTCGCCGAAGGTGCTCACGCTCGAAAACACCCCGGCGAGAATAGAGCAGGGCGTCTCGATTCCGTTCCTCTCCGTTTCGGCCGCGGGTACGCAGACCCAGTTCGTAGACGCCACGCTGAGCCTCTCCGTAACGCCCCAGGTGACCAACGACAACCGGATACTCATGGAGATAGTCGTAACCGACAACTCCCCGGATCCGGCGCTCACCGGCGCTGGCGGCCAGCCCTCGATAAGAAGGAACGAGGCTACGACCCAAGTGCTTGCCAGCGACGGCGAAACCATAGTCATCGGCGGCATATTCACACGCCGAATGGACGAGACGAACAACGGACTTCCATGGTTTTCCAGGCTGCCCCTCCTCGGATGGCTCTTCCAGAACAACAGGACGAACGACGAGAGAAGGGAGCTCATAGTATTCATAACACCGAGGATCATCAGGTAAAAGATAGATATCCTGGAGGATGGTTTGATGAGAAGGAAATTGATAGGACAATTGATATTCCCGGCGCTGGTCGTCGTATTCCTCGCGGCGGGTCTCGTCGCGGGCGGCTGCGGGTCGAATCCCCGTTCGCGCCTTTCGGCTCGACATATAGAGATACTGAACCCGCCGGGGGACATAGTAGTAGGTGCAGGGCTCGAGCAGATGCTCATACAGGCGATAGTGCTCGGCCCGGACGAAGAGCCGCTCAACGACGTGAGGGTTATATGGGACCTCTCGTTCGCCAGCCAGAATTCGTTCGTTATAGACACCAACGGCGACGGAATTCCCGACGCCAGGGCGCTTCAGCTCGTCAACAACGGGGCGTGCTCGCCCCAGCAGTGCGCGTCTACGCCCATAACCGAATGGTTCAGCATGGGGGCGCTCGTCGATTCGCCTTTCGACGTGCTCACGGACAACCGGGGCATAGCCTTCGTCCTGCTTCTCATCGGGGATGCAATAGTAGACCCTGCGACGCTTCAGGCGTCCACCGACAGCGGCGCTATAGATATTGTCACCTTCTCGGTGAACGCGGATCTCGCCCCGTAACGGTTATTCCGGCAAGGAGGATGGATACAGATGATGCTTAAAAGGATGTTTAAACACAAAGCCGTAAAAGTGATCGCCATATTGACGTTTCTCGGATTCATGGTGCTGTCTCAGCATGCCTGTGTGGACAGCCTCGACAGCAACGACGGATCCGAAAACCCGGTGAACACTTTCCTTCTGAATATGACAGCGAACCCGAACACACTGTTCGGAAACGCTTCGGAGGAATCCTTCATACAGGTGGATACGCTCCTCGTTCCGGACGGCTCGCTAGTAGACTATGAAATAACCTTTTCCAGCAGCGGCCTTCCGCCCGCGCTCAGGGGCTGCCTTTTCGACAGCAGCGGCACGGTAATAAACAACGAGGCCTTCGTGAATTATCTCTCCGGGGTCCTCGTGGGCATAAACGAAACGGCCTCTATAAATATCTCCGCCACGGTTACGCTGGCTGACGGCAGGCATGAAAGCGACTTCACGACCGTCGTGCTCGACGGCGTCGGCCTCGTCCCCGCGACGCCCGGTCCCGATACCGACCCTGTTATCGTACCGCATCCTTCGACAACCCCCGCTCCGACGAACATCGCGGTGCCGCTCACATTCCAGTCCGTGGGTTTAGAGCCGGGAACACTTGTCGAGATCTCTCTCAGTAACCCCGAGATAGGCTCTCTTAACGGCGGCGGCGATCCCGAGATCGGTGATGCAATTTACGTCGCCCCGATACTCGGCAGCGTAAACGCGGGGCAGTTCTTCGTCCAGTATAACGCCTTCGTCGGACAGGCCGGCACTCAGGTTATACTGGCCAGAACCCAGATCCAGATTCCGCCGGAATTCCTGGCCCTCTGCCCTCTAATATCCGAGGAAGACGGGCTCATCGAAGTGGTGGTCATAATAACCCAGGAAGTAGCGCGCTGCACCGACGGACCCGGCCGGATGACCGGTACTCCTCCTGCATCCGAAGAGACCCCTATGTAATCTAAATTTAATTCCGGTGCCTGCCCCCCACACGGGGCGGGCCCTCTCCGGAGCCGGACGCACGAAGCCCGCGCCCGACTCCGGAGCAGTTTTATCAGTCTTTCTCCCCACTCATCTCATATAATAGAGCTTTTTACGCAAATTATCGTTTGACTTAACCCTCCGCTCTTTTTACTATGTATAAATACAGGTGTGCCCGCCTGGGTTCGCGGGCGTGCTATATATTTCGGGGAGGTAACAATGTCCGTCCGGGAATCCGATCTCGATAAGAAAAAAATGGCGAGGGAGCGCTGGGAACGGGATTACGCCCGCATGCATAAGCGCGACGCCGATTTCACCACCATATCCGGCATGGACATGCCGCCGCTCGCCGACTCCGGCGATCTTGCGGGTTTAGACCCCGAATCCGAAATAGGATACCCCGGGCAATTCCCTTACACGCGCGGCATACACAGCACGATGTACAGGAGCCGGCTCTGGACTATGCGCCAGTTCGCCGGCTTCGGCACCCCCGAAGACACTAACAGAAGATTCAAATACCTTCTCAGCCACGGGCAGACCGGCCTCAGCACGGCCTTCGACATGCCCACGCTCATGGGCTACGACTGCGACAGCTCCATGGCCCGCGGCGAGGTCGGGAGGGAAGGGGTCTCGGTATCGTCCCTCGAGGACATGGAGATACTGTTCGACGGAATTGACCTCGACCAGGTCACGACTTCCATGACGGTCAACTGCAGCGCGAGCATCGTTTTCGCCATGTACCTCGTCATGGCCGAGAAAAAGGGCGTCACATGGGACAAGCTTCGCGGCACTCTCCAGAACGATATGCTGAAGGAATTCATCGCCCAGCGCGAATGGATATCCCCGCCGAGTCCGTCGGTCAAAATAGTGATAGACGTCATAGAATTCTGCGCCCGGCACGTAAAGGGCTGGCACCCGGTCTCGATCTCCGGCTACCACATACGTGAGGCCGGCTCCACAGCAGTTCAGGAGCTCGCGTTCACCATCGCCGACGGCATAGGCTACGTAGAGGAGAGCATAAAGCGGGGCCTCGACGTAGACGATTTCGCCCCGCGTCTCTCCTTCTTCTTTAATGTCCACAACGACTTTCTGGAAGAGGTCGCGAAGTTCAGGGCCGCCCGCCGCATGTGGGCCAAGATCATGCGCGACAGGTTCGGGGCGAAAGACCCGAAGTCGCTTACGCTCAAAACCCACGCCCAGACCGCAGGCGCAAGCCTCACGGCCCAGCAGCCGATAAACAACGTCGCCCGCGTGACCATCCAGGCCCTTGCGGCCGTCCTCGGGGGCACACAATCCCTCCACACGAATTCCATGGACGAGACGCTCGCCCTCCCGACGGAAGAATCAGTCACGGTCGCGCTCAGGACACAGCAAATAATCGCCGAGGAAAGCGGCGTCGTTAATACGATAGACCCCTTCGGCGGGAGCTACCTCATGGAGTCCCTCACCAGCCGGGTCGAAAAAGAGGCCTTCGATTACATAGACAAAATAGACCGCATGGGCGGCATAATCGCGGCGATAGAAGAGGGCTATCCACAAAAGGAAATAGCCGACGCCGCCTACAAATACCAGCGCGAGCTCGACACCGGTATCAAAACCATAGTCGGCGTTAACAGGTACGTCCACGAGGACGAAGAGGTTCCGATTCCGCTCCTCAAAATAGAAGACGAGGTCGAAGAAGGCCAGAGACAAAAGCTCACTGACCTCAAGCGCCGCCGCGACAACAAGGCCGTCAAGGCCCGCCTCGAAGACATCCTTCTCGCGGCGCGTAGAGGCGACAACCTGATGCCGTTTATCATAGACGCCGTCCGCGACTACGCGACCCTCGGCGAGATAAGCGACATATTCCGCGAGGCCTACGGTGTCTACCGAGACCCGGGGTATTTCTAATTTCGCGGGCAACGCCTTTTAAACTCTTCATAAATCGCGTAATCTCATAGCTTTATAAAGGGTCATAAGATATGGGTCAGGAAAACAGGTTAAGAATTCTTATAGGCAAGGCCGGCCTCGACGGGCACGACAGGGGGGTTAAGATAGTCGCAAGGGCCCTTCGCGACGCCGGGTTCGAGGTCATCTACACAGGCCTCCACAACACCCCCGAGGCCATAGTCGAAACGGCGCTCCAGGAAGACGTCGACGCCGTCGGCCTCAGCATCCTTTCGGGCGCCCACAACTACCTCTTCCCCGAGATAATCCGCCTCCTCGAAGAAAAGGGCCTCGGCGACATTACAGTCTTCGGCGGGGGTATAATTCCCAAGGAAGACATCGAAGGACTCAAACAAAAGGGAGTAAAAGCAGTATTCGAGCCCGGAACGTCCACGGACGAGATCATCGGCTGGGTGAAAGAGAACGTTTCCCCAAGGGCTCTATAACCTGACGTAATGAAGTGCGTAAGCTGCGGTAATAGGAAAGGTAAGCGGCATTGCCCCGCGCTCGGCGGCTCCATATGCCCCGTCTGCTGCGGAGAGAAAAGGGGAGTTGAGATCAACTGCCCGCTCGACTGCGTTTACTACGTCGAGGGCCAGAAGCAGCACCAGCTCAAGGTAATGCACCAGAGGGTCAAAAAAGAGGGCGGCAGAAGCTACGTCCGCCGCGCGGAGCTCTATAACCGTAACCCCGACATATTCGCCCGCCTGGAAAAGCTCTTCGCCGATGCCTACAGGGCCAACAAAAAGCTCACGAACAAAGACGTCGCCTCGGGCCTCGAGCTCGCCAAAAATACGCTCGACACCGAGAAGAAAGGTCTCATTTACCAGCACCAGAGCGAAAACTCCTACGCCAACGAGCTTTCCACGAATATCCTTATCGCAATAACCGATTACAAGGACAACCCCGAGATCACGGGGGACAGGGTAGACCTCGACTTCGCCATAAAGGTCGTAGACGAGTTTTTAAAGGAAGCGCGGTTCTACGTCGAGAACGATCCGAATCCCCAGAGCTACCTCATACACATAGTACGCTATCACCCCGGGGAAACGCCGGAACAAAAACCGGCGGGCGGGATTATAATCACGCCCTGATTCGGCGTCAGTGGCTGTCTTTTCCGGCGGAAGGGACGGTGTTGATAATCGCTGAAACTATAAACGCAACGATGGCTACTATTCCGAGGTACTTGAAAAACCTCGACCAGTCCATCGTTATTCCGAGATAAAAACCGACGCCTACGAAGCTGAAAAGTATCAGGCATACGAAAATGGCGCCCGGCAGGTTTTTCCTTAGCATAAGAGTCCTACTCCTTCTTCTCTATTTATTCGGCCAGAGAGCAAAATTTTATCTGAATCCTCGCCCCTGTTCAACCTTTTGTCAACAGGGCCCCGCATGTGCCTGAAAATAAGGGGGATTGCGGTCCGGTAATATAAAGTGTAACCTAAGACACTAATAATAATTGATATGCAGGTAATAATTGTCCTTACTCGTTTTAACCACCACCCCTAGATGAGAGTCCCCAAACCTAAAGAAATAGTACGTCTCCTCAAAGGCTCGAATTTCAGGCCGATGAGGCCAAAAGAAATCTCCAGGCGCCTCGGTGTGCCCAAGGAGGGAAAACCCCTCCTCAAGAAGATCCTCCGCAAGATGGTGCGCGACGGCAAGATAGGCAGGGCCGACGGCGGCTACGTCGCGCCGGGCTCCCCCGCTGCCGCGGTAAACGACTCCGGAAGGAAGTCCCCCGAGCCCGTCCTCCCCACCGCTCCCACGACGGCCCCTATAAAGGGCATGCTCAAGGGCGGGAAGATTCTAGGCAAGTTCGTCAAGACCGGGAAGACGGGGAAAATCATTCTCAAGGACGACAGGGTGCCCCACATCCCGCTCAGGATAGACGAGACAAAAAACCTTCGTAACCACAGCCTCGTCGTCTACGAGGTCAGTAACCGCGTATCCCCCAGCCGCAAGATAAACGGGCGCATCGTCGAGGTCCTCGGGAAGGCGGGCGACCTCGAAGCCGAAAAGAAGGGGATAATAAGAGAATACGGACTCTCAGAGGAATTCCCGACAGAGGTCATGCGCGAGCTCGAGCGCATTCCCGACGAAATCCCCGAGAGCGAAATCAAGAAAAGGACGGACCTCCGGGACGAGATCATATTCACGATCGACAGCGACGACGCAAAAGACTTCGACGACGCGGTCGGAATCACGAAAACCCACTTCGGCTACAGGCTCCTCGTCTCTATAGCCGACGTCTCGTATTACGTTCCCCTCGGCGGCGAAATCGACAACGAAGCCCTTAACCGCGCGACGAGCGTCTACATGCCCGACAGGGTGGTCCCGATGCTCCCCGAAAAGCTCTCGAACGATCTCTGCAGCCTGGTGCCATATAAAGACAGGCTCACAAAGACAGTCGAAATTGACTTTAACCGTAAGGGCCAGATGATGAGCTCCAAGGTCTATAACAGCGTGATTAAAAGCGCCGCGCGCCTCACATACACGCGCGTCGCGGGCGTCCTCGAAGACGGCGAGGAATCCGCCGTAGACAAACACGTCGTCGAAAAGCTCCTCATCATGCGCGAGCTTTTCCGTCTCATAAGGGCGCGCCGCAGCGAAAAGGGCGAGCTCAACTTCGACATCCCCGAGCCCGACCTTATCCGCGACGAGCTCGGCAGAACGGTTGACGTCGTCAGGACGCAGCGCAACATGGCCCACGTCCTGATCGAGGAATTCATGATAGCCGCGAACACGGCGGTGGCAACGCAAACCTGCCGCCTCCAGATTCCGTCCATCTACAGGATTCACGAGCGTCCCGACATCGAGTCCCTTGATCGAGCTCTCCGAGGGCCTAAAGAAGCTCGGTTATACGCTTCCCGCCGACGGCAAAATCACGACGCTCAATCTACAGCGCGTGATCAACAAGAGCCGCGGCCGGCCCAACGAAATGGCGGTCAACATGCTCATACTCCGCTCGCTCAAGCGAGCAATTTATTCAACACGGGAAGAGGGGCACTTCGGACTCTCGATAAAGCACTACTCCCACTTCACGTCACCCATTCGCCGCTACCCCGACCTCATCGTCCACAGGATAATGAACTCGGTAATGAAAAAGGGCTCGCCGCCCTACGATAAGGAATCGCTCGACTGGATGGCCGAGCATTCGTCCAAGAAAGAGCGCTACGCAGACGAGATCGAAAGGGAGGCCATTAACCTCGAAAGGGCGTACCTCATGAAGTCCTATATCGGTAAAGAATTCGAGGGCGTTGTCCTCAGCGTCCTGCCATTCGGCATGTTCGTCGAGGTAAAGGGCATATTCGTCGAAGGGCTCGTCCCGCGCGACAGCGTTCCCAACTGGAGAAAACGCTGGTTCGACATCGGTCAGATCGTTAATGTGAAAGTCACCGAAGCCGACGTCGAGAAGCGAAGAATCACACTCAACCTCGTCTCCTGAGCGGACCACGTCCGCAGGAAACCGATGTAGCATCGGGCGGGGCTTTATCGGCTGACGCGGAACGCTGCATTTAATCTCCTCTCCCAGCTACGTCGATAACTCGTCCCACTTTCTGTCATTCCCAACGATTTCTAACGAGGAGGAATGACGCCGCCATATACTGCGCAAACGTTTATCCAGTACCGCTCAGAACTTGACTTCTTTATATTAAGCTTGTATCGGAATCCAGCACGACACGCGCCTGCCCTAAATCTCCACCCGAAAAGCCCCTTCAAGGCAAACCCGAAAACGATAGACAGCACGAACACGATAACGAGCCAGTGAACCTTAAACCCGAGCGCGCTCACCTCCGCCTTCGGATACCCGACCGATATCTCCTCGACGATCGGATTCTCCTGGAATCGGTCTGTTTCCCGGGTTCATCAGTATATTCCACACCCCGCCGTATAAGCCGCGGGCGAAAGCTGTGTTAATCCTCCGTCGCTCACTACAACCCTCCTCGTAAAGCTCTCCCCGTCCGCATTGAAGGTCAGCACATGCTCCCCCGGCTCTTCGGCCCTTATCCTCCAGTCTATCCTCTCCTGCTCCGGCACCCTCAGCGCAGGCGTCTCTATCTCCACCCCCGGCTCCGCTTCGAGTGTGACGCCGGACATCACGTCCCCGCCCGGCGCGAGCCTTACGGATACCACTGCACGCTCCCCGGGCTCTAGCGCCCTGTGCCCGTACCAGCTGTCGAGCTGTATCAATATCAGCCCGAGCGGTATTATCATGAACAGCATCGGCTTTACGGCGTACTTTATGTACTTCATGTTCTCCCGCAGTATGCTCCTCTGCGCGGAGAGCACCATGCCGACCTCGTCCTTGAAAAGACTGAGCTCGTACACATACGCCCTTATCTTCCTCTTCGCCTCCGCTATCGCCGGCTGGTTAGACGTATACCTGAATATGATGAGCATCAGGACGCCTATAAGGAGCGAAAAGAACGCCAGCGACCATACGGGATCGATGCCCCTGAACGGATAAACGAGTATGCCGAAAAGCCCGCTCAACGCGGAATTAACATATTCCATCTATTCCCTGCCAATCTTATGAACTTACCGCCTATTCGATGTACCCGAGGCCCTTCAGCCTCTTGGCCACCTTCTCCTCGTCCTCGGGGGTTGCGGTGCCGCCCTTTCTCAGCTCCTTTTCGAGCGTGTGGGTTATAAATTCCTCCACCGAGGTGTATCCAGCTTCCTCCGCGTACTTCCTGCACCTTTCCAATAAATCCTTATCGAGCTTAACCTTCGGTCCGCCGAACATATAAAGCCCTCCTCGTGAATTCTCTTCTCATTCCCCCGTCCCCTTTTCGAATACGCTGTTCCCCGTCATCCCCTCCTGCTTTACAATACCGAACTCTCCCAGGATAGTAGGCGCGAGGTCGCGGAGGGTAGGGTGCTCCGCGGAGATCTTTTTGTTGGACAAAAGTATCCCGGGCACGAGCGATGCCTCTATCAAATGATCGCCGCTCCACTTCTGCTTGTTGTCCCTCATGATCTCCTTCGGGAAACTCCCGAGCACCGTCTCCCACGACGCCCTGTACCCGCTGTTATATCCTATCACCAGATCGGGCGCATCCTCCAAAAACGGCCCGCTGTAAATATCCTCGGCCCTGTATATCTTCGTTATAACCTGCTTTCCGTTCTTCGGGTCCTTAACGTCTAGGAGCTTTTCCGTTATCTCTCCGAGAAGCGCATCCCTCTCTTCCTCTGTGACGATTCCGCCCGCTTCCCGCCCCTTCATGTTGAGGTAAAGCCCGTTGAACCCGACTCCGTACGCCTTCGTTCCCTTCCAGTCCACGTTCTGGAAGAACTCGCTCTCCGTGTCGTCCGTAAGGGTAACGTAGCCCTCCCGCGCCAGCCACGAATTCAGGTTGAACGCCCTGTAAAACGGCGCGAAGCCGTGGTCCGAAAGAACTATCAGTGTAGTGTTGTCATCCACCACGCCGAGCACTCGCCCCAGCACGGCGTCCATCTCGACGTATGCGTTCTCTATCACTGCGCGCATCTCGCTCGAAGGCTCGTACGCCGGGTGCTTCGGGTCCATGGTCCGCCAGAACATATGCGAGAGCTGATCCACCCTCCCTATGTAAAAGAAAAGAAGCCCCGAATGAAATCTCCCGAGCTCCAGCTCCAGCATATCCATCTCTTCCCCGAAAACGATATCCGTTTGCTGAAGGAACTCCCCGTCCGCCAGTATGTTCTCCGAAAGGGCCTTCGAGTCCTCGGGTATCCCCTGTGTGTAGTAGAGCCCGATCTCCTCCGCAATATCCTCGGAATAATCCTCGGGCGACGATATCGGCAGGGCAGGGGACGACGGGTCTATATTCACGGGGGTCACGTAGAGCTTGAATCCCGGCCTAATCTCCTTTAAATAAAACCTCACTATCCCGCTCGTGCTCTGTAGATAAGGCACCATCTCGTAATCGATCTTGACCCAATCGCTCCACTCACCCTCTTTCAGTATTATTTCCTTTCCCTGTATGTCTATCTTCGCCACCGGGTTTTCCGGGTCGATGTAGACGACGAAATCCACCTTGCTCTCGCGGCGCATCATTGAGAAAGGTATTCACGGGTCCCGGGAGCGACGCCGCAACCCTGTTCGCCCTGACCTTCGCCCTGAAAGCCTTCCCTCCGGAAAGCTTTATGCCGCGGTCTATCTTCTCGTCTGTATAGTATGAATATGTCCCGTACGTCCCCTGCATGTCCGGCGTTCCCATGCCCGAAAGCTGGTTCGCACCGTCCTCCACGGTCGGGAAATTCGCAGGCACCCTGAACACCGTAGACTTTATGCCCTCATCCGTAAGGTATTCCCAGAACGCCTTCCCGTGTCTAAGGAGCGACACCTTCCCTGACGACAGCGGTATAACCCACTTCCCGACCGTAACAGTCTTCTCCGGCGGCTCCGCTCTCGACGTCGAGAGATACGGGAACATCGTCCCCGGCTCCCTGTGTATGAAATCGAATATTCCGTGCCCGCCCGGGTTCATGCCCGTTATGAAATCGGACCACGCTACCGGGCTCTGTGGCGGCATGCTCGTCCCCAGCTCCTTGAAATCCCCTTCCTCGGCCAGCTTCTTGAAGTTGGGCAGCTTCCCTCTTCCATCAGCCTCGACAGGATCTTCGTCCATGCCGTCAAAGCCTATTACTATCACCTTCCTTTCCCCGGTTGCGGCCCCGGCTTTCGGGCCGTCCCCGCTCCCGCATCCTAGCGCTGCGGCGATCATGAACACGGCCGCCGCAATCGCCGCCCGCGCCGCTGTCCTGCCCCGGTAAGTGTGTCCAATATTAGTGCGCATAATAATAGTCCGTTCCCTAAGCCCTCTGCCTCTCCTTCTCCTCTTTGGGCTCCGCGCCTACCTTTCCGAAGAGCGGGCTTCCCTTCATATATCCGGGCACGTCCACGCCGAACATCGTAAGCACGGTCGGCGCGATGTCGTTTAAATGCGGGTTCTGTTTCTCGATCCTACGGTTCGAGAATATCACGCCGGGGACTATCTTCGGATCGACGCAGTGGTCCCCGCTCCAGTGCTTCGTGTTGTCCTCGAAGACCTCCTCCGTAACCTTCCCCACGGCGCACGTCCACGAGCTCCTGTACCCAGCGTTATACCCGATCAATAAATCCGGGGCGTCGTGCTTGTAGGGCCCGCTCTGCGACTTCTCCGTGTCTATCACTTCCCTTATCGCAACCTCTCCCCCGTCTGTAATGCCCGTGAGCTTTCCGGCGATCTCCTGCTTCAGGCCCTCGACCTCGGCCCCTTCCTCGACTAGGCCCGACGCCACTCTCCCCTTCCTGTTTATGAATATCCCCGCCAGTCCCAGCGAGAACGCCCGCGTCTTTTCCCAGTCGATGCCGTCGAACCAGTCCCCGCTCACGGTCCTTCCGTCCTTGAGCGCCAGATACCCGTTCCTGTAAAGCCACGTGTTCAGGTTCACACCCCTCCTGAACTGCGTAAACCCGTGGTCGGATATGACCATGAGCGCCGTCTTCTCGTCAGTCCTTTCGAGCGCCTTCCCGATAAGAACGTCCATCTTCACGTATAGGTCCTCGATGACGTTCCTGTACTTCTCTACCTCTTTCCCCCTGTTGGCCGGATGCCCTTCGTCGAGACACCTGAAGAACATGTGCTGCACCCTGTCCGTCGTGTCGAATACACACGCGCAAACCCCCTTCGGCGTCTTGTCGAGCGCGGTGAAGAACATCTTCTCCCTCTCCTCGTAGAGTAAATACGCCTGCTCTAAAAATGCGTCCTCGTCTATTACGCCCTCGTTTAGCGCCCACGTATCCTCCGCGAGCCCGAGGGTCCCGAACGGCCCGTTCAGCTTCGCAAGATATATCGAATAGATGAACGGATGCGATATCGGCAGCGCAGGCTCCTCCGGGTCGATGTTGATCGGCGTCACATACATGTCGAACTCGGGCGCGAGGCTGTTTATGTAGAACCTGCAAATCCCCTTTACCTTGATCCCGAGCCCGGCCGGGAATGAAACCCGCACCCACGGCGAATACACCCGCGGCGCAAGCTCTATCTTCTGTCCGGATACCTCTATCACGGCCTTCCCAGCCGCGCTGTCTATCTTTACTTTCAGCGGAATCGCGATCTCCCCGCCGTCCCTGACGAGCGAGTTCTCAGGGCCGTGAAGATAAGTCTCGATGACGCCGTCCTTTGCTTGGACGCGCCTGCTCACGCCGCCGGTTTCCACCCCGGCCCTCCCGGCGCTTTCTGTGTAATGCGCGAACATCCCCTGCGATCCCATGAGGTCCGGCACGCACATGCCCGACAGCATGACGCCGTTGAACTTCTCCGGCGGGAAGGTGATCGGCACCCTCAATATCGAGCTGAAAATCCCCTTCTCTCCGAGTATCTTCCAGAAGGGTTTTCCTTTCCTGAGGAGCTTCATCTTCGGCCTTTCGAGCGGAATCATATACTTCCCTATAGGGAGCACCTTCGACGCCTTTCCTATCTCGGCCGAGGTAAGCATGGGTTGATACGTGCAAGGGTCACGCGTTATGAAATCGAATATGTTGTGGTGCGAAGGATCGACGCCCGTCATGAACGACGACCAGGCCACGGGCGATATGGAAGGGTAGGTCGTCCCGAGCGACGTGAACGTCCCCGATTCGGCGAGCTTCGTAAAGTTCGGCAGCTTCCCCTCGGCCATGAACTTCCGGGCCAGCCCCGGGTCCATGCCGTCGAGCCCGATTATTATCACCCTCTTAACGCTCGCGCCTTTCGGGGCTCCCTTTCTAAGGAGCGCCCTTACGATATACCGCAGCGGCCATGAGACGAGGTAAAAAAGCGCCAGTGCGAACGTTACTATCAATACGAGGAACGACGAGAGGAATGCGAAACCGGCGCCCGGTCCTATATATGCGAAAGCCGGTGACGCCAAAGATGAAAATACCGTCACTATGACTGCGAAAAATAAAACCCTGCGCACGAAATACCTCATAGGATTTACTCTTGGCAGAATAGCCTCCGCCCTCTGCCCGGAACGGGCATACGTCGAATCCGCGGCAGGCTCACTGCAAGTAATTAAGAGCCTTAAGCTGCTCCTTCTTTTCGTTGTCGAGATCTACCTTCTTGGCTTCCGAAACCCCGAGCTCCTTCCCTGCCTTTCCTGCCTTTTCCTTATCTTCGGATAAAAGCGTTCTTCCTTTCTTGGCGAGCCCCCCGTTTTGAACCAGCGGCAGGCGGTTCTGCTCTCCGGGGTCGGTATTAAGGTCGTAAAGCTCCTCATGTCCCGAAACAATGCCCCGTATGAGCTTACTCCCAGCGAATACGACGCTCTCCTTGTCCTCATAATATAAAACCCCGGTGCTCGTAATCGGAGGCTTCGAGTATACGGCCGGATTTTCTTCGAGGAGCGGCGTCAGCGACTCCGCCATCATCGAATCGCTTCCGTACTCTACGCCGGCAATGTCCAGCACCGTAGTCGGAATGCTTCTCGTGCTTACCTCTTCTGTGCGTCTCTCGCCCGACTTCTTGCCGGGAAGCTTTATGATGAGCGGCACGCCTATAACCTCGTTATAAAGCATGTGCCCGTGCTCGAAACCGCCATGGTCCCAGAACTCTTCCCCGTGGTCGCTCGTGAATATAATCAGTGCGTCGTCGTAAATCCCGTATTGCTTGAGCGCCGCGATGAAGCGCCCGAGCTCGTGGTCCACGTATCTCACTTCCGCGTCGTAGAGCTCCCTGATCCACTTTCTCTGCGCCTCGCTCGGAGTAAAGTGTCCCGACCTTATGTTCCTCACGCTCTCGAACATATATCCTATGCCGTCATCCTTTACGGCGTCCTTCGATATGTATTCCCAGGGCGGGGCGTACGGTATGTGCGGGTCGTAATAATGCAGCCAGAGGAAAAAGTCCCTGTCCCTGTTCTCCTTGAGCCATTTAACCGAAATATCGGTCAGCTCCTTTGTCGATGTGTAGCTTCTGATAAAATCCGGAAACAACTTGAACACGACAATCGCCCCGAATGAATTTATCGTCTTCTGCCGCTTCGGATGATAGTCGTACTCCATAAAACCCTGATCGACGTTATATTCCGGATGGAGGAAAAAGTTATCTATGACTGCAGCGGTGTGATAACCCGAATCTCTCAGGCGCTCGGCGAGTGTCGTAAACTCGTCCGGCAGCATGGAATCGGCCGTTGCAGTTTTATGCACCGTTACGGGAAGCCCGGTCATGATCGACGAAAATGATGGCAGGGTCCACGACGACGAAGAGTAGGCATGCTCGAACAGCTCCCCGTCCGAAGCGAAGCCGTCTATGGTCGGCGTCTCGACGCGCTTACTGCCATAAGCCGAAAGCGAGTCCTTCCTCAACGTGTCTACCGTTATCAGTATCACGTGGCTAACGTCGTGGTCTGTCGTTTCTACGGCCTCGGAGGGATCGGCCTCGTACGATTCCCTGGTCAGCAGAAAAGTCACCGGCGAAACGAGCAGCGCACAAATAGTGAGCAATACGAGAGGGAATTTCGGGTCCATTTTGCTCTTCGAGAGCCTTACGAACAGAGCGAGCGTTAAAAGCATGACGATGAAAAACGCCAGCGACAGCTCGTAAGTCGTGTACCTCCCGAACTTCGCCAGCCATACGGTGAGCATTATCTCGATAGAGAGCACGGGCAGGAAGAGGCTGAGAAAAGACCCGATAGCGGCGCCCTGGCTCAGCTTCTCTATCCTGGCGGCAACGATATAGGTAAGCGCCGCGATTGCCGCCGACACAACGAGAAACGCCGAGAGCTCTCCGATGTAGATATTCCAGTGCTGGAGAAAGATCCCGTAATTGAGCGATACGAGGAGCATCGTAATCCCGATGAACACCCCGATGGATATTGCGGCCGGAACGCTCCTCAGATTAAAGCGCCTCGAAACCGGTTTTCCCACGACAAGCCAAAGAATGGCGAACCCGAAGAGGAAAACCCCGGCGCTAACGGCTATCGTAAGAAGCGCCGATCTGAACAACGGAAACTGTAGGTATGTTTTTTCGATTCCGATGGATACGTCGAGAATCGAAAATATGATGGCGAGCGAAAGCGCCGCTATGGGCACATTTTTATCTGAACGAGCGGCTTGTTCCATACATTCCTGAGATATAAGCCCACTTAAATGCAGCTTCCCGTACGGCCGGAACCGTTTTCATCGACCATGATTCTGTCCGGAAAGTTCACCCTGGATAACTTAACTATTATAACCAATTCCCTATCTTCTTTAACAGCCTTTTTATGCCGCCGCTTGGGGCCGCCGTAATGCTCTTTCCGGCGATATTCTCCGGCGGGTCCATGCCGAACAGGTTCAGCACGGTCGGGGCGACGTCATATATGCTCATGCCCTCCCTCAGGCCGGGCTCTATCCCCCCTCCCTGCATCCCGCGTCGTTAAGCACGAACACCCCGTGCCAGTCGTGGTTCGCATCGTCAGACCCCGTGTCGTTCTCGAACGTGTGAATATTCCCCGTTCCGACGCTCCCCGCCGACCGCCATCCGAGGTCCCCGAAATACACGATAAGGTCCGGAGGGATTCCGTTCGTTTCCATGTACACTTCCCCAGGCTTTATCGCCGTCGAGCCGAGGTTCTTTCCGTCGGGGTCCGTTATAGCCTCTATCTTCGATATTATCTCGTCCCGGAGTCTCTCGTAGTCCTCGGGGTCAACTATGCCCCGGGGCTCCCTTCCGCGGACATTGATAAAAAGCCGCCCGTAATATCCGCCGTCCCCCCACGCCTTCGTCCGGTCCCAGTCTATCTCCACGTCGGCTATCTTCGTCTGCGTCTTCGGATATTCCTTAAGGACGAGATAGCCCTCCTTTATGAGCCATTCGTTGAAACACACCGCGCCGTCCATCTTGCATGCGCCGTGGTCCGACACCAGTATCACTGCCGTCCCTTCCGGGACGAGCGACAGCATCTCGCCTATCTCCCTGTCGCAATACTTGTAATATTCCTTTATCGATTTTTCGAATGGATTCCCCGGCACGTACCTCCTGTGCGCCGGGTCGATGAAGCTCCAGAAGCCGTGATGTATCCTGTCCGTCCCCATCTCGACCGTCATGAAGAAATCCCACGGCTTCGTCCGGAGGAGATGCTTCACCACCTTAAAATGCTTCTCCGTCTTTTCGTATATGCGTCCGAGGAGCGCCTCCTTGTCGTCCGTCCTGAAGTCCTCGACGTCGAGCACGTACCCGCCCGACACCTCCTCCACCTCATCCTTCAGCGGCACGGGATACGTATAATTGCTCTCGGTGGACGGGGCGAGGAACCCGCTCACGACGCACCCGTTCACTGGCTTCGGCGGATAAGTCTGCGGCACTCCGAGCAAGATCACCTTCTTTCCCGCGCGAGACAGGATATCCCACACACGGTCGCATTTCACGGAATTCGCATTGGCTATGCCGTACGCGCCGTACGAATAATCGGTCCTGTTCCGAAAACCGTAATACCCGAGCTGCCCCGGGTCCTTCCCGCTCATCATCACAGCCCACGCCGGGACGGTTATCGGCGGATGACAGGAAAGAAGGGGCCCGTAGGCCCCTCCTTCTATAAGTTTTTTTATGTTGGGGAGCTCGTCCTTCCACCCGAATATGAACTCCGGGTCGGCGCAGTCGAGCCCGATAACGAGAAGCTTCATCTGCTCCTTTTTCTCCTGAGCATGCCGAGCCCGAAGAGCGCTGCCGGCGCGAACATTATCAGCATGTTCACGGCGTTTCCGGCGATGTTTGCCGCCGACGCGCCGGGAATGGAGCATCCGCCTCCTCCGCCCCCTCCGCCGTTACTCGGCGGGTTCGTGGGCTCCGGTGTGGAGGTTGGGACAGGCGTCGGGGACGGCGAAGGCGTTTCGCCCACGGCCTCTTCCACGGCAGTAAACGCGTTTATCGCCCCGTATCCCGTCTCGTAATTAAATCCGTTCCCATCTGTGGTGCTTATAAGAATTTCTCTCACCTGTTCCGGCGGCGCGCCCGGTCCTCCCAGGGCCTCCAGCACCAGCGCTGCAACGCCCGCGGCATGCGGCGCCGCGGCCGAAGTTCCCGCGAACGGGCTGAATCCGGGCACCGTTGTCGAAACCCTGTTGGGAGCCGTAAGCGTAGGTGTGTCTCTTTCTTCCAGTACAGGCGCCAGCCTTTCCGTTCCCAAGCCGCTGAGTGCTATCGTATCAACGGGCCCGAAATATATGGTCGAAGGGCCGTGCGAGCTGAAGAAGTCGAGCTCGCCGTCCAGGTCCGTCGCCCCGACAGCTATGACAAGCGACTGCGCCGCGTGTCCGTAAACGCTGTCTGCCTCCACATTATATTCCACAGGCGTCCCGCTGCGATTAACCAGTATTTCGAGGTCCTGCGCCTCTCCGCTTGCTTTATCGATTACGACTTCGAAAAACCCGGTCGCTCCGCCGAAGTTCTCGACCTGCGCCACCTTGACCGGAATATCCGCCCCGATGCTGATCCCTGTGTCTATTATGTCGAGCGACACGGAATCGAGCAGGTAAAGGTCGTAGTCGTCTGTGACGTCCCCATAGGGGTTACTCCAGTGGAGTATTATGACGGACCTCTGTCCGGGCCCGAGCTGAAACGTCATACCGGCGTCGCTCTCTTCGCCCGCCCTCGCGCCGAAGTCGTGGAGGTTGTTCTCCGGGTCCCCGGGGTCTATGTCGAGATATACCGCCTGGTAGTGTCTGTGCGCGTCGTTCCCTGCCGCCGAAATGAAGACTATGCCGTCTTCAACGGCCTCCCCGGCCCTTGTGGCCACTGCGCCGTCCTGAAACGTGGGCTCCGTCAGGAATCCTATGTCGTCTATTATTACGTCAACATCGTTAGCGGTAAAAAAATCTATGGCCTGTATGAATTGAAGCGAGCTGGTCCCCGAATAAAATGCAAGGCCCGCCCCGGGCGCTACGTCGTGGACGATTTCGAGTATTGCCGTCCCCTCGTCTCCTTCTCCCGGGTTGCCGATGAGGACAGTATCCGGGAGGTCTCCCGTGGCCTGCGATACGGCAAGGCTGTCAACGCCGTCCGATATTACCCCGACGCGTATTCCCGACCCGTCTACTCCGAATACCTCGCGGGCCTCGTCCGCGTGCATGAGAGCGTCCCCCTCGCTGGTGACGGACCCTATCCTCGTATGGCCGTAAACCGGCTCCGTTATCTTATCCACGGATCCGAGCGCGGCCGCCCTTTCGAGATTCCCCGGCGGCAGCCACCCCTGCGCTATCTTCAGCTTTTCGTTTACGATTTCCCTATCGAATCCGAGGCTGTAGAGGTCCTCGAGATCGGCCTCGCCGAGCTCGCTGAAATATACGTAAACCTCCACCTTGCCCTCGCCGTTGATCTTGACCATGTCTGACAGCAGGTCCTCTCCAGCTCCGAGCTGCCTCGCCGAAACCGTTCCATCCCCCAGCCTCTCCGCTGCAGCCCTCAGTAACGGGCTTACCCTGGAATCCTTGTCGGACGTTTCCTTTGCCAGGCCTGTCCCCCTGAGCGTCTGCTCTGCGTGCGATTCGAAAGTAGCCGCCGGAAGCGCGGCCGAAATTATTGCGAAAGCGAATATGACTACTGCTTTCCTCATCATTTCACCTCTCAATTATTATTTTCTATAAATACTACGTCAGATAGGAATCCGTCTCTACATATTTCTGCCGTCCCGGGCCAGAGCGGATTATACAAATATTCTACCCCGGTTTTTCCCGCCCATACGGAATACCTGTATATGCCCTGTCATCTCATCCTCCTGAACAGTCCCGGATAAGATACCACGAGTCCGTCCCCGTCGACCTCTATGTCGCATTTAAAATCGGAGTCTAGTGATTCGAAGCGATAAGCTTTTAGCGGTTCTATGCATGTGTAGCGCTGTGGGGCTGATGTCACGGACATTTCGGGGAGGGTAATATAGGCGGCTGCAATATCCGCCGATTGGCCCGCGCCGAGGCAGAGCCGCCTGATCGGAAGCGTGTTGGTAAACGGGGTCGGAAAAATATCGACGTCGATAGCGCCTTTAAGTCGGGGAGCTCTACGGAGCCGTCCGTCCATCCGCCCTCGCCGTCGCTCAGGAGTCTCGTCTCACGCGGCTCGCCGATGAGGTGTGCGCCCACGCTCCTCACCCTCCAGTCCGGATCGCATTCGATCGCGTACCTCGCGGCGAACGGGCGCCCGCCGCCGTCGGAAATAATCAGCGACTCCGCGTATACATTCCCGCCGCGCTCACCGAGCGTAAGGTACTCCTGCTCTCCCCGTTCCATCCCTTCCAGACTGCCGTGATACCCTTTTCCACCCGGCCCCCTCAGCCGTGAAGTTTCTCTCCTCTTTTCATCCTCTTGGCGGAATCGATCCACCTTATATAATCGTTCCTCTGGTATGCCGGTCGGCCGTCGTAAGCATCCTCGACCCCGCTCTCGGAAATGGCTTCCTTCACGTATGCCGGCATCCGATACTTCGGGCGTTTAAGCATCTATCTATTATGCATTATCGCCGGCCTTTCGGCGATGCCTGCTCGGAATACGAAGGGCGCTGCTCAGCCCTTCTTCATGGTTTCCCAGAGGCCCATCACGTTCCCCTCGGAATCCTTGAAGTAAGCGTAGTACCCCATGTCGGGCACTTCGCCCTTTTCCCCGACCATCTTCCCGCCATTGGCCTCTATCTTCTTTACCGCCTCGTCGATGGAATCGACGTTAATCGTAATGACGGGCGCCGGTATATCTCCGCTCTTCTTCACGAACCCGCCGTTTATCGCTCCCGGCTCCTTGGGCACATACGTTTCCTCGTCCACGTCCACGGTCCTTACGCCCGTGTACACGATGCCGCCGGGCATCTCCCAATCCATTATAGACCACCCGAATACCGAGCCGTAAAAGTCCTTCGCTCTCTCAAGGTCGTCGAAAGAAATCTCGAAATGAACTACCTTATCCATGATGATTCACCCCGCTATGCGTAATTTTGTGATTGATTACCTGCAGCCACGATCCGAAGATCCTATATCATCGATACAGTGATAACTTTCATGATTACGAGTATATCACGTAAGATGCGGGGCTATAGTTAAAGTTTCGTAAAGGGGGATTCGCTAATTCGGGTGCGGCAGTGCCTAACGGCAAGTGAGATGCGCAAAGGGGCTTTTCAGAACGATCCCGTCTCGACTTCACCTGCGCGCTTGAAGTTGGCAATCATAACTCCGCTCGGAGAAACTTTGCTATCCGTTAGTTCGAATGCTGCCGGGATCGCGCCCTCGGCGAACAGGCGTTTGCCCGTGCCGAGCGTAATGGGGAAGATCTTGAGCCAGAGCTCATCTACCAGGTCGTTTTTTAATAACGTCTGTATGAAGTCGCCGCTGCCGTAAACCTGCAGCTCGGGGCCGTCCTCTGCTTTGAGCTTATTAATTTCCTCTACTATATCTTCTTTAAGAAGTACGGAGTTATTCCAGTCAAGCTCAATCGGCGAGCGAGACGCTACATATTTTCTTGCCTTATTGAACTTCAGGGCAAACGGAGTCGTGCTCTCATCCTGATGCGGCCAGTAACCGGCGAATATGTCGTATGTTTTCCTGCCGAGAAGGAGGTCAAAGGGATGCCCGGTTTGCTCGTCCATGACCTGGCCCGAAAAATCATCGAAGTACGGGACCGTCCAGCCGCCGTATTCGAAACCTCCGGAGGTATCTTCTCCGGGGCCGCCCGGTGCCTGTATGACGCCGTCGAGCGTCATGAACGATAAAACTATGATTTTTCTCATAGTCATAGCTTAGCAAATCTTTCCGGGTTTTTCTCTGGCGGCAAGCTCGGTGACGCTCATTTTCTTTTCGCCGACATGACGTCGATGTTAATGATGATTGCCATGTTGATTTGGTTATACCGTTAAGTCGTTCTCGGATTTTATATAAGCGGCACTTTGTAAGGTTTTTTCAAATACGGGATGCATGGTGGCGACTACGATAAATAAAATTTGCCACAATGGACACGGCAATAAAACCCGCCGATCGTCGTCTTGCGCACCTTCCGCATGTAAAGCAAAGATATTCTTATGTATATTGCTGCTATCGCAATTAAGACCACTAAGTACGATTGCGCAATATTTTATATTCCTTAAAACCTTCACAGAATTAAATAAGAATAGTTTATTCTGCCCGATATATCCGACAATTTGAACGCCTGATACAGGGCGACAAAAAATGCAATAGATGCCAGATATCCATAGATTATGAACGGGTCAGCGTAAATACTAAACAGGTCTAGGTTTGCAGCTCTCCCTTCAGTCAAAGGAAACCGGATCATGATGGCCAGTGCCGCTATGCCGATGAGTACAACGACGACCTGAAGAAATATCGTTGAGATTTTTTCATAGGTGATTTTTGGTTAGTAATAAGATACAGCTATAATCTAGTGCTTACCGTTATCCAATATGTTTTTATCTTTATCTGTTGATGACGTGTGCCAACACCTTGATGTCGTTTTCAGTCGCCATATCTGTCAGTATCATGCTGGCAAAAATTATAGATTTCTTTCAATTCGGAAATGAGAAACCCGATTTCGGTTTTACCTGAATTCAAAATAGTTTGATTGGTTATTGGGCCAAACGATTGGGAAGCTGTTTCTGGCTGGCGGAGGGGTGGGATTTGAACCCACGAGAGCCTTACGACTCTACTGGTTTTCGAGACCAGCGCCTTCGTCCACTCGGCCACCCCTCCGTGGTGCGGAACAGATAAACTACCAAAACTAACGGCCTTACGCAACAAGCCCTCTTCTTCGCCCTTCTGTCAAAGCCCCGCGAATGATGTAGACTTTTCCCCGTGCCGCGCGAGCTCATTTCCGAAAAAGCGAGAAACGCCATAAAATCTGGCATCGAAGAGGCCTCGGGGAACGAGGTCTTTTTCGTAGGCCGTATAGAAAACGGCGGCTCGGTAAACTGCGTCGAGATCATAGCGCGAGGGAACGAATACTCCGTCCCGGCCGTGCTCGATTCCGCGGGCCCCGGCGACGTCGTCATACACAACCACCCCTCCGGCAATCTCACCCCATCCGACCAGGACATAAAGCTCGCCTCCGTCTTCGGCAACGACGGCGTAGGGTTCTACATCGTTAACAACGCCGCAACCCACATCTACGTCGTCGTCGAGCCCTACTTCGAAAAGGAGATAGAGCCGCTCGATATAGAGGACATAACCGGCTCGCTTCTCCCCGGCGGTAACGTCGCCGAGGTCATGGGCGACAGATACGAGCTCCGCGACGAGCAGCTCCGTATGGCCGAGTCCGTCGCCCGCGCGTTCAACGACGACAGCATATCTGTGATCGAGGCCGGGACGGGCACCGGAAAGACGCTCTCCTATCTCATCCCGTCCGCCGTGTGGGCTATGCGTAACGGCGAGCGCGTGGTCATATCGACGAACACGATAAATCTCCAGGAGCAGCTCATAGACAAGGACATCCCGCTCGTTCACAAGGCCTTCGGCGAGGCGTTCAACTACTCCCTCGTAAAGGGCATGGGTAACTATCTTTGTCTCCTCCGCGCCGAAACCGTTCAGGAAGGCCTCTTCGAGATGGCGGACGAAGACGAGGCGGGCGCTATCACGAGCATACTCGAATGGGCGCGCGTCACGGACGACGGCTCTCTCTCGGACCTCAGCTTCACGCCGCCCGACGAGGTCTGGGACAAGGTCTCCGCCGAGAGCGACAGCTGCCTCAGGGTAAGGTGCCCTTACTATTCCCGCTGCTTTTTCTACAAGTCCCGCCGCGAGATAGCCTCCTCCCAGCTCCTCGTTGTGAACCACCATCTTCTCTTTTCGGACCTCGCCATAAAGAGCGCCTCCGAAAAGAGCGACGCCGGCATACTCCCGCCGTATAAAGGGTGATCTTCGACGAGGGCCATCACATAACAGACGCCGCCACGTCCCACTTCGGCATGCGGGCGACCAAGTTCGGAATAATCAGGGTCCTCCGGCGGCTCAAGCGGAAATCCAAATCCGGCGAATCGAAGGGGCTCATATCCTACGCCGCCGCGCTCGCCTCGCAGCTCACCGAAAACATCCGGAAGGGCTCGATAGGCGATGCGCTGAAGAGGGTCGAAAAGAACCTCTCCCGCGCGTGGACGACGCCGAGGAAAACGTCCGCGAATCATTCGACGCCCTCTTCCGCTTCACCCTCTCGCTCACCCGCGAGCGCGACCCGCGGCCGAGGAGGTCAGCATCCGCGTAACCGAAGCCACATTCTCCCGTGAGGGCTGGAAGGAGGTAGACGGCAGATTCTCCATACTCAGGATAAGGCTGAAGGAGCTCGCCGACGAGATTAAGTACTTGACCGACTTCCTGCTCGACTACGAATCCGACAACGACGTCGCGAAGCTCCTGGTCGAGTTCAGGGGCGTCGGGAACAAGCTCGACTACTACGCCGACGTTGTAGAAACCTTCCTCTCGCAGGAAGACGACGGCAACGTCAGATGGGTCGAAGGAAGGGAGGGCAGGGGGACCATCATCTCGGGGCTCGGCCTGTCCCCGCTCGACATCTCACAGCCGCTTAAAGAACGCCTCTACACCAAATGCGGCACTGTCGTAATGACGTCGGCCACTATGGCCGTTAAAAAGAGCTTTCATTTCATAAAATCCGGCCTCGGCCTCGAAGACGACGACAGGGTGTCGGAAACCATCCTGTTTTCGCCGTTTAACTATCGCGAGCAGCTCCTCCTCGCCGTCCCGCACGACCTTCCCGAGCCCGGAACGAGGGAATACCCCGAGGCCATATGCCCGGTGATTCTCGAGGCCGTAAAGGCGGCCGGCGGGAACGCGCTCATACTCTTTACGTCCTACAGTCTCCTCGATAACGTCTACAGAAAATTTCGGGCGAGCTAGAGCTCTCCGGCATCCCCGCCCTAAAGCAGGGTGCGCTCCCGCGGGGCCGGCTCCTCGAAAAATTCAGGCGCGAGGCAAGGTCCGTTCTATTCGCGACGGACAGCTTCTGGGAAGGCGTGGACGTCCCCGGCGATGCGCTAAGTCTCGTAATCATATCCAGGCTCCCGTTCAGGGTGCCGACCGAGCCGATAGTCGAGGCCCGCGTCGAGCACATGGAGCAGCAGGGCATAAACTCGTTTACGGAATACAGCGTCCCGGTCGCTGTCCTCAAATTCAAGCAAGGGTTTGGAAGGCTTATAAGAACGAAAACGGACAGGGGGCGGTCCTCGTTCTCGACAGAAGGATTATAAGCAAATTCTATGGCAGGTATTTCCTGGATTCCCTCCCCCCGAGCGGGCGCATAACCGCGGGGTCGGGTGACATAATCTCCAGGCTGAAGCAGTTTTTCTCGGAACCTTACTGAGCGCGCCCGTTCCGCGCGCAAACGCCGGCCATGCTGCACGGCGCTTCGCTATTATCAGATTAAGTCGAGCGACGAGGAATTACCTTCCGGCACATCGACCGAACCCGAGCAGTGCATTACGCCCGGCGTAATCAGCACGACTGCAAGGGTGAAGAAAATCGCCGTCACCCTCAGCTTTCTGGATACTCTCTTGAGCAGTTCCATTTTCCTATCCTCCTTTTTCTAACCTTACTATAATCTTCTTTACTTTCCGGGCGCGACTACTATCGTGTCGCCGGGGCTCGCGTTCTTGGCGGACGTCCCTATGCCCCCCTCGCACTGGCAGCCGTAAAGAAAGCCTAGCGCCACTATACACAGCGCCGGGAGAATCATGTTCTTATTGATAAAAAGTGACCTCAGAACTTTCATGTTCACACCCCCGCAATTTTTATTCGTATCCGGACTCTTCTAACTGTCTAACCGACACTAATAATTATAAAATCTAATAATATCACACTAATATTACGGCGGCAACAACTTTTCGTCCGGCCCCTTGGCCGCATCATGACTGCAGGGATTTGACTATCTTCCTTACTAAAAACCTCGGCGTGAATCTCAAGAGTACGGGTATCAGCTTCTGCTTTATCCCCGGGAGCACAATAACTTTCCCCTGCCTGAACCCTTCGTACCCTTCCCTGACGACCGGCCCCACATCCATGAGGCTCATCTTGAAAAGAAGCGAATCGTCGAGCGCCGACTTCTCCCCGAACTCCGTCCTCACAGGCCCGGGTGCCAGGCACGAGATCTTAACATTAGGATTTTTTATCTCTTCGGAAAGTGCCTCCGTAAGGGAGAGCACGTACGCCTTGGTTGCGTAGTATACGGCGAGGTTCGGCCCCGGCTGAAACCCTGCGAGCGAGCCTACGTTCAATATCCCGCCGCGACCCCTCTCTATGATCCCCGGAAGGAAGAGCCTCGTAAGATGCGTGAGCGCGACAACATTCACCTGCACCATGTCTATCTGCCCGTCCATGTCGATATTCGCGAACGGGCCCCTGAGGCCGAAGCCGGCGTTGTTCACGACGACGTCCACGTCTATCCCCGCTGCCTTGAGCTCCTCGAATATCTCCTTCGGGGCTTCGGGGTCGGACAAGTCCTTCGGGAGCACGTAGACGTCAACCCCGAACTCGTCCTTAAGCTCTTCCGCGAGGGCGTCCAGTCTCTCTTTCCTCCTCGCGACCAGCACCAGGTCCGATTTGTCTGCTGCAAAGAGCTTCGCCAGCTCCCATCCTATCCCTGACGACGCCCCGGTTATGAGTGCCCTTTCAGCGGCCATATCGTTATTCCCTCCCTGTGTTAAAGCTGTTTTAATGTTTACACCGCAGGTTTATTATGTCAATGAAAATGCGGTCTGCATTCCGCTCATTCCAGCTTGTTCAGATACGCCGTCCAGCCGAGGTTGCTCATCTGCCCCATTATCCACGCCTGCCGCTCCCTGACATATCCGGACGGCCTCCCCGGCGACATCCTCTCCGGGTTCGGCAAGACGGCCGCTATGAGCGCCGCCTCCGCCTTTGTAAGGTTCTTCGCCGGCTTTCCGAAATAAATCTCCGCTGCCTTCTCCGCCCCGTATATGCCGGGCCCGGTCTCCATCACGTTCAGATACACTTCGAGTATCCTCTTTTTTCCCCAGAGCGTCTCGATTAAAAATGTAAAGTAGGTCTCCGCCCCCTTCCTCGTCCACGTCCGCGACGGCCAGAGGAACACGTTCTTCGCCGTCTGCTGGCTTATCGTGCTCGCCCCGCGGAGCCGCTTGCCGCTCTGCTTGTCCTCGATTGCATCGATTATCGAATCCATGTCGAAACCGCTATGCGCGGGATACATCTGGTCCTCCGCCGCTATCACCGCCAGCTTCATGTTCCCCGAGATTTCGCCGTAACCCTTCCACTCTTTTTTGATCGGCTGCCCCTCCCCGAAGTACTTCATAACCATGAGCGGCGTCACGGGCGGATTCACGTACTTATAGAGGAAAACCCACCCCACAGTGACCAAAAGCACGAACAGGACGGCCTTAAAGACGAATTTCGCGACTCTCCATGCAAATCTTTTCATAGCTCTCCGCTAACAATACTATCCATTAATCAGAATAAGTTATACCCGAATCCGCATATTTCCCGTCTCCTGCACCCGCCCTCGGGGGCATTCTTAAATTGACTCTTGCCCCTCCCTCATATAACCTTATTAGCCAATATTTATAGATATTTAGGAGGCTTTCAGCTAAATGACGACGCCGTCACAGATACTTCCCGTCAACATCGAAGACGAGATGAAGGAGTCTTACCTCAGTTATTCGATGAGCGTAATTATCGGGCGCGCCCTGCCCGACGTGAGAGACGGGCTCAAACCTGTCCACAGAAGAATCCTCTTCGGCATGGAAGAGGCCGGCAACCAGTGGAACAGGCCATATAAAAAATCGGCCAGAATAGTCGGAGACGTGATGGGTAAATACCACCCTCACGGCGATGCCGCGCTCTACGACGCCCTCGTCAGGATGGCCCAGGACTTCTCCATGCGCTACACACTCGTCGACGGCCAGGGCAACTTCGGCTCCATCGACGGCGACCCGCCGGCCGCAATGAGGTACACCGAGGTCAGGCTCGACAGGATAGCGAGCGAAATGCTCGAAGACCTCGACAAGGAAACGGTCGATTTCGTCCCCAACTACGACGGCGGCGAGCACGAGCCGCTCGTCCTTCCGGCGAAGATACCGAACCTCCTTCTGAACGGCTCCTCCGGGATCGCGGTCGGCATGTCTACGAACATCCCGCCCCACAACCTGAACGAGCTCACGTCCGCCGTAATCGCCCAGATCAAGAATCCGGCGATCACGCTCGACGAGCTTATGACGCACATCCCCGGCCCCGACTTCCCGACGGGCGGGTTCATAACGGGCAAGCGCCCCATACGCGAGGCGTACGAAACCGGAAGGGGCATAATCAGGATACGCGCCAAGGCCCGCATCGAGCGCCAGAAAAAGGGCGACCGCGAGGTCATCATCGTTACGGAGATACCGTACCAGGTTAACAAAACGCGCCTCATCGAGCGCATCGCCGACCTCGTCAAGGAAGAGAAGATAAAAGGCATCTCCGACATCAGGGACGAGTCCGACAGGGACGGCAGAAGGGTCGTGATCGAGGTAAAGAGGGGCGACTACGCCGACGTCGTCCTCAATCAACTCTACAAGCACACGCCGATGGATACGTCCTTCGGCATCATACTTCTCGCACTGGTGCGCAACCAGCCGCGCGTTCTCTCGCTCAAGGAAACGATAAACCACTTCATCGAGCACCGTAAGGAAGTCGTCACCCGGCGCACGCAGTTCGAGCTCGCCAAGGCCGAGGCAAGGCTCCACATATTAGAGGGTCTCAAGATAGCCCTCGACCACCTGGACGAGGTAATAGCCCTCATTCGCGCCTCCGACAGCCCCCAGGAAGCCAAGGACGGCCTCATGCAGAAGCTCGGTCTCTCCGATCTTCAGGCCCAGGCCATCCTCGACATGAGGCTCCAGAGGCTGACAGCGCTCGAAAGGGACAAGATACTCGAAGAGCGTAAGGAGCTCATCGCCACCGTGGCGAGGCTCAAGGAAATACTCGCAAACGAGCACCTCATCCTCGAAATCATCACCGACGAGCTCACCGCGATAAAGGACAAATACGGCGACGAGCGCAGGACAGAAATACTCGACAGCCTCGAGGAGATATCCCTCGAAGACCTCATCGCCGACGAAGACATGGTCGTTACGATAACCCACGAGGGTTACATAAAAACGACCCCGCTCAGCGTCTACAGGAGCCAGAAGAGGGGGGGCAAGGGCCGCACCGGCATAACGACCAAGGAGCTCGACTTCGTCGAGACCCTCTTCACCGCGTCCAAGCACAACTACGTCCTCTTCTTCACCAACCTCGGCAGATGCTACTGGAAGAAGGTCCACGAGATCCCGGAGGCCGGCCCGGCGGCCAGGGGTAAGGCGCTGGTCAACCTCTTGAACCTCACCTCGGGCGAGAAGGTCGCGGCCGTCCTCCCGGTAAGGGAGTTCAAGGAAGGCGGCTACATAATGATGGCCACCAGAAAAGGCATCGTGAAGAAGACGGAGCTTATGGCCTATTCCAACCCGCGCGTGGGCGGCATCATAGCGCTCAATATCCGCGACGGCGACGAGCTCATCGAGGCCCGTCTCACTAGCGGAAGCGACGAGATTCTCCTCACGTCCTACTTCGGCCAGGCGATAAGGTTCAAGGAAGACGACGTAAGGGATATGGGCAGGACGGCGACGGGCGTGATCGGTATAAGGCTCGACGAGGGCGATAAGGTCGTAAGCCTCGAAGTCATCGAAAACCCCGAGGCCCAGATACTCACCGTAACCGAAATGGGATACGGCAAGAGAACCCTCGTCTCCGAATACAGGGTCACCGGCCGCGGAGGGAAGGGCATCATCACGATTAAGACCACAGGCAAAAACGGCAGGGTCGTCGGCGCCTTCCAGGTGACGAACGATACGCAGATAATGATCATCACGACGCCGGCCGGCAAGGTTATCCGCATGAACGCGTCCGGAATAAGCATATACGGGCGCGGAACGCAGGGTGTGAAGCTTATAGGGCTCGAGCCCGACGAAAGGGTCGCCGCAATCGCCAAGGTGGTCGAAAAAGAGCAGGATACGGTTGTAGAGCCGCTCGAGTCGGAATAGCTTTCACAAATGATACGCAAGGTAGAAAATATATTCCTCGATTTCCCCGGCTACGGCTGCTTCGCGTGCGACCCCAGGAACAGCCACGGCCTCAGGCTCGAATTCTTCGCCGACGACGAAAAGGGCGAGGTCTTTACGAAGATAACGCCCGACGGGCACCTTCAGGGCTTCCCCGGCATACTCCACGGCGGCATACAATGCGCCATCGTTGACGAGGTTGCCTTCTGGACCATGTTCGACAAACATAAAAAGATAGCGCTCACTACCAACATCGGTATGGAGTTCATTAGCCCCGTCGGCCTTTCCGGCGAGCTCACCGTATCGGGCAAAATAGTCCGCGAGGAGGGGCGAAAGATAGGCGTCGATGTCAGGATTATCTCCCCCGCGGGCAAGGTTTGCACGAAGAGCAGCGTAGATTATATTATCCCGAAGAAGCAGGTGACGATGAGGATAATGGGTAAGGAAAGGTTCACTCCCAAATTCACGCAATACCTGGAAGACTGATATGCTTAAGCTATACGATCATCCGCTGTCCGGAAACTGCTACAAGGTAAGGCTTGCGCTCAATCAGCTCGGCGTGGAGTACGAAAAGATATACCTCGACATCTTCAAGGGCGAGCAGCATTCGGGCGACTACCGGGCCGTAAATCCTAACAGGAAGATACCCGTCCTCGTAGACGGCGACTTCAACATGTGGGAATCTAACGCCATCCTCCTCTACTTAGGGAAGAAATACTCTCCGACCCCGCTCTATCCGGAAGACCTATCCGCGTTCGGCAGGATGGCGCAGTGGCTTTTATTCGGCAAAACTTCCATAGACCCGAACCTTGCCCTGGCGAGGTTCATGACGAAATTTCTGCCGCCCGACGCCGTGGACGAAAAGAGGCTTGGCGAACTAAGGGCTCAGGGGAATGCCGTCCTCCAGGTGCTCGACAGCCACCTCGAACACTACGACTTCCTGGCCGGGGATTACACCATGGCCGACATCGCGTGCTTCCCATACGTCGATCTCGCTCCGGAAGGCGGAATAGACCTCTCGCCTTATTCCAGCGTCGTTCTCTGGTGCGACAGGATAAAATCCCGTCCGGGTTTTATAAAGATGGAAGATTAGTAGCGGAAGGTAAATTTGGAGCGGGAAACGGGATTCGAACCCGCGACCTTCTCCTTGGCAAGGAGACGCTCTAGCCAGCTGAGCTATTCCCGCTGAACGGATGATTAAGATAGCCAGATTAAGGACCGTTGTCAAGCGCTCTCTCATAATAACTTCAATAATCGAACGCATGTATGTGGCCGAAACGACATGAATAATACGAACAGAAAAGCGATTATATCGCGGGTGAAAAGGGCGATCATAAAGATAGGCAGCAGCGTTCTCACGGACGACAAGGGCATGCTCGACGAGTCCTCATTCGACTGCCTCGCGAAGGATATATCGGCCATAAAAAACCAGAAGCGCGACGTCGCAGTCGTCTCCTCGGGGGCGATAGCCTCGGGGATGAAAAAGCTCGGCCTCACGCGTAAGCCGACCGAAGTCTCAATGAAGCAGGCCATTGCCGCCTGCGGCCAGAGCACGCTCATACGGAATTATGAAAGGGCCTTCTCGTCGTACGGCGAAAAGGTCGCCCAGATACTCCTCACGCACGACGGCCTCACCGACAGAAAGCGCTTTCTGAACGCGAGGAAAACCCTCATCACGCTTTTCGATATGAACATAATCCCCATCATAAACGAGAACGACACCGTGGCGGTCGAGGAGATAATGCTCGGCGACAACGACAACCTTGCGGCCCACGTAACGTCCCTTGTCGAGGCCGACCTCCTCGTGCTCCTCACGGACATCGGCGGGCTCTATAATAAAGACCCCCGCAGTAAGGGTGTTGCGGAGCTCATAACCCTGATCGACCGCATCGATAAAAACGTCGAGTCCGTCGCCGGCGACACGTCCGGCCGCACGACGACGGGCGGCATGAAGACGAAGATACAGGCCGCGAGGACTGCGGCTGCTTTCGGCGTGCCGACTATAATCGCGAACGGCAAGGAAAAATCGACCCTCGAAGATCTATTCGCCGGGAAGGAAATCGGAACGCTCTTTCTTCCTTCCGGGACGAGCCTAAGCCGGAGAAAACACTGGATAGCCTTCACCCGAAAATCGTCCGGGCAAATAATAATCGACGACGGGGCGAAAAATGCGATATCCTCTAAAGGGAAGAGCCTTCTGCCTTCGGGGATAAAAGGCGTAAAGGGGAAATTCGGCATCGGCGAATCGGTCACGTGCGTCGATGAATCCGGCGCAGAAATAGCGCGCGGGCTCACCTCCTACAGCTCTGAGGAAATAAAGCTCATCATGGGTAAGAGCACCCGCGACATCGAAGCCGTGCTCGGCTACAAATACAGCGACGAGGTCATCCATAGAGACGACCTCGCCATAATCGTCAAGTAGACTATTAATCCGTTCCAGATATGCGCTCAGGTAAATTAAAGCTTTTTCTGATTCTCGTATTTGCCATCCTTCTCGTTGCCGGTGCTTCCGCGGTCGGTCTCTACTACTACATCAACGAAGTCCCCTCCGTAAAGACAGACACAGTAGTGGACATTCCGAAAGGGAAGGGCGTCCGCGGCATAGCATCCATGCTCGAAGACCAGGGTGTGGTCCCAAACAGTCAGCTGTTTCTCTACTACACCGTTTTGTCCGGCGTCCAGAACAAGCTCCAGGCAGGGGAATACGAGTTCAAAAAGGGAGCGACCGTCTCCGACGTCCTGGCCAAGATCATTAAGGGCGACGTCCTCCTTCACAAGGTGACGGTTCCCGAGGGCCTCACGGTAAAGGAAACGGCAGTGCTCCTCGACAAAAAAGGCCTCTTTCCGAGCGCGGATTTCCTGGCCGCTGCCTCAGATCCCGCCCTCGTCGCGAGCCTCCCGGGCCCTCCTTTAATGGGAGCCGAAGGGTATCTCTACCCCGAAACCTACACATATAAAAAAGGGGTCACTCCCGAAGAATTCGTCAAGATGATGACCGACAGATTCAAGTCCGTCTACGCATCGTTCGACGGAATGAAGAACCGGGTCAACCTCACTGACAACGAAATAATAATCCTGGCGTCCATGATAGAAAAAGAGGCGGGTAATGTAAAAGAGCGTCCCCTTGTCTCTGCCGTGTTCCACAACAGGCTAGAGGCCGGTATGAGGCTCGAAAGCGATCCCACGGTCATCTACGGCATGGGGGACGATTTCGACGGGAATCTCAGGAGATCCGACCTCAGGACGATGACCCAGTACAACACCTACGTCATAAAGGGCCTTCCGCCCGGCCCCATAGCCAATCCCGGGAAGGGGTCGATAGAGGCCGCGCTCAATCCCGCGCCGGTCGATTATCTCTACTTCGTTTCGAGGGGCGACGGCAGCCACGTCTTCTCGACTAACTACCGCGACCACGTAAACGCGGTCAACCGCTACCAGCGCTGAACGCACCTTTCCCGTCTGTTTTAATTCCGGATTCACCGCACCGGTATTGTGCGGCTCAAGCGCTTAGGTCCGAGTGGCCCCTTACGCGAAGACCTTGCTGAACGGGTCCACCTGCGATTTCTCGTCGTGCATCGGGACAATATAATTCTTGTCCCTTCTCTCGATGCGAATGGTACCGTCCTTTCTCCGCGTGGCGATGAACTGGGTCCCGCTCGTCTCGCCCGAAATCTTCTGGAGAATGCGCGGGTAGTTCTTCGATCCGATGAATATCGAATGTATGCACACGCCGAGCTTCTTAGCCCTCACCCTTTCCGAGAGAACGTCGCAGTCTCCCGAGGTCGGTATGCCGTCCGTGATGAACAGTATGTGCTTGTTCCGAAGGCCCCTTCCCCTGAACTCCGTAAGCGCGTCCTTAAGCGCGTCCTCGTAGTTCGTGTTGCCCGAGCACTCGGTCTTCGAGGCGAGCTCCATCATCCAGTTGTAATCCCTGGTGAAGAACTTCGAGTTCCTCTTATACTTATACGAACGGTGGTTGAACTCTATGTACCCGACGCGCATCTTCTTCGATCTCGCGAGCTCGATGACGCCCCTTACGACCGAGGAAGACCACTCGCTGTATACGCCCATCATCGACGTGCTGACGTCCCTCAGGATGGCGATCTCCCCGCCCATCATCTCCTTTTCGCGCCTGTGTACCCTGGGGAGGCTGGGGGTGGTGTGCTCGCTCCAGATCATAATCTCCGAAGGGTCCACGTCCTCCATCTCGTCGAAATGGCTCATGCGCTTCCACTTTCTCGGAAGCCCGCCCGGATGGTCGCCGCGGAGCGCGATGTTGCGCTGAAAGTTCCCTTCGAGAACCTTCATTATGACCTTGACGTTATCTGCGGATTCGAGGTTTTTCTTCCCGCCGATCCAGTAATCTTCCTCGTCGCCCGGATCGGGGGACTTGCTGGCGAAGACCTTGTTGGATTTCGGGGGTTCTTTCTCATCCCGCTTCTGTCCGTCGTCCGTGGTCTCGCCCGTCGCGTCCGAAGGAATGTTCAAATCCTCGGGCGGAGCCATGCTGGTCTCTTTCTGGATGTTATCCTTGAGTTCCTTTAAGGCCTGGAAAAAGGTCTTGCGGGCTTCGGAAAGGTCGTCCTTCTGCGATTCCTTCTTGGCCTGCTCGTCGGGTATCTCCTGCTTGGACTCTTCCCCGGGCAGGTCCTGCTCGAATTCAGAGGACGGTTCCTGCTGCTCTAGCTCGTTCCCCCGGTCCCTGTCTTTTTTTTTTTGGTCGTGAGGTCCTCGAGTATCTGGTCGAGCTGTAAAAAGACCTCTTCAGGGATACGGAAAGCCGTCATGTACTTAAGCGCGTTCAGATCTTCGAGCGTGCAAACCTCTCTGCCGTGGAGAAGGGCGTGCGACCTCATTATCTTGAGCGACTTCACGAAGAACGTCCTGTCGGAAATCATGGAGTTCGACTCGTCGCACCCATAGTCCTCGATGAGAGTCGCCACGAAATTGGCGAGCGCTTCCTGCACCTCTTCCGGAATCCCGACGCTACCCAGCTTCTGGTAGTAATCGTCGAAGACTTCCTTACTGACCCTAGGCGGTACCTGATATTCGGCCGGCCTTTCGGTGTAGAGCTTTATGACCTCTTTTGCCTCGTCCCACTTCTTCCCGTAGGAAAGCCCCTGCGAATTTATCTGGAGCACGAACCTGTCCAGGTTCGCCGGGTCGAGCGGCTCGTTGTAATATTCATCGGCCGTCGGGTTGCTCGTGGCGATGGCGGTCAACAGCGGAATGTTATCGTCGAAAAATTTTCTTTCGTTGAGTATTCGTAAAAGTACGTTGAGCGATTCTCCGGGTGCGCGGGATATGTCGTCCAAAAGACATATCTCGGCCGTCAATATACCGCCCTTGACGACCCGCTGTTTTATGACTTCCCCGGTATCGGTCTGCTCTTTCGATATAACGAGGTCACCCAGAAGTTCCGAGAGTCTCGTATCTCTGTGGAGCTGATAAAAGAAAAACTTCAGCTGCGCCGCCCCTGATATAATTTCCGCGAGCATCGTCTTCGCGGTCCCGGGCGGTCCCTCCACATAAATATGCTCCCTCGCTATAACGCCCAGAAGGAGCGCTATTTTCACTTCCTCGTGCCCCACTACCAGCTTGTCCATTTCTTCTTTCAGGGCTACGAACGGATTCTGTGTGCTCATACTTAGGTTGTGCCTCCGGTATGTTTCCTCTAGCTGTCATTAATTGTACATAAGGGGTGTTTTTTTTGCAATAAAGCCGCCTCAAGGGCGTCCATTTGAAATCCGGTTTCATTATAACCACGCGGGTTTACAATCGGCCTCAAAATGTGATATGGTGTGGTTCCATAACACAGGAGCCGGCATCTTTATGCACGAACGAATAACGGAAATTCTGGTCAGTATCAGCGGTTATGTGTGGGGGCTTCCCCTTATACTCCTTCTTCTGGGTACGGGCATATATCTCACCATCATCCTGAGGGGCCTTCAGATATGGACCCTCATCCCCGCGCTCAGGCTCGCGTTCCTTAAGAAATACCAGGAATCGGACGCCGAGGGCGATATCTCGCACTTCCAGGCCCTCATGACGGCCCTCTCGGCTACGGTCGGCGTGGGCAATATAGCCGGCGTCGCGACTGCAATAGCTGTCGGCGGCCCGGGGGCCCTCTTCTGGATGTGGATTACCGGCCTCCTCGGAATGGCCACGAAATACTCCGAAGCCGTCCTCGCCGTAAAGTACAGGGAGGTAGACAAATTCGGCACGATGAGCGGCGGCCCCATGTACTACATCTCCAAGGGCCTCGGCCTCAAATGGCTCGGCGCGCTCTTTGCCGTCTTCGCCGTCTTCGCGACCTTCGGCATCGGCTGCATGGTTCAGTCGAACTCGGTCGCCGACGTCCTGTCGCAAACCTTCGGCATCCCCCTCTGGATCACCGGCATAGTCCTCTGCATCGCTACCGGTCTCGTCATTGTCGGCGGCATAAGGAGCATCGCCAGGGTAACGAGCACGATAGTGCCGTTCATGATTATCTTCTACATCATCGGCTCCATAATTTCCCTCATAGCCTTCAGGGCCAACATACTGGACGCCTTCGGGCTCGTCTTTTACCATGCATTCAACCCGACCGCCGCAGCGGGAGGGTTTATCGGCTCGACCATAGCCCAAACGATGAGATACGGCGTCGCCCGCGGGATATTCTCCAACGAATCCGGGCTCGGCAGCTCGCCGATAGCGGCCGCCGCGGCGAAGACCAAAAACCCCGTCGGGCAGGCCCTGGTGTCCATGACCCAGACGTTCATCGATACCATAGTCGTCTGCACGATGACCGGCATAGTGATAATATCGAGCGGCCTCTGGTCTAACGGCGATACCGGCGCAGGGCTTACGTCCACCGTCTTCGAGCTCGGCATATCCCACAGCATAGGGGCTGCTGTGCTCGCCATAGCCTCGCGTTCTTTGCCTACTCGACCCTTGTCGGGTGGAGCTATTACGGCGAAAAGGCGATCGAATACCTCTTCAGGGAAGGCATAATCAAGCCCTACAGGGTAATATTCACCCTTGCGGTCTTCGTCGGCGCTATCGTAAAGCTGGAGCTTGTATGGGCCTTCGCCGACATAACGAACGGCCTGATGGCATTTCCGAACCTGGTCGGCCTCCTTGGGCTCTCCGGGTCGTGGTCGAGGAAACCAAAAGTACCTGCCGCTCGAGCTCGAGCGCCTGAAGAAGTGATTCGGCGGCCGCCGCGCCCGCCTGCGCCGCCGGCGGTTTCTAAGCACGTTTTTTTTGGCTAAAATATAGGCTCTGATACGTCCATCATGAAAGACTTCGCCCGCATCCTTTTCGCCGCCGTTCTGCTCTCCGCATCCTGGGCCTGTGCCGCCCGTTCCGTCGAATGGACGCCCGTAGGATACGGCACCCTCGAGGATTCCTCCCGCTTCGACGTCTTCATAGATACAGAGAGCATAAAAACCGTCGACGGCAAGACAAAATTCTGGCAGGGGCACGTCTTTTACGAGGAGCAGCCGCTCCCATCGGGTAAATCGTATATAAGGATAACGATCGGCAAGGCTGTCGACTGCGCCACCAGGACGGACTCCAACCTCGAAGCCGTCTTCTACGCCCCCGACGGCTCCATAGTCGACAACTACTCCGCCGGCGGCGCGTCCGAATTCAAACCAGTGGTTCCCGAAACGATCAGCGAAGCTGTCCTCAGCTTCGTCTGCGATTCGTTTAACGACAACGCAAAAGGTGACTCTCAACCATGAAACTTATTTCCGTTCTGATCTTCTCCGTACTTGCATCCGCGCTGATGGTTTCGTGTAAAAGCGCGCCCGGCCCAGACGAAAACTGGAAGTTCGTCGCCAATATAGCTGACGAAAAAGAAAAACCCGTGGCCGTTTACATGGATCTAAAGAGCATCGAAATAAACGACAACATCCGGAAGTTCTGGATACGTTACGTCGGCCACAAGCCAGGGGATACCGGCGAAACGTTCACACGGCAGACAGGCTACTGGGAAGTAGACTGTTTCGACAGGACTCTCTATCGTATAGGTGAGGAGTACTACAATCCCGAGGGAATGCTTACTGGGAAAAGTGATAAAAGGGAGAAGGAAGAATACGATTCCGACGAGGCGCTCGGCGCAAAGCTCGCCTCCATGGCTTGCAGATACGCAGGCAGGAAGTAAACCCCTAAGTGCCCACTTTCCCGCCTGCCTGATCTAATCCATACTGATTTCATGACGTCCATGGTCCGCGCTCCCCGTCAGTGAACTATGTCACTCGGTATGAGCACCATCTCCCACAGCGAGAACAGAACCTCTTCTTTCTTACTGAGCTCGGGCTTCTTTCCTTCGAGCATCTCCTTCGCGTATCTGTTCGCAAATTCGTTCAAATCGCTTATGGAAACGTCAAACTCTTCTATTTCGTCGTGAAAATTGACGTGAAAACCGTTTTCTTTCTGTGTTGCGGTAAACCCGCTCATTTCTCTATGCATATTGTTTTCTCCTTCTAAAAGTCAATATAATCACCGTTTCCGCCTTTTAAAGGGCCCGATTTTTCGCATCCTCATCGTTCGAAACCGGCGCTGCTCCATTAACGACCTTCATCTTTTCAGATGCTCTCCCCCTCGTGCTGGATTCCGCGTGCAAACGGCCCCGCGTTCTTAATTCCGCCGAAACGGTGTAGACTATTCTTTTATCAGGGGGGACTCATGAGCGGACCGTTTCTGACAGGGGACAAGGCGCTTGAAAGGCTCGGGGATATGACGGGCCTCGTCTGCGGCATAGCTGATAAGGAAGGCATCGGTGTCTACGAAACGAAGCTCCTCGAAAGATACCTCCTCGACATGGAGGCTGCCCTCCGAGCAAGGGACGTCGAAAGGGCCAAGTCCCTCGTCATGCACCTTCTGATCGAAGTCCTCGGTTACGACAGCGTAAGGGCGAAGTTCGTCATGTATAACCACCTCAATAAAAACGCCGGCTGGGGCTAGTCCCCGCCCTCGTCCTCGGCAGCTATCCTCTCCGCGGCGGCTGAGAAATCCTTTTCGATAAAATCGGCGTAATGCGAATACAGGTCCCACCCGGTAAGCACCTGAACGGTTTTGAGCCCGGCCTTCTTCCCGGCGATCATGTCTATGTCCGAATCCCCCACCATCCACGACCTCTGCCTGTCTATGCCGTGCTTTTTCGACAGCTCGTCTATCATCCCGGGCCGGGGTTTCCGGCACAGGCACGCCATATTGTACGGCGAGACAGTCCCCCCTCGGATTATGCGGGCAATATGAGTATTCCTCTATGTAAACTCCCCTCTCTTCTAGTATCAGATCCAGGTAATTGTGAAGCTCATTTACGTCTGTCTCCGTAAGGTGCCCGCTCGCCACCCGGCTCTGGTTCGTCACGATGAACAGAAGATACCCCCTGTCTTTAAGGAGCCTTAGCGCCTCCACGTAATCCTCGGGCACGTAAAAATCCCCGACCCTGTAAATATATTTCTCTCCCCCTTCGGGAAGTAAAATGGTCTTATCCCTGTCGAGGAATACAGCTTTTGATTCCACTACTTTCTCCTTTCGTCCTGACACTCTAAAAGGATACGCGACAATGCGCTCCCGGGGCGACGCTGGTGACGCCTTGCCGGACAATACCGTATGTCTCTGGATTAAATGGCTTTTGCGCTCTGGATTGTGCGCCGCGGCGCGGGTTTACTTCGCCGTCTTGAAATACTTGTCCCTGGCTTCCTTCGGTAGATGACGCTTTAGGTATTCGTAGACGGCTTCCCTTACTATCTGCGCCGGCCTCATCTGCAAATGCCACTGCGATTCATTCAGCATGTCCACGAATTCCTGCGACGCCTTGACGTAAATAGCCTTGTCGAGCGTTTCTTTCTTGCGGCCTTCCTTTTTCCGGGTAACCATATTTTAAGTATATACCATATTTTTCATATAAAGAGAATAGCCTCGTTCCCTCTCGAAATACGCCTTATTCTTGTTTAATTATATCAATCGGGATGGGGCGGCGGCGTGGGCGTGAGGTTGACGCGTCGTGTATATTTATCTATGTGGCTGTCTGACATCCGGCTGGTCTTTAAGCGCGTTATTTCAGCGCGTCTCCGGCGGGTGTTTTCGGGTATAAAAGCGCCGTACCGTACAGTTATTCGGCCGCACAACGGCGCGGGGGTAATATAGATGAAATGGTCCTGGAAGCTCGGAGAATTCGGCGGTATTCCGGTCTACATCCACGCGACCTTCCTTCTAATCATCGCGTGGGTAGTCCTCATTCACTGGACAGGCGGCGAGACCCTCTCCTCCATCATCGGGGGGGTGATCTTCGTCCTGGCTCTATTTCTCTGCGTCGTCCTCCACGAGTACGGCCATGCCCTCACGGCCAAACGCTACGGCATTAAAACGCGAGACATCACGCTCCTCCCCATTGGCGGCGTCGCCCGGCTCGAGCGCATGCCGGACGACCCGATGCAGGAGCTCAAGGTCGCCCTGGCGGGGCCGGCAGTAAACGTCGTCATCGCGGCCCTCCTCTACGGTTGGCTCATCCTCACGCGCGGTCTCGGCCCCGTAGCCGATCTCACGCTTACGCAAGGCTCCTTCGCTGAAAGGCTAAGCCGATGTTCGTAAACATCTTCCTCGTCGTTCCTAATCTCATCCCCGCCTTCCATGGACGGTGGACGGTGTTGCGGGCGCTTCCTCGCCTCAGGAGCGATTACACGCGCGCAACGCAGACGGCGGGCCACGATAGGGCAGGGCATCGCCCTTCTCTTCGGGTTCGTGGGTCTCTTCACGAATCCCTTCCTCGTATTCATCGCCCTCTTCGTGTGGATAGGGGCGACGCAGGAGGCCACTATGGTAAAGGTAAGGTCCGCGCTCGGGGGCGTTCCGGTCGAAAAAGCGATGCTGACCGACTTCAAAACCGTAAGCCCCGACGATCCGCTCCGCCGCCTGATAGAGCTCACCATGTCCGGCTCCCAGCAGGACTACCCAGTAACGGACGGCTCGGGAATTGTCGGCATCGTAACCCACCGGGACCTCATAAAAGGGCTCTTTGAGCACGCGACAACGCGCGCTGCCGGCGCGATTATGCGCCGCGAGTTCCAGGTGCTCGACCCGGGCGAGATGCTCGAGGCCGCTTTCATGCGCATCCAGTCGAGCGACCTCATGACGGTCCCTGTAGTAAGGAACGGCAGGCTCGTGGGTCTTCTGACGATGGACAACGTCGGCGAGTTTATGAGGATACAGGCAGCGATGTCGGAGAAGAGTGGGCTAGGGCCTGGTAGCGATAAAGATTTTTGCGTCTTTTTTTCTGCTCTTCGGCTGTCTGTAAAAATAAAACGGAGATAACATGACAACCGCAAACGAAAAACCCACAGGCTTCACATAAAAGACATGAGCTGCGCCGGGTGCGTCGATACCGTGCAGAGGACGCTGAACTCGGTCTCCGGCGTAAAGTCGGCCGAGGTCAATTTCGCCGACAAGACCGCTACGGTCACGGGCGAGGTGTCCCCGGGATACGCTCGTCTCTGCGGTCGGCGGCGCGGGCTACACGGCCTCCGTCTCCAAAGGGCGAAGACTCCGGAGTCCGAAAAGGAGAGCGAAGAGGCTTAACTATACCGTGACCTCCTGAAGCGCACGATAATCTCGGGGGTTCTGGCCGCCGTCATAGTCATTCTCAGCATGTCCGGCATGCTCCCCGCGCTCGATACGGCTGCGGGCAGGATCTCGTGGGGGGCCGTGTCACTCCTCACGCTTTTCGTGCTCGTCTACGGAGGCGGGAGGTTCTTCACCGGGGCCCTCAAGTCCTTCCGCAATCACAGCGCCAACATGGATACGCTCGTCGCCATTACAGGCACGGGCGTCGCGTGGGCCTACTCCACGTTCGTCGTCCTCTTTCCCGGCGCGGTCGGGGATCTGGCGGGGCATCTCTACTTCGAAACTGCGGCCATAATCATCGCCCTTATAGACCTGGGCTCGACGCTCGAAATGAGGGCGCGCGGCAAAACCTCGAGGCCATCAAGCGCCTCATAGGTCTCAAGCCCAGGACGGCCAGGGTCGTAAGGGGCGGGGCCGAAACCGACGTCCCTATTTCCGAGGTCGTCCTCGACGACATAGTACGCGTTCGTCCGGGCGAGAAGATTCCTGTGGACGGCGTCATAACCGAAGGCTCCTCCCAGGTTGACGAATCCATGCTCACGGGCGAGCCCATGCCCGCGGAAAAAAGGGGTAGGGGACGAGGTAGTCGGCGGCACGATAAACAAGTCCGGGAGCTTTCTCTTCAGGGCTACACGTGTTGGCGAAGAAACGGCCCTCGCTCGCATAATCGAGATGGTAAGAAAGGCCCAGAACTCAAAGCCCGCGATCGGGCGCCTTGCGGACAAGGTGTCGGGGATATTCGTTCCGACCGTTCTGCTGGTGGCCGTCTTCACGCTCCTCGTATGGTTTAATTTCGGCCCCGGGAGCCGAAACTCACCTACATGTGCTCTCAACGGCCATCGCTGTCCTCATTATCGCCTGCCCGTGCGCTCTCGGGCTCGCTACGCCCATATCCGTCATGGTCGGCGTGGGCAAGGCGGGGCGGAAAACGGCATCCTCATACGAAACGGCGACGCGCTCCAGCAGGCCGGAAGCCACGGCGATCGTGCTCGACAAAACTGGCACGATAACCCAGGGTAAGCCCGTCGTAACTGCTGTCGAGCCCTGGCTGGTATGTCCGAAGGCGAAGTCCTCTCCTCGCCGCCGGGCTCGAATCCGGCTCCGAGCATCCTCGCCGAGGCCGTTCTCGAAGCGGCGAGCGCAAAAGGCGCCGCGCCCGGGGAGGTAACCTCCGAGGCCGCTCGGCCACGGCGTAAAGGCCATGTACGGCGGCAAGGCAGTTCTTCTAGGCAACAAAACTCATGACCGATAACGGCGTCTCGCTGGGAAGGCGAGGCCCGCTCGGAGGAGCTCTCCCGGACGGGTAAGACGGTCGTCTTCCTCGCGTCGGCGGCTCCGTAGCGGGCCTCATCGGAATATCCGACCCCATAAAGCCCGATTCCAAGGAGGCCGTACAAAGGCTCAAGAAACTCGGCCTCAAGGTCATAATGCTCGGGCGATAACCGCGTCACGGCCGAGGCGGTGGCGAAGGAAACGGGCATAGACGAATTCATAGCCGAGGTCCTGCCGGAGGCGGAAAGTCGGACGAGATTTCAAAGCTCCAGGCAAAAGGAGAGATAGTAGGCATGGTGGGCGACGGCATAAACGATGCCCCTGCGCTCGCCGGGGCGGACGTCGGCTTCGCCATCGGGAGCGGTACGGACGTTGCGATAGAAAGCGCCGACGTAACCCTCATGCGTGGCTCTCTTCACGGCGTCGCCGACGCGATAAAGATTTCGAACGCGACCGTGAAGAATATAAAAGAGAACCTCTTTGGCGCTTTCGCATACAACACACTCGCGATCCCAATAGCGGCGGGAGTCCTTTTTCCCTTCACGGGGATGCTGCTCGACCCTATAATAGCCGGGGCCGCGATGGCGCTTTCGTCTTTTACGGTCGTGACAAACGCCAACCGCCTCAGATGGTTTAAGCCATGAAAGATATCAAGGGAGACTCGAAATGACGACACTACTGGTCAATATTCTCGGTCTGACCGCCGCGGCCTTCATAGTCTGGTGGTTCTGGCTCTCGAAAAATCTGCCCGAGGCAAAAGCCGGTGACGGCGCACTCGACATAGTAGTAGACGGCGGGGTTTACGAGCCGTCCGTCATACGCGCCTCGGCCGGAAAACCGCTTAAGCTGAGATTTTTAAGAAAGGATAAAAGCCCCTGTGCCGAAAAGGTGATTTTCAGCGGGCTGGATGGGTGCGGAACTCCCCGTGGGCAGCCGCGCGAAGTCGAATTCACGCCAAAAAGCCCCGGGGAATATGAATTTACCTGCCAGATGGCCATGTACAGGGTGCGGGGTAAGCTGATCGTAGAGCCCGGCCGGGAATGACAAACACCCCCTTCGAGCCTGCCGCATCGTAATCTAAATCACGGCGCGAAAAGCCGCCCCTTCGTGCCGGAATGCCGAAGCACGAATTTCAATCAAGAAGTCCAGTCTGTGTTAAAGAACTACATACGGGAGCTTCCTGAGAGTACTAGGACAAGGTCCTCAGGAAACCTTGTTGACCTTGCTGGCCTGTAGACCCTTGGGGCTTTCGACTACCTCGAATTCCACCTCGTCGCCTTCCGCCAGGGTCCTGAATCCTGCCCCTTCGATAGCGCTGCAATGGACGAAAACGTCCTTACCGTTATCCTGCTCGATAAACCCGGAAACCTTTAGACTCGTTAAACCATTTTACCTTGCCTTTCAAAGCAATTCCTCCGAAGAATAATGTCAATCCAAGAGTACATATTTTTAGCTTAGTCAACAGAAATAAGTAAAATTCATGCGGGGTTCCGGCCGGTTTGACAACAAATGCCTTACTATATAGGATTGGGAGTAACGGCCTCTCATCCGGGGGCCGGAGCATAAACCAGAAAAAGTTCCGAGGAGGACTATTATGTCTGAAGAAAGAGCGAACCAGGTCACTATGAAAGGAAACCCCGTAACGCTGGTCGGACACGAAGTAAAGCCCGGGGACAGCGCCCCCGATTTTACTCTCTACGCCATGCCCGGGGCGCCTGTCGGGCTCCACGACCTCGAGGGCAAGGTGAAGGTGTTCAACGTCATTGTCTCCGTCGATACGCCCGTCTGCGACGTCTGACGGAAGAGTTCAACCAGGAAGCGGCGAATCTGGGCGACGACGTCGAAATTCTCACTATCAGCATGGATCTCCCCTTCGCGCTAAAGCGCTACTGCGCCGCCGAGGGAATAGACAAGGTCAAAACCGTCTCCGATTACATGGACGCATCCTTCGGCGAAAATTACGGCGTGCTGATAAAAGAGAACAGGCTCCTTGCGAGGTCCATATTCGTCGTCGATAAGGACGACAAGGTCAGGTACGTCGAAATAGTCCCAGAGATCGCGAGCGAGCCCAACTACGAGGCCGCCATCTCCGCCGTAAAGGCCGCGTTGTGCCGGAGATTTTCGTGGCGCACGGCCTCGCAGGCTCCAGGGTCTGAGCTATTCCGGCCCGAAAGAACGGCACTGGCCGGTTTGGCATGCGCCCACGGCTATGTATTAGCGTTATTAATACAGGCATTCATTAAATTCAGCCAGGGAGGCTCTTCCAAGTGGGACTCGGGAAATTTTTGAGCGGACTATTCTCAGGTGGGGACGAAAATCCGGGGGACGCGAATAAGCTAAACGACGCCGCGGAAGTTAAAACCGGCGAAGTAAATTCTCCGGAAAGCTCCGCTTCCGCGCCTCCTCCTTCCCCGGCCGAAACGCATGCGGAAGAAAACGCCCCCGCGCCTTCCCTCGAGGCCGCGGCGGCAGACGAGCCCCGGGCGAGCCGCCCCAGGTCACCGAGCAAAAGGTCCTCGAAGCCCTCAGCAACGTATACGACCCCGAGATACCGATAGACATCGTAAACCTCGGGCTCATTTACGGCGTCGAGATCGACGGCGGCAACGTCAGGATCGAGATGACGATGACAGCCCCCGGCTGCCCTGTGTCCGGGCAGATAGCGGGCGAATCCCGGCTACTTGTGGAGGAAATTCCAGGCGTCGAATCCGTCGATGTAGAGATCGTCTGGGATCCGCCGGGACCTGAGCAAGCATGAGCGAAGAGGCCCAGCAGAGCCTGAACTTCTAGCCTGACGGAGGGCCGCGCATTCACTCCCGCGGGACGACAGCCACAATGCCCCTTCCAAAAGGCATATTCATCACAGGTACGGACAGCTGGCAGTGGGTAAAACCGTCATAACGGCTGCACTCGCCCTTTCACTAAAGAGCACTGGCCTAAATGTCGGCGTTATGAAGCCCCTTCAATCCGGCTCGTCCCTTCCCGGCATGACTGACATCGAATTTCTAAGAACAGCACTCGGCGAAAAAGAGCATTCGTCCGACGACTGCATCTACAGCTTCGAAGCCCCGCTCTCGCCCGACGCGGCTGCGCGTCTCGCTGGAGAAACCATAGACACGGGACGGATAAAGTCCGCATACGAAAGGCTTGCATCCTCCCGCGACGTCGTCCTCGTCGAGGGCGCAGGCGGTCTTTTGGTCCCCATAACGGACGGTTATCTCATGGCCGACCTCGCCCGCGATCTCTCGCTCCCGCTCCTCGTCGTCGCACGCCCCGGGCTCGGCACGATAAACCACACGGCGCTCACTATCGAATGTGCGCGCGGACGCGGGCTCTCCGTCCTCGGTTTCGTGATTAACGCCTTCCCGGGCTCCCCGGGTCCGGCCGAGCGCACAAATCCCAGGGCCATCTCCGAGCAAACAGGAGCGCCTCTTCTGGGGGTCTATCCCGAGGACGCTTCCCTCAGCGTCGCCGAGGGGGCTCTGGGGGCCATGGAAGGACTCTCCAGACGGGCCTTCGCACCTCTTCTGGGCGGCAAATTCGACGCGGCGGAATTTTTTTCCCGTCTCGAAAATTTTTGAGTCTTTTCTGAGCCTTCTAATGCGCTTTAACAGGGCGTAAACCCGTTTTTACGCACCATCCGCACTCCTTACCCCAGGGGCGTCCGGAAACTTGACAGATTCCCACGTTATGATATACATACTAGGCGTTTTTTGAGTATCGAGCTTCACACTTCCACATGGACACACTCCATAGCTAAGGTAAATAGGATGCGTAGACGGATAAAATTGTTTTTAGTACCTGTACTGTCTATCTTCGTTTTCGTCGGATTTTATTTCTTTTCCGACAAAAATGCGGAGAGCAGCAACAAAGGACCCGCTCAGCCTGTAAGATTCAGCCACAAGATTCACGCCGGCGAAGATCAGATTCCGTGTCAGTATTGCCATAGCTTTGTCGATGTGTCTCCGAACCCCGGCATCCCCTCGGTACAGAGGTGTATGGGTTGCCATACGCATATTGCGGGACGCGATGTCGATTACGACTTTAACGGAACTACTACTATCAACATTCAGACCGAGATTGCCAAGGTAAGAGATTTCTGGGCGAAGAAAGAGCCCATACCCTGGATCAAGGTCAACTCCATGCCGGGATATGTCCACTTCAATCACAAGCGGCATATAAAAAGAGGGTTCGATTGCGCTGTTTGTCACGGCGACGTCGCCAGCATGGACCAGGTGCATAAGGTCAACAGGTTCAACATGGGCTTTTGTATAACTTGTCATACGGAAAACGCCAAGAGCCATGAAGAGCTGACCAGCCTGAAAGACTGTCTGACCTGTCATTATTAATTTGGAGGAGGAGATGTCTCAAGACAAAAAGGGTGGTATCAAGAGACGGGATTTTCTCAAGATTCTCGGAGTCGCCGGCGGCACTGCAGCCGTAACGGGCGGATGCTCCGAGCCTGTTGAGCAGCTGATCCCATACGTCATTCCGCCCGAGGGCATTATCCCCGGGGTACCCAACTGGTATGCGAGCACCTGCAGGGAATGTCCGGCGGGCTGCGGCATCCTCGTGAAGAACCGCGAAGGACGTGCAATAAAGATAGAAGGCAATCCGAAACATCCGATCAACAAAGGGGCGAGCTGCGCCCAGGGCCAGGCCATGCTTCAGGGCCTGTACAACCCCGACCGCACCAGATCTCCGCTCCTTCTGAACGATCTCGGCAAGCGCAGGCCGACAGGCTGGGAGAACGCCGAAAAGGTCCTCGCAGAAAAGATCGACGAAGTAAGGAAAAAAGGACAGAACGGCAGGATCGTATTCCTTTCCGACAACGTTACGGGCACCCTCGGTGCACTCATCGACGACTGGATGGATGCGATAGGCGGGGTGCACATCTCCTACGAAACCTACGCCTACGAGCCGCTCAGGGAAGCCAACAAAAGAACCTTCGGAATCGACAAGATTCCTACCTATAATATAGAAAAGGCGAAATACCTCCTTTCGTTCGGCGCCGATTTCATGGAAACGTGGCTCTCGCCGACCTACTACACGAAGCAGTTCAGCGAAATGCACAGCTTCAAGGACGGCTCCATGGGCAAGTTCGTTGCCGTCGAGCCCAGGGCGTCGATGACTGGTGTAAACGCCGACGAATGGGTTTCGATAACCCCGGCACAGGCATGCTCGCGCTCGGTATCGCTAACGTCATAGTCAGCGAAGGACTCTCCAACAGGGGCGGCGAGCTCTCGGGGCTTCTAAGCGGCTACGCGATAGACAAGGTTTCCGAAGCGACCGGCGTTTCCACCGACACCATAAGGCAAATAGCCAGGGAGTTCTCGTCCACGCAGCCCAGCCTCGCGATAGGCGGCGGCACGGCTGTGACCTCCACGAACGCGACCGAAACACTCATAGCGATAAACATATTGAATTACGTAGCCGGGAATATCGGCGAAACGATAGACTTCGGCCGCACAATCAACACAGACGGCATAAGCCAGTTCTCGGATATCCTCTCGCTCGTGGACTCCATGTCCAACGGCGGCGTTGACATCCTCATGGTCTACAACACGAACCCCGTCTTTACGCTTCCGAAGTCGGCGGGTTTCGAGGACGCGATATCCAAGGTGCCTTTCGTGGTCAGCTTCTCCAGCTTCATGGACGAAACGACCGAAAAGGCAACCCTCATAATGCCCGATAACACCACTATCGAAAGCTGGGGCGATTTTATTCCGAGCACCGGAATACACGGTCTCATCCAGCCCGTTATGACTCCGGTCTTCAACACCAAGGGCACGGGAGACGTTATACTCGCCGTCACGGCAAACATAGAAGATTTAAAAGAGAGATATAAACAGACTTCATACTATGATTATTTAAGAGAGTCCTGGAAGACGGCCTATTCAAGCCAGGCCGGGCTCAGCTTCGACTCCTTCTGGAACAAGGCCCTCGAAAACGGCGGCTATTATGCGGACGTCCAGCCTGTGCAGGTCTCCCTGTCCGGCGGGCTCTCCGGTGCGCTCCCCGAGGCCGAGTTCAGCGGCGACGGCGATTATTTCTTCATCGCTTACCCCTCCTACAAATACTACGACGGAAGGGGCGCCAACAAGCCATGGCTCCAGGAGCTTCCCGACGCGCTTTCTACTGGCGTATGGGATTCGTGGGTGGAGGTTCACCCCGATACCGCTTCCAAGCTGGGGGTAAAGCTCGGTGATTTCGTAGTCATCGAATCCCCTCAGGGCAGCATTGAGACGCAGGTCTACCCCTATCCCGGCATCAGGCCTGACACGGTCGCTGTAATGATAGGGCAGGGCCACACGAGCTACGGCAGATACGCAAAAGACAGGGGCGTAAACCCCGTCGGTATCCTGCCGCTCACTACCGACAAGCTCTCGGGTGGATTTGCGTGGTTCACATCCAAGGTCAAGCTTACAAAGACCGGGAAGCACGCGCAGTTCGTTCAAACCCAGTATACGACGCATCAGCACGACAGGGGTATCGCACAGGAAGTCACTCTTACAGAAATGCAGAAAGGCCTCCCACCTGTCGATCATAGCCTCCCGGGTTTCTACCCCGAAAAGGAATACGCGGTACCGCTGGGGAATGGCGATCGACCTCAAAAGTGTACCGGCTGCGGCGCGTGCGTAACAGCCTGCTACGCCGAGAACAACATCCCGTTCGTTGGGAAAGAACTCGTGGCGAAGCGCCGCGACATGGCCTGGATAAAGATAGAAAGATACTTCGAAAAATCGGACAACAAGGCGGGATTCGAAACCAGATTCCTCCCGATGCTATGTCAGCAGTGCGGTAACGCTCCATGCGAGCCCGTCTGCCCGGTCTACGCGACCTACCACAACCCCGAGGGGCTTAACGGTATGGTCTACAACCGCTGCGTCGGCACGAGGTACTGCTCGAACAACTGCAGCTACAGCGTAAGGAAATTCAACTGGTTCCAGTACAAGTTCCCCGAGCCGCTCAACTGGCAGCTCAACCCGGACGTAACGGTCAGAAGCATGGGCGTCATGGAAAAATGCACGTTCTGTGTGCAGCGAATCAATTTCGCCAAGGATCAGGCCAAGGACAAGGGCAGGGACGTTCTCGACGGCGAGGTGCAGGTAGCGTGCGCTCAGGCGTGCGGCTCTGACGCGATAGTGTTCGGAAACCTGAAAGACACCGAGTCCAAAGTGTCCAAACTTTCGGAAGATGAGAGAGGCTACAAAGTGTTGCAAATGCTCAACACACAGTCCTCTATCACCTATCTAAAAAAAGTGAAATGGGATAAGGCATAATGAGTCAGCAAACGTCGTTAACCTACGCGAAAGTAAACGAAGACGTCATAAGAATGCTCGACAAGCCCACTGTAAAGTGGCTTGCCCTCTTCGTGCCGACCTTGGGTGTCGTCGGCTTCGGGCTTTTCTGCTTCCTCTATCAGGTCTACACCGGTCTCGGTGCAGCCGGATACAGGCATCCCGTATTCTGGGGCGTTTACATCACCGACTTCGTTTTCTGGGTCGGTATCGCGCACTCGGGAACCCTCATCTCGGCGGTTCTCTACCTGTTCCGGGCGAACTTCAGGCTGTCGATATACCGAATAGCAGAGGGTATGACGGTTTTCGCGGTCTTGACGGCGGGGCTATTCCCTATAATTCACCTTGGAAGGCCGTGGTTCTTCTACTGGCTCTTCCCGTACCCGAACCAAAGAGAGCTCTGGGTTAACTTCAAATCGCCCCTTCTGTGGGACGTTTTCGCTGTCAGCACTTATCTGACCGTAAGCTCCGTGTTCTTCTTCGTGGGAATGATTCCCGACCTGGCCGCTATCAGGGACAGGGTGACGGAGAAACCACGCAAGATTCTATATTCGATACTCTCGCTCGGATGGAAGGGAAGCAACTGGGAATGGCTCCACTACACAAGGGCCTATCTCTTCTTCGCCGCCTTCGCGACGCCGCTCGTTCTTTCGGTTCACAGCGTCGTTTCCTGGGACTTCGCTATGGCCAACCTCCCCGGGTGGCATACAACGATTTTCGCGCCTTACTTTGTCGCGGGCGCCATCTTCTCGGGTCTCGGAATGGTTATAACGCTTACTGTTCCGATACGAAAAATATTCTCGCTCGAAGAATATATAACACTCGACAACTACGACGGCATGGCCAAGCTCATCATCGTGACTTCGCTCATCGTCGGCTATGCGTACGGTGTCGAGTTCTTCATGGCATGGTACAGCGGTAACCCCGCGGAATGGGGTCAGTTCTACTACAGGGCGACAGGCGAGTACGCGCTCTTCTACTGGATAATGGTTTTTTGCAACGTGCTCATACCGCTTCCGCTCTGGTTCAAGAGCGTAAGAAGGAATATCAAGGCTCTCTTCATCATTTCCATCTTTATAAACATCGGAATGTGGTTCGAGAGATTCAACATCATCGTCATATCGCTTTCACGAGGATTCGATCCGGCGTCCTGGGGTATATATAAAGTGTCCTGGGTCGAAATCGGTATCACGCTAGGGAGCTTCGCATGGTTCTTTATGTTCTTCCTTATATTCATCAAAACGCTCCCGGCTGTGTCCATCGCCGAAATGAAAGAGATTTTGCCTGTGCCGAAGAAGGAGGCGAATGGTCATGAATAACCAGGGCGTACTGGGGATATTTTCATACGTTGACCTTACGATCAACGCCGTAAAGAAGCTGAAGGAAGAGGGCTTTAAGACTATAAGGGTTTTCTCTCCCGTGCCTAACCACGAGATAGAAGACGTAATGGACGAGCCCGAAAGCATAGTGCGGTTCTTCACGCTCTTTGGCGCCATGCTCGGGGCCAGCTGCGGCGTAGGTTTTACGGTCCTGACATCCATGGACTGGCCGCTGCCCGTGAGCGCGAAGCCGATCGTTTCGATTCCGCCTTTCATCGTCATAATATTCGAGCTCACGATTCTAATGGGCGCGCTTTCGACGCTCCTCGGCCTCCTTATAAATTCGAGGCTAAGGAGAAACGCCCCCGTCGATATGTACGACCCGAGATTCTCCGAAGACAAGTTCGGTGTCATGGTCGCGTGCGACAAAGGCAATGTTGAAAAGGTGCAGGATATTCTGAATTCACACGGCGCAGAGGAAATCAAGGTCGACGGTATTTGAGCTGTGTCTTTCAGGAGGTAATGGGAGTGTTATTCAAAAATATGAAATTTTATCTACTGTTATTTGTCCTTACGGGAATGTTCGGCGCGTCGCGCGCCCATGCGTTCCCATGGGATTTCGATATGTGGATTCAGCCGTCGATACTGCCCTACGAGCAGCCCGTGCCTTATCCGCTCTGGTCGGTAACGACGACCGGCCTCAGGATAGCGCCCGAGCCCCGGGAGGATTTCGAATCCATGACTCAAAATCCCGTTCCCGCGACCGAAGAGTCGCTAAAGAACGGAGAGCATTTATTCAACACATACTGTTTTGTCTGCCACGGTATGGAGGGCAAGGGTGACGGTCCCGTAATCAAGAGAGGCTTCTACCCGATGAACATCACCTCGGCGCCGGTAATCGCCAGGACGGACGGTTACATCTACGCCTACATCAGATATGGCGGTAAGGTCATGATGCCTAGCTACCGCGACAACATAACGGCTGAAGGCGCGTGGGATGTGGTCAACTACGTAAGGAAGCTCCAGGGTAATCCTCCGGCTCAGGCGCAGCCCGTTGCGGCCCCGGAAGAGGCGGCACAGCAGGAAGCCGCACCCGAAGAATCGACACCGGAATCGACGGCGCCTGAAGAGACCGCACCGAACGATACTTCGTCCGATGAGACGAACACTGAACAGGAGAGCGCTCAGTAATCATGGATCAGCAAATCAGAGAAGAGATACTTCAAAAGAGAACGCGCATACCGGCTTTGGGGGTATACATATTCCTCGCCCTGGCCGTAGTAGGGTTCGGTACGTTCGTAATCACCATACTGGGCGATAATCCAGGCAACATCTGGGAAATATTCCTCATCAACTTCCTTTTCTGGACCGGCATAGCGCAGGCGGGGATCGTCTTCTCATGCATCATGCGTATAACGAACGCAAGATGGGCGAGACCGCTCCTCCGTACGAGCGAGGCCCTGGGATCGTTTCTCCCCATCGCCGTCGTGCTTCTTCTGGTCGTTTTCGCCGGGCGGGATTACCTCCTCCCCTACGCGACGCACCACTACCATCATCCGAAAGATGTTTGGCTCAATATGGAGTTCGTTTTCGGGCGTAACTTCATCGGCTTCCTTATTCTTCTGTCGGTAAGCATTCTCTATGTCTACTATTCGCTCAGGCAGGACCTTGGCGGTTTCGAAGGCAAGCTGAGCGGGCTTGCGGGATGGGTGTCGTCGGGCTGGAAAGGCGAGGACGAGAGAAAAGCCATATGGCTCAAGCTCGGCAAGTTCGCCCCAGCTGTAATACTTCTCTACGCGGTTGTATTCAGCTTCTTTGCCTTGGACTTCATGATGTCCCTCGATCCGCACTGGTTCAGCACACTGTTCGGCCCGTTTTATTTCATGGGCAGCTTCGTGAGCTCTATTGCCATGACGATTATCCTGTCCGTGATGCTGAGACGAAGGCTCGGACTCGAAGACTACCTCGACGACAACAAGTATCACGACATAGCCAAGATGCTTCAGGGTTTTTCGCTCTTCTGGGTTTACTTCTTCTTCTCCCAGTTCCTGCCGATATGGTATGCGAACATGCCTGAAGAAACGGTTTTCGTAATAGCGAGGGTAAAGGAAGAGCCATACAGGACGCTTTCCTGGGCCGTTATGACTTGCTGCTTCATATTCCCGTTCATAGCCCTTGTGCCAAGAACGAACAAGATCATGAAGCCCATAGTGGTTTTCATAGCCGCTGTATCCCTCACGGGATTCTGGCTTGAAAAGTACGTTCTCATCGTACCGTCGCTTTCAAACGCGATAAACATAGGATTTACGCAGATACTCGTAACTCTCGGATTTCTCCGGGCGTTTGTCGCAACATTCCTCATCTTCATGAGGGCGTTCCCCTCCATACCGGTTGGGGATCCCTTCTTCGGCGGTAAATCGTCGGGACACGGAGGTCACTAATGGATTTGGACGCAAGAAAGCTTGATAAGATAGCCACTATGGTGGTTATGTCGCTCTGCACTCAGTGTGGCAGGATTTATTGCGCTCATAGCGACTGTTGCGCTCTTCGGTCCGCACATAGCCCCTCTCATGAACAAGCTCCCCTGGTAAGGGCTGTGTAGTCCCGTTCCGGCGTCGTTCAGGTGCCGTCTGAAACGCGGAGAAAATCCATTCTCCATGCCATCTCGCCTCTGCCGTTGCCCTGTCCGGGATTTGACATCAAGGGGCATCCGAGGCAAAAATTGTATGAATCAATTCATATAATTACAGGAGGCTCTCATGGCTAAGGGTAGAACTACTAAAACCACTACAAAAAAAACGGCGGCTGCCGCCAAGCCCGCGAAGAAAAAGTCCGGCCTTGGGCTCGAGTACATCCTTTACTCTAAAAAGAACAAGGTCGCGTACGTTACAATAAACCGCCCGAGGTGCGTAACGCCCTCAACTCGGAGGTCAGGGAAGAGCTCGCTATTGCCATAGAAGACGCGTGGCTCGACGACGGTATCGGCGTTATAGTTCTTACGGGCGCGGGCGGCAAGGCCTTTTCGGCCGGCGGCGACCTGTCCTGGATAGTCGATCCCAAAAAGAAGGTAGACGCCAAGTACATGCTCGTCCATTACAGGCTCGCAACGGCGATGCGCTGCTGCGGGAAGCCTATCATCGCACGGGTGGACGGATACTGCGTCGGGGGCGGAAACGAGCTCAACATGCTCTGCGACCTCACAATAGCCTCCGATACGTCCATATTCGCACAGGCGGGCCCTCTAGTCGGGAGCGCCCCGATATGGTACGGCCTCCAGCAGCTCCAGCACTCGGTAGGCGATAAAAAAGCCCGCGAGATAGTTTATCTCTGCAACCGCTACACAGCCGACGAGGCAATGAAGATGGGCTGGGTCAACAAGGTCGTTCCCCAGGATAAGCTCGACGAAGAGGTAGACGCCTGGTGCAAGAGCCTCCTCGAAAAGAGCAGGCAGTCCCTCAGGATAGCGAAGCTCCAGATCAACTTCGTATCCGACATGGCCCACCCGCAGATTACGCACGGGCTCGAGCTTGCCCGCTTCTTCATGAAGGCCCCTGAGATGGTAGAGGCGCGACGGCGTTTCTCGAAAAGAGGAAGCCCGATTTCTGGGGAGTAGATTAAACCGAACGGAGAGTAAATGCCCAAAGAAGCGGAAATAAAATTTCTAGTCAAGCTCGACGACACGGGTGCACCCGAAGAGATATACTGGAACGCCACAGACTCCGGCGAAGAGGGGTTCGCACCCTGCGAATCTCTCATGATATCAATGTGGGACAAGAGCGCCAGGAACAGCATGAGCATAGAGCTCTGGACCCCGCGCATGGAGGTAGGCGAGATGGGCGCTCATTTCTACCACATGTTCATGAAAATGGCCGACACCTATAAAAAGGCGACGAGCGACGATACCACGTCAGATAAGATAAAGGCCTTTGCACTCGAGTTCGCAAAGAGCGTTGAGGCCTTCGCCAACAAGTAATCTCCTCCTCCCGGGTTTATTTAAACGCCGGCATGACCTCTTCGGCGAAGAGGCGAAGCGTTTCGGGGTTCATTACGTCCGAGAAGAAGATGGTGTATTTCGTAATGCCTTTCTTTTCGTTCTCGCGGATCTTCGATATGCACTGCTCGGGGGTCCCGACTATTCCGAGCCTCTCGATGTCGCCGAAGAACCCGTAACGCCTCTGGGCCTTTTCCAGCTTCACAGCTATGTCGGATTCGCTCTCTCCCAGGACGCAAACCGTCTGCTGCGATATCCTTATCTCCGACGGGTCGCGCCCGATGTCCAGGCAGTGCTTTTAAGGGCAGCAATTTTCCGCTCGTACTCAAGCGCGCTGCTCGCGGGGCAGTTCCATTCGTCCGCGAGCTCGGCCACGACTCTGAGTAAATATTTCTCTCCCGACCCGCCGATTATGACGGGCGGATGGGGCTTCTGCACGGGCTTCGGGTTACAGTACGCGTCCTCGATGCGGTGATATTTGCCGCTGAAGCTTGGCTTTTCCTCAGTCCACATGGATTTTATTATCGACACTGATTCAGAGAGCTCTTCTATCCTCGCCTGCGTATCGGGAAAGTTATATCCGTACGCCCTGAATTCGGGCTCGAACCAACCGCCGCCTATAGCGAATTCGAGCCTGCCGCCGCTCACGACGTCGAGCGTCGAGGCCATCTTCGCCAGAAGAGAAGGGGGCCTGAAGGCGCTGCAAAGGACCATAGGCCCGAGCCTGACATTCGTCGTAACGGTAGAAAGGGCGGACATAAGCGTCCATGCCTCGTATATGTCGAGGTCGAGCCCGCCCTGCCCGAGCAGGTGGTCGTAAAACCAGACGGAATGGTATCCTAGCTCGTCGCACAGCTCGGCCGCATCCCTTATCTCGGAGAATTCTATTTTCTGCTGACGGAGAACGACTCCGAAGTCTATTCCTGACATTTCACTCCCTGCTTAAAGCTATTTTTCATTTAATCCGTGCATATTAACCGCCTGTAAATTCCCGGAAAGTTTCCCCGGAAAAGCGGCCGTTTGACACCGTGCGAGTAATATTATAACTTTAGTTCCCTCATAGAAAACCCGGAGGACTAAAGTATGAAACTCGGAAATATCGACTTCCATGCCGGTATGTCGGGCCTTGCCGTAAAACTTCTTTTGGTGGCTGTTCTCGTGCCGGCGATGCTGGTTACCGCGGCCTGCAAGCAAAAGGATAATTCAGCACAGAATGCGGCGCAAAGCACTCCTGCCGGGGATACGAGCGAAACACAAGGAGGCAATCCAGTGGTAATAATATCCACGTCCAAAGGCGATATAAAGGTCGAGCTCTTTAAGAACGAGGCTCCCGTAACTGTAGAGAATTTTCTCTCATACGTAAACGACGGTTTTTACGACGGCACTATTTTTCACAGAGTCATCCCCAATTTCATGGTACAGGGCGGCGGGTTCACGCCCGATTTTGCCCAGAAGCCTACAAAGGCCCCGATCAAGAACGAAGCCAATAACGGGCTCAAGAACGACAGGGGCACGCTTGCTATGGCCCGTACTCAGGTCGTAGACAGCGCGACGTCGCAGTTCTTCATAAACGTCGTCAACAACGATTTCCTCAACAACGGCGCAAGAGATTTCGGATACGCCGTATTCGGAAAGGTCATAGACGGCATGGATGTGGTGGACGCCATTGCCGCGGTTCCCACGAGCAACAAGGGCATGCACGGCGACGTTCCCACTGAAGACGTGGTTATCGAATCCGTAAAGGTCGTTGAATAAGAGGCATTCCGATTTCGCCGGGTGAATCTTCATCCGGCGGCTGCATCCCGGGCATTCCGTTGAGTACGCCGCTGAAGGTCCTTCTATGTATAGGGCAGGGTCCGTGCTGTTTAAGAGCGTCCAGATGCTCCCTCGTGGCGTAGCCTTTATGCGAGCCGAAGTTATACTGCGGGTAGATTTCGTGGTACCGCACCATTATCGAGTCCCGGGTCACCTTCGCAAGTATAGACGCCGCCGCGATGGACGAGCATCTCGCATCCCCTTTGACGATTGTCTCCTGCGGAACGAGCAGTGAAAGCCCCTGGTTCCCGTCTATGAGCAGGAAATCCGGACGCGTCTGGAGATTTTCGACGGCGATTTCCATCGCCCTAAGGGCTGCGCGAAGGATATTGATCCTGTCTATCACGTCGTGCTCGACTATGCCAATCCCGTAAGCGACGGCACTCTCCGTTATCGCTTTCCACGCCTCTTTTCTCGAAGCCTCGGATAATTTTTTGGAATCGTCTATGCCGGCCAGCTCGCACCCGGCGGGGAGAATCACTGCGGCCGCGACCACAGGGCCCGCAAGAGGCCCCCTGCCTGCTTCGTCGATACCTGCAGGGGTCTTGCCCCTGGACCAGAGCCCTTTTTCTATGGTGAAATCCGGCGGAGCCATGTCGTCCGAGTAAATCCCGATAAGATTTATATTCACGCCTACCCCATACGCCGGCGGATCAGGTCTATTTAACCAGTCCGTAATCGACGAGAGCTCCCCTGAGCTCTTCGTAGTTTTTCTCCGACATCCGGCAGAGCGGATACCGATATTCGTAAGCTAATTTGTCCATCATGCTGAGCGCGGCCTTGACCGGGATCGGGTTCGTCTCGAGGAAGAGCGCCTCGTTAAGCGGTAGGAGCTTATAGTGAAGGTCCCTGGCCTTGTCTATATCCCCGGCTGCATAATGGTTATAGAGGTCGGCGACGTCCCCCGGCGTCACGTTCGCCGTCACCGTGATGAATCCCTGCGCCCCGATGCACATGAGCGGGAAGTTGAGCGCGTCTTCTCCCGAAAGGACCAGAAAATCCCTTCCGCAGAGGCTGAATATCTTGCTCGCCTGAACGAGTGACCCCGACGCTTCCTTTATCCCGATGATATTCGGGCAGTCCTTAGCCAGCCTCGCGACCGTCTCGGGCTGTATGTTCACGACTGAGCGGCCCGGGATGTTATACAGGATTAGCGGTATCTTTACCTGAGACGCAATCTGCTTGAAGTGAAGGTAAAGCCCCTCCTGGGTCGGCTTGTTGTAATAAGGCGCGACGAGAAGCGCGGCATCGACGCCGACTTCCTCGGCGAAACGGGTGAGCCTTATAGCCTCCTTCGTGCTGTTGGAGCCCGTACCTGCAATGACCGGAACCCGCTTGTTAACCGCCTTTACGGTAAGCTCGATGACGTATTCGTGCTCTTCGTGCGTGAGAGTAGGGGATTCCCCCGTCGTTCCGCACGGAACAATGCCGTGCGTACCGTTCTCGATCTGGAAATCTATGAGCTTTTTTAGCGCGTCTTCGTCGATCTTCCCGTTCTTAAATGGCGTGACAATGGCGACAAGCGAGCCGTGAATCATCGGTAAAGCCTCCTTGGTCTGGCAGAATTCATTATATTCGAGCTTTTGTTCAATTCAAGGTTTATGCGAGCCGGCAACTTATTATCCGGCTCTTTCGTGCGGCTTCCGGGCGGGTTTATACACTGTCCCGGAGGACGATTCGCACTCCGCACTCCGGGCAGAAGCGGCTCGTTTTCGGAATGCCGCTTCCGCAGCCCCCGCATAATACGATCTCGGCTTCTACTGCGACGGGTGCGGTTCTTCTCGCCTCGGTGATTACCGTTTTGAGAAGCCCTTCGAGTTCCGACGCGCGCCCCGCGGTTCTTCTCTGAAACTCTATTTTGTCTACGTTTCCGGGTGTGGTAATCGTTACCCTGGGCTCGCTGCGGTCGAGCTCGTAATGTACGTCCGTTATCCCGTGGAGATGGATTTCCCTGAATGTCTTGAGCTCAGAAGAGTTCCTTGCAATTATAATCCGTTTATTGGTCAGTATGAACCATGAGCTGAAGTAGGTGTTGCTATCCGTAAACGTCGGGGCTTTGTGCATAGCCCTCCAGTTAAGGAGCGTAAAGTGTATCTCCTCACCCTCGCCGAGGCGCTTCCTGATGCCCTCGGCGATTCCTTCCGGGGGCTCTGTGAAGCTTCCTCCCTGGAGCTTTTCGACGAGTCCCTTGAGCATTCCGGCTATAGCCACTATATATACTCTCCGATAAGAAGCTCCGCTATCTGAACGGCGTTGAGCGCGGCGCCCTTTCTGAGCTGGTCGCCGACTACCCATAGCGAAAGCCCGTTAGGCACCGTATAGTCTTCCCTTATCCTTCCGACGAGGCACTCGTCGAGCCCTGCCGCGTCTATCGGCATCGGGTACCTAAGGTTCTGGGGCTCGTCCACGACCCTGACGCCTGGGAAGCCGGAAAGGGCCTCCTTCGCCTCGCTTACCGATATCTTCTTATCCGTCTCTATGTTCACCGCCACCGAATGCGCCCTGAATACCGGCACCCTGACAGTCGTGGCTGTTACAGCGATTTCGTCGTCCCCGAATATCTTTCTGGTTTCGTGATGGAGCTTCATTTCCTCTTTCGTGTAACCGTTTTCCAGAAAGGTATCGATGTGCGGAATAATATTGAATGCTATCTGGTGCGGGAATACCGACGGCTTCATATCGCCCGAGTTGGCCCAGGCAAGGGTTTCCTGCCGGAGCTCTTCTATCGCCTGAGCCCCGGCGCCCGACACAGCCTGGTAGCTCGAAGCGATGACTCTCTTTATTCTCGCGATGTCGTGTAGAGGCTTAAGCGCCATGAGGGTAACAGCGGTCGTACAGTTGGGGTTTGCTATGATTCCCCTTTTCTTGTAGCCGGCTGCCGCCCCGGGATTTATTTCTGGAATTACGAGAGGCACGTCTTCTTCCATTCTGAAAGCCGAGCTGTTGTCTACGACGACCGCACCTGCCTCGACCGCTGCAGGCGCGAATTCCTTACTCCTCCCGCCGCCTGCCGAAAAGAGGGCTATATCTATTCCCGAGAACGAATCCTTGTCCAGTTTCTTTATTTCTATATTAGAGCCGTTAAACTGCATTTTCTTTCCCGCCGATCTCTCGGATGCGAGGAGCCTGAGCTCTTTCACAGGAAAGTTCCTCTCCCTCAGGATGTCCATCATCTCCTGCCCCACTGCGCCCGTCGCGCCAGCTATCGCAACGTTATAACCACCGCTCTTCATTTCTTCCTCCGAATTCTTTTTATAACACCTAAAGCTTACTCTATCTGCAGTACTTATTTTCGAGCTTTCTAACCTTCTCTATATTTTCCCGCTCGCTTTCCTCAGGCAAGGCTGGTAGCCATGCGTCAATATCTCGGCGGCCACGACGAGGGGGACATGGCCCGGAGACTCATCGCCAGGACGTTCGCGTCGTTCCACTTGCGAGCCCCTTCCGCCGTTTTGGCATCCTGGCAAAGCGCGGCACGCACGCCGGGAATCTTGTTCGCGGCTATGCATACGCCGGTTCCTGTCCAGCAAAAGAGTATTCCCTGGTCGCATTCACCGCCGGCGACTCTCCTGGAAACCTCCTCGGCGACGTCCGTCCACCCAAGCCCTTCGCCCACGAGCGGTCCGTAGGGCTCAACCTCGATGCCTCTTTTGGACAGCTCTTCCATGACGAAGTCCGTAAGATGCGTCCGCTCGTCGCTTCCAATGGCGATTTTCATTGTACGAGTAGTGTAATTAAGATAGGGGCACCCTTCAAGGAGACCACTGCCCGCAATCGGGGATGGATTAACCTACTGCAAAAGCCCGGAAATTCCCCTTGCCGCAAGGAGGCCGACATACACAGCGGCTACGCCTACGATGTTACTCGCGAGAACATAGAAGAGCGCATGGCCCGTCTCCCCCTCCCTTATAAGGTTCAGCGTTTCGAGACCGAATGTGGAGAAGGTCGTATACGCCCCGAGCGCTCCAACCATCAGAAACAGCCTCAAGTTGGGCGAGATCTGGAAGCTTTCGAAAAACTGCCACACGGCGCCTATGATAAGGCAGCCCGAGATGTTCACAACCAGCGTCCCCCAGGGAAACGGGCCGGGGATGAGCTTGAAAACTGCGCCGGTCACAGTGTATCTCAGTATGGCGCCGAGTGCGCCGCCTGCTGCTATGTATAGGATGTTCGACATAAGCGCTCCGTTATCCGGGTTATATTACACGAATTCGGAAAATGATATCATATGTGTAAGGTATGTCTCGAACGATGCGTCGGGTAATATGGTTACCGGCAGCCTGTTCGGAGGTTTAATTCATGTCATGGGATCCAGATCTATACAGGAAATTCCGGGATGAAAGATTCGCGCCCTTCGAAGATCTGAGCGGTCTCGTAGAAGTAAGGCAGGGTATGGACGTCATCGACCTTGGCTGCGGGACCGGCGAGCTCACCGAGAGGCTCTCGGATATGCTCCCCGGCAGCCGGGTGCTTGGAATAGATTCCTCGCCGGAGATGCTCGATAAGGCCGGGCCGAGGGTAAGGCCCGGACTAGATTTCGAGATCCTTCCCATACAGGACGCTGTAGGCGAATGGGATCTCATCTTCTCGAACGCAGCTCTCCAGTGGATACCCGATCACGGCACACTCATACCGCGGCTGATATCGCTTCTAAAGCCCGGGGGCCAGATCGCCGTACAGGTTCCGGCGAACCACGTACACATAACGCAGCTCCTCGCCGGCGAAACCGCCGGAGAAGAGCCTTTCAGGAGCGCCCTCGGAGGATGGGTGCGGGTTCCGTCCGTACTCAGCATAACCGAATACGCCGGGCTTCTTTACGAGAACGGATGCACCGGCATTACCGTATTCGAAAAGGTGTTCCCGCATGTCCTGGGCGATGCCCGCGCCGTCCTCGAATGGCTCTCGGGTACGCTGCTCATACCGTATTTCAGCCGCCTCCAGCCTCCGCTGGACGAAGCGTTCAAGGACGCCCTCGGGAAGAAGCTCGAAAAGCTCTACCCGGAAGGGCCGGTGTTCTATCCATTCAGGCGAATATTCTTTTCGGGGTTCAGGGGCGAGCGGCCGGATTAAAGCGCTGCCGGCGTTCGCAAAGGAGTGAACAGGTGTACATTTATAAATAGCACAAGCAGTATAGATAATATTCGGAGGATGCTCATATGGAGAAGAAAGAATTCTCGATAAAGGAGGCCATAAGGTTCGGCTGGGACAGGATGAGGGAAAACCTAGCTTTTTTCATAATTTTTCTCCTTGTCAGCTGGCTCGTTAATCTCTTCTTTGGAACTTTCGCGGATCTGTTCGAAGAACGCCTTCCGGTCTTTTTCCTTCTCTTTTCTCTTGTTGAAGCATCCTCGCCAGCTTCGTGATCAACTTTATTTTTATCAGGGTCGCCCTTAACGTATGCGACGGGGTAGCGCTGAATGTCTCGGATCTGCTACAATTCCCTCTGTCCCGCCTCTTGAGATTCATTCTTGGAAATATCCTGTACATGCTATTGGTGTTTGCGGGTTTCGTACTGCTGATAGTGCCCGGCCTCATATGGATGATTAAATACCAGTACGTTCCATATCTCATCGTAGACAAGGACTCGCCGATAGGCGAGGCGTTTTCGGAGAGCGGGAGAATAACTTCCGGGGTCAAATGGCCGCTCTTCTGGTTTCTCATACAATCCTTGGGCTCATCAATATTGCTGGAGCGCTTGTTTTCCTGGTTGGACTGTTCGCTACCATACCGACGACTATGGTCGCCATGGCTTACGTTTACAGGAAGCTGTCTTCCGGTAGCGAAAGCCCCGTTGGACGGACGACCAATGAAAACGACAACCCGTTCGCGACGCCGGGCATAACGGCGTAAATTATTAAATCGACGGAGCACGGAGTGTTGACCGGATACAAACGCACACAAATCGGATACCTGATGCTCGCATTCATCGCGATCGGTATATTGCTCGTTCTCAACTATTTCTATCTTAGCGGCAATACAAATCCGTTTCTCCTCATTATTCTCGCGGCGCTGGCCGTGAGTCTACTGCTTTTCAGCATACTCACGGTCAAGGTGGACGGCGAGGAAGTCTCGGTCCGGTTCGGCGTAGGGCTTATCCGCAAGCGGTTTCCGCTATCTGAAATCGAGTCACATTCTGCGGTACGGAACCCCTGGTACTACGGGTGGGGACTGAGGAGGACCCCGATAGGGTGGCTTTACAACGTGTCCGGCCTCGAAGCTGTCGAGATCACCCTGAAGGACGGCAGAAAGATCAGAATCGGCACGGACGACCCAACAGGTCTGGATGCTGCGATTGGAGCCGCGCTTTCTAACAAACAGGTCTGAACGGCAGGCGCTTCATATGGACGACAAGCTTATACTGAGGGCGGAAAGTTATCTCGAGCTCGAGCTGCTGGAAGAAGGTCATGCCGCCGAGCTCTTCGAGCTCATAGACGCGAACAGGGAGTACCTCAAAAAATGGCTCCCCTGGCTCGACAACAACCGATACCAGCAAAATACTATAGACTTCATCACCTATAGCAGGAAGCAGTTCAAAGAGAGCGTATCCCTCACTCTCGCGATTATGTACAGAGGGAAGATCGCCGGGGTAATAGGATTTCACAAGGTTGACTGGCTTAATCACTCGACCAGCATCGGCTACTGGCTCGGCGAGAGCTATCAGGGGAAGGGAATCATCACAAAATCCTGCGAGGCCCTCATGGAGTATGGCTTCGGCAGCCTCGGTTTTAACCGAATAGAGATAAGATGCGCCCCGGGCAACAGCAGGAGCAGGGCGGTTCCGGAGCGCCTGGGTCTTGTCGAAGAGGGCACGCTCAGAGAAGCCGAATGGCTCTACGACCATTACGTCGATCACGTGATATACAGCATGCTGAAAAAGGACTGGAATCCGGGGGGCGGGGGCAACTAAAAGAAAAACCCTCCCGCATCCGATTAAGGAATGGGGGAGGGCCTAAGAGAAGCAAAAGGCAAGATGTAGTTAAGCCTAGGCAAACATTGCTATGAAAAAAGCTGCAAACAGAATCGAATAAAGCGCCAAGTCCAGAAACCCGTATGTCTTATGAATCCGTCCGCTCATGGTATTAAGGATAGTCTATAGACGGCGACCCCATCAAGACTTAATTTCCGGCACTTTAAAAGAATTACATAGCTGTATTGCTTAATACCAAAGTATTAACGTCAGGACGCGGTTTTTTAGACAGCACTCTATATTGAAATCGGTGATAGTTCCGGATATCCGGCATTGTTACCTCGCCGGAATTGTGGGGATGTACGCTACTTCGCGCTCAGGCCGCCGTCCACGGGTAGAAGGACGCCGGTAATGAATCCTACCCTGTCGTCACAGAGAAAAAGCACGGCCCGGGCGGCCTCGCTCGTATCCCCGAAGCGCTTTATAGGATGGACTGAAAGGTATCTTTGCCTGGCCATTTTCCTTGTCCCCCCACTCGCCGAATATGTAATCGACCATAGGGGTGAAAATGGTTCCCGGGCAGATGGCGTTCACGCGTATGCCGAGCGCCGCATATTCGAGCGCCATACTTTTGGTGAGCTGGCCGACCGCGCCCTTTGAGGCGTTATACGCTGCGAATCCCCTCGATGCCTTGAGGCCGAGTATGGACGAATTATTAACGATGCAGCCGTATTTCTGTTCGAGCATGTGGGGTATGGCGTACTTCGACATAAGGAACATTCCCGCACGTTTATATCGAAAGTCATTTCCCACTGCTCTGTAGTCGTGTCGTGTGTCTCTACCTTATAAATTATCCCCGCGTTATTAAAAAGGATGTCCAGCTTGCCGTATTTATCCAGGGTGAATTCGACTGCAGCCTTACAGTCCTCTTCTTTAGATACGTCGTTTACGAGATAACTGATAGCGCCGTTGTCCGTTCCCGCAGCCTCGATAAGATTCTCTTCCTTCCGTCCGGTTATGACGACGTTTGCCCCCTCTTCCGCGAACAGCCGGGCCGTCTCTCTGCCTATTCCTGAGCCGCCGCCCGTTATAAGGGCTGTCTTTCCTTCGAGTAGTTTCATGGGATTATCACCTGGAATAAGTTTAGGGTAATTATCGTCGAGATTGAAATTTAATCAATACCTTAAACATCCGCCTCGGCCCGCCTTATACACCTCTATTATCTCTCTTTGCGGTATTCATGTTTGATTACAGGTGTTATATAATCTCATTCGGATAGTCACCGAAAGGGTTATTATTGTATTTGATGGTCATCAAATTAATGAGAGGATAGATTATGGAAAGCCGTCCCGATAATGCAGGAAAGCCGCAGTATAAAGACCTGAAAAATATCGCAATTGCGCTCCTGGTCCTGATAGCCGTCGTAATGGGATTCTTTCTCTTAAGGGGCGAGATGTCGCTGGGCCGAGGCAGCCGAGCAGCCTGCGTCGTCGGGCAGCGTGTCCGTAGTCGAGGTAAAGTTCGACAAGGAGAATAATTCCTTCGTCGATATCATATTCAACAAGCCGGTCGGGAAGGACGACACGGGCGAGATACTCGGGCGTGACCCGGCTACGATTACCCCCGGTAAACGGCTCGTGGCAGTGGAAATCTCCAAACGTCCTCACGTTCCAGGCCTCGTGGAAGTTCAACATGGCCACCGATTACAAGATAAAGCTTAACCCGGAGAATTTTTTAAAGTCCGGCGAAACCCTCGGCGGAAAAACAGAGTTCAGCATACGGACCGACAAGTTCAAGGTCGTAAAGGCCTCGGTCTCGGAAGAGCCCGTCCCCGACGAGCGTAACACGGTAACGCTAAACGGAACAGTGGATTTCAATTATCCGGTCGATCCCAATATACTCGCGAGAAAAATATCCTTAAGAGAAGTCGGAGGGGATGGTAAGGGCCCGGAAAGATGTGCCGGTAAAGCTCATTACCGAGTACTGGCACAACACGATGAGATGGCGTGTAGCGGCCCGCTCGAAAAAGCGGCGGGCGAGAGAACGTTCGAGCTCGTCATCGTCGGCGACCTCACGCCCACCGAGGGCAACGTCACCCTCGGCGACGATTTTATAGAGAAGATAAACTTCGGCTCGAAGTGATAATCTCGCCGTCAGGAGCGCCGAGCCAAAATCCGTATATCCGAAGTCGTCCGTGACAATCGGGTTCTCTTCGTTCGTGAGCCCGGAGATCGCGTCCGATTACATCTCAGTCGAGCCTAAAGTCAGCTATACGGTAAAGAGGGTAGGCAACGACCTGATTCTGACAGGTGATTTCGTCCCCGGAAAGAAATACAACCTCAAAATCGCAAAGGGGATGCCTGCGCTCGACGACGCCGTTTTGAGGGAGGAGTTTACAAAGGAAATACAGTTCGCGAACCTCGACCCGAGCATAGAATTCGAAAGCCCGGGTATGTTCCTCGACTCTAACGGCACAAAGGCCGTCGCACTCAACTCTATAAACATAAACACCGTGGACCTCACGGTGGACAAGGTATACCTCAACAACCTCTTCTTCCTCTTTCAGTCCTACGGTTATTCCGTTTGGCGGGACGAGTTCTACCAGGGCTCCATAGGGGATTATTTCGGCGGACGGGTGGCAGAGGCGTACGGGTTCAAGATAGCCGAAAAGCAGAATCAGGAAGTTAGGACGGTTCTCGACCTCAAGAAATATATACCGTCCGAGCCCGGGCTATATCAGGTCGGCATACTGCCCCAGGGTCAGTATCAGGGCGTACAGAAATGGGTGCTAATAACGGACATCGGCATAGTCGCCAAAAAGGGCAAGGACGGGTTCCTCGTGTGGACCAGCTCCTTTTCGACACTCGACCCCGTTTCGGGGGCGGTCGTAAAGATAATCAGCGACAAGAACCAGGTCATTGCGCAGGGCACGACGGACTCCAAAGGCATATTCGAGACGGACAAGGCATCTGGAGATGAAAAGAAAGGCCGGCCTTATAGGGTCACCGTACAGAAAGGCGGCGACTTCAGCTTCCTCGTGCTGGATAACATGATGATAGACACGTCCGGACTCGACGTCGGCGGCGCAGTGCCGTCGCTCCAGGGCTACAGCGCATACGTATACGGCGAGAGGGACATATACCGCCCGGGCGAAACCGCCGAGGGCGTCGTCATAGTGAGGGACTCCAACCTCAACACCCCAGCAAAGATGCCGGTGATTTTAAGGCAAATGGACGCACGGGGACGCGTCGCACGGACTATAAAGGAAATCCTGAACCCTGCGGGGATGGTTTCCTTCTCCATCGACATTCCCGAGTTCGCCCCCACCGGGAACAACACAATCGAGGTCAAGGTGGGGGACGAGGTAATAGGGCAGTACATGTTCCAGGTCGAGGAGTTTATCCCCGACCGTATAAAGGTCAGGATAGGAGCGGACGAGTCAGCCGTGGGGGTCGGGAAAGAGCTCAAGTACGACGTTTCGAGCGCGTATCTGTTCGGGCCGCCGGCTTCGGGACTCTCTGTCGAGACACTGGTCGACCTAGTCGAGAGGCCGTTCCTACCCGAAGATTACAAGGGCTACGTTTTCACGAACCCGGACAGGACTTTCGAGTCGAAGGAGATTTTCAGGGGCCAAGGCACGCTCGATGCGAACGGCAGCACGAGCTTCACCGCATCCATACCCGACGGGCTCCGCCCGCCGTCATCGCTCCAGGCGCAGATATCGGCCCGCGTTCAGGAAACGGGCGGGCGTGGCGTGAACGCGACCCGTCGCGTAAACGTCGATCCCTATCCCTATTATATAGGGCTTAAGCTGAAAGACCCCGAGAAGTACGCAGAGCCCGGAAAGGAAGTAGAGCTCGAATACGTCGCCCTGGCTACAAAAGGGGAGGGCACGGAAGAGGTAAACACCGGCGCGCTCAAGGCGGAGTTCTATAAGGACGTGTGGAACACTGTCTTGAGGCAAACCCCGTCCGGGAAACTATAAATACGAATCCAAGCGGGACTCCGTCCTCGTGAATTCCTTCTCGATGGACGGCGGCTCGCCGAAGGGGAGCTTCACGGTCACGCCTCCCGAGTTCGGCAGCTACAGGCTGGTCCTGGCCGACCCGAAGGGCGGCTCGTCTACGCAGGTGCAGTTCTACGCCAGCGGGTGGGGCTTCTCTCCGTGGGCGGTGGAGAACCCTGCGCGCCTCGACCTCGACCTCGAAAAGAAGGAATACATGCCGGGCGAGACGGCGAACCTTCAGGTCCGCGCGCCGTTCTCCGAAAGCTCCTTGTCACGGTCGAGAGGGACGAGGTCTACTACACCGAAACATACAGCATCGACGGTAACACCGCAGCCATAAAAATCCCGATAAGCGACAAGTACAGGCCGAACGCCTACGTTACGGCGACGCTCGTCCGGGGCGTGAACGAGCTCGAGCCCGGCTCTGCGGGAAGGGCGTTCGGGGCGGTCCCGATAAACGTAGATCGCACGGCAAACAAAGCCCCTGTGGAAATTACGGCCCCCGAGGAGATAAGGCCTCACATGCCGCTCGAGGTGGGGGTCAAGACCCTCCCCGGTGCTACTGTCACGGTAGCGGTTGTAGACGAGGGGATTCTCCAGCTCATAGATCAGAAGACCGCCGATCCGTTCACGTTCTTCTACAGAAAGCTCGCTCTCGAAGTCTCGTCATACGATACGTTCTCGCTCCTACTGCCCGACATCTCCATAGGCCTCTCGCCCGAGGGCGGAGGCTTTGCAGCGAGAAAGGAGATGCAGTTCCTGAGCACCCAGGGAATTAGGAGGGTAAAGCCGGTCGCGTTCTGGTCCGGCCCGCTCGAAGCGGACAGCGAGGGGAATGTCTCCTATAAAATAGACATGCCGCAGTTCCAGGGCGCGGTCAGGATCATGGCCGTCGCAACGAGGGGCGAGGAATTCGGCTCGGGCGAGAAGTTCACGAGGGTGAAATCCCCGATAGTGCTCATGCCCACGGTGCCGAGGTTCTTCTCCCTAAACGAGAGCGTCATAATTCCGGTCTCCGTCAGGAACGACACCAAAAAGACGGCGCGATTACAGTTGGCATGAAGATAGAGGGCCCGGCCTCGGTCGGCATCATAGACGGCGCCGGCAAGAAGGGCATCTCCCAGGGATCGAAAGAGGCCCAGCTCAACGCCGATATACCGAACGGCAGCGAGCGTCAGTCTACTTGTCATCGACACGGAGGACGCAAACCGGCGCGGTCGCCATGGAAATCACGGCTTCAGGCAACGACGAATCGACATCCCAATCTGGACGTTCCGGTCCTGCCCGGATCTCCCGGCGAAAAGGAGGAGAATATAGGCAGGGATAGACTCGCATAAATTCGAGATTCCCGTCGCCTCCGGCGACTACAGGCCGGGGACTATCAGGCGCGACCTCTACGTCAGCAGGCTTCCGCTGATACAGTTCTCCGGAAAGCTCGATTACCTCCTTCAGTATCCCTTCGGATGCCTCGAGCAGATAACGTCGCGCGTCTTCCCGCTCATCTATCTTTCGGACATCGCCCGCGCGATAGATCCGTCCCTTTTCGAGAAGGGCGACCCTGCGGTCCTGGTACGGCATCCGCGATCGCGTCCATGCAGATGGACGGGGCGGATTCTCGCGCTCTGGCCGGGGGCGCATCGGCCGAGCCATGGGCGAGCATATGCGCCCACTTCCTCGTCGAGGCGAGAAAGGCCGGCTACTTTGTAGACGAGGTCACTCTACTCGAACGCCGTCGGATACGCGAGGACGATGGCCAAGGCGCAGCCCGAGTTCAGCACGAACGAGCTCGAGCTTGCCGTTCCTCTACGTCCTCAGCCGCGACGGCAAACCCGACATGGGCACGATAGGACTTTTAAGGGATCGCTACAAAGACGAACTGACAGTCGAATCGAAAGCCCTCCTCGGCGGCGCGTATGCGGGGGCCGGCGACGCCTCGGCCCTGGAGCAGCTCCTCAAGGGGATAAACGACGTCGAAGAGATAGCGAGACAAACCGGCGGACCCCAACTCGACAATAAGAAACAGGGCAATACTGCTGATGGCGTATACTCGACCTCAACCCCGAAGACCCGAGGGTCCCGGCTCTCGTCGACAGGTTGTCGAGGGATGCGCAGCTCAACCGGTGGTGGACGACGCAGGAAAGCTCATTCGCACTCCTCGCGATAGGCGAGTTCGTGAAAAGCAATCCGAAGCTCCGCCGTTCGTCGGCACAGTCACCATAGACGGAAAGCAGGTAGCTACGTTCAAAGCGACAAAATCCTCTCGCTCACAGGCATAGAGGGTGACAAACCCATAGTCATAAATATGGACGAAGAGTACAAGGACGGGAGCGCGTTCTTCACCGTTCTCACGAGCGGAACGCCGACGCCCAAGGGCTTTAAGCCCGTCGAGGAAGGACTCTCGGTTCTGAGGGAGTTCTTAACGAGAGACGGCGCTCCCATAGACCCGGCGACTATCGCGCAGGGCGACCTCATAGTCGTCCGGACGAAGATACAGAGCGGTGCCGGCCCGCTGGAGAACGTGGTCATAGAGAACCTCCTCCCGTCGGGATTCGAGGTTGAAAATCCGCGCCTTAAAACGACCGAAACCTTGAAGTGGGCGACTGGCAACACGACCGAGCCCGAATACATGGACATAAGGGACGACAGGATACTCATATTCACCGACCTGCCCGACGCGAAGTGGTATAACTTCTACGCCCTCCTTCGCGTAGTGAATCCCGGGACGTTCGCCGTCCCGCCCATACAGGCCGAGGCCATGTACTCGCCCAACATAAGATTCACCGGAAAGCTCGGCGAGCCTTTCGAGGTGAAGCTGAAGCAGTGACGGACGAAAAAAGCATGACGCGGAAAGGAAATAAAGTGAGCCGATATTTGAAGTGGACGGCGGGGGCCTGCGCCGCTGTTTTGATACTTGCGGCCGATGCGTTCCTCCTGTTCCTGGCGGCCGACTATATCTTCCCCTTTCCCGAGGCGTCGATACACAGAAAGACTGCCGCCGTCATATCGGACAGCCAGGGAAGGCCGCTCAGGTTCTTCCTGCCCGAGGACAACAGGTGGCGGTTCCAGGCCGGGCTCGAAGATATATCGCCCGAGCTCGTAGAAGCTGTAATAGCCTCCGAGGACAGGTGGTTCCACCACCACCCGGGCGTGAACCCGTTCGCCCTCGTCCGCGCGTTCTACGTGAACCTAAGGGCAGGCAGGGTCGTCTCCGGAGCCTCCACGATACCGATGCAGATAGCGCGCATGGCCGAGCCCAAGAGCCGGAACGTTACGTCGAAGGTAAAAGAGGCCTTCCGCGCGTTCCAGCTCAAATGGCGCTACGAGGACGATGAGCTACTCGAAATATATCTCAACATCGCGCCCTACGGCGGCAACATAGAAGGCGTCGCGGCCGCTTCGTATTTTTATTTCGGAAAGTCACCGCGCGTTCTGTCGCCGGCCGAGATCGCGCTCCTGACGGCGCTCCCGCGATCGCCCGTCGCCTACGACCCGACGCGTAATCCCGGGGCGCGCTCCGCGAGAGGAACAAGGTCCTTCGGCAGCTCACCGGAAGCGGCGTGTTCACAAAAGATGACGCGGAGAGATATGCGAAGGAGCCCGTTCCCGAAAGGAAAAGGCTCCAGCCGTTCTCGGCTCCCCATTTTTCCGAATACGTCTATCAGAAGGTCTCGCGTGGCGAGCACGCAAACGACCCTCGACTCTTCGATACAGCGCATAGCGACCGAGATAGCCGCGCGGCACATAGACACCCTCAAACGGGACGGCATAGAAAACCTCGCAATAGTCGTCATAGATAACGAGACCCGAGCCTGAAGGCTCTCGTCGGCTCGGCGGATTATTTCGATAAGAAAAGCTCGGGGCAGGTTAACCTCGCACTGGCCCGCCGCTCGCCTGGCTCGGCCTTAAAGCCGTTCCTCTACGCCAGGGCGATAGACGAGGGCAAGGTAATACCCGACACATACGTACTGGACGTGCCCACTGATTACTCGGGCTACGTCGCCGAGAACTACGACGGCACATACCGCGGGCAAATAACGCTGAGATACGCACTAATACTGTCGCTGAACGCCCCTGCCGTTAGGCTCCTCGCCCAGGTCGGCCTGAGGGATTTCCACGAGCTTCTCCTGAAAGGGGGGCTCACGACCCTCGACAGACCTTCCGGCAAGTACGGCCTTCCGCTCATACTCGGCTCGGGCGAGGTGACGCTGCTCGACCTCACGAACCTCTACGCCACGCTCGCCTCGGGAGGCGTCCACCGCCCGCTCAAGGTGATAGAGGACGGCGAGCGGAATTACGACGAGACGAGGCTCTTCTCGCGCGAAGCCGCCTTCCTCACCACAGACGCCCTAACCGAGCTCAAGCGTCCGGACATGTCCTCGAACACATGGGTGCTTACGAGGGACGTTCCCGAGGTCGCATGGAAGACGGGCACGTCATACGGGCACAGGGATGCGTGGTCGCTCGGTTATTCGACCCGCTACACGATAGGCGTTTGGGTCGGCAATCCCGGCGGCAGGGGGCAGAAAGGCATTTCCGGCGGCGGGCATGCGGCGCCCATACTCTTCGACCTTTTCCGGGGCATAGAAGGCAACGGCGCACGGATAGCCATGCCCGACGGGCTTAACCTCGGGACGATCGAAGTCTGCCGGTCGAGCCACATGCTGCCGACTCCCTACTGCGGGGAGAGGGATAAGGTGACATACGTAAAGGGCGTCTCGCGTATACCGAGGGACACCTACTCGAAGAGGGTTTTCGTCGATAGCGAGACGGGCGAGCTCTTACTCGGGCAATGCATAGGCGAGCGCCCGCACGAGGCGCGGACAGTGACGACCTATCCGGCGGAGCTGGTGGCGTGGCGGATGGCCGAGGGAAGTCCGTCGAGACGATGCCTCCGCTGAGCGCGTTGTGTAAGGACGTCCCGTCCGAGAGCCCGCCGAGGATCGTATCGCCCGACAGAACCACCCCGTACCGCGTCTTGAACGGCATGCCCTCCGAATACCAGAGGGTCGAGCCATAGCGAGGGTGACCGAAGAGGTGGACATGCTCTACTGGTACCAGGACGGGAAGCTGATAGCGTCCTCGAAGCCATATAAACGCGTATTCATACCGCTCGAAGCGGGCACGCACGACCTCGTCGTCGTGGACTCGTCCGGCAGGTCCGACAGCGTAAGATACAGGGTCGAAAAAACAGATAACGTCGAAGTCGTTGGAAGGTAAGCAGTGCACCGGCCGATTGAAATTCGGATTACGGTCATCTATTTCATCTCCCTCGTTATGTTAGCAGTAGCTGTTTCTCTCTTCCTGCCCCGATACTCACACGCTCAGAATCCCGACCCCTCGATCGAATTTCAAATTGCGGGAAAGACAATCGGCGCGTTCACGCTTTCGGAGCTTAAATCGAAGCTCAAGCCCCGGCGCATAGAGATCTACGACATCGAATATGAAAAGACAAAGAGGTACGAGGGTTTCGCTCTAGGGGACGTCCTTCGGCTGGGGTTCGGTGACAAACTCAAGAGTTCTGAATATACCGACCTAGCCTTTACCGCGCTCGACGGTTATAACGCAGTCGCCACTTTGCCCAAAGTCTCCGGGCCGGGCGGTTACATAGTTTACGCGGACCTCGATTCCGGGAAGTGGGAACCGGTAGGAAGGCAAGGTGCCGATCCGGGGCCGTTTTATCTCGTCTGGACGGGCAAGGAGCAGACCCCTGTTAACGAATACCCCTGGCCCTGGCAGATAGCCGCCGTGAATCTCATGCGCTTTCAGGACCAGTATCCGCTCGTATTCCCGAAGGGGGCCGCCGCGGATTCCCCCGCATACAAGGGCTACGAGATTTTCAAGGCAAGATGCGTCAGGTGTCATTCCATGAACGGGCAGGGCGGCAAGGTCGGCCCCGATCTCAACGCCCCTAAAAGCATTGTCGAGTACCGCTCTGCTCATATGATAAAGGAGTTTATAAAACACCCCTCGAAGTACCGCTACACGCACATGCCCGACCATCCGGACCTGACCGAAAGCGACCTCGACGATCTGCTAGCCTATTTCCGGTATATGAAAAAGATAAGAGACTGAAACACGCTGTCTCTAAAGTGTTCGGATCGACCCCTCGACTCCGGCGGTCCGAGTACGTGCGAAATTTCATAACTTGGGTAAATTGTATATTTATTCCTGCACGCCCCGCAGAGGAAGATATAGATGGAAGATATACAGACACTTCGCCGTATTCTGGCCGAGAGCAAGACCATAGCCGTGGTGGGGCTCTCGGACAAGTGGCACAGGCCCAGCAACTTCGCAGCGAAATATCTCAAAGAGCACGGATATAAAATAATCCCGGTCAACCCCGGAAAGGAGGAGATCCTCGGAGAGAAATGCTATCCGAGCATTCTCGAAATACCGGAGCAGGTGGACGTTGTGGACATATTCAGAAAACCCGCGGACGTTCCGCCCATTGTGGAAGAGGCCATAGAGATAGGCGCCAAGGTTATATGGATGCAGATTGGGGTCATAAACGAAGAGGCAGCGAAGAGGGCGAGGGAAGCGGGACTCGAAGTCGTTATGAACCGCTGCATGAAGATAGAGCACGCCCGGCTTTTCGGCGGGATTAACTTCGTCGGCGTGAATAGGGGGCTGATCTCTTCCAAGAGGTCCAGGTGGGTACCGTACTAAAACCACTGGGAGGATACCTGCAAAGCCCGGTTAACATTAAAATTAAGGGACATCCGACAAACTCTATAAGGGTTTATGCGACAATATCATAAAATCATTCTTCGGAGGTATGGATATGGCTGACAGAAAATTCGGATTCGAAACTCTCTGCATACACGCGGGACAACTCCCGGATCCAGCTACTGGCTCGCGCGCAGTTCCCCTATACCAGACTACGGCATACGTATTCGACAGCCCGGAACACGCAGCTTCGCTCTTTAATCTTCAAACCTTCGGCAACATCTACACCCGCATCATGAATCCGACGACAGCCGTATTCGAAGAGAGGATGGCGGCGCTGGAAGGCGGGAGGGCCGCTCTCGCAGTTTCGTCCGGTATGGCCGCACAGATGGTTGCAATCATGACCATCCTGAAAACGGGTGACGAGATAGTATCGTCTAGCGCTCTTTACGGCGGAACTTACACGCAGCTGGACGTCAATTTCAGGGACCTCGGCATAAACACTGTTTTTGTCGATCCCGACGAGCCCGAGAATTTCGGAAAGGCGATAACGAAAAAGACGAAGGCAATATACGCCGAGGGGATAGGAAACCCGCTCGGAAACGTGCTCGACATAGAAGCCGTTGCCGCCATTGCGCACGACGCGGGTCTTCCGCTCATAGTAGACAATACGTTCGCGACGCCGTTCCTTTGTAAACCGATCGAGTTCGGCGCCGACGTCGTAGTTCATTCGGCGACGAAGTTCATTTGCGGCCACGGCACATCCATAGGCGGCGTGCTTGTCGAATCGGGCAAGTTCCCCTGGGACAACGGCAACTTCCCCTCGATGGTGGATCCGTCCAGGGATATCACGGGGTGAGGTTCTACGAGACGTTCGGCGACTTCGCGTATACGATGAAGGCGCGCTGCGATGTGCTTAGGACTATGGGCCCTGCGCTCAGCCCGTTCAACCTTTCTGTTCCTCCAGGGCCTCGAAACACTGAACCTCAGGATGGAAAGGCATTGCCAGAACGCACTCGCCGTCGCCGAGTTTCTGAAGAATCATCCGTCCATCGCATGGGTCAAATATTCCGGCCTTCCGGACAGCCCGTATCACAGCCTTGCGAAGAAATACCTGCCAAAGGGGCCGGGCTCGATATTCACGTTCGGGATCAAGGGCGGAAAGGAAGCGGGTGCCAGGTTCATCGAGAGCCTCGAGTTTCTGAGCCACCTGGCTAACGTCGGGGATGCGAAGACGCTCATAATACATCCTGCGTCGACGACACACCGCCAGCTCGACGAGGAAGACCAGCTCAGGGCAGGCGTAACCCCCGAGATGGTGCGTATCTCCGTCGGGCTCGAAACCGTGGACGATATAATATGGGATATCGAGCAGGCGCTCGAAAAATCCGGGAAGGCATAATGAACCAGAGGGCGTTTGGAGAATCCCCTGTAGTAATAATAGACGAAGGCTCGGTCGGCATCGTCAAGACGAAATATTTCACGTTCGCGGAAGGGCCGGATACGTTTCGTCTCGAAAACGGCCTTACACTCGGGCCGGTCACCGTCGCCTACGAAACCTATGGGGAGCTCAACGAAAACGCCGACAACGTCATAGTGATCGAGCATGCGCTTACCGCGAGCGCCCACGCCGCCGGGAGGCACGCCCCCGAGGATAAAGTCCCGGGGTGGTGGGATGTCATGATAGGGCCCGGAAAGGCGTTCGACACGGAAAAGTATTTCGTCGTTTGCTCGAATATTCTCGGAGGCTGTTACGGAACGACGGGCCCTTCGTCCGTAAACCCGGCGACGGGGAAACGCTACGCGTTCGAATTCCCCGTGATTACGATAAAGGATATGGTGGCTGTACAAAAGGCCCTTCTGGACAGCCTTGGGGCAAGGCGAATAAAGGCAGTCGCCGGGGGCTCGATGGGAGGGATGCAGGCGCTTGAGTGGTCGCTCTCTTATCCCGACATGGTGGATTCGGTGGTGCTGGTGGCCTCGGGGGCCGTTTCGAACCCGCAGTCCATCGCCATACACAAGGTCGGCATACGCGCGATAATGGATGACCCCGACTGGAAGGGTGGCGATTATTACGGCGGCAACCCTCCTGCCAAGGGCCTCGCGATAGCCCGCATGATCGGGCATATAACCTATCTCAGCCACAACTGGCTCTGGCAGAAGTTCGGGAGGAACCATCCCGACCCCGAGTCGATGAAGCTCAGGCTCGACAGCAACTTCGATATAGAAGACTATCTCGAATACCAGGGGACGAAATTCGTCGAAAGGTTCGACGCCAACAGCTATATATACATCATGCGCGCCATAGACATCTACGACGCCGCCGAGGGATACGGCAGCCTTGCGGACTCATTTTCCAGGATGAAGTGCAAGAAGGCTCTCGTTGCATCCTTCACCTCGGACTGGCTTTTCCCTCCCTACCAGTCGCGCGAAGTGGTTGACGCCATCCGCGAAAATAAAGTACTGTGCGACTATCACGAAATAGACTCTCCATACGGACACGATTCGTTCCTGCTCGAATACAGAACACTGACAGAATCGATAAAAGAATTTTTGAGCTCGTTTTGAATATGCGCGGACGCAGGGGCCGTAAATGAAAATAGGCATAGCGCTCGGAGGCGGAGGGGCCAAGGGATACGCCCACATCGGGGTGCTCGGTTCTTTCTCCGAAGCCGGCATAGAATTCGACGTTGTTTCGGGGACCAGCATAGGCGCCCTGGTCGGCGCCGTCTATGCGGCGGGGAAGCTCTCGCGCCTCGAGGACGTTTCACTCAAATACGGCTTCAAGGACCTTCCTTTCCTTCTTGGCCCGACGTGGCCGGCGCGCGGCCTTTTTTCGGGAAACTACGTCGAGAGGCTACTCGGCGAGATAGTCGGTATCGAGAACATAGAAGACCTCGGGAAGCCTTTCGCGGCCGTCGCCGTGGACGTTAACAGGGCAGAGACCGTAACCTTCACGAGCGGTAGCCTCCGCACAGCCGTTCACGCCAGTATGGCGATCCCTGGTCTCTTCACGCCGGTCCCGCACGAGGATACGCTTCTCGTCGACGGAGGGGTTCTCGAGCCCGTACCTGTGAAGGTGCTTAAGACACTCGGTGCAGATATTATCGTTGCAGTGGATCTGCTGAGCAACTTTTCCGAGGACTGCGTAATGGCCGACTTTTCTCTCGTGGATATAGTTCAGAGGAGCTCTATAATAGCCCAGAGAAGGCTTACGGAATACAGCTTCATGGAATGCCCGCCTGACGTCGTAGTGTCCCCGTGTCTCCTCGGCGTAAAGGTGCTCGACTTTCACAGGGGCCGCTCGATAATCGAGGTCGGGAGGGCAGCGGCCCAAAGCGCCGTTCCCGAACTTAAGCGGCTTATATACGAATTCGAGAAGCGGAGCGCGGACCGCCCCGCCTGAGAATTCGGGTTTTATTCCCCCTGGCTTTCTAGGAACTTTTCGGCGTCGATTGCTGCCATACATCCCGAGCCTGCGGCTGTTATAGCCTGGCGGTATTTGTTGTCGCGGACGTCGCCCGCGGCGAAGACTCCCGGCACGTTCGTTTCGGTCGAGCCTTCTTTGGTTATGAGATACCCGACCTCGTCCATGTCGAGCTTCCCTTTGAAAATAGACGTGTTGGGCGTATGCCCGATGGCAATGAATATACCGTCTATGTCCTTACGGGTGGTTTCGCCGGTCTCGGTATTCTTAAGCACGACACCGGTTACGCCTTTCTCTACGTCTCCGAGAATCTCCTCGATCACGGCGTTCCATATGAAATCCACTTTCGGGTTTTTGAACGCCCTTTCCTGCATTATCTTCGAGGCCCTCAGCTGGTCCCTTCTGTGTACGATGTTTACCTTGGAGGCGAACTTCGTGAGGAACGTTCCTTCCTCGACGGCGCTGTCTCCGCCGCCTACTACTAATATTTCCTTGTCCTTGTAGAAAAACCCGTCGCAAGTGGCGCAGGTCGATACGCCCCTTCCGAGGAGGAGCTTTTCGGACGCTATTCCGAGCATCTTTGCGGACGCCCCCGATGCGATTATGAATGTCTCGGCCTCGAACGTCATGTCACCGGACACGACCTTAAAAGGCCTTTCGCTGAAATCGACGGAGTCTATTCTTTCACGAAGGCACGTAGCGCCGAACCTCTCGGCCTGCTGCCTCATGGCATTCATGAGCGCCGGGCCCTGTATGCCCTCGGGAAATCCCGGGAAGTTCTCGACGTCCGTCGTGAGCGTTAGCTGCCCCCCGGCTTCGAGTCCCTCGAAAACGAGCGGCTCCAGGTTAGCCCTTGCCGTGTATATCGCGGCCGTCAGCCCGGCCGGGCCGGAGCCCATTATTACTACCTTCTGTTTTTTTGTAAGAGTGCTCTTGTCTATCATCCGTTACCTCGCTTTTCGTCCTTCCGGACTCAGCTTTATACTACATTTCGAAGGCGGTTTTTCAAGTATAAAAACCGGCTCCGTATGCCGATGTTCAGGATTAGATATCTGAAACCGCGCTATGGATTCAACTTCACCGTAGAGAGCAAAGGCCGTTTCGGCAAACCGCGCCCTCTGGTTATACTAAACAATACGGAGAGATCGCAATGGAAAGTAAAGAGACATTAAGCGAAGCGGGCGACGCCCCGGTCAATACTGGCAACAATACTGCTATGATGCCGGAGGAGTACGGCGGCTGGCTTGGGGAATACGAGGCAGTAAGGAACAAAGCGGGTTTACTCGACCTCTCCGCGAGGGGAAAGCTGCGCCTTGCCGGAAAGGAGCACCTCAAGTTTCTCCAGGGGATGCTGACGAATGACGTCATGAAACTTGCTGACGGCGACGGCGCGTATGCCGCCGTTCTTACAGTGAAGGGAAGGATGCTCTCCGACATGCGCGTTTACAAGGAACCGGATTCTGTTCTGCTCGATCTCGAGCCGGGACTTAACGTGAAGGTTAAGGACCTATTACTCAAATACAGGCTCTCTTACAAGGCTACAGTGGACGACGTTACAGATGAGCTTTCCCTCTTTTCCGTTCAGGGACCGGAGTCGAAGAGTGTTCTCAGAGCAGCGGGCATAACCATTCCAGAGCTAAAAGAGCATGGGCATTTTAAAGGCGCGATTTTCGGGATGGAGATCATCTGCGCCTCTGCCGACAGGACGGGCGAAGGAGGCTTCGACCTTTACGTTCCCGCCGGCGGCGCTGAAGAAGTGTGGAATTATCTTCTCGAAAAGGGAAAGAGCTTCGGCATGGAGCCCGTCGGTTCCCGTGCGCTAGAGATCCTCCGCGTAGAAGCAGGCATTCCAATATACGGAAGGGATATGGACGAGGATACGATACCTATCGAGGCCGGCATATGGAACGCGCTCAGCTTCGAGAAGGGATGTTACATTGGCCAAGAGGTCGTGGCCCGAATAAAGTGGCGTGGTCACGTGAACAGGCATCTCTCGGGCATTGTCATGGAAGAGGGCTTTACCCCCTCGGCGGGCGCCGAAATCTTCGCCGGAGAAAAGAAAATAGGCGGGATCACTAGCCCGGCCTTTTCACCTGCCCTCGTGCGCGGCATAGCGCTCGGATATCTAAGGCGGGAATTCGTCGAGCCCGGGACGGAAGTGGATATTTCGTCTCCCGAAGGCCCAAAAGGGAAAGGCACCGTTAAGCCGCTCCCGTTTGTTCGATCCGGCCCGGCGAATTAAGAAAAATCGTCTTTTTAACTAAATTAACCCCCTATAATCCTTGATTTTATCTCCCCCTCTATTATAGTATCAGTTTAGGTTATTTTTGTGTTTTCAGATACTTAAGGCTGGGCATTGAGTATCTTTTCTAAATCTCCAGTAACATTTTACTAATTTCTATTTTATAATTAGGGCAGGAGGCGATGGGACATGATATTTGATACGATTCTGGGGTGGTTCTCTAACGATTTGGCGGTTGATCTCGGCACCGCGAACACACTCGTATATGTAAGGGGTAAGGGTATTGTAGCCAACGAACCGTCCGTTGTGGCGGTGCAGGAAGACTCTAGAGGAATAAAAAAGATACTGGCGGTAGGGCGCGAAGCGAAGAACATGGTCGGTAAGACGCCGGGCTCCATCAAGGCCATAAGGCCGCTTAAGGACGGCGTCATCGCGGACTTCGACGTTGCTCAGAAAATGCTTGAATATTTCATCCGTAAAACCCACAACAACAGGAAAAGCTTTGTACGGCCGAGGATTATAGTCTCCGTACCCATAGGAATCACAGAGGTCGAGAAAAGAGCGGTCAGGGAGTCCGCCGAAGCCGCCGGGGCAAGGGAAGTCTATCTCATAGAAGAGACTATGTCGGCTGCTATCGGGGCGGGCATGCCCGTCACTGAGCCCACGGGCAACATGGTCGTCGATATCGGCGGCGGCACGACGAGCGTAGCGGTCATATCGCTTGCGGGCATAGTCGTCAGCAAGTCCATAAAAGTAGGCGGCGACAAGCTCGACGAGGCAATACTCCAGTATGTGAAACGTAACTACAACATGCTTATCGGTGAAAGGACGGCAGAGGACGTAAAGAAAAAGCTCGGCAAGGTTCTCGGTAACGGCGAGATAGGCTCGATGAACGTCAAGGGCAGGGACCTCCGGGCCGGTATCCCGCGCACTATCGAGATAACGTCCGAAGAGGTAAAGGAGGCGCTGACGGAACCCGTGAGCTTTATTGTCGAGGGCATAAAGCAGACACTCGAAAGGACGCCGCCGGAGCTTGCGGCGGATATCGTCGATAGCGGAATCATGCTCACCGGGGGCGGTGCGCTGCTCGGTAATCTCGACCAGCTCATAAAAGAGGAGACCGGTCTTCCGGTATCCCGCGCCGAGGACCCGCTGACATGCGTCGTCTACGGGTCGGGAAAGGCGCTCGACGAGCTCGACCTCCTTAGGGAAGTCAGCATCAGCTATTCGTAAAGCGCGGCACAGCCGCGAGGCCAAGAGACTTCAGTTGTTAGCGTACACAAATGGGCTTTCTGAAACGCCGCACAATTTTCATTGTCATAGTTCTACTACTCATAGCGATACAGCTGTTCTCTCTGAGCCTCGAAAAACGGGAAAAACAGACCCCGGCCGCGAGATTCGTGCTGACGCTCACCTACTATCCACAAAAGTTCGTATCCTCCATTGCGGGCGTTATGTCCGGAGTCTGGAACGATTACATACACCTCGTTAATTTAAGGGAAGAGAACGTACGGCTGAAGGAAGAGATCAGCCGTCTCCGCCGCGAGAAATTCGAGCTTGCCGAGGCGGGCATCCAGAACGCGCGGCTTAGAAAGCTCCTCGAGTTCAGGGATGAGAGCTCCTATCCCGCAGTCCCCGCCAACGTAATCGGCGCGAGCCCTTCGATACTCCGCTCGCAGGTGATAATCGTGGACAAGGGCACAAGGGACGGCGTGACCGAGGGCATGCCGGTCGCGTCATTCGACGGCGTAGTGGGAAGGATCCTGGTGGCCGGTGACAGGAGCTCCGAAGTTCTCTTGATCACGGACCCAGTGAGCGCCGTGGATGCCTACATACACAGGACGCGAGCACGAGGGATAGTTAAGGGCACGGGGGCCGGGTGCGAGATGGATTATATAGAAAAGAAATCGGACGTGAGCGAAGGGGACAAGGTGATATCGTCGGGGAAGGATGGCTTTTTCCCGAAGGGCGTCGTGATAGGGACGGTTACGAGCATTGGATCCAAGGGCAGCTTCATCAATGCCGAAATCTCACCGCACGTACATCTGAACTCGCTCGAAGAGGTGCTGATAATTCAAAAACCCGTAAACAGCCTGGTGCTAAATGAATAGCGCTCTTCTGATTCCGTTACTCGCTGTGGTGTCGCTCGTGCTGATAACGCTTCAGACGACGGTGCTGTCCCCAAGCAGCGGGCATATCTATCCCGACCTCAATCTTATATTTATTGTATTTCTGGCGATATATTCCGAAGTAAGGGGCAGTTTTCTGATAGCCGCGGGAAACGGCTATCTCATGGATGTCCTTTCGGGGAACCTGCCCGGAACGTTTACGCTTTCGCGCCTGAGCGCATACATCCTGGTAAAGTCGAGCTCGAGCCACGTATACCTCAAAAAATATCTGGTTCAGGGGCTCGTCATATTCGGAAGCACTGTTTTTACGTGGCTGTTCATAATGACTATAATAGTAATCAGAGGAGAGTCCGGATTAAGGCTGCCGCTCGGCGAGATACTGCTCCGTGGCGTGGTGAACACCGCCGTCGGGGTGCCTCTCTTCTGGGCGGCTGGAAAGGCATATGCAAGACTTCAAAGGTAAGCTCGTCATATCGACGATAATCCTTTGCGTGGCGTTTGCTGCGCTCGTCTCGAGGCTCTGGTTCCTCCAGGTCATAAAGGGCGACGAGTTCGAGAGCTTCTCGGTCGGCAACAGGGTCAGGATCGAAAGGGTCCCCGCCCCGAGGGGGAGGGTGCTCGACCGCTACGGCCGCGAGCTTGTCGTGAACCGGCCGTCGTTCGATATTTCCGTTCTTCCGAAGGACGTCGAGGATATTCAGGCCCTGAGCGATAATTTATCTCTCATACTCGACCTCGAAAGCCCGAAGGTAAGGGAGAAGATTCTCCAGGCTACGAGGAAGAACAGGTTCAAGGCCGTCACCATTGCGCAGGACATCAACCGCGACCAGCTCGCGGTGATAGAGGCGCGGAGAAGCTCGCTTCCCGGGCTCATGATCGAAGTCAATAATCTGCGCCAGTATCCCCACGGCGTCCTCGGCGCATCCTTCCTCGGTTACATCGGGAAGGTGAGCGAAGCGGAGCTCGATGCCAACCCCGAGCTCAACTGGAACGGCCTCGTCGGAAAGAGCGGCGTCGAGAAAACATGGGAGGATTCCCTCAGGGGAGAAGACGGTTTCGTCCAGAAGGTGACGGACGCCCTCGGAAGGGAAGTTCACTCAGACCTCTTCAGAAAAGACCTCATCAACAAGAACAGCGTTCCGGGAAAGGATGTCCTTCTTTCGATAGACCTGGACCTGCAGACGGCTGCAGAAGATGCGCTCGGTGAAGAGTTCGGCGCAATAGTCGTTATCGACGTAAGGAACGGCGACGTGCTGGCGATGGCGAGCAGGCCGACGTTCGACCCCGCGGACTTCGTCAAGGGAATCGACGCCAAGAAATGGGCCGAGCTCCTTAACGACAAAAACTATCCACTCGTAAGCAGGGCGACGCAGGGTCTTTACGCGCCTGGCTCCGTTTTCAAGATGGTCCCGCTAGCTGCGGCTATGACAGAAGGGGTTATCGACCCCGACATGAGATTCAATTGCCCCGGCTCCTACAGGCTCGGTACACATACGTACAGGTGCTGGAAGAGGGGAGGGCACGGATCGATGAACATGAGGCAGAGCGCTGGTTCACTCCTGCGACGTATATTTCTACAAACTGGCTGAAAAACTCGGTATCGATAAATTCTCGAAGTACATGACCGCATTCGGATTCGGCCAGCCAACAGGCATCGGAATAGAGGAAAGGGTCGGGGTCGCTCCCAGCAGGGAATGGAAACTCGAAAGATTCAAAAGCCCTGGTACAAGGGCGAGACCATAGTTTCCGCGATCGGGCAGGGATATGTCAGCGCGACCCCTCTTCAGGTCGCCATGATGACGGCTGCCATAGCCAACGGAGGGACGCTGCTGACGCCCAGGCTCGTCATAAAGGAAGTAGCCTTCAGCGGTGAGACCACGGTCAATATTATCCCGCCGCACGGGCATATTCCTGTGGAGGACAGCACGCTGGCCCTCATAAGGGAAGCCATGGTCGGGGTCGTGAACGAACCTGGAGGAACAGGAAAGGGAGCCCGTCTCAAGGATATTGAAGTTGCGGGCAAGACCGGTACGGCGCAGGTGATTTCGCTCGGTTCGCAGACAGATGCGAAAAAACACATGGACCATGCGTGGTTCACATCGTTCGCCCCGGCGGACAAGCCCGAGATAGCTGTTAGCGTGGTCGTCGAGCACGGGGGCAAGGGCGGCTCGGTTGCGGCGCCTCTGGCCAAAAAGATCATAGAATATTATTTTGACCTCAAGAAGGAGAGAGACGCCGATGATAATGTTTGACAGGCTGGCTCCTCTACAGCTTCGGATGGTCGCTCTTCTTCATGACCATCGCATTCGCGGCGCTGGCGCTCCTCAATCTTTACAGCGCATCGTACCAAACCGGCCTCGTATACTTCAAGAAGCAGGCTATATGGCTTTCCATCGGTGTGGTGGTAATGGTGCTCGTCTCTTTCATAAACAACAAGATGATAAAGAGATACTCCCTTCACATCTACGGCGCGTCGATATTCCTTTTTGATATTCGTCCTCGTATTCGGGAAGGAAGTGGCAGGGTCCAAGAGCTGGATAATGCTGGGGCCGTTCGCAAGCATCCAGCCGTCCGAGCTCGCGAAGATACCCGTCGTGCTCGCGCTCGCAAGGTTCTACGACAGCGACTACGAGGGCTTTCCATACGGGCTTCCCGATCTCGTAAAGCCCGCGCTCCTGGTCGGCGCTGCCTCTCGTCCTGGTTATGCTTCAGCCCGACCTCGGCACGGGGCTCCTCATAATACTCATATCTGGCAGCATGATTCTCTTCATGGGGGTCAAGAAGATTACGCTTGCGATTATACTCGCCGTCGTCGTCGGGTTCTCCTATCCCGCGTGGCACTACTTCATGAAGCCGTATCAAAAGAGCCGAATCATGACGTTTCTCGATCCGGCCCGCGACCCGCTTAACTCGGGCTATAACGCCATACAGTCCCAGATAGCCGTTGGCTCGGGCAAGTTCACCGGGAAAGGGTTCATGGCGGGCTCGCAGTCCAGCTGAGGTTCATCCCCGCCCAGCAAACGGACTTCGCGTTTTCGGTTCTCGCTGAGGAGTGGGGTTTTGTCGGCGGCTTCTTCGCGCTTCTTCTCTATTTTATGATAATCCTCTGGATACTGGATACGGCCAGCCGATCTAAAGACACATACTCGATCCTGGTTTGCTACGGTATCGCTGCTATGTTCTTCTGGCATGCCGTCGTGAACGTAGGCATGGTTATAGGGCTTCTTCCCATCACGGGCGTGCCGCTCCTTATACTCAGCTACGGCGCTCATCGACCCTTACTGCTATGATAGGTATAGGCATAGTCCTCGGGATAAGGATGCGGAAGTTCCCGATACCCGAAGCCGCCGTCGAGCTCAGGTAGCCCCTTTTCCGTTAAGGTCGCTCGCGCTCGGCACGCCTCCCATGCCCTTCGAAAGGCTTACGGCTCTCATTATCGATTCCTCGACCAGCTCAGCCGCCTACGATCTGCCAGACGTTGGCGTCGCCTTCCAAGTCCCGCACGAGACCGCTATCACGACGTCGCCGTCGGCGACTGTGTGCGCAGGCGATATCACCCGCGAAAGCCCCGTCTGGGCTATGCTGGCTATCGCTTCCGAGCTCGGACTTCGTGAACCTGGCGTTTACGGCTACAACGGCGAGCGTTGTGTTTTGTCCGCCGCCCGGACGGAACCTGACGCCTTCCTTGAACAGCTTTACGGTGCTAGCGAACTCCGCGCTCTCGGGGGTCTTGCGCACCCCGGCTATAATACTGCCGTTCTTTCGGAGACGACGTCGCCGAACGCGTTCACCACAGCGACGGCGCCCACTATGACACCGTTGTCGAATTTGTAGGCGGCTGTTCCGAGCCCGCCCTTCGTCGCGTGCCCGAGGCCGGGGGCTTCCCTATCGTAGCGCCGGTCCCGGCCCCGACGCTACCTTCCTCGACTCCATCGTACGAGGCGTTCACGCATGCCCTGTACCCCATCTCGGCATCAGGCCTTATGTTCTTCCCGATGCCGATGTCGAATATGACGGCTGTCGGCACGGACGGCACGACGAGTCCGTATCCGACGTCGAGCCCTATGTCGCTCTTCGAGATACCTCATTACCCCCCGGCGGCGTCGAGCCCAAACGCGCTCCCGCCAGTGAGTAAAAGGCCGTGGATTTTGCCGAAAGTGCTGTGTCGTGAGTAGGGGATCAATCTGCCTCGTGCTTGTGCCGCGCCTCTAAGGTCTATGGCCCCCAGGGCCGGTTTGTCGAAGAGAAGCACGGTACATCCGGTTATAGCGCCGGGGTCTGATGCGTGGCCTACCATAAGGCCCGTGTGAGTAATCGATATCATGATAATTATTCTAAAATCTAAACCGCATAATTCAACGTGGCGGCCCCGGCGGAAGGGCGTTGATGCAACTTGACATGAAGGCAGAATAGGATAGAATCTTCCACGTTTTCAGGTTGTTCTGGGAGTATTCTCTTGCGGATTTTTTATCCGTTGGAGTTGTATTATAATGTCCTTCACCCACCTCATACTATGATTTAATATTTACAGCGGATTCTGGACTGATTGGAACGGTTGTTGTGGCTAAGCGGTATTTATGGGCAGGGTGAAGCGGTCATAAATGCGGTTATCAATAATGTATACAAAGCAATTGAAAATTTATGTTCTGGCGGTTCTGGCGGTCTTGCTGTGTGCCGATTTTGCGGCGGCAATCACGGATTCGAGGGACATAAAGAACGTTGGACTGGACGACAAGCTCGGCGACGTCATTCCCGACGGCATTACATTAAAGGATGAAAACGGGAATGAAGTTGATTTCAAGGACGTCCTCTACAAGGACGGGCCCACTGTCCTCAGCCTCGTTTATTTCCAATGCCCGCGCATCTGCACTTTTGCTTCGGATGGCCTGCTTCAGGTAGTAAACGAACAGAAGTCATTCACCGTAGGAAAGGATTTCAGAATCATAACAGTCAGCTTTGATCCGGATGATACGCCGGAGATGGCGTCTGAGAAGGGCGAAAGATACAGGAAGAATGTCCTTCGCGGCGAGCCCTCTTCTGGGGACTGGATGTTCCTCACCGGCGACGCTGAAAATATTGCGAAATTGACGGGTGCCGTCGGTTTTAAATTCCTGGAGGACGGCGATGAGTTCGCCCACCCCTCGGCCATTATGGTCCTCACGCCGGACGGGAAGATTTCACGTTATCTTGAGGGCATTCAGTACGAACCACTTGATTTCAGACTCTCTCTCGTGGAAGCGGCAAAGGGACAGATCGGGACCTCCGGAATACTGAACAAGGTAGTGCTTTTCTGCTACGAGTTCGACCCGATCGGGAAAAGGTACGCACTCAAGGCTCTGAACGTAGTCAAGGCGGGAGGGGTCATCACCTTGCTTGCACTTTGCGGCGTGCTTACGTATTTCTGGAGGAGAGAGAAAAAAGGACCCGAATAGGAGAATGGGAGGTTTAAAATAAACTTATGACTTGGATTCCAGAGGTAGCATCTAATCTTGCGGGCAAGGTAGACGGGGTGCTTTTGACAATAACCTTGTTGTCCCTCTTCTTCTTTGTGCTTATAACCGTGATTCTCGTTGTTTTCGCGGTTAAGTATAGAAGAAAGAGAGACGACGAAGAGACGCCATACATTACCGGCAGCGAGCCGCTCGAAATTATCTGGACTGTCATTCCATCAATACTCCTAATAGCTCTTTTCGTATACGGCTTCGTCGTATATAAGGAAATGAGAACGCCCCCGGCCGATTCTGTGGATATTACGGTCACCGGCAAGCAGTGGCTCTGGACCTTCGACTATTACAACGGTAAAAAGACGCTTAACGAGCTATACGTAGAGCAGAACAGGCCTGTAAGGCTCGTCATGATGTCCGACGACGTACTGCACAGCTTTTTCGTCCCGGGATTTCGCGTAAAGCAGGACGTTCTCCCGGGCCGCTACGTTCAGCTCTGGTTCACTCCCACCAAAATCGGGACGTTCGATATATTCTGCGCCGAGTACTGCGGCACGGGCCATTCCGTCATGCTCGGGAAGGTTAACGTGCTCAGCCCCGAGGCATACGACATATGGGAGAACGGTCTTCCGGGCGAGGGAGGAGGGGCTGTGGCTTCGCTGCCCCCGGCCGAGCTCGGCGAGAAGATATATAAAGAAAAGGGGTGTAATGCATGTCACAGCGTAGACGGCTCCACGCTTGTCGGGCCGTCGTTTAAAGGTGTTTTCGGACACACGGTGGAGCTTGCAGACGGCTCTAATGTCGATGCGGACGAGAATTATCTCAGGCAATCGATACTCGAGCCGCAGTCCCAGGTCGTCAAGGGATTTCAGCCGGTTATGCCGTCGTTTAAGGGTATACTAAGTGATGACGAAGTGACGGCCGTTATTGCTTATATCAAAACACTAAAATAAAAGGGTTTCAGTTCAAGGAGGCGATTTAAAATGGCAAATCATACGATTGCCCACGACGTATATGTCCCGTTCCTGGAGAAGAAGGGGTTTCTCTCCTGGATTCTCACGACGGATCATAAACGAATCGGGATTTTATACCTGGTGTCTACTTCACTGTTTTTCCTGGTGGCCGGCATCATCGCCCTTCTTATGAGGTTCGAGCTGCTTACCCCTGCGTCCGACTTTGTCGATCCGCATACTTATAACGTACTCTTCACGCTGCACGGCTCGATTATGGTCTTTTTCTTCATCGTCCCGGGCTTGGCGGCGAGTTTCGGGAACTTCCTCATTCCTCTTATGATAGGTGCGAGAGACGTCGCGTTCCCCAAATTGAATATAGCAAGTTACTGGATTTATCTTCTCGGTACCGCCATTCTCCTGATGGCCCTTTTAAAACCGGCCGATACCGGATGGACTTTTTATACTCCTTACAGCGCAACAACCAATACAGACGTCGTTCTAATGACTTTCGGTGTTTTCGTTCTCGGATTTTCGTCGATTCTCACGGGTCTTAACTTCATCGTTACGACCCACAAAATGAGGGCGCCGGGAATGACGTGGCACAGGCTTCCGCTTTTCATATGGGCTTCTTATGCGACTGCCGTGCTTCAGCTCCTTGCAACTCCTGTCGTCGGAATAACACTTCTTCTCCTTATAACAGAGAGGACGCTCGGCGTCGGATTCTTCGACCCTGCCAAGGGCGGCGACCCGATACTCTTCCAGAACTTCTTCTGGTTCTATTCCCATCCTGCGGTTTACATCATGATCATCCCGGCGATGGGCGTTATATCCGAAATTATCCCGGTCTTTTCGAGAAAGCCGATATTCGGTTACAAGGCTATAGCATATTCCAGCCTTGGTATCGCGGCCATTAGCTTCCTCGTCTGGGCCCACCACATGTTTACGAGCGGTATTTCCGAAACGGCGGCAATGATCTTCTCGTTCTTGACGTTTCTTGTCGCCATACCGACGGCTATAAAGGTGTTTAACTGGATAGCCACTCTTTACAAAGGCTCGATCCAGCTGCATTCCGCCATGCTCTACGCACTCGGATTTATATTCCTGTTCACGATAGGCGGACTCACCGGCGTGTTCCTCGGGGCGCTCGCTGCCGATATTCACCTTCACGACACTTACTTCGTAGTTGCGCACATGCACTACGTCATGATAGGCGGTACAGTCATGGGCTTCTTCGGGGCGCTTCACTTTTGGTACCCGAAGTGGTTCGGAAAGATGTTCAACGAAACCGTAGCGAAGATAGCATGGTTCTTCATCTTCGTCGGCTTTAACGTAACGTTCTTCCCGCAGTTCTTCCTTGGGATTCAGGGTATGCCGAGGCGCTACGCGACCTACCCGGCCGAGTTCGAATCGCTTATGTCGCTTTCGACTTACGGCTCCTGGATACTCGGGTTTGGGATACTAATCATGGTTATCAACCTCATCTCGGGGTTGATAAACGGCCCGAAGGCGCCGGCAAATCCGTACAACTCGCTTTCTCTCGAGTGGCAGATTCCGTCACCCCCGCCGCATGAGAATTTCGAAGAGATACCGCAGGTAACCGACTGGACGTACGGTTACGGAAAAAAGAAGGAGCTGGAGGTTTAACCAAGACATGGCAGAAGCTGGCATCGATCAATCACACGATCACCACATGGATCCGGCGACGGAGTACAGCTCCTCGAAGCTGGGGATGTGGCTCTTCCTCGGAACTGAAATACTGCTTTTCGGGGGATTATTCGCGGCTTACGCGATATTCCACGCGAGGTATCCCGAAATGTTCTACGAGCAGCATCTGGAGCTCAACAGAACTATGGGTGCTATTAACACCTGCGTCCTTATCTTCAGCAGTTTGACGATGGCCATGGGTGTGTCCGCTATCAAGTGGGGCAGGCAGAAGACAGCCGCCATACTCATATTGATAACGATCATCTGCGGTTTTATATTCGGCGTAATAAAATACTTCGAATACAGCGCAAAGTTTTCGCACCATATATATCCGGACACGAGTATATTCTTCTCTCTCTACTTTCTCATGACGGGTCTTCACATGATCCACGTCTTCATCGGTCTGGGAATACTCGGGGTCATCTTCGTGCTGACGCTGAAGGGCAAGTTCAACTCGAAGTACAACACGCCTATCGAGCTGGGCGGGCTTTACTGGCACCTGGTTGACCTTATCTGGATTTATCTGTTTCCGTTACTTTATCTTATTGGATAGCCGGAGGATAAAAACATGGCATCGCACTCGCATTCTGACAAACACGAGCATATAACCACTTACAAGACATATTTTATTATCTGGGCAGCGCTTATGGTGCTGACTGTCATCACGGTATACGTGTCGTACGTCGATTTCGGCACCATGAACGTCGTGATAGCGATGGCAGTTGCGTCGATTAAGGCCGCGCTCGTCGCCCTTTTCTTCATGCACCTGAAATTCGAGGATTCCATAACCTGGGTATTTGCCCTTTTCCCTCTTGGACTTCTTTTTCTCCTCATCACGATGACGTTCGTGGATACGTTTACGAGGGTTGTGGTACCCTGACGAAAAAATAGATTAATGATCGGTAAAATCACCCTTTTCTTTCTTTTCCTGCTTTTAATATGGGGCAATCTGGTGTCCGGCCTAGGGGCCGGGCTGGGATGTCCGGACTGGCCGCTTTGCCACGGGAGCGTGGTTCCTCCGTACAGATGGGATATCTACATGGAGTATACGCACAGGGTAATAGGCGGCGTCACCTCAATTTTCCTGGTGTATCTCTCGTACAAGAGACTCCGGAGCTACGACGGCTGGACGAAGCTGATTCCGGTCATTATAGTTTGTCTCCTCGCTTTCCAGATAGTACTCGGCGGGATAGTGGTCCTACTCGAGATCCCGGTTGATCTCACGACGTTTCACTTCGCGAACGCAATGGTGATATTCTCGCTAACGCTTTACATAGTCTTCTTCGACGGCGAGAAGGTAAAACCTATATTCACACTCAGCGGGTATAACGGCGTATTTTTTTTCCTGGCTATCCTGATTTTCTTCCAGGCGGTTCTTGGAGCCTATGTCAGGCACTCGAATTCGGGGCTTGCATGCCCGGACTTTCCAAAGTGCCTCGGGTACTGGATACCCCCCGAGCTCTCCGGCATGGTCCTGAACCACTTCGCTCACAGGGTCGCCGCATACGTCATAACCCTGATCGTACTCGGATTTTTCATATCCACATGGCTTGTAGAAGGGTTCAAGCGCTACCGTGCGGCGTTCGGCATAGCGCTCGGGCTCATAGTAATCCAGATTATTCTCGGTGTTGGAATAATACATACGAAGCTTCACTTCGCAGCGGCCGCGCTTCATTTATCGGTCGCTCTACTCATACTATCGTTATTCCTCTATACTTGGTTCTTGGGGATGAGGAGGATTTATGCCGGTTCAGGAAGGCCATGAGGGGGTAAACATGAATACGATCGAGAACGTCGATAGGGGAGCTTCGAATATTGTAGTCTCGACGGTTCTCCTTACGAAGCCGGGCATAATAACGAGCGTTGCGTTCACCGGGTTTGCCGGTATGGTGCTGGCGTCCAAATACCGATCTATCTCACGGTCGAAGCGCCAATCTCGCTCCTTTTGAGCGCGGCGGGGCCGCGATCCTCAACAACGTTCTCGACAGGCGTATAGACGTGCTCATGAGCAGGCTCAGTAAGCGCGTTGACGCCCTTACCGTCATCGGCGAGAAAACGGCCGTTGCGATCGCATTCGTCTTTATAGCCATCTCGCTCTTCGTTTCGTTCTATTATCTTAACGTCGTAAACGCGGCTCTGACCATAGCCGCCATACTGAGCTACGCTCTACTTTATACGCTCTACCTCAAGCGGAGCTCGCCCTACGGAACTATTCTCGGGGGGCTGCCCGGCGCACTTCCCGTGCTCATAGGATATGCGGCCGTGAATCCCGCACTCGGTGTGGACGTCATACTGTTCATATTCATGATGCTCTGGCAGCCGCCGCATTTCTGGGCCCTCGCCCACAGGATCGACTATGCAAGAAGGCCGGTATTCCCGTAATGCCGGGGGCAATGGGGACGAAATATACGAATGTCATGATTCTTCTTTATTCCGTTTTCATTTCCCACTTAGTCTTTCGCTCTGGTTTCTCGGGTACTGTTCCTATTATTACGCCATTCGCCGTTATCTCGGGCCTGTATTTCGAATACGTAATAATAAAGAGCGCGCTTTCTACAACACCGGTTACGGCAAGGCTTTCGAGCCTCTATCCTTTACATGCTCGTTATAATGGCGTCTCTTATCCTGGACGTGGGCTTCAATTCGCCGAACGCAACGTAGGCGGCTGACCGTCCGTGGCGGGCTGATGAATCCACGCTCTCCGGCCTCTTGGCCGATATTGGAATCTCCTACTCCGTTACGATCTTAACCTTCGAGAGTCCAAGGCTACCGGCAAGCTCTATAAGCTTCTCGAAAGGCTCTCAGGGATCTTATCGACTCCCCCAGGAATCCCGGAGTTTCGAGGTCCATTCCCATGCTTCTCTTGGCTACGTTCTCCGCAGTGTCAGAGCCTCGAGAGGCGAAGGAACTTCTCGTACTTCGGCAAAAAGTCCGCCCCCTCTTTTTTAAAGAGAGAGAAGAGCCCCCGGCTGAGGAGATAGCCGAACGTGTAGGGGAAGTTGTAGAATGTGACCCCGACGATGTAGAAGTGGAGCTTGAGGCCCAGAAGTAGGGTCCTCGCCGCCTCTTCGAGCACGTCGCCGAAGACGCGCCGCTGTGTTTCAACATAAAGCTCCTTAAGGCGGCTCACGCTTACCTCGCCTTCCTGCCTCTCTTCATAGAATGCCTTTTCGAATCTCGTAGCGTACCGGAATGTCCATGAGATATATTGCGCCGTGGTTGATTTCTGTGTCGAGCATGAGCCTTTTCGGTGTCTCCATGGACGGCTCACGGAGTATACCCTCGGTCAGGATCATCTCGCCGAACGTCGAGGCCGATTCCGCGAGCGTCATCGGGTAGAAGTGCGAGTAAGGCCTATGTCGCTCATCACGTGGCTGTGAAAGGCGTGTCCGGCCTCGTGCGCGAGCGTGAGCACGTCGCCGAGCGTCTCGTTGTACGTCATGAAGATGCGGGACTCTTTCGTCAGGAGCGAGCCGGTGCAAAACCCTCCCGGCCTTTTGCCTTCCCTCGGGGCCCAGTCTATCCACCTCTTATCGAAAGCGCTTTGGGCGTACGATCCGAGCGCGGGATATGATGCTGAAAACGACTTCTCGACGAGCTTCTGTGTCGGGCCAGCTGAGCGTCTGGTTGATTCGATGTACGAGCGGTGCTCCGAGGTCACCAGGCGACGGTTTTCTGCCCATTGTCTGCGCCTTGAATCGGAGTATGTCCTTCGGGAGCTCTATCTCGTCGTAAATCGCCTCGAACATGGCGTCGAGGGTCTTCCGGCTGATGCCCGACTGAGGAGCGCGACGTCGAGGAAATGGTCGATGCCGCGGTACTCGTTGAGCGTAAGCCTGTGCCGGAAATTGCGTTCAGCGCCGCGGCTGCCGTGTCTTCAATGGTCTTCCCATGCACGGTTCCCGCCCGGAATGCCGCTTTTCGGATGTCCTCTCGGGCTTTTCCATAAGCGAGCGCCTCTGGGATATGGGAAGGGTCTTCACCGTGCCGTCTGGATATTTCATTTCGAATTCGAGCCTGCTCGAAACCGTATCGTATAGCCGGCCCCACGCGCTTATACCGTCCACGCCGAGGTCCGAGGCCAATATTTCCTTATCAGGATTCATGCTCCTTTCGGATAATATCCTGAGCCTTCCGATGTAGTAGGCGGCGTCCGAGAGTTTTTCCCGCTCCGTGAACCGGTCGAAGACCTCCTCCGGGACGCCCTTCAGCGCCCTTATGAGCTCGACCTTCAGCTTGGAGAGCTCGGCATGCATGGCCGACATCTCTCCTTCCTCGCGGACGTAGTCTTCGTTGAGCCCGTCCGCGGAAGCCAGGCATCCGATGTATGAATCGATGTGGCTGTAGCGGCTCATGATGTCCTCGGCCTCGAGGACTATATCTTCCCACTCGGCCATGTTGTCAGCGCCGAGCGAGGGGAGGGCGGCGGCCTTTTTCTGCACGGCCGCTATGTCAGCCTTTAGCTTTTTCGAACTCTTCATCTCCGGGCCGCCGTATTCGGGGAAATAACTCCCGAGGTCCCAGTTCATTTTTGCCGTCGATTGGTTGCTGGACATCATGCCTCCGATTTTATTATGGTTGGATACCCGCAGCTTCAAATATTGCAGATGTGAAATATAACATAGAAAGGCGCCCGGATTACCAGTACCCTTCGAAGGCGAATCGAGCTGCTCTTTTGCGCTAGTGTGAGCCGCCAGCCTGATGCCTCGCAGTTTTCTACTGTCCTGAGCGTGTTCGATTCTCGGAATAGCTATCACATTTTCGCCGTATGTACCAGCGGGAGCGCGACCTGCGCCATGGTTTTTCCCGTTTCTTCCGCTATCTCATCGAGCACCGCCATTTCCTGAGGAGTGCCGCGAGCCCCTTGGCGAGGCTGCCGTCGTCGAGCGGCGTGCGGCCATGATGGTTATGTTGTGCCTGACGCAGTAGGGGATAACGTCCTCGATTCCCTCTGGCGTTCAGATTGTAGATAACCTGATTCGACACCAGCGGATTGTTACGGAGCGCTGAAACCGCTTCTCCATTTCGTCCACGTGTTGAAGTTGCTGACCCCTATGTACCTTATCATCCCCCCATCGACCGTGCTTTCCATGGCGGTTTCCTTCATCGGATAACGGCTGTTAGGCCAGTGCACCTGGTAGAGATCTATGAAGTCCGTCCCGAGCCGCTTCAGGCTGTCCTCGGCCGCGCGGAACGCGGTCGTGCCCGAGGTCCCTTCCCGAAACCTGTGCCAGAAAACGCGGTCCCTTATTCCGCTTACCGCCTCACCGACGACCTCCTCGGTGCCGTAGCCCTCGGCCGTGTCGGATCAGGTACGCCCCGAGGTCGATGCCCGCCCGTAGCGGCTTCGTCCCGCCCCTGTACCGCCAGGTGCCGAGGCCTACTGGGTATCGTGGCGCCGGTTCCGCCGAGTTCCTTAAACTCCATAGGATTTCATTCTCCCTTTAGAAATTATATTCGAAAAACCCCCGGATACATAATTCGATGCAGGTAAGCCTTCAGGGTTTGGGTGCCCGAGTCGGGCTTGTGTTTTTGCTATATTCCGCAATGTATATTTTTTGCGTCTAATTACTTGAATACCATACGGAATATTGTAAATTTATTAGCCTCGTCGGGGTGTAGCTCGGGATTACGAGCGCCGCGCCCGGGACGCAGAGCCGCCGGTTCAAGTCCGGCCACCCGACCACTTTTTCTCTATAGTCCGGCCGGTAACGAGAAGATAACCTGAAATCCGGTAAATGAGCTCTCAAACAGTATTGGCAGAGTCCTCTTTTACCGCCAGGCTCCTTCCTTCTTGTTCATTTACGCGACTTAACAAGATTGCGCCTATTACAAAAAATATGAGTGTTGATAATATCGCATACCTGCTGTTGCCGACTATCTGGCCTACTACCGCAAAAACAAATGGTCCGACAAATCCGCCTATCCTGGAGCTCATTCCGTAGAACCCGAAAAACTCGGCTGTCTTAGATTTAGGAACCATAGATCCGAAATAAGATCGGCTTAGAGCCTGTGCACCCCCCATGGCTATTCCAACCGCGCCGCCGAGTATCCAGAAGTCTATGGGTCTGGATATATAAAAGGCTCCGATTGCAATCAGCACATAACACAATAAGCAGATGTAAATGCATTTTTTTGTGCCAATACGTTTTGCAAGCCGGCCAAAGAACAACGATGACGGCACACCGATAACCAGACTTAGCAAGAGCGCGCCTATGAGAGTATTTTGATCAAGGCCGAGCTCTGTGCCATAGATTGTTGCCATCTTGAAAATTGTATAAATACCGTCGTTGTAAATTATGAAAGCTACCAAGAACATGCTTACTTGTTTGTAATGACCAACCGTTTTAAGTGTTGTGCGGAGTTCCTTTATGCTATTTATAAATACGCTCCCCTGTCTTGTCCCAACACCTTGGGGTTCTTTCACATTTATAATCAGCGGGATCGAAAACACAGCCCACCATATGGCCGCACTTATGAAGGTAAGCCTGGTGGCAAGTCCTTTGTCTGACATCAGCTGAATAATAACGATGTTAATTGCGAGAATAATTCCGCCTCCAAGGTAACCAAAGGCAAATCCTCTGCTGGATACGGCATCAATATCTTTTGCTCTCGCGATATGGGGAAGAAATGAATCGTGGAGAACATCTCCTAAAGCCATGGCTATATTACCCACGATTAAGATTGCAGATGCCATGAACCAGTCTCCAGTCCTCACAAGAAAGAGAAGCGACGTGGCAAAGATTCCTATGGCCGCGAAAATCATGAGCATCCTTTTTCTCATTCCAAGCAGGTTTGCAATCGTTCCAATTATTGGTGCAAGTATCGCTATTATGATGAGCGCGATGGTGTTGGTGTATCCCCAATAAACTGTTGCCTGATTGGGTGTAAGAGTTGACGCGGCAACTTTACTGTAATATATAGGCAAAATCGCCACCATTACGGAAGTTCCAAATGCATTCTCGGCCCAGTGATATAAAGCCCAGGAATTTATTGTCTTTTTAGAGCTATCGCTGCTTGGGTTGTCCGCCATGGTAATTTGCTATTTTATTCTAATTATTGGGGAATAACAGAGCATACATATAGGTTCTTTTTTGAAATAAACCAGCGTGTAGCCCGGATTGGCTAGAGCGCTGCGTCCGGGACGCAGGGCCGCCGGTTCAAGTCCGGCCTCCCGACCACCCTTATTCAAACAAGTGCAATCGGTCATAAAGCTGTTTTCGGATTTAGAGGTTCATTCGCCGAACCTTCACTCACTTTCTTCTTTTCCTCATTGATGATCCCGGATGGCGTGGCGGTAAAACCGGCATCGAGCACCGCTTCCTGGCCGTCTTTACTCAGGATGTATTTCAGGAACTCTCTGGTTAATTTTTTCATACCTTTGGATGGATTCTCCCTCGGGTATATATAAAGGTCTCTCGTAAAGGGGTACTGTTTTGAAATGGCGAATTCGGATTTCGGAGGGTAGCAGTCGTTCTTCGTTTTGCCTACATTAACTGCCTTGACGCCGGACGTTAGATATCCCGCGCCCGTGTATCCAATCGAATAAACATCTTTGGAAACAAAATCGACTATATCCTTGGAGCTTGCCAGCTCTGTAATACCATCTTTATAGCCCCCGTTACAGAGGGCTGTCTTTCTAAAAACATCGTACGTGCCGGATGCCGGAGTCCTTCCGTATATTTTAATGGGGATATTTTTCCATGTGCCGTCCTGGATTAAATCCCCCCACGTCGTGATATCGGCCGATCCCTCGCATGAGTACGTATTCGAATACACACCGTCCAGCTCGTCTATGGTTATGCAACCGACGGGATTTTCCACGTTGACAAGTACGGCAATCATATCGATTGCCACCTTGATACCCTCGGGCTCGTAGCCATAAGCGTTTTTAAAATCCTGTATATCCTTGGCCGACATGGGCTCAGACATCGTTCCTATATCGATTCCCCCCGCTACCAGATCTTGCGGGGCGTTACGGGAGCCGAAGCTTTCCACCATGCAGTTGGTATTATGATATATATCCGAAAAGCCGTTACACCATAGAGACACAAGATTGCTCATTGTAGTCGAGCCCGATATCTTGATAGTGCCGTAAACGCCGTTCACTTTATGATACTTTTCGCCTGTAATTGTGCTATTGTCTGATCCGCAGCCTGCGGCTGCTATGGATACAACAATCCCGCATAACAAAATGAGGATATGAATCCCCGATACTACAATTTTATTCTCTGCCTTGATCATTTAATCGTTTACGCGCCTCTTGAAGATTGAACCTAAGAACTCATTTGACCAGATATATTATTTGGAGCTCCTTGTTAATAAAAATGTAGTAAATCAAGAGCCATATAGCGATCATAAATATCGGAGCCAGAAACCTGGTGATTATGTTTCCCAGCTCCCATGCTCTCAGACGTCCCGCTTCTTTAAACAATTCAAAAGTAATGGTTGCCACAATGTATATTCCACTCACAAAGTATCCGGCTGTTATTATCGCGTTTAACATTGTCTTATACGGAACGCTGGGAAGATACTTTAGCACCAGGAAATTATATGCGACCGATGTCAGCATAAAGGTTGCAATGATGGCGACTCGTCTATCTATAGATACCCAGTGTATCCAGAACACACAGGTTGAAATTAGAATGAAGAAACAGAAGGGTAGAATGATCTGCCATACATAGAATTCGGATCTTCTTTCCAGTTTTATCTCGTAAAGCATGTATGACCGATTCTGGGTTTCATATCCAAATGCTCTTTCAAACCCGGCGAATACGCTTGCGGGGTAGGCAAGCCAATCATCGCTCCTGAATAATTTGCTGATGCCCGTATATTGCTCCGAAGCCGTGAACACCAACTGATCGGAATTGTAAGTGAACGATTGAATTTCCACCCTCAGCTCCTGATCGTCGAAGGGAAACCTCGTGTAATCAAACTCGGTAAGGATATCTGCGGAAAATATGTATCTGTGTATAACGGAGCCGTCGGGGAATATGGTGAGATTATTTTTCTGAATGCTCGGCTTACTCGCCTGATTGACGATCTCGGGGTCGGGGGCCCAGATTGTAGCCAGAATTTTATCGGCATCCGCCCCGGAATAATTCTTGGGTGTACCGTCCGTGCTTTGAAATGACAGCCTGTCATCCTTCCAAAGCATCGTAATTTCAAACAGGCCGCTCAAGATTTGATTAGGTTGATCGATCTTTACTATATGTATCAAATACAGCCCTACCTTCACATCAACGGGCTGATTGTTTCCGGAAGGCGGGGGCACCACGTCGGGCAAATTCTGCGCGGCGGAATAAGAACCCGCTGAATACACTAATAGAATTAAGAGTGTAATAAATTGAAAGCGTCGCATAGGTATTTTCTCGGATTTTGAACAAACTATACTACCAAGACCTGATTTTGGCCAGAAGCGCTACCGGATTCGTACCATCTTTCCATATTGGAAACTCTGTATAACCATCCCGGATTTCATAATTATTGCGGTCAGGATTTCGAATCGAAAACTCTACCTTCCCGGATTCGACGTCGTATTGCAAGGCGCCCGCGATGGCTATTTCGTTCTGTTCTTCCATATCTTTGAGCACGGGGCTCGTCTTCCGGATATTTTCCATGGTGAGCATCACGTTCATTTCTGCAGCAGCGCTTACGTAGGCGCTGTTTTTTGTCGTTTGCTCACCTTCGACATCCCGGACGGCGTCTACGGCGGGCTTGATCTGGCAAGCAGTTGTGTGAGGTTCCCAGTTCGACCCGGTCTATCGCTCCTTTAACCGCCCCGCAGTTCGTATGGCCCATTACAAGGATTATTTTTGCTCCCGCAGCCTTGCAGGCATATTCCATGCTGCCCACAATATCCTCATCTACAACATTGCCCGCCACCCTGGCATTGAATACATCCCCGATACGAAGGTTAAATACAATCTCAGTAGGAACCCTGGAGTCTATACAGCCCAGCACTATCGCCCCGGGATACTGCCCCCCGGAGGTATCAGCCTGCTCATGACGGTAGTCCCAATCTATCGGCTTGCCGTCAACAAAACGCTTATTGCCTTCCTCCAGCAGCCGTATCATATCACTCGGGCTGAGCTCGTCTCTTTTCTTCCGGGTCAGTACGTGCTGTTCGCGCTCGGGATCATCGTCCGAACACCCAATCTCTGTTGTGGGTTTCTTATTCATACCGTGCCCTCCATTGATTGCTGCTAAACAGTATATAGCATTTGGAGTAGCCGGGTGTTGTCGGTTGCCGGGCTCGGGGTGCAAGCGGGTGTAAGAATAATCCTATGTATTTTTAATAAACGGGATATGATCAGGCACAGCAATTTTTTGGTCAGCAGGATAGTTCTTGGGAAGAGAAAGAGGATTTTGGAAATAAAAAAGGGGGCATGAGCCCCCTCTTTTTTTATTGCAAAATTGTTACTTATTTTGCGGCGTCGTCCGGCATGTCGCCACCCGGCATTTCACCCTCGGTCGATTCATCCGGGGCGTTGGTTTCAGCGCCGGAACCGTCCGTGGCTTCGTCGGTCATATCTCCACCCGGGATCTCGCCCTGTACCGCATCGGCTGCATCGTCTGCAGCGTCGCTGGCTGCGTCCGCAGCGTCGCCCGCCGCATCGGTAGCCTCATCAGCCATCTCGCCGCCCGGGATCTCGCCCTGCGGATCGTCCTGCGCCATAGACGGAATGCTGCCAACTAGGGCGCTTCCGCCTAAGGAAATACCCATTACTAACAAAAACGCAAAGAAAATGGACATTACTCTCATGTCATCAAGTCCTCCTAAGTGTTTTTAGCCATCGGCCATGCCGACCGCTTGAATAAACTATACTGCAATATACATACCAATTACAAATTTTTTGCAATGTTCAATGTTATCAACGAATTACAATTTTATCCTGAATATAGCAGCCGCCGGCGCGTCAATAATTTTGTGTGTATTCGCACAGTTGACACATGGCCGGAGTGTCTATTCACACACAGATCCAGCGCTCAGGACGTTCTAAAATTCTTAAGAGCGTCTTTCATTCTGGATACCGCCAATTTCCTGAGAGCCTTCTTCTCAATCTGTCTGATGCGCTCCCTCGTGAGCTTGAATTTCCTGCCTATGTCGTCGAGTGTGACGGTCTCGCTTCTGTCTATCCCGAAGCGCATCCTGAGAACCTCTTCTTCCTTGGCGGATAGAAGAGACAGTGAGCTTCGCACACAGTTCTTAAGCTCGTAGTCGATTACGGTGTAGTCCGGAGATACGGAATCCTCGTCCACGAGGAAATCGTAAAGAGTTCTCTTCTCGCCGTCTATGGGAGAATCCATGCTTATAGATTCATTCGTTATTTTGAGAATCCTTTTTACGTACTTTAGCTGTACACCCGAGTGCTTGGCGATCTCTTCGGGCGAGGGGACGCGGCCGGATTCTTTAAGTATCAGGGATTTTGTCCTGTACACCCTGCTGGTGACTTCCAGCAGGTATACCGGTACCCTCACGGCACCGCGGTGAACCAGTATGGCCCTCGTTATCGACTGGTATATCCACCAAGAAGCGTAGGTCGAAAACCTGTAGCCCTTTGTGTGGTCGTACCTCTCGATGGCTTTCATGAGGCCTATGTTCCCTTCCTGTATCAGATCGAGAAAGGGCAGGCCGTGATTGATGTAGCGCTTCGCAATGCTTATGACGAGTCTCAGGTTGGCGCTGGCAAACCTCTTTTTTAACTCGCCGGCTTTTAGGGAATGAGCCCTGAAGGATGCGTTGAGCCTATCCCTATGGGGGCTCGACGGTGTTTTGTCGAGGTAGGTCCGTATCTGCCGCGCCTTGTGCTCGCACTTCTTCATCTTGGCAGGGATTTCTATTTCCTGCCTGAGCGTAAGAAGCGGCTCCTTGGCTATGTCGCCGAAATAGTCGTTAAGTATCCTGAACTGCTCGTCGGGCATATTCGCCCTGGATTCACGATTGGTTCTTTTTTGAGACAATATCCTCGGAATCCTCGGAGGGATTTTCGTCTTCGAACATGAGGTCTGACTGGAGGTCTACCGTATCGGGGGTCTCATCGTACGTGCTGCCGAAATTTTCCGTCTCGACTCCCGTTGCTTCGATTTCGCTATATTTCATGTGTCCCGGTCCTCTCTGAATTTTTTTGTGCTGGATGCAGGTCGGCGGAAGCATGAGCCTTATTGTCGATAACAGGCCCGAGATTCTAGCCTTTGTTCTCTGATAGTTTCTAAAATGCAATATGTGTGCCATATAGTTCAGGCCGACAATTGCCTATAATGGCCGGAGGTTACGGGTTCGGGGCTGTTTTGGATAGCGGCGTTCAGGCTGAATGTGTGTAAAATCGCACTGTACAGGGTGTACATTTTTAATACATGAGGGGAAGGCGAAATTAATGTGCTCCGGAGTTGAATAATTTGCCGCGGTAATTGAGATCCGCGTCGAATCGTCAATCCTCGAAGAAAGTGTAAGAAACTCAGGAGCCGGGCTTGCCTTGTGAGTATAAGCCTCTGTAAAATCTTATTAATGTCTCAAGACCTCTCGGATATACTGAAGGCCCTGAAAAGCCGCTACGGTTCGCATCAAAAAACAGCTTCTCGAAGCTGAATTCGGTTAAGTCGCTGGATTCCCTGGTTGGCGACCTGACGCTGAAGGCGCTTTCGCTGAACCTCACAAATGCGGAGGCCAAAATCGTCAGGGATATAAAAGATAGTTTCCTCGATTACGAGGGACTTGAGATAGAGGGAAAAAGAAGGCTATCCGGAAGGCACTTGGTTATCTGGAGAATCTGAACAAGCTCCAGAGTTCCGAACGGGTATCGGCCGCCGCTCGGAAAAGTCTCAAAAACAGGATGCAGGAGGCCTCCCGGAATGTATCGCCGGAAGAGCCCGAGGAACAAAGCGGCGACCCGTTCACAACGCCAGTCCAATTCATAAAAGGGTGGGGCCGAGGATAGCGGCGCTACTGAAAAGTGGGGCATAAAAAACCATCGGAGATGCGCTCTACTACTTCCCGAGAAGGTACGAAGACAGGAGGGTTATAAAAAAAATATCCCAGGCCGTGCCCGGCAGGCGCGAGACGGTGATGGGAGAGATTCTGGCCGCAGGGAGGGTGAGGACGCGGAGGCGCGCCATTTACCAGGCCGTGATTTCGACGGGAGCGGCACCCTTACGCTCGTTTGGTTTCAGTTCAACGAGAAGTATCTCAGGAATGCGTACAAGAAGGGCGCGCGCGTTATTCTGACGGGAGACGTGGCCGTCGGCTACAGGGGCGAGCTCCAGATTATACATCCGAGGCCGGAGGATATTGAGGTTATAGACGAGGGCGAGGAGATAGGCGAGGACAACGTTCACTTCGGCCGCATAGTGCCTGTGTATCCGCTTACCGAAGGGATAAAGCAGAGGCGTATGCGGGGCATCATGAAGTCTATAGTCGACAGGTATTCGAATACTGTTTCGCTGCCTGTTCCTCTTAAAATAAGCGCCGGGCGCGGGGTGGCGGACTTCGGCGACGCACTTTCGAGAGTCCATTTCCCTGAAGGGGAAGACAGGGTAATCGATCTCTCCAGGGCCGAGGAGGTATACGGCTCACCGCCGCACAGGACGCTCGCATACTCCGAATTGTTCTTGATGGAGCTCGGCCTCGCGCTTAAAAAGAGGGACGTCGCCGAGTCGGAAGGTATCGAATTTCATCCGACGGGAGGGCTCAGGGAGAGGCTCTTGTCGAGCCTCCCGTTCGGGCTCACTTCGGCGCAGAAGCGCGTGCTCGACGAGATAGAAGGCGATATGAGATCCCCTCGCCCGATGAACAGGCTCCTTCAGGGAGACGTCGGGAGCGGGAAGACCATAGTCGCCATAATGGCCATGCTCGCCGCGGTCGAAAGCGGGTACCAGGCCGTTTTAATGGCCCCGACCGAGATACTCGCCGAGCAGCACCTGTCGTCCGTCCTTAATTCCATGAAAGGCATGGGCGTCCGAGTCGTATTTTTAAAGAGCGGCATGGGGAAGCGTGAGAAGAACACATATTATAAGGCGCTCGCGTCGGGAGAGGCGCAGATAGCCGTCGGGACGCACGCCCTCCTTCAGGAGAAGGTGGATTTCAAGAACCTAGGGCTCGTCGTAATCGACGAGCAGCACAGGTTCGGTGTGCTCCAAAGGGCGAGCCTCATGGGGAAGGGTATAAATCCGGACGTCCTTGTAATGACCGCGACCCCGATACCGAGGACTCTCGCCCTCACCGTTTACGGCGACCTCGAAGTATCGGTCCTCGACGAAATGCCGCCCGGGAGGAAGGCCATCAAGACGCGTGTATTTTACGACCAGAAGGGCTCACGCGAAAAGGCGTACGAGGTTGTCAGGAAAGAGATTGAAAAGGGGAGGCAGGCTTACGTCGTTTATCCGATGATAGAGGAGTCTGAAAACCCGGATTTTAAGGACATTAAGTACGCGACTCAAATGGCCGAGGAGCTCGGAAACGAAATCTTCCCCGAGTTTACCGTCGGGCTGCTCCACGGCAGGATGAAGCCCGAGGAAAAGGACGCCGTCATGAGGCGGTTCATCGCGGGGCACGTTAATATTCTCGTCTCGACGACCGTCATAGAGGTCGGCGTGGACGTTCCCAACGCGACCGTAATGGTTATAGAAAACGCCGAGAGGTTCGGGCTCACACAGCTTCATCAATTGAGGGGCCGGATAGGGAGGGGAGGGCACGATTCCCACTGCATACTGATCTCGGGGTTCAAGCGGTCCGAGGACGCGGACAAGCGGCTCTCTATAATGGCGGAGACTTCGGACGGGTTCAGGATCGCGGAGGCCGACCTTATGATCAGGGGCCCGGGGGACTTCCTCGGCACGAAGCAGTCGGGCCTGCCGCAGTTCAGGTTCGCGGATATATTGAGGGACTGGAAGATACTAGAAGAGGCGAGGGAAGATGCGTTCGGGCTCGTGTCGGAGGACCCGGCGCTCTCGAAATATCCGGAGCTTCGGGAAGAAGTTACAAGAAGGTACGGAAGCATCTTCGAGCTGCCCGCCATATCCTGAGCTCTTCATTACATATAAAGGACTGAATATCCTGCTTCCGGTTTACGCAAAAAAAAACGCCCGGCACTGTCGCAACAGGCCGGGCGTCCGTTTATTTTCGATTCTTATAGCCCAGATTATCCTTCAAGAAGGAGCGATTCCGGGTCTTCTATGAGCTCTTTTATCTTGACTAGGAACTGAACTGCCTCGCGCCCGTCAACGATACGGTGATCGTAGCTGAGGGCGACGTACATCATCGGGCGTATCTTGACCTCGCCGCTCACCGCCATGGGGCGCTCCTCTATCTTGTGGAGGCCGAGTATGCCGACCTGCGGCGGGTTAAGAATAGGCGTGCTCATGAGTGAGCCGAATACGCCGCCGTTCGTGATCGTGAACGTCCCGCCCATGATTTCCTCGAGGCTGAGGGCGTTGTCTTCTGCCCTCTGGGCGTAGTCTTTAATCTTCTTTTCGATATCGGCGAAGGACATGCTGTCGGCATTCCTCAGTACCGGTACGACGAGCCCTTCCGTCGCCCCGATGGCGACGCCTATATCGTAGTAGTTCTTCAGGACCATGTCGTCGCCTTCGATCTCGGCGTTTACCTGCGGGAACGCCTTCAGCGCCCCGATAGATGCCTTTACGAAAAAGGAGTTTAGGCCGAGGTTAACGCCGTACTTTTCCTTGAATGCGTCTTTTCTTCTCTTCCGGAGATCCATGACCGCGCCCATGTCTATCTCGTTAAACGTGGTGAGCATGGCGGTGGTCTGCGTGGCCTCGAGCATACGGCGGGCAATCGTCCTTCTCCTCCTGGACATCTTTACGCGCTCTTCGCGTGCGTCGCGCGATATGTGGAGGATTGCGGGGCTTCCTTGGGGGCCTGTATGACGGCCGTGGAAGGGGCCTTCGCCGGCTCTTCTTTCGCGGGCTGGGCGGATTCCTTCGCTATGTAGGCCTCGACGTCTTCTTTCGTGACGCGGCCGCTGGGCTCCTGTGCCCTGGACCTTGGAGAGGTCTACATTGTTCTCTTCGGCGACTCTCCTGGCGACTGGCGTTACCTTTTCTTCCGTCTCCTGCTTAGGGGCTTCCTTCACAGGTTCAGGCTCGGGCGCGGGGGCCTTGGCCTCTTCCTTGGCCGGTGCTGCGTCCCCTGCCTTGCCTTCTTCTATGGAACCCAGAACGTCACCTACCTCGACATCCTCGCCGTCCTGTTTGAGGATCTTCGAGAGGACGCCCTGCTTTTCAGCGGCGACCTCGAAGTTGGCCTTTTCGGTCTCGAGCTCGACGAGCGCTTCGCCGATCTTGACCGGATCTCCCTCGGATTTGAACCACCTTATTATGGTGGCTTCGACCACCGATTCCCCTAACTCCGGAACTTTAATCTCAATAGCCATGTTGTTTTCTCCAGTTTTCTATACGTTTCTTACCCAGGTGATGCCAAGCTCGTCCAGATTGGGCAGGGGCTTTCCTATCGAGAAAGCCTGCTTTATCAGGGCTTCCTGGTTCACCTTGTGCATCGAAGCCAAACCTTCGGACGGGCTCGAGTTCCTTCTCCTGCCGATGTAGTGAAGCAGGGTTCGGCCCTTTATGAACTTCCTCAGGAAGGGGTATATGAACATCCATGCGCCCATATTCTCCGGCTCTTCCTGGAGCCATACGACTTCCTTCAGCTTGGGATATCTTTCGAGCACCTGGGTGAGCCTTTTGGTCGGAATAGGATAAAGCTGTTCTACCCGCGCTATAGCTATGTCTTTTGAATTTTGCTTTCTCTCGTCGCTGGAAATGAGGTCTACGTATACCTTGCCGCTGCAGAGTATCAGCCTCTTTACGCCCTTGGCCTGCGCATCGCTCATTTCGTCGTCGATTACCGGCTGCCACGAGCCTTCGGCGAGATCCCTCGGGGTCGAGAATATCATCTGGTTCCTGAGGAGACTCTTCGGCGTGAGCACTACGAGAGGGAGCGGGTCTTCGATGAGCACCCCGGCCTGCCTTCTCAGAAGATGGAAGTACTGCGCAGACGTCGTGCAGTTCGCTATGCGGATATTGCCCTCGGCCGCGGAGTTCAGGAACCTGCTGAGACGCCCGGAGGAGTGGTCGGGGCCCTGTCCTTCGTAACCGTGCGGCAGAAGGAGAACGAGCGACGGGGTCTGCCCCCATTTTGCGCGCGCCGAAACGAAGTACTCGTCTATTATTGTCTGCGCGCCGTTGATGAAGTCGCCGTACTGGGCTTCCCATATTACGAGCCTTGCCGGCTCCTGGATGTTGTAGCCGTATTCAAAACCTATACATGCGTTTTCGGTAAGAGGGCTGTTATATATTTCGAATGCCGCTTTGGCTTGCGGAAAACTTTGAAGCGGCGTGTAGG
>JAWKQD010000008.1:0-139178 GCA_041390285.1 Thermodesulfobacteriota bacterium | reverse complement strand
CCCTGAGGGTGGCACTCGACGTACCTCACGTATTTGAATGCGTCGCCGAAAAGCCTTTTCTGCTCGAGGCAGTGGGTGCACTTGAACGAGCCGTACATCACCGCGCCTATCTTGCCGAGATGCTTCGCGAGCCCCGTCTGGTACGGGTCGGACGCCGACACGCCGGCCGACTCGTGGAGCTGCCCTCCCTGCATCACGGCCGCGCCGAAGAATACAACGCCCGCGACGATGAGGCCGAGCCCGACGGCACGGAGCCCGTTCATTTTGGGGTGCTCGGTTTTTTTCAGGAGAAGCGTGAGAATAAAAATAGCAGTGATTATAAAGGCCGATACCACACAGTACATGCATATAGCGTTTATTACGAAGAGTTCCAGGTACGTGAGATAGAGCTTGAACACGAATCCCGCGAGCGAAAGGACGAACAGTATCAGCCATCTCTTTTTACGGGCCATCGATAGGAGAGATACCGCTAATATCACGCCGTACGCGGCCACACCGTACGCCGCCACGGGGATGCCGAGCATTTTGGCGAAGGCGCTCTGCCTTACGACGTCGCAGTCCGTACCCGCCGTGCAGAACGCGGCGTGCCCGCCGCCCGCGTCAACGTATGTAAGATACAAAGACAGCAGGATGCCGATGGCGGAGAGTATCGTGATGGCAAGCAGATTATAGTTCTTCTTTTCGGTTCTCTTTTGGCTCATCTTGGATATGTCTGGGCTCCTCGATTATTTATAACCCGGTGCGGAAATTAATACCGAAATATGATAACCGGCGCGCCGTCACAGGCAACAAAAAGGTTTTTTAGTCCTCGTAGAACCTGCCCCCGCCGACCGCCGTGTTCTTGAGCGAGACGGGAGGCGAATAGCGCGTTCCGTACCTTACGCTCAGGTTGTGGAGCTTCTTTAAAACGTCGCCCGTGCCGACAGTGTCCACGTACCTAAAGGGCCCGCCCCTGTAGGCCGGGAACCCGAGCCCGAGCACGGCGCCGACGTCCCCGTCCCTCGCGCTTTCTATGACCTCTTCTTCGAGGCAGCTCATCGCCTCGTTAACGAGCGCCAGCACGAGCCTGTCCTGTATGTATTCCTGGGATATGCCGTCCGTGTCGTCCTCGTGGAGCGACAGGAGCCTGCTCACCGATCTGTCGAGTCTCTTTTCGTCGCGGTGGTACCTGTAAAAGCCCGTCCCGCTCCTGACCCCGGTCTTCCCCTCGGATACCATCTGGTCGAGCATCGCCCGGGGCTTGGCGTATTCGGGCGAATGTCCGTATATCGCGACGGCCCCCTGCTTGACGACATCGAGCCCGACGTCGTCCATAGCCGAAAGCGGCCCCTCGGGGAACCCGAACTGCACCATCGCGTCCTCTATGTCCTGCGCGCCTACGCCCTCGCCCAGGAGCTGAAGCGCCTCGGCAAAGTAGGCAAGCTCGACGCGTGTAAGGTAGGAGCCAGCCTTGTCTTTTACGACGAGCGGCGTCCTTCCGAGGAGCTTTACGAGCTCGAACGTCTCGGAGACAGTCTCGGGAGACGTGCCCTCACCTATCGAAATCTCTATGAGGTCGGAATCGCTGACGGACCCCGACATGCGCATTCCTATTACCTTGGCAGGATTCTTCGAGCCGCCCGAAATGTTGGAGACCGGAACGGCGTAGGAGTTTGAAACGTAGACGAAGTTGCCGCCGGGAAGGGCTTCGACGTCGGTCAGGATGCGCCGCTTCACTTCGGGATCTTCCCCCGCCGACTCGATGATAATGTCTGCGCGTCTGAAGCCCGAATAATCCGAGGCGGCACTTATGAGGTCGAACTTTCTCTCGGCGTGTATGGAATCCTCTTCTCGGCCGGATGCCTTGCCCATGAAGTAGTCGTAGCATTCTTTGAGGCTTTTGCCTACGGTGGCGTCGTCCTTGGCCTTCAGCCTGACGCGTATGCCGCTTTCGGCCGCGAGACACGCTATCCCCGGGCCGAAGGGCTCGCCGCCCGCGACGGCGAGTTTGGAGGGCTTCTTCGCGGCCTTGCCGGCCGTTTTCGAGAACCTGCTGTCGTTCCTCACTCCATCTATCGCTACGGCGGTCCTTATGAGCTGCTTCGCGTAGCTCGTTACCGCGAGCTCGCCGAAGTAAACCGACTCGACGTGGAGGCCGCGGTTAAAGCTCGCGACCCCGATTTCGAGCGCCTCGACGGCCATCCTCGACGCTGTGAGGTGGAGACCGCCGTTCTCTCTTATATCTTTTTTAGCCTTGTCGAAGGACATCTTCCTCGACACAGGGTTTTCCTTTAATAGTGCGTTCGCAACCCCTCCGAACCTGAACCTCCGGGGCTTGAGCTCCTTGGCCGAGAGCTCGAGCGCCCGCTTCCGGGCCGTTTCGCGGAGAAGCTCCGGGGGCACGATTTCGTCGAGGAGCCCGGCCTGCCGCGCGTATTCGGCGTCGAGCGGCTCCCCCGTGAGTATCATGTCGATGGTCTCTTTCGTGCCGACGAGCCGCGCCAGCCTGGGCATGCCGCCCGCGCACGGGATGAGACCGTTTTCCAACTGGTTCAGCCCGAGCTCGACGCCCCTTCCATTGGAGCCGATTCTGTACTTGCAGGCTATTATCAGCTCGAGCCCAACGCCAAGACAGGCCCCGTTGACGGCCGCCACGAATGGGGCCCTAGAAGCCTCTATCCTCTCTGACACCTCTTGCGCCCTAAGGCTGTACGACCGCCCCTCGTCGGCGAGCGTGAATTCGAGATACTCGCCCGCGTCGGCCCCGCTTATGAAGCTCCAGTCCTTGTCGCTGACTATCACGACGGCCCTTATCTCGTCGTCGCTTTCGAGCATGTCGAGGTCCTTGTCTATCTTGTCCAGGAGCTCTTCCATGGCGAGATAGTCCTCGTGCCTGAGCCTGTTGACGACGCTTCCCGGGGTATGGACGACGAGCGTCGCTATCCCGTCGCTGTCGACGGTGTAGGAAAGGCTCCCCGTTGTCTGCTCACGTTCTTTAGTCGTCATTCTTTCTCCAGGACAATCGAAACACCGAGCCCGCCCGCTGCCGGGAGAGCAACGAGACCGAATTGTCCCTTCCTCCTGGCCATCCTGTAGACGAGGGTCGTGACGAGCCTTGCCCCCGTGGCCCCGAGCGCGTGGCCGAGGGCAATAGAGCCGCCCGAGACGTTAAACCGTTCCATGTCGATCTCGCCCACGGCCTGGGGGCGACCGAGTTTTTCCTTGGCGAAGCCCTTCGACGAAAGCGCCTTTATGCTCGATATCACCTGAGCCGAAAAGGCTTCGTGCATTTCGACGAGGTCAACGTCGCCGAGGGTTATCTTCGCCCTGTCGAGCGCCTTTGCGATGGCGTAGACGGGGCTCATCAGAAGCTCGGAGTCCGGATTCGAGGCCGAGTACGCATAGGATTTTATATATGCGAGCGGCTTATAGCCGAGGGCCCTGGCTTTTTCCTCGCTCATGAGCAGCACAGCCGCGGCGCCGTCCGCTATTGGGGCCGAGTTGCCTGCCGTGACCGTGCCGAACTCCCTGTCGAAAAGGGGCGGGAGATCACCGAGCGTATCCATGCTCGCGTTCTCGTCTATCGAATTATCTTTTATTATCGCTTCTTTGAAATGCGGCGGGATGAAGGTGTGTATTATCTCGTCTTCGAAAATCCCTTCGTCCTCGGCGCGTGAGGCGAACGAGTGGCTCCGGAGTGCAAAGCCGTCCTGCTCGGCGCGGCTTATCTTGTATTCGCTCGCCGTCTTCTCGGCAGCCTCGCCCGTCGTGAGCCCGGCGTAGCGCTCGGGCATGACCGCGAGCACGGGGCCGTGCCCCGAAGCGCCCATCCTGAAGAGCGGGCTCACCTTGTCTATCAGATTCTTTCCCTTCGCCGATTCGAGCCCTGTATGTCTTCTTGCGGTGGAAAAAAGGTAGGAGCCATCGGAGATGCATTCCGCGCCGCCCGCTATGACGGCGTCCGCCGCGCCGGAAAGTATGCTGTCTACGGCGTTCGTGATCGCCTGCACCGAAGACGCGCAGGAGCTCGAAACCGTAAACGCCGGCACACGGTCCGGAATGCCGGAGCCGAGGGCAACGTCCCTTGCGATGTTGGGGGTCCTGACCGACGGCATAACGCTGCCGAAGACGAGCGCGCCTACGTCCGCCGGGTCTATCTCGGTCCGGTTGACGAGCTCCGTCACGGCTATCTTGCCGAGGTCGAGCGGGGTAAGGTCCCTGTAGATGGTCCCCGATCTGGCAAAAGGCGTCCTGAGGCCGGATATGATTGCGACGCGCTTTCGGTTATCAGGTTGGCTCAAAGGAGGCTCCGCTGAAATAATAACTATCTATTTTATCTGTGACTCTCGGGATAAGAAAGCGAATATGTAACGCTGATTAATAAACCGTCTGCGATAGGTGCCCGGCAACACCCGGAAAGCCACGTCACTCCAGCCCTGCCCGGCTCTTTGCTTTCAGCTTCAGTTCGATGAATTTCGAATGGTCTATGTTGAGCATGTTGAGGAGCTTCCTGGCGACGTAGTTCTCGAACCTGTCGAGTGTCCCGTCCGAGTAGATCACCTCCCACACGAGCTCCATTATCTCGTACTTCTCGTCGTTCCCGAGGCTCTGGTTCAGGATATTGGTGAAGTGTCAGAGGTCCGTTGCGTCCTTCCTTTCGGCGACCGAGCTTGCGATAAGCTCCTCGGCCTCGCTGTCCGTCATGGAAAACCTCTCCTTCAGCACGTCGACGATCTTTTTCCGCTCCTCGTCGGAAAAGGTCTCGTCCGCCGTCGCGGCCTCCAAAAGTATTACGCAGGTGGCTGTCTTAACCCTGTCCCCGGGGCTGGACCTTACCTGGCCGTCCGCCTCTCCGCCGCCTTCGAATAGTCTTCTGAATACGCTAAGCATCTTTTCTCCCTCGCCGGCCGGCCCCCGAAAGCCGGGGCAGCCCGAATTTATCAATATTATTTGGACATAGGGCCCCTAGTCAAATAATACCCCCCTCTCCCGGGCGGAATCTTGCGAACAGGTCCAAACCATGTAACATTATCTGAGCAAATTCCGGAGTTAACGGCCATGACTTTCCCAGAGCAGCTGAGAGCGAGACTCGACGCCATAATATCTTCTTCCGAAACCAAGCAATCGGCACTCATACCCGTCCTGAGAGAGATTCAAAACGAGTACGGTCATCTCTCCAACGAATCCATGGAGAAAACGGCCGAAATGCTGGACCTTCCCCCTTCGAGCGTCCAGAACGTGGCGACTTTCTACACTATGTTCTTCAGACAGCCTGTCGGGAAGCATGTTGTATGGCTGTGCAGAACACTCGCGTGCGCCCTCAAGGGAGCGGAGCAGATGGAGCACCACGTGTGCGAGCGTCTGGGTGTGAAATTCGGAGAGACCACGGCGGACGGCAAGATAACGCTCATGGAAGCGGAATGCCTCGCGTCGTGCGGCACTGCGCCGGTGATGCTCGTCGACGACAAGCTCGAAGAGAACCTCACACGGGAAAGGGTAGACAAACTCCTGGAAGAGCTCAGAAAAGACTGACCTGCCCGCCATGGGATAATATAACGGCGGTGCGGCCGGACACTCAGCATGGATCTCAAGCAAACAAGAGAGCACGCTCTCGAAATGTATAAAGAGGCCGTCGAAGCGGCCAACCCGAAGAAATGTGTACTCGACCACGTGAGGCTCATGGGCTCGACGCTCATGGTCGATTCGGCGAAGTACGACCTCGACGAGCACGAATCGATATACGTCATCGCGTTCGGCAAGGCCGCGAGCTCCATGGCCGAGGCGATCGAGGAAGTCCTCGGCGACAGGCTCACGGGCGGGCTCGTCGTTTCGAACACGCAGCCCGAAAATCCTTACAATAAACTCGGGTTCTACCTTTCTAGCCACCCGATACCGGACGAAAGGAGCGTAAACGCCGCTAAGGAAGTCGTCGCGATACTCGAGAACGCCGGCGAGAAAGACCTCGTCATATTCCTCATATCCGGCGGGGAGCGCCCTTCTGGCCCTGCCCGTCCCCGGGATATCGATAGAGGACAAGGAAAAGGCGACGGTGACGCTCTTGAGGTCGGGGGTCGATAAGTACGGCCTGAACGCCGTAAGGAAGCACATCTCCCAGATTAAAGGCGGGGCTCCTAAAAAGGCGCTCCCGGCGAGGGTGATAACACTTCTTCTTTCGAACTCGGTCAGCGACAGGCTCGACGCCATCGCCTCGGGGCCGACAGTGCCCGACCCGACGACGTTCGAAGACGCCTGGCGCGTTATAGATGCCCTGGGAATCGAGCACAAATTGCCGCCCCACGTCGTCGTTCATTTGGAAGAAGGGCGCCACGGGAACGTCCCCGAAACATTGAAGGAAGGCGAGATAGACCCCGACAAGGTCCAGACCCTCATCGTCGGCAGTAACTTCAAATCACTTAAGGCGGTCCAGAAGAAGGCCGAGGAGCTCGGGTACAACACCCTCCTTCTTTCTTCGCAGATAAGGGGCGAGGCGAGGGAGGTGGCCAAGGTAGTCGCGGCCATAGCGCTCGACGTGGAGAGGTTCGACATCCCTGCGGCAAAGCCCGCCTGCATCATATTCGGCGGCGAGACGACGGTAACGGTCCACAGCTCGACAGCCGTCGGAAAGGGGGGCAGGAGCACCGAAACGGCGCTCTCGTTCGCCATGGAGGTAATAGGGCACGACATCACGGGGCTATTTTGCGACACAGACGGCATCGACGGCCCGATAGACGCCGCCGGTGCGATATGCGACGGACAAAGCAGGCTCACGGCAAGGGCGATGAACGTGAGCGCGCGTGAACACCTCGCCCAGAATAATTCCTACGACTTCTTCGAAAAGCTCGGCGACCTCATCTTCACGGGCCCCACAGGCACGAACGTGATGGACATCGGGATTGTCATTATAGGATAATCCCGCCAGGCCACGGAGGCCGGATGAAATACGCCGTAATATCCGATATACACGCGAATTTAGAAGCGTTCCTATCCGTTTTGGCGGAGATAGATTCTCTCCGCCCTGACGCAGTAGTATGCCTCGGCGATATAGTCGGCTACGGAGCCGACCCCAACGCCTGCGTCGATATAATAAGGGAGAGGGAGATCCCGTCCGTTATGGGGAACCACGACGCCGCGGCGTCGGGCGCGACGGAGCCCTGGAATTTCAACGAGGCGGCGAGGGAAGCCGTCCTCTGGACGAGGGACGAGCTCACGGGCGAGAATAGGGACTTTCTCGCAGCTCTCCCGGAAAGAATAGAGACGGAAGATTTTATGGCGGTTCACGGGGCGATATCCGATCCGGACAAATACATATTCTCTTACCGGGACGCCGAGCCCGAGTTCGGGCTGATGGGCGACTACGGCCTGTGCTTTTTCGGGCATACGCACGTCCCAGCGGACCACAAGTCCCCCGCCGGACCCAAGAGGCGGCTCGTAAACCCCGGGAGCGTCGGGCAGCCGCGCGACAGGGACCCCCGCGCCGCGTTTTTAGTCTACGATACCGAATCGGGTGTAGAATTCAGACGTGCCGTATACGACATAAGCGCCGCCCAGGGAAAAATAATCCGGAGGGGACTAGATTCACAGCTTGCCAAAAGACTTTCGCACGGTTACTGACGGGCCGGCCGGTTCCCATTATTGAAAACCCCGGCAGGTGCTTTAATATAAACTAGCCATGGAGATGCTCAGCCGCTCACTTCCCCAGAATATCGAAGCCGAACAGGCGGTGCTCGGCGCTATACTTATCGAGAGCACTTCAATCAACCAGGTCATGGAAGTGCTGACCCCTGACGACTTCTATAAAGACGCCCACAAGATCATCTACGGCGCCATGATAGAGCTCGACAGGGAGAATAAGCCCATAGACCTCCTCACCCTGTTCGATCACCTGAAGAACAACGGAAACCAGCTGGAAGATGTCGGCGCGAGCAGCTATCTCACGTATCTTACGGAGCTTGTCCCGGCGACCGAGAACGTCACGTATTACGCACAGCTCGTCAGGGAAAAGGCGATAATACGAAACCTCGTCACGGCGGCGACGGACATAGCCCACCGCGGCCAGGACGGCGGCATAGACATAGACGAGTTCATCGACAGGGCAGAGCACACGATACTAGACATTGCCCAGAACAAGATAAAGCCGAGCTTTTACGATTCGAGGCACCTCGCCTCGGCGGCGCTCGACATAATAGAGACGCTCCACGCAAGAAAGGAGCTCGTCTCGGGCGTGCCCACGGGGTTCGAGAGGCTCGATTACATGACGACGGGGCTTCAGCCGTCGGACCTTGTCATCGTGGCCGCGAGGCCCGGGCTCGGGAAGACATCCTTTTGCCTGGACATCGCGTCCAACGCCGCGCTCCACGCCGATAAGTCAGTCGGCATATTCTCGCTCGAGATGACGAAGGAGCAGCTAATGCTGAGGTTCCTATCGATGAAGGCCGTCGTCAGCTACTCGCACATCCGGAGCGGATACATAAAGGACGAGGAGCTCGAAAGCCTCGTCAAGGCGGCGGACGACTTTAGCCGCGCCAAGATATATATCGACGATACCCCGGCCATTACAGTCCTCGAAATACGCGCCAAGGCCAGGCGTCAGAAACGCGACAAGGGGCTCGACCTTATAATCGTCGATTACCTCCAGCTCATGCGGGGGAGCAGGCGGTCCGAGAGCAGGGAGCGCGAGATCGCCGAGATATCGGGCTCGTTAAAGGCCCTCGCCAAGGAGCTCAACGTCCCCGTCATAGCGGTGTCGCAGCTCAGCAGGCAGACGGAATCCCGCGCCGACAGGCGGCCGCAGCTAGCCGACCTTAGAGAAAGCGGCGCTATAGAGCAGGACGCGGACCTCGTCATGTTCATACACAGGGCGGACGCTTATAAAAGGGGCGACGAGGAAAGGGACGGCCTTGCGGAGCTTATCATAGCCAAACAGCGTAACGGCCCTGTGGGAACGGTGAAGCTCACGTTCCTCGACAGCTCGAGGGGCGTCCCGACGTTTAAAGACAGGGACGAGACCTACGACGACGAGGGGATGTAGGTAAACGTCCGCTACGTGAGCGGTCCCGAAAAACCCGCGGGATTCTCCGTAATTCGTTCTAGGGTTATTATTCCGCCGGGAACGGCGATCAGACCAGCATCGGCACTACTACTGCAGGCGACTTGACTTCCTTCCTGAAAAGCTTCTCGTCCTTTTGCCAGGACATGAATTTATCGAAAAGCTCGGCGAGCTTCTCGTTCACCGAAGTCCATGCCGGGTCCCAGGCGTAGTCCTTCTTCCTGCCGTAAAAGAACATATCTGCGAATATCTTCCTCTCGACGGGATAGCCCTTCTCGGCGATCCAGCCCGTCCGGACGCTGGCGTATCCCGCGCCGAAGGCCATGGAGAATGAGCCTTCGAGGCCGAGCTTTTCCGCCGCACGCGTCGCGAGCTCTATATAGACGTAGAGCGCCTCGGGGGTCTTGTATCCCTTTTCGGAGAGCTTTTCGTCCATCCTTAAGAGGTTCTTGACGAAGTACATCGGGTAGTAGGTGGGCGAGTAGCCGGAAACGGATTTCGTCGGGCTTTCGAGGGGCCGCCTTATTATGACGTCTTCCTCGATGATCCCTATCATGAAATCGGACTTGTCGAAGCCCCCGATGTCGCCGGCATTCCGGAGCGAGGTCCTGACGTTGTCCCATTCCCTCTTCGCGATAAAGAGCGCTCTTTCGAGGTTCTCCTCGCCTTTCTCGTATTCCCTGTCTTTAAGAAATTCTTCGAGGTCCATCCGGTTTCTCTCCCGTCGTGAGAAGTAATATACCCTGATATACGGTGTTCTCAATCGGTGCGCATGTAAAACCCCCGCCCGGGCGAAGTGAGTCGCGGAAGGCCGCGTTGTGTTTCAGAGGCGGGTGTAGTAATATGAGTCTTCACACACCCAAAGGAGGCCGCGTCATGCCTACTCTCGTCACGGGGGCCACGGGGTTTTTAGGCTCGCACATCGCAAGGAAGCTCGCCGAAAGGGGCGAGAAGGTGAGAATACTCATACGGCAGTCGAGTAAGACCGTCAACATCGACGACATCGACGCCGAGAGGGTCTACGGCGACGTTACGGATATGGCGTCGGTGAGGAAGGCTATGGATGGATGCGACACGCTCTACCACGCGGCCGGGCTCGTCTCCTTCAAGCAGGCCGATTACAAGAGGATGGAAGACGTTAACGTAGGCGGGACGAATAACGTTTTCACTGCCGCCCTCGAAACCGGTGTGAAAAGGGCAGTCTACACGAGCAGCGTTGCCGCCATAGGGCTAAGGCCCGGAAAGGAGCTGGCCGACGAGAACACCCCGTTTGACCCGAACAGCACCGACATACAGTACATACTGTCCAAATACCGCGCCGAGCAGGAGGCGCTTAAATTCGCCGAAAAAGGACTTCCGGTAGTCCTCGTCAACCCCTCGATAGTCATAGGCGCTGGGGACGTTTACGTATCGACGACGGGGATAATACTCTGGTACTGTAAGCGGAGGCTCCCCGGATACACGGACGGCGGGATAAACCTCGTGGACGCAGAGGACGTCGCCGAGGGGCATCTCCTTGCGGCGGAGAAGGGGCGCGTCGGGGAAAAATACATACTCAGTAACCGCAATTTAACCATCAAGGAGCTCTTCGAGACGCTGGAGAAGGTGACGGACATACCGAGGCCGAAGTTCAAGATACCCTACCCCCTCGCATACGCCGGGGCCTATATTGCCGAGAAGATATTCGGCATATCCGCGCCGAATTATGTCGCCATGGACATAGATTCCATAAAGGGCTCGAAATACTTCTGGTACTTCGACAACTCGAAGGCGGTAAAAGAGCTCGGATTTAAGCCTGTTCCGCTTGAGGTCACCATAGAGAGGACGGTCGAATGGTTTAGGGAGCACGGGTATCTATAGCCGCTGAACGCGGCGGCCGCGCCGTTTTAGACGCTCTCTTTATTTGCGCCCGATTGCCCGTTAATATAATCTTCGTTTATGCCGGGAAATTCCTTTGGACAACTGTTTCGTATAACCACCTGGGGCGAGTCGCACGGCGCCGCCGTGGGCGTCGTCGTTGACGGCTGCCCGGCGGGGCTCGAGCTTTCGCCCGCCGACATCCAGTTCGAGCTAGACAGAAGGCGTCCGGGCCAGAGCAAGATCACGACCCAGCGTAAGGAGCCCGACACCGTAGAGATACTCTCGGGCGTATTCGAGGGGAAGACACTCGGCACGCCTATATCCATGCTCGTAAGGAACACCGACGCGATATCGAAATCCTACGAGGACATAAAGGACACCTACCGCCCGGGACACGCCGACTTCACATACGACGCCCGCTTCGGATTCAGGGATTACAGGGGCGGCGGCAGGTCGTCGGCCAGGGAGACTGTCGGGAGGGTAGCCGCAGGGGCCATAGCAAAGAAAATACTCGGCCTCGATGGCATAACCACACGCGGCTTTGTCAGGAGCGTAGGCAAGATAGTCGCCAAGAAGACCGACTTCGACGAAATAGAAAGGAATATAGTAAGGTGCCCCGACGCGTCCAAGGTGGACGAGATGATAGAGCTCATTGACAAGGTGAGGCGCGAGGGGATTCCATAGGCGGGACGGTCGAGGTGATTACGAAGGGCCTTCCGCCCGGACTCGGGAGCCCCGTGTTCAACAAGATAGACGCCGACCTCGCGGCGGCGCTCATGAGCCTGGGGGGCATCAGGGGGTTTGAAGTCGGGCTCGGCTTCGAGGCGTCGAAGAAAAAGGGCTCACAGGTAAACGACCTCCTCTATAAGGACAAGGAAGGCAAGCTCGGGTTCAAGACGAACAACGCCGGCGGCCTTTTGGGCGGCATCACCAACGGCGCAGACCTCGTCGTCCGCATTGCGATAAAGCCGACCTCTTCCATATCGAAGGTCCAGAAGACCGTGGACAAATGGGGGAACCCGAAGGAGCTCGTGGTCAGGGAAGGCACGACCCGTGCCTCTGCCCGAGGGCCGTCCCCATAGCCGAGGCCATGGTCAATCTGGTGCTCGCCGATCATCTTTTAATGTCTAGAACGGCCAGGATCTGACGGCCGCCTTTCAGCCATCATCCATACCCGAATTATTGGCGGCTCATTCGTGCATGTACACAACTTGTTGCCGCGGCACTAAGCGTGCGCCAGGCTTTACTGCTCATGGTCAGCGTTTGGACTACAAGCCGGGCGTATCATTTCTACATCAGCCGTCCATTCCCCGTTCACAGAGCCTTCTTATTTATTACGCCTAATGTATTGAAACTAATTACAAACTGCACTAGACTTCCGAAAGGGGAATGGGGAGAAATCCTTTCGAAAAAGGCAAACTGCGTGAAAGCGCAGGACGCAAAGCCACAAGCCTAAGGGCGCCGCTAAAATCGACGCCTATGGTGGTTGGGTTGCCGATAGCATATAACTTGCAATAATTGCAATAATCGATGATAATTATACAAAAGCTATAAACAATATTCTTAAGTATGTTAAAGAATATTGGTAAACTTAGCTACCCAAAGAGGCGACTGTAATGGGTATTGTGATCAGGGAGAACAAGGACCGTCGCAGAAATGACCGAGTCCCGGCGAGCTTCAAGGTTTATTCCAGAAACACCGGAAAGCTGATAGGCACAGCCAGGAACCTATCCCTCGATGGGCTCTTCGTCGAAACGGAAGAGCGCTATACCCCGGGCACCAAGCTTCTCGTGGAATGCGACCTTTCCGAATGGTCACTGCCCGTAAAGGTCTACTGCCAGGTCAAGCGAACAGAGCCCGAAGGTGACCTGCCCGCCGGGATCGCCCTTGAATTTATAAACCTCTACGATTCCGACAGGATGAAGCTCGAAAACTTCATCGCCAACAACGAACACAAGCTCAACTCAGACGAATATTACCTCTCGGACTTCAGCGACATCCCCGACAGGGATCTCTTCAAAAAAACCGAAATATTCTGGCAGTACAAGCTAGACATGGAATCCAAGGGGTACATCAGATATAGAAGGCCCCTGGTCTCCCCGTCGGCCAACAGGGTTGTCATAGACGACGACTTCACCGGGCAGAAAAAAGAGATGATAATGATGGGGAGCAATAACTACCTCGGCATCACCTCCCATCCGAAGGTCGTCAAGATCGCGCTCGAGAACCTTCAGAAATACGGCGCGGGCGCGGGCTCGGTGCCGCTTCTCGCGGGTACATACGACATACACAGCCAGCTTGAAAAGAAGCTCGCCGAGGTAAAGGGATGCGAGGACGCAATAATCTTCCCGAGCGGATACGTCACCAACCTCGGCTGCATTCAGGCCCTCGTCAAGAACGACGACCTGGCCGTCATTGACAGGCTCGCACACGCCAGCATCATCGACGGCTGCATGCTGTCTATGGGCAAGTTCAGGACATTCAAGCACTCTGACGTAGACAGCCTAGAGGGCGTACTCAAACGGAACCAGACCAATTTTAACGGAAAGCTCGTCGTCATCGACGGCGTATACAGCATGGACGGCGACATCGCCCCCCTCCGCCAGATAACGGAAGTAGCCCACCACTACGGCGCCAAGATCATGGTGGACGAGGCCCACGCGACGGGCGTCATAGGCGACAGGGGCCGCGGAACCCCGAACTACTTCAAGATGAAGCCCGGCGACGTAGACATCGTCATGGGCACTTTGAGCAAATCCCTCGGCGGCATAGGGGGCTTCATAGCCTCGACGAAAGAAGTCGTCAACTATCTCCGCTATTACACGAGGTCGTTCTTCTTCTCGTCGAACTTCCCGCCTTCGGTGGCCGCGTCGGTGCTGGCCGCGATAGAGGTGATGGAGACGGACGAACAGCTCCACCGGAACCTCTGGCGCAACATTAAATATATGAGGGAGAACCTAAAGGCCCTCGGCTTTGTCACAGGGCCCAGCGAAACGGCCGTCATACCCGTACTCATAGGCGATGAGCTGAAGCAAAAAAAGATGAGCAGGAGGCTCCACGAAGAGGGCCTTTATGTAAACGCCATCCCCCACCCCGCTGTGCCGAAAGGACAGGAAAGGTTCAGGTTCAGCATAATGGCAACGCACACAATGGATGACATGAACGAGGCGCTCGACATCATCGGCAGGCTCGGGAAGGAGTTCGGCATCATAGGGAGCGCCCCCGTGAGGAACATTCCCGAGGGCGCGAGATACACCGTAAGGGAGATATCTACCCCGGAGGACATGGAGAAGTCGGTCAGGTTCTCGTGGGACGTTTACAAGGACTACCCGGCGTGGGTCCCCTACTTCCTCATAAAAGACCAGGTGAAGCTCGTCTCTTACGACTACTATTACTTCAGAAAGGTTTACGGAAAGCGTTTCGTCGCCGAGGAGAACGGCCGGATAGTCGCGACCGTGAGCGCATTTATCGACAACTACTACAACGATTTTCACAACGTGAAGAACGGCTTTCTGGGCTTCTTCGAAGCGCTTCCGTTTAAGGAAGAGGCGGTCTCGCTTCTTTTCACGGAAGCGGAAGAGTTCCTGAAAAAAGAAGGAATGAAACAGATCACCGGCCCCGCAAACGGCATATTCGGCCTTTTCGGCGGGGGGCTCCTTTCGAGCAATTACGGCAAGGTGCCGTCGTTCCTCCAGGTCTACACCCAGGCTTACTACCACGATTACTTTAAGGCCGCGGGCATGGACCCCATAAAGAAGCTCCTTCACTACACCATCGACTTCAAGTCCGAAGACAACGCTGCGAAGATTGAAAAATACGCCAAGGGATTCAAGGCCCACCGCGTAAAGATAAGGCAGATGAAAAAATCCGAGTGGGAGAGCGAGGTCAGGGGCGTCGTAGATGTCTTTAACCAGTCGCTCGCGCACCTCTGGGGCAACGTTCCCATAGAATACGACGAATTCATAGAGATCGCGGACGAGTTCAAGGCGCTCATAAAGCCCGAATTCTGGCTCGTGGCCGAGGCGGGCGGCAAGACGGTCGGCTTCATAGGCGGGTTCCCGCAATACGCCCCCGTGTTCAGGGGGCTCGACGGCGAGATGAAGGCCCACAGGCTGCTTAAGCTCCCGCTGCAAATGAAGGGCATAAAGGAAGGCGTCCTCATGATAGAGGGGCTCCTGCCGGAATACGCGGGTTCTGGGCTCGGCACGGGGCTTCTGGCCGGCGTGTGCGCGGCGATGATGGAAAAGGGCTACGAAAAAGCCGCCGGCACATGGGTCCTCGAAGACAATCCAGGCTCCCGGCGCATGGTCGAAAAGCTGGGCGGAAAAGTTGACATCCATTGGGATATGTACGGAAAGCAGATAGAAGGAAACGACAACGAACAAGGACTGACAGACATAGAGTAATATGCCGGTAACCGACAAGGACAGGCTGAAGAAATCGGCTTTCAGCGTTTTAGCCTTTCTTCTGCTGATATTTTGCATAGGAAATTTCGTACTGGGAATCACCTGGATAGGCAGGTCTTACCCGGGATTTTTCTTTTACGGCAACATGGTCGTAACGGACATAACTCCGGGCGTCGAGAACGGTGAGCAGCTTACGAGATTCAAGGACAGGGTCCTCGAGGCAAACGGCGTCCCTGTAAGCAGCCCGTCCGAGCTTCTTCATATTACAGACGCCCTTCCCGTAGGTACCAAAGTCGAATACACGATAGAAAGAAACGGCTCGAGCTTTAAGGTCGGCATACCGGTTCAGGCGTTTAACGTCCGCGACTTCATACAGATGTTCGGCGTTATATTCCTGATGGGCGCGGTGTTCTTCGTCATAGGCGCGCTCGTACTCAGGATAAAGGCCAACGCGCGTGAGAGCCGGGCGTTTTTCCTGTTCTGTGCTGCCATATGCGTATGGTTTATAGGCTCCTTCGACGCGCAGGCGTCGCACATCATGGAGCAGATCGTCTTCTTCGCATGGATATTCAGCCCCGTGGCCGGCATACATCTTATGTTCATATTCCCGTCGGACACACGCATAAAGGCGTCGGCGCAGAACATCATATCGCTGGTGTTCCTGTTCATATCGGCGATGCTTTTCATACTGCAATACATATTCTTCCATTCGTACGACGTCTGGAAATACATAAACACCGTAACATGGATGTACGTCGTCCTGAGCACGTTCATATTCCCGGCGTCTTCGCTGATGACGTATCTCCATCCGGCATCGGCTCTCGCGAAACAAAGGGCCCAGATAATCCTGCTCGGCTGTATATTCGGGCTGCTGGTGCCGGCACTCGCCGTGGCGGGCATAACGGTTTTCAACATTAACCTGCCCTACAACCTTATGGCGCTTCCGGTCGTGATATTCCCGCTTTCGATAGCGTACGCCATCGTAAAGCACAAGCTCTTCGACATAGACGTCATACTCGAAAAGGCCCTGACCTACGGCCTCCTCACGGGCACGGTCGTCGCGATGTCGGCGCTTACGATATTCGCGTTCAACGTCGTCTTCGCACGGTACGGCGGCTGGCGGAACCCCGCCTTCTTCGTCGTCCTGAGCGCGTTTCTCGTAATAGCGCTGAACCCGCTCAAGAACCGCATACAGGACTTCGTGGACCTCACATTCTTCAGAAAGAAATACGACTACAAGCGCACGGTCGAAGAGGTCAGCTACGCAATGACCTCGCTACTCAGCCTGGACAAGATCGTCGACAAGATAATCTCGATCATCGAGAGCACGATGTTCGCCTCGCCCGTCCTCGTCTACATATATAACCAGGACACCGGCGTATACGAAGCCTACGTCAAGGACGGCAGCGATCTTCCCGCTGGGGCGGCCGAGCCGATGCGAGAGGACAGCGCCCTTGTGCGGGAGCTCAATCAGCAGAGAAAAGAGCTGTTCAGGGAAGACCTCATATCGGACGACAGGTACAAGCACGACTCTGAGGAGCTGCTGGACGAGTTCGACAGGTTCACGGCGTCTATCTTCGTGCCAGTTTTCTTTAAGAGGCAGCTCATAGGCTTTATTGTCCTCGGCGACAAGAAATCGAAGCTCTCCTACACGTCCCGCGACGTTAACCTTCTCAGGATACTCGCCAACCAGAGCGCCATCGCAATAGAAAACGCGCTCGCGTTCAAGCTCGTCGAGGATTACGCCAAGAAGCTCGAAAAGACAAACGTCGAGCTCAAGGACATGCAGACCCAGCTCGTACACGCGGAAAAGATGTCCGCGATAGGGCAGCTGGCCGCCGGGGTCGCACACGAAATAAGAAACCCGCTCAATATAATAGAAGGCGCGCGCTACTACCTTTCGACCTATATGGTCAACCACGAGAATGCCGAGACGGTCGGGGAATACCTCGACTACATCAAGCAGGAGATAGACAGAACGAACAGGCTCATCGACAGCCTGCTCAAGTTCTCGAAGGCCGAGCCGCCATATTTCGAGAAGGTGGACATAAACGCCGTCCTCGACAATGTGGTCATACTGGTACGAAAGCAGCTCTCGGACAACAACGTAAACCTCTCGACCAAGCTCGACCCGGGAATCCCATGATAATGGCCGACCCGAACCAGCTCTGGCAGGTTTTCATAAACATCATATTGAACGCCATTCAGGCTATGCCGAAAGGCGGAAGTCTTGTAGTCGAGACGTCGCTCGGGTACTCGGATTCCGGCCCCGCGCCGTCACGGAACGTATGCATAACGTTCGAGGACACGGGCGTCGGCATCGCGAAAGAGGACATTACGCGCATTTTCGACCCGTTCTTCACCAAAAAGGACATGGGGACCGGGCTCGGTCTTTCAATAGCGTACAAGATAATCGAAAAGCATTCCGGCAGGATAATCGTGAGCTCGGAAAAAGAAAAAGGCACCGTATTTACAATTGAGCTTCCTGCTAATAACCTTAACATGAAGGTAGGAGAGGCAAATGGCTGAGGATCAGAAAAGGGTACTTGTCGTAGATGACGAGCAGCTCATTTTGAAAATCATCTCCGACATATTGACCAAGGAGGGGTACGACGTTCTCGTGGCTAACAACTGCGAGAAAGCGGCGGAGCTTCTGAAGATCACCCAGTTCGACGTAGTGCTCTCCGACATCAAGATGCCCATCAAGAGCGGCATAGACCTCCTCGAAGAAATAAAAAACAAGGACCCGAACATACCCGTAATTCTCATGACCGGGTTCGCATCGCTCGAAACGGCTGTCGAGGCCGTCCAGAACGGGGCGTTCGACTACCTCATCAAACCCCTCGATTACGGAAAGCTAAAGAGCGTGATCGAGCACGCGGCGGACAGGTACGAGCTCTATAAGGAAAACACCAGGCTCCTTAAAGATTTGAAGGAGCTCAACACGAACCTCGAAAAAAAGGTAAGGGAAAGAAACAGGGAAATAGAGAACACCCTCCACAGCACTATCGAGAGCATCATCACCACGGACCGCGACCTCGTAATCGTAAGCTCCAACCCCAAAACAGCCGAAATATTTGGCAAGGAATGCAAGGGCGAGAAGCTTAGCTGGCTCTTCCAGGGCATAAACTTCGATACGATCATCCCAAAGATACTGAGCGACACGTCTTATTCCACCAAACACGAAATAAGATACGAAGATAAATTTTTGGAAGTCTCGCTCTCGCCGCTGAGGGATTTCGAATCGGGCGAGATATTCGGCGTCATAGCAACGACCGAGGACATTACCGAGAAAAAGAAGCTCGAAGCCCAGCTCATACACTCGGCGAAGATGTCGGGCGTGGGCCAGCTCGCGGCCGGCGTCGCGCACGAATTCAACAACATTCTCTCGGGAATAATCGGCTACACGAGCCTCGCCCTTACGAGGAACGATATCGACAGCATAAAGAAAGACCTCCACATTATAGAAAAGGCCTCGGACAGGGCCGTCGAAATAGTGAACAAGCTGCTTTCGTTCTCGAGGCAGAAAGGCGAGAAGTTCCAGGTATCGCAGATCGAGAACGTAATAGACGACGCCCTCGGCCTCGTCGAGCACACGTTCGAAACGGAAGGGATACGAATACTCAGAAGCTACGAGAACGTCCCGCCGATAAGGCTCAACCTGGGCGAGCTCCAGCAGGTGTTTTTAAACCTCGCCATAAACTCCAAGCACGCAATGCCCGGCGGCGGCGCGATAGCCATAAGCACGAAGCTTGCCGACGATTTCGTCCGAATCGACTTTTCCGACACGGGAGCCGGCATACCCCCGGAAAATCTTTCGAGGATATTCGAGCCCTTCTTCACGACAAAGACCGGCGAAGGCCCGAAGTCCGGGACCGGGCTCGGGCTCTCCGTCATATACGCCATCATCGAAAGGCACGGCGGCAAGATAGAAGTATCGAGCGAGGTAAACAAGGGCACGACGTTTACAATCCTGCTTCCTAACGTGCAGTCGGCGCCCAAGGCGGCCGAACAGCCCGAGGCAGCGCCCAGGAGAAATCCGAGCGGCAAGGTCATAGAGCTCAGGCGAAAGGGCAACGTGCTCATAGTCGACGACGAGGAATTCATAAGGGATATCGTAAAAGAATGCCTCACCAGCACCGGGCATAACGTCATCACTGCGGGGAGCGGCGAGGAAGCCCTCGACCTTCTGAAGAAGAACCATTTCGACCTCTTGTTCCTGGACTTTTCCATGCCGAGCAAGGACGGATTGGAGCTCCTCCGGGAAATAAAGGCCATCGACCACAACGCGAACGTCGTAATTATAAGCGCTAGGCCCGAGGAGCAGCTCCCGGACGAGCTCTCGGACGAAGGCTCTTACAACATCATAAAGAAGCCCTTCTCCGTCGATCAGATTCAAAACGCCGTAAGCAGGGTTCTCGGCGCCGAAGCCGCGAGCAGGTAGCCGCGTGCGGGTATAATAACTTCCGTGACCCAAAATTACAGATTCAGCATATTTGTAAACGACGACGAGATATACTCGGGAGACTTCGGAGAAGTGCCGGAGAAAAAGAGATCGTCCATAACGAACGACCTCGCCGAATGGTCGGGCTCGCTCGGCAAGAGGGGCCTTAACGAGCTAATATATTCCCACCTCGCATGGTACGAAGAGAAGGATCTATTCTGCACCGATTGCGGCGCAAGGGCCGAGGGAAACGAAGGCGGGAAGTGCGCCCGCTGCGGCGGCGGGCTGGTAACGAGATACGTGCACGAAAGAAGCAAGCGGCTCGACATGATTATGACCTGCGTCGGGATGATAACGGAAGTAAAAATAACCGAGGCGTAACGGGGCACTTTTCAAAGCCCCAGCCCGGGGTATAATCTCTTTACCTCCATCATTCGAAGGATCCAGAGGAATTCAAAATGAAGCTTATCGTCAAGGGACAACTCTTCCCCAGTATATGGAACCTGGCCAAGGGCGTAAGGAAGCTGAGGGACGAAAGGAGGCTCGTCAACATCGGCGCGGGTGCGGTAACAGTGCCGGTGTATGAAGTCGAGCTCCCGGACGGAACCCACAAGGACGGCCTCTACTTCATAACGCCCGAAGGGACGCGCATTTACTTTTACCCCGGCGACCAGTACCAGATAGGATACCTCGCCTCCGAGCTCGACTCGGACCCGATGGCGGCAAGGCACTTCCCCGGCGAAGCGGCATCCGCCGCCGGATGACGACCGTTTTGACCGGTTAACGGGTTTATGTACCATTAACTCAAATGGACGATCACGGCCACTCACACGACATAGGCGGCGGCTCACAGAAAAAAGCGCTTTTAATCGTGCTCCTCTTCACCGGGGCGTTCATGTTCATAGAGGCTGCCGCGGGCTACTATACAGGGAGCCTCGCTCTACTGTCCGACGCCGGGCACATGCTGACGGACGTCGTCGCGCTCATTATAGCCTTCATGGCCGTATGGGTCACGTCGCGGCCCCCAACCGCGCGGAAGACGTTCGGATTCTACAGGGCCGAGATACTGGCCGCCTTCATTAACGGCCTACTTCTGTTCGGGATATCCGTATGGATAATCATCGAGGCCTTCCATAGATTAAAGGCCCCGGAGCCTGTAAAAAGCCTTGACATGACGATAGTTGCCGTAGCCGGGCTTTTGCTTAACCTGGGCTCGGCGTATGTCCTCTATAAATTCAGAAGCGATAACCTCAACATCAAGGCCGCGATGTACCACGTCATAAGCGACGCGCTCGGGTCCATAGGCGCCATAGCCGCCGGCCTCGTGATGATATTCACGGGCTGGTACTACGCCGACAGCATAATAAGTATCTTCATCTCGGTACTCATACTGAAGGGCGCGTGGACGCTCATACGCGACTCGTCGCACATTCTCCTCGAAGGGACCCCGAGCCGGCTCGACATATACGCCGTCGAAAAATCCATATGCTCCCACGACGGTGTGATAAGCGTCCACGATCTCCACGCCTGGACGCTCACCCAGGGGCACGAAGCCCTGAGCGCGCACCTCGTCATTTCGGACATGCAGTCGGGCGAGGCGGTCATAGCCGAGATAAAAACTCTTCTTCTCGAAAAGTTCCGGATAAGCCACGTCACTCTTCAGATCGAGACAGAGGAATGCGACGAGGCCCAGAGCCCCTGCTACGGGAACTCCGACGCCGGAAAGGCGTAGCCCTACCTGACGGGAACAAACGAACCCTGAAAGGAACAGCCCGGGCAGCTTGCCAGGCACCAACCCCTAAAAATCTCTAAGCGGTTTGAAAAGAAAGGCCCCGACGGAACGCCGGGGCCATGGGTTATTGTCTTATATTCGAAGGGTTACTTCGCGCTCAGTATCTCGGACGCCTTCTTCGTGGCCGCTCCGAAATCGAACTTGTAGCCGAGCCCGTTAAGGACGCTCTCTATCGCGGCAACTGCCGTGATTGTGTCCGTAACATCTATATCGCCGATGTGGGATATGCGGAAGATAACGCCCTTGGCCTGGTCCTGGCCGTTTGCGACCGTGATGCCGAACTCGCTCGCAAGAGCCTTGATAACCGGGCCCGAACCGATTTCCGGCGGGGCGACGATTGTCGTAAGCGCCGGGCTCGGAACGCTCTTTACGTAAGGATCGAGTCCTATAGCCTTCATGGCCTCCCTCATCGCGAAGGCAAGCTTCTCGTGGCGCTTCTGCATGGCGTCCCTGCCCTCTGCCCTGAATCTCCTCAGCACTGCGGCGAGGCCGATTATGAGCGTAACGGCCGGGGTGTAAGGGGTCGTGTTATTCTCGGCGTTCTTGAGCGCCGGCTTTAAGTCGAAATAGAACTTCGGAAGGTTGGAGGATTCGTAGAACTTCCACGCCTTCTTGCTGAGCGCTATGAAGGAAAGCCCCGGGGGAAGCATGAACGCCTTCTGCGAGCCTCCGACGAGAACGTCTATGCCCCATTCGTCGAACTCGAGCGGGAAAACGCCGACGCCCGTGATGCCGTCTACTATGGATATAACGCCGTCGCGCTTCCGGGTTATCGCGGCTATCTCCTTTGTCGGATGAAGAACGCCGGTCGAGGTTTCGCTCGCCTGGAAGAGCACGGCCTTTATGGAAGGATCGGCGTCTAAAGCCTTTTCGACCTCGGCCGGGTCGGCAGAGTATCCCCACTCGACCTTCATCTCGACGACGTCGAGCCCGTAGGCGCGGGCTATCTTGCCCCACCTTTCGCCGAACTTTCCGCCGTTTATAACGAGGACCTTGTCCCCGGTGGAAAGCGTGTTTACAACGGCGGCCTCCATGGCCCCCGTGCCGGAGGCGGCGAGTACGAATACCTCCTCCTTCGTGTCGAATATATACTTCAGCCCCTCTCTCACCTCGGCGAAAATAGCCTCGAATTCTTTAGTCCTGTGGTGGATAATCGGCTTCGCCATTTCCAAGAGAACTTCGCTCGGAACGGCTACAGGCCCTGGTGTGAACACGTAATTTTTCACTGTTGGAATCTCCTCCGTATGTACGGTGTTGGAATAGTTCCGCAAATTACTTGCGGGTTGTTGTCATATTCTGAAAGCACTTTCTCGAAACGACCTCTTGCCCGTGTACAAAGATGCGACAACTTATCCAGTAATGGCGATTGATTACGTTGCCGACAGGACAGAAACCATAAAAATCTACCCAAATTTTACGATAACTCAAATGCGGGGGCGGGGAATTTCTTCATATCCTTGGAGGCCGAGTCCCGGCCGCGGCCGTGCGGCCTGCCTGCCCGGGCCGGATCGAATCCGCCCGTATTCTTGCAATTGAATCTCCGGCCCTTATATTATCCCCATAATCGAATACCGAATTACATTCACGCAGGGAGAAAACGATGACCGGAGAAAACAAGGAAAGAATTCAGGATCTGAAGAAGAGGCTGGCCACGCTCGGAGACTTTCTTTGACCTGCCCGGCAAAAACGCACGTCTTAAGGAAATAGAAGAAATAACCGGCAAGTCCGGCTTTTGGGACGACGCAGCCAGCGCCCAGGGTGTACTCAGGGAACAGTCCCTCATCAAAAACACGATAGAAAGCTGGGAGAAGCTCTCGGGCGAGCTCGAAGACGTCGAGGTGCTTGAGGAGCTCTCGCTCGAAGAAGAGGACGAGGAAACGTCCAAAGAGGCTGGCGAGAAGCTCTCGGAGATCGAAAACGGGGTCGAGGAGCTCGAATTCAAGCGTATACTCGGCGAGCCCGACGACGCCCGGAACGCCATCGTGTCCATTAACGCCGGCGCGGGCGGTACGGAAGCCCAGGACTGGGCCGAGATACTCCTCCGGATGTATCTCCGCTACGCCGAGCTGAACGATTACAAAACCGAAATGGTCGAGTACCAGGAAGGGGACGAAGCCGGAATAAAGAGCGCGACGTTCCTCGTACAGGGGGACTACGCCTTCGGATACCTGAAGGGCGAGAGCGGCGTGCACAGGCTCGTCAGGATATCCCCGTTCGATTCGAACAAGAGACGCCACACGTCGTTCGCGTCCGTCTTTGTCTCGCCGGAGATCGACGAGGACATAGAGGTCGATATAAACGAAAAGGACCTCCGCGTCGATACGTACAGGGCCAGCGGCGCGGGCGGCCAGCACGTCAACAAGACCGACTCGGCAATAAGGATAACCCACCTGCCTACGGGGATAGTCGTCAGCTGCCAGAACGAGCGCTCGCAGCACCAGAACCGGGCGACCGCCATGAAGATATTGAAGGCGCGCCTCTACGAGCTCGAAAAGGAAAGACAGAAAGAAAAATTCGACGAGCTCCAATCGACGAAAAAGGAGATAGGCTGGGGGAGCCAGATACGCTCCTACGTCCTCCACCCGTACCGGATGATAAAGGACCACAGGACGAACTTCGAAACGGGCAACGTGGACCCGGTCCTCGACGGCGACCTGGGCGAGTTCATAAAGAACTATCTACTCATGAGCTCGGGGCAGAAAGCGTCCTAGGAAACATGCGCCGCCCCGCCGGCGCAAGCCCTTTGATTACTCATCAAGGGTGGTATATTTATGCCCGGAAACGGCTTCCGCAAGACTCGCCGAATCCGGGGCGTCAAGCCTCTCCGGAGGGGAGCATATTTGAAAATCGGCATAATCGGTAAAACGAATATAGAAAAGACCTTCGAGCTCGTTTCCGCACTCAGCAAATGGCTCGTGGACCGGGGCGTCGAAGTCTACCTCGACAAGCCCCTCGCCAAACGCTCCCCGGCCGGGAAAGCGGCCGCGGCCGAAAAGATCCCCACCCTCGTAGACATCATCCTCGTTTTCGGCGGCGACGGCACATTCCTCGGCGTCGCGCGCCTCGCATCCAAACACGGCACGCCCATACTCGGCATAAACCTCGGCGGGCTCGGCTTTCTGACCGAAATAACCGTGGACGAAATACACCCGATGATGGAGCGCATACTCGCGGGCGATTACGAGGTCGAGGACCGCCACATGCTCCTCACCACGATACGCAGGGGGCGGAAGAAGATAGCCAAGCATGAGGTCTTAAACGACGTCGTCATAAACAAGCAGGCCGTGGCACGGATAATAGACCTCGCCATATATATTGACGGCTCGCACGTGACGACGTACAAGGCCGACGGACTCATACTTTCGACGCCGACCGGCTCGACGGCCTATTCGCTTTCCGCAGGCGGCCCGATAGTTCACCCTACCCTGCCCGTCACTATACTCACGCCCATATGCCCGCATACTCTCACCAACAGGCCGCTCGTGGTATCGAGCAGCATGAAGGTCGAAATAGCGATAACGACGCAGGAGCCCGACACGTATCTCACGCTCGACGGCCAGATAGGGATACAGCTAAACACCGGCGACGTGGTCGAGGCGATACAATCGAATACGAGCGTGAAACTGATAAAATCCCCTTACAGGGATTTCTTCACCATACTCAAAACCAAACTCATGTGGGGGGAGAGATATGGCAAGGTCAACGGATGAGCAGTTCCTTCACGACTGGGTGATCAGGAAGATAAAGGAAAAGTACGGACGCCTCTACAGCGAAGTCCAGACGAACCCAGGGGACGAGAAGAGCCACGAGTACAAGGGCAAGTACCCGGACGCCATACTGGTCAATTACGGCCAGGTCGTCCAGATTGTCGAGGTCGAAACGGCGGAGACCATAGAGCCCGGCAGAGTCCCCAAGTGGAAGGAGCTCTCCGAGCTCGGGGTCAAGCTCACGCTCCTGGTGCCGAAAGAACAGCAGAACGCCGCGAGGGACATCTGCTGGAAGAACGGCCTTGCGGCCAAGGTCAACCTCGGGAGCTTCGAGGTCAACCTCAACATCTGACGCGCCGCCACATCCGCCACCTGGCGCTTTAACCTACTGCAAACCTTGTAATCTTTCCGCCGTCAGGCACTCCGCACGTATACATACCATTAAATGCACGGGGCATCGCCTGCCCATACGGCGGGTATAATAACCGTATCGTAACGCACTCCGCTTGGGCACTCCTTTTCTTGCCACGGGGCGCAAATTTGTATAGGCTTTTCCCGCATCCAAGGAGGCGAATAGATGTCGATACTCGAACAAGCGGACCCGGAAATATACGCGGCCATAAAGGCCGAAACTGAGCGGCAGGAATATAAGCTCGAGCTCATAGCGTCTGAAAATTACGTAAGCGAAGCGGTTCTCGAAGCGCTCGGCTCGGTGCTCACCAACAAATATGCCGAAGGACTCCCGGGCAAAAGATACTACGGCGGCTGCGAATTCGTGGACGTAGCCGAAGACCTTGCCCGCGACAGGGCGAAGGAGCTCTTCGGATGCGACGCCGTGAACGTCCAGCCCCATTCCGGTGCACAGGCCAACATGGCCGTTTACTTCTCCGTCGTCGAGCCGGGCGACACAGTGCTCGGCATGAGCCTCGCGCACGGCGGGCACCTTACCCACGGAAGCCCCGTGAACTTTTCGGGGCGGCTTTACAACATCGTCGCCTACGGCGTCACCGAAGACACCAACCTCATTGATTACGACGAAGTGAAGAGGCTTGCGCTCGAACACAGGCCGAAGCTGATTATCGCCGGATGGAGCGCATACCCGAGGGACATCGACTTCGCCAGGTTCAGGGAGATAGCCGACGAAGCCGGCGCGCTTTTAATGGCAGACATAGCGCACCCCGCCGGGCTCGTGGTCGCGGGGCTCTACAGTAACCCCGTTCCCTACTGCGACTTCGTCACGACGACGACTCACAAGACCCTCCGCGGGCCTAGGGGCGGCATGACGATGATGAAGGAAGAGCACGAGAAGAAGGTCAACAGCCGCGTGTTCCCCGGCGTACAGGGCGGCCCGCTCATGCACGTTATTGCGGCCAAGGCGGTCGCGTTCAAGGAGGCGCTCCAGCCATCGTTTAAGGAATACCAGAAACAGATTCTGGCGAATTCGAAACGCCTCGGCGGGAAGCTGATGGAATCGGGCTTCAGGCTCGTCTCCGGCGGAACCGACACGCACCTTAACCTTATCGACTTAAGGGGAACGGAGCTCACCGGGAAGATCGCCGAGGATACGCTGGAGCAGGCCGGGATCACGGTGAACAAGAACGCCATACCGTACGACCCGCTGCCGCCGGCCGTGACGAGCGGCATAAGAATCGGCACCCCCGCGATCACAACGAGGGGCATGAAAGAAAAAGAAATGGACATCATCGCCGGTTTCATAACCGAAGCATTCAACAACCCCGGCAACGAAAAGGTACTGTCGAGAATAAAAGACGACGTAAAGGAGCTGTGCTCGCAATTCCCGATGTACAGCCGCAGGCTGACGTAAATGAAATGCCCGTACTGTTCGAGCCTCGAAAGTAAGGTCATCGACTCGCGCCTCGCGAAGGAAGAAACGTCCATACGCAGGCGAAGGGAATGCCTCGACTGCAAGAGCCGCTTCACGACCTACGAAAGGGTCGAGGAAGTCGAGCTGCTGGTGGTGAAGAAGGGGGGAGTGAGAGAGCCCTTCGACAGGAGCAAGATAATCGCGGGGATGATAAAGGCCTGCGAGAAACGGCCGATCAGCATGGAGGATATAGAATCCTTCGTCTCCGGCTACGAAAGGGAGCTCCAGGAAAGGGGCGAAAGAGAGGTAGACAGCAGCGAGATCGGAGAGAGGGTGATAAGCAAGTTTACGAAATAGACGAAGTCGCGTACGTGAGGTTCGCCTCCGTCTACAGGTCTTTTAAAGACGTGAACCAGTTCATGAACGAGCTCAAAGAGCTACTCAAGGAAAAGGGCGGGAAGGGGCTCGGCGATTCTAAAGACGCCGTCCATCCGCTCACGCTCATACAGGAAAAGAAAGAAAAATAATGCTTACAGACACTCACGCGCACCTCGACTCCCTCGAAGACCCGGAGGGCGCGGTAGAACGGGCACGCTCGAACGGGGTCGAAAGGATAATATCGATCTCCTCCGGGCTCGAATCCTCGAAGAAGACCCTCGCCTTCGCCGGAAAGCACGACCGGATTTATGTAGCCGTCGGAGTACACCCGCACGCGGCGGCCTCGGCCGACGCGGAAACGCTTTCGGCGATCGAAGAGCTCGCGGGCTCGCCCGGGGTTGTAGCCATAGGCGAGACGGGGCTAGACTATTTTTACATGAACTCTGACAAGGAAACGCAGATAAGCTCGTTCACGGGCCAGATAGCCATCGCCCGTAGGCGCGCTCTCCCGATAGTCATACACGTAAGGGACGCGGACGAGGACCTCGTCGGTATACTTAAATCAGAGGACGTCTCCGAAAAGAGAGGCGTCATACACTGCTTTACGGGGAATTACGAGACGGCCAAGAGGTATCTCGACCTCGGGTTCTACATATCGTTTTCGGGCATCGTCACGTTCAAGAGGTCGGACGAATTAAGGGCGGCGGCGGCCAGGGTGCCCTCTGACAGGATACTCATCGAAACGGACTCGCCCTACCTCGCCCCGGTGCCGTACAGGGGTAAGCCGAACGAGCCCGCCTACGTCAGGCACACAGCCGAAACAGTGGCCGAAGTCAGGGGGCTCGGGGTGGAAGAGCTCGCGCGCCTTACGTCAGAGAACGCGTCCAGGCTGTTCGGGCTCGACGGCTGAAGCGGTACATGCCGGCCCCTCGGAACACCTCCGGAGACATACTGCACATGGATAGAAAACCCGTTATAGGAATTACGATGGGCGACCCGAACGGCATAGGCCCCGAGGTCGCCGTAAAGGCGCTCGCCAAGGGCGGGGCCGAATATGACGCGGTGGTATTCGGGAGCCGCGACGTTCTATACGCCGCGTCCGAGCTGGCCGGGGCTTTCCCTAAATATAAAATCGTTGAGCCATACGAGCTCGGCATGAGCGGGGTCACGCCCGGCAAGGTGGACAGGACGGCCGGGGAGGCCAGCCTCTCGTATATTAAGGCGGCCGTCGCGGCGGCCATGGCGGGCGAGATAGACGCCGTCGTCACCGCGCCGATAAGTAAAGAATCGACCCACCTTGCGGGCTCGCCCTACCCCGGGCACACCGAAATGCTGAAGGACCTCACCGGCGCCGAAAACGCCGTGATGATGTTCGAGGGCGGGAAGTTCCGCGTCGTGCTCGTTACTATCCACACGGCGCTCGCGAACGTTCCGGGGCTTATCACGATGGAGCGCGTCCTCTCGACGATCGAGATCACCCACGAATCGCTTCGTAACCTGTTCGGGATAGATTCTCCGAAAATCGCCGTCTGCGGCCTGAACCCCCACGCAGGGGAATCCGGCGCGTTCGGGAACGAAGAGATAGTCCACATAACGCCGGCGGTGCTCGAAGCGAGGAAGTCCGGCATAGACGCCGAGGGCCCCTACCCCGCCGATACGCTCTTCTATCACGCGAACAAGGGAAAGTGGGACGCCGTCGTCGCCATGTATCACGACCAGGGCCTGATACCGTTCAAGATGCTCTCTTTCGAAAAGGGCGTGAACATGACGGCAGGGCTGCCGATCATAAGAACGTCCCCCGACCACGGGACGGCGTACGACATAGCGTGGAAGGGAATCGCAGACCCGTCCAGCATGAAGGCCGCCATCGACGTGGCGGTAAGGCTGGCGCAGGTCCGCATAGCTAAGCGGGCGAAGTAAAACCCTCCGGCACAATGAGCCGCACCGCTCAACAGTAGAAAATTATTTCCGGCCGCCGAATATCGCTATCGCGAAAACCTTGAAGAAGCAGTCTACGTCCCTGTACCCGATTTCCCTTAGCCAGCCGCACTGATCCTCGGCGAGGGCCGGCTTGTCCTCTTCCTTGTCGGGCCTGTTCCTGTATACGTCTGCGGCGGCCTCACGGCTCGCGCCGGGATCGACGCTCAGAAAACACTCGTGCAGATGATCGGTGTAGAACTCCTCGAACAGCCGCTCCACTTCGGGCGTCCGGGATTTTACGTGCTCCAGGTTGAGGAAAACGCCGCCCTCGGACAAAAGGCCGTGTATCTCCGGAGTAGAGCTCCTTCTTTCTTTCGTCGTGGAGGTGATGTATGGCGAAGCCCGAGACTACGGCGTCGAAAGGAGCGTGCTGTCTTACGCTCCCGGCCCATGAGGGCGACGAGAAATCCGCCTTCAGCAGCCGATGTCCGCCGTCCCTTCCGAGCTTCTCGCGGGCCGCTTCGAGCATGGGCTCCGAAAAATCGGCGAAGACGCACTCAACACCGGAAAAAGCGCCGAGGAGATAACGCCCGAGGACGCCGTCGCCGCATCCGAGGTCGAGCACACGCTTCGGCGCCGGGGCCCATTCGCGTATCACGCACTCGATGACGGACATCTGGAGCCCGGCCCCGGGGACCGCCCCCCTCTCGTCCCGGAGAAACGCCTCCGCGTTCTCCTTTTTCTGCCATATGCTCTCTTTCGCTATTTCAGCCATGACTTCTCCTCGATAATAATGTCCGGAATCCTGCCCGGCATAGAGCGTCAGCTCCGGACGGAAAGGTTTTGAGGGAGTTAAATATACCCGGCCCTGAACAGGCCGCCCTGTGAGGAATTACAATTCAGCTATACGCCACGCGTGGGGTATAGAGAAGGGGAAGTATCTCGCCTGATTTTCCGAGTATCGTAATATCGAACAGGGACGAATTCGGCGTATGTTCGAGGTTGATTTCGATGACCGTCTTCCCGGCCTGCTTCGCGACGAGGCCCATCGACGCCGCCGGCTCCACGACGCCCGACGTCCCGATGATTAGCATGATGTCGCTTTCTTCTATTGCCTTGAGCGTCTTGTCTATGACCTCCATCGGAATGAGCTCGCCGAACCAGACGACGTTCGGCCTCCCCATCCCGCCGCAGGAGGGGCATAAGGGCGGCAGCTCTTCGAGCGGGACCCTGTAGTCTTTCGCCACGAGCCCGCACTGCGTACACTTTATCTCCCACAGGTTACCGTGCATCTCGAGGACGTTCCTGCTGCCTGCCATCTGGTGAAGCCCGTCTACATTCTGCGTCACGAGAGTGAATTTCCTCTTCTGGCTTTCGAGCTCCGCCAACGCGAAATGCCCCGGATTGGGCTTTGCGTCCTTTATGGCGCAGCGCCGCCAGTCGTACCACTCCCAGACGAGCCTGGGATTGTCCCAGAAGGCCTCTGGCGTCGCGAGGTTCTCGGATCTGAAATTGCGCCACAGGCCGTCCGTGCCTCTGAACGTCGGCACGCCGCTTTCGGCGGAGATGCCCGCGCCTGACAGTACTACTATAGACGAGGAATTCTCCAGTATATCCCTTGCTTCGGATAAATCCTTCTCTTCCGTGTCTCCAGTATCACCCATGCCAATAAGTTTACAGCACATATCAGAAATTAAACCGCGCCGGGTATGTGAGCCTTTCGTGCGCGGAAGATTCGGGATAGACGACAACCTTCTCGCCGCCCTGCCACTGCACGGTAACCATCTCGTGCCCCGTCTGGGTGCCGCGCGCGTCGGTCTTGAAGCGTCCGTAGAACGTGCGGAAATCTATTTCCCGCGCGATGTCCCTGAGAGTTCGCCTGTCGAGCACGCCGGCCCTCCCGATGCACTCCTCGATCACGACTCCTATGTTATACCCCTGCGCGGCGACGAAGTCCGGGGCGTGTCCGTACATAGCCTTGTATCTCTCGAAGAACTCCTCGGACGCCGGCCCGGCGTCTGGATCCTTGCCGCCCCTCTCTCCCACTGCGTCGAGGACATGAATCCCTCTGCGTAGTCGCCGAAGGTCTCCCTGAAAAGTCCTATCGAAGCCGCAGCGAGCGCGGCCGCCTTCGGCCTTGCCCCCGTATCTATCATCCGCCCGGCGAGGAGGAGGTCGTCGTTCAGCCTGCCCATTCCGACGACGAGGTCCGGCCCCAGTCCATAGCCTCTGGCAGGAGCCCGGAGAAATCCTCCCTCCCCGTCCGGAACTCGAATCTCTTCACCTCGAACCCGTATTCCGCGCCGTATTTGTCCACGCCGCGCGCTATGTTACGCGAAAACCCGCTGTCGAAGGCGCTGAAAGAGGCTATCTTCCGTGCGGCGGGGTCCGTTTTCCTTACGAGGGCGATTATCCCACGCGAATACATGCTCGCCGGCGTTATGGTGCTGACGAGGCACTGTGAACCCGCGCTCGTCCATCTCGTCCGTCGAACCCCCGTGGTTCCAGAGTGTAACTCCCCTCGGTTCGGCCTCTTCCGCCGCGGCGAGGGCGAGCGAGCTCGAATACGGGCCGAGGAGTATGTCCACCTGTTCTTGTGAGAGGAGCTTTTCGACGTTACTCCGGCACTTGTCAACATCGCTCTCGTCGTCGAAGTGAACGAGATCGACCGGGATCTTGCGCTCGAGCTGGGCGACGTGGATGCCGCCCCTCTCGTTTACATCCGATACGTAGAGCGAAAGCCCACGGAAGCTCTGGGCGCCCTGCACCGAGTAAGCCCCCGTTAGCGAAATCGATATGCCGAGCTTTATACGTTTCATGATTCGCCTCGGCGGGGCGGCAAAAAAAAGGCCCCGCATATGCATTTAGGATAATGCATTTACGGAGCCGTTTGTATTCGAATTATATTGTGGGGACTGCCGTCAGGCCAGCTGGCCACAGCCTCTTCTATCCTGTCCATTCCCTTCACGATGTTCTCCATCGAGGTGGCGAAGGATATGCGCACGTTGGAGTCGGCGCCGAACGAATCGCCCGGCACGACCGCGACCTTGGCCTCATCCAGAAGAAACCCTGTGAAGTCGAGCGAGCTGCCTTGATAGCCTTGCCGTTAAAGGATTTCCCGTAGCATGCAGAGACGTTCGGGAACGCGTAGAACGCACCCTTGGGGCTTACGCACTTTATCCCCGGAATCGAGTTCAGCCTGTCTCACTATGTAGTTCTTCCTCTTTTCGAACTCGGCCGTTCTTTGGGTGATGAGGTCCTGCGGGCTCGCATAGGCGCTCACCGCCGCCCACTGCGCTATCGACGTCGGGTTCGACGTGGACTGCCCCTGGATGTTGGCCATCGCCTTGATGACGTCCTTGTCACCGGCGGCGAAACCTATCCTCCAACCGGTCATGGAATACGTCTTCGAGGCGCCGTTTACGAGTATTGTCGCCTTCTTCACATCCTCGCCGAGCGACGCCACGGGGGTGTGCTTCGCCCCGTCGTAGATTATCTTGTCGTATATTTCGTCCGAAATTATCGTTAGCCCCGCAGCCATCGCGACATCCACAATGGCCCTTAGCTCGGCCTCGCTGTACGTCACACCCGTCGGGTTCGAGGGGTAGTTGAGGACGAGCGCCCTCGTCTTCGGGGTGATGAGCTTTTTGAGCTCGTCCGGGTCGATCCTGAAACCATCCTCTTCGCGGGTTTCGAGAATCACCGGCGTCCCCTCGGCGAATGTGACCTGCTCGGGATAAGAGACCCAGTACGGCGCCGGGATTATAACCTCGTCGCCCGTCTCTATTATCGCCTGGGTGAGGTTAAACAGCGTGTGTTTCGCGCCGCAGGATACAACGAGCTCGGCCTTTTCGTATCCGAAGCCGTAATCTTGCTTCATCCTTTCTATTATTGCGTCCTTTAGCTGGTCTATGCCGCCCACGGGAGTGTATTTGGTATAGCCCTTCTTTATGGCCTCTACAGCGGCCTCCTTCACGTAATCCGGGCTGTCGAAATCGGGCTCTCCGGCGCCGAATCCGACTACGTCCACGCCCTGGGCTTTAAGGGCCTTCTCCTTTGCGGTTATTGCCAGCGTTGCCGACGGCTGAATCCTGTTAGCACGGGCAGAAAGCTTCATCTGGGCTTCGTCCTCCTAGCGTTTAAGTAACTTTTCCTTGAGTTTTTTTTCTACTATTTCGGGCACCATCTTCTCGGCCGAGCCCCCGAGGGAGACGACCTCTCTTATGACGGACGAGCTTATGTGAGAAAACTCGCTGTCCGTAACCATGAACACGGTTTCGAGCTCCTGGCTGAGCGACTTGTTCGCGAGCGCCATCTGGAGCTCGTATTCGAAATCGGACACCGTCCTCATTCCCCGGAGGACGACGTTTGTGCCCATCTTCTTTACATAATCGACGAGAAGACCTTCGAAATAATCGATCTTGACGTCTTCACGGTCGCCGAATATCTCGTTCAATATTTCGACGCGCTCCTCGAGGGTGAAGATCGTCTTCTTCGACGTGTTGTGGGCCACCGCGACGACGACGGTGTCGAACACCTTCACGCCGCGCTCTATCACGTTTCTATGCCCGTTGGTTAACGGATCGAACGAACCGGGATATATGGCAACCTTCTTCATCACTCCCCACCGCTCCTTCTGAAATAGCTTACGTGTGTTCCGCCGAAGGGCTTGGTCGTCCTGTCGAAGCCCGGGGGCGTATCGTCTATCTTGTGGTCGTGCTCTATTATCATTATTCCCGACTCTGAAAGCACCGGCGCCGCCGCGAGTATGAAATCCTTCACCTCGTGCGTCGCATAAAGCGGATACGGCGGGTCTATGAAGATAATATCGAATATTTCTCCTTTCACCGAAAGCGCTTTTAACGCCTGGGCGTAATCGACACATTGCAGTAGCCTTGTCCAGAAAGCCGCACGTGGTGAGGTTCTGGCAAAGTATCTTGAATACCGCCGTGTCCTTCTCTATAAATGTTACGTGCGCGGCGTCGCGGCTGAGCGATTCGATGCCGAGCCCGCCTGTGCCGGCGAAGATGTCGAGCACTCTAAGGTCGGAGATATCGCCGAGGCTGTCGAAGATGGACTTCTTCACCCTGCTCGTCGTCGGGCGTATGGTCCTGCCTTTCGGAACCTTCAGCTTCCTTCCTTTCTGCGTTCCTGTTAGCACCTGCAACATAAGGGTTGATATACTACCACAGGCTCTTTGTTTGGCAAAAACGTGTTTTTCGAGTTTCAAGCCGGCCAGGGCTGTGCCTTATTACACAGTTGAAAGTGTACGTTTTTATACGAATTTCCATGCTTTCCGTAAAAGCCGGATTAGATAACCCTCCCAAAAAACTCGTAATTGCATATACATGGTTGGTGGCCTGACAATTGCGTACTATCCACCAAACAACAACCAGCGGCTGGCCCGGCCCTGAATCAAAGGGAGGATGTATACATGAAAAAACTCATGACTCTGGTTTTACTGCCGGCAATGATCGTCGCAGCCTCGTTTTTCTTCGTCGGCTGTGACGGGGGCGGAGGTGGAGGAGGCAACCAGAACGGACAGACCACCGTTATCAACGGACGGGTTTCGGACGTTATCGCAATGAACGGAGTGGAGAATAAAACCTTCAAGTTCGCCGAGCTCCTCGAAATGCTTAGCATCGTGAAGGACGCTAAGGCACAGAGCGGGATCGTAGTTACCGCGATCGTGGACGGTGTGATTTTGGACACGACCGTAACCAACCCGGACGGGAGCTTCTCTTTAAGCTTCAACCTTGAATCGGCACAGAACATCCTCCTCGAATTCGACATAGACGGCACAATCGTATCCATAAGCATCACGGTTCAGGCCGGATCGGTGCTGGATATCGTCGTAACCATAGACCTCAACGCGCCTCCTGGTGAAGAGGTAGAGATAGTCGAGACGGAAGGCCCCATACGCTGCCAGAACGGCACGCTCGAAATTATCAAGAACCCCGGTGAGGACATAGTGATCGACGGCGGCGGCGAAGACTGCATAAGGACCGAAGGGAACTGTAATCTCATAATCGACCCAGAGGACATCATACTGACCAACTGCGAAAGGTGCGTCGATGCGCGCGGCACTTCGCAGGTGACGCTGGCGACGACGGACGGCGATATTATCTGCGACGCGTCCGGAGACGGCATAAGAGCGCGCGGCAATGCGAGCGTAGTGCTGGACGTGTTCGGCAACGTTGACATCGCGGCTGCCGAGAACGGAGCGAAGGCCGACGGCAATGCGTTCATCGGATTCACCGCAGACGCATGCATATTCGATGCAGGGGAAAGCACTTTCGACGTGGTCGGGAACGCCGACATAGACGCGTCCGGATGCGGGGAGATCATAGAAGGCCCCGGCCCTATTCCGAGCCCGGCCCCGAGTCCCGAGCCAAGCCCCGAACCGAGCGCAAGTCCGAGCCCGAGCCCGAGTCCGAGTCCGGAGCCGAGCCCCGAACCAAGCCCGGAGCCTAGTCCCGAACCTAGCCCTGAACCCAGCCCGGAGCCAACATAGGGCCGGGTGCCGAAACACGGGTTGCCCGTATTAATAACGCAGAGGGGGTAAGCGTCGAGAAAACGGCCTTACCCCCCGAGGCGGCCCGGCCGGGGCATAGGCAATAAAGAATTTCTTTGTCCGGCTGTTTTATACGATAGAATAATAAATTCCGGATTTGAATTTTGTACAAAGGAGGATTGACGTTGATCTTAGCAAGACAGGGATTTCACTTCTCTATTCTGATTTTAATACTGGCGACATTCACCCCGGTTTCGCTCATCACCCCCGGCGCCCGCGCGGCGACAGCCGAATCGAAGATGATGACCGGCAGCATCGGCCCAACAGCAAGGGAAATCAACGAGCTCAAGGTAAAGAGGGCTCTCGAAAACAAGATAGTGGCGAATAAGCTCATGGGCCACGGGCTCACGCCGGACGAAGTCTCGCAGAAGCTGGGCTCGATGTCCGACGAGCAGGTGCACCAGATGGCCGCCCTCGCCGACAAAATACCGGCGGGCGGGGATTCAGGCCTCGGTATAGTAATCGCGATACTGGTGATCGCCGCACTCGTCCTGTTGATCATCTACCTGTTCAAGAGGGTGTAAAACCGCCCGGTTAGGTGAATCCGAAATGCTTAAAATCATAACGCTATTCGCCGCGGCGGCCCTTCTCACAGTGGCCGGCGCGGCAGCGTCCGAGTCGCGCCCCGGCGGCGCGCCCCGCACCGGGGAGGGTAATAATAGACGGGGTACCGTTCGTAAAGCAAAAGGACAAGTACTGCGGGCCCGCGGCAATGGCCTCGGTTATGCAGTTCTACGGACGGGGCGTCGGGCAGGACGAGATAGCCGATGCGGTTTACACCCCGGGCCTCGACGGCGCGCTCATATCCGACATGGAGAATTACGCCAGGGCCGAGGGCTACACGACAGAGGCCGTAAACGGAAGCGAAGAGTCTCTCACTGCGCTAATCGACGAAGGCGTCCCCGCGATTCTCCTCGTCGATAAAGGGAAGTGGAAGGTCAGCGTCCCCCACTACTACGTCGTCTACGGCTACGATGCCGCGAAGGGGACCTTCATACTCCACACGGGGGATAAGGGCGGGCAGGAGATCACGTTCGACAAGCTCGACGGCGAATGGAAGAAGATGAACAGGCTCACGCTGGTAATAAGAAAATGAACCCCGCTGTAAAACTCACACTGGTTCTTATCGTTCTGGTAATCCCGCTCGGCGGATGCGCCGCGCTCTATAGCTCGCTCTATACGGACGACCCGTTAACGGCCGAGGAGCACAACGACCTCGGCGTCATTTACGAGAGGGAAGGAAAACACGACCTCGCCATAAGGGAGTACAAGCGGGCTATTGCAGTAGACGGGAGTCTCGTGACGCCGCTCGTCAATCTGGGGAACGTCTATATGAAGGACGGCGAATACACCGAGGCGGAGAAGTACTACAAAAAGCCCTCGACAGGGATCCTAACTGTATAGACGCGGCCAACAACCTGGCCTCGCTTTATCTGGAAACAGGGAAGGACTACAAGAAAGGGCTCGACATTCTCCTCGCAGCCTCGCCTCGCGGCGACATGCCGGCATACGCGCTCGACACGCTTGGGATGCTGTACCTCGGGCTCGGCGAAACCGCCGAGGCCGCCGGGGCGCTCAGGGAGGCCTGCGAGAAGGCGGCCGGTGACGAGGCGCTCAGGGCCGGGATATCGGCCAATCTCGTAAAGGCCGGCGCACCAGGCGGATGCGACTGACGGATTTATTCACGCGGCCCCGAGTATAGCGCCCTCGGGTATCTTTCTTCCAGCCAGAAAGGCAGCCGATTCGAGCCTCTTCCGCCCTCTATCTGGAGCTCCAGCACGTCGAGCGCCCCCTCGCCCGTAGCCACCCGGAGGATTCCCCCGCCCGACTTTATGACCTCGCCGGGACGCCCCACGCCTTCCCAGACAGCCGCGCGGAATATCTTTAGCATCTTTCCGCCGAGCGACGTGTACGCCCCCGGCCACGGGAGCATCCCCTTACGAGGTTCCGTATATCGCTTGCCGGTTTCGACCAGTCGATTAGCCCGTCCTCTTTCTTAATTATCGGGGCATAGGTCGCAAGCGACTCGTCCTGCTTTTCGGGGCTGAGTTTGCCCTCTTCGAGTAGCGCCAGCGTCTCGACGAGGAGCTCCCCGCCGACAATAGAGAGCTTCCGCGAGAGCGTCTCGCCCGTGTCGTCGTCTTCGATCGCGACCTCTCGCCGGAGAAGCATGTCCCCGGTATCCATCCCCTCGTCCATGAGCATAGTCGTGATGCCCGTCACGCTCTCGCCCCTGACTATTGCCCAGTTTATCGGGGCCGCCCCCCTGTACTTCGGGAGGAGCGACGCATGGGCATTCACGCACCCGTGCCGGGGCAGGTTGAGTATGGACTTCGGCAGTATTCTCCCGTACGCCGTCACGCATATCAGATCGGGAGAGTAAGACGACAGCTCGGCGAAAAACTCCTCCGTCCGGATCTTCGCAGGCTGAAGGACGGGTATGTCTGCGGCCTCGGCCGCGGTCTTCACCGGCGGCGGCGTGAGCACCTTTCCCCTCCCGCTGGGTCTGTCAGGCTGAGTTACGACGGCTGCGATTTCGTGCCCCGCGCCGATGAGGGCGCTGAGCGAAGGCACTGCGAATTCCGGGGTACCCATGAAGACGATTTTCATAGCTTGGGATTATATTCGGTTAAGGTGTGGTGTTCAAACGCACTGCGGGACTGAGAATGTCTGACGGAGAATTCTGGTGAAAGGTTTTTCGAGATTCGGACCGGCGCTCGGTCCGGGGGAAATTACTGCGCCTCTTCTTCGGGCTTTTCGGTAACAGCCTTCGTGAATAGATCGGTCACCCACTTCTTTATGGCGTCCTGCGAGCCCTTGCCGATCTCCTTTTTGACCCTGGAGAGCGGTATGACGGCCTTGGCCGCGGACCTGTGCCCGCCGGCGCTGCCGATGTCCTTGAAGAGCTCCCTCACTAGACGGCCCGCGCTCTTCACGTACCCGACGTTCCTGACGGAAATAATCAGGTGCTTGTTATCGAGGATGCCGAACGCTATGGACCATTCGACGTCCTTCACCTGTATGCCGAAGTCGGCCATCTTGGGTATTAGGTACTCGCGGTCCACCCTGCCCACGTTCACGAAAAATATGCCGCTCGCTATCCAGTGATCGGCCAGCGCCTTGCCGAGCGACTTTATTTCGTCCGGCGGGACCTCGGCGCGCTCAATGCGCCTCATAAGCCCGAGGTTTGCGAGCGGGTAGAGGAACGTGAACGCCTCGATGTCGTCCGGGTTGGCGTCCCTGTTGAGTATCACGGTGTCCGTCTTGATGCCGTAGAGGAGGGCAGTAGCCAGCCTCTCGGATATGTCCGTCTGCGACGCGCGAAGGTACTTCGTCAGGATCGTCGAAGTCGCCCCTTCCTCGGCCCTCACTTCCTTGAACCGGGCGTCGTAGGAACCAACCAGCGGGTGGTGGTCGATGACGGTATCCACCGGCGGTAGATCGGGCCGAAAAACGGCGGCTGGACGTCCACGAGCGCAATGGAGTCAAAATCCTTGAGCTGCTTCATTTCGAGCTCCTGAAGGTCTATTTCGAGGAGCTCTATCATGGCGACGTTCTCGGGGCGGGAAATCCTGTCGCCGAGGTGGCCTATGATTGCGGTCTGCTTGTTACGTTTCAGAAGCGCCCTAAGCGCGAGCGCGCCGGCGATTGAATCGGGGTCGGGGTGGTCGTGGAGGAGAATGAGCATCTTCTTGCCGTTGGCGTGCGTGCGCCTAAGCTCTTCCACCCTTAGCTCCGTCCTCGCGAGCCTTTCCTCGCGCGCTATTTCGTCCGTAAGGAGCTTGTGAAACGCGACGAACCTGACCGACGGAGGAGGCTCCTCCATTGGCTCGCCGTTGCTTACGATAAGCGGGGTCTGCGGGTAATGCGTCGAGAGCTCGTTCGTGAGCTCCGGCGTAAAGTACCGCTTGTCTATCATGATGACCGAAAAGTTCCCGGTCTGGTTTAATGCCTCTTCGAGGGAGCTCACCCATATTACCTCGCCCCGTTTCGAGAAAATCCCGAGGAGAAAGGAATCGAAATCCCCGACGAAGAGATATCTTCTAAGCTCTTTCTGCATCAGCTTTTCGCCCTTCCGGGAGCCGCGCCGTTACTCCTGCCGCAGGCCGCGCTAAGGCCGCCCACGAATCCCGAAAGCTCGTTAAGGAGCTTTTCCTTCTCGCTCCCGTACTGCTCGATAATCCTCACAATTGCGCTCCCGACGATGACAGCGTCGGCATAGCCCGAAAGCCCCTTCACCTGCTCGGGTGAAGAAATGCCGAACCCTATCCCAACCGGTAGTCCTGTAGTCTGCCTGATCTCGTCGGTAAGCCCTTCGAGTGAATAATTCATCTCGGGCCTCTCGCCCGTAACGCCCGTGACCGACACGAGATAGACGAACCCGCTCGCGTTTTCCGCGACGAGGCCTATCCTATCGGACGTGCTTGTCGGCGCGAGAAGGAACACTATATCGAGCCCTGCCTTATCAGTGTGCACTTTGAACTCGCCCGCCTCTTCCGGCGGAAGGTCGACTATCAAAAAGCCGTCTGCGCCAGCTTCGGCAGCGTGCTTTACGATTCGTTCGAGGCCGTATTTGAAAAACGGGTTGTAATACCCGAAGAGGATAATCGGCACAGAGGATTTCTCACGTATCTTCCTCACCGTGTCGAGCACGCCCGCCAGCGTAGCGCCGCCGGCCAGCGCCCTTTCCGAAGCTAATTGTATGACCGGGCCGTCGGCCATCGGGTCCGAAAACGGCACCCCGAGCTCGATTATGTCGGCCCCGCTCTCTTCGAGCTTGACTGCGATATCGGCCGTCGCATCCAGAGACGGATCCCCCGCGGTGATATAACTCACGAGAGCGATCCTGTTCCTCTGCCTAAGCTCATTGAACTTTTCTGATATTCTGCTCATTTGTCTTTGAAGTTTCCGCGAATCGGGCAAAGAAAATTGGGAAGCATTTGTACCGAACCCTGAATTTCAGCAGATTACGCCGCTATTTTTTACTTCTTATATTTTTAAGTCAGGAAACCCGGCCCCTTTTGTATCGGAAGAACTCTAACACTTCTGCATGTAAAGTCAAGATTTTTCCCCTGCCCGCTTCCCCTACGGGGTTACCAAATATTGTGTCTCTGCAGTGGATTACATTACAAACGGTCACTGCTTCTGCCCGCCGGACAGCATATCCGCCACGGAATGCATATCCTTGTCCCCGCGCCCCGAGAGGCAAACTATCAGTATCGAATCCGGGGACATCGCCGGCGCCGCCTTCATGGCATGCGCTATGGCGTGCGAGGATTCGAGCGCCGGTATTATGCCCTCCGTCTGCGAGAGGAGCTTAAACCCTTCGAGCGCTTCTGTGTCCGTAACATTAGTATAGCTGACGCGGCCCGTATCGCTGAAATAGGAGTGCTCGGGTCCGACGCCCGGGTAGTCGAGCCCCGGCGCCAGAGAATGCGTCGGCTTTACCTGCCCGTCCTCGTCCTGGAGGAGATAGGTCTTGCTCCCGTGGAGTACGCCGACTGTCCCGGCGGAAATGCTCGCCGCGTGGACGCCAGTTTCTATGCCCCCGCCCGCGGCCTCGACGCCGGTCATGGCCACGCCCTCGTCCCCGACGAACGGGTAGAAGAGCCCCATGGCGTTCGACCCGCCGCCTACGCAGGCGACGAGAAGGTCGGGCAGCCTGCCCTCCTTCTGTAGTATCTGCTCTCTCGCCTCGGAGCCGATGACTGACTGAAAGTCCCTCACTATCATCGGGTACGGGTGCGGCCCGGCGACGCTGCCTATAATATAGAAAGTAGTTCTGACGTTCGTTATCCAGTCCCTCATCGCCTCGTTCATGGCGTCCTTAAGGGTCTGGGTGCCCTGTGTGACCTCCCTTACCTTCGCGCCGAGGAGCTTCATCCTCATGACGTTAAGGGCCTGCCGGCGTGTGTCTTCGAGGCCCATGAATATCTCGCACTCCATGTCGAGGAGCGCGGCCACAGTAGCCGTCGCTACCCCGTGCTGGCCCGCGCCCGTCTCGGCGATTATGCGCTTCTTACCCATACGCGCCGCGAGGAGGGCCTGGCCTATGGTGTTGTTTATCTTGTGTGCGCCGGTGTGCGCGAGGTCCTCGCGCTTTAGGTATATCTTCGCTCCGCCGAGCTTCTTCGTCAGCTGCTCTGCGAAATAAAGCGGCGTCGGCCTGCCGACGTACTCCGAGAGATAATAATCGAGCTCCTTCTTGAAGGCGGGGTCGTTCTTCACCTCCTCGTACGCCTTTTCGAGCTGAAGCACGGCCGGCATGAGCGTCTCCGAGACGTACTTGCCGCCGAATATTCCGAAATGACCCGAAGCGTCGGGGAGCGTGGGTTTAACCGCCATTTCTCACCGCCTGTATGAATTGTCTTAGTTTCAAGTGATTTTTCCTGCCCGGAGAATCCTCGACGCCCGAGCTAACGTCCACGGCGTAGGGCTTTACGACGCCTATGGCCTCGGCCACGTTCTCAGGCGTAAGCCCGCCCGAGAGGATCACCCTTTTTCCGGTATCGAGACCCCTCAGAATCGACCAGTCAAAGCTCTTTCCGGTGCCGCCGTACATGCCGTCCGAGCGTTTATCGAAGAGGATAGCCTGTACGGGATAAAGTTCAACCTCGGCGCGGTCCACGCTATCCCCTACCCTTATAGCCTTTATTACGGGGAACGGCACCCGGGACGCGAGCTCGGGCGTCTCGTCGCCGTGGAGCTGTACGACTCCTATCCCGGATTCCGTGACAACCGCCGATATCTCCTCGGGGAGGCGTTCACGAACACCCCGACGGTCACAATGAACGGCGGGAGCGAAGCGGTTATCTTCCGCGCCTCGGCGGGCTGGATATACCTCTTGCTCCCTCGTAGAAGACAAATCCGAGGGCGTCAGCGCCGGCATCTACAGCCACGCGCGCGTCTTCGATAGACGTTATTCCGCAAACCTTTATCCTAACCATAAAGAAGGAGAATTATAGAACCGGGGCCGCACTCTGTAAACCCGTCCGGTACGGCGAGGGGGTGTTTATTGGGCCTTTCGAGGTAGTTGTTTATCGTCTCGGCGATTATGCGGTAGCCATTCCCGTTCGTGTGTCCGCCAGTTTGCGGGGTAGAGCTGCTCGCTCTCGGCCTTTGGCTGAGTGCATCGAGGACGTCCACGTAAGCTATGCCGTGGGCGTCGAAATACTCCTTCACCTCGGCGTTGACCTCCTTTCGTTGGCTATCAGCCGGCCTAGCTTTTGGGAGGCAGGGAGGGACTTGTCGCCCTCAATATAATCGGCGTAGACGCTCTCCTTCGTCGGGATTATGACGACCAGGAACTTCGTATCCGTCCCTTCGAGGAGCATGTTCATGCGGTTAAAGAATTCGAGGCTGAGCCGGAGGCCCTCCTTCACCTCGGGGTCTTCGAGGTCGAGTCCGCGGAGCCTCCTTTCCGGCGTGAATCCGGTTTTTATGCCCGAAGTGGCGGTCCTCGAACATGACGATCTCTTCGCCCCGCTTGAGCCGCCTCATCTGCCGGAGGTTGTCCCCGATAAAGGACGAGCTGATGAGCCTGTAAAAACGCTGTGCTCGGCGAGTAATTCCCCGAGCCCCGCGCCGGATTCCCCCGGGGCGTCGTCATCGTCCGCTTCCTTTGCGGAAAAGCCGGGCGCACGCATGCGCTCCCAGAGCCCGACCGTGTAGACGGCGTTGAAAGAATCCCTGAGATCGTTCCCGAGATAAAACCCGACGATGACGTAACCGGGCGTGAGCCGGACGGCCTTGTCGGCCATGAGGTAGAAATACTCGGCGGGCCCGTAGCCGCCGAGCGCCATGTTATAGACAGTCTCGCCCCTCATTTTCGCGAGCGCCGAGGGCCAGGAGTCTTCGGCCGTCGCGCTGATGCCGTACGTGTGCGAATCGCCCACTGCCACGATGTCGGCCTTTACGGGTACCGACTTGTTCCGGAACCCCCACTTGTCGTGGGCCCCGTGCCGGGCTCTATCGAATACCTTAGAACGGGGTCGTATACGCGGGTCGGCTTGAGGAAATCTATAGGGTCAAGGAAGAGCCGCGAAAGCCCCTCGGCCGCCGCGAGCGACACGATTATGGACACCAGGACTACTAGAACGATTTTAATAAATTTCTTCAAAACTGCTTTTCCTTGTGTGGAGCGATTCAATCGCCACTCAGGTAATATAAACGAGGCCGAAGGGACGGACAACATAGAAAACGAAGCTGCCCTGCCCCCGCATATGATAAGAGGCGTATGATATAATATTCATCGAGTATCCACTCCAAAACTATGAGACTCACACCCCGGCAAAGCCCCTTCGAGCCGTCCGGTAACAGGCGCCAGAACATATGACAGAACCAGCGAAAAAATCACCGGTCAGAAAATCTACACTCATACTAATCAGCATACTCTTTACGCTTGTCGTCCTCGAAATCGGGACGCGCATTTGGCTCGCGATCATCCCCGAAGAGGAGAGCCTCCAGTATTCCGTCTACTCGTACCTGAGCCCCGACAACCAGCGCTACATCCGGCATCACTACTTGAACTACTACCCGAACCCCCATTTCAAAAGGGGGAAGACGCACCACAACTCGCTCGGATACAGGAACGACGAGTTCCCGCGCGAAAAGCCCGAGGGCGTCTTCAGGATCGCGGTCCTCGGCGGCTCGACGACCTACAACATCGGCATCAACGACAACGATAAGACCTTCACCGCCGTGATGGAGCGCGAGCTCAGGGACAAGTACGGCTACGAAAACGTCGAAGTGATAAACGCGGGCGTCGGCGGATACAACTCGTGGGAGACGCTCATCAACCTTGAGTTCAGGGTGCTCGACATAGACCCCGACCTCGTCATCGAATACGAGGGCACGAACGACGTCCACGCGAGATTCGTGGACCCGGCGGCGTACAAATCCGACGACTCGGGGAGGCGTAAGCAGTGGGACCCGCCCCCCGTGCCGGTTTTGGAGCACAGCGCGCTCTTCAGGGTCATTCTCAGGAAGACGGGCATCACAAAGCAGGTCGGCATCGGCAATTTCGTAACGCCCGACACCGCATACGGCCCCTATTCCGTCAAGAAGCATAACCCGATGGAGCTGCTGGATAAGAACCCGCCGATATTCTTCGAGCGGAACCTCCGCAACATGATCGCGCTAACCAAGGCGAACGGGGTCGATATGGTCTTCGTCACGTGGGCCTGGTCGCCTTACCTCGACGATTACGCCTCGACACCCCACTACCAGAGGGCCTTTAGGGAAATGAACGAGGTCCTCGTAAAAGTCGCCGCGGAAAACGGCGTGCCGCTCTTCGACTTCGAGGCCGTAATGCCTGACGATAAGAAGTACTGGGGCGACGGGCGTCACGAAAATGAGCTCGGCGCCGAGATCAAGGGCGAGCTCTTCGCGAAGTTCCTCCACGAAAACGGGCTCATAAGAAAATCATCCGGCCCCGGGGAGGAAGCTCCTCAGCCGGAATAGCCCTAGCCGTGGTCCTTCTTTATGTAATACCCGAATATGCCGTAGGCCATTGCCGACTTAATTACGGCGAACCCTAAAAATGCGAGCGCCGCGCCTTCGTAGGAATAAGGCGGGACGAGAACCAGCATCAGCCCCAGGTAGACAACGGTCGTGAATATCGAGAAGACTGTCCTCACCCCCGAGCGGCCCAATGCGAGAAGCCCGGGGCTTATCCAGTATGTAAACCGTGTTATGAGCACCGCGACCGCGAGGATACGGAGTGTGTTCACGGCGGGCAGATATTCCTCGCCGAAAATGTATTTTACTATGGGCTCGGCCAAGACGACTATGACGACCGTCACTGGCACGATGATTTTAAGGAGGTTTTTCGTCGAGGCCTTTATGTACTTTTTAAACTCCGAAATCGCGCTTGCGCTCGTGAACCTCACTAGCTCGGGGAATATGGCCTCGTTTAGCGTATCGACGATGCGGTTCACGATCCCCGACGCAGAATTGGCTACCCTGTAGAGCCCAACGGCCTCGTTCCCAGCCAGGTATCCGAGGAGCATCATTCCAAGGTACTTGTCGCTCCCCGTCTTGAGCGTCGCCATCAGGCTCGTGTTCCCGAGGAACCATCCTATCTCTTTCCATTCGCTCCTTATCAGACGGAGGTCGGACATAAACCAGTTCCGGAGCCCCTTTTCTTTAAGCGTCCTGTCAACGAACGTGAGCCTTATGATAACGGTCACGAACTTCGAGATAACCAGCCCGTAGAGCGCCCCCATTATCCCCATCCCGTAGAACAGAAACGCGCTCACGAGTATAAGCTGGACGAAGTTTTCGAGCGTGTTCACGATGGCGATGATCCTGAACTTGTCGAAAACGCGGAGTATGGCGTCGGAAGTGAGCTTCGCCGTTTCGATGAAGAGGCTGAGCGCGAACACCCATATGTAGACGTAGGCGCCCGGCTCGTGGAGGACGTAGTCGCTTATCAGCTTCGCCGTGAGCACGGCGATTACGAACGATACGGCCCCGCTTCCGACGTCGAGAAAGTAGGAGAGCTTTATCATGGCGCGCGTCTTGTCCGCGTCGTGCTCGCTCCAGTAGGTGCCGATGTACTTGACCGCCGTCTCCCATACACGGACGTCGAAGAGCTGGTTCATCATGGCGATGTACGCGATGACTAGCTGGAGAAGCCCGAAGTCGGCGACGCCGAGGATCCTGGCCATTATTACCGTCTGGAGCGCGGCGAACCCGCCGGCTGCGGCCTTGCCCCCGAAGAGATAGGTGGCGTTTAAAAAGAGCTTCCTCTGACTGCCCGAAGGTTTAGGCATCCCGCGGCGCCCCCGGTTTTCGACCGCACCCCTGATAGCCGAGGCGTAATTCTCAATCATCCCCTTCATGGTGTGACGCCCCGAGACGCGGGCCCTCCCCTTCTCACCCATCTCGCGCGCGAGCACTGGGTCCCTGAGGAGTTTTAGCACGGCCTCCGACACGGCGCTTACGCTTTCGGGGTCTACGAGGAACCCGGTGACGCCGTCCTCCGACGGCTTCGACGGACCCGCCGTGATTCCCTGCGATGACCGGCTTGCCGCGCGCCGAGGCTTCGAGGAGCACGTTCGGGAGCCCCTCTATCTTGTTATTCCAGTACCTGTTCGGCATTATGAATGCGTCCGAAAGATCGAAGTAGTCGATAACATCCGCATGCCCGACGCCGCCCGTGAAAATCACCCTCTCGGAAACCCCCATGCTTTCGGCGAGCTCTTTGAAGTTCTGGGCATACCTGCCGTCGCCTACGATCATGTAATACGTATCCGGGAATTCTGCTAGAACGGCAGGAAGCGCCTTTATCACCGTATCCTGACCCTTTCGCGGGAGCACCCTGGCGACCGTGATAAGCACCTTCGCCCCGGGGGTATTCCGTACTTTTGGCGGAGGGATTCGACCTTCGCTGCGCCGGGGACTTACCAAGCATCTCGTCCTCGACGCCGTTATATATCACCTTTATCTTTTCGGACGGGACGCCCACATCGCGAAGTAGCCCCTTCGTGCTTTCGCTTACCGCTATGACGAGCGGCGAGCTCCTGTAGAGCCTCGCCATCGGATGGCGCATGAGACGCTTCAAAGGATTATTGCCGAGAAAGCAGGTCGTTATTCCGGACCCTGCGACCCTCGCGATCGGGACGAACGGGTAGGAGGATAAGAGACCGCCCGCGGCCTCCGCTTCTTCGGTTATAAACAGAACGGCGTCCGGTTTTTCAGCGGATCAACGCGCGCGAGAGGTGAGAGCGTCCGAGAAGAATGTCGGCGAAGGGAACAGACTTCGAAAGCCCCGCGCCGAGCGAGGGAATCCTCGTAACCCCGACGCCCAGGCCTTGGTCGCCCTCGTGGGCGCTTTTTCCGTATCCCGGCGCGAGCACCGAGACCTCCAGCCCCGAGGCCAGAAGCCCGCTTGCGAGCTTTAACGACGTCGTAGCGAGCCCGCCCAGAAAGGGCGGGAATTCGTGCGTATATATAAGGACCTTCATGCGTTGGAGCCGCGTCTCGGGCGCCACTGTCCCGCCGTCCTCCCCGGCGGCCCGGATTGCGCTTCATTGTATAATACACTATATTCATAGCTGAATTTCACGGCTGATTCCTATACCATTTAACACCCGGACAAGGTAAAAGACATCCGCGATTCGGTTCGCCGTACGCGGAAGTCGGGAGAGACAGATGAACGAGCTCGAAATGGAACTCTTGAAGCAGATGTGCACCGGCGGCGCGGGCCAGGGAAATACCAATACCGAAAAGCTCACGCGAAAGATCGTCGAGTCGAACCCCGATCTCAATTATACGGAAACGAAGATAAAGGTAGTCGAAACCCTTGAAAGACCTTCGCGACAAGGGACATATCCAGATAATAACCATCAACTGGGAGCTCGGGGACGAGTTCCTCTACATCTGCACGAACATTATCGAATGAGCGCCGCGCGGTTTCGGGCCCGTGCCGGACCGTTTGTAAATCAGTTAACCTTCTTGAGCAATAATGACAGCCCTCGATTACATAAGGATTATAGAGCTTTCGGACGTAGAGCCCGACAACAAGGGCGTTCTCGAAGTTACCTTCGCCATCGAATTTTCGGACGACAGGGAATTCAGCGAGTCGAAGTCGGGCGTCATCACCTTTAAAATGTCGGACGTCATCGACACTTCTGGGCTCGGGCACGAGGACGTACGCAGGATCGCTGTAGGTCTCGTCAGCGAGATATTCGTCAGGGAAAAAGATGAGGACGGCTTCATAGACATTTATCACATCGAGGGCCTCCCGCTCGCCGAATGGCTCCTCGCCAACACCCCGTATTTAAATCAGTAGTCTTAACCGCTCACCTTACCGGCCGTGCCACCGGGCAGCCAAAAACACCCCCGGCGGAGCCTTGAAACACCCCTTCGAATTCTTTAAGAATATTCCGCAACCCACCGGAATGCGTCTCTTTTATAAATTTCAGGATAGCACTTAATCCCTCTTTAATATCCAAACGCATTCGTGTATAATCAGTCGAGTGGTTTAAGTAATTTACTTAGTTCTTTGACAACCAGAACCTAGAAGCACATCCGGTCTACCGGTGTCCGGTTTGGCATGGACCAGCCCGGTATGGATCCAAAATAGTTTTTGTCTCTCTAGGAGGTAAAAGGCATGGCGATTAGGTATTCCCTGGTGGTTCTTTTTGTATTTCTCCTTCCCGTAACTGCTTTCACAGCGAGCAAATACACCGTAAAAAAAGGAGACAACCTTTACGACCTGGCATTAAAATTCGGCGTAACCGTACAAGACCTGAAATCCGCTAATGATTTAAAAAATAACAGATTGGATATAGGCGATGTTTTGACTGTCCCTAATTCGGGCGGCGCGGCCGAAACGAGAAGCAATGCAGAGGATGGCAGCACTAATAAAGAGTACGCAGTAAAGAAAGGCGACACCCTGGGCGAAATAGCCGAAAAGCACGGCGTATCGACAGCGGCTTTACAGAACGAAAACGGATTAAGCAGCACCAAACTACAAATAGGGCAAAAACTTTCAATCCCCTCCGGAAATAATAGAAGCGTAAAAAGCGTCAAGGCAGAGCCGTCGACGGGCGAAGTGTCTCAAGAGCCCGTAAAGGCCCCTGCCCCTGCAGTCCCCTCGACCCACACGGTCAAAAGCGGCGACACTCTCGGCCACATAGCGGCGAAATACGGAATGTCGAGCCGCGAGCTAAAGGCAGAGAACGGGCTTAAATCCGACAGTATAAGCGTCGGCCAAACTTTGAAGATCCCGGGCGGCGCGCCTGTGGCGAAGGCCCCCGTGGCCGCGCCTGCCGAGGTAAAAACCGCCGAAGCTCCGGTTAAAAAAGCGCCTGCCGGCGGAACTTACGTAGTCCGGAAAGGCGATACCCCGGGCGGCATTGCAGAGAAGCTCGGCGTAAGCACAAGCGACCTAGTAAAACTAAACGACATCGACAGCAAGAGCCTGCAGATAGGCCAGAAGCTCACGATCCCCGGCTCTGAGGTGGCAGTCACGGCTGCTGCTGAGCCGGCCCCCGTCCCTGTGAAGGCAGAAGAAGCCCAGGCTGAAAAACCAGCGGAGCCTGTAAAACCCGCACCTTCTTCCGTAACCTACTACACGGTTTCGAAGGGAGACACGCCCGGCGGCATTGCAGAGAAGCTCGGCGTAAGCACCAAAGACCTCATCGAGCTCAACAGCATCGATAGCAAGAGCCTCCGCATAGGACAAAAGCTCGTAGTACCCGGTTCGGTAAAACCCGCCGAAGCGGTCAAGACAGCCAGCACGGACGAAAAGCCCGCAGCATCAGCCGACAGCACCCCCGAAGTCCCCGACGTATACACGGTGCGTAAGGGCGACACGCTCGGCGGGATCGGCGGCAGGTTTGGCGTTTCCGTAAGCCAACTCAAAAGATGAACGGCCTTAAGGGCAATAATATCCGTATCGGGCAGAAGCTCGCCCTCACGTCGGTATCGTCCGCGAAGTCAGAAACGCCGGACCCGGCGGTTTCCGACAAATTCAACGGCAGCTACAGGGTCTCGAAAGGCGACACGCTCGGCAAGCTTGCGATCAAACACGGCGTAACGCAAAGCGAGCTCAAGAAGGCAAATGGCCTTAAGAACAGCAATATAAGGATCGGCCAGGTGCTGAAGGTTCCCGGCCCGGTGAACAAGGACGTTATAGTCGTGGCCGAGCCGGCTGTCACGGTGGCTGAAGCGGTTTCCGCCCAGGCCCCGGAACAAACCGCCTCCACAGATGTATACATAAAAAAGATACGTAGTTAAGGAAGGCGACACCCTCAGCGGTATAGCGGCCAGTTTCGGCGTCACCACCGACGAGATCAAAAAGGCCAGCGCCTTAAAGTCAGACCAGATCGGCAAGGGCAATATACTCCTGATCCCTGTGCCGCAGGAAAAGGTTACGTCGTCCCGCTACACAGTGGCCAAGGGCGACACGCTCGGCAGAATAGCGAGCAAGTTCGGGGTTTCGGTAAGCGAGCTCAAGAAGGCAAACGGCCTTAGGGGCAACACCCTAAGGGCCGGGGCTAGGCTCAATATTCCGGGCATCACGGAAACCCGGTGGCCGAGCCCGCGCTAGAAGTGGGCACGAAGGTGATTGCGACGGCCAGCCCCAGGCGTGAGTACGTCGTCGAAAAAGGCGACACGCTCGCGAGCGTAGCGGCCAAGTACGGCATCACTATTACCGCACTCAAAACAGAGAACGACATCAAGGGCAGCACGATAAACGCAGGACAGGTGCTCCACATCCCGACCATCCCTGGGCAGGACCCTGCATACGTCGCGGTTGCCGACAAGAGCACTATTCAATCCGGCAGCAAGAGTGCCGCCAGGGCATCCGATGACGAAGTAAGAAACGGAAGGTTCTCGAAGGAAAGCATAATACAGGTAGCGAAGAAATATCTCGGCGCGCCGTACAAATTCGGCGGCAACGATTTCATCACGGGCATAGACTGCTCGGGCTACGTCAAAAAGGTTTTCAGCAGGTTTAACGTCAACCTCCCTCGTACAGCGAGGGACATCTACTACAGGTCCGGCAAGAGCGTCAAGAAGGACGAGCTCGACACCGGCGACCTCGTGTTCTTTATCACGTACGCGAAATACCCCTCCCACGTCGGCATCTACATGGGGAACGACGAATTCATCCACGCGTCGTCCGCGTCCCGCAAGGTGACGATAGACAACATCAACAAGCAGTACTACAGGAAGAGATACATCGGCGCGAAGAGGGTCCAGCTTTCCGGGCTCTTCTACGACGAGATGAGCAAAGGGTACGGCGGCTTCGATAAGAACTGACGCATCCCGGCCCGCCGGGCCGCTCCCGAATCCGGGATGCTCCACGCGGCCCGCTCCGCAGATCCGGCGATTCCAACAAATTACAGGACGGCAAAGTCCGTCCATTGAAAGACCGGACCCGGTGATTATATTAATGTGAACTGCGCCATGGACCATTATCTGGACAGCTTCAGGGAATTTCTCCTCTCCGAAAGAAATTACTCCCCACACACCGTCAAGGCCTACATGACCGACGTCGGCGAATTCGTCGGCGTCGCCAGGCAGAAGAAGCTCATCCCCGGGGAGGGTGAGGGCGAGGAATTCGACGTCAGGACACTCGACGAAGCTCCCGTAAGGGCCTATATAGGCTGGCTTTATACGCGAAACAAGAAGGTATCGATTTCGAGGAAGCTCTCTTCCGTAAGGACGTTCTTCGAGTTTTTGATGAAGACCGGCGCGGTGAAATTAAACCTCGCCAAGCTCGTCCCCACGCCGCGGGGCGAAAAGAGGCTCCCGTCGTTTCTCACGGTGGACGAGGTCGTAAAGCTCCTCGACACGGTGTCTGGAGACGGCGCACTCGACGCCAGGGACACCGCCATACTGGAGCTCCTGTATTCGAGCGGCCTCAGGGTAAGCGAGCTCGCCGGGGCCGACGTCGGGGATGTTGACCTCGCCGGCCTGACGGTTAAAGTCCTCGGAAAGGGGAGAAAGGAAAGGCAGGTGCCGATAGGCTCCCGCGCGGCGGAGGCCGTAAAGAAATACCTCGCCCACAGGCTCGACATGAAGCCCGGCGGCGACCAGCTCTTCGTCAATTCGAGGGGCGGGAGGCTCACCGTAAGAAGCGTGGACAGGATAATAAAGAAGCGCGCGATAGCGGCCGGAATCCCCAAGAACGTTAGCCCGCACGTGCTCAGGCACTCGTTCGCGACCCATCTTTTGGGGGGCGGAGCGGACCTCCGGGCGATCCAGGAAATGCTCGGACACGCGAGCCTTTCCACGACTCAAAGGTATACTCATACCTCGATAGAAAAATTAATGGAGATATACGACAAAACTCATCCCAGAGCATAAACATGGAACAATTTCACGGAACGACAATAGTATGCGTAAAGATTAAGGACGGCGTCGCGATGGCCGGGGACGGCCAGGTAACGCTCGGGCACTCCGCTGTAAAGCACTCCGCAAAGAAGGTGAGGAAGATATTCGAGGGCAAGGTGCTCGTAGGATTCGCGGGGGCCACGGCCGACGCCATGACCCTCTTCGACAAGTTCGAGTCGAAGCTCGAAGAGTACAGGGGGAACCTCCGCCGCGCGGCCGTTGAGCTCGCGAGGGACTGGCGGACGGACCGCATCCTCCGGAGGCTGGAAGCGCTCCTCGCGGTGGCGGACAAGGACAGCATGTTTCTCATCTCCGGAAGCGGCGACGTGCTAGAGCCCGACGACAACGTAATAGCCGTAGGCTCGGGCGGCACGTTCGCACAGGCCGCGGCCAAGGCGCTCAGCAGGTTCTCTGACCTTTCCGCAAGGCAGGTAGCCGAGGAATCCCTCAAGATAGCGTCCGAAATATGCATTTATACCAACGATAAAATCACGGTAGAGGAACTTTGACAATATGAGCAATGAAACGTTTTTTACACCGAGAGAGATAGTCTCGGAGCTCGACAGATATATCATAGGCCAGAACAAGGCCAAGCGCGCGGTATCTATCGCGCTCAGGAACCGCTGGCGCCGCCAGCGCGTCTCCCCCGAGCTCAAGGACGAGATAGCGCCCAAGAACATACTCATGATAGGGCCGACGGGCGTCGGAAAGACCGAGATAGCGAGGAGGCTCGCCAAGCTCGCGCAGGCCCCGTTCCTTAAGGTAGAGGCCTCGAAGTTCACCGAGGTCGGCTACGTCGGAAGGGACGTCGAATCGATGATAAGGGACCTCACCGACATCGCCATCAAGATGGTGACCGACGAGGAGAAGCAGACCGTGCGCACGAGGGCCGAGGACCTGGCCGAGGAAAGGATGCTCGACCTCCTCTTCCCCGCGCCCCAAACCCCGCAGGCCCATCAGCCCGGCTCGCCCGAGCCTGTGCAGACTGAGGCCAGCAGCGAAACGCGCGAGAAGCTGAGAAAGCTCCTCCGCGAAGGTAAGCTCGACGAAAGGTACGTGGACATCGAGGTCACGTCGAAGAACTTCCCCATACAGGTGTTCTCGCCGTCCGGCCTCGAAGAGATGGACGTAAATATATCCGACATGCTCGGGAACCTCTTCCCCAAAAAAACCAAGAAGCGCAAGGTCCGCGTCCCCGACGCTATGGAAGTGCTCATTCAGGAAGAGGCGCAGAAGCTCATAGACATGGACAACGTCATTAAGAAATCCATAGAGAGGGTCGAGCAGTCGGGGATAATCTTCATCGACGAGATAGACAAGGTCGCGGGCCGCGAAAGCTCGGCCGGGCCCGACGTATCGAGAGAGGGCGTCCAGCGCGACCTCCTTCCCATAATCGAAGGCTGCACGGTCAACACCAAGCACGGCATGGTAAAGACGGACCACATCCTCTTCATCGGCGCGGGGGCGTTTCACGTCTCAAAGCCGTCCGACCTCATCCCCGAGCTCCAGGGAAGGTTCCCGATAAGGGTTGAGCTAGAGCCGCTGACGACGGAAGACTTCATCATGATCCTGACCCAGCCGCGAAACGCACTCATAAAACAGTACGTAGAGCTTCTCAACACGGAGAACATAGACCTCATCTTCGCGGAGGACGCGATAAGGGAAATCGCCGAGACGGCCCACACCGTAAACGAATCGATGGAGAACATCGGCGCGCGAAGGCTCCACACCATAATGGAGCGGATGCTCGACGAGATATCGTTCAACGCACCCGACATGGGGCACGAAAAAATTACGATCGACGCGAATTACGTTAAGGAAAAGATAGCGGACATCGTAAAGGACAGGGACCTCAGCAGGTACATACTCTAGGCGCCCGGCGCGCTTGGCGATTCCAGCGCGCCGCGTTATTGGGGTGGGCTGATTACTTGACCGGGGTCTGCCAGATGACGTTCCCGACGAAGAACGGCCCCAGGCTTTCGAGGTACATCGACGTCTGCTTCGTTCCGCGCATGGTCTCTATCAGGATAGAGAGCGGATAGAGCTTTTCGCCGAGGACACCGATCACGAAGTCGTTGTCGTTCTTGTCGAGCCCGTGGCAGGCGAGCCTGATGTCCGTCCCCAGCCCGGCCTGGCCGAACTTGAATCCCACCTTGCCGTGCTCTCCGAGCACCGAGCGGCGCTCGTCTTCCGAAAGGGTTTCGAAAAGCTTGTTACGCTGGAGCGGATACCATATCGCCCACTTGAGCGCGGGGTTAAGCACCTTCTCGCGAGGGCCGTGGACGAGCGTCCTTTCGAGGTCGGGCTCGTAGCCGAGGGAATACGTCCTTCCGAGCATCGTGAACTCGGGCTTGGGCGTAAGCTCCGTAAAAGCCGGGCGTGCGAGGAGCCCGCGGAGCTCGCCGACGAAGAAGCCAGGGTCCTCGTTAACGGACAGAAGCCCGATGCCGTAGGGGTCGTTGATGTCGGCGTAGAGGACGAAGTCCATACCCGAGCCTTCGAGCTCCTTTATTATCTTCCCCGTATCGAGGCACCCGCCGAACGCGAGGAACTGCATCAGCATCCGCCTGTCCGACGACAGAACGGTTCCGTCCTTCGCCCTGCCCTTTTCGCTTATATCCAAAACAGAATTGTCGTTTGCTTCTTGCATGTTTCACTCCTTTCCGAGAAAAATATAACTGTATAAAACCCCCTTGGCGATTCAGGAATTTCAGTAAAACGTGCGCTCTGCAGCCACTGGTTTTATAACCCTCAGCCAATTTTGGGCAACTTTAGAGCATGGCGATGTTCGCGTGACGCAGAAGCGGGAGAATTTCCAGTGGATTCGCCATTCCGCAGTGCAAAAAGATTTTATTGGCATAGAACCATATTTATCTTATAATAATCAGCTTTATTTACCGGCGCGGCAGAATAAATGAAAAACCTCATTCAAAAAGCTAAAACACTCATCGAAGCGCTCCCGTATATAGAGGAGTTTTACGGTGAGACCATAGTGATAAAATACGGCGGAAGCATAGGCGACGACGACCTCCACGACTTCGCGCGCGACATCGTGCTGATGAAATTCGTGGGCATACACCCTGTGGTCATCCACGGCGGCGGCCCGCAAATAGGAAATCACCTGAAAAGGCTCGGCATGGAGTCCGAGTTCATCGCGGGGCTCCGCGTGACGGACGAGGCGACGATGGAAGTCGCCGAGATGGTGCTCGTCGGAAAGATAAACCAGAAGATAATCGAGGCTATACAGGCGATGGGCGGAAAGGCCGTCGGGGTTTCGGGCAAGGAAGGCAAGATGATCCTCGCGAAGAAGCTCGACCTCGACACCTTCGCGGCCGAAAACGGCATCGAGATACCGCCCGGCTCTGACCTCGGAATGGTCGGCGAGGTCGAATCGGTGAACCCGCACCTGATCAAGGTCCTCGAAGACTCGGGATTCATTCCCGTAATCGCGCCAACAGGATTCGACAAGGAAGGTCATACATACAATATCAACGCGGACCACGTGGCCGGGAAAATAGCCGGCGCGCTCAAAGCGGTAAAACTCATCCTGATGACGAACGTTCCGGGAATATTCGACAAGGAGAAGAATCTACTTTCGAGTATCACGGAATCCGAAGCCCGCGAGCTCATAAGGCAGGAAGCGATCTCCGGCGGGATGATCCCCAAGATCATGTGCGCTATAGAGGCCCTTCACGCGGGCGTCGATAAGGTGCACATAATAGACGGCACCATAGACCACGCCCTCATTCTCGAAATATTCACCGACGCGGGCGTTGGAACGGAGATACTACTTTGAGCAGCGAAGAAACGATAGCCGAAAGCGGCGAGTACCTGATGAATACTTATGGCCGCTACCCGATCGCGCTCGCGCGCGGTAAGGGAAGCTGGGTCTGGGACGAGAACGGTAAAAAGTATCTCGACTTCATCACGGGCATAGCCGTCAACAACCTCGGCCATTGCCACCCGAACATAGTCCGCGCCGTCACCGAGCAGTGTAAGACGCTGATGCAAGTCTCGAACCTCTTCCACCTGGAAAAGCAGGCCGAGCTCGCGCGGCTCCTCGTCGAGAACTCTTTCGCCGACAAGGTGTTCTTCTGTAACAGCGGCACCGAGGCCAACGAGGGCGCGATAAAGCTCGCCCGCAAATGGGGCGGGGCCAACGGCGGGCGCTACAAAATAGTCCACGCGCGCGATTCTTTCCACGGAAGGACCCTCGGCGCACTCAGCGCGACCAACAAAAAGTATCAGGCCGGATTCAAGCCGCTCCTCCCGGGGTTCAAGTCGGTGCCCTACGGGAAGATAGAGCCGATAGAAAAGGCCCTTTCGGACGAAAAGGTCTGCGCCGTTCTGCTCGAGCCGATTCAGGGCGAAAACGGCGTCGTCATACCATACGAAAATTATTTGAGGGACGTAAGGCGTCTCACTAAAAAGAAGAAGGTGCTGCTAATGCTCGACGAGATCCAGGTCGGCATGGGCAGGACCGGAAAGCTCTTCGCGTACGAGCATTACGGCATAAAGCCGGACATAATGACGCTCGCGAAGGCGCTCGGCGGCGGCATACCGTGCGGCGCTTTTCTGGCGACGAGCCAGGTGGCCAGGCACTTCACGCCGGGCGTGCACGGCACCACCCTCGGCGGCAATCCCATCGCGATGAGCGCGGGGCTCGCCGTCATAAAGACTATAATGGAAGACGGACTTCTGGACCGTACCGTATCGTCCGGGGAATATTTCCTCGAGAGGCTCGCCGGGATCAAAGAGGCGCACCCCGGCCTCGTAAAGGACGTAAGGGGCAAGGGGCTCATACTCGGCATCGAATTCAAATCCCCCGAAATAGCGAAGGACATGGTAACGAGGGCCGTCGGCAAGGGGCTCCTGACAATACTCACGGAGCAGCGTGTCATGAGGCTCCTCCCCCCGCTCACAGCAAGCAAAAAGGAGATAGACCAGGCAATTGACATTATCAGCGAAACACTCGACGAGGCGGGGAATGCCTAGAAACTTCCTCAGGATTTCAGACATAAGCAAGGAGGATTTCGAGCATCTCTTCAGGCGCTCCGCCGAGCTCAAGGCCGCGAAGAAGGCTGCCAAAGCAACGCACACGCTCGCCGGGAAATCGATTGCGCTTATCTTCGAGAAGCTATCGACGAGGACCCGCGTGTCCTTCGAGGTCGCGATAAACGACCTCGGCGCGAACTCGCTCTATCTGAACCCGAACGACCTCCAGCTCGGGCGAGGTGAAACGGTCGAGGACACCGCGAAGGTGCTCTCATCCTACCTGGACGGCGTTATACTGAGGCTCTTCGAGCAGCAGAAGTTAGAAGAATTCGCGAAGCACTCCACCATACCGGTGATAAACGCGCTTACGGACCTCGGGCATCCGACGCAGATCGTGGCCGACCTCTTCACGATAAAGGAAAATGGCCTCGACGTCGGCAACATGAAGCTCGCCTTCATCGGCGACGGCAACAACGTCGCCAATTCGTTCATCGGCGCGGCGGAGGTGCTCGGCTTTAAGCTCGCGATCGCTACCCCCAGAGGCTACGAGCCCGACCTGTCGTCGCTCGGCTTTAGCGGCGAGGGCGTAGAGGTAACGAACGACCCGGACGAAGCCGTGAGCGGCGCGGACGTTATATACACCGATGTCTGGGTAAGCATGGGGCAGGAAGAGGGGACAGATAAAAGAATGAAGATGTTCAGGCCCTATCAGGTTAACGGGGAGCTTTTGGCCAAGGCCTCGAAAGACGCCCTCGTCATGCACTGCCTTCCGGCGCACAGGGGCGAGGAGATAACGGTGGAAGTCGCCGACGGACCGCAGTCGATAATCTTCGACCAGGCCGAGAACAAGCTCCACGCGGGCAAAGCCATACTGGAAATGTTCATGAAGGACTGAGCGTTTCCGGAAGCGGCCCGCAAAAAACGAAACCGCCCCGGATTTCCTTATGTTCCGTTAATAATCCGAGTCGATATTCATCGAGGGATCGGTCTCGATGTTAAACGCCCTGTTTATCGGATCGACGTCCAGAACCCAGTAGGTGCCCTTTACGAAAAGGGTCGCGACCCCGAGCGGGGGCCTTAGGGCGAGGCTTACGAGCTTGAACGGATGAAGCGCGTCGCTCGGGTTATAGTTATAGTTGGTTATCCTCTGGGAGTCCGCCATGGCGGCCGAAGCGAAAATCATCATTCCAAGAAGCATTCCGGCAAAGTATTTCATGTTCCACCTCCTCAAGCGGTCATCAAGTTCCTACGCCAAATTATAATAATCGTCCCGAAAATAGTCAATGGGATAAATCCGCCCCGGCAAACGGTTAAACGGCATACTTAAAGCGCTGAATCATAAAAGCTACGAAATTATATTAAAAAACGGGAATTTCCGGCCTCTTACGGGGCGGAGGGGGTATAATATAGGCATAGCTTGAAAAGACTGCCAGAATTCTTAGAATAATAATCCGTGAGGCGGCGCTTATGAGAAGAGGAGAGAAGGTCTACTACGTTAAGGATTTCATCCAGACAGTTCCTCTTCCCTCACCCAAAAAAATATACACAGAGCTCGAAAAGCTCGGCTACAGGGGCCAGCCGCTTGCCAGGAAGGCGGTATCCCTCGCCTCTTACAGGCACGTCAAAAGACTGAAGCTCCTCCATACGAAAAGCATGCCCCGCACGGTTCTGCCGCCCCGTCCGAATACGATTCTCATGGGGCCGACTGGCTGTGGCAAAACGTATCTGATAGAGCTCCTCTTCGGCGAGATATTCAAGCTCCCCTACGTCATCATAGACATGACGAAGTTCACGGAGTCGGGATACGTCGGCGACGACGTCGTGAATATCCTCGTCCAGCTCGTCTACGCCGCGAACGAGAGCATAGACATCGCAGAGTGCGGCGTCATAGTGCTCGACGAGTTCGACAAGATAGCCGGGGCCTACAGCAGCGCGAGGTTCGCCGGGCAGGGGACGACAAAGGACGTCTCGGGTTACGGCGTGCAGAGAGAGCTGCTCAAGATTCTCGAGGGGACGGACGTACAGATACCGCTCGACTTCGGATTTTCGAGCCGTGGCCCCAGGGCGCTCATCTCGACCCGCGACATAACGTTCTTCTCCGTTGGCGCTTTTTCCGGCATACGGAGCTTTCTCGAAAAGAGGAACCTCGGTTTTCTGCAGAAGCTCGAGGAAGGAAGGAGCGAAGACGATTCCATCGCCTATAATCTTACGGAGGACGAAGCGGACGACATATCGAAGTTCCACATGTTCGGGTTCCTGCCCGAGCTCATTTCGCGGTTCAACCGCATAGTGCCGTTTTCGCCGTTAAACAAAAACACGCTATTGGAGATAATCCAGATCAAGACCCGGAACTACCAGAGGGAATTCGAGGAAGAGGGCTTTAAGCTGCACATCGAGCCGGGCGTCGCCGAGTTCATAATCGACGAAGCCGTAAGGCGCCAGACTGGCGCTCGCGGCCTGGATGTTATAATATCTAGGCACCTCGAAGAGGTAGCGTTCGAGAACTTCGGAAAGGGAGACGAAGGTGAGATCATCCTTACGATGGACTCGGGCAAAGTTTCTCACATTTTGAAAAAACGCGCATGAAGATATCCATAGTGAGCCTCGGCTGCTCGAAGAACCTCGTCGACAGCGAGATCATGAGCGGAGCTTTAACAAGGTCCGGCCACGAGATCTCGCCCGAAGACGAAGCCGACGTAATTATCGTAAACACCTGCGGCTTTATAGGAGACGCGAAGAAGGAGTCTATCGACACGATCCTCGACCTCTCCGAAAGGAAGGTGAGCGGCAGCTGCCAGAAGCTCATCGTCACGGGATGCCTCGTCGAGAGATACGCCGAGGTGCTGAAGAACGAACTGCCCGAGGTAGACGCCTTCTGGGGGACGGGGAATCTTCTGAAGATACACGAGGTCCTCGAAGACAGGCGGCCCGGGGCGATCCACAAAAACCCGCCCGGGACGATATACGACCCCGACTCGCCGCGCGTCATGCTGACGCCGAAGCACTACGCATACGTGAAGGTCTCGGAGGGCTGCTCGCGTACATGCTCCTTCTGCATCATCCCGAAGATGCGCGGCATTATGAAGAGCAGGCCCGTCGCCTCGATAGTCGGCGAGGCTGAGAGTTTGGTCCGGCAGGGCGTAAGGGAGATAAACCTCATCGCCCAGGACATGACGAGCTACGGGCGCGACATCGGGACGAACCTCGAAACGATGCTCCGCGAGCTGGCCGGGGTGGACGGCCTCCGGTGGATAAGGATTCACTACTGCTACCCGTGGGGCATAACCGACTCGCTGGTCGAGCTCATCGCGAAAGAAGAGAAGATCCTCCCCTACATCGACATGCCGCTCCAGCACATCAGCGACCGCATGCTAAGGGCGATGGACAGGAAGACCCCGCCCGCCCGTATAAGGGAGATACTTAAAAAGCTCCGTGACGGGATAGACGACGTCGTCCTAAGGACAACGTTCATAGTGGGCTTCCCCGGCGAGACGGACGAGGAATTCGAGGAGCTTCTGGAATTCGTCGAAGAGGCGGAATTCGACAGGGCCGGGGCTTTCAAATACTCGCAGGAAGAAGGAACCCCGCGGGCACGATGGACGATCAGATTCCCGAAGACGTAAAGGAAGAAAGACACGAGCGGCTTTTAGAAGCGCAGTCGGAAGTTTCGCTCAGGAAGAACCTGTCACTCGTAGGAACCGTCCACCAGGGATTTATCGAAGGCGAGGAGAACGGCGATTATATCGCGAGGATACCCTCGCAGGCGCCCGAAGTTGACGGATATACCTACGTGAAGAAAACCGGAGAGTCGAAATTAAAGACCGGCGAGCTCGTGAGCATAAAGATCACGGACGCCGACGTTTATGATTTGAAGGGAGAAGTTATCCCGTAGCTTCGGCCTGCGAGCCCGCGCGCCTTACCCCGACAGCCGCGCGTCACCGGCGAAAGCCCTTTTCAGGACCCTTTCTTAATTCACCCCGTCCTTATCGAACATCTGGCGAATGCCGTATGTGGTGGTCCTTTCCGCGGGGATTCGGCCTATCTCCCTCGTGAGACGCCTGAACTCCTCGGGCGGGAAGTACTGGCCGTAGCTGGCGCCTGCCGAGCGCGAGATCTGCTCTTCCATCAGAGTGCCGCCGAAGTCGTTCGCGCCCGCCGTAAGCGAGAACTGCGCGAACTCGGGGCCCTGCTTCACCCACGAGACCTGGATGTTGTTAATCCATCCGCGGAGCATTATGCGCGAAACGCCGTACATCTTCAGCTGGTTCACGTCGCCCGGCCCTTCCTGCACCTTGCCCTTCGAATGCTTGAAGAGCCTCGTGTTCCAGGGGATGAAGCGGAGAGGGACGAACTCCGTGAATCCGCCCGTTTCTTTCTGTATGTCCCTGAGTATTCCAATGTGCTCGGCCCAGTGGTGGGGCTTGTCCACGTGTCCGTACATGATGGTCGAGGTCGTCCGCATCCCGGCCTTGTGAGCCTTCTTGACGATCCTTATCCACGCCTCAGTCGGCATCTTGCGGGGTGCGATTATCTTCCTCACTTCCTCGACCAGTATCTCGGCCGCGGTGCCCGGGAACGTGTTGTGCCCGACGTCTTTAAGCATGACGATGAAATCCTCTTCCGAAATGCCGAGGGTCTCGGCCCCGTAGAATATCTCGAACGGCGAAAAGGCGTGCGTGTGCATTTCGGGGACGGCCTTTTTGACGGCCTTAATGAGCTCGACGTAAAAATTCCCGTCGATGTCGGGGTGCATACCCCCTGCATGCAGACTTCCGTCGCCCCTATTTCCCAGGCTTCCTTCACCCTGTCCGCTATCTCGTCCATGGAAAGGAAGTAGGCCCTTTCGTCACCCTCGGGGGCCATGAAGTTACAAAAGCCGCAGTACGTGTTGCATATGTTCGTAAAGTTAATATTCCTGTTCACGACGTAGGTCACGACGTCGCCCACGTCCTCTTTCCTTATGGCGTCGGCCGTTACGGCAAGGGCCGTAAGCTCGTCCGGGTCGGTTATGGCGAAGAGCGAAATAGCCTCGTCCACCGTGATCTCTTCCCCGGAAAGCGCCTTGTCCAGAATCCTTCCCGTGGTGCCGTTCACCCTTCCGAGAACGCCGTCCAGACCGACCCCCCTCGTATCCTGTATATATGTTATGGCGTCTTCAATTCGATCCATTCGCGTCAGTCTCCTCGAGCGGCACGTAGCCAAGCTCATCGACGGAGGCCCTCACCCTTTCGAGAAGGGGCGCGTCGATGTATTTCTCATCGATGAATTCCGGATACACGGGGAGCCTCTCCCTCAGCGTAAAGCCCGCAGCCTCGGAAAGCTCTTTCATGCTTTCGAGCCTGGGCCACGGGGCCTCCGGATTCACGTAATCTATCGTTATCGGCGAAACGCCGCCCAGGTCGTTCACCCCTGAATATAAGAATAGCTGGTACGTCCCCGGATTCAGATTGGGCGGAATCTGTACGTTCATGTCCTTTCCGAAGACGAGCCTCGTTATCGCGACTATCTTCAGCATGTCCACGAAGTCGGGGGGCGGATACTTCTCCATTATTATCCCCTGCTTCGGGCAGAAGTTCTGTATGATCAATTCCTGTATGTGCCCGTAGGCGTCGTTTAGATCCTTAATCGCGAAGAGGGAATCCACCCTCTCTTCCCACGTCTCGCCGATGCCGACTAGGATCCCCGTCGTCCACGGGATGTCGAGCTCGCCAGCCGTCTCCATCGTCTTCATACGCTGCTTCGGAACCTTGTCGGGGCACCTGTAATGCGCCTCGCCTTTTTTGAGAAGGCGCATGCTGATATTTTCGAGCATTAGCCCCATGCTGGGATTCGATTTCTTAAACCCCAAGAGCTCATCGTGCGTTGCTAGCCCCAGGTTCGTATGGGGGAAAATCCCCTCTTCGAGCGAGGCAACGCCCATGTCTATGAGGTATTCGGCGGTGGTTTCGTATCCTATCCCGCCGAGGGCGTCCCTGTATTCCTTGTATTTGAGCTCGGGCTTGTCCCCGGTGACGAAAAGAAGCTCCGTACAGCCAAGCTGCGCCCCCCTGGAGGCCATGTCGAGCACTTCGCCCGGCCTTAGGAACAGCGCCCCTTCACCGGGCTCGTATTTAAAAGTGCAGTATCCGCAGTGGTTCCGGCAGAGCTGCGTCAGAGGGACGAAGACGTTACGGGAGAATGTGAGCACCCTCCCCTTCCCTCTGTCCCTTATCTCGGACGCCCCCAGGAGTATATATGGAAGCTCGTCGTTCCCGAGCCCGGCGATAGTAAGGGCGTCTTCCCTGTTTATCGTCTCGCCGGAGAGGACCTTCTCTATTATGCCGGCCGTCCTTACGGACGCGGACGCCTCCGACCCGAGCATGTCGGTAATGCCGCGCAAACGGTCGGGAAAGGGAGTATTATCCCCCGAAGGTATGAGAGCTTCTATATTCTTCATATTAAGTGGCTTTCCTCCCGCGGCTCCGCGGAAGAAATTGTTTTAACACCTGTAAGGCGCTTTCACCCCAAGCGTATCAAGTAATATTCTCACAAACGGGCGGATAAAGTCAAGCTGGAAAAAGGCGTCAAAGGAGGCTTATCACGGTATCGGCCAGCGCCGCCGCCCTTTCGGGCGCGGGCATAAGTATGTCCGTTACGAGGGGCTCGATTCCGAGGCTTTTTATCTCGTCGGCCTCGTGGGCGTCACGGGTGTCTATTATCATGACGTCGAGGAAATCCCTGTAGAGCTCGGCCACCTGCGCAGAGGTCACCCTGAGCCCGAGCCCCTTCATGAGCCTGTCGGCGGGGCCCTTTAGCGGCACGTCGCCGATAAGAGGGCTTATCGCTATCTTTTTGGCCCCGGACTCCCTTATGGCGTCTCTTACGCCCGTGAGGCCGAGAATGGGCCCTATGCTGATTATGGGGTTACTCGGGCAGATTATTATCCCCCTCGCCCCCCGGATGGCGCCCAGAACCGCGGGCGTCGGCGCGGCTTTCTCTATATTTTTGAGCGCTACGCCCAGAACCTCGGGCTTCATCTTGTTTTTTACGAGATATTCCTGAAAATGCATCTCCCCCTCGGGCGTATCGATCCACGTTTCGACGTCGTCATCGGTCATCGGGAGGACGTTTATGTTGCCCGGGAGGCCGAAAGCGGCCGCTATCCTGGAGGCAGTCTCCGTGGCCGTGACGCCCTGCGAGCGGAGGTGCGTCCTTAGAATATGGGTCGCGAAGTCCGAATCCCCGATATTGAACCAGGTTTCCCCTCCGAGCCTTGAAATGGCCGAAAGGCATTTGAACGTGTCGTCTTTGAGGCCCCATCCCCTATGCCTGTCCACGTGGCCCGAGAGCCTGTATATGACGGTATCGACGTCGGGAGAGACCCTTAGGCCGTGGATTGTTATGTCGTCCCCTGTGTTTACGACTGCGTTAAGGGATTCACTGCCGATTACGGCGGAAAGGCCTTCAAGGAATTTTGCAGCCCCGACTCCGCCCCCGAGAGCAGTTATCATAAGGTTAAACCTTTAAAGAGAGAAGTTAACTCCTTCCCTCGGCAAATGCGGCCGGGAGATTGAGCGGGTAAGCATATTTAACCCCCCCGGGGCTGTCAAGTTGCCCGTCGCCCGGCCACCGCCTCACCCGGGAAGCCCCCTACGGCCCGTTCCCGGCCCCGCCGCGCCGGACAGCCCGTTATTCCCGGCCCGAGTTGAAACTGAAACCGAAGTGATATAGATTTTTATATAAATTATCAGCCCGAGGGGTATATACAGAGATGAGTCTTGACATTATAAGGAGTAAAAACGCCTGGTTTGTAAGGGGCGTACTGATTTTGCTTGCGGTAATAATGGTGCTCGGACTTGGATTCATGTCCGACGATTTCGCCGGAATGATGTCCACGCCGGTTAACGTAGCGGCCGAGGTCAACGGCGAAGAGATAAGCGCGGCGGATTTCTCCATCATGCGCGACATTATAAAGGCCCAGCTCAGCCCCAACACCGAGCTTACGCCCGACCAGATGCTTCAGTTAAACGCCATAGCGCTGAACCAGCTCATAAACACGAAGCTCCTCGCCCAGAAGGCCGAAGAGCTCGGGATCAGGGTAACGGACGAAGAGCTCGTTGAGTCGATAACCACGAACCCGGCCTTCCAGATAGACGGCAAGTTCGTCGGCGGCGAAATGTTCGCGAACTTCATCCGGCAGACCCGGAACCAGTCCGTCGAGGATTTCGAGGCGACCTACAGGGAAGAGATGCTCGCCGACAAGATGTCCTCGATCATACAGAACACGGCGGTAGTCACGGACGAGAACCTTCTGAGCGTTTACACGATGGAGAACGAGAAGGTAAACATCGCATACATTCAGCTCTCGGCGGAAGATTTCGCAAGCCAGGAGAACCCTACCGAAGACGAGATAAAGAGCTACTACGAGAAGAACAAAGCGAAATTCGTAATGCCCGAATCTAGAAAGATAAGGTACGTCAAGCTCACCCCCGAAGCCTTCGAGTCCAGCATTCAGGTCACGGACGAAGAAATCAACTCGTACTATAGCGCATACACAGACGAGTTTCAGACCGAAGACGGCAAGGTCCGCCCGATAGAAGAGGTAAAGGGCGACATAGAGGCCAAGCTCAAGGCCGGGCGCGCCGAGGCCGCAAGGCAGCGGCTATCGGGCGAGACGGGGAGCGCCTCCGCGAAATCGGTAGACGCCGTGGCGGCCGAATACTCCGCCGGGCCTGTGCTCGAAGCCGGGCCGTTCGGCATGGGGGGCATCCTCGAGGACGTCCCGCCGATAATTACGCGAAGGGCCTTCGAGACCGAGTCCGGGCAGACGTTCCTCACCCCAGTCGGCAGCACAGTATGGGCCGTCGAGGTAACCGAGATAACCCCCAAGCGCGAGCAGACGTTCGAAGAGGCCAAAGAAGAGGCCACCCTTGCGTTAAAAGAGGAGAAAGCTGCCTCGAAAGCGTCCGAAAAGGCCGCCGAGATAGTCAAGCAGCTTAACGCCGCAGGCAGGGCTAATCTTAGCGCCGAGGCGAAAAAGCTCGGGCTCGAAATGAAGGAAACGGGCTACTTTTCCCGGAGGGATAACGTCCCTGGGATAGGCTCCACCGAGCTCAGGACCGACGCCTTTCAGATAGATCCCAAGCTCGCTGTCTCAAATAAGGTCTATACTAATGGTGAATATTTCTACATAGTCTCGTTTAAGGATAAGCAGGGCGCTTCGATGGACGAGTTCCAGCAGAAGAAAGAGGAGATAAGGGCGAATCAGCTCGACCGCCAGCGGGCCGAGATCATGCAGAACTGGCTTCAGGATATGAGGCGGCGGGCCGAGATAATCCCGAACGCCCAGCTATTCCCCGCACAGGGATAAAATGCATAAGGGAGCAAAAGGCAACATTGTCTAAGAGAGCTCTTGTCATCGGTTCCGACAGGGATTACTGCTATGTAATCAAGGAGTTCCTGGAGCTGAGAGAGTTATATACGACCGTGGTCTTGAACTACAAGGACGGCCTCGACCGGCTGTTCTATGAGAAGCCGGACCTCGCCGTTTTGGAGCTCATAGACCAGGAGCTGAGCCCGGCGCTCCTCGGGTCTCTCCAGTCCTCGAACGACTTCGAGACGTTCGATTTCGCTTCCGGCGGCGCGCCTCCCCCCGGACGAAAGCCGATTCTTATATTCGACGACAAGGGCAGCCTTACCTCCCTTTTCGATTTCATAAAAAAGAATTATTCCGAAAAATCCCCCGCGAAGGGGCCGGCGAACACAGAGAACGAGGGCGACATGGGATCGACCTTCTTCCCCTGCATCCTCGCCGATCTGTACGAGAAAAAAAAGACGGGGCTGCTTTCCATAAAGTCGAACTCCAATCTCGACGTCTACTTCACAGGCGGCGTTCCGACGTTCGCTGAGGGCGGCGACGTCGAAACAGCCATAGGACGCATACTCCTCGACAGGGGTATAATCGACCGCGAGAGTTACGATAAGGCAATAGATATCTCGGCCAATACAGACCAGAAATTCGGGGAGATACTCTTCAGCATGGGTATCACTTCCCCCCACGAGCTAAGCACCTACCTCGAGCTCCAGATAGAAGAGAAGATACTCCGGGGGTTTTACTACATCCAGGGCAAATATGAATTCCGGGAGGGCCCGAATTCGCCCGACTCGGCCGTCTCATACCAGCTGAGCCTCCCCCGGCTCGTATACGAAGGAATAAAAAGGCACGTAGACGTCGATGACCTCGTGGACAGAAACCCTGTCATCGAAGTCAAGCCGAGGCTCAAGTCAGAGGTCAACAACCTCGGGCTCAAACCCAAAGAGCTCAGATTCGTACAGCTTTTAAAACCGAGGGCTCATTTAAAAGAAGTGCTCGAATCCTCGCGCCTCGAAAAGGACGAGACCCTTAAGCTCCTCTACTTCCTCTCGCTCTTCAGGCTCCTATCCATACCAGGCCTCGCGGTGGACAGGGTCGGGCGGGCTTCGATTGAAAAGCGGATAAGCGAAATGGAGCCCGAAAGGGATTCGGCCGCCATGGCGGATATCGCGAATGAAGAAGCTTCGGTTGCAACCCCGGAGGCGGAAGAAGCATCCGTAACCAGGCTTGAAATAGTGGAAGAGGAAGAAGAGGAAAAGGTTTGGGAAATCGAGATGGACGAGGATATCGGCGACATGGACGACTTCGCCCGGAGCCTCGAAGAGAGCACGCCGGAATCCGAAGAAAGCGAGCTCATTACAGAAGATAACCAGGAAGAGCTCTCCCTTGAAACGGAGCTCGGCCCGACAGAAGCGGAGCCAGAGCACTCACCCAACGAAATATCTGAAATAGAGATTAACGAAACCCCGGAAACAAGCGAAATTCCGGAGATACCGGAGATAGAGAAAGAAGACCCGGTCTCCGGCATAGAGAACCTCCTCCTCGACAGCACAGATTCACCGTAGAGGCTTCCGGAGAAGCCCCCGGCGATTGGAAGCCGTTCCAGAACGACGAGTCGCCGATGCCGTGGGAGGCGGGGCACGAAGAGGTTCCCATAGAGCCGATATCTATAGAGTCCGGGGAAGAAGAAACAGCACCCCCGGAAGAGACCGGAGAAGTATTCGAAATCGAGCTGGAAACATCCGAGAACGAGGCAGATATCACGGCCGAGGAAACTGAGGAAGCCGATTTCTCGGCCCCGCCTGTGTCCGAACCCGCCACAAGCGAATTCACCGCCGGAGCCGGCGAAAACGGCGCCGAGGAGATATCCCTTGAAGTCGAATCCGGCACATCCGAAGAGGAGACGGAGCTCTCCGCGGGCGAGACGCCGGAGATAGAAATAAACGAGGACCCGGAAACAAACGAAGCCCCGGAGATTGTAGAAGAGCAAAAAGAAGAAAAGGTGTGGGAGATCGATTTCAGCTCGTTCGACGAGCCGGAAAAGAGCGGCAGTGGAGAAGAATTAGAAACAGACGAGGCGGGCTTCAAGAGCGAATTTCACCTTGAGCAAGACGAGCCCGAGGCGGAAGTCGCCGCCCCGGCCGGCGAGCCCGCGGACGCGGGCGAGCAGAACCCGTTCCAGTCATCTGTCGGGCCCGAAACCGAGCCCGAGCTTGTTCTCGACCTCGACAGGGACGCAGCCCGCGACGAATCCGAAAAAGCGGACGACGCCTCGTTCGAGCACAGCTGGGGCGACGCCGGCAACAACACTGGAGACGTTTTCACAGACCGCGTCAACGGCTTTTACGAAGGCCTCGAAGCGAAGGACCATTACGAAGTACTCGGTGTCGGGAAAGGATCTTCGAACGAGCAGATACGAGACGCCTACTACAAGCTCGTAAAGAACTACCACCCGGACGTAAACCCGGGTGCCGACCACGACACGAGGGTTAAGGCCGAGGAGATATTCACGCGCATAACCTCTGCATATGAAACACTGTCCCAAAACGACAAGAGGGAAGAGTACGATTCCCAGGAAGAGCTCGCCGATCTCAAGAACCAGGCCAAGTACATATACGAGGCGGAGATGGCGTTTAAAAAAGGCATTACCCTTCTCATACAGCGTAATTACGCCGAAGCGGAAAAAAATATCCGCGAGGCCGTAACGATGAACCCCGAGGAGGCCGCCTACGTCGGCGCCCACGGGTGGACGAGGTATCTCGCCGCCGAAAATAAATCGAGCGTGCTCGCTGAATCGATAAAAACGCTGGAGCAGGCTATAAAGATGAACGGGAAAATAGCGGAGAACCAGTACTATCTCGGCTCCATCTACAAAAACCAGAACGACCTCAAGAACGCCGAAAAATGTTTTCAGAAGGCCATAGAGATCGAGCCCGATTACATCGAAGCCAAAAGAGAGCTCAGGCTTATAAACACCCGCAAAATGAACGCGAGGAACGACAAAAAGCCCGAAAAAAGGTTCTGGTCGAGCCTTTTCAAGAGGTAGCGATCCCATCGCCGCCCGTTTGCCCCGCCAAGCTTTTCCCCGGCGGGTTATTTACTTTTGCCCCGGTTTTGATTATCTTGAACGAGACTCTCTGCAATGAAAATAAAGTCACTGGAAATATCCGGCTTTAAATCCTTCTACGATAAGACACGTATCCACTTCGACCACGAGCTCAACGCGATCGTGGGGCCGAACGGCTGCGGCAAGTCGAATATCATAGACGCCATAAGGTGGATTCTGGGCGAGCAGAACCCGCGGCAGCTCCGTGCAAACGTCATGGAAGAGATAATCTCGAACGGAAGCGAGTTCCTAAAGCCCCTCGGCATGGCCGAAGTGTCGCTCGTGATGGAGAAGGTGCCGACCTACGAATTCGAGCAGGTCGAGATAAAGCGCCGCGTGTTCCGCTCGGGTGAGAACGAATACTATTTGAACGGCGTCCAGTGCAGGCTGAAAGACATAACCGACATCTTCATAGACACCGGCTCTGGCGCGAGGGCGTTCTCGATTATCGGACAGGGCCGGGTAGACCAGCTCATCACGGCCAAGCCCGAGGATAAAAGGACGGTCATAGAAGAGGTCGCAGGCATAAGAAAGTACAAGCTCAGGCGGCGCGAGACAGAGACACGCATTAAGGCCACCCGCGAGAACCTCTCCCGCGTCAAGGACATGACGAACGAGGTAAAGCGCCAGATGGAAACCCTGAGCCTCCAGGCCAAGCAGGCGGCCGAGTTCAGGGAGCTTTCCGAGGAAGCCCGGGTTCTCGAATACCGCATACTTCGCGCCAGGACCCGGAAGCTCGAAACCAGGAGACAGAAAGTCCTCGCCGAGAAGGCTACGCTCGACCGCCACATCTCTGAAGCCGAGGCCGAGATAATCCAGGCCGCAGGGGTGCAGAAGGCGCTCGGCCAGCGCGCGCACGAGTCCGAGGAAGCGCTAAGGCAGCTCGAAGAGGCCATATTCAGGACGAGGACCGAGCTTAACCAGAAGATATCGTCCCAGGAACTTATAAAAACAGAAATATCCAACATCGACAGGTTCATCGAAAAAATAGAGAGCGAGACCGGCCTCATGACGAACGAGCGCGTGAGCCTCCTCTCGCAGATCGACGCCAAGAAGGCGTCCCTCGAAGAAGTCGGGGAAGCCCTCAGGCTGGGCCGCGAGGACATAGCCGCAAGCGAGGAAAAGCTTACGGGCGTAAAAGCGGGCTTCGCCGAGATAAGGACCGAGCACAGGGAGATAAGAGACTCCCTCTTCAAGACGCTCGACGAGTACAGCTCGCTCAAGGGAGCGGCGCTCGGATACGAAAAGGAGCTTAAAGAGCTTTATTCCAAGAAGGAATCCATAGACAGGGAAATAGCCGAGGCCGGCGAAGAGAAAGAACATCTCCTCTCCGAAATCTCGCGCATGGAGCAGGTGCTCGCCGACTACGAAACCCTGAAGGCCGGGATAAGAGAGAAGAAAGAAGAGCTAAAGGCGGCCATGGGATCCGCCCGCGAGGAAAGGGCCCGGCACGCTGCCGAGAATGAATCGGCTCGTGAGGAGCTCAAGGAAAACGCTTCGAGGCTGAACGCACTAAATCAGATAGAAATAAATTACGAATGGCTCCCCGAAGGCATAAGGGATTTCATACTCGAGAACAAGGGGAACGGAGTCCTCGGCACGGTGTCCGACTTCATATCGGCCTTCGAGGGCTACGAAAGGGCGGTCGAATCGGCCCTCGGCGAGAAGATAAAGTGGATAGTCGTCGGCGGACACGACGAAGCTATACGCGCCGTGGACGCGCTCCGCGAGCGTTCGCTCGGACGCGGGACGTTCATACCGGGCGGTCCGCAGAACGGCGCGGGGCACGCGAGCGTGCTGCCCGATTGTAAGGCCCTCTCCGAGCTCGTCGAGCTCGGCCCGGACGGCCCCGAATCAGTAAGGGAGATGCTAAAGAGCATATCTCCTGTCCCCACGCTCGGCCATGCGGTCGAGCTGAGACGTCGGCCCCGGAATACGCCTCTTTCGTCACGGCAGAGGGCGACTACATGCACCCGGACGGCGCGGTCTCTGGCGGCACGGCGCAGCCGGGCGTACTCGAAAGGAAGCGCGAAATAGAGAATTTAAAATCCTCCGTCGAAACCCTTCAGAAATTCATAGACGCGAAGACGGCCGAGATCGAGGGGCTCGACTCCGGCATCGATGGCCTCGACGCCGACATAAAGAGCCGCCAGGCGGAGCTCGCCGAGCTCGACATAAAAGAGGCCGAGACCCGTAAGGACATACACAACTTTAAGAACAACCTCGAAAAGCTCGAAAAGAGGATCGAGATCATAAACCGCATCCTAGCCGAAACCTCCATGGAGACGGACAAGAAGATCGCCCTCATGGAAGAGACGCGGCAGAAGATAGAAAAGCTCGACGCCGAAAAGGCCGTTTTAGAGCAGAGGTTCGGCGACGTCGAGGCCCGGATAAAGAGCGCAGAGGATGAGGAGCGCGCGATTGAGCGCGAGATAGCGGACAAGAAAGTAAGCTGCGCCTCCTCATGCAGAAGGAAACGGGCATCATCGAAGACATAGCCGAGCTCGGAAAGCGGGTGCAGGGCATCGACAGGCGCCTCGAGCTCGAATCCCAGGGCATCGAGGAGAAAAAGCTCGAAAAGCTGAGATTCATCGACAGGGACAAGAGCACCGTAGACGAAATAGAAGAGATAAAAAAGGCGCTTTCAGAGAGCGAGGGAAGGCTCGGCAAAATGCGGGACGACAGGGCGGCGATACTCACCGAGCTGAGGACCGCCGAGGAAAAACGCGAAACGGTGAACGCGCGGCTCTCCGAGCTCAGGATAAAGAACAATTCCATCGAGCTCGACCTCAACAGCCTCCAGATCGAAATCGAGAACATAAGCGAGGCGATGAGAAGGAGCAGCTTCGCCACGACCGGCTCCGAGGAGATCCCGGCCGTACCCGAGGACACGGAAGAGGAGGAGATCAACCTTTCCGCAGAGGAGCCCCGCCTCAGGAGGCTCCAGGCCCAGATCGAAAAATTCGGCCCCGTGAACCTCCTCGCGCCCGAGGAATACAGCAAGCTCGAAGAGAGGTACCAGTTCTTAAACGAGCAGATGGACGACCTTCTCCAGGCGATCACGTCCCTCGGAAAGGCCATAAGCAAAATAGACAAGGAATCCGAAAAGAGGTTCTCCGAGACCTTCGAGATAATGAACACGAAGTTCCAGGAGATATTCAGCAGGCTCTTTAAAGGCGGCGAAGGGAAGCTCGTCCTCACCGATCCCGAAAACCTCCTCGAATCCGGGGTCGAGGTGATGGTAAGGCCGAGGGCAAGAAATTCCAGTCGATCACGCTCCTCTCGGGCGGCGAAAAGGCCCTCTCGGCGATAGCGCTCATAATCGCGGCGTGCCTCATAAAACCGGCCCCGTTCCTTCTTTTCGACGAAATAGACGCCCCGCTCGACGACAGGAACACGTCCTACTTCCTCGAGCTCGTAAAGGAAATCGACGACTATTCGCAGGTCATCCTCATCACGCACAACAAGAAAAACCATGCAGGAAGTAAACTCTCTCATCGGTATAACCTCGAACAAAACCGGCACTTCCACGGTCGTTTCCGTGGACCTCACCTGACTCCTCCCCACGCTTAAAAGTCCTATATGCACCTTATCCCGGCGTTTACATATATTTGTGATAGGTGGTTTTTACACATATACTTTTATATTTTCTCAGGGTAACCCGGAGGTTTATTACAAGAAATGATTTCATACATAATGAAGAAAATAATAGGCTCCCAGAACGACAGGGAAATAAGAAGGCTCGCCGGCCTTCTCGACCCGGTCGCCGAGCACGAAAACGATTACAGGGAGCTTTCCAACAGGGATTTTCAGGCAAAGACGCAAAGCTTTCAGGAAAGGGTCAGGAGCACACTTAACGGCAGCGGCGAGTCGCCCGACGAGGCGGCATTCAAAAGACTCGAGGACGAGCTTCTTAAGATCATGCCCGAGGCGTTCGCCCTCGCGCGCGAGGCGGCGCGAAGGACGCTCGGCATGCGCCCCTTCGACGTCCAGCTCATAGGCGGCCTCGTGCTCCACATGGGCCGAATCGCCGAAATGAAAACGGGTGAAGGTAAAACCCTCGTGGCCTCCTCCCGCTATACCTTAACGGGCTTACGGGATTCGGCGCGCACCTCGTCACCGTAAACGACTACCTCGCCCGCCGCGACGCGATGTGGATGGGCCCGATATACAAGCTCCTCGGAATAGACGTCGGCGTCATTAACCACGAGATATCGTATCTCATCGAATGGGAAGACCCGGCCCGCGCCGAAAAAGCCATCGAGAAGAACCAGAGCGTATGGCCGGACGAATACAGGGACATGGAATTGCCGCCCGAAAGGAACCTCGACGTGCTGGCCGCCTTCAAGACCAAGCTCGTCGAATGCACGCGCAAGGAAGCCTACAAGGCGCACGTCACGTACGGCACGAACAACGAGTTCGGCTTCGACTACCTCCGCGACAACATGAAGTTCTCGCTTAACGATTACGTCCAGCGCGAACATAACTTCGCGATTGTGGACGAGGTGGATAGCATCCTCATCGACGAGGCAAGGACGCCGCTCATCATATCCGGCCCTTCCGAGGACTCGACTCAGCTCTACTACGACATAAACGGCGTCGTCAAAAACCTCAAGAACGAGGTCGATTTCACACCGACGAAAAGACGCGCCAGGTACGCCGACCGAAGAGGATCCAACAAGGTCGAGCACGCGCTCAACGTCAGCAACGTCTACGACCCCGCCAACATCGAGCTCCTCCATCACGTCATACAGGGCCTGAGGGCGCATAACCTATTTCACCGCGACGTCGATTACATGGTAAAGGACGGCAAGGTCATAATCGTCGATGAATTCACCGGAAGGCTCATGCCCGGGAGGAGATGGAGCGACGGGCTCCACCAGGCGATTGAGGCCAAGGAAGGGGTCGAGATCGAGAACGAGAACCAGACCCTTGCGACGATCACGATTCAGAACTATTTCCGTATGTACAGAAAGCTCGCCGGTATGACCGGTACGGCAGACACCGAGGCGTTCGAGTTCAAGAACATCTACAAACTCGACGTTAACGTCATCCCCACCAACAGGCCGATGGTCAGGGTGGACAGGAACGACCTCATATACAAATCCGAGCGAGAGAAGTTCGACGCCGTCGCGGGCGAAATAAAAGAGCACAACGCGAACGGCCGCCCGATACTCGTCGGTACGACCTCCATTGAGAAATCCGAGAAGCTGAGCAAGCTGCTCGAAAAACAGCACATCCCGCACAAGGTGCTTAACGCCAAGCAGCACGAGAACGAGGCCGAGATCGTGGCCCAGGCGGGCAGGATAGGCTCCGTCACCATCGCGACCAACATGGCCGGGACGAGGCACCGACATCGTCCTCGGCGGGAACCACGATTCCCTGGCGAGGAACATACTCAAGAAGAATTTCCAGGTCGAGCCGCAGGACGCCGAGCCCGAGCAGTTCGAATCGGCCATGCTCGAGGCCAAGGGATTTGCGAGGACGAGAAGAAGCGCGTCCTCGAACTCGGCGGCCTTCACATCATAGGCACGGAAAGACACGAATCCAGAAGGATAGACAACCAGCTCAGGGGAAGGTCCGGAAGACAGGGCGACCCGGGCTCGTCCACATTCTTCGTTTCGCTCGAAGACGACCTCATGCGAATCTTCGCTTCCGAAACCATAACCAAGATCATGGACAAGCTCGGATGGGAAGAAGGCGAGCCCATCGAGCACAAGATGATAACCCGCTCGATCGAAAACGCGCAGAAGAAGGTCGAGGGGCGTAACTTCGACATCAGGAAACATCTCCTCGATTACGACGACGTCCTCAACAGGCAGCGCGAGGTCGTTTACAAGAAGCGGAGGGAATTCCTCGGGGGCGGCGACAACCTCAAGGAAAACCTCTACGAGATGGCCGACGACATCATCGAGATGCTCGTGACCGAGCTGATCCCCGAAAAGGGCACGCCGGACGAAGAAGCGCTCGAAGAGCTGAGGGAAGCCGTCAAGAGCTCGTTCAACGTCGATATCCCGGTTTCCGAGCTCGCCGCTAACGGCACGCGCCGGAGCCTCATCGCCGAGGTGATAGGCGAGAAGACGAGGGCCTTCTACGAGGCCAAGGAAGAGGAGTTCGGCCCCGAGATGATGCGGCAGATAGAGCGCTACATTATGCTCCAGACGCTTGACTATCTCTGGAAGGACCACCTTCTCAGCATGGACCATCTGAGGGAAGGCATAGGCCTCCGAGGCTACGCCCAGAAAGACCCGCTCCAGGAATACAAGCGCGAGGGATACGATATGTTCACCGGGCTCATGGAGCGGCTCAACAACGACATATGCGAGAAGCTCTTCCGCGTACAGCCCGTGAGCGAGACCGACATGGAAAGGCTCGAAAGGCGGAGGCGCGCCGAGCAGCAGCGCATGACCCTCAGCCGGGGCGAGGAAGAAGAAGAGAAGAAAAAGCAGCCCGTCAGGAACACCGCCAAGGTCGGGAGGAACGACCGTGCCCGTGCGGCAGCGGCAAGAAGTATAAGAAGTGCCACGGCGCTAACGCCTAGGGACGCGTTTTGGACTCACTCGAATTCACGGACAGGATAAAGAGCCTCGAAAAGAACATCGGCGGCGTCGTAAGGGGCAAGCCCCGTATCGTGAAGACTGCCGTCATCGCCCTTCTGTCGCGCTCGCACATGCTGATAGAGGACGTCCCCGGCGTGGGGAAGACGACCCTCGCACAGGCCCTCGCGAGGTCCACCGAGCTCTCGTTCAAGCGCATACAGTTCACGAGCGACCTCCTGCCGTCGGACATACTCGGCGTCTCGGTCCTCGACCAGCCCACGGGCGACTTCAAGTTCAAGCCCGGGCCCGTGTTCGCCAATATCGTCCTCGCCGACGAGATAAACAGGGCGACCCCGAAAACCCAGAGCGCGCTCTTGGAAGCGATGAACGAGGCCCGCGTGACGATAGACGGCACCGAGCATACGCTGCCCGCGCCGTTCATGGTGATCGCGACGCAGAACCCCTACGAGTACAAGGGCACGTTCCCCTGCCCGAAAACCAGCTCGACAGGTTCGCCATCAGGATAAGCATAGGCTACCCCGACAGGGAGAGCGAAAAGGAGATACTCTCCTCCTTCGGCCCGACGAACACGTGGAGCGATATACGCCCGGTCGTATCGAGGGACGATATTCTTGCCCTCCAGGTCATGTCCGAAAAGGTCAGGCTCGACGAATCCATTCTGGACTACATACTCGCCATAATAAACGAAACGAGGAACCGGAAGCTCTTCACGCTGGGCGTCAGCCCGAGGGGGGCGATCGCGCTCAAGAGCGCCGCGCAGGCCCGCGCTCTTACGGACGGAAGGACGTACTGCATCCCGGACGATGTGAAGGAGATGGCCGTCCCCGTGCTCGCCCACAGGGTGGTTCTAAGAGACGAACGCATCGCAGGTCAGGGCGGCGAGGAAGAGGCCATAGAAGAGGTTCTGAGGAACGTCCCCGTGCCGGTTTGACCACGGCCGAATCCAACTCGTGGTAAACTATATGTACGCCGGGGCCCCGGCCCCGCGTCTTTAACGGAGGCAAAAAATGAATCCGAACAGAAAAATATTCTTCTACCAGGGGGGGAGCCAGGGCAAGCCGCCGGCATATTTCCTTCCGCTGGCGATTATCATAGGACTCGTCTTATTCGCACTACTCGCTATTTTCGGACTCGTAATAGGCATAGCCATCGGTATCGCCGTAATCGTATTCGGCGCGGCGAGGTTCATCTCGTCGTTCGGGAAAAAGAAGAAGAAAGTCCACACCACCACGCAGAAGGACGGCAGGACGACCATTATTCTGGATACCGAGGACTACGAGGTAATAGAGAAGAAAAAGGGCTCCTGACCAGGGGCCTTTACTACAGTCCGTCTACTTCCTTCGCGAGGCCGAAATCCTTTTCCGTGAGCCCCCCGGCGCTGTGTGTAGAAAGCGTGAGCGTAACGTTCTTGTACTGAATAAGTATGTCGGGATGATGGTCCGCCTTCTCGGCCAGGATCGCGACCTTGTTCACGAAGCCGACGGCCTCGACGAAGTTCTTCAGCTTAAAGGCCTTAACGATCTCGTTCCCTTTCTGCTCCCATCCCGAAAGCCCCTTTAGGCCCTCGGCTATCTCTGTTTCGTTCAATAACGGCATAATTTCACCTCTCTTTTCACAAGACTAATTAACGGCGGTTGGATAGTCAAAGGAATCTCGATTAACATTACCCCGTGGCAAGGGCCTGGATAAGCATAGGATCGAACCTCGGGGACAGGACGGCGAACTGCATGCTCGCGGTGTCTATGCTGTCCTCGTTCGCGCGGGTTGCGGCCGCTTCGTCCGCATACGAGACGGAGCCCGTCGGCCCGAAGGACCAGCCCGATTTCATCAACTGCGCCGTGGAGATAGAAACCGGCCTCACGCCGGAAAAACTGCTAGCCGAGCTTCAGTCCATCGAGGAAACGCTCGGTCGCGTCAGGAGCGGTAGGTGGAGGGAAAGATCTATCGACCTCGACATTGTATTTTACGACGGGCTCATAATGAATACTGACGCGCTCACCATACCCCACCCGCGAGCGCACCTGAGGCGCTTCGTCCTGGAGCCGCTCGCGGAGATCAGCCCCGGGCTCGTCCATCCCGTCCTCGGGGCCACCGTGTCCGAGCTACTCGGCATGCTCGAAGACGGGGAGAGGGTCGTTAAAACGGCCCCGCCGACCGCAATTTTTCCACAGAAGCCCACAGGTTATTAACAGACGCGCTTTTGTTGCCCGCAAAACTATCCACTGATCCATGCACAGGCTTTTTTCAGAATATTGATTTATCGACGGAGAGTTACGGGCAATTTTAGGCACAGAGGCTTAAAGACTGTGGATAATTTCCCCTCGTCGAGAGGCATGTTATCCACAGCCAGCGATTAACTCTTTCCAGCCGTATACTTCGCCGATTCGAGCGTGTTCCACAGAAGCATGGATATCGTCATCGGCCCTACCCCGCCAGGGACCGGCGTGATGTAAGACGCCTTTTCCTTTACGGCTTCGAAGTCTACGTCGCCGGTGAGCTTCCCCTGCTCATTACGGTTGATGCCGACGTCTATCACGACGGCCCCTTCCTTCACCATGTCGGCCGTGACGAAGTTCGCGCGGCCGATCGCGGCCACGAGTATGTCCGCCCGCCTCGTAACCCCGGGGAGGTCCTTCGTCCTCGAATGGCAAATAGTCACCGTCGCGTGCGAGTGGAGGAGGAGAATCGCCACCGGCTTTCCGACGATGTTGCTCCTGCCTACGACGACGGCCTCCTTACCCTTCACATCTATATTGTAGTATTCGAGCATCTTCATGATCCCGTGAGGGGTGCACGAGATGAACCTTGGATGCCCCTCGACGAGGAGCCCGACGTTGTAGGGGTGGAACCCGTCAACGTCTTTTAAAGGCGTCACGGCCCTGAGTATGTTCGTTTCGTTTATGTGATCCGGGAGAGGGAGCTGTACGAGTATGCCGTGGATCTTGTCGTCCGCGTTCAGCTTATCGACGAGTGCGAGAAGCTCCTCCTCGGTCGTCTCCTTCGGGAGCTTGTGCTCCTCTGAATACATGCCCGCGTCCTCGCACGCCTTACGCTTGTTCCTTACATATATCTCAGACGCCGGGTCTTCCCCGACGAGCACCGCCGCGAGCCCGGGCACTATACCCGCTGATCCCGAAAGCTCTTTCACGCCGTCGGCGACCTGCTTCCTAACGTGCGCCGATACGGCCTTTCCGTCTATTATCTCAGCCATGGCCAGCTATTCTCCTTCTTTCATTTTCCAAAAGTGATTGAGGGGCCCGTTGCCCGAGCCCAGGTGGAACGAGCTTTCTATCGCCCCGGTGACGTATTCCTTCGCGGCCCTTACGGCCTCGCGGGGGCGCGCACCCTTTGCAAGCGACGCGCACACGGCGGCGGAAAAAGTGCAGCCTGTCCCGTGCGTGTTCTTCGTGTCCACCCTCGGGGCCCTCAGCTCGAAAAACCCCTCGGCGTCTAAAAGTACGTCCACCGCGTCCGGCTCGCCCGTGAGGTGCCCGCCCTTTACCACGACGCATTCCGGGCCGAGGTCCTTGATCGCACGGGCTGCCTCTCTCATCGCAGCGACCGAATCTATCCGAAGCCCCGTTATCACCTCGGCTTCGGGGATGTTCGGCGTTATTATCCGAACGAGCCCGAAGAGATTTTCCTTGATGGCCTCGCGCGCCGCGGCCTCCATTAGGACCGAGCCGCCCTTGGACACCATCACAGGGTCGAGGACGACGTTCCCCTGCCCGTGCTCGCGAAGCTTGCGGGCGACGGCCGAGACTATATCTGCGTTCGACAGCATCCCGATCTTGGCGGCGTCGGCGCCTATGTCCGACAGAACGGCGTCCATCTGGAGCCCCACGAATTCCGGCGGAAGGTCGTTTATCCCGAGCACCGAAACGGTGTTCTGCGCCGTTATCGACGTGATGACGGACATGCCGTACACGCCCAGCGCGGTAAAGGTCTTGAGGTCGGCCTGGATACCCGCGCCGCCCCCGGAATCGGACCCCGCTATCGTAAGTGCCCTTGCCGGAAATTGCCCCACGCGGATTTATTCTACTAAGCTTTCCGGAGGTTTACAAACGCCTCCTACCCGGCTGGACTAAAAATTTTTTAAATGTAATATATAGTCTGCTAAAAATCGCAGAGGAGACTAAGTCATGGCACAGATCACTGAAAACGATGAGGTTCTATTCCCGGAACTCTTTAAAGTCGAAGGCTCGGGCGAGGTAAGGCTCGTCGCCGGATACTCGAAGGAAGCCGACAACTGGACCTTCCCGAAATACCTGGCCGACCCGGTCAGCTTCTCGGACGACGTGGAGGAAAGGCTCTTGAGCCCGTTCGGCGAGCTCCATTCCTTCACAGTAGTAAGAAGGAGCCTCCCGGAATTCCCGGTTCCCTATGCGCTCGCACTGGTGGACTTCCCCGAGGGCGTAAGGGTCATGGCGCAGGTCGAGACGGACGACCCCGAAGGACTCAAGATCGGGCAGAAAATGGGCGTGACTGTAGGCACGGTAAAGAAGTCGCAGGACGGTAAGGACGTAAAGTCGTACAAGTTCTACCCCGCGAAGTAAACCTCCGGCAGTCCGAAGCATACTACAGCCAGAACGTCCCCGCCCTGCGAATCCGCGCAGGGCTTGGGCATGATTTCGCCCGGACGGGATATCCCCCCGCGGCACCCTGGCGGGGGCACGCCAAAAAATTAATGTTTACTTTTATGTATTTATCGTATATGCTGGAATTATAACGACTAATATCATAGTCAGCCCAATGAGAACTCCCCTCTTCATAGTCCTGTTTCTTACAGGATTTGTCATCTCCGGCAAAGACGTATCCGCTGTAAACACCGAAAACGTCTATTCGGAAGAGAAGACATACACCGAACGGCCCGAGGGCGGCAACCAGATACTTGCCGTGGACGTTTCCAAGTCGAATCTGCATCTTGACCTCCTCGGCACGGTGGTAAACGGCAACATTTCGAAGGCGCTCGTCAAGAACCCGGTAACGGGGGAGATAGCCAACTATGTAGCGGGCGAAGTGCTCGACCTGGTCCGCACCGAGACGGTCATGGTCGTCGAGGTCGCCAACTGCGTGGTGCTGCTCGAAAGGGCGGACGGCATGATCGAGACTATAGAGTGCAACAACAAAATGCCTACGGTGGTCTTCACCGGCCCGGCGGCGCTGGCCAAATACAGGATAGTCCGCCCGGGCGAAAAGGAAGATAAGCTCGCGCTTTCGTCGAACTTCCCCTCGGATTACGACAACGAGATATTCGCCACCAGCGTAAAGCACGACGTTGACCCGTACCTCGTAAAGGCCGTCATAAAGGCCGAGTCCAACTTCGACCCGAACGCGGTCTCGTCCAAGAACGCCCAGGGCATGATGCAGCTCATCCCCGCGACGGCCAGCGATTACGGGGTGAACGACCCGTTCGACCCGGTCGCAAACATAGAAGGCGGGGTAAGGTACCTGAAAGACCTCATGGAATATTTCGACGGGGACATGAAGCTCTCGCTCGCGGCATACAATGCCGGCAAGGGGTCGGTCATAAAGCACGGATTCACCATCCCGCCCTACCCCGAAACGACGGACTACATAACGAAGGTTCTCGGGTACTACAAGATAATGAAGGCGAAGAATTATGTCTCGAAAAATTAACCGCAGCGGAGATAAAAAAGGCAGCGAGAATGAGACACCCGCTTAAATTCCGAACGACGATTAATTCACGCAGAAACTGTTTTCACCGTTATAACGAAGGTTTTAAAAGGTTTACGCACAGTTAATTTGACAAAATGCTATTTTCATCTAGAATACTAAATTCACTAAACAATTTTTTGAGGGCCCATAGCTCAGTTGGTTAGAGCGACGGACTCATAATCCGTTGGTCCCTGGTTCGAGTCCGGGTGGGCCCACACATAAAGCTTTTGGTTTTCAGACTCAAGATGGAAGTCGAGATAATACACAACTTCGTAATAACAGCCTCGACCCAAGTCCCCGCTATAGTACAACCCTTATACATTCCATTTATTCCACTCAGGATCAAACCCACTAAAATAAGGAGAAAAAGATGAGGGAACAGCTCGTCGTTCTCGATACGCTCCAGCGCATTGACTCGGAGCTGAGTAAGCTGGAACAAAATTTAAACGACTACCCAAAGAAGATTTCGGACTTCGAATCAGAACTGGAAACCGCGAAGAAACGCCTTGAGGGCCTTCAGGGCGAAAGTCAGACACTCCAGAAGAACAAAGCGAACCTCGAGCTCGAAATCTCGAGCAACGAAGAGCTCGTCAAAAAGGCCGAGCAGAAGCTCTTCGAGATCAAGACCCACAAAGAATACGAAGCCCTTCAGAAAGAAATAGCCGACACGAAAAGAAAAAACATCGAGCTCGAAGACAAGGTGCTCGAGCACATGACCAGGCTTGAGCAGGTCGAGGCCGAGATTGCCACAGGCAAGGAAGACCTCGCCGCCAAGGAAGCCGAATACGGCGAGAAGATAAGCGAATTCAAGGAAAAGCTCGAAGAGACAAGAGGCCTCTACGAGCCCAAGAAAGTAGAGAAGGAAAAAATAGCATCCCGCATCAGCCCCGAGCTCATGCCCATATACAAAAAAATAGGCAAGAGAAACGGCGGCGTTATAGCGCTGGCCAAGGCGGAACTCTGCACGGGCTGCAACATGAAGATCCCGTCCCAGCTTTTCAACGAGGTGCTCACACACACACGGTTCATACAGTGCCCCAACTGCCAGAAAATCCTCTACACGGAAGACGAACTCAATAGTGCCGCAACCCCAGAATAGCCTGCCCTTCAAAGACGGCTCCGGCGGGCGCGTGGAGATATTCATTGACGGCGCGGCAAGGGGCAATCCGGGTGAATCCGGCATCGGTGTTTTCATAACCGACGGCGGAAAAACCCTCCGCGAGATAAAGAAATATCTCGGCACGGCCACGAACAATCAGGCCGAATACACAGCGCTGATCACGGCCCTCGAATCCGTAAAAGACCTTAAAAACAGGCAGATTCAGATATTTACCGACTCCATGCTGCTCGCGAATCAGATAAACGGCCTCTGGAAGGTGAAGCACCCCGGCATAGCCGAGCTTCACAAGAAGGCCAAGAGTCTCCTGAAAGAGTACGCATCCATATCCATCAGCCACGTAAGGCGCGAGTACAACCGCGAGGCGGACAGACTTGCTAACGAGGCTATCGATGAATATCTTTAAGCAGTAGAAGCAAGCAGGCCGGGCAGCCGCTGGCGTGCGCTTTCGGGCGCGTGCTGGAGGAAAGTCCGAACTCCAGAGGGCAGAGCGCTGGGTAACGCCCAGGTGCCGCGAGGCAACGGAAAGTGCAACAGAAAACATACCGCCAACGCCCTTCTCACGGAGGGCACGGTAAGGGTGAAAAGGCAGTGTAAGAGACTACCGCGCCGGCCGGTGACGGCTGGCGGCATTGTAAACCCCGCTCGGTGAAAGACAAAATAGGGAAGCGCTTTTCCTCGTGAAAAATATGGCGGCCCGTCAAAGCTTCCGGGTATGTCGCTCGAGGCGTTCAGTAATGAACGTCCCAGATGAATGGCTGCTCAAGACAGAATTCGGCTTACAGGCAGGCTTGCTTCTACCCCTTAAAGATAACCCTCACGAATTCCTTCTTGCCTATCCTGAGCTCTAGCTCGCCGCGCACGGGCGCGGGGGCGTTGGCGTCGGTGAGCTTTTCGCCGCCCACGCTCACGCCTCCCTGGGCTATGAGCCTCTTGGCCTCTTTGCGGCTGGGGACTTTTTCGGAGGCCCTGACGACGAGGTCCAGGACGGTTATGTTCTCTCCGGCAGAAAGGACGAACTCGCGCGCGTCCTCGGGGAACTGCCTGTCCGAGAACTTGGTATCGAAATCCTCCGCCGCGGCCTTCGCGTTTTTGTCCCCGTGGAGCCACGCGGTAAGCTCCGTCGCAAGCGACTTCTTCGCGTCCATCGGGTGCCCCTTCTTTAAGGCCTCGATTTCTTCTTCGGGCCTTCTGGTCAGAAGCTCGTAGTAAAGCCACATCACGTCGTCCGGCAGGGACATGACCTTCCCGTACATATCGACCGCGGTGTCGTCGACTGCGATGTAGTTGCCGTACGACTTCGACATCTTCCGGACGCCGTCGAGCCCCGGGAGTATCGGGAGGAGTATTGCAATCTGCGGCTCCTGGCCGAAGTGCTTCTGGAGCTGCCGCCCGAGGAGTATGTTGAACGTCTGGTCCGTCCCGCCGAACTCGACGTCGGATTTCATGTGCACCGAGTCGTACGCCTGTATGAGCGGATACATGAACTCGCTTATGTATATCGACGTCCCCGCGGTGTAGCGGTTGCTGAAGTCGTCCCTTTCGAGCATACGGGCGACGGTTTCGAGCGTCGAGAGCCTGATGAGGTCGGCGGCGCTCAGCTTCCCGAGCCAGTCCGAGTTGAAGACGACCTCAGTCTTCTCCCTGTCGAGAATCTTGAACACCTGCCTCTCGTACGTCTGGGCGTTGGCCTTCACCTCGTCCTCGCTGAGCGCGGGGCGTGTTTCCGAGCGCCCCGAAGGGTCGCCTATCATCGCGGTGAAGTCGCCGATGAGGAAGAGGACCGCGTGCCCGAGGTCCTGGAAATCACGGAGCTTCCGGAGAAGGACGCAGTGCCCGAGATGAAGGTCGGGGGCCGTCGGGTCGAAGCCCGCCTTTATCCTGAGCGGGATATTCTTATCGGCCGATTTTTTAAGCTTCGCCAAAAGCTCCGCCTCGGAGATGATATCGCTCGTCCCTCTTTTTATTATCGAAAGCTGTGATTCGGGGTCCTGAAAGCTCAAAACGCTTACGCTCCTATACCTGAAGATTATTTCGGATGCCGCGTATACGGCTAAACGGCTCAAGAATATAGAATATCAGGGGGGTTAGTCAATCCCCGGCGAAAACCGGGGCCGCAATGCAAACTGTCCGGCACACCATTACGCGCCGCGAATTATCAGCTAAAATAAACGCCGTGACTTACGAGATCGGCGGGAAGAAACCCCGCCTCATAATATCCGCCGAAGAAATCCGCGCGCGAATAAAGGAGCTCGGAAGGGAGCTCTCCGCCGCCTACGAGGGGAAAAAGCCCATCGTCGTCGGGATACTCAAGGGCTCGTTCATCTTCGTCGCCGACCTCGTCCGCGAGATGGACTTCGAGGTCGAAATAGACTTCGTCCAGACGTCGAGCTACAGGGAGGGCATGGCGCCGGGCGCGCTCGAGCTCCTCATGGGCCCGTCCATCCAGCCTTCGGGAAGGCACGTCTTGCTGGTCGAAGACCTCCTCGACACTGGGGTCACGTGCAGCTTCGTGCAAAGACTTCTACTGTCGAGAAACCCGGCGTCCTTCGCTCTGTGCGCGCTCTTGGACAAAAAGGAGAGGCGCGAGGTGTCTATAGAAGCCGACTACGTCGGATTCACCCTGGAGCGCGGATTCATCGTCGGCTTCGGCACAGATTACGCCGAGGCCGGGAGGAACCTCCCCGGGATCTACGTCCTCGAATGACCCGCCTCACCATCTGATATACTTACGTGGATAGGTATAATTAATCCCGGATATTACGATTACACAGCAGCACGACGGAGAACACGATGAGTTTACGCGAGCAGATTCCACAGGATATCAAGGACGCCCTCAGGAGTAAGAACAGCCTCGAGCTGTCTGTCCTCAGGATGCTTGAGGCCGCGATCAAGAATAAGGAAATCGATAATAACAAGCAGGCGCTCACCGACGAGCAGATAATCGGCGTCATAACGACCGAGGTGAAGAAGCGGCGCGACGCAGCGGCCGAGTTCGAAAAGGTGAACAGGCAGGAAGCTGCCGACGCCGAGAAGAAAGAGATCGAAATCCTCATGAAGTACATGCCCGCCCAGATGAGCGAGGACGAGATACGGGCCGAGGTCGTAAAGGCCGTCGGCGAGTCAGGCGCGGCCGGGATAAAAGACCTAGGCAAGGTGATGAAGCTGATCATCCCTGCGGTCAAGGGCAAGGCCGACGGGGCGCTCGTCAACAGCATCGTACGGGAAGAGCTCGACAAGCTCGGCTGACGGCGCTTTCCACGCCGGCAAAAGCTGCGGCGCGCGAAAAATCATCGAACAAACCAACAGGAGACAATTAATGGCGGAAACGGCGAAGCATCTTAAAACAGGCTCTGAAGGAATCACGTGGACCTCTCGGACCTCTACTCGGGGTTCGGCGACAAGAGGATAGAGAGAGACCTCTCGGCGCTCATCACGAAATCCCGCGCCTACGAAAAGAAATACAGGGGCAAGATAAACTCCCGCTCGGTAACGGCCGCGACGATATTAAAGGCGACGAAAGAGCTCGAAGAACTGAGCGAGCTTTCGGGGAGGCTCCTCTCCTTCGCGTACCTGGTCTTCGCCGCCGACACGGGCAACCCCGAGCACGGCGCTTTCCTCCAGAAGATTCAGGAGAAGGCGACCGAGGCGAGAAAGCATCTCCTCTTTTTCGAGCTTGAGCTCGTGGCGATTCCCGAAACGAAGATGAAGAAGCTCCTGGCCGACAAGAAGCTGGAGCACTACCGCCACTTTCTGGAGCAGGAGAGGCGCTACAAGCCCCACAGGCTCACCGAGCCCGAGGAGAAGATCCTGGACGAGAAGGCCATACAGGGTCGCGCGCGTTTAAAAGGCTCTTCGACGAGGTGCTGAACAACGTCCGTTTCAGTGTAAAGCTGAAGGGCAAGGTAAAGGACCTGTCCGAGACCGAGACGCTGGCGCTCCTCTACGACCCGGACCGTGAGAAGAGAAAGGCCGGGGCCGAGGGGCTGACGAAAGGGCTCCTCGACAACGCGCACGTCCTCACGTTCATATTCAACACGCTCGTACAGGACCACTACGTGAACGACCGTTTGAGGGCTTTTACGGACCCGATGCAGTCGCGGCACCTCGACAACGAAATAGACGCCGAGACTGTAAACGCGCTCATGGAATCCTGCGAAAAGAACTACGACATGGTCGAGACGTATTATAACCTCAAGAAGAAGCTCCTCGGCCTTAAAGACTTTTACGACTACGACCGCTACGCCCCGATATACAGCGAATCGAAAACCATAAAATACGACAAGGGACGGGACGTCATACTGTCCTCGTTCGGCGATTTCTCGCCGAGGGTGGCGGGCGTAGCGAAGCAGTTCTTCGACAAGAGCTGGATCGACGCCGAGCTACGCGACGGAAAGCGGGGCGGCGCGTTCAGCCACGGCACAATCCCGAGCGCGCATCCCTACGTCTTCATGAACTACACCGGCAGGCTCCGCGACGTGATGACCCTCGCCCACGAGCTCGGCCACGGCGTCCATCAATACCTCTCGCGGAAGCAGGGCTACTTCCAGTCGAACACCCCGCTCACGACCGCCGAGACTGCCAGCGTATTCGCCGAAATGCTCGTCTTCCACAAGCTCACCGAAACCGAAGAGGACCCGAAGACGAGGCTCGCCCTTATCTGCAGCAAGCTCGAAGACATATTCGCCACGGTGTTCAGGCAGGTGGTCATGACGCGCTTCGAGGAAAGCCTCCACGCGGCCAGGAGGGCCAAAGGCGAGCTCACGCAGGACGACGTAAACGAGCTCTGGATAAACGCCAACCAGCCGATGTTCGGCAAGTCCGTCAAGCTGACGAATAACTACAAGGTCTGGTGGATGTACATACCGCACTTCATACATTCGCCGTTTTACTGCTACGCATATTCCTTCGGCGAGCTGCTCGTGCTGGCGCTCTACAATATGTACCTGAACGAAGGGAACAAATTCGTACCGCGCTACGTCGAGCTTCTTTCCTCGGGCGGAAGCGAATCGCCGGACGTCCTCCTCGAAAGGGTAGGCGTCGATATAAAAGACCCCGGCTTCTGGCAGGGAGGCCTCGACCTTCTGAGGGTCATGGTGGACCAGGCGATAGAGCTTTCGGGCCAGGTGCTCAAATCCGGAAAGCGCAAGAGATAAGAACCGGGAGTTCTGAAACTAGTTATTCCGCTGCGAAAGGACGTAGTAGAGGACGTCGCTCAGCTTTTCCATCTCGTAGGGCTTGGGCAGGACGCCCTTAAACCCGTACTTCTCGTACTTTTCGAGTATAGGGTCGCTCGAATATCCGCTCGACACGATGGCCCTCACCTCGGGGTCGAACATGAGGAGCTTCTCTATGGCCTCCTTTCCGCCCATGCCGCCCGGGACCGTCAGGTCCATGATCACGGTGTCGAACGGATGGCCCTCCTGCTTGGCCTTTTTGTAGGTCTTGAGAAGCTCGCCGCCGTCCTTGGCGAATTCGACCTCGTATCCGATGTGCGCGAGCATCTCGCCCGCGGCTTCGCGGACCTCCATCTTGTCGTCCATTATGAGAACCCTGCCGCTACCGCGCTTGATAACCGCATTTATCTTCGATTCCGTCGTCACCGCGTCCCCCTTTGCCGGAAGATATACGAAGAATCTCGTCCCGACGTGCAGCTCGGATTCGACCGCTATATATCCCCCGTGGTTCTTTATAATCGAATACGATGTGGCGAGGCCAAGGCCGCTTCCGGCCTGCTTCGTCGTAAAGTAAGGATCGAATATCCGCGATATATATTCCCTGGGTATTCCGATCCCCTGGTCTTCGATGGTCGTTTTTACGTAATATCCTTCTGTAAGCGGGATGCCCTTTTCGTTCTTCGCATCCACATTCTCTATCGTTATCGTTATCTTCCCTCGTTCGTCATGGCCTGGGCGGCGTTAATTATCATGTTGCTCATAACCTGGCTGATCTGCGTCTCGTCAACCTCAACGGCCCATACCTTGTCGTTGACGACGAACTGAAAATCGACGTTCGAGCCGCTCATGGTAAAGCCGGCGGTATCCTTTATCAATTTTTCGAGATTGGTCGGCTCCTTGTTTTCGAGCGACTTTGATTTTGAGAACGTGAGGAGCTGGGAAGAAAGGTCCTTGGCCTTGTGACAGGCCTTAAGCGCTTCGAGAAGCCTCTGCTTCACCTTCTCGTCCGAAATATCCGGGAGCGAGCTAAGGGAGATATTCCCCATGATGGACGTCAGCAGGTTGTTGAAGTCGTGCGCGACCCCGCCCGCCAGAACCCCTATCGATTCCAGCTTCTGAACCTTGAGCAGCTCCTCTTCGAGCTTCTTAAGCTCGGTGATATCCCTGAACACGAGAACGACGCCGATTATGATCCCGTCCCTGTCCCTTATGGGAGAGCTGCTCGCCGAAACGTAGCGGCACCCTTCCCTTTGCTTCGTGACGAGAACCGTGCCGCTTTCGAGCCCGACGACGTTGTTGGCCCTTATGGCCTTGCTGACGGGGTTCTCCTTCATCTCGCCCGTCTCGACGTTTACTATGAAGAACACCTCGTCTATGGGGCTTCCGACGGCTTCCGTCCGGAGCCACCCTGTCAGCCTCTCGGCGATGGCGTTTACGAGCACCACCCTGCCCTCGGTGTCCGTGGCTATGACGCCGTCCCCTATGGAGCTCAGCGTGACGGCCAGGCGCTCCTTTTCCTCGAATAGCTCGCGTTCGATTTTTTTCTTTTGATTTATGTCCTTCTGGCGTTCGAGCGCATACCTTATCGCGCGCGTAATCTGGTCGTTATCCACCTCGCCCTTGACGAGATAGTCCTGCGCGCCCAGCTGGAGCGACTTCACCGCGCTGTCCTCGTCGGCGACGGCGGTTAGAACTATTACCGGTATCCCGGGGAAATTGCTGTGGATTTTCTTGAAGGTATCGAGCCCGCCGGAATCCGGCAGAAGAAGATCCAGGAGTATAAGATCCGCCGGCTTTTCTTCGAGCAGCTCAATCCCCTCGACGAGTGTCCCGGCGGTCCTCGTGTTGAATTTTATGTGCTTCGCATTCTTGAGGTTCCTTACAACCAGCTTGGAGTAGCTCTCGTTATCCTCAATTAGCAGTAATTCTACTGACAATGCAGTCATGTACACCCACCCTTATGCTTCTCTAATTGAATACCCCGCAACTGCTAGTCAAATCTAATCAAATGTAATTGCAAGAATCATACCACCCGTACCCCCCAGTCCCTAACTAATTCAAAATAAAAAACATTTCAACCATTCCGCGCATTGTTTGCGCATTTTATTATTACAAATTCTGTAACTTCTGTGCCGCTAAATGACAATCTTTAGCCCGTAACGGCGGAGTAATCATTAATAATGGGGACGGTTGAGTAAGCCTGAGAAAGTCTGGTGAATGAAAATCAGAAGGAGAAAGACCCGGCTGAATGATTAAAAGCCCGTGAATACCGACCGCTAACTATACTTGCTCATATCTATAACATTACCCTTTGGCGTTCTTTCGTATTTTTTGTTTTTCTCCGAATACATAAGCTCATCGGCCTTTAAAAGAAGCCTGTCTATGCAGCCGTTCGTGCCGGGATCGTGGCTGGCTATGCCGACGCTCATCGACAGCCTGTAGGGCCTCATGCCCTTGGCGTTATGCGCGTCGATATTTTCGCGGAGCCTCTTCCTGATCGATTCCGCCCCGTTCCCGTCGGCGTCCGAGGTTATGGCGACAAACTCGTCGCCGCTCACCCTGGCCGTCACGTCGGAATTCCGGAACGTCTGCTTTATGGCGTTAGCGGCGTCGATAATGGCCTGGTCGCCGATGTTGTGCCCGAATGCGTCGTTTATCTGCTTTAAGCCGTCGATGTCGATAAGAATAAGAAGGGACTGCTCCTTTCTCCGCTCTGCCGCCTTTATGTGATGATCGGCGAACGTGAGGAACCCTCTCCGGTTATAAAGCCCGGTCAGATCGTCCGTTATGGACAGGCTCCTTAGCCGCTCCTCCATCTTTTTCCTTTCGGTCACGTCGCGCGAGTTGATGACTACCCCGAGCCCCATCTCGCTTGGGCAGAGCTTGCCGATCGTCTCCAGCGTAAGCCAGTAGCCTTCCTTGTGCCTTATGCGGAACTCCGCCGAATAGAGCCGGTCCGGATTCTGGAGCCCTTCCGTAAACACGTCGAAGACGCGCGGGAAGTCTTCGGGGTGAACGAAGTCGAACGCACGCCTTCCGAGGAGCTCCTCGTCTTCGTATCCGAGGACGCGGTGATGCGACGGGCTCACGTATTTCATGGTGCCGTCGATGTCGAGGATCGCGATGAGGTCCAAAACGTTTTCGATCATGAGCTTGAAACGCTCTTCCGTGCTTTTGAGGGCGTCGTCGGCCTTCTTTCTCTCGATCGCATATCTTATCGCGCGGACGAGAAGCCTGGCATCGACCTGCCCCTTCATGAGATAATCCTGCGCCCCCATCTGCACGGCCTTAAGCGCGAGCTTTTCGTCGTCCGTACCGGTAAGGACTATGATCGGGACTTCCGTCGCGCCCTTGATTGCCTGGAGCGTGTCGATGTTTCCGCTGTCTGGAAGGTCGAGGTCGAGCAGAATAAGATCTATCTCGCCCTTTTGCACCCTGTCGAACCCGCCGGTGAAGGTATCGAAGTGCTCTACCTTCATGGAGGCGGGGGATTTCTTGGTAAGAATTCGTTTTATAAGCTGGGCATAATCCAGGTTATCTTCTATGAGTAGTACTCTGATCGTTTCGTCCGACATCGCGATAAATTCTACTCCATTACGATTTTATTTTCTACATTCCATGGCCGCCGAACCGCAAGGTTCTCGCGGGGTTTGAGATAAAAATCATCATTCCCTGCTCTTTCTCCGTGCATCCGGCAAATGGGCGTTTAGGTGGGAGAGTAATGGAGGAAAATGACAATAATGAGCTGTATTGGGCGGCACCACCGCAATCGGGCGGCTCCGCCATAACGGGCAAGCCTGTCTTCGCCGCTACCATACCTGACTCATCCTTCCATCCGTCGCTGATAACCTTCAGCCCTCTCTGCACTTGGATTGTATAAGTACATACAAATAACATGCCGCTAAAAGCCAATTCTAATTTTCGATATTTAATTCATTGTGACTATTGGAAATTTTCCTGTTAGACACCCAGCGCACGCGGTCTTTCCCTCCACAATGCCATGCAAAAAGTGTCACAAAAGGCCCGTAAGTAAAGGAAAAAGTGACGCAAATCGTCCCCGCCGGGACGGGCAGAAACTAAACATCCATCCGATTTTATTGGGAAACTTTGCTGACTCATGGCCCGCACGGCTCAAAAACGGGATAGTGTATTTACATCCCGCATGATATAATTTCCGGCCTATGCCCTCTATAAAAGAAACCCGGCACCAGATGGTACAGTTCGTATCCCCGAGCACGCCAACACCCACGGCACGCTCCACGGCGGAGGCTCATGGAATGGATAATGCTCGCGGGGAGCATAAACGCATCCCGGACGGCGCGGGGCATCACGGTCCTCGGCGCGACCGACAGCATCGATTTCGTTAACCCCGTCAAGGTCGGAGAGGTCGTCACACTGGACACCACCATCGAATACATAGGCTCGAGCTCGCTCGAAGTCGCGGTGGCCGTGCATTCCGAAGACCCGAGGACGGGAGAGAAGAAGTTCACGACCTTCGCGCACCTGGCGTTCATATCCGTAGACGAGAAAGGCAAGCCGAGGAAGATCGCCGAGAAGATCACACCCGCAGACGACGAGGAAAAGGCCATTCTAGCCGAGGCCAAGAAGCGCAAGAAGCAGCGCGTGCCGAGGTTCGAGCGCCGCGACGAGCAGGCCCGGAACATCATCGACGAAACCGAAATAGTAAGGATGAGGCTCGAAACGACGAAGGTCGTCCTCCCCGAAGACACGTTCTACGGGAGCTTCATGTCGGTCGGAAAGCTCATGCACGATATAGACGAGACGGCCGCGATCCTGGCCATAAGGTTTGTGAGGGGCGTCCTCGTCACGGGCTCCGTGGACGAGCTCTTCTTCTACTCGCCGATCAGGGTGGGCGACATAATCGTCTTCAAGGCAGGCATCAGCTACGTCGGCAAATCCTCGCTCGAAGTCGGCATAAAGGTCATATCCGAAAACGTCCTCACCGGCGAACAGAGGCACACCTGCACGGCGTTCCTGTCCTTCGTCCACCTCGGGCCCGACGGCAAGACCCGCCCTGTCCCGATATTCGAGCCCGAAACCCCCGAGGAGAAAAGGCTCTGGAAAAAGGCGCTCGAACGTAAAGAGAAGCGCTCAGAAAGGCTAAAGCGCATAGCCGATATTTCGGACAGTCTCTAAAAATTTTGACACGGCAGCGCGTATGTTAATCTTTAACTGCCGCTTGCATTTCACGTAATCACCAGGCGGACGGCGGCTGACCAGATGCTATACAAGTGCTTCTTCTTTCTTATGGGTTTCGCGGTCCTCGAGATAGCGGCCGTCCCGGTCGATATGTTCCCGCCCGAAGGACAGGTGCGCACCCATACCGAGCGGCTCTACGGAACGGCCGGCGCTTCTTCCGGCGACAGCGTCGTTCAGCTCCAGAACGGGATGAGCCTTTTCGATCTTGTTGAGGCGGTAAGCGAAATAAACGGCGAGGTCTACGTCGTGGACAGCTCCGTAAAACCTTCCGAGATAAAGATCGTCACGCCCGAGGGCGGCCTCACAAGAGACGATCTGACGGAGCTCTTCGTGACGATACTTCGCGTGAACGGGCTCGCAGTTATAGAAACGGAAGGCGTGAACAAGATAGTCAACTCGGGCGACGCGATCCACAACGCAACCCCAGTAAAATCAGGCCCCGTCGATTAATCCAGTGCGAGCGGTCACTGCACCCGCCGCTCTCCCCCGCCCTTCTTACGACGATGTAATTCGAAAGCAGTATGAACGCCCCCCGAGTAGCGTGTAGAACCCGATATGCTGCGACAGGAATGCCCACGCGAGCACGGTTGCGCTCGCGGGTTCGAGGAGTAGCACTATCCCCGCGACCGACGCGGGCACGCCCCGGAGCCCCCGGTAGAAGAGTAGATGCGGCACGGCACCGCCGAGTATTGAAACGGCCACGAGCGCGAGCCAGTCCCCTGCCGGTAGAGCGCGAACGTTAGGCCGGAATAGCCGTCATCCGGCAGGAGAAACTTCATGAGCGGGAGAAGGAGAAGGAGCCATGCGCTCGCGAACACAGACCATCCGAAGGTCGTAGTCACGTAATGCTGCCCGGTGACCGAGACCTTCTTCCCGAGGACTACCCACAGCGAGAGCAGGATTCCCGACACGAGCCCGCACGCGACGCCAATATACGAGGCCGAGCCCGCCCCGGCCTCCCAAGACCGCATGAGACACACGAGCCCCGCTAGCCCGAGAAGGGCGGAGACCAGCTTCCTCGCGGTTATCTCCTCGCCGAGTGCAGCGCGCCCGATGAAGATAGTCCACACGGGCTGCGTGTAGAGGAGAAGCACCACTATCGCCACGGGGACGCCCAGCGCAAGCCCCGCGAACATCGCGAGCTCTAAAAGCCCGCCGATTAGGCCGTAGACCGCCAGGAACCAGAGCGCGCCTCGCCCCGGCATGAGGTCTCTCTTCGCCAGGACCACCGGCAGCAGCACGAGGCCGACTATGAACGGCCTGTAAAATGCCGTCTCGAAGAGCGAAAGCCCCCTGTCTATCAGGAGCTGCCCGCCCGGGGCTATCGTTCCGTAAAATATCCCCGCGAGTATCAGGTACCAGTATTCACGTCTCATGATTTATATTCCGATTTCTTCCGGCGCGGATACGTCCGGGAGATCGCCCGGCGGCCGCCGGAATGGTCACTTGAGATCGGCCAGCTGGGGCATGACTTCCTCGGCGAGGAGCCTCATCGACCTCTCCCACTTGTCCGCGGCTTCCATTCGTGCCCCATGACGAGCAGCACCCCGAACCCGCCGACGTACTCGTAGAGCTCCCTTATCTGCCTTGCGACGTCGTCCGGGCTCCCGGCGATCCAGAGGTTGTCGAGGAGGTAATCGGGCGTGACGTCCGAGTCGGCCATGCCCTTGTCCATCTTGAATATGTCGAGGTTCCCCCTTATCCTCGGCACCATCTTGAAGAAGTATTCCGTAAAGTCCCTGGCGAGGGTCCCCTCTTTCACGTCCCTCCTCGCCTCCTCGGTCGTCTCGGCGACGTATATATCGCGCGCCACCCTCCACATGCTCCTGTCGGGCGTGCGTCCCGTCTCGAGCGCCCCGTCCTCTACGGATTGCCAGTGCGTCCGCAGGACGTTCTTCGTTATGAAGTTGATGCTCATCGGTATCCAGCCATTCGCCCCTGCTATTCGGAGCGTCCCCGAGCTCGCGGTGATGCCTGCGACGCCTATCGGGGGATGGGGTTTTTGATACGGCTTCGTGTGCACGCCGAGCCCGACCTCGGCCACGGGATTCGGCACTTTGAACCTCCATCTCTTGTTTTCATAGAGGCCCGGCTTCGGGTCGTTCCAGAGGTTGAGTATGAATTCGAGCGATTCGTTAGTGAGGTCCCTCTGCTCGCCCGTCTTCGGATCGATGCCGAAGACCTCGAAGTCCCCGATGAAGCTCCCCGCGCCGACGCCCCAGTAGAACCTCCCCTTCGCGAGGTGGTCGAGCACGGCGATCCTGTGGGCGAGTACGAACGGGTCGTGGTCGGGGAGGCATGAAACCCCCGTCCCGAGGATTATGTTCTTCGTGAGCGGTATCGCCTTGGCTATCAGGAGGTCCGGGGCCGCGAGGTTCTCCCACCCCGCCGTGAAGTGCTCGCCTATCCACGCTTCCCTGTATCCGAGCCCGTCGAGCGTGACTATCTGGTCGAGGTCCGAGTCCAGCGTCTCGGTCAGGTCCGAGCCCGCCGGGTGAAGGGGCATTGTGAAGAATCCGATTTCCAATCGAGGCTCCGTCCGGGGCCGGTTTCCCCCCGGTTTCAGGATATTAACACATAAGATATTTTTCTACAAAGCGCCGCGGCGGCCGGCGCGATACGCCGCGGTTCCGTACGATTTTTTTTGGATATCGGTGCTGCGTATCGTATAATTTTGACCTCTACGGTTTAACACCATGTCGATATCAACCCGTGCAGTAAACGCAATTCGTGATTTTCTGGAGCTCGAGTCCGCAAGCGGAATAATCCTCGTCGGCGCGGCGGCCGTCGCGCTCGCGCTCAGCAACTCCCCGCTCTCGGGGCTCTACAACCTTCTCATAGATACGCCGTTCGAGGTCAGGCTCGGGGCGCTCGAAATAGCCAAGCCTCTCCTCCTGTGGATAAACGACGGGCTGATGGCGATATTCTTTTTGCTGGTCGGCCTCGAAATAAAACGCGAGGTCCTGGACGGCCAGCTTTCGAGCATCGATCAGGTGGCCCTCCCCGGCATAGCGGCCGTGGGCGGCATGGCCATCCCCGCGCTCATTTACGTGTTCTTTAACTTCAACAACCCGGGCGCGATGAGCGGCTGGGCCATTCCGGCGGCGACGGACATAGCCTTCGCGCTCGGCGTGCTCGCCCTTTTGGGGAGCCGAGTGCCGCTGTCGCTGAAGCTGTTCCTTCTGACGCTCGCGATAATAGACGACCTCGGCGCAATAGTCATAATAGCAATTTTCTATTCCGGGAAGCTCTCGCTTCTTTCGCTCGGCCTCGCCGGCGCGATGATCGCCGTACTCGTGGCGATGAACCTCCTCGGCGTAAGGAGGCTCGCGGCCTACCTGATCGTCGGCGTGGTCTTGTGGGTATGCGTTCTCAAGTCGGGCGTCCACGCGACGCTCGCGGGCGTCGTGCTCGCGTTCACGATTCCGATGCGGACGAAGGAAGGCGAGCCCTGCCCCCTTCGCGACCTCGAACATACGCTCCACCCGTGGGTAGCCTTCTTCATCATGCCCGTGTTTGCCTTCGCCAACGCCGGCGTGTCGCTGGAAGGCATGTCGCTCTCGGACCTCATGGGCCCGATTCCGGCAGGGTCGCGCTCGGGCTCTTCCTCGGAAAGCAGCTCGGCGTATTCGGTTTCGCGTGGGCGGCCATAAGGTTCGGCCTCGCCAAGCTCCCGGAAGGCGCGACGTGGCGCTCGCTTTACGGCACGTCGATACTCTGCGGCATAGGTTTTACGATGAGCTTATTCATAAGCACGCTCGCCTTCGACGGCACGATGGCAGACGCCGGCGTTTCCTCACGTCTCGGTATTCTCGTCGGCTCGTTCGCCTCGGCGATTTTGGGCTACTTTCTAATCAGAAGCGCGATCTCGTCGCGTGAAAAGACATGACATCCGAAGGCCCCCAGCATCCGAAAACATTCATCTACAGTGTGAAGGGACTCGTCCTCTTCATCTCGCTCTTCTACCTGACGTTCTACGTTCCGATGTCGCTCACGTTCTATTCATCCGCGTGGATGAAGCTCAACTGCCGCTGGCACGATCGCTGCGAAATGATAGGTGTCGATAACGCCTACAGGGGTATGGACGAGCTCGCGGCGTATTTCAGGCACCAGGGCGGGCTCGACAGTTTCAGGACGAAAAAGAGAAGCTCCACCTCGAAGAAGTGAGGGGCATGTTCGACAAAATGTCCGTCGCCGGCATAGCAGCCGCGGTGCTCCTCGCGCTCACGTTCGACAGGAGGCGCGCGTCGCTCTATGCGCTTATAAACATAGCGATAATTTTGAGCCTGTTATTCGTTCTACCGTTCTTCGGGACGTTCTGGAAGGATGTATTCCACCCGCTTCTTTTCAAAAACAATCTCTGGATGAATAACCGCTTCGACCTCTCGTTCTATCTCATGCCGAGGGATTTCTTCAAGTACACGGTCGCGCTGCTCATATTCTCGACGGCAGCCTTAAACGCCTTCGTATGGCTCAGGTTCAGGCCCCGCCGCGCGAAACCCGGCCACTGAGAAAACGTTAATCGAATATGTCGCCCGGATTGCAGTTCTGGGGATTTATGCAGGGCTCGAAATCGCTCTGGTTACTGTGGTCGGACGTCATTCCGTACCTGTGCCCGAGCTCGTGCTTCCATACCGAGAATTCCCCGCACCCCTCGAATCCGCCTTCGGCTATAGCTATGGCGTCGAGACCCTCGTAATAAACACCGCCGCAGACGCTCCTTCCCTCTGCCTCGCATTCGAATCTGTTGGGGACGACGTAAACGCGGAGCTCTGAGAGCGGCGGAACGACCGTGCCGTTTCCGAGCGGCACGTCCTCGAAGCCGAGCTGCTCCCCTTCGACGTAAAGGCAGTTGAGGAACTGCCTCGCCCTGTTGTCTAGGAGGTCCAGAACATGGCTCGTCCCTGCATCGACGCCGCTTTTTATCGCGACCTGCATCCCGTAATATGGCGTCGTGAGATTATAGTCCTGCGACTCCAGGACCTCGGCGTCGATGAGCGGATCGACGGGCCCCGTAAAGAAATCTTCGACATTATCGCACGACGAAAAGAAAAGGAATACGGAAAGAGCGGAAATTACTATGGCGGTTTTCATCCCCTGGCCTCCGGCGCTTTTTGGAATATGATAACTTATGGAATTTTTGTATGCTATTTTTTACTCGTAAGAAACGTCGGCAAGGAGGTCTTAGGGTATGAGAATAAAAAGCTTTTTTGCGGCTTCGATAATTTTCGCGGTGGTCTTTTCATTCCACGGCAGGGCGGCATCGGGCGCGGAAAACGCACTGCCCGAGGGATGCACCGAATCGGGATTCAGGTACGAAGGAGAGCGTGTAATCCTGAACCTGGGAGCGGGGGATAAAGAGGGGCTCTTTTACTTCACAACGTCACGGGCGAGGCGTTTCAGGTAACGCACCCTGTCAAGAACTCCGAGCGCGAGCGCCGGGTGGGCGTCTGAGATAGGCCCCGGCAACTGGTCGGCCTTCGCCGCAGGCGCGGAGGACTTCGCGCTCATGTGCGTAAAGCCCGAATCTGGCGGGCTATGAAAACCCTTCCTTGCGAAGAGGTGCTTAAGGTCTGCGGGCTCCCGAATCCCGAAATGCCGTCTGATCTTGTCGGGGAGCTTCTGGGCGTCCGAGGATAAGGAATTGAAAGCGCCCTCGAAGACGTAAAGTCGCGCGGGATAAGCTGGGGGAAATAAGGCTAGGCCTTCTCGCCCCTGTAAGACCAGTCGAGGAGCTCCACCGGGTGGGCGGTTTTCATGCGGAGCCCTTTCTGACGTATGCCCTTCTCTATCTGGAGGAGGCACCCGGGTTCCCCGCGACAATGTAATCCGCCCCGGTCTCGGCGACGTGCGACGTCTTCCGCGTAAGGAGCCTCTTCGACATATCGGGCTCGACCAGGTTGTAGATGCCCGCGCTCCCGCAGCAGACGTCCGATTCCGTAAGCTCCGTGAGCTCCACACCCGGTATCTGCCGGATGACGCTCCTCGGCTGCTCTTTATCCCCTGCGCGTGGCCGAGGTGGCACGCGTCCTGGTAGGTGACCTTTATGTTGAGGTCTTCAGCTCCCCTGTGAGCCCGGCCTCGGACAGAAACTCCATCACGTCCCTGGCCTTGGCCGAAAGAGCCTCGGCCCTCGGGGCGTACTCCGGGTCGTCCTTGAGTATGTGGCCGTACTCTTTATCGTGGAGCCGCACCCCGCCGAGTTGATAATCAGGTAGTCGGCGTCGAGCCCTTCGAATTTTTCTATGAGCCCCCGTGCGAACTCCCTCCCCTCGGAGAGCCTCCCCGAATGCACAGACAGCGCGCCGCAGCATCCCTGCGCGGGGGGTATGACAACCTCGCACCCGTTCTCGGCCAGCACCCTCACCGTGGCCTCGTTCGTCCTCGTGAAGAAAACGCTCTGCACGCACCCGGTAAGGAGCGCGACCCTGTAGCGGCGCTTCCCCTTGGCGGGGACGACCTCGGGCAGCGGCGGCGCGGGGAGCGGCGAGCCCACCCTCGGCAGCATCTCGCCCATCTGCGCCAGGTTCTGCGACACCATGCCGAGAACGCCCGACGATTCGACGAGGTAGCGTATGCCGAGCTTCTCGTATAAATAGAAGAACGGCATCATGAGCTTCGAGACGCCCGGGATACGGGAAGAGCGAAAAGATTAGCGATCTGAAGAGCCTTGCGGAAAGCGGCCTCTCGTAGCGCCTGTCTATCTGCGAGCGGCCCGCTTCTATCAGGCTCCCGTACTGCACGCCCGACGGACACGCCGGCATGCACGCGAGGCACCCGGAGGCATTTGTCCAGGTGCTCGACGAGCGAGCCTTCGAGCGGTATCTTCCCCTCGCCGGCGGATTTCATGAGGTATATCCTTCCCCGGGGCGAATCCATCTCGCTTCCGGTTTCGAGATACGTCGGACACGCCGAAAGACAGAACCCGCAGTGGACGCAGTCGTCTATCAGCCGGGGGCTCGGCCTGTCCACGTCGTCGAAGGCTCTGTAAGCGGCGCTTTCCATAACCTAAATGTTTAGCCTTTTCCTATGGTGAAATCAAGGGCGACGGGCTCGGCGTCCTTAAGGGCTCGGCGAAGATCGTCGTCGCTCGTAAACGACCTCCGCGCGAGACGCACCGCGGGGACGCTGCACTTTACGATCGGCACGGCGAACGGATACGGGTCCATCGCGAAATTAAATCCGTCCGGGGAAGTAATTTTGACGAGCACGGTGTTGCCGTCGTAATCGACCGGAACGTCCTTTATCTCCATCTCCTCCCACCCGTGGCAGAGCGTGAGCGATATGATGTCGCCCACCTGTACGAAGCGGAGATTAATCTTCGCGTCCGGCGGAAGGGTGCTTAGATCTACCGACCCCGCCTCGACACCGAGATGCCCGGATACGAACTCGTCGATTTCCTGTTCGAGAAGCTTCGCCTTCCCGTTACCGGGATTCTTGCTGAGAGACTTCTCGTTGAACCTGTCGAAATGAAGCGCGATGAGTGAAGACGCGTACGGATGCCCGCCCGCGTGGCCGAGGTAGGACCCTTCCAGATCTTGTACTGGTCGGCGGATTCCATCTCCATGAAATTCGCCGGGTAGCCGTTTTCGGGATTTATCTTCGGGTGAGAGTCCCATTCCTTCCAGCCCGAGTCGTGCTCGGCGACTGCAAAGACGACCTCCTCGAACGGCCTCGGACGCGTGAAGCCCTCGTTCCCCCAGAGGGCGATTATCTCCCCCGCCAGCACCGCGTGATCGTGCTGGTATACGAGTATCCAACCTTCGCTGTCTTTTCTCCTGATCATTACGTGCTAATCGTTTCGTAGCGGGGTGAACGGGGATATTCACCCAAAGTCCAATTATGCTAACAAAGCGAAGGATTCACTGCAAGCGTTTTTTTGAAGCCGGGATAATATTCAGACGAGCCTTCCGGGGTTGAGGATGTTAAGAGGATCGTAGCCCGATTTTATCCTCTTCATGAGATCGTAGCCCGACCCGAGGTCGCCCCACACTCCCGCTGCGGATTTCACGTCCGGCGAAGCGTCGTTTACGACGAGCGTCCCACCGCCCGATTCCGAGACCATGCGTAGGGAATCTATGGCGGAAACGAGGGCATGATCATCGCCGCCCTTAGCTCAATCATGATTACGCCGTTCCCGGCGCGGGCGGATGCGAGCGCCGCTACGCCGCCGTCGGCCAGCATCTCGATCACCCTGAAGACCGACGGGACCTCGCTTATGACGACCCCGGCCTTCAGGACCGCCCTTCCCCTCTTCTGCGATGGCCCCCGAATTCCCGTATCTCGCTCCAGAAAGAGTTCGACGCCGCCCTCTATGACGGACGCCTCCGCGCCGTGACTTTGCGAGTATGCCCCGCACGAGCTCCGTCTGGTCGCGGACCGCCTTCTCGACGTTCGCTATGCGAACGGCCAGGTGATACGAGCCGCGCCTTACAGGAACGCCCGCGCGCCCGCGACAGCCTCCGCGAGCGCAGGGGTCACGTTCGAGCGAGGTCATTACGACGTCCGAGTTAAGTAGCGCGTGCACAGCCGCCTGCGAGTCTTCGAGCGAGCCGAACCCCGCGACGCACGTCCGCGAGAATTCCGGGACGGGGTAGAGCCTGAACGTCGCCTCGACGAGGACGCCGGGAGCGTCCCGAGCGAGCCGACGAAGAGCTTCGGAAGGTCGTATCCCGCGACGTTCTTCACGACCTTGGCCCCGCCGTTGAATATCGTGCCGTCGGCGCGGACGGCCTTCATGCCTATCAAAAGCTCGCGCGTTGTGCCGTAGCGGAGCCTCCGGGCCCGCTGTCGCCCGAGGCGATAATGCCCCCGAGCGTCGCGCCTTCTTCGCATGCGGCGGGTCCACCGGGAGGAACTGGTTCTTCCCGCCGAGCCCTTCCTGGAACGCAGCGAGCGTCATGCCGCACTCGGCCGTCGCGACCATGTCGGCCGACTCGTGTTCGAGGATGCGATTAAGCCTCTTCACCGAAAGCGCTGACGTCCGCGCGCGTGACGGCGTCGCCGAGCCCGCTCTTCGTGTTGGAGCCCATCGGAATGACGGAAAGCGAGTCGCGGGACGCCGCTTTCATAATCTCCGAGACCTCTTCGACGGTGCCGGGGAAGAGGACTATACGCGGCGCTACGCCGCCGACGGAGAATTCCGCCGCCCCGTCGCCCGGGACCGCGTTTTCCCCGCCTACGATCCCGGCAAGATTGTTCAGTATTTCGTTGTCGCCCATGTCAGGATTTTAATACATAGCTATCGGCAAGAATTCAAATCGAATACCGGCGGGGTCAGAACATCTCCCCCATGCCCGCCTTTGAAGCGGATGCTCCGTGTAATGTTTATGCCCCTGCTCGACGCACGTCCTCGGCGTGGGGAACACCTTCCCCGGGTTCGACAGCCCCTTCGGGTCGAACGAGCACCGGACGACGTTCATCGCGTCGAGGTCGTTCTCGGCGAACATCTCGCCCATGTAGATCTTCTTGTCGTTCCCTACGCCGTGCTCGCCCGTAATGCTCCCCCCGGCGTCTACGCACGCCCTGAGGATCTTGCCCGCAAGCTCGTGCGCCAGCTCGGGCTCGCCCTCGTTCGCCGCGCTGTAAAGAACCAGCGGGTGGAGGTTCCCGTCCCCGGCGTGGAATACGTTCGCCACTTTGAGCCCGTACTCGCGGCTTAGATCCTCGACCTTGCCGAGAACCTCCGCGAGCCTGCTCCTCGGGATGACGCCGTCCTGTACGTAGTAGTGCGAGCTCACCCTCCCCATCGCGGGGAAGGCGTTCTTACGCCCCTTCCAGAAGAGGTCCCGTTCGTGTGCATCCTTCGCCATTTTGATAAGCGTCGCGTTATTTTCCTTTAGCACTTCCTCGACTATCGGCATCTCGGCTTCGACCCCCGCCGCCGGCCTGTCGAGCTCGACGAGGAGTATCGACCTCGCGTCAACGGGATAGCCCGCGTGGACGGCCTCCTCGACGGAACGTATGCAGAGGTTGTCCATGATTTCGAGCCCTGCGGGGATTACGCCCCTCGCCGTTATGCCGGAAACGGCGGCTCCTGCATCTTCTATCCTGTTAAAGGCAGCGAGGAACGTCTTTACCGTCTCGGGCTTCCTTACTATACGGAGGACGACCTTCGTCACTATCCCGAGTAGGCCCTCGGAGCCGACGACGAGCCCGGTGATGTCGTACCCCGGCCTGTCGAGGGTCTTCCCTCCGGTTTCTATTATCTCGCCGCCGGGCAGGACGACTTCGAGCCCGAGGACGTGGTTCGTCGTAACGCCGTATTTAAGGCAGTGGACGCCGCCCGAGTTCTCGGCGACGTTCCCGCCTATCGTGCAGGCGACCTGGCTCGAAGGGTCGGGCGCGTAATAGTAGCCGTAGGGTGAGACGGCCTTCGTAACGTTAATGTTCACGACCCCCGGCTCGACGACGACCCTTTCGTTCGGGATGTCCACTTCGAGGATCCTGTTCATGCGGGAGAGCGAGATAACGACCCCCTCTTCCGTCGGGAGCGCCCCGCCCGAAAGGCCAGTACCCGCCCCCCTCGGGACGAACGGGACTTCCTCTTCGTAGCAGAGCCTGAGGACCGCCGACACCTCGGCCGCGCTCTTCGGCAGCACGACGAACATCGGGATTATCCTCATCCCCGTAAGCGCGTCGGCGTCGTAGGCTATGAGCTCGTCCCCGGACGAAACGACCCCGCCCTTTCCGAGTATGTTTTCGAGCTTTTTCCCGAATGCGCGCTTCCACTCGGGCGTTCTGGTATGGTATGATTTATCGTCCGATTTCATGGTCCCTCACTTTCAGATGATTATAGCACCTGACCGGCTTTGAGACCAACCGGCGGCGAGGGGCGGTTTTTCCTTGACAATCGGCGTAGAGACGGTAAATTTCACTGTTTAATCCCAAAGGTTTGAGGCATAAAAATGAGCAGCTACATGGCGAGAAGTGAAGATTTTGAGAAAAAATGGTACATCATCGACGGTGAAGGCAAGACTGTGGGCAGGATTTCAACCAAGATTGCCATGATACTGAGAGGCAAGGATAAGCCCCAGTTCACACCACATGCCGACATCGGCGACTTCGTCATCGTAGTCAACGCCGACAAGGTGAAATTCACCGGCAAAAAGTGGGAGCAGAAGAAATACTACTGGCACACCGGATACCCGGGCGGGATAAAGTCCATCACCGCGGACGATCTTATGAAGAAAAAGCCCGGCGAGATTATCAGGAAAGCCGTTTGGGGAATGCTTCCCAAGAACAAAATGCAGGATAAACTCATAAGCAGGCTAAAGGTTTATGCGGGGAACGAGCATCCGCACGTCTCCCAGCAGCCTGAAAATCTGGAGGTTTGACGGACAAAATGGCCGAAGTGAACTATTACGGAACAGGAAGAAGAAAGACGTCCACCGCGCGCGTTTGGCTGCGCCCGGGCGACGGCAAGATTTCTATCAACAGCAGGGAAGCCGCCGAATATTTCCCCAGGGAATCGTGGCTCCTCCACGCTCTCGAGCCGCTTCAGACGACGCAGACCAGGGGCAAGTTCAACGTTCTCGTCGATGTAAAGGGGGGAGGGCTCACTGGCCAGGCCGGCGCGGTAAGGCACGGGATAGCGAGGGCGCTCCTCCAGGCCGACGACACCTACAGAAAGCCTCTCAAGGTTGCAGGGCAGCTTACGAGAGACCCAAGAATGGTCGAAAGGAAGAAGTACGGACTCAAGAAAGCGAGAAAAGGACCACAGTTCTCGAAGAGGTAATTTTCGCCTTGGCGGACACTAAAAAGAAATCCACTAAAAAGAATAAAAAGATACAAAAACCCTCAGGCAAGCTGGGGGTACTCATCCCCGGGATGGGTGGTGCGGTCGCCACGACCTTCATCGCAGGGGTCGAAGCCATAAGGCGCGGGATAGGAAAGCCCGTCGGCTCCCTCACCCAGATGGCCCGCATAAGGATCGGCAAGAGGACGGAGAAGAACTCTCCCCTCATCAAGGAGTTCATCGAGCTCGCAGGGCTCGACGACCTGGTCTTCGCCGGTTGGGACATCTACCCGGATAACTGCTACGAGGCGTCTTTAAAGGCCGGGGTGCTCGAGAAGGATCAGGTCGAAGCCCTCCGCGAGCCTTTGGAGCGGCTAAAGCCGATGCCCGCCGTATTCAGCAGGGACTACGTCAAGAATCTCGACGGCAAGCACCTTAAAAAAGGCAAGACCAAGATGGACCTTGCCAAGCAGGTCATCGAAGACATCGAAAAATTCAAAAAAGAGAGCGGGGTTTCGAGGCTCGTTATGGTATGGTGCGGCAGCACCGAGGTTTACATAAAGCAGTCGCCCGTGCACGCCTCCCTCACCGCTTTCGAAAAGGGGCTCAAGGAGAACCATCCCGACATAGCCCCGAGCATGATCTACGTCTATGCCGCGCTCAAGTGCGGCGTGCCCTACGCCAACGGCGCCCCCAACCTCTCGGTCGATTTCCCCGCTATGATGGATCTCGCCAAGAAGAACGGGCTCCCGATCGCGGGCAAGGACTTCAAGACAGGTCAGACGCTCATGAAAACCATACTCGCGCCCGGCCTGAAGAGCAGGATGATAGGCCTCCACGGGTGGTTTTCGACGAACATACTCGGGAACCGGGACGGCGAAGTGCTCGACGACCCCTATTCCTTTAAAACAAAGGAAGAGAGCAAGCTGAGCGTGCTCGAATACATGTTCCAGCCCGAGCTCTATCCCGAACTCTATTCCGATTATTATCACAAGGTAAGGATCAACTACTACCCCCCGAGGGGCGACGCCAAGGAAGCCTGGGACAACATCGACATATTCGGCTGGCTCGGCTACCCGATGCAGATAAAGGTCAACTTCCTCTGCCGCGACAGCATTCTCGCGGCCCCGATAGTGCTCGACCTGGTGCTGTTCCTGGACCTCGCAAGCAGGGCCGGGTTCGACGGCATACAGGAATGGCTCTCGTTCTATTTCAAGAGCCCGATGCACGGAGAGGGCCTCTATCCGGAGCACGATCTCTTCATTCAGCTGATGAAGCTGAAAAACACCCTCAGGTACATGAAGGGCGAAGAGCTCATAACGCACCTCGGCCTCGACTATTACGACCTGATGTAATCAGGGCCCGTATATTCGGATTTCAGGAGAGAATTGCTTACGGGAGAGTTGCGTCTTCCGTCTGGAAAGTATACGCACTTCTCGTGATGTTGGAGCTTTGCCTGCTTACGGGAAAATTCTGCCTGGGGTGGAAAAGCGCCGTTCTCAGACCTGCGAGCTGATGGCGAGCCACTTGCGGGTGATGTAGAGGTTTCCGTCGCTGTCCCTTTCGCCGTGCTGCTCGAGCGCGGGCTGTACGGCCTCTCTCATCGCGCGGACGGCCTCGTCCACCGGATAGCCCCTGAGCGCCCCGGCAGCGTACTGCTGGAAGGAGCTTATGTACTCCCACGCCTCGCGCTTCATGTCGACGGCGAATTCCTTCACCTCGACGAGCTTGAATCCCGACTGCTGAACGAGCTCTTCGTAATGCGCCTTCGGGAGGAACTTCGAAGCCTCGGTCCTGGAATCGTCCTTCAGCCTGCTTACGCCGCGCTCTCTTAGGTACTGAACGGCTGTCTTGACCTGCGTACGGTAAAACGGCAGCGTCTCGGCCGGCCTCGCCTCTTCGTAAAACGCCGTGTTGAAGAAGAAGAATCCGCCCGGCTTAAGCGCCTGCTTAATTCTCTTGACGCTGTCGAGCTGATCCTGCTCTGAAAGGTAGTGTATTCCGTTGCCCCAGACGGCGAAATCGATGCTGCTGTCGTCGAGGGTCATGTCTTCTACGGACGAGTGAACGAGCTTCAGCCTTTCGACTGTCTTTTCGAGCTTGGACTGGGCGATCTTAAGAGCCTCCCCCGACTGGTCGAGGCACATTACCGCGGCCTTCCGCCAGCTCTCGGGAAGATAATCGAATACGATCTGCACCATGGTGCCCGCGCCGGTGGCGATGTCGAGGATGGCATCGATACTGTTCGTGCCCTTTTTCTTCATCAGCTCGACCCAGCTGTATATACAATCACCGTTCACCTGCCTGTATTCTTCGGTGTCGGCGAAAGGCTCGTAATCGTATTTTTCTCTTATCTCTTCCATTATCAACCTCTGCATCTATTCACTCCCCATACAAATATATGTGCAAAACTGCTTGCGGATTATAACATAATGACCGTTAAAAACAACAAGACGGGTCCCCCCGAGGGGTGAGCTATGTATTATACACCACGTTTGTCTCCCCACAGAATTTTGTGGAGCTGGGGCAGCACCCGCACCCTCCCGAGCCTGTCCGCCAGGACGCGGTCCGTCAGCGTCCCGAGCCCCTCCCCGCCCACCGGCTGGAATATTATATTCGCCCGGATATCGTTGGCGGCGATAACCTTCTTCGCGTACTCGTAATCCACGTCGTCCGCTATGACGAACTTCAGCTGGTCCCCGGGGCGGAGCTTCAAAAAGAGCCCGAAGTCCATCCGTCCGTCCATCCCCGAGCCCGGGCACTTGCAGTCCATGCTTATCACGGTGTTGTCCCCCCAGAACTCCGGAGGGGGCATCTTGTGCCCGCTCGTTTCGAGAATGATACTGTATCCTCCGCTGTCAGCATCGCCGCCAGCGCCGCCGCCTCCTTTGCCTGGATGAGCGGCTCGCCCCCGTGATGCATACGCGCCTGCACCCGTGCGAGGCTATCTCGTCCGCCACGGCCTCGACCGTCATGTCCTTAAAATCCCGCCCCTCGACGGCGTACATGGTGTCGCACCACGAGCACCTCAGGTCGCACGCGAAGAGCCTTACGAATACTGTAGGCAGCCCGATCTCTATCCCCTCGCCCTGGAGCGAGAAGAATATCTCGCTTATCTTCATTCCCTGTACCCCGTCGGGTCGAGGACCCCGGCTTCGGCGAAAGCCCTTTTCCGCTCCCTGCACGAGCTGCACACCCCGCAGTGTATATCCCCGCCCTTGTAGCAGCTCCAGGCGAGCCCGAACGGCACCCCGAGCCCGTCCCCGAGCCCGACTATCTCCGACTTGTCGAACCCGGCGTAGGGGGCTTCTATGCGAAGCTGGGGCATATCCGTTGCGAGCCTCTCGGCCGCTTCGAACGCCTCGACGAACTCTGCCCTGCAGTCGGGGTAAACGCCCCTGTCGGAGTTATGCGCCCCGAATAGAACGGCCCCCGCCCCGGTGCTTACGGCATACCCCACGGCTATCGAAAGGAATATGGCGTTCCGGTTGGGCACGATCGTCGCCTTTAGCGTGTCGTAGTGCTCCGCTGATTCCGGGACGTCCGGGATCTCCACGCCCGGGTCGGTCAGCGCCGAGCCCGAAAGGAGCGGCTTCAGCCCCGACAGATCGACGACCATGTGGGGGACGGATATCCGCCCGCATATGGCCCGCGCCGAGTCTATCTCCCTCTCGTGCTTCTGCCCGTAGATGAATGTGAGGGCCGAAACCTCGTAGCCCTTCGCCGCCGTATCGTACAACAGCGTCGTGCTGTCGATTCCCCCCGAGAGGATTATTACAGCCTTCCTGTTCATTAAATAAATTCTATATGGTTATGGAATTGCGGACAAGAAACCGCCCCGCGCGCCTTACTTCGTCCCCGACGGGTGGGCGTGCGAGGATGCCGAGCTCCCGAGGTCGGAGAGCCTGTCTTCGAGGTCACCCACACGGGCTATAACGTCCTCTATCCTCCGGCCTATATCCTCGCCCGAAGCGTGTCCGTTTTCGCGGTTCCGCCATTCGGCAAGGTCGCTCTTCATCTGCACGAGCGCGGCCTGCATGTCCCTGACCCCGTCCGAATCCCGGCTTCATTCGGGCGCCTCTTCCCGTTAACGGAATACATCCAGTAGAAGCCGAAGAGAAACGCCAGCAGCAGGACTATCTGCGGAACCACCGTCTCGAGGGTCGGGTAGAAGCCCAGGACGTCTATCTGCGGCAGGAACCCGAGGGGAGTGACCCCGACGACACCGGCGGCCTGGAATTCCTTTATGCCCTTGCCTATGAGTATGAAGGCCAGGAGATACAGGAATATGCTCGTGAACGAGAAGAAGTATTTGAGCGGAATCCTGAGCGCGAGCTTGAATATCACGTAGAAAAGGACGACGAGGACTATTCCGCCCGTAACAGCCCCCCAAATGACGGCGTGGCGCGAATTCCCGGCCTGGAGCCACAGCGCTTGATAGAATAGAACAGTCTCGAATGCCTCCCTGTAGACGGCGAAGAACGACACGCTCGCCAGGGCCAGGACGCTACCCGTGGACAGCGCCCTTTCGACCTTGCCTTTTATATAGTGCTTCCATACGCGCACGTCCACCTTCGAAATGAGCCAGTAGCTCACGTAGAAGAGCACGACCGCGGCAATGATGGAGGTGATGCCCTCGATGAGCTCCCTCTGCATGCCGCTTATCGAGATCAGGGTGCTCGCGACGAACCACGTCGCGATGCCGGCCCCGAGCGCCAGTATCCATCCGTAGTGTATGTACTTTATCTGCCTGTTCGCGCCTGAGGCCCCCATGAACGCTATTATCGCCGCGATTATGAGGATCGCTTCGAGCCCTTCCCTGACTATTATTGCGAATGAGTTTACGAACGAGAGGTAGGTGTCCGCTTCGCCCGCTTCGAGGACCACCCCTGCGGCGGTCAGGTTTCCGTCGATAACGCCACCGAGCGCGAGAACCTCGTCGGGCGACTGCCCGGATTTCATAGCCCCGCGCAGCTCGCCGAACCCCGATTCTATTCCCGTCGCGAGCGCCTTGTCCTTTACGAAGAGGTCCGTCTCCACCTTCTCGAACCCGTCGAGATAGGCGTCGAGCGCCTTCTTGTATGCCTCTTCCTTTCTTCCCTGCTTGTAGAGGTCCATCGACTCCGCGAGCAGCGTCTTCGTCAGCGCGATCGGCGACTCGCCCGAAGGGGCTTTGGCGGAAGCGCCGTTTCTGAGGTACGCGAGGACCAGTGCGGCGTCTTCCGGATTCTTCACGTGCTCCGATATCTTCCCCTCCAGCTCCGCGTTCGAAAGCGTGGAGAGGGTTTTATAATCCTTCAGATCGGCCGGCAGGTTCGAAGCCTCCGCTTCGCCGTTCGAGACGTCCTCCGCCGTAGCGCCGAGCGACATCACGTAAAACGCGACGTCCCACTTTTCCTCTTCCGACAGCTTCGGGAACGAGGGCATCCCCGTCCCGGCTATGCCGTAGTACATCGTGTTATAAACCTTGAAGGGGGAAAGCACTGAAGAAACTTCGGGATCGATGAAATTCGCGGGCGCGGGATTGAGCCCGCTCGCCACCGGGCCGTCGCCGGCCCCCGTCATGCCGTGGCATAGGGAGCACTGGGCGTTGTAGAACGCCTCGCCGTTCGCAATCGAAGGCGGCTCGGGAGGGTGCGGCACGATATTATAGGCAGTGATTATCTTCGACTTTATGGACGTCGAAAGCCTCTCGACCTCGGCCGGGTCCGCCTTGTCGTTGATAAGGCCGCTCAGCTTCGCGAGGTCGGGCCCGAGCCCGGCGCTGTCGCCGCTCTCCTTCTCCATGTCGGCGAAGAGCCCGCCCACCTCGGACGAGAACTCCATCATCTCGCTGTATTCGCCGTCGTTGATTACCTTGCCGTCGCTTACGGCGTTACGGTAATCGCCCCCTATATAATCGACGAGCGAGAGTATCCTTTTGGCTTCGGGCGGGGAAGAGTACGAAGGCAGGGCGAAAACAAGAAGCAGCAGGACTGCGGCCACGGATATAATAGCAGTTTTTCTCATCTAACCCCTCTTAATGCGCACTGACTGACGGCCTTCATACTCCGTTAGGTCACTTAGAAAAACCCGCCAAAGATGTTGAAAATGAATATCAATTGACGGAATTTTAAAGATTACCGCATAACCTTATAGTGTCAAGACGGCCGGGTTGCATGGCCACGAGTTTTAATTAATATTATTGAAGCCCGTGGGTCATAATCATAAATAACGGTATTCAATAAAAATTAATATATGGAAAAGAAGACGCTATGAAAAAGCTGTTCGAAGAGTTTCCGCCCGTCCCGCCCGGGGACTGGGAAAAGGAGATCACGAAGGACCTCAAGGGGAAGGACATATCCACGCTCGACTGGAAGCCGTACGAAGGCTTTACGGTAAAGCCCTTTTACACGGCGGGCGATATGGACGGCCTCGAATATCTTACGGACGCCGCGCCCGGCGAGTTCCCGTATGTTAGAGGGGTGGAGGGAGGCAAGAACCCGTGGCGGATAGACGAGCGCATCACGGCTCCCACGCCCGGCGAAGCCAACAAGCTCGCGCTGAATGCGTTAGCGAACGGGGCCGATTCGCTCACGTTCGTCTGCGTGGTAACGGGCGGCAGTATTTCGGGCATACCCGTCAAGGCCGCTTCGGACATGTCGAAGCTCCTCAAGGAGATACCGCTCGAAGAGGCCGCCGTTAATTTCATCGCCGGAGACGGAGCGGCGGGCATACTCGCGCTGTTCCTCATCGAAGCCGAAAAACGCGGCGTTGATTTCGCGAAGCTCACGGGCTCCGTCGAGGCCGACCCCGTTGGCCGCTTCGCCCTCACCGGGCGATTCCCCGGGGGCGAAGCCGAGGCGTTCCGCGGGCTCGGCATCCTCGCATGGGAAGGCCTCTTGGCTGCTCGGTAGACCGCGCGCCTTCGTTCAAAACGATACTCGTAAACGGCGGCGTGTCTCACGATTCCGGCGCGTCGGCGGTCGAGGAGCTCGCGTTCACCCTCGCTTCCGGCGTCGAGTACATGGGCCGCCTCGCGTCCGGAGGGGCTCTCGCCCGATACCATAGCAGGGCAGATGAAGTTCTCCTTCTCCGTCGGCTCGAGCTACTTCATGGAGATAGCCAAGCTCAGGGCGGCGAGGCTCCTCTGGGCCGAGATAGCGGAGAGGTTCGAGCCCGCGCGCGAGGAATCGAAGCAGATGAAGCTCGAAACCCGCACATCGTCCTGGAACAAGACGGTCTTCGACCCCTACGTCAACATGCTGCGCGGCACTGTCGAGGCCATGGCAGCGTCCATAGGCGGCGGGCGATGCGGTAAACGTCCTCCCGCTCGACTCGGCGTACAGGCAGCCGGGGCGAGTTCACCAGGATGGCGCGGAACACGCAGCTCATCTTAAAACACGAACTTGGCCTCGACCGCGTGAAGGACCCCGCATCCGGCTCCTACTACATAGAGAAGCTCACGGACTCAATCGCCGCATCGTCGCTGGAGCTGTTCCTCGAAGTCGAAAAACTCGGCGGCTTCGTCGAGGCGTTCAAAGTCGGATTTATTCAGGAGAGGATATTGAAGACGAGGGCCGCGAGAGACGCCAGGATTGCGGCGAGGGCGGACGTCTTCGTCGGCGTTAACCAGTACCCGAACATAACAGAAAAAGACCCCGACATATCCGGCCCGGTTTCCGAAACGGCGCTCAAGCGCGGAAGAAATCCGGCGAGCCGTTCTCGTCCGTCGCAGAATTGACGGAGCGCCTCTCGGTAAAGGGCGCGACCATAGGCGACGTAGCGCCCGAGGGCGACTGCGAGCCAGTGGCCCTGCCGCTCACGCCCTACAGGCGCGGCTGCGTTCGAAGAGCTGCGCCTCCGGGACGATCGAGTACGCGAAGCGGACAGGCGAAACTCCTGTTGTATATCTTCTGCCCATCGGGAGCGTCTCGATGCGTAACGCGCGGGCGACCTTCTCGGCCAACTTCTTCGCATGCGCCGGGTTCAGGGTTGTTGAGGGCGACCCGCACGAGGCGGCGGAAAGCGCAGCCAAAGATGCACTCAAGAGCGGCGCGCGCATAATCGTCATTTGCAGCTCCGACGCCGAATATCCAAACGTCGCGCCGGAGATATGCAAGCTCGTAAAAAACAAGAAACCCGACGCGTGCGTCGTCGTCGCCGGAAACCCCAGAGAGCGCATCGAGGGAGCTCAAGAGCGCAGGCGTGGATGACTTCATCTCACGCGCGCTCGACGCGGCGGAAGCCCTCGGAAAAATTCCAGAGGCTTCTGGGCATAGACTCCGAAAGAGGTGACAGGTCTTGAAACCCGATTTTACAGGCATCGATTACAGGAAGAAAAACGGCGGCGGGAAATCAGCTAGCGCGCCCCGCGACTGGATGACGCCGGAGGAAATTCCCGTCGGCGACGTCTACACCGAAAAGGACCTCCTCGGCATGGAGCACCCTCCACTTACGCCGCGGGCATCGTGCCGTACCTGCGCGGCCCGTACGCGTCCATGTACACGACGCGCCCGTGGACCATTCGCCAGTATGCGGGGTTCTCGACTGCGGAGGAATCGAACGCGTTTTATAGAAGAAACTCAAGCCGCGGACAGAAAGGATTATCGGTGGCGTTCGACCTCCTGGACGCACAGGGGCTACGGACCTGATCACGAGCGGGTAGTGGGCGACGTCGGCAAAAGGCGGGCGTCGCTATAGACTCCATCCTCGACATGAAGATACTCTTCGACAGGATACCGCTCGAAGAGATCTCCGTATTTCGATGACGATGAACGGAGCCGTCCTTCTCCGTCTCCGCATTTTACATCGTCGCCGGCGAGGAGCAGGGCGTAAAGCACGCCGACCTCAGCGGCACGATACAAAACGACATACTAAAAGAATTCATGGTGCGGAATACGTACATCTACCCCCCGCGCCGTCCATGCGCATCATCGCCGACATATTCAAATACACGGCGGAGAACATGCCGAAATTCAACTCCATCAGCGTAAGCGGCTACCACATGGAAGAGGCCGGGGCTTCATCGGACATCGAGCTCGCTCATACACTTGCCGATGGGCTGGAGTACGTCCGCGCGGGCATAAGCGCCGGTATGAAGATAGACGACTCTGCACCCCGCATCTCGTTCTTCTGGGGCATCGGCATGAACCACTTCATGGAAATCGCCAAGATGCGCGCGGCGAGGATGCTCTGGGCGAAGCTCATAAAAAGGTTCGACCCGAAGAACCCGAAGTCGATGGCGCTCCGGACGCACTGCCAGACGTCCGGCTGGAGCCTCACCGAGCAGGACCCGTTCAATAACGCCGTGAGGACGTGCGTCGAGGCATTGGCAGCCGTTTTGGGAGGAACGCAGTCCCTCCACACGAACGCGCTTGACGAGGCGATAGCGCTCCCGACAGACTTCTCCGCGCGCATCGCGAGGAACACGCAGATTTACCTCCAGGAGGAGACGAACGTCTGCAAGTCCATCGACCCATGGGCGGGCTCTTACTACGTCGAGTACCTGACGGGCGAGATCGCCCGCCGCGCGTGGGCGCACATCGAGGAGATAGAGTCCCTCGGCGGCATGGCGAAGGCGATAGAGACGGGCCTCCCCAAGATGCGCATCGAAGAGGCCGCCGCGAGGAAGCAGGCGAGAATAGACTCCGGGCAGGACGTTATAGTAGGCGTGAACAAGTTCCAGTCGGGGCAGGATTCCGACATCGAAATACTCGAGGTGGATAACACCGCCGTCCGTAAGGCGCAGTTAGAGCGGCTGAAGAAGCTGAAGAAAGAAAGAGACAACAAAGCCGTGAAGCTCGCGCTCGAAGCGATAACGAAGTGCGCCGAAACGGGCGACGGGAATCTTCTGGAGCTCGCGGTGGACGCCGCGCGCAAGCGCGCCACCCTCGGCGAAATATCCGACGCATGCGAGAAGGTCTTCGGGCGCTACGTCGCCGTCATACGCTCTATATCGGGCGTCTACTCGGGAGAGATGTCCCAGGACAGGAATTTCGTAAGGCTCGCGAGATGTCGGACAGGTTCGCGAAGAAGGCGCGCGCAGGAGGCCGAGGATTCTCGTCGCCAAGATGGGGCAGGACGGCCACGACAGGGGCGCGAAGATAATAAAGACCAGCCGCCGACCTCGGATTCGGACGTGATATCGGCGCGCTTTTCCAGACCCCTCTCGAAGCCGCGTGCGTCAGGCCGTCGAAAACGACGTCCATAGTCGGCGTGTCGAGCCCGCCGCAGGGCACAAGACACTCGTCCCCGAGCTAATAAACGAGCTCAGGAAGCTCGGCCGGGGCGATATAATGGTCGCCGTGGGCGGCGTCATACCGAAGCAGGGATCTACGAATTCCTCTACGATTCCGGCGTCATGTGGTCGCCTTCGGCCCGGGGACGGTGATATCCGTCGCCGCGCAGGAAATACTCGGCGTTCTCATAGGCGGAATGAGCCCGGGGAGCTGACCCGAATCGTCCGTATGAACCGGCGTTCCGGTTTAATTGATCCCCAATTAATCCTTGCATGGACATCGGCCCCGCTCTCTGAAACAATATTAGTATGGAAAAGGCCCCCAGCTACGAGTTCGGCAGCACGAAGCTAAGCGACCTCGACGCCATAGTCGCCATCGAGAACGTGAGCTTCCCCACGCCCTGGCCGAGGCGCGTGCTGGAAAGGGAAATACTCTCGGGGAAGTATTACAACGAGGTCCTCAGGTTCGGCGGCATGGTCGTCGGATACATCTTCACGTGGACGGTCCCTGACGAGATTCACATTCTGGAACATCGCGGTGCACCCGGACTTCAGGAACATGGGGCTCGGCGAGAAGATCATGAGAAGCTGCTCGGCAAGGCCGCCGCAAAAGGGGCTCAACATCGCCATACTCGAAGTGAGGGTGTCTATAACCTCGGCGCGAGGATGCCTTACGAGAAATTGGGATTCCGCACCATCCACACGAGGCGGAAATACTATTCCGACACGGGCGAAGACGCCTACGTCATGATGTACGATCTGAAAAAGGACGCCGCCTAGTTCTTCCTTTCGGCAACATAATCGGCAAGCATTATAAGCGACCTGGTATAGTCGTTTTGGAAGCAACGGACACCGCCGTCCGGGCCTTGTGTATGAAATCCTTCGCGGTTCTATCGTCCTGTCCACCCCGCGGTACTTATCGACGAGCCCCCTTACGTACGTAAGGTCCTCGTCCGAAAATTCGCCCCCGTCCGCGAGGATCGCGTTGGCCTTCTCCCTCTCGGGATTCGGTGGACTGCCCCAGCGAATACAGGAGCGGTAGAGTCATCTTCCTCGACGAGGTCCTGCCCGACGCCCTTTCCGGAACTCCTTCTCGGTGGACGAATAATCGAGCGCGTCGTCTACGAGCTGGAACGCGACGCCTATGTCGAACCCGTAGAGCGAAAGCGCGTTCGCTTCATCGTCCGCCCCGGCGAGCACAGCTCAGCGCGCCCGCAGCTTTCTATGAGAGACGCCGTCTTGTTCTCGATTATCCCGAAGCAGACTTCCTCGGAGACCTCAAGCATGTTGCTCGAGCTCATCACTTCGAGCACCTGCCCCTCGGCGAGCTTCGCCGCCGCGTCCGTCACGGCCTTTATGAGCTCGAGGCTCCCGCACGCCTGTATGAGGCCGAGAGACTTCGCCAGCATGAAGTCGCCGACGAGCACCGTCGCCTTGTTCCCCCATACGACATCGCTCGACGCGGGCTTCCCGCGCCTTATAGCTCGCCTCGTCCACGACGTCATCGTGTAGGAGGGTGGCGGTGTGGATCAGCTCCAGAGCGGCCCTGGCGTAAACCCTCTCATTGCCCCCCGTGAGCCCGCACGCGCCGCTCGCGAGCAAGACGACCGCCGGACGGAGCCTCTTGCTCCCCCGCTCCCGAGGAGGTATTTCGGAGATTTCATAGACCAGCGGAACGGGCGACTTATTCGAGCTCGAGCTCCTGCTCCACTTCGTCCAGCTCTGAATTTACGACGGAGATAATTTCGGAAAAATCCATCGCCTGTTAAATTATCTGAACTGCCTATATAAGTCAAAATAAATATAACCCGGTGGTATTTCACGATAAAATTATCTCACGAACAATCGCCCGCGGCGGTAACAAGGCGCGTTATAATCAGCTAAAATTACACGCAACTATATGCACTGGCTCGACATCACCCTGCTCGCGATAATCACCGTCTTCGCCGTGGTCAATCTGGCGCGGCTTCATAAGCCAGGTCTTCTCCGTCCTGGCCCTCCTCGTGGTCGGGCTCGCGGCGGGGATCATGTTCTACGGCAGGCTGGGGCAGGCGCTCATGGAGCGCGGAGTCGTCGAGAACGAGCCCATGGCGAACGTCATCGCCTTCGTCGCACTCGTCGTCGTTTTCTATATAGCTGTGCAGCTCATCGGCTGGCTCACGGCGAAGCTGACGGGCGCCCTTCAGCTCGGGCTCCTTAACAGGCTCGCGGGCGGTGCTCGGCGCGGTCTTCGGCGCGATGACGGCGCTCATGCTCGTCTCGGCCCTCGGCTTCCTGTATTCGCAGAATAACCCCATGTTCAAGGACTCGGTTGTCCTCCTGGTACCTCGACGAAGGCTCGCGCGTGGCGAAGGCCCTCGTGCCCGAGGACCTCGGGCGAGCGTCGAGAAGGCCAGGGAGCTGATCCAAAGGAAGGGTTCGAGGCCGCGATGAAGCTCACGGATTCCGAAGCCGTAGCGAAATCCTCGGCGGCGCAGCTCCGGCCGAGTCCTCAGACCGAGGCTCCGAAAGTGAAACCCACCGAAACGCCGAAATAACGTTCTGCAGCGTCACCCTGGCCCCAACGCGATTTCCACCGGCATGCTTTAGCGCCCGTTTCCTTAGTCCCCGAATTTTGGTAATATTAAGGCGCTATGATAGGCGTCGAGACACTGGATGAATTCGTAATACGAAAACAGACCGAATACCCCTACGCGCGGGGCGATCTGTCGAGGCTGCTCCGCGATCTCGGCCTCGCTGCGAAGGTGGTAAACCGCGAGGTCAACAAGGCGGGCCTCGTCGATATACTCGGCAGTGCCGGCACGACGAACGTACAGGGCGAGGAAGTGAAGAAGCTGGACGTCTTCGCCAACACGAGGTTCATCGCCGCGCTCGAGCTCGGCGGCCAGTGCAGGGGCGTCGCGTCCGAAGAGAACAAGGACTTCATCACCTTCCACGACGAGGTGTCGAAGGACGCGAAGTATATCGTCGCGCTCGACCCGCTCGACGGCTCATCGAACATCGACGTCAACATTTCCGTCGGCACGATCTTCTCGATATATAAGCGCGTCTCGCCGGGCGACGGCCCGCTCACGCTCGAAGACTTCCTCCAGAAGGGGAGCCAGCAGGCCGCGGCCGGCTACATCATCTACGGCTCGTCCACGATGCTCGTCTACACGACGGGCTACGGCGTGAACGGCTTCACGCTCGACCCGTCCATCGGCGAGTTCTGTCTCTCGCACCCGAACATGATCATCCCGAAGACCGGGAAGACGTACTCCGTAAACCAGGGCAACTTCCTCAGCTTCACGGAAGGCCTGAAACAATACCTCCGCTACTGCAGGGACATCGACAAGGCGACTAACCGCCCCTACTCTGCCCGCTACATCGGCTCTATGGTCGCCGACATCCACAGGAACATCATACAGGGCGGAATATTCATGTATCCCGGCACGACGGACACGCCCAAGGGCAAGCTCAGGCTGCTATACGAATGCAATCCGATGGCTCTCATCGTCGAGCAGGCTGGCGGAAGGGCGACGGACGGCGCACGTAGGATTCTCGACATCCAGCCGACCGAGCTACACGAGCGCTCCCCCATCTTCATCGGCTCCGAGGACATGGTCCTCAAAGCGGAAGAATTCATCCAGAAATTCGGCGGCTGCTGACGCGCGTACGCGCTCTGTCGATGCGCTTCACAACGTGAAAAAATCATGCGGTCAACGCGTTTTCGCGGCGTGATTTTGTGCACAAATTTTCGGCAAAATATACGTTATATTAGCGCCGTGTTCAGGCCCCTGAAACTCTCTTGACTTTTCTATGTCAGGATGTATCGTTTCAGATAAATCATTGCTCCAGGGAGATTTCATATGTACATCGAACTTGAATTGCTTGTTAAAGACGATGACTGGGATGACGACGAGGAAGATTGGGACGAGGACGAAGACGAAGAATCCTGGGACGAGGACGAAGACGACGACCTGTTCGATGAGGACGACGAAGAATGGGACGACGAAGATGATGAGGACGAAGACGAAGAATGGGGAAGAGAAGAAGAGAAACACATCATCAACTGAATTCCATCTGTTAATACGTCACTGCATCCTTTCCGGTTAAAGTCACACAGAAATCAATCTCACAACTCCGGCTTCAATTCCGACAAAAAGATAAAGCGCTCTTCGATAAGGAGAGCGCTTTCACCATCGCTGTAGATATCGTATCGTGCGCCGCGTTTTTTTTACGTTGGGTGTGATTGCGTCACGCGCGCTCGAACACGTAGAAAACGTAGCCGTAACTTCCGCCCGAGGATTCGAATACTTCTATCTCTTCCAGCGTCTCTGCTGCCATCTCGCGCGCCGTCGCGTCGGGATGATTTTTCAGGCTCTCCGCACGCGGCCCGAGCACGTCGTAGTAACCCACCGTCCACGCTTCGCGCGGGAGCATGTATGCCGGCGGAGCGCAGCCCCGCACTCCTCCCCGCCGCGACGTTCTTCGCCACGGTTTGTATCGCCGGATACACGCGCGCGAGGAACTCCTTCACGCGCTCTCCGGCGGATCGGCGAGGGTCAGCTCGCTCGCGACGATGAACCCGCCCGCTTTCATCGGGGGCCCACGTGCGGAGCGCGTTCTCGAACCCGATGCTGTATGCCGCCCCCCTTCCGACCACAGGAGGTTCATCCCCTGGAACGCGCTCGGGATGTCGGCCATGTCCATCACGTACGTCTCGACGAGATGCCCGACGCCCCGCTTCCGTCGCCCGGCGGCGGCCTTCGAGGAAGGGCCCATGCGAATCGACGGCGTGGACCACCGTGCCGAGCCCCGGGCGAGCGCGATGGTCTGCCGACCCGTGTCTGAGCCCGCGTCCACGACTGTGCCGTACCGCCTTTTGGGAAGCCAGCGCAGGACGGCGAGCGTGTGCTCTGCTCGCGCCGGGGCCGAGCCTGGCCCGCTACCGCCGAAAAGCAGATATATCGGATCGTATTCATTCATAGTGGGTCACGGCACTGCCGGAAAATTTCACTGCGTCCTGTTGAGCAGGTATCCGAGCCCGGCGTTCCCGACGCGCGGCCTCCCCTTTTTGCCAAGTATGAGAAGGAGGTCGTCGTTTATCGCCCAGTATGATCTGAGCTCGGCGCGCGTTCGCATCGAGCGCGTAAACGACCGAGTCGGGATAGCCCTCGACGTCGCCCTCAACCGTCCACCCCCCTTCGCTCGCGTGCTGCTCGTCGCCCTTGCCGACGTATACGAGGACGAGCCTATAAGTCGTCGGGACCAGGTCACGTCGTCCCGGTAGAGCGCGAGCCCGATCTGGAGCGGGCAGTCCTCGGCCTGCACGGCGCGCCTTCGAAGACCCTGAAGAGAGGGTCGCTCAGGTTGTTCAGGCCGGAAGAAGCTCCTCCGGGGCCGCGCCCCCGCTGAAATATGCGCTTCTCAGCTGAGAACGCGCTTGATCAGAAGACGACGAGAACCAGGGAAAAGAACGAGGTACGTGCAATATTCACGAAACCATACTAACACATACGCCGCCGGGGGTATTATGCATTTACCCCTATGCGCAAAGCCTTCCAGTGGAAGCGATAATTTTCACGGATTGTAAGAGTGGTGCCTGGCCGGATCTAACCGGCACGGGCGCGAACCTGAGGGATTTTAAGTCCCTTGCGTCTACCTATTCCGCCACCCGGGCTAACAAACATGCTACAAACTACCTGGAAATAATAACAGGGAAGGAAATGTATTTTACAGCCTCTGGAATCTCATTCAATAGAAGAGATCCATAAGTTCCGGCGATTCCCTTTAATTCCGGGCCGATTCACGATCGGCAAAGGCCCTGAACTCTCGGTGCCCAGAGACACAGTGTATTAATATGTTCATATATAACAATATAGATACTATAAGGATAAGAATGAAAAAACTGCATCTGCATTAATCCTCGCCCTCATTTCTTTATCGTTCATGGCCCCCGCGTCCGAGGCTCAGCCGGTTTGCACACTGGCCAACGGCCACTTGGTGCTACAACAACGGGACGTGCGGCCAGCCGTGTAACGACGTCTGCGCCGCGGCCAACACGCAGCCTATAGCGAGCGACGCCAATGGCTCGAGGCCCAGAACTCCGGAAGAAGAATGCCGCGAGATAAGCCGGGGGTTCGGGCTGGGCGACACGGTATTCCCGTCGGACCATATTCGAACGCCTGCCTCGAAGACAGCCTCGGGCTTCCACACCGTGGGCGTGGGCCGGTTCGGGCTGATACCATGTTCGACAATCGCGAACTGCCCGGCCAGCCTAAGGTGAACATGGACCAGCTCGGGGTTCCATGCGGCGATACCTTGAAGGCGATATGCCCGTGCGACCTCGATCTCGGTAATCACCCTGTCCCCGCCGTCGGGCGAGGGGCAGCGTGCAGACGGATCACACGGTCACCGCAACGGTGATCTCGGACGGCGTGCCGATAGGGGGCTCCTCATAACCTTCGACGTAACGTCAGGGCCGAACTCAGGGGCTTGCGAGCATCCCCGGAAGCGCGAATGCTTCCCGAACGACAACTGCACGACCGACGCAACGGTCATCTCGTGGACGTATTCGAGCGCGCAGCTGGGCACGGACGTCATAACGTTTCGCCTTCGACGGGTCGCCGAATCGAACGCCGTGCAGCAGACGTGGACGGCCTGATCCCGACGCTCTCCGAGTGGGGGCTCATCGCGGCGCGGCCGCGCTGGGAATAGCAGCGCGATAGTTATCCGCCGGAGAAGGGCAGCGGCTTAACCCGGATCCAGGCAAATTCGAATCATGAACAAAAGGGAGCTTCGGCTCCCTTTTTTATTTCTCTGCAAGGGTTTGCCGTGGCGGTGGGGCCGCATCGAACCCGGAAGGATAGTTTTTATTTTGTAGAATGAGTCATCCGTAATATGACCGGAACATAACTAAATTCGGGGCGCGAAAGATGGGCAAGTGGGGATTTCTCCTTCTGGAAACGGGCGACCGGAATAACCAAGGCAAAACAAAAATTTCCAGAAGACTGGCATCCCGCTTACAAAATCGGGAAGGCAAAGGAAAATCGGCAAAATAGTTACGGGAGGCAAGGGGTGCATGGTAACGATGCTGCTTCCCATCCTCTTTATAACGATACTGGTTCTGCTGATCTGATGCTTACTTGCCCCGGAACAAATCTGCATCTTTCAATCGCTCCGGCAATGATTACTTTATTATCGTCAGTCGAACTTCACTTCGGACACATGTGCATCATGAAAAGATCGCTTCGCAGACATCACAGAGAACGCCTGCTCAGCAAGATGATCAGGGACGATTACTACGGCCTCTCCCATTCCGTGAAGGAGGAGAATAGGACGGAACGTTCACGGAGCACGACCGCCGGAGGAGCTATCGGCTGTTCCGCAATCATCGCAAGATGTGCTCGTGCTGATGTGCGGCAATCCCAGGAGGCAAAAGCTCAGACGGAAGGACCGGTTAACTTTTCAGGAGAGCGAAGGCCGCCGAGCGCGCCGATTCGTTTTAATCCGCGGCCCCGCCTTCTCCTGCGGCAGTTCCTTTCACTTCGCTTTTCTCATTTCCAACGTACGCTGGCCGATGTCAGAAGGCGCTCTTCTGCTCGACGCCGCCCTCTCCGTTATCGAAGCTGTTCTTCGTGTTGAGAGCCTGGCAGAGGCCTCAGCAATCCGTTGCTCCCAATCCAGGATTTCGGGCCGGCTTTCGAGCTGGGAGTAATCCACGAGGCTGACGATATTATAAAGAAATTGAGTCCGACACCTCGAGCCGAGGTTTTCATCGGACTCGTGATATTCCCTGCTGCTCAAAACCCCTCTTCGTCGAATGTCAGGAGCAATATCTGGCGGACATTTTTGGCCTTTGCGACCGAGAGAGCTGAACCATCTTAAGAGGTCGCCGGGTGGGCTCGCCCCGATCTGATATTCTGTAACCGAAACGTATTCGTATAAAAATACTACGCCGCTGCTCCCCAGCGAGCCGATCTTTCCCGGCGGGCCGATTTCACCCAGAACGTCGCCGATACCGTCTCGCCTTCCGTGAAAGCCTCTCCATTGTTCTTTATCGGCTCATCGATCTCCGTATGTATCGTTGTGCAGCCTGTCACGGATAACACGAGGAAAAAATAGGACTAATTTCGTTTTAAAGGCGTAATCAATTCTGTTCATATCCTGCATTTTCAACGCTGAACGCAAAATCATCCAACACACCGTGGTTTCTATCGAAGAAGAATATTGCCCTGTCGTATTTAACCGTCTTGTTCTTCCAGTTATACAGCATCAGGAATGCTCCTTTGTTCACCGTCTTCTCGAGCAGGTAATAGAAGACGACCTGATTCTCGGAGATTGGACCGGCTGGGACGGCGGACCGAGCATTTCCAATACCGGCTCTGCGTAGTCGCGCCTTTTTCATCTGGGGGAGAGAGGTGTCGCGCCACACATCTGTGACGCTGCGTTTTCCTCCGTGGACTTAAAGCATCCCGGCGAACAAGAACACCAACGACAGCGAGATAAAAAATAAAAATGGTCGCGCTGTTTTCATCGTGCTCGGCACCTGCTTCCCGTGATTATGAATGTATCGAGCCATACTAACATACTGGAGCATAGCTGCAGCGTGAGAGTATATGAATTCTTTAATTTGTAACCGGAGTTTTGAAGGAAGGAATGTATTTTATAGCGTCAGGTTCTCGTTCAATAGCAGGACTAGAATCTTATAAGACTAAAACCAACACCTAGATCTCTCAAAACTCATCTTTGCTAATATAAGTGTGAGGATTAAAAGGGTCCATTTTTGCTTGATTGAGAATAACGCTGATAAAAATATAGAAGAGTAGAAGCGATTTTTCAGTTTCAAAGTATTTAGCAGAGTAGTAGTCGATGGTAAGGCTGAATACATTCCACTATTATCTTCATTTATTACAATGCCCTTGTTTAAAATGCAAATAGAATCAATTCTCTTTGTGAACATCCTCATGTTGTTGTATCGCGTGTAGATTGAATGTAATAGTCTCTAATTTATCAGAATCATAAGCAAAGATAAAATAATTAGTCGGCCAATAATCCTAATTTTTACCATATAAGAAGCTAGAACCTTATTAAGGACCGTTAAGTCTAAAATATGCTATTTTAGTCAGGTTTTTAACGCTCTTCATATTTTCAAAGGCATTGCTAAGCTCCTGCTTATTCAGATATGCCTTTACTTCAACCACAGCGTAGACACATTCGGCGGGAATCACTCTAACTTCACCGGACTGGTAAAAAGTAGGCGTTTTCTGTGCATCACTGATAATGATGTCTAGTTGTTTTGACAATGTACCTCGGAATCAACCAACTTCCCCGTACTTATATCAAGCGATTTGGTAAGTATTGCCTGTGGAGAAATTCACGTACTTTGTCCTCAACAGCTTGGCCCTTGAGACCTGCATGATCGAGTGAAACCCTGGCTTGCTCAAGATCACTTCATTTAATTCAAAATTTCTGAAAATAGTTTTTCTAGATCCATTTACTTAATCTTAATTCGCTCAATCACCTCATTCAACTCTGGGCAATTTCACCCTCCCCTCCTCAACCTCCTCCTCAAATGCCTCACGCGCAGCACCCTCTTCTGCCACTCGCTCCCCGGGGTCGGGCTCACCGGGCCTTCGGAGCTTGAGCGCCTCGGCGTCGAATCTCCTACGCTCTGCGGGCGTTAGAGCGTCCATGTGATTCGCCACGTCGAGCATAGTCACTTCATCGTCATCTAATCGAGGATCGGAAGACGAAGAAGCGCAAGTTTCTTCATGCACGCGCTTTGTCTTTTCGCGTGCGTCTTCTTTTAATGACACTGTGTCTTCCTTATTGGAGTTTCCTCTCAACTGTGTATTCCTTTAGGGGTCATATTTTACCCCCCGGAGGGTCAGCATTTGACCAGGCGGGTTCATATTCTGACCGGGTAGCTGACGCTTCTGTCATCATGTGTGACAGATTGGTCAGGTGGCTCGAAGACTCTCCAACATCACCATTCGTCTTCTCCTTGCAGAACTCTCTTTCGCGTCCTCGATTACACGGCGAAGCTCCTTCGAAACGTGTTATACGAGCTGTCCCGGAACCGGCACCCTTTCGAATCAGCCCTGCTTCTATCAGGGTATTCATTGCCTTCCCAGCGGGTATTCCTGAACCGAACCCGCAGTCCCTGCAGATCCTCTCGACAGACGGGGAACGACCGCCCCTGCCCGTCGGCGCGCGGCGCATGAAATATATGAGACGAGCTTTTCGTTCGCCGTAAGGTCCAGGCCGAATACAAGGTCGGGCACCTGGAAATATCCCCCTGCCCTTTTGAAGCAGGCTCCCCTTCGGGCCCGGAATTCTGTTCAAAGCCAATGCGGATCCCCGGCCGCCCACGCGCGCCGGGCATATCCCCCTTCCCTCTTATCCTCCAGCCGTAAGGCGCTTCGGACGTCGCGGCTCCGCTCGTTACGCCTCTATCCAGAGGTTAAACCAGCGAGGGGTTTTGCTCAATGGGTGAATTTACTTTCGAGGGGGAATTTGGAGGCGGCGCCCGGATTCGAACCGGGGCATTGCGGTTTTGCAGACCGCTGCCCTTACCACTTGGCTACGCCGCCCTTTTATTCGGAGGCGTAAATTATGAATAACATTTCAGGCGCGAACAAGACAGTAACAGCCGTGCCTGTGAGAACCGCCCTCGCCCTCGATGCGGACGTTCACTATCCCCCCGCGCGGCGACGCCTGGTACGCAGTGTCAGCCCTGAGCCTCTTCGTCCAGTATACGCCCATGCAGCAATGCGCCGCGCCTGTGACGGGGTCCTCGTCTATCCCCGATCCGGGGGCGAACGCGCGGGCGATGTATCGCGCCCGGCGACGACGCGACGCTCGTCACCATCATCCCCGTCACGGGAATCGTCCGAAGGAGCAAGTCCGGCCCTCATATCTCACGTACGACGTCCTCCGACGGGGCTCGACGATATATCCGAAAACCCCCTTTCCGCAGTAAAGCGGCTCGAAGCCGAACGCGTCCACCAGCGCCTTCGGGGCGTCCGCTTCGGCGGGCGGATCGGCGGGGAGGTCTATCGACAAAAGCCCGCTGTCCTTTCGGGCCGTGAGGTCCCCGCTCAGTGTGTGGAAAACGACCGTCTCGTTCGGGCTAAGATATCCCATCTCCCAAAGCACGTGCGCGCTCGCCAGGGTCGCATGCCCGCAGAGCTTCACCTCCGTCGTCGGCGTAAACCACCTCAGGCGAAACCCGCCGTCTTCCTTATATAGAAACGCCGTCTCCGAAAGGTTCATCTCCGCCGCGACGCCCTGCATCCATTCCTCGTCCGCCGGCGAGGTCATAATGCACACAGCAGCCGGGTTCCCGGAAAAGGGCTTATCGGTAAAGGCATCCACGTGATAAATGTCGAGATTCATGAACAATGCTCCTTAATTAATAAAAATCGCCGGGCAACTCACCCCTGCTTGGGGTTTTCGCCGGCGTAGCGTAAGCTTATTGATGTAAGCATACACGAAGAGTCGAATGGAAAAACATTTGACAATTCTGTTTATTTCTTTATTTTAATAGGGCTCTCGCATTGAATGCCCTACGCGAAAGCGAACGCTGGGCCGCCTGGATCCTGATTTCGGGACCGGGACGGAGGAGAATTTGAAAAGAGATACCCGGGACGGAACGATGTCCGTACCCTACAATAAGATGACTACTACGAAAGCCGGTGGAGACGTTTTTCGCTCTCTGTCCGGCTTTTTTTATTTCAGGCAGGGATCATGAGAAAAAAAACGGTTCCAATGTTCAGGCGGATGAAGGAAGACGGCGTCAAGATCGTCATGGTGACGGCCTACGACGCGTCCACCGCCCGTATGCTCGACGAAGCCGGCGTCGATATGATTCTGGTGGGCGATTCGGTTGCGAACGTTGTCCAGGGGCATTCGACGACGCTCCCCGTGACGATGGACGAAATGCTCTACCACACCAAGATAGTGTCCCGCGGGATTACTACCGCCCACCTCTGCGCCGATATGCCCTTCATGTCGTTTCAGACATCTAAGGAAGAGGCGGTGCGTAACGCGGGCAGGTTCATTAAGGAATCCGCCGCCGAGTCGGTGAAGTTCGAGGTGACGGAAGACCTCCTCGATACGGTCTACGCAGTCCACAGCGCGGGCATCCCCGTTGTCGGGCACATAGGCCTCCGGCCCCAGGCAGTCCTCGAAATGGGCGGCTACGTCGTCCAGGGGCGCGGCGAGGCCGAGGGCAAGAAGCTCGTCCAGCTCGCAAAGGCCGTCGAAAGCGCGGGCGCGTTCTGCATACTGATGGAAACCGTGCCGCAGTCGGTCGCCAAGGAAATAACGGACGCCGTAAAGGTGCCGACGATAGGCATTGGCGCGGGCCCGGGATGCGACGGGCAGGTGCTCGTCATAAACGACCTTCTCGGACTATCGCCCGAGCCGCTGCCGAAATTCGTGAAAAAGTACGCAAACCTGAGAGAAACCGTGGACAGCTCCACGCGTAAATTCATAGACGAGGTCAGGAGAGGGATATTCCCGTCAAACGAACACTCTTATGACTGAGAGCTTTCGAATGAATGTAGTTAAAGGCGTCGCCGAAATGAAAGCCCTTTCCCGCGGCCTCAAGAGGGATGGGAAAACCATTGCGTTCGTTCCGACGATGGGGGCGCTCCACGAGGGGCACCTCACCCTAATGGCCGAGGGCAAAAGGCGCGCGGACGTGCTCGTCGCGAGCGTCTTCGTCAACCCGACCCAGTTCGGCCCCGGCGAAGATTACAAAAAATACACGAGAGACACAGAGGGCGACCTCGACAAAATGAGCCAAACGGGGGTGGACATCGCGTTCTTCCCCGGCCCGGAAGAGATATACCCGCCGGGGTTCCAGACGTACGTCGAGGTGACGGAGCTCGAAAAGCCGCTCTGCGGGGCCTCGCGCCCCGGGCACTTCAGGGGCGTCGCCACGGTAGTGCTGAAGCTCTTTAATATAGTAAGGCCCGACGTCGCGTTTTTCGGACGAAAGGACTATCAGCAGCTCCAGGTTATTAAAAGAATGGTGCGCGACCTCGATCTCGACGTCGAAATAGTCGGCATGCCTATTGTAAGGGAAGCCTCGGGCCTCGCGATGAGCTCCAGGAACGCCTACCTCTCGGAAGAACAGAGGACAAGGGCCGTTGCGCTCTCGAAGGCGCTCGGGGAAATAAAAAGGAAATTCGACGGCGGCGAGAGGAAGGCGTCCGTCCTCCTCGAATCCGGAAAGCGTATTCTTTCGGACTCCTCCGCCGGCGAGATAGATTATCTCGAAATAAGAAACGGAGACACGCTCGAAGAGGTGATGCTCGCTTCGCCGGGCGACGTCGCCGCGCTTGCCGTGAAGGTAGGCCGCGCGCGGCTTATAGACAATATAGAGCTTTAATTTCCATAGGGGAGGTTATTGTAATGCAGAGAACGCTTTTGAAGTCCAAGATCCACAGGGTCACGGTAATGGAGGCCGACCTTGAGTACGAAGGCAGCATCACGATAGACAGGGATCTCATGGACGCGGCCGACATGAACGAATATGAGCAGGTCCACATATTCAACGTCACGAACGGCCACAGGTTCGTAACGTACGTCATAGAGGGCGGGCGCGGCTCGGGCGACATATGCGTTAACGGCGCGGCGGCCCATCTGGCGAAAAAAGGCGACATCCTCATCGTCGCAAGCTTTTCGGCCTACAACGAGGCCGAGTGCACGGTGCACAGCCCCAAGCTCGTTTACGTTGACGGCGGGAATAAAATCACGAAGATAAAGCCGGCCGTAGACAGGCTCCAGGTGGCCAGGAGCTGAGCATTTGCGAAGAAATCCCGGCAAAACAGGCATATACAACTTCTCCGGGGGCTTTTTTGAATCCCTCGGGCCGGGAATGTCGTATAAGCATTGACATGATCGAATTAAAAAATTTACATTGACCTGAAGCTTAACCGTATAAATTACATCAAAAATATTGACAGACGCTGTTAAGGAGGTTATAAATGTTAGCTATAAAGGAGGAGAAAGGATACGTAAGCTGTATTCGGCGCATCCTTCCATTATCACTTCTAGCTGACATCAAATTCGAGCCTTCTGAAGTGGAGAACATACTATGAAAGCCGTCATACTTGCAGCCGGTAGAGGCAAAAGGCTTTATCCCTATACGAAATACATTCCGAAGTGCCTCCTTGATATCGGCGGCGAAACCATCCTTGAGCACCAGATAAATCACATCAGGGATTGCGGCATCGACGAGGTCGTCATTGTCGTGGGGTTCGGATTCGAAAAAGTCGAAAATTTCTTAAGGAATTACGATGGGTTGGGCATGAGGATAAAGACCCTCTACAACCCTTTTTACCAGACCACCAACAGTCTTATCTCTCTTTGGATAGCGCGCGGCGAGATGGACGACGATATAGTAGTCATGAACGGGGACGACGTCTTCGAGATAGACGTTCTGGAGCAGGCTCTCCGCATGCGTGACGAAAAGATCTGTCTTCCCATCAAGCGCAAGTCCAGCTACGAAGACGAGGACATGAAGGTCGTCATAAAAGAGACAAAAATCGTAGATATAAGCAAAACGCTCACAAACCGCGCGTCCGCCGAATCCGTAGGCGTAAGGGTATTCAGGGACACCGGTGTTGAGCTCATGAAAAGGGCCATAGAAGAAGAAATGAGGACTGTCGGGGCCGAAAACAAGTGGTACATATCGGCCATACACAGGCTCATCAAAAAGGGATACAAGGTTAAATCCCTCGATATAAACGATCTTTTCTGGATGGACGTCGATTACCCGAGCGATCTCTTCAAAGCCAGGTTCAACTCAAACAAATTCATCAAGAAATCCTATCAGGAAAGGGTCCTCCGAGTTGTAGAAACAAGCTGACACAATGGACCATGCAATACTCGTAGCCGCCGGCACCGGTATAGAAGGAGAAAATCTGAGCGCTTGCGGAGAGACGGAGTTTGGCTCTCTGCCACAAATAAAGCGGCTGGTCATAACCGCACAAAGGGCCGGCATCAGGTTTTTCACCATCATCACCGATAGAACCGATACCCCGCTCAAGGGGCTCCTCGCCGGTGACAAACGTATCGACAGCAGCATAAGCTGGCACACACTCGGGACCGGGATCACGCTCGGCGACGACCCTTCTCTCATCATACAATCGAATCTGATCACTACACCTAAGGCGCTCTCCAATTTTATGGAGGAAGAACCCGCACCGGGCGAGATATCCGTGCTTGGTGGACGAATCGAAGGACGCGTGGATAAAAACGAGCGGCGACGGAGGTCACCGACCTCTACCCCAGCGGCGGGCGCGCGGTGGGCGCGTTCATGGCCCAGGGCAAGCTGCTGGAGGAGTCCATCATGGACTCCATGTCCTTAAGCACCTTCATTAAAGAGCACATCAGCCGCGAAAAGGTCAAGTTCCGGAAGTTCGACGACAGCTACTGGGGAAGGCTCTCCTCCGATAAGGACGCCGCCAAAAAGGCCGAGGACCTCATCTTCGGCTACGTCGGCAAAACGGCGACGGGTTGGCTTTCGAGGGCCGTCAACAGCAAGATATCCCTCCCCACGAGCAGGCTCCTCGTCAAAACCCCGCTCACGCCCAACATGATCAGCGTCCTCATAAACGTCATCGGCGCGCTCTGCGGCGTGTTCTACGCCCTTGGGCACCCGGTCGTAGGCGCGCTATGCATGCAGGCTGCGACGATCCTCGACAGATGCGACGGCGAGGTCGCGCGTAAAGCTGATGGAGACAAAAAAGGGACAGTGGGTGGATACTATATCCGACCAGGCCACGGTGCTTTCGTTTCTCCTCGGCGTCCCCATAGGCTACTACTCGCTCACGCACAACCCCATTGCGCTCATTCTCGGCGGCCTCAACATATCGATATTCATATTTTTCGTCATCTGGTCGTTTTACTTCCTCAAGAAATACACCAACTCCGGGAGCCTCGTCGCCTATTTCGAGGTGGACAAGCTCGTGGAGGCCGACAAACCTTCCTTCGTGCGCAGGCTCATAAAGATCGTTCGCCCGATGAGCAGGCGCAACTTCTACTCCCTGGGCTTTCTCGTCGTCGCTATAATCGGCGGCTACCCCTGGGTACTCGGGTTTACCTCCGCCGGTCTCATCCTGTTTTTGGTACATCAACTGGAAGATATAATTAAATTGCGTAAAATTAATCCTGAGAGTAGCATCTTAAAATAACACCTTGCGGGAAGGAAGCTCATAATGGAAGAGAAGAAAAATGGAACTGATGCCCAGCAAAACGGGCAGAATGGCCCCTCCATAGCCGACTACGAGGTCAAGGAGTACATGCCGGGCCTTATGACCACCGTGATCAAGGTAGTCGAAAAGACAAACGTTACATTCGCGAAAAAAGGCAATCTACCGATTTATCCTAAATCGACATTCCCCTGGGTAGCCGAAGTTGAAAAAGACTGGAAGAAAATAAGGGCCGAGCTCGACAAGGTCATGGAAAGAAAGGACGACCTTCCGAATTTCCACGATATCATGGACGAGGTCAGGACCATAACCACGGACAACCTGTGGAAGACGTTTTTCCTGGCCGGATACGGCCTCGAAAGCGACGAGAATTCCAGGCGATGCCCCGACACGACTGAAATAATAAAGCGTATCCCGGGCATGAAGACGGCGTTTTTCTCGATTCTCGCGCCGAAAAAGCACATTCCGGCGCATAAAGGGCCCTATAACGGCGTTCTTCGCTATCATTTAGGGCTCATTGTGCCCGAGCCGAAGGAAATGTGCAGGATTCGAATCGAGGACACGATAACCCACTGGGACGAAGGGGACAGCATAATATTCGACGACACGTTCGAGCACGAGGTGTGGAACGACACCGACGGGTTCAGGGCGGTTCTCTTCGTGGACTTCGTCCGCCCGGTCATGTTCCCGTTCAACCTTCTTAACGAATTCCTCATCAACGCCGCATCCTTCGCGCCCCTAATAAAAGAGGCCGAGGTCAGGCACAAGAAGTGGGAAAAAGACTTTTATAAACAGTAGGCAAACTAGCTCCTTCCGGGCGCGGCCGCCGCGCCCGGAAGCCCGCACCATCGCTTTTTAAGCGTAACACCCCCAATACACCGAATGCCCCGGGAAAGTTATACCTTGACAAACCCGCCAATGTCCTTATCTTAATAGTCCTTCGGAGTCGGCTTTTCTAAGAAAGCAAAGGCAATTACAAGGACCCGATCGATTGATAGCCTCCGCGTTGCGAACGCTTCGAAACGGCGCGGAGATTACGTATCCGAAGCCGTATCATCACTAAACGATTGAGGAGATCCCCCCGAGTATGGCAACCAGCAAAAAGGCAGCAGAACCCAAGAAGAAATCCGCGGCGAGGAAGCCCAAGACCGATTGGCGCGAGGAGATCAGGCTCATGCTCCTTCAGATGAGAAAAGAGCTCCTCCAGGACGTGTCACAGTCGATGCGGGCAGAGTCCGACCACCTGAAGTTCGACATAGGCGACTTCTACGACCACGCCTCGTCGGACAGGGACAGGGAGCTTGCGCTTATGCTTGCCGACCGCGAGAGGGAGAAGCTCACCCTCGTCGATGACGCTCTCAAGAGGATTGAGAACGGCACGTACGGCATCTGCGAATCCTGCGAAGAAGAAATTGACAGGGAAAGGCTCGCGGCCATGCCGTTCACGAAGCTCTGTCTGTCCTGCCAGGAAGACCTCGAAAGACAGTAACGGCGGCCCGTAAGGGTGCCCGTGTGATTTAAGCCAGCATGTCAGGCGCAGTGTGACACCCGGCGCGGCGGAGCTGCGTCATGCCGAGGGAGCTTCCGGCGAGGGGTTCCGAGCCGCGCGCCCCACGCGAGTTCTACATCCAGGGTCTATAGTATGGGTATTACCGCTTTCTAAGGTCTTCGAGTGAGGCGCCGTAGGGGTCCCCGGCGACGCCCGCCTCGGTGATGATGGAGGTTACGTTCTCGTGCGGCGTAACGTCGAAGGCCGGGTTGAACACCTTCACGTCCGCGGCCACCTTCTTCCCCGACACATGCGTAACCTCTGTGGGGCTACGTTCCTCGATGGGAATTTCCTTACCGTCCGGGCATTCGTAATCCACCGTCGAAATAGGCGCGGCGACGTAAAAGGGAATCCCGTGCGTCTTCGCCAAAACTGATATCGTGTACGTCCCTATCTTGTTGGCGACGTCCCCGTTGCTTGCTATCCTGTCGGCCCCGACGACGACGGCGTCCACCATGCCGCTACGCATCACGTGCCCGACCATGTTGTCCGTTATCAGCGTAACCGGTATCCCGTCCCTGTCGAGCTCCCACGCGGTGAGCCTCGCGCCCTGTAGGAAAGGCCTCGTTTCCGTCGCGATCACCTTTATATTCTTCCCCGCCTCTTCAGCGGCGCGTATTACGCCCAGCGCCGTGCCGTAGCCGCCCGTCGCCAGCGCGCCCGCGTTACAGTGGGTCATGACGACGGAGCCCTCTTTAATGAGCCCCGCGCCCCACTTGCCTATGTCCATGCACGTCCGTATGTCCTCGTCGAGAACGCGGACAGCCTCCTCGACGAGACGCGATTTAATCTCGGCGACGCTCCCGTTCTCGGCTTCGGGCGATGTTACCCATCCTCTTTAACGCCCATGCGAGGTTAACGGCTGTGGGCCTCGTCGCGAGCAGGGTCTCCGAGATATCCTTCAGCCGCGACTTGAACACGTCCCTGTCGGCCGTATCGATGCCCTGCGCCCCGAGGGCGACGCCCATCGCGGCGGCCACGCCTATAGCAGGGGCCCCGCGTATGACCATCCTCTTTATGGCGTCCGCCACGTCCTCGTACGTAAGGCACTCGACGTACACCTCTTCGTCCGGGAGCTTCGTCTGGTCGATCATAAGCACACGGCCGTCTTTCCATTCTATCGTTTTAAATGAAGACATTTATTTTCACCTTGTTATTAGAATACCGGCATTACGCCCCTTCTTCGCGTGGCAGCGTAAGCTCGAGGGCCACCCACTCGCCGTCCACGTGCTCCTGAGACAGCGTAAACCCGGCCTTCAGCATGCCCTCTATCGCCTCGCCGCGCCTCATGAGCGGAATGCCCGAAAGGACTATCGTCCCGCCCGGCGCGAGCCGCTTCTGAACTCCTCGCGCATGAGGAATATGGGCTCCAGGTACACGTTCGCCACGATGAGGTCGTACTCGCCCGTAACGCTCTGAATATACCCGCAGAAGAACTTCACCCTGCCGGTGACGGAATTCCTCTCGGCGTTCTTTACGGATTCCTTCATCGCAATGGGGTCGGTATCGAACGCCGTTATGTCGGGGATGCCGAGCTTCGAAGCCGTTATGGCAAGTATGCCGCTCCCGCAGCCGACGTCGAGCATCTTCCGGACGCGCCCGCCCTCGTGATGACTCTCTATGGCTGCTATGCAAAGACGCGTCGTCTCGTGATGCCCGGTACCGAACGCGAGCGAAGGGTTGATCTCGACGACCACCTCGCCGTCCCGGGCTCGTGCTCCTCCCACGGGGACCACGACGACCCTCTTCCCGCCCTCACCTTCCCGAGTAGAGTCTTCCAAACCTCCCAGCTTGTCCTGTCTAGGAGCTCGGCCCGAATGGGCCCAACCTCGGCGCCGGGAACCGTCTCCAGGACGAAAGCGATGAACTCCCGTAGATCCTCCATAAGCGAGGACAGATCCGTGTCCATGGGGAAGTAAGACGACAGCTGGTACCCGCCGCCGGGCTTAATGTCCTCGGCCACCCCCAGCGACCCCGCGCCCAGGAGAAAATCGGACAGGAGCTCCGCGGCGTTTTCCGTCGTATCGAACGTTAGCTGCGACACCTTTAGTAGTTCGGGATTTTCGTGCGGCATAAATATTAAAACCTCCCATAATCATAACCAATTATTCGGGAACTTCTAACCCCCATCGCGGCGGCGTATCCCCCTCGTGTGCGGGGGAACCCGCGCTTTGCACCTTATATTTCAGGTGCTATAATTTTCCCCTATGAATGACGAGCGACTCAAGCATTTCAAACAGGTTCTACAAAGTAAAATCGACGGTTTAATGGGCACGGCTGAAGACACCGTAACGGAGATGAGCGAAGGGGACGGCACATTCCCCGATCCCCTCGACAGGGCGCTTTCGGAATCGAGCAGGACCATAGAGCTCAGGAAACGCGACAGGGAAAGAAAACTCATCCAAAAGATTCAAAAGGCTATTCAAAGAACCGAAGACGGCACGTACGGCATATGCGATGTATGCGGGGAAGAAATAACCGAGGACAGGCTGGAGGTGCGTCCGGAAACGACGCTTTGCATAAGCTGTAAGGAAGAGCAGGAGGAAGTGGAAAAGCAGTTCGGAATGTAAAGGCCGCGGCGCGGGCGGTGCTGGCTTTGCCTACTGCCCGCCGAAAACGTAGCCTGTAAAGAAATCGGCGTCCGACTCCTCTACTATAAGCCACTTTCCATCTATCTTCGCCAGAGAAATCCTTTCTATAATCCTGAACTTGCTCTTGCTGTTATCTATCGAGGCATCGACGTATGTCTTCTGGACGACGTGCGCCTTCTTGCCGTCGGATGTTATGGTTCTGTCGGCGTTCCTCACGGAGAGCTTGTCGAATAGATCGACGTTTATCTTGAAATTCTTTTCGACCTCTTCCACGCCCACTGTCTTCCCCTTTTTTTCCTGCTTGTAATCCGGAGAAATGAGCGTCATGTAGAGCGCGAGGTCCTTCGTCTGAAACGCCTTCGTGCGGGTGTCGAGGACCTGGTCTATTTCCCTGTCCCCGCCTCCCCTGCAGGATGCGGCCAGAGACGCGGTTAAAAGTATGGAGAGAAATACGATAAGGCGTGAACGGAGCATTATCCTGGCTGCGCCGCAGGCTCCGCGTTTTCTTCGGGCGGCGGCGCTGTCTTGCCCTGAATGTCGCTCAGAAGCGAGCTCGCCTTGCCAGTATACTTCTGGTTCGGGAATTTCTGTACGAGCACGTTAAGCGTCTCGCGCGCAAGCTCGTACTGCTCGTTTCTGGCGTAGGCCCTTCCCAGGAGCCAGAGCGCTTCCTGGTACTTGTCGGTGTCGTTATAATCGTTAACGACTATGCTGTACTGCCGGCGGCCGCCTTGTAGTTGTCCCTCTTCGAGTAGAAGTTGCCGATATAAATCTCCCTTCTTGCGAGCCTGTTCCTGCAGCGGTGGATGTTCACCAGAGCCTGCTGAACCTCGGGAGCGTCAGGTACTTGTCCACGTATGTCGTAAACCACTGGAGCGCCATTCTCGTATTGGTAGGGTCGCGGTCGATGCTCTTTATTTCCTTGTAATACGACATCCCCACCTGGAACGTCGCGTACGGCGCTTCGGCGTGGCCGGGATGGCGCTTTAGGAATTCCTCGTACTCTATCGCGGCCTGGTCGTAATCGCCCCGCTTGTAGAACGTGTCCGCGGTTCTCACCTCGGCGAGCGCGGCGTATGGGCTGTACGTGTAGCGGAGCTGGATCTCCTTGAAGTATGCGAGTATGAGGTCGTAATCCCTTCCCCTGAATATCCAGGGAAAGCCCCCCTTGTCCGCGTTGAGCTCCTCCACGGCTGTGTCGTAGAGCTCCTTGTCGGACATATCTCTCGGAACCTTCAGAGTACCGCAATTGACCACGAAAAGAAGAGAGATGGTCAATGTCAGAAGGGCAATGGTTTTCGTCATGAAGTCCTATAGTATTTTGATAAAAATATCAGTGTCAAGTATATACGGAAACAGCCCGGATGTTAAACGGAATCTGCGGGGCAGAATATGCCCCGTTTACCCGTCAAAATAGGGGAATAATTTGTCGCTGTAGAGCGGCGAACGAGGGGTTGTCGCTGCCCCTAAAATCTGCCGAACGGATTCCTCGACGATGGCAAACGTCCACTGGAAGGAGGTGTCGATCCCCCGCCTCCTCCACTACCGCCTCTGCCGCCCCTGCTGACAGACCTCTGTATGGTCTGCTTTACGCGGTTCGATATCTGGCAGGAACTGCCCGACTCGGTATAGGCCTGCACATAAAGCGTCCGGCCGGACGAGGTCCTCGAAAGGTTCACATTAAGCGTGGCGCTGCCGCTGCCGTCCGCGACAGCGGTCCCCATGCTCGATGGCCTCGAAAGGTCGAGCGATTCCCCCTTGCAGGCGCCGCTCGCTATAGTGGACCGGCCACTGGACATGGCATAGTAGAATCTGACTCTCGCTCCCGGCGTAACTCCTGTGATTGTAATGGTGTTGCTTACGCCCGCTGCTCCCGGGTCCAGCAACGACAGCGAAGCATTGCTCGAGGCAGTCGCCGGGGGCGCTGTAGGAGGCGCCGTGGGTGGCGGTGTAGGCTGCGGAGAGCTCCCGCCCGATGCGAGCGTCACGGCGAAATCCGCGTTAACCCTGCCCTCACCGAAGTAATTCGAGGGGCCTATGTTTTCCGCGCTGTCTTTCAGTATCTCCTCGACCTCCGAATTTGTCAGCGACATGTCCGCCGACCATACGAGCCCCGCTATGCCGCTCACGATCGGCGAGGAGAAAGAAGTCCCCGACCAGTACGTGTAATAGCTCCCGGGCACGTCGAGCGTCCCAATTGCGTTATAGATGCTTACGCCGGGGGCTGCGAGGTCCACGAAGCTCCCGTAGGTCGAGAACGACGCCTTCGTATCCGCGTTCGTCGTCGCCGATACCGCTATTACATTATCGGCCGATGCCGGGCACTGCCTCAGGCTGTTGCCGGTGTTGCCTGCCGATGCCACAATTAATATTCCGCTGTTCCATGCCAGGTTTATCGCATCCTGCTCGGCCCTGCTCGGCCCCGAAGAATTACAATCCCGCCCGAGGCTCAGATTTACAACAAATCTTTTAGAAGAATTATGCAGTGCGTAGTTGCGCACGAACATGAGCCCCTCCACCATGTCCTCGACCGTGCCGCCTCCGCCGTCCGTGAGCACCTTTACGGGAAGCACCTTGCAATACCAGCACACGCCGGATACGCCGATACGGTCATTGGTCGAAGCGGCTGCCGTTCCGGCGACGCCCGTCCCGTGGCCGTTGCCGTCCTCGGTATTAGAGCTGCAGTTGTCCTGGTCCTGATTGCCTACTAGATTGCACCCCTGAAGCAGCTTCGGGCCCAGGTCAACATGCGACGATTCCACGCCCGTATCCAGAACGGCTATCACGACGTTCGAGTTACCCTTCGTCTTGTCCCAGGCCCTGGTCGCATCTATTACCTGCAAATAAGACTGGCGGCTGTATCCCGGGTCGTTGGGCACG
>JAWKQD010000007.1:0-169825 GCA_041390285.1 Thermodesulfobacteriota bacterium | reverse complement strand
CGCTCGTGGACGCCAACGTCGACAGGAAGGGAACGAGAGCGGCCGCGCAGGCCTACCTCGAATACCTCTACTCGGACGAAGGACAGGAGATCATCGCGAAGCATTACTACCGCCCGAGCAACCAGAAGATTCTTGAAAAGTACAGGGACAGGTTCCCCGACATAAAGCTTTTCAACATCACCGAGATCGCCGAGAACTTCCAGGCGGCTCACAAGAGGTTCATCAGTGACGGCGGAGTTTTCGACACCATCTACCAGACGAAAAAAGGCTCATAACGACTCCTTCATTAAACCCTCACCCCCGCGCCGGCGGCGCCCCGCCGCGGCGCGGGGGAGCTTTACAGAGAAAGGAACGAATAGAACATGGCAACAAACCGAAAAGTGCTTCCGGGATTTTCGCTCACGCTGGGCTACACCATCTTTTACCTCAGCTTTCTGGTTCTCGTACCCGTCGCTGCATGTTTCCTCAAGGCGGGCTCGCTCTCCTTCGACGAGTTTTTGAAGGCCGTCTGGACGGACCGCGCACGCGCCGCATACATTCTCACCTTCGGCGCCGCCGGAATCGCCGCCGTAGTCAATCTCTTTTTGGGACTCGTCATATCGTGGGTGCTGGTGCGCTACTCGTTTCCGGGAAAGAAATTCATTGACTCGCTCGTAGACCTCCCGCTTGCGCGGCCCACCGCCGTGGCCGGGCTCGTGTATTCGAGCCTCTACGTCGAGAGCGGGTGGCTCGGGCAATACCTCGTGCCGATAGGCATAGAGGCCGCCTACAGCAGGCTCGCAATAGTAGTCGTGCTTATTTTCATAGGACTGCCTTTTGTGGTGCGGACCGTACAGCCGATACTCGAAGACCTCGACCCCGAGGCCGAAGAAGCCGCTGCCTCGCTAGGGGCCACCAGATGGCAGAGCTTCCGGAGCGTGATATTGCCCACGCTCCTCCCGGCGCTCATAACTGGGTTCGCGCTGGCCTTCGCACGCGGTATCGGCGAGTACGGGGCCGTGGTATTCGTCTCCGGCAATATGCCGTTCCGGACGGAAATAGCCCCGATACTAATCGTCGCGCGGCTAGAGGAATTCAACTACAGTGAGGCCACGGCCATAGCGGTCGTTCTTCTGGTGATCTCATTCGCAATGCTGGTGCTTATAAACATGCTTGAGAGATGGAGCGTACGCCATGAGCACTGACGCCATACCGCAAAAGGCCACGGCCGAGGCAGCCACAGTGACGGCTAAAATAAGAAAGGCCCAGGAAGATCCGCCGCTCGTCAGGTGGGGGCTCACGTTCCTCGCCGTCGCGGTGATAGGCATACTCGTCATAATCCCTGTGATAAACGTGTTCACGGTCGCCCTCAGCCACGGCGTCGGGGTTTACATCGACAACCTCTTCGCGAACAAGGACACGTTCCACGCGATAAAGCTGACCCTGACCGTCGTCCCGATAGCCGTCGCCGCAAACCTCGTGTTCGGCATATCTGCCGCGTGGGCGATCGCGCGCTTCAGCTTCCCGGGCAGGGCGCTACTTACCGCGCTGATAGACCTCCCCTTCGCCGTCTCGCCGGTAGTTGCCGGGCTCAGCTTCGTCCTCATATTCGGGCTCCAGGGCTACTTCGGCCCGTTCCTCAGGGAAGACGGTTATTCCAGTAATGCCTTACCTTCTGTCAGGAATCGGGGCGCTTATCGGCGGCCTTGTTTATTTCCTTCTCCTGCCGGGAACCCCGTCGGCGAGAAAGGGCGTCTGGAAATATCCCTGGCCGGCCGCGATAGCGCTCGCCGCAGCCACGTTCGCCGTCCTCTTTTTCGCCCAGCAGTATTTCGAGGTCTGGCCGAAGAACCAGAGCCTCAAGATCATATTCGCGCTCCCGGGCCTCGTCCTGGCGACTGCATTCGTAACGTTCCCGTTCATAGCTAGGGAGCTCATCCCGACGATGGAGGCGGTGGGCTCGGACGAAGAGCTCGCCGCGGTAACCCTCGGCGCCAGCGGCTGGCAGATGTTCCGGCACGTAACGGTGCCCAACATCAAATGGGGCCTCGCCTATGGGATCATCCTCTGTAACGCACGCGCCATGGGCGAGTTCGGCGCGGTCTACGTCGTTTCCGGGCACATAGCCGGAAAGACCGACACCATGCCGCTCCGTATAGAAAAGCTGTTCCAGGAATTTAACCTCGAAGGGTCATACGCCGTGGCTTCCGTGCTGACCCTTCTGGCGATACTTACGCTGGTAATCAAAACGCGGCTCGAAAGGAAGGTGCCGGCTTCGGCCACGGCACCGGGGCCGATGAAACCCGAAAACGAATGAGGAGGACTTATGAGCATCGTAATAAATAATGTATCGAAGACTTTCGGCGGCTTTAAGGCGCTCGACAATGTGAACCTCGAGGTGCCCGACGGCTCCCTCCTTGCGCTCCTCGGCCCGTCCGGCTCGGGGAAGACGACTCTTCTCCGCATAATCGCGGGGCTTGAGATATCGGACTCGGGAACTGTCGTCCACCAGAACGAGGACATCACGCATCACCCCGCCCGCGACAGGAAAGTGGGATTCGTATTCCAGCACTACGCCCTCTTCCGCCACATGACCGTCGCCGAAAATATCGGCTTCGGCCTCAGGATGAGAAAGGTCTCGAAGGCGCAAATTGATGAGCGGGTAAAAGAGCTCCTCCGGCTCATACGCCTGGAAGGGCTCGGCTCCCGCTATCCCGGCCAGCTCTCGGGCGGCCAGCGCCAGCGCGTCGCCCTCGCCCGCTCCCTCGCCGCCCAGCCGAAGGTTCTGCTGCTCGACGAGCCGTTCGGCGCTCTGGACGCGAGAGTCAGGCAGGAGCTCAGGCACTGGCTCCGTAAGCTCCACAAGGAGATCCACGTCACCAGCATCTTCGTCACCCACGACCAGGAAGAAGCGCTCGAAGTCGCCGACAAGGTAGTCGTGATGAACGAGGGCAGGATAGAGCAGATAGGCACCCCCGAAGAGGTCTACGACCACCCGGAGACGCCGTTCGTCTACCAGTTCCTCGGGAACGTGAACCTCTTCCATGGGCGGGTGCATCACGGCCGCGCCTTGATAGGGGATATCGAGGTCGATGCGCCCGAGCACGCGGACGCCGTACATACGCCCGCGGTCGCCTACGTCAGGCCGCACGATTTCGAGATATCGAAGACGCGTAACGGCGGCGGCAATTCGTGGCTCGAAGCCACGATAGACCAGCTCCTGGCCGTCGGGCCCGTGGCGCGGCTCGACCTGAAGAGGCCTGGCAGCGACGAGCCGCTACAGGCCGAGATAAGCCGCGACCAGTACCACGACCTCGATCTTTCCGAGGGCGACAGGATATTCATCCGGCCGAGGCGGCTTAAGCTGTTTGCGGGAGAAGAGAGAACGGCACGATCATAAAATCCATGAATGTAAGTACCGACGCCGGCACCGGGGTCTGACAGCGAATCCCTCCCCCCAAACGAGCGGGCCAGGCTGCCCGCCCCGGACCGGCGGTCCTTCCCCCGAGCCCGACTAGTCCCTATAGCCCGACATACGCCGGAGAGTGGATACCGGATACGAGATTTCATTTAAGTGTAAGAAGGCAAGAAGTTGAGCTCTCACGAGCATAGTCCCAACGACTTTCGAGGCCGCCGCATCCGCCGATTTCGCAGCCTGCCTGGATGTACCGCCCGCCGGGTGTAAGAGTTATTCCTGGAACTTCCACTTATCCGTCGCGACCTTCCATTGCCCGTCCTCGACAACCATCTCGATCGTCCCCGTCCCCTGCGAGCCGTCCGCGTTGCCGGTGACTTTGAGCTCGGCCTGGCTGTCTGTGGGGTTTACCGTCACGATCTCGATTTCCTTCGGATGAAAGGACTGCGCCATATCGACGATCATCGCGGCGGTTTCATCGTCCAGCTGCTCTGCATTCTCTTTTTTATTATTAGCTTTTTGAGCGTGGGAATATCACCCGACATGAGCGCCTTGTAATAATCGGCATACGCAGCCGCCGCGGGTGTGCCGTCCCTTGACGGTCACTTCGACAGGCGCCGTCTGTTTCGGCGCCCCAGGGCCGCTTTAAACTTGGCGTCGATTGCGAACGTATAATCCGAAAAGGTGCTCTTCTCCGGGGTCGATATTTGCCCCTCTATCGTCTTGTCGTCGAGCTTGTCGATCTTGAGAACGGCGTTTCCGAGAGTGCCGAGCTGCCCCTCCCCAGGATTCGTCATAGATGGCGTTCAGCCCCGGGCCTGCTCCTTCGTTGCCTTCGATACGGTAACGATAAGCCCGTGGACCTTCCCTTCCATGGCCAGTTGATGCAGTCCGAAGGGAACTCCTCGCTTTTGAGCTCGCTGTCCGTGATCACGATTATTTGTCGTCCGGCCCCCTCGTCCGCATAGGCATATTTCATCTGATAGGTTTGTCGTGGCGGTGATGGTCCTGATGCGGAGCCGTCTTCCGCAGTGTGAATACAACGCCCGACAATACGAAAAACACGAATAACATCAAAATGCGTCAGCATCTTCATGGCTATTCTCCTTTCCCTCAAAGTTCCCGTTAAGGGCCTCGCCTAATATAATCACCATACTTTAAAAACTCAATACTTATTTAAGGGCGGTTAATTACCCATTTCAGACCCAATAATGCGCCGCCAAGCCCGCCATATAACCGGGGCTTGGAAGGGATTTACAATTGATGGGGTTCGGAGAGGATGGGAGGCCGAAGATGCCGTAGACCGGCCCTTGGCGTCCTGCCGATCCGGGCGAGATACGCACCAATACGTCAATTCAAAACAACAATCTGGATAAAGAGACTATTCTGAGAGTGGGCAGGGAGGGAGTCGAACCCTCACGAGCGTAAGCCCAACGACTTTTGAGGCCGTCGCGTCTGCCGATTCCGCCACCTGCCCTTACTGGAAGGAACATTATTATTGTACGCAATACTGAAAGAATCAATAGCTGCCGTGCGTTTAGCCCGATGCCAGCCGCCCAGCCGCCGCCGATAAGCCCGATATTACGCGGCTTTTACAAATGTTGACATCAACCGGCCTTCATGTAGCATAACTTTTCTATTCAAAAAATGTAGCCCTGAAGAGATCGGGAGGAGAATTCCAAAATGATTGTCGTAATGAAAAGCGGTGCATCGAAGGAGCAGATCGAAAAGGCCGTATCCACTCTTGACGAGCTCGGATACAAGGCCCACCTCATAGAGGGTGTGCTGAGGACAGTGATCGGCGCCGTCGGTGACGAAAGAGGGAAGCCGCAGGACGCTGAAACTCTCAGCATCCTGGAGGGCGTCGAGAAGGTGATGCCCATACTTCAGCCCTATAAGCTCGCTAGCCGCGAATACAGGACTGAGAACACGGAATTTAAAATAGGAAACGCCGTAATCGGCAACAACAAGCTCCCCGTCATCGCGGGCCCATGCTCCGTCGAAAGCGAAGAGCAGATATTGGAGATAGCCCAGGCCGTTAAGGACGCGGGCGCAACGATGCTGAGGGGCGGCGCATACAAGCCGAGGACTTCCCCATACGCATTCCAGGGGCTCGGCATCGAGGGCCTCAAGCTCCTCGCCAAGGCAAGGGAGATCACGGGCCTTCCGATAGTGACGGAAATACTAGACCCCCACGACCTCGACGCAGTCGTCGAATACGCCGACGTGCTCCAGATAGGCGCGCGCAACTCGCAGAACTATGCGCTTCTGAAGCAGGTCGGGAAATCGAAAATGCCGGTGCTGCTGAAAAGGGGCATGTCCACGACCATAATGGAGTTCCTCATGTGCGCCGAGTACATCCTCTCCGAGGGCAACGAGAAAGTCATGCTCTGCGAAAGGGGGATCAGGACGTTCGAGACGGCCACCAGGAACACGTTCGATTTGAATGCCATTCCGGTGCTGAAGGAAAAAACGCACCTTCCTATATTCGCCGACCCGAGCCACGGCACGGGCTACTGGCAGTACGTGACGCCGATGGCGCTCGCGGCGATCGCTGCAGGCGCTGACGGGCTCATCATCGAGGTACACAACAACCCCGCGGTGGCCATCAGCGACGGCGGACAGTCGCTCAAGCCGAAAAAGTTTGCTGCGCTAATGGAAAAGGCGGCCCCGGTTGCGAAGGCCGTCGGAAGAGAGATCTAAACCGAAATCATGGGGGTGCTCAGGTCTTCCGGAGCACCCTCTTTTTCTATCTTTATCCTTCCCTCTGAAATAAGCCTTATAGCCTCGGGATAAATCCTGTGCTCTTCCGCGTGGATTTTTTGAAGGAGGCTGTCTTCGTCGTCGCCGTCCTCGACGGGCACGACCGCCTGGAGGATTATCGGCCCCGAATCCACGCCTTCGTCGACGAAATGCACCGTGCATCCCGTGAACTTCACCCCCGCCTCTATCGCCTGCCTCGCGGCGTGGATGCCCGGGAACGACGGCAGGAGAGCCGGATGGAGGTTTATCATTCGGTTGGCATACGCCCTCACCAGAACCGGCGAGAGAGGATTCTCATGAACCCGGCCAGAACTATGAGCTCTATACCCAGGGGCTCCAGATGCTTTAGTATCTCGCCCTCGAACTCCTCTCTCGATTTAAAATCCCTGTGGTTTACGACGAGCGTCGGGATGCCGTGATTTTCCGCCCGTTTCAAGGCATAGGCGTCGGGGTTGTTGCTGAAAACGAGCGCTATTTCTATGGAAGGAATACCGGCGTCGATTATAGCCTGGAGGTTCGAGCCGCTCCCCGAAACGAATACCGCAACGCGCATTTTCTTCATTTTGATTTTCCTGTCCCGAGGGAGCACATCTTCAGGCGAAGATACTACACAAGCGGGTATCACAACTCAAGACCGGCCCCGGGGTTTGCTCCCTCCGGGGTCAAATTCTGCTTCGGCGTCGTGTATATTTAGCGGGAAAAAACTGAAAAGGGCAAAAAAAAAGAACCAAGGCAGCTTCCTACTTTCCCACACTCGATAGAATGCAGTATCATCGGCCTCGAAGAGCTTAACTTCCGGGTTCGGAATGGGACCGGGTGTGGCCTCTTCAGTATTACCACCTAGATTCTGGAGTATTAAATTACCCGAACCAGCAAGCTTGTCAAGACGGAATTTGAATTAATCTCGCAAAGATGATTTAATCATGTAAATGGAGCGTTTGATCGACGATTTCGTCGCTTCACTCAACAGAAGGGACACCACGAAAGAGACTTACAGAAAGGCGCTCCGCGAGTTTTCCAGGTGGGCCGAGGGCGCGAAGCCCGAAGCGCTCGGCCAGGACGACATCCAGCGGTATAAAGACTACATCCTCTCGAAGAACCTGTCCCCCACCTCGATGTCGGCGTATCTAACCGCCGTACGGAGGTTCTACGACTACCTCGTCTCTAAGGATATGACGCCCGAGAACCCGGCGAGGAAGATAAAGGGCGCGGCCCGGCCCGAAAAGCACCTCACCCCTCCCCTCACCCGCGGCGAGCGCGAAAGGCTTCTCGCCTCGGCAGGCGACCCGTCCCCCCTCGGAAAAAGGGACAAGGCCATACTCAGCCTAATGGCGCTCGCGGGCCTTAGCGAAATCGAGATCGTACGGGCCGACCTCGGCGACGTCGTCAGGAAGGAAGGCAAAACGGCCATATACGTTCAGGGAAAGAACAAGGATAAAAAGGACGAGTATGTCACATTGAACCTTGCCGCAGCCGGGGCCCTTCACGATTACATCCGGGCGCGCGGCGGCTCCCGCGGCGGCGAGCCGCTATTCTGGGGCATAGGCAACAGGGCGGCCGGCGGCAGGATTACGACGCGCGGCGTAAGGGCCCGCGTGAATCACTACCTGGGTGTTTCCGGGCTCAGGGGAAAGGGGATAAAGCCTGTCAGCTTGAGACACACCGCCGCCCTACTGGCAATAGCCGAAGGCGCCACGGTATCCGACATAAAGCGCATGATGCACCTTAAAACGACGGAATCCGCTCTGGTATATTTCGAGGAAGCGAAAGAGCTTCTAAAGAAATGAATTCGGTATCCGGCACCCGCTGCCGGGCGGCGCAGTGGGCCTTACGCCTTTTCGAGGTAGCTCTTTATGGGATAGACCCTGCCCGCGCGCTTTAACTTCTTTATGGCCTTTACCTCTATCTGCCTTATCCTCTCGCGGGTCACCTGGAACTCCTGCCCGACCTCTTCGAGCGTGTGCTCCTTCTCGTCGTCGATGCCGAACCTGAGCCTTACGATGCTCTCTTCCCTGGTGTTGAGGACGGACGAAAGCGCGCTGTTTATTATCTCCTTAAGCTCGCTCATCTCGAGCACCTTCACGGGCGACGTCGTGTTCGCATCCTCGATGAGGTCCACGAGCTTGCTGTCTTCCTCGTCCCCTATCGGGGTTTCGAGCGATATCGGGTCCTTGGATATCTTGAGCACGCGCGCCACCTTGTCGGCCGTCATGCCCACCTTTTCCGCGATCTCCTCGGGGAGAGGCTCGCGTCCGAGGTCCTGCACGAGGAGCCTCGAAGTCCTGACTATGCGGTTAATCGTCTCTGTCATGTGAACGGGGATTCGGATGATCCTCGACTGGTCGGCGAGCGCCCTCGTTATGGCCTGCCTTATCCACCACGTGGCGTAGGTCGAGAACTTGTATCCCCTGTTGTATTCGAATTTTTCCACGGCGCGCATAAGCCCCATGTTCCCTTCCTGTATGAGGTCTAGGAACGGGAGCCCGCGGTTGATGTAGCGCCTTGCGATGCTGACCACGAGGCGGAGGTTCGACTCGATGAGCTTTCGTCTCGCCCTGTGCGTCATCTGCTCGCCGCGCTCTATTCTCTTTAGCGACTTTCTGAGCGTCGCCGTATCCGTCTCGGACATTTTGAGGAAATCCTCGAGCCTTCCCTTAAGGGCCTTCCTGGCCTTCGTCGCTGCCGTGCCCTTCTGCTTTTCGAGCGAGTCGCACTCCCTCTGGAGCTTTTCGACGCGTTCTATGTACGTGTGCGCGACGGAGAGCATCTTCTCCATCTGCGTTCCCTTGAGGTTAATGTCCTCGAGGTATATCAGCATCCTGTTGTTATTTTTTCTTATCTTGTCCTGAAGCTGTTTTCTGTTCTTTTGGGTGGCCTTTTCGAGCTGGGCCCTGGCCTGTTCGTTGTCCCCGTAAAGCCCGACTATCGCGTTGAGTGAATTCCTTATCCCGAGCTGGACGTCCTCCTCGGATGCGTTGTCCGAGCCCTCGGAATCGTCTAGCGAGCTCGTGATGTCTCGTATGCTGAGGCTTCCTTTCTGGAGATCCTCGCCGAGCCTGATTATCTCCCTCATCATGAGCGTCGAATTGAGTATCGCCCTCGCGATAACCCTCTTCCCAGTCTCTATTTCCTTTGCGATCTTTATTTCCTCTTCCCGCGTAAGGAGGGAATGGTCCGCGATCTCGTGGAGATAAAACCTTATCACATCGTATTCGTTTGCGTTCTCGCGTGCTTCACTCGGTTTGAGCCCGTACTGTGCGTCCCCTTCCTCGGATTCCGTTTCCTCGTCGCCGTCGAACTCGGCGGAATCCTCCTGCTCGGGCGAGAAAGAGGCGTTATCGACGCTCTCATCATCGTCGTCGTCCATATCCTCTATATCGACCGCCTGGCCGGAAAGGCTATCGTCGTCGATCATCTCGATCTGGAAATCCTTCTTTTTCTTGTTTCGCATCGGGCTCTCCTACCTTCCGGTTATTTTAACTTCCTCAGCTCGCTGTACTCCTTAAGAATCTCCTTCTCGAGCTCGGAATCCTTGTTCCTTACGGCCTCGTCGATCCTGAGCCTGAGAAGCTTGAGTCTGTCGTCGAGCTTTCTTTGTTTCACCTTCTTAATACACCTTTCTATCGTCCTGCCGGCGGTTTCCCTGTCGGAAATGCCGGGAGAAGAAAAAAGCGCTTCCGTGATAAGCGCCTGAGCCGGGCGGTCCTGGAATATCTGAAGAAGCGCCGATGCGTCGAGCACGTCATTCAGCAGCATCTCTTCGAGGATAGCCCTTATCTCGGGGTTGGCTATATCGCCGGACTCATACTCAGCGCGCGCGATCTCGGACAGCTCTGGGAATTTCAGCAGAACGGCGAGCAGCGTCTTCTCGCTATTGCCCGCAACTGCATGGGATGCCTCAGTCGAGCTCACAGCGCTCGCGACCGAGGCGGGCCTGGCCGCCTTGCCCTTGCCGAATCTTATGAGCGACATTACCTTCGTTTTCCCTTACTCCGAGCTTCTCCGCCGCCTTCCTCGCGTATCCGTTCTTCGCTATGGGGTCGTTCACCTTCGTCAGGACATCGGCGATTTCCTCACGCTCGGTTAAGCGTAATCGCCCCCGACCTGTATTCCCTTACCGTATTGTCTATGTAAAAATCCAGAAGCCCCGGTGCATTTTCTATAAGCGAAAGGAGCGCGTCCTTTCCCCTTTCCGAAAGGAAGGAATCCGGGTCAGTCCCTCGGGAAGAATAACCACGTTCGGCAAAAGCCCCTCTTCGAGGAAGACGTCCAGCGACCTCACGGCCGCCTTTATTCCCGATTCGTCTCCGTCGAAGATTACGACGTACCTGTCGGTGTATCGCTTCAGCACACCCACATGGTCCCTCGTAAGCGCCGTCCCCAGCGTCGCGACGACGTTCCTCACGCCGGACACATACACCGAGAGAAAATCCATATACCCCTCGACGATGATCGCCCTACGCTCGCGCCTTATGTGGTCCCGCGACTTGTCGAGCCCATAGAAGCTGCTCCGCTTGTGGTATATCTCGGACTCGGGCGAGTTTATGTATTGGGCTCTCCTTCGCCGTCAATCACCCTGCCGCCGAATCCTATCACCTTGCCGTCAACGTTCACTATGGGGAACATCAGCCGTCCCCTGAACCTGTCGTAATGGCCGTCGCCGCTGTTTCGCCTGACGAGGAGCCCCACCCTTTCCGCAAGCCCGAGCGGCACCTTATGCTTCGCAAGGAACTTGGCGAGTTGTCCCACCCCTCGGGCGCATAACCGAGGCCGAATTCCTTCGCTACATCGCGCGGAATGCCTCTTTTTGCGATGTATTCGAGGGCGGGTTCCCCTGGCGCTCTCTTCGAGCGTCTTTTGATAATATTTCGATACGATGGAGTTGATTTTGAAGAGTGCTCCGGCTGCACTCGAGCCCTTGGCCCTTGGCGCCGTCTTTTCTATCGGGATGTTCGCCCTCTTTGCAAGTTCCTGGAGGGCCTCGGGGAATGTCGTGTTGTTATACCTCATATAGAACCCGAGTATATCTCCCCCCGCCCCGCAGCTAAAACAATGAAAGAGTCCTTTTTCTTCGTCTATATGCATGGACGGGTTACGGTCGTCATGAAATGGACAGAGCCCCACATAACCTCTTCCGGTTTTTTTAACGGATGTGTAGCTCTCAATGAGGTCTATAATGCTTAACCTCCTCTTTATCTCATTAACAAGACCGTCATCGTTAAAATTTGCCATTTAAGCGGACTTCTAATTTTAACGTGGAAATAGGACTATAGCAGGAATACGCATGAGACTGTGTCCCATGGATCGCCGAGTACAAAGTAGTGTCCCCCTACCAGTAGTAATGCGAAGTACGTATATATCTATATATTAATGCGGCTAGCTTCTTCTCGAGCGCTTGATGACGCGCTTTTTCGCGGCGAAGAGCTTCTTCTTTTTTCTTTCGCTGGGCTTTTCGTAATATTCCCTTCTTCTTACTTCAGACAGTACACCTCCTTTCTCGACCTGTTTCTTGAATCTCTTAAGCGCGCTGTCTATGCTTTCGTTGTTTCCGACCACAATTCCTGGCATTAATACTCCTCCCGGTTTTTAAACATCATCTAGAAAAAATTAAATTAATACAGCTAAATTGTCAAGGCCGTGCACCCCGGATACGGGGGCCGCGGCTTCATTTGTTTTCGGGCTTTTTCGGAGAAAAGACCCCGACCTTTCTCCTGTTCTCCAGAATCCGCTTTTCCTCTGCCTCGGGATCGTTCTCACACATGCCGTCGTCGAAATCCCTGTGCTCTTCGAATCTCTTCGTCCACGAGTCGCGTCTGTTCCTTACTTCGTCGATAAGTCCCATTAATTTAATGCCTCCGTCTTATCTTATTTAGTATACTCCACCCGGGGAAATTCCTACCTTTCGCTGACCTCTTTCCGCCTCGAAACAACGTCCGAAGCGTTCGACATCTCGACCTCGCTCTCAGGACAGGCATGTACTCGGCGAGCGCCTCGATAGTCGCGTCATAGGGGTGGCATATCCCGACGGCGTGTCCGTTCTTCTCCGATATTTTTACCAGCTTGTCGAGCTGCGATTTAACGTAACCAGGCCCCTTCGAGGAAAGGTCTAAAAACACGTCCCTCTTCACGGTCCTCATCCCCAGGCTCGACGCCTTCTTATACCCGACGCTCTTGGCCGTCGTCAGGCTGTCCCACGAAATAAAGCCCCTTCGAGTTTATCCTTTCGAGCACAAGCTCCATGAGCTCGTCGTTCTCCATGAACTTCGAGCCCATGTGGTTGTTCACCCCTTCGACGTAGGGAAACGCAGCGAGATTCTTGTCGAGCTGCGCGATTATGGCCTCCTTGGTCTGCCCCACGAGGAGCGCGTCCTCGCCCGCGTCCTGCCCCGTATAGCCCGATGACTCCATCGGCTCCATCGGCAGGTGCAGTATAACGTCCCATCCTTTGGCGTGCGCCTTTTCGGCGGCGTACGTCGAGTACGGCAGGTTCGGCAGTATCGCGAACGTAAGCGGCCCTTCGAGCGCAAGCAGCTTGTCTATCGGCTCCTTATGCTGGCCGATGTCGTCCACGATGATGGCCACTCGGGGCTTGATTCCGCCGTCACGAACTGCCTTTTTGTCGCGGGAATCCGCCTTCTTGTCACCGCCTGAGGTGGCTCGGGCGTCGGCTTGGCGGCTTCGGCCTTTACAGCCGCCGGTTTTTCTTCCGGTTTCTTTTGAGGCTTCGGCGCCTCTTCGGCGGGCTTTTTACGGGCCTCTTTTACAGGTGTTTTGGATTGGGATTTTTTAACCGGCTCCGTCTGCGCCGTCCTCTCCGCATGCCCGGCCGGCTTGTCATTCGAAACGTAAAGGGCATAGAGCCCGAATGCAACCGCCGCTACAAGGACCAGCGAAAGGGCAAGTATCTTTCCGGGGGAGCCGCTCCCTCTTTTATATCTTCTCCGCGGCCTTCTCCCGCCGCCCTTTCGTGACTTCGCCAAGGCGCTACTAACCCCTCGTCCCTGCTTTCACAGCCTGCGGGTTCTTGAGGATATTTATTGCGCTTTCGAGCTGCTTGTCGGCATCCTCAGTATTCTCGACGGTTATGTCCGGCGTGACGCCGACCTTGTTGATGGACCTTCCGCTCGGCGCGTAGAATTTCGCGGTGGTGAGCTTTAGCCCCGAGCCGTCTTCGAGCTTGATTATCGTCTGAACGGAGCCCTTGCCGAACGTCTTCGTGCCGAGGATGGTCGCCCTATGGCTGTCCTGGAGCGCTTCGGCCACAACCTCCGACGCACTCGCGCTGCCTTCGTTCACGATTACGACGATCGGGAATTTCTGGAACGTCCCCTTCTTGGTCGCGTAATACTCGCGAGTCTGGTCCGCGGCCCTTCCCCTGACGCTCACTATGAGCCCGTTGTCTATGAACTCGTCCACTACGTCGATCGCCTCGGCCAAGAGCCCTCCCGGGTTGTTCCTGAGGTCGAGCACGAGCCCGTTGAGGGGCTTTCCGTTCTCGGCTTCGAGCTGCTCGATGCCGGCCCTAAGCTCCTGGGCCGTATGGTCCTGGAACTGGGTAAGCCTCAGATATCCTATGTTGTTGTCGAGGAGCTCGGGCCTAACGCTCTTAACTACCACCTTGTCCCTTACGAGCGTAATATCCCTCGGCGACTCCTCGCCTTCTCTTTTGATCGTTATCTTGACCGGCGTTCCCCTGGGGCCGCGGAGGAGCTTAACGGCCTCCTGGACCACCATGCCTTCCGTGGATTGCCCTTCGATCGCCAGTATCTGGTCGCGGGGCTTTATGCCCGCCCTTTCGGCCGGTGTGCCTTCGATGGGGGCTATGACGGTAAGCACGCCCTCTTCGACCGTGACTTCCATCCCTACCCCGCCGAATTCGCCCGACGTTCCTATTTCGAGCTCGCGGTAACGCTCCGGGCTAAGGTATGCCGAATACGGATCGAGCGTCTTCAGCATGCCGTCTATGGCGCTGTTCGTAAGCTCCGTGGAATCGACTTCCTCGACGTAGTTCCTCTCCACGAGGTCGAGCACGCGAGTAAAGTTGGATAGCCCCTGGTACGTTGCGTCGTCGGCCGCCGCCCCAATGGCAAAAGACAGTAAAAGTAAAAGAACTAACGAGATTCTTTTCATTTTCACCTAAGTTCACCCCTTCATTAGAGATTAACCAACCAAACAATCAGTATCAAATCATATTTGAGCGCCGCTAGCTATGGATCGCCCCAATCCTCCGGCGCGCTGACAAAACGCCGCAGAGAGGACACTCGTCCACGCCATTTGGGGCCTTTCAGACGCCCTCTTGGGCCGAGCGCACACGGGAAGGTTGTAAGGCTGCGGTGAATCGTATAAATTTAATCCGGGCGAACGCATATGATAGATATGATATACACAGTTCTCAGCAGATTCATCAAAAGTTACACATCCGTCGTGCTCCAGCTCGCAAGGCACTGGCCGCTCCCGCTCAGGGTACTGTTCGTGCCGCTCTCTTTTTACTTCTACTGCCTTACGTTCCTCGTGGTATCGACGGTGATGCTCATAGTGATTTTCATCGCCTGCCCCCTCTCCTACGCTTCGAAGGTGCTCTTTAATCAATAGCGCCACGGCGTTCCAAACCCCTATCCGGAGGCCTCGATTTTATTTTTTTAATACATGTGAGGTGTTATAATTTATGCCAATGAAGGGGAAACTCGAATCGTCCATAGTCCCGGAGAAGCTCCCCGCCCACATAGCCATTATCATGGACGGGAACGGCAGATGGGCGAAGGTCAAGAATCTCGACCGCATCAGCGGGCACCGCGAAGGAATGAAGTCGGTCCGCTCCGTCGTAAGGGCGGCGCGCGACCTCGGCGTAAGGTACATAACCCTCTACGCCTTCTCAGCCCAGAACTGGCAGAGGCCCAAAATAGAGGTCAACGCCCTGATGGAGCTTCTTAAGCATTACCTTTCCACCGAGAGCGACAAGCTCATCGAAAACGGCATCAGGCTGAACGCGATAGGAAGGCTCCACGAGCTTCCGGACGACGTCATCGCCGCGCTCGACGATACGATGGAAAAGACAAGGCACTGCCAGGACATGACGCTTACACTCGCTTTGAGTTACGGCGGCAGGGAAGAGATAATCGACGCCGTAAAGCGCGCTGTATCCGACGGCACGGCGTCCGTGGAAGACCTCACCACCGCGAATTTCTCGTCTTACCTCTACACAGCCAACCTGCCCGAGCCAGACCTCCTCATCCGCACGAGCGGCGAGATGAGGATATCGAACTTCATGCTCTGGCAGCTGGCGTACACTGAAATCTACGTAACGAAAACTCTCTGGCCCGACTTTCGGAAGGGGCACCTCGTAAAGGCGATCCTCAACTACCAGAAACGCGAGAGGAGATTCGGGCTTACCGGGGAGCAGGTGAAGATAAGGGAAGTGATTTGAAGAAGATCTCCATACTCGGCTCGACCGGCTCCATAGGACAACAAACCCTCGACGTAGTCTCCCAGCACCCGGATAAATTCCGCGTAATCGGGCTCACCGCGGGCGAGAACATACAGCTCCTCGCCGAGCAGGTTCGGGAATTCAAGCCGGACGCAGTTTCCGTCCGCGACAAATCCCTCGCCGATTCGCTCCGCGAAATGATAAACGGCGAGAAGACAGAGATACTCCACGGCGAAGAAGGCAACTGCGCCGTGGCAGGCATGGAAGAGGCCGAGCAGGTCGTCTCGTCCATAGTCGGCGCATCGGGGCTCCTCCCGACGCTCACCGCCGTAAAGGCCGGGAAGGACATTGCGCTCGCCAACAAGGAATCCCTCGTCGTCGCTGGCGAGATAATCACGCGTGAGGCCGAAAAACACGGCTCCATAATAATCCCCGTAGACAGCGAGCACAGCGCCATATTCCAGGCCCTCGAATGCGGGATTCGCTCGCAGGTAAAGCGCATTATACTTACTGCCTCGGGCGGCCCTTTCCTAAACGCCTCCCGAGAAGAGATGGAAGACGTCACTCGTCGAAGTCGCCCTCCGTCACCCCACGTGGAAGATGGGGAGCAAAATTACGATAGATTCCGCTACACTAATGAACAAAGGATTCGAGGTAATAGAGGCCCGCTGGCTCTTCGGGTTTTCCGCCCGCAGCATTTCGGTGTGGATTCATCCCCAGAGCATCGTTCACTCTATGGTAGAATATATAGACGGCTCACTGATATCACAGATGAGTAAACCCGATATGAGAATACCGATAGCCTACGCGCTCACCTACCCCGAGCGTATAGAGCTTAACGGCCACGAGGCCACCCCAGGGAGCTTCGGCGAGCTCACGTTCGCCGAGGTGGACCCCGAAAAGTTCCCCTCCATCCCGCTCGCGTTCAGCGCGCTCGAAGAGGGGGGCACGATGCCCTCCGTGATGAACGGCGCAAACGAAGTCGCCGTCCACGAGTTCCTTTCGGAGAGGCTCTGCTTTACGGGTATAGTTAATACAGTCGAAAAGGTGATGGGGCTTCACAAAACACGGCCGGCGGATTCGCTCGAAGCCGTACTCGAAAGCGACGCCTGGGCGAGGGAAACCGCTCTCGCCATCATCAGAAACTAGGAGAAGACAGCAAATGACCGCGATTATCGCATTTATCTTCGTGATTGGAATACTGGTATTCATACACGAGCTCGGCCACTTCCTCGTCGCAAAATGGAGCGGCGTCAGGGTCGAGAAATTCTCTCTCGGCTTCGGCAAGAAGCTCTTCGGGTTCACGCGCGGCGAGACGGAATACCTCGTCTGCATGCTCCCCCTGGGCGGCTACGTCAAGATGTACGGCGAGGGCTCCGAGGGCAACTTTATAATAGACAGGGTCGATCCGGGTTCGGACGCCGACAAGGCGGGCTTCCGTGGCGGCGACAGAATAGTCGAGATAGAAGGCGTCGAGCTGAAGTCCTTCGAGAAATGGAAGTCCCTCGAAGCCACGCTCGAAAGAGAGCCCGAAAGGGAATTTCACTTCACAGTCGAAAGGGACGACCAGAAGATCGAAATAAACGCGACGCCGCAGAGCCTCCCCGGGCAGACGTATTCCGAAAAGGAATACCCGAGGGGCTTCTCGAACCAGCCGATCCTTAACAGGCTTCTTATTGTAGTGGCTGGCCCCTTCATGAACTTCCTCCTCCCGTTCGTATTCCTTCCCATCGTGTTCATGATAGGCATCACGGTCCCGGCGTACCTCGAACAGTCGCCGGTCATCGGATTCGTCGCGCCGAATTCTCCGGCGGCCGAGGCGGGCTTTCAGAAGGGCGACAGGATACTCGAAATAGAGGGCTCCGAGGTCTCGAACTGGAAGGACGTCAACATCCAGCTCCAGACGAACCCCGACGCCATGCTGAATATAAAGGTGGACAGAGAAGGCGCGATTGAGACGATCCCCGTAAAGGCCGTCGCCTCGCCCGAGGGCATAGTTGCGATAGGCTTTGGCGAGCCTATAAAGGCCCAGGTCGGGAAGGTAGTCCCCGGCACGCCTGCCGACCAGGCGCATCTTGAAAAGGGCGACAGGATTCTCGCTATCGACGGTCAGCCCGTCGCCGACTGGGAGCAGATGTCGGCAATAATCAAGGAGCACGCCGATAAGGAAATATCCCTCCTCATCGACAGGAACGGAAACGAAATAACGCAGAGCATAATCCCCGAAACCTCGCCCGAAACGGGCAAGGGCGCAATCGGCATCTCCCCCTACCAGGAGGAGATAGTAAAGAAGTACGGGTTCTTCGAGGCCATAGTGAACGGCTTCAAGGAAGCCGCTGCAATGATAGTCGAGGTCGTGACGCTCCTCTTCGGCTTCCTCTATAAGCTCGTCACCGGCAAGATCGCCCTCGGCACTGCGGGCAAGAGCCTCGCGGGGCCGATACTCATCGCCAAGGTCTCGGGCTCGGCGGCAGAGACAGGCATAGCGCCGCTCCTTCAGTTCACATGCTTTATCAGCATCAACCTCGCGGTGATAAACCTCTTCCCGATACCGATGCTCGACGGCGGGCACGTTCTCTACCTCGCGATCGAGTCGATAAAGAGAAAGCCTCTCAGCCAGAGGTCGCTCGAAATCAGCCAGAGGATCGGGCTCACCCTACTCATCTTCATCATGTTCCTCGCCATCTACAACGACATATCGAGGGTGAAAGGCGACATCGTAAACTCCGTCAACAAGATATTCCAGACAGAATAGAAAGCTCCGCCCGCCCGCCGGGGATATATACTTATTCCCGGCGGGACCGGAAGTTTTAAACTCTCCCTCCCGACATTTTTCGCCATGAAGATATTCAGCCTCGGTAAGGACAACTGGGCCCGTACGAGCCCGACGAGAGAAGGCGTGGGGTTCCTCGCCATAAGCCTCTTTGTGGGCTTTGCCGCGATCAACACGGGCAACAACCTCCTTTATCTCACCTTCGGCATAATGATGAGCTTCGTCGTCGCCTCGGGGATACTGTCGATGATAGACCTCTCCCGGATAGAGGTGTCGATGAAGCAGACGGGCGACGTCTTCGCCATGACGCCGGCGCCGCTCAGGATAACCCTCGTCAACAAGAAGAGCCTCCTTCCGTCCTACTCGCTTACGGTCGAGATAGACGACAAGAGCGCCTACGTGCCGCACATCCCCGCCGGGGCATCCCGCACCGTAACGCTGAACCATCTTTTCACGGGCAGGGGCTACAACGCGCCGCCACCTGCCAGGGTTTCGACGAGGTTCCCGTTCGGCTTCTTTAAAAAGTGGATAAAGGCCGACCTCGGGGACGAGCAGATTCTCGTCTATCCGAAGATTGAGAACGTCGATCCCGGCTCGGAAGGCGTCAAGGAAAAATACGGCGAAAGTGAAGTCGAGAAATCCGGTATCGGCGACGACCTCAGGTCGATAAAGGAATTCGCCGAGGGCGACAATCCGAGGCTCATACACTGGAAGACGACCGCCCGGACGGGGAGGCTCATGGTGAAGGAGATGGAGGACAGCGAATCCCCCGGCGCCGTGATAGAGTTTAATCCCGAGACCGACGAGCGGAGGCTCGAGCACCAGATAAGCCGCCTCGCGTCCCTCGTAGTCGAGCTTCTGAAAAGGGGATTCGAGGTCGAATTCGTCGCCCCCGACAGGACATTCTCGCAGGCCCAGATAGGCAGGTCCCCGCGTCCCGTCCTCGCATACCTGGCGCTCTTCGGAAAATAGACGCCCTACGCGGCTGGGAGACGCCTGGCCGAGTCCGAGACTCCGGGCCGGGAAGAAAAACCGGTCAAACTCAGGTATATATAGATTTATTCACATGCCGGAAGATACCGAAAAAGACAAGATACTCGAAGCCAACATGAGGTTCTACGAGGCCCTAGGCAAGCGCGACCTCGATCTCATGAAGGCCGCTTTCCTGAGGAGCGAGAAGGCGGGCTGCATGCACCCTGGCTGGATGATGCTCCGCGGCTGGGAAGCGATAATGCAGAGCTGGGAGAACATCTTCGACCCCGAGGACAGGCTCAGGATAAGGCTCCACAACATCACTGTGGACATCGCCGGGGACGCCGCCTGCGTCACCTGCATTCAGGAGCTCACGTACATCCGCCGTGACCCTGTCACGATGAACGTCTCCGTTTCGACGAATATCTTCGAGAAGACGGAATCCGGCTGGCTCATGCTAATACACCAGGCCTCGCCCGTCCCCTTCGTGAACGAAAAAGATTCCCCCGACAGAAATATTCAGTAACGTGACTTTCGGCGCGGGCTCTTCGCATTCGAGAGGACACGCGCCGTCTTTAGTTTGTCTTCGGATTCCCGGCCGCGCCGGGCTCGGAAACAGCTCAGGAATTATTGTTGTCGTCGTGGCTGAAGTGAAGCCCGCATTCCTTGTCGGAACCCGTCTCCCACCACCACCTTCCGGCGCGCTCGTCCTCGCCGGGCTTCACAGCCCGCGTGCAAGGGGCGCACCCTATGCTCGGATACCCCATGTCGTGGAGCTTGTTATACGGCACCCTGTTCTTCCGTACGTAATCCCACACCTCTTCGTTGGTCCAGTCTACGAGCGGATTGATCTTGAGGATACCGCCGTTCTGCTCGTCTATCTCGAACATCTCGGCCCCGGCCCTGCTCTCCGTCTGCTCGCGCCTGATGGACGTTATCCACGCGTCGAGCCCGGCGAGATATTTCTTAAGCGGCCTTACCTTCCTTATCTCGCAGCAGAGTATCCGGTTCTCCTTCCCGCTGTAAAAGAGATTCGGCCCCTTCTCCCTCACCATGTCCTCGACTTCCTTCGCGTCCGGGAAAAGCGCCTCGACCTTCGCGCCGTACCTCTTACGCACCTCGTCCATCACGTCGTAGGTTTCCTGGTTCAGCCGCCCCGTGTCGAGCGTGAATATCCTGGCGTCCCGGCTTATATCCATGATCATGTCTATAAGCACCATGCCCTGCACCTGAAAACTCGTGGCGAGTGCGACCCTAGGATGGAGGTTATCCACGGCCCATTTGAGGACTTCTCTCGCGTCCCTCCCCTCGAATTCGAGGTTAAGGGCCGCTACCTCTTCCCTACTGAAGCCCCTCTTCGGAGCCGCTTCTATCTCCTGGCTGCTGCTGGCAGTTGTTGAAATACCGATTGCCGTTTACCTCCCTGGAAACGCTGTCAACCGTCTTATTATATATCAAAAAATCCGGCGGGCTCTCCCAGCCCTCCAGCCCTCAAAACCCTAGTATACCCGAACCGGGCACTGGAGTAATCGCCGGGGCCGGCGCTTTATCACTAAAGTTTATGATAACTGTATGCCGCGCCGCGATTCATTATTCTACGGGGCCTCACGCCTCTTTTTCCGCTGATTTCGGGCTATAGAACCCGGCGATTTAGTAAAATCCGCCTCTCACACACGAAAAATGGTTACAGAATGATTTGGCAATTTGGGTGCCACTTGCAATATCGAGTGATTTCGGCTTGTTATGCACACCATCCCGTTTCCTTGATTACATCGTTACCAGTCCGTATATTTTTGTTACAGTAAATAAACCGAGGAACTACGCCCACACATGACAGGAAGAATTGGAATTCTCACCGAAGACCCGAACTTAGCGGCCGAAATCGAGGGTGCGATCGATTTCGCGAAGCCGGCCGTTTTCTCAAAAGCCGAAGACGTAAAAGACACCGACGTCCTCATACTCGACGCCGACACCACAGGCATAGCAGGCCTCTCGGCGCTAAAGGACGACCATTTCGTCATCGTCGTCACCGAGCAGCGCGGCACGCGGTACCTCATCGAATCGATGACGTTCGGCGCGTTCGACTGCATATTCAGGCCGTTCGACGACTCGGGGCTGGGAGACTCCATAAAGCGCGCCCTCGGCATAAGCGCCGAGCTCGACGAGAGCCTGACGAATTTCCACGTAACGGCCGAGGGGGCGTCGAGCGTAACCTGCGCGATAGTCGGCGACTCGCCCATGCTCCAGGATGTCTGCAAGCTCATAGGCCAGGTCGGCAGGGTGGACGTGCCAGTTCTGATCACCGGCGAAAGCGGCACGGGCAAGGAGCTCGTCGCCGAGTCGGTGTGGAAGGTCAGCACCAGGTGGAAAAGCCGTTCGTCGTCCTTAACTGCGCGGCGATACCCGAGGCGCTCCTCGAAGCCGAGCTCTTCGGCTACGAAAGGGCGCGTTCACGGGCGCAAGCTCCGCCCGCACCGGGAAGTTCGAGGAGGCCGACGGTGGAACGATCTTCCTCGACGAGCTGGCGACATGCCGCTCTCGCTCCAGGCCAAGGTGCTGAGGGTTCTCCAGAGCGGGACGTTCCACAGGCTCGGCTCCAACAAGGAAATATCGGTGGACGTCCGGATAATATCGGCGACCAACCAGAACCTCGACAAAATGGTCAAGGAAGGGAAGTTCAGGGAAGACCTCTTTTTCCGCATAAACGTCGTCCGCATACACCTCCCGGCGCTTAGGGAAAGAAGGCAGGACATCCCGCTCCTCTACGAGTGCTTCACCAAGCGGCACAGCAGCCAGATAGGAAAGGAGATAAAGGGCGTGACTCGAAGTTCCAGAAGATGCTTATAGAGCACGACTGGCCGGGCAACGTAAGGGAGCTCGAAAACGTCATACGTAAGGCGATAGCCTTCACAAAAACGCCATACCTCACGTCGTACGACCTCGACCTCGGCCCGCGTATTCAATCGCTCGAACCGGCTGCGGGCAGCGTATCTTATCAGGATGCGCTCAGGAGCTCTGTAAAGAATCTCCTCGGCGCCGACGGCAGCGAAGACGTTTACGGAAAGATAGTAAAGGAAGCCGAAGTGATCCTGCTAGAAGAAGCCCTTCAGGCGAGCGGATGGAACCGCTCGCAGGCCGCGCGCGTGCTCGGCATAAACAGGCTCACGCTCAGGAGAAAGCTGGAAGAATACGGCATCGGCGTCGATCAGGCCGCGGACGGCGATTAGTCCCTCGCGCCAGGTTTACAAAAGCTCCGAGATCTTGAATATCGAGTAGAGCTCTATCCCCATTTTTTCAAACACCTCGTCGCCCCCTCCTCGCGGTCCACTATGACGAGGGCTTTTCTGATCTCGGCCCCGGCGGCCTTAACGGCGTCAATCGCGGTAAGTACGCTCCCGCCCGTCGTGACAACGTCCTCGACGACCGCGGTGACGTCGCCCGGCTTGAGACCGCCCTCTACGAGCTTCCCGGTCCCGTGGTCCTTCTCCTTTTTCCTTACGAGAAATCCGTTGAGCGGCTTTCCGATCCTGTGGCTCTCTGCGAGGATGGCTCCGACAATCGGGTCGGCCCCCATCGTCGGCCCGCCGACCGCGTTTATGCCGGGGTCCTTCAATATCTCTTCGAGGAATATCGCGGATACGAGGCTTACGCCCTCGGGGTCGAGTGTCGTAAGACGCGCGTCGATGTAGTAGCTGCTCTTCTTGCCCGAGGCGAGAGTGAACTCCCCCCTCAGTATCGAATTCTTTATTAGAATTTCTTTAAGCCTGTCCCTGTTCTTTGTCTCCATTCTCCGTTATCCGTGTGCGTGAATTTTGTGACTGCGGGCGCGTCAGTCGTCCTGCGGCTCGAGGCCCCATATGCCGCCCGCGTATTCCGATATGGTCCTGTCGCTCGAAAATTTCCCCATTCGCGCGACGTTGAGTATCGCCTTACGCGCCCATGTGTCCGGCTTCCTGTATTCGGCCCCGGCCAGCTCCTGCGTTTCCCTGTACGACTCGAAATCCGCGACGTGGAAAAATACGTCACCGTTCAGGACGAGATATTCGTAGATCCACTTGAAGAGCCCGGGCTCGTCCTTGCAGAAAACGTCGGACTCGAAGGAATCCATCACCCTCTGCAGGTTCGGGTTCTCGGCGCATATCTGGCTCGGGTTGTATCCGTGCGTCCGTTTGAGCTCCTTTATCTCCTCCGCTCTCAGGCCGAATATGAAGATATTCTCCTCACCGACCTCTTCCCTTATCTCTATGTTCGCCCCGTCCATCGTCCCTATTGTGAGAGCCCCGTTAAGCGCGAGCTTCATGTTGCCCGTCCCGGACGCCTCCTTGCCGGCTGTGGATATCTGCTCGCTGAGGTCCGCCGCGGGGATGATCTTCTCGGCGAGCGTCACCCTGTAATCCGGCATGAACACGACCTTTATCTGGTCCTTCACATTCGGGTCCGCGTTGATGACGGCGGCGACGTTGTTTATGAGCTTTATGATCTGCTTCGCCGCCCAGTACCCGGGTGCGGCCTTGCCCGCGAAGACGTACGTCCTCGGGACCGTGAGCTCCATTCCGTCCTCGACGATGCTGAAGTACTGGTGGATTATGTGCATTATGTTGAGGAGCTGGCGCTTGTACTCGTGGATCCTTTTTATCTGAACGTCGAACAGGCTCTCCGGGTTGACGGCTACTCTCGTCATCTTCTGGATCAGCCCGGCGAGCGCTTCCTTGTTCCTCCGTTTGACGTCCATGAAGTCAGTCCGGAATCCGGCGTCGTCCGCGTAGGGCTCTAGCGCCTTCAGCTTGTAGAGGTCCGTCACCCACTCGCTGCCCGCCGTGTCGTCGATAAGCCTCGACAGTCCTGGGTTACATAAGAGGAGCCACCTCCTCTGCGTGATCCCGTTCGTCTTGTTGTTGAATTTCTCGGGCCATAGCTCGTAGAAGTCCGGAACGAGATCGCTCTTTATCAGCTCCGAATGGAGCTCCGCGACGCCGTTCACCGAATGGCTCCCGACTATGGACAGGTGCGCCATGCGGACCTGCTTCGCGTGCCCTTCTTCGATGAGCGACATCTTCCTTATGCGCTCGACCGAATCGGGCCACCTCGTCTTGATCTTTTTCAGGAACCTGTCGTTTATGCCGTATATGATTTCGAGATGCCTCGGCACGACGCGCTCCAGAAGCGACACCGGCCACTTCTCCATGGCCTCGGGAAGAAGCGTGTGGTTCGTAAATCCGAACGTCGATTCCGTTATCTGCCACGCAGCGTTCCACGCCATCCCGTTCTCGTCGACGAGTATCCTCATGAGCTCGGCTATGGCGAGCGCCGGGTGTGTGTCGTTGAGCTGGATCGCCACCTTCGCCGGGAAGCTTCCGAAACCTGCATGCTTGGCGGTGAACCGCCTCACGATATCCCTCACCGCGCACGCGACGAGGAAATATTCCTGAATTACCCTGAGCTCCTTCCCCTGCTCCACAGTATCCGACGGATAGAGCACCTTCGATATCGTCTCGGAAGTCATCTTCTGCTCGACGGCCTTCATGTAATCCCCGCTGTTGAAGATCTTCATGTCGAACTCGTTCGAAGACCTCGCCGAGTAGAGCCTGAGATAATTCACAGTCCCGGTGCCGAAACCTACGACCGGCATGTCGTACGGAACGCCGTAGAGGAACTTCCAGTCCCGCCACGACGGCTTGTAGTTGCCGTTAACGTCCTTTTCTATCTTGACCCGTCCGTATATGGGCACGACGCATATCTCGTCCCCTCTCTCGATGAGCCACGGCGATTCCTCGCCGAGCCAGTGATCGGGCTGCTCCACCTGGTATCCGTCCACGACCGTCTGCCTGAATATGCCGTAATCGTAATTTATCCCGTACCCGAATCCCGGCAGCCTGAGCGTCGCTATCGAATCCAGGAAGCAAGCGACGAGCCTCCCGAGGCCGCCGTTCCCGAGCGCGGGGTCGCCCTCGGTTTCTGCCAGGTCCGTGAGATCGATGCCTAAAGACTTGAGGGCGTCGGTGCACATCTCGAAAGCGCCCAGGTTTATCAGGTTGTTGGTGAGTGCCCTTCCGGTCAGGTATTCGAGCGAGAGTATGTAGGCACGCTTGGGATCGCTCCTGTCGTACTTCTCCGCCGTGTCGAACATCCCGTCTATGATGAGCTCCCTTACGGCGAGCGAGACGGAACGGAACAGGTCCTCGCCCGAAGCCTGCGAGAGAGTTTTGCCGATCGAGTACTTCAGATGATAGAGAATCCTCGTCCTGAAAGCCGAGGAATCCGCCGAATCTTTTAGGTAAGGACTGCGGTCGCTCATAGTGCCTCTTTTATCATTCGGGGTGCCGACGGCGCCGGGAACGCGTCCCCGCCCCGTCAGAGATAACTATACGCTGATTTTGCGGATGCGAACACAGGGCTTTTGTTCCGCGCGAAAGCTAACAGTGTATAATAAAAATTTGAAATACCAACAAAACGCCGATACCGGAAGGCTATGTCAGACACACGAAAAACAAACAACGGCAAAGGGTTTATAAGCGATTTCGACGTCTATCTTTTCAAGCAGGGCGCGCACCGCAAAATGTACGAGAAGCTCGGCTCTCACTTGATTTCCGTGGACGGGAAAGAGGGCGTCCGCTTCGCCGTCTGGGCCCCCAACGCCGAATACGTTTCCGTCATCGGAAACTGGAACGGCTGGAACAGGGGCTCGCATCCCTTGAGCCCAGATGGGACGAATCCGGCATATGGGAAGGTTTCGTCCCCGGCATCGGCAAGGGCGAGGTATACAAGTACCACATCTCTTCCAGGGTGAAGGGATACAAGGTGGACAAGGCCGACCCCTATGCATTCAGGCAGGGAGGCCCCGCCGAAAACGGCCTCGGTCGTCTGGGAGCCCGAGTACGAATGGGGCGACGCCGGCTGGATGAAGACGAGGCGCGATCCGAACTCGCTCTCCTCCCCGCTCTCGATCTACGAGGTGCACTTGGGCTCGTGGATGCGGGTCCCCGAAGAAGGCGGCAGGCGTCTCGGGTACAGGGAAATCGCCCCGAAGCTCGCGGACTACGTAAAATCGACGGGCTTTACGCACGTCGAGCTACTCCCCGTGATGGAGCATCCGTTCTACGGCTCGTGGGGGTATCAGGTGACGGGGTACTTCGCCCCGACGGGCAGGTACGGCTCTCCCGAGGACTTCATGTTCCTCGTCGATACTCTCCACCAAAACGGCATCGGCGTCATACTCGACTGGGTGCCGTCTCACTTCCCGGGCGACCAGCACGGCCTCGCCTTTTTCGACGGCACGCACCTCTACGAGCACTCCGACCCGCGCAAGGGATTCCACCCCGACTGGAAGTCCTGCATATTCAACTACGGCCGCAACGAGGTAAAGGTCTTCCTCAATTCGAGCGCCATGCTCTGGCTCGACATGTACCACGCCGACGGTTTGAGAGTAGACGGCGTCGCCTCGATGCTCTACCTCGACTACAGCCGAAAAAGCGGCGAATGGGTGCCGAACGAATACGGCGGCAACGAAAACCTCCCGGCCATAGAATTCATCAAGAACCTTAACCTCGCTGTTTATTCAGAGCACGGCGACGTCCAGACGATAGCCGAGGAATCGACCTCCTGGCCCATGGTCTCGCGCCCGACGTACCTGGGCGGCCTCGGCTTCGGGATGAAGTGGAACATGGGCTGGATGAACGACACTCTCGACTATTTCTCTCGCGACCCCGTATACAGAAGGCATCACCAGAACGCGCTTACGTTCAGCATACTCTACGCCTTTACGGAGAACTTCGTCCTGCCCCTGTCGCACGACGAGGTCGTCCACGAAAAGGGCTCGCTCCTGGGAAGAATGCCCGGCGACATGTGGCAGAAGTTCGCGAACCTGCGCGCGCTCTTCGGATACATGTTCGGCCACCCGGGCAAAAAGCTCCTCTTCATGGGGAGCGAAATAGGCCAGTGGAAGGAATGGAACCACGACTCCAGCATCGAGTGGCACCTCCTCGGCTTCCCGCTCCACGGCGGGCTCAAGTCGTGGGTGTCGGACCTTAACAAATTCTACAGGCAGGAGCCCGCGCTCTACGAAATAGACTTCTCCTTCGAAGGCTTCGAGTGGGTCGATTTCAGGGATTACAATCAAAGCGTCATAAGCTTCGTCAGGAAAAGCGCGAAGGGCGAGATGGTGCTGGTAGTCTGCAACTTCACGCCCGTTCCGCGAAAGGGCTACGTCCTCAGCGTCCCCCGCGCCGGGAAATGGAACGAGAAGCTAAACAGCGACTCACACTTCTACGGCGGGAGCGGCGTCGGCAACGGCGGCGGCGCGTGGGCAGAGCCCACGGGCTACAGGGGCAGTCTCAGGATAGACCTCCCCCCGCTTGGCGTCCTCTTTTTCAAACACGAAGGTTAATGGTATATAATTCCCTCTAATCCCAGGCAGGAGGCTCGGCAGGCGGAACGATTTGAGTAGACATAGCTCGTCCCAGGCAAAGCTGAAGACAATGCACGGATCTCCCCGGCCGCTCGGGGCGGCGTGGGACGGGCGCGGTGTCAACTTCGCCGTCTACTCCGAGAACGCCCAGTACATCGAGCTCTGCCTCTACGCCCCCGGCCTTCCCGAAACCGAAACCGTCAGGATAAAACTCGAATCCAAAACCCACAACGTCCACCACGTCTACGTGCGCGGCCTCGGGCCGGGACAGCTCTACGGATTCAGGGCCTACGGGCCGTACGACCCGCCCTCGGGCCAGAGATTCAACCCCGCAAAGCTCCTCGTCGATCCCTACGCCAGGGCCATATCCGGGGCCGTCATGCTCGACAGCATGCACCACGACCACAAGATATACCGGCGCGCGCACAAGCTCGTCATCGATTGCCGGGACAGCGCGGCCTATATGCCGAAATCCGTCGTCGTCGACGGCTCGTTCGACTGGGGCGGGGACTCGCCGCCCAGAGTACCGTGGTCCGACACCGTGATATACGAGGCCCACGTAAGGGGGCTCACCATGCTCCACCCGGATGTGCCGGAGGAGCTGAGAGGGACGTATGCCGGCGTTGCCTCGCCGGCCGTGATCTCGCACCTCCGCTCGCTCGGCGTGACGGCCGTCGAGCTCATGCCCGTCCATCACAGCGTGTCCGAGTGCAGGCTCCTCGAAAACGGCCTCGTCAACTACTGGGGCTATAACTCGCTCGGCTTCTTCGCGCCCGACATAAGATATTCCAGGGGCGGCGCGGGAGGAGGGCAGCCCGGCGGGCAGGTAAACGAATTCAAAGAGATGGTGAAAACCCTCCACAAAGAGGGATTCGAGGTGATACTCGACGTCGTCTACAACCACACCTGCGAGGGCGGGGGCCACGGCCCGACGCTTTCGCTAAGGGGCCTCGACAACAAAACGTACTACCGCCTCGACCCCGGCAACAAGGGGGAATACCTCAACTTCACCGGCACCGGGAATACGATAAACTCGCCCCACCCCGCAGTCGTAAAGCTAATCTTCGACAGCCTGAAATACTGGGTGGAAGAGATGCACGTGGACGGCTTTCGTTTCGACCTCGCCCCCGTTCTTTTCAGGAACGGACACGGCTTCGACAAATCGCACCCGCTCTTTAAGGAAATTGCGGCCGACCCGGTCCTCTCCGGCGTAAAGCTCATCGCAGAGCCGTGGGACCTCGGCCCGGGCGGCTACCTGACCGGGGGATTCCCAGACCCGTGGTCCGAATGGAACGACAGATACAGGAACACGGTCAGGCGCTTCTGGCGGAGCGACGAGGGCGTAATTCCCGACTTGGCCTACAGGATAAGCGGTTCGAGCGATCTCTACGGCGCGAGGGAAAAGGGCTCTTACGCGAGCATAAACTACGTCGCCTCGCACGACGGCTTCACCCTGAACGACCTCGTCTCATACGAGCACAAGCACAACGAGGCCAACCTTGAAGACAACGCCGACGGCAACAACGCCAACTACGGTTTTAACTTCGGCGTCGAGGGGCCTTCGGACGATCCCGGGATAATCAAGGAGCGCGAAAAGCAAAAGAGAAACTTCCTCGCGACCCTCTTCTTGTCGCAGGGCGTCCCCATGCTGCTTATGGGCGACGAGGCCGGGAGGACCCAGAGGGGAAACAACAACGCCTATTGCCAGGACAACGAGACGTCGTGGATGAATTGGAGCCTCGACGCCCGCGCCAAAAAGCTCCTTAAATTTACGAGATTTCTCACCGCGCTCAGGAAGTCCTACCCGGTCCTAAGGCGCGGCATCTTTTTCACAGGTGTCCCGCACGCGATGTTCGGCCACAAGGACCTCACGTGGTTCCTCCCCGACGCGAGGGAGATGACTGACGGCGACTGGAAGAACCCCCGCCTCCGCTCAATAAGCATCGTGAAGGTCGAAAACAACATCGACCACGCGGCGAAACCGAAAAATTCACTCCACGACAACTCGCTCATGCTCCTCCTTAACGCCGAGCCCAACGGGGTCGTCTTCACGATCCCCGACGGACGCCTCTCCCCCAGGTGGCAGGTGATATTCGACACGAGCCACGAAAGGCCCGGCGGCAGAATAGTCGGCGCAGGAAAGCACTACACGCTAGCGGGAAGGTCCCTCGCGCTTTTGAAACCGTCCCATAAAACCGGATAATTATTCCCTCGATACACGGCTACCCCTTCGGCGCGTCATGAGAGAAAGAAAAAGCGGCATCCTACTTCACATATCCTCTCTGCCCTCCCCCTTCGGCATCGGGGACCTCGGCCCCGAAGCATTTAAGTTCGCCGACTTTCTCCACGAATCCGGCCAGACGTACTGGCAGGTCCTGCCGCTGAACCCGACAGAGCTGCCCTACGGCAACTCGCCCTACAGCGGCCCGTCCTCCTACGCCGGGAACCCGCTCTTTATAAGCCCCGAGCTTCTGGCAGAAGAGGGTTACATTGCAGAGGACGAGATAAAGAAGAAGCCCCGCTTCGGACGAAAAAAGATCAACTACGAAGCCGCGGTATCGTACAAGACCGCACTTCTAAAATCGGCGTTTGAAAAGGCCCGCGAGGGGCTCCGGGAGGACGCTTCGTTCCTCGAATTCTGCAAACGAAATAAATACTGGCTCGACGATTACTGCCTCTACACCGTGCTCAAGGAGAAACTACACTCAGGCACGTGGCGCGGCTTTCCGAAAGAGCTCAGGGACAGGGACGAATCCGCCCTCGCCGAATGGGGGGAGAAAACGGAGGACGAAACCCTCTACCATAAATTCGTCCAGCACCTCTTCTTCTCGCAGTGGTACGGGCTCGAAGACCACTGCCGTAAGCGTGGCGTAAAGCTCATCGGCGACATCCCGTATTACGTTAACTTCGACAGCTCCGAGGTCTGGAGCAGCCCCGGCTCGTTCAAGCTCGACGCCGAAAAGAACCCGCTCTTCGTCTCCGGCGTCCCGCCCGACTACTTCAGCAAAACGGGCCAGCTCTGGGGGAACCCCGTCTACGACTGGGGCGAGCTCCGGCGGACGGGATACAAATGGTGGATAGACAGAATAGGCCACAACCTGTCGCTCTTCGACGTCTTAAGGCTCGACCACTTCAGGGGCTTCGTCGCATACTGGGAGATCAAGGCGGGGGAGAAAACGGCGCTCAAAGGAAAATGGGCCGAAATCGACGCCGTCTCGTTTTTCGACACGCTCTTCTCCCATTACGAAAAGGAGCGCTTCATCGCCGAGGACCTCGGCGACATCACCCCCGACGTAAGGGAGATAATAAAGCGCTACAGCCTCCCGGGGATGAAAATACTCCTCTTCGCGTTCGGCGACGACTTCCCCTACGGCGAATACCTGCCGTCCGTATTCAAAGAGAACTGCGTCGTCTACACCGGCACGCACGACAACAACACGGCCCGGGGATGGTGGGAGAACGAGGCCGGGCATAAAGAAAAAAACCGGATTTTCGAATACCTCGGCAAAAAGATAAAAGCCGCCGATATCAGCTCCGAATTCATAAGGCTCGCCATGTTCTCCCCGGCGGATACGGCCGTAATTCCGATGCAGGACATACTCGGGCTCGGGGCAGATGCCCGTATGAATACCCCTGCCGTCAAAAAGGGCAATTGGGAATGGAGGCTCGGGCCCGGCTATGCGAGCCAGGGGCTCGCAGACCGTCTTTTGGCGATTACACGAAAAAGTAACAGATATTAACCGGAGCTTTATTTATTTCTTTGAAAAATGCGTTAATATCATCTAGGGTGTGGGTTACTGTGGCTGCCTCAGCTTCGGGCGGCGCGGGAAGGTGAAAGCGGTTGATTAAAGTTCTATTTGTTGCCTCCGAAATGGAGCCTCTGGCGAAAACCGGGGGCCTTGCGGACGTCATTGGGGTTCTGCCCAAAAAACTCAACGAAATAGGGTGCGATGTCAGGGTAATTCTGCCCTACTACACGGAAGTCAGAAAGAACCTCAAGCGCCTGAAGCTCAAGGTCAGGGACCTTAACCGCGACGTCATAGTCACGATAGACTGGCTCCCCTACAAGGGCCGCATAAAGGAAACGACGGTCGAAGGGGTAAAGGTATACCTCCTTGCGAACGACAATTTCTACGAGCGCGACCATCTCTACACCACCCCCCACGGCGACTACAGGGACAACGATCTCAGGTTCGGATTCTTCTCCATAGGCGCGCTCGAAATCGCCAAGGCCCTCGATTTCAGGCCCGACATCATCCATTGTAACGACTGGCAGACGGGGCTCGTGCCCATAGCCCTTAAATGGAAAAAACACTACAACAACGACCTCTTTTTCAGCAATTCGAAGACGGTGTTTACGATCCACAACATCTCCTACCAGGGCATCTTCGGAAGGGACTTCCTGGAGAAGTTCGGGCTCTCGCAGTCATTATTCAATCCCGAGCAGCTCGAATTCTTCGGCAGGGTGAATCTCCTTAAGGGCGGCATACTGACTTCGGACCTCGTAACGACCGTAAGCCCCACGTACGCGCACGAGATACAAACGAAGGAATACGGCTACGGGCTCGACGGCGTCCTGCGGTCCGTCGCGCGCTCGGGAAGGCTCGCCGGGATCCTGAACGGGATAGATAACGAGGACTGGAACCCAGAAACAGACAAGGCCCTCTACGCCCGCTTCGACTCGCGCGACCTCAAGGGCAAATACGAAAACAAGGCCAAGCTCAAAAACCTCCTCGGCTTTAACACCAACGGGCACGTGCCGCTCATTGGCGTCATCTCCCGCCTCGCCCACCAAAAGGGCATCGACCTCATCGTAAGGGCGCTCCACAGGATACTCGACCTCGGGGCAGAGCTCGTCATTCTGGGCACAGGCGACAAGGGATACGAAAGGCTCCTGAAGCAGGTCTCGGACGATTACGTGGACAATTTCAGGGCCGTTATAGGCTACAACGAAGCCAAGGCCCACCGCATATACGCGGGGAGCGACATGTTCCTCATGCCCTCACGGTTCGAGCCCTGCGGCCTAGGCCAGCTCATCGCGCTCAGATACGGCACCATTCCGGTCGTAAGGGCGACGGGCGGGCTCCTCGACACGATCATCGACTACGACGAAAACAGGGATAACGCAAACGGGTTTATCTTCGATCACTTCAGCGAGCGGAGCATGCTGAACACGATCGAAAGGGCCGTAGGCGCGTATCATAGCCCCACCGAATGGAAGCACCTAATCAAGAACGCCATGGGGCAGGATTTTTCGTGGAAACGGTCGAGCCGGGAATATCTGGACTACTACAAAACCCTTTTCGCTGGGGGTTAGGGCTTATCCATATCGTCCGTATAATGGCTGGACGCCCGGGCATATCATGTATAATAGCAATAATAAATAATCCCTTTTCCCGAACAAATCCGACATAAAAGAGACGCCCGGCGCGGCTCCCGTTCATGGGGAGGCCGGATTTTATACTGGAAACGGAATGCTATATTATTAATTGTTACTAAAATTATGAGGGGCTGATTAAGTTATGAGAAAATACGAATCCGCAATCAGGAAGAACGTTCTTTGGTGGGTTGACGAGGTGAAGAGCGTTGACATACTGGTCGGAATCCCGTGTTACAACTGCGAAGACTCCATAGGGTTCGTCGTGGAGCAGGTGGCCAAGGGGCTGGCGGAGCACTTCCCTAACCATACCTCGGCCATATTCATAAGCGACGGCGGGTCGCTCGACGACACGAGGGAAAACGCCTACCAGGCGAAGATACCCGAGCACGTCCTCCGAAGGGTCACTATCTACAGGGGCCACCCCGGCAAGGGGACCTCTTTCAGGGCCGTGTTCGAGCTCGCCATCATGCTAAAGGTAAAGGCTATAGCCGTCTTCGACGCCGACCTCCGCAGCATAACCCCCGAATGGGTAAAGTTCATCGTCGAGCCCATACTCGACGGCTCGGCGGGATTCGTCTCCCCCTTCTACAGAAGACACAAGTTCGACGGAACCATAACGAACCAGATCGTCTACCCGATGACGCGCGCCCTTTACGGCGTGGATATAAGGCAGCCCATAGGCGGCGACTTCGGCTTTTGCCCCGAGCTCGCGGCCTTCTTCATGAAGGAAGACGTCTGGGATACGGACGTCGCCCGGTTCGGCATAGATATATGGATGACGACCTGCGCGATAAACGAGGGCTTCAAGGTCGTCCAGACATACCTCGGAACGAAGATACACGGCGCGAAGGACCCGGCTTCTGACCTCGGCCCGATGTTCAGGCAGGTCGTAAGCACGGTCTTCTACCTCATGGGCAAGTACGAGCACAACTGGGACAGGGACAATCCGTTCCAGGCGATTCAGATAAACAACAAGATAGACGAGGAACCCAAGCTCGAAGCGGTCTCGGTCAGCATGAACGACCTTCTCGAAGAGTTCGTCGAAGGCTTCCGCCATTTCAGGCCGATGTACGACGAGATACTGAACGGCAACAACATGGCACTGCTCGACGAAATCTACGAAGCATGGACGTCCAACAAGGAAAAGGAATTCGACGCCGAGCTCTGGAGCAGAATACTCTACGACTTCGCCTACACCTACCAGCAGTGGGAAAGGAACAAACGGCGGCTCGTCGATATAGTAACCCCGCTCTACTTCGGGCGCGTCAGGAGCTACTGCCAGCAGGTCATGAACATGTCGAGCGACGAGGCCGAAGAGGTCGTCCAGCAGCAGGCCAAAATATTCGAGCAGAATAAATCCTACCTCCTGAAACGCTTCGACATCTGGGACGAATAACCAGCTCTGCCGGGCCGGTTTCGGGGATGCCCCCGCCCTGCACGAAGACCCGTTTTGAAATGGTCTCATAAGGCGTTATAATCGTCCGCGGACAGGGTTCGAATACTTCGCCCCGCTCGTCCCGGGCTTAAGACATGGGAGAAATAGCTACAACCGGTAGACGCAGTCTCGGACTATTCGGGTCTATAGGTATAGGCGTCGGCTCCATTGTCGGGGGCAGCATACTCGTCCTCACCGGCATCTCCTACACGGCAGCCGGGCCCGGCGCGATATTAGCTTTCATACTGAACGGCGTCATTGCCATCATAACGGCCTTCAGCTTCGCCGAGCTTTCGGCGGCGTTTCCCGAATCCGGCGGCCCCTACGTATACGCCAAAAAACTTCTGTCGATCAAGGCGGCCTTCGCGATAGGCTGGCTCCTATGGTTCGCGTCGATGGTGGCCTCCGTCCTCTACGCACTCGGGGCGGGGTATTTCGCGACGCTACTAATAAAGGGAATACTCGACTACTTTCCGGGGGTAAGCGCCGACTGGCTCACGACCGCCCGCGCCTCGCAGTTCATTGCCGGGGCTGCGATAGTCTATTACACAGTCAGCCTCATGCTCAGGCCCGCGAGCGGAGGCGCGTTCGCCAATATCGGGAAGATATTAGCCTTTGCCGTCCTCATACTCGGCGGCGTATGGGCCATGACCGGCGAGAGCGTCGAGAGCATACGGCAAGACTTTTCGCCCCTGCTGCCGTTCGGATTCGTCGGCGTCGTCGAGGCCATGGGCTACACCTTCATAGCGTTTCACGGCTTCGAGCTCATTGCGGCCGTCGCAGGCGAGGTCAAGGACCCCGACAAGACGATTCCGAGGGCGATGATAATATCGATCCTGATATCGCTCGCCATATATGTCCCCCTCGTCTTTATAGTCACCGTGGCCGGGACGGAACACGGGCAGTCCATAGTGGAGCTCAGCACGCAGAACCCGAGTCCGTAATTGCCGTCGCGGCCGAAAGATACATGGGCAAGGCCGGCTACTGGATAGTCGTCATAGCGGGCATACTCTCGATGCTCTCGGCCCTCTACGCGAACATACTCGCCCCCTCGCGCATAGCGGAGAGCATGGCCCGCGACAGAACCCTTCCAAGGCCGCTCGGCGAGGTCAGCACCAAATGGGGAACGCCCGACAAGGCGCTCCTTGCAACCTCCGCAATAATAATCGCGACGCTGATTCTCGTCCCCGACGTGAACGCCGCGGGCGCCGCCGCGAGCCTCATCTTTCTTTTGGCTTTCGCCGTTACGCAGGGAATAGCCATACTCGCGCGAAAGAGAAGAACCCCGAGGCCGGGCGCTTTCCGGATACCGTTCTTTCCCTATCTCCCCATGGCGGGCATCGTGATATGCTCGGGCATCGTCATATTCGAGGGCATTAAAGTCCCCGAGGCCGGAATCATAGCCGCGATCTGGCTGGCTATCGGCGGCGTTCTCTATTTCATTCACTTCGGCCGGAGCGCGAGGATATTCGACGCGTCCAGCGAGGGCTACGACCCCGAGCTGGTCAAGCTCCGCGGAAGGAACCCGCTCTTCCTCGTCCCTATCGCGAATCCGACGAGCGCCAAGGCCATGATAGAGGTCGCGGCCGCGCTCGCCCTCCCGAATACGGAAAGGTGCTTCTGCTCTCGGTCGTTACCACCGGCGAAGAGGCCCCTGTTTACGAGGAAGACCGCATCATGAGCGCGCAGACGGTGCTGAGGAGGCGATATCGACCTCGCTCGAAATCGGCCTCAGCCCGGAGGCCCTCATCACGATAGCCGAAAGGCCGTGGCCCGAAATAGTACGCGTCGCGCGGACATACAGATGCGAGAGCCTTCTCATCGGCCTCACGTCGCTCACCCAAAAATCAGCCGAAAGGAACCTGGAAAGGCTCGTAAACGCGGTCCCGAGCAACGTGGTCATGCTGAAAGCCCCCGCGGCTGGCATATACACACCGCCAAGCGCATACTCGTCCCCGTCGCCGGCAGGGGAAGCCACGGAGAGCTCCTGGCCCGCATCCTCGGCAGCATCTCCCGCACAGGGGGGACCGAGGTCACGTTCCTCCGCATACTGCCCGAAGACACGGACTGGAGGGCGGCCCAAAGGCGCGGAGCGAGCTCTTCCACTATGCGGAAGACCACGCCGGGCACGTAAGCTTCAAGGTAAGGATCGAAAAATCGGGCGATATAGCCGGGCACATTATAGAGCTGGCCGAGGAAAACGACCTGGTCATACTCGGCATCCACCAGTCCGGGAGCCGGAAACGATCGCTCGGCGGCCCGCCTCTTCGCATTATACGCGAGAGCCCGCGCCCCGTTCTTATGATAAGCAGGGGAAGCTGACAGGCCCTTAATCCCTTAAAATTATTTAATTTAAGGCAAATAGGTTGCCGGATCCCCGCTTTTTAGGCCCCCGTTGTGTAATTGCACACAGGATTTTAGTGTAAAAACACACAGCTCTACACACCTACACACACCGCATTCCCATAACATGCTGTCATTATTCAATATATTCATTTTTAAGCATTGGCACAGCACTTGCAATCTGTATAACGCAAATGCAAATAAGAGCTGCGAAAAGTCAAACTGCTGTTTTTGGATTCGAGACCGTATCGGTAACTCGGCTCTGGCTGTCCGCCCTCTTATGATCACCTCTATTTTCATACCGTCGGGTTAATGGGTCCCCCGGCTTCTCGATTAAAAGCAACACATACAATCTGGATCAAGGGATGATGCATTCATTTAACACCAATTCCACGTACGACTGCGAAGTCACAGGAGGTTTGAGTTCCGATGTTTAACTTTGGCGATTTAATAACCGTAGGATACATATACACAGCCGTCGCTTTTGTAGTTTCGACGCTTCTGATCACTTTTAAAAACCTTATCGGGAAGGATAGGCATTATTTCAGCATTCTCGAATATATGAACGTGAACCTGGTCTCCGCGCTCATAGTGTGGCTCATCGGCTACCCTGTCCCGGAGATACTGGCCGTCACGGCGGGCAGCATGGTCCTTATGGCAGCCGCTCACAAGCTGCTCCGGAATTTCACGATCGCAGGGCGCCTGCTGCTTGTCACGTACTCCCTTCTGTCCCTCTTCGGGATAGTCTGGGGGTTCTGGTTCATCTCGTCTATCGAGGTCAGCACGATAACGCGCGTGCTCATGTATATCGGCTACCCGCTACTCTTCGTAACCCTATTCGGGGGCATTATCACGGCATTCGAGCAGTGGGAAGTCCTCGGCAAGGTAAGGTGGGACAGGCCTAACAGCCCGCTTCCCTCCGGAGGCCTCAAGAGCTACCCGCGCGTATGCCTCCAGGTGCCGGCTTATTCCGAGCCGCCCGACGTGGTAATCGCCACCCTCGACAGCATAGCGAGGCTCGATTACCCGAATTTCGAAGTAATGGTCATAGACAACAACACTAAAGACCCCAACCTCTGGAAGCCCGTCGAGGCGCACTGCGAAAAACTCGGCGAGAGATTCAGATTCTTCCACGTAGACCCGATAAAAGGCGCAAAGGCAGGGGCGCTCAACTTCGCGCTCAAGCACACGTCTTCCGAAGTCGAGATCATAGGCGTCGTGGACAGCGACTACCAGGTCGAGCCGGATTTCCTCGACCGCCTCGTCGGCTATTTCGAAGACCCTAAAATGGGATTCGTCCAGACCCCCCACGACTACAGGGAATGGGGCCGGAGCCTCTACCAGAGGATGTGCTACTGGGAATATAAATACTTCTTCGAAACGACCATGCCCAGCCTCAACGAACGCGACGCCGGGCTCACCGTAGGCACGATGTGCCTCATAAGAAAAAAGGCCCTCGAAGACGCCGGCGGCTGGGCCGAATGGTGCCAGACCGAAGACTCCGAGCTTTCCATCCGCATACACGCCGCGGGCTACTCCTCTGTCTATACGAACGAGACCTTCGGGCGAGGGCTCATACCCGAAACGTTCCTCGGCTACAAAAAGCAGCGCTACAGGTGGACATACGGCCCCGTACAGGAGCTCAAGCGTCATTTCAGGTTCTACCTGCCGAAGTTTATGGCCAAGCCTTCGGCGATGACGACGCTCCAGAAGGTTCATCATCTGAACCACGGGCTCGGCTACCTCAACATCGGCCTCGGGGCGCTGTTCATACCTTTCGGACTTGCGGCCCTCGCTTCGATGACTATCCAGAACGAAGTCGTCGCCGTTCCCAAGGCTCTATGGGTGTCGTCCCTGGCGGTGCTCGTGTGCGGGATCATGCTGAGATGGCTTACGTACCACGTCTATCTCAAGTGCCCGTTCAAAGACACGATCGGCGCTTTCATAGCCAACAGCGCCCTCACCCATACGTACATCGTCGCGAGCATAACGTGCCTCTTCACTAAAGAGATACCGTGGCAGAGGACGAACAAGTTCAAGTCGCTCCCGCTCGGCCTCGGGGCGCTCAGCTCCGCGCAGACGGAGGTCCTGGTCGGCCTCTTCATTGTCCTGTCCGGGACCGCTGCGTTCCTGTTCATGCCGGGCCTCGGCTTTCACTTCATGCTCGCCAGCATCATCGTAATGAAGGGCAGCGAATACCTCGCTGCCCCGGCCCTGGCGATGCTCGCCGAGTACGAGGTCAGAAAGGCCCGCGCCGAAGAGACGGCTGTTGCCGCTTCGAAGCCGCTTCCGGCAAGAAGGCAGAGCCAGCAGTATCAGCAGGCTATTAAAAGAAACATAACGAAGTAACGATAGAAGATCTCCGAAGAACAAAAAACGGGCGTCCTGCGAGAGCACGGCGTCCGTTTTTTTTATTTACTCTCAGTCCTGCGCCTCAAGTCGCCGGCTTATCGATTCGGCTATTACACGGTTGCCGTTCCGGTTGAAGTGCCCGCTGTAATTATTCGGATATATCTCCTCGCGAAGGGCGGCTTCCCTGAGCGGGCCGAGAAGGTCGAGATAAGGTATGCCGTGCTCGTCGAAATACGATTCGGCCTCGGCGCTCACCTGTCTCTCGTTAAGAAGAAGGCGGTCTATCTCGCCGGAGTACTGAAGAGTGGTGTTTCCCTCTATAAACTTCCCGAAGACGCTCTCCTTGGTCGGCAGTATGACGACCAGAAAGCGTACGCCGCTCTCCTCGGCCAGCTTGTTCATGTCGTCGAAAAAACCGAGCGCCAGCGCGAGTCCCTCCCTGATATTTTCCCTATCCAGGTCCAGCGCCTCGAGACGCCTTACGGGCGTAAAACCGGTATGGATGCCGTATTCCCGGTCTTCCAGCGTCGTGATCTTCTCCCCGATCGAGCATCATCTTCTCCCTCATTCTGTCGCCCAGGTAAGAAGCGGTTACAACCCTGTAGAGGACGCTGTTTTCCGCAAACCAGCCCGCAGCGCCGTACCCATTAGTTCGTACTCAAAGGCTCTTTTTCAAGTGTTTCGCCTCAGGCGCGTCGCCCGCCTCCACCTCCTCGTCTTCCCGACTCCGGCCGGCGGCGGGTTTTCGCAGATACCCCACCGCTCTACCGTATAGACAGCCGTATACGTCGGCAAGATCGTGCCCAGGTAAAATCCGACAACTACGACATCTGGCTTGAATTCAAGCGCACCGTTCCCGAGAAGATAAAATACTCCGCCGGCCCATAGCCGCTTACGCCCATGTTGTACGTCTCTTTACCCGTGAGCGAGCCGAGTATGGACGGCCAGGAGTATTTGGCCGGCGAGCTCTCGCCGTAGGTTTGCGAATCCCCAAGGGTTACGATGTCGGCCCTTTCGGGCACATATTTGTTCCTGTAGCCAAGGGAATCGTGCCCTGCGGAATGAGGCTCTATTTTGTACCGGAGCACCGGGTCGTACGATAGATGTCCCAGAGATAATCGACCGGGTCGATGAAAATCCTGGCTATCCCCTCTGCTATGAGGGGAGTGCGGCGATGAACGCGAAAACGACGAGACAAAACCTCTTGGCAAAATAGCTCAACGCGGTAAGTTCCTATTCTGAAGTTCGCAAGCGAGCCCAAAAGCCCGCTTCATAATCGAAGCAGGTCACAGACTGATTATTCCATTTACCCGTAACATTCCAGAACGATTCAGCCCGACAGCGGTTCTTCCGCGGATAGCGGCTCCATTATTTTAGATATCGGAAGAAAAAACGCCGGGATATCGAACTCGGAGAAACAGTCAGCCGCGGCCTGAGGCTACTTGATTTAGAAGCGGAAATCGGTTATACCTGATAGATGGTGGAGCCGAAGGGATTCGAACCTCGACCTCATGAATGCCATTCATGCGCTCTCCCAACTGAGCTACGGCCCCCAGGAAAGGTAATAATTTAAGTGTCCGTTCGTTTAAAGTCAAATATTATAATGTATAATTTTTGCCCTGAAACCCAGGGACAAATAAGGAGACTGCTTCATGAGTGTGGTAAATGTCGGCCTGATAGGCGCAGGTGAGTAGGTTGTGGTGTTATAAAGATCCTCGAGCAGAATAAAGATAATCGAAAAAGGACCGGCATAACTGAACCTTAAAAAAATAGCCGACATCGACCCCGGCAGGAAAGGCCCGTAAGGATTCTGAAGGGCAAAATCAGCGCAAGGCGGACGAGCTCCTGAACGACCCGTCGATCGATATCGTCGAGCTCATCGGCGGGACGACCATAGCCAAAGACCCGTCCCAGCAGCCCTCAAGAACAAGAAGCACGTCGTCACGGCCAACAAGGCCCTCCTCGCCCATCACGGCAAGGAGATATTCGCCACTGCCGCTAGGAACGGCGTCGAGGTAGGGTTCGAGGCCAGCGTCGGCGGCGGCATTCCGATAATAAAATCCACACTCGAAAGCTTCGCCGCGAACAATATACTCTCCATACACGGCATAATAAACGGCACTTCGAACTACATACTTTCCAGGATGACCGACGAGGGCTCTGAATTCGGGGACGTCCTCGAGGAAGCGCAGAAAGAGGGCTACGCCGAGGCCGACCCGTCCTTCGACGTGGACGGCGTCGACGCCGCGCACAAGCTCTCGATACTCATAATGCTCGCCTTCGGCAAGTTCATCGACTTCGGCAAGATTCACGTCGAGGGCATAAGGAACATCACCTCTGTCGATATATCCTTCGCCGACGAGCTCGGGTACAAGATTAAGCTCCTGGCAATAGCCAAGGCGCTCGACGAAGGCCTCGAGGCCGGCGTATACCCGGCGCTCGTGAAGAAAGGCACCCAGCTCGCCGACGTCTCAGAAGCGTTCAACGCCATATACCTGGTCGGCGACGCGCTCGGCCCCGCAATGCTCTACGGCAAGGGCGCGGGCATGATGCCCACGGCCAGCGCCGTCGTAAGCGACGTCCTCCAGATCGGAAAGCACCTTTCCTCGGGAACGAGCACCTGTCCCCGCCGAGGTTCTACGCGGAGAAGAGCGCGCTTCCGCTCATAAAAATGAGCGACACGGTGAACAAGTACTACATCAGGTTCCAGGCCGAGGACAGGCCCGGGGTTCTGGGGAAGATCACGGGCGGGCTCGGTGCGAACGGCATAAGCATCGAATCGGTCATACAAAGGGAAGGCACCACGGCGGCGGCGACGTTCCCGTCGTCATAATGACTCACGAAGCCAGGGAAATGGACCTCCTCAAGGCGCTAAGGCAGATAGGACGGCTGTCGAGCATAAGGCCGGGGACTATGTTCCTCCGCATCGAGGACCTCTAGCAGTCCCCCATAGCGCAAAGCCCCTGGCAAGACGCCGTGGTAAAGGCCGATAACCGGCCGTGCCGGTGCGGCGGAAGACGAAATTGGGACAGAATACGGGTGCCGGCAAGGGGATAGCGCATACATGAGAAGGAAAACCAACCACAAAGAGATATTCGATACACTGCCCGAGTCGATAATCATCGTGGACAAAGACTTCACCGTCCTCGAAATGAACGACTACGCCGAAGGCACTTTCCGGATATCGAGGGAAAAGGCGTACGGCAGACATTCGCGCACCTTCATGCCGAAGGAGCTTGAAGAAGTCGCCCTCATGGCGATGGAGGAATCCCGCACGATATTCGGCGACGAGATAAACCCCTCGCTCAGGGGTCGGCGAAAGGATCGCGATACAGCCCGTGGCAACGCCGCTATTCGCCCTCACAGGCGAGCTCAAGGGCGTTATAATCCAGATTAAAGACCTCTCGGGCAGCAAGTTCCTCAGCAGCAAGAACACACAGGAAATATCCGCCTTTAAGTTCGAGCACCTGATCCTCGGCCTCGCCCACGAGCTCAAAAACCCGCTCAGCGGAATACGCGGGGCGGCGCAGCTCCTGGCCGAAGACAGTGACAACAGGGAAACCACGAAATGCGCCGAGCTCATCATAAGGGAGGCCGACAGGCTTAAGGAGCTCCTCGATACGCTTAAACAGCTGGAGCCCTTCGCCAAGGACATTTTCGTCCCCGTCGACATTCACGAGCTCCTCATGGAGATCATATACCTTGAATCCATGCCGAGATCGCGCGAGGGCGTCGAGATACGCCAGAACTACGACGTCACCCTTCCGCCGATACTGGGCGACAGGAATTCACTGAAACAGGTCTTCCTCAACCTCATCAAGAACGCGTACGAGGCTGTGGGAAACAAGGGCCGCATAGAAATTTCGACAAAGTGGATGACGGAGCACCTGAAGGGCCAGAAGACGATGTCCGTCGAAATAAGGGACAGCGGCGCTGGCATCGAGAAACACATCGCGGAAAAGATATTCAGCCCGTTCTATACGACGAAAAAGAAGGCTCGGGCCTGGGCCTTTTTCTCGCCTACCAGATTATCGCCAAACACGGCGGCGCAGTAATAGTGGACAGCCAGCCGGGCGAAGGCGCGGCGTTCAAGGTGTTTCTCCCGATTTCCGGATATTGATGCAAATTCCGGCGGATTGCGGTTATGATTAAGCATGTACCGGCCGCTGTTTACCGGCTGCCGAATCGGAACTCAGCATAATGAAAAAGAAGATACTCGTAGCGGACGACGAAGAAAGCATAAGATGGGTGCTGGGCAAATGCCTCGAAAAAGGCGGGCTTCGAGGTCCAGTACGCCGAGAATGGCACGCAGGCCATAGAGTCGGCCTCCACTGGCGGTTTCTCGTCCGTTATTCTGGACATAACCATGCCCGACATGACGGGGTTCGACGTCCTTAACGAACTCAGGAACAGACACATCGACCCGCCGGTAATAATCATTACGGCGCAGAACACGGTCAAGAACGCGATAGACGCCATGAAGCAGGGCGCCTACGACTACCTGGCCAAGCCCTTCGACCTCGACGAGGTCAGGATCACGGTTCAGCGCGCCATCGAAAGCTACGAGAACGCGAAGAAGCTCGAATTCCTGAAGCAGGAGCCTGGGGACACAGACTCGCTTCACGACATAGTCGGGAAGTCCCAGGCCATGCTCAACATATACAAGATGATAGGCCGCGTGGCCGAAAGGGACATCACCGTGCTTATCATAGGCGAAAGCGGCACGGGGAAGGAGCTCGTCACGAAGGCCATACACTCCAACAGCACGCGGCGCGACGAAAAGCTCGTCTCTGTGAATATCGCAGCCATACCGAAAGACCTTCTCGAAAGCGAGCTCTTCGGATACGAAAAGGGCGCGTTCACCGGGGCCGCGCTTTCGAAGCAGGGGCGTTTCGAAGAGGCGCACAGGGGGACGCTCCACTTGGACGAAATAGGCGACATGCCGGCCGAGCTCCAGACGAAGCTCCTACGAATACTCGAAGAGAGGAAGTTCTACCGCCTCGGGAGCGAAAGGCCGACGCCAGTCGATGTGAGAATAATCGCCTCTACGAACAAGGAGCTCGAGAAGGAAGTAGCTGAGGGCAGATTCAGGGAAGACCTCTTCTACCGCTTAAACGCTATAACGATAAAGATCCCGCCGCTCAGGAAAAGGCTCGAAGACGTTATCCCCCTCATCGAGCACTTCCTCGCCAAATACTCCAAAGAGCTCAGGGTCGCAACCAGAACGCTTTCGGACGAAGCCAGGGAGATGGCAAAGAACTACAACTGGCCTGGCAACGTGAGGGAGCTCGAGAACATGATAAAGCAGCGCTCCCTCATACTCACGTCCGACACCGTGATAACGAAAGAGACGCTTCTCGTCGCCGCCCCGCACATGGAGGACAACGGAAGGCAGGAGGACGAAAACCTTTCCGAGATAATTTCCAGCGAAGTGAAATATCTTTTGGGCCCGGGGGACGCCGAGGGCTCGGTCTACGAGATAATACTGAAGAAGATAGAAAAGCCGCTCATACAATCCATACTCCAGGTCACCAAGGGCAACAAGAAAAAGGCAGCCCAGGTGCTGGGCATAAACAGGAACACCCTATCCAAGAAAATAGACGAGCTCGGGCTTAACGTTCAGGAAGACGACTGACGGAACTGCTCAGGAATTTTTCAGACCGCGCTCGATCTCTTCGAGCCCCTCTTTCGCGGCGGCCTGTTCGGCCTGCTTTTTGTTACTCCCGACGCCCTTTCCAATAGCCCTTCTGCCGAGCTTGACCTCCACGTGAAAACACTTGTCGTGGGGCGGGCCTTCTTCGAGAACGACCTTGTACTTGGGAACCTTTTTGAACTGCCTCTGGGCGATTTCCTGGAGCTTCGTCTTATAATCCTTGAAGATCTCTTCCTTGCCGTTAAGGCAATCCTTCAAGAGCCGGGATACGATGGTGTATACCTTCCTGTATCCCCCGTCGATGTACACGGCTCCGATGACAGCCTCGAAAGCCCCGGCGAGGTTCGACTGCCTCTTTCTCCCGCCGGTTATTTCCTCCCCCTTTCCGAGGAGTATCTGCTTGTCTATCTTGAGCTCTTTTGCGAAGTGTGCGAAATTCATGCGGCTCACTATGGCGCTCCTCATCTTCGAGAGCTTCCCCTCGGCCGCTTCGGGAAAAAGGTCGTATAAAACGCGCGCAACGATAAAGCCGAGCACGGCGTCGCCCAAAAATTCGAGCCGCTCGTTGCTCTCGACCGAAGTTTCGTTGGCGAAAGAACTGTGAGTCAGAGCTGTTTTGAGTATCCCCTCGTCTCTGAATGTATATCCTAACTTCTTCTCGATCATGGGTTACGTAATCTTCACATTTTCGCCGCCTTGGCGAGCGGCTTTAAACATCTATAAATACCTATTATATTTGATTTTACAATGGATTTAAAGACTTACAAGGGCTGGGACGCCGCCGGAATCTTTTCGGCCGGTGGATCGTACGTATAGAGTATAATTATTCCGGCACTCGCAGGAGTAAAAAAAGACAGACGAGGTGAGACATGATTTCGAAAACGGCACTATTACTTTCAACGCTCATTCTGGCGCTCGCGGTGAGCCTTCCATCCCGCGCACAGAACGCACAGGACGATAAGAGAACGCTCACAGTCAACGGCAAAGGCGAGATGAGCGCCGCGCCCGACGTCGCCTATCTTAACCTCGCCGTCGAAACCACGGCCAAGAGCGCACAACAGGCGGTAAAGGAAAACGCAGAAAAAACGAACAGCGTCATCGAGGCGATAAAGGCCAGGCTCGGCGAGAACGACAAGGTCTCCACGGCCGGCTACAACCTTTCCCCCATATACGAATACAACAACCAGACGAACAATTCGGAATTCAAAGGCTACAGGGCAAGTAACCAGATCGTGGTCGAGGTGCACAACCTGAAGCAGATCGGCGCTATAATCGACGCTACAGCCGAAGCCGGGCTCAACAACATCCAGGGGCTCAGGTTCGACACGACCAAGAGCGCCGAGCTCAGGAAGAAGGCCCTCGCCGAAGCCGTCAAGGACGCAAAGGCGACGGCGGACGTTCTCGCCCAGGCGGCTGGCGTGAAGATAACCCGCATACTCCAGCTCTCGCCTTCATACGATTATCCGGTTCCGGTTTACAGGGACTACGCCATGTCGGCCAAGGAAGGAGCCGCACCGCCGCCCACACCTATAGAGCCGGGCGAGCTCACGATCAACGCGACTGTAAACATTGTCTTCGAGATTGAATAGGAAGGGTCAGCTTTCGCGCGAGCCGGTGCATGCCTCGCAGCTGCATATGTCCCGGAGGAACTCGAAGCTGTAAATGCCCGTGTCGTGCTTGTCGTTCCAGTGGAATTTGAGCGCGTACTGTCCTATGGACTCGACCCTCATGGGTTTGATCCCCTCGGGCTTCGCACGCAGCGGGATGGTCTTCTTGAAACGAAGCCTCCCGTTCTTGCTCGTCTTTCTCTCCTGGCGGCACGTGGCGCACGGGCAGGCCTGCCTGAGGTCCTCGTATATATAAAGGCTCTCGTGTCCGTCGTCCCAGACTATAGAAAGCACCTTGTCGCTGAACTCCGTAATCTGGGCAGGCTTATTGCTCATCGGTTCACGTCTCCCACGCTCGTTCTGGTTGATAAATTATTTTACCAGCATGCCGCCGAAATGCTGAATCCCGCGCCTGCGGCCCCGCCCCTTTCGTTGACTTCACTCGCCCTGAAATAGTATAATCCTTGGCATGGCTACTGATGTTGCGGCAACGGTTGCGGAGTGGATAACGGAGGCCCGGAAAATGGTCGTTCTCACGGGGGCGGAGCTCTCTGCCGAGTGCGGGCTGCCCGATTTTGCGGACCCTGCAATGAATCCGCATGTGCGGGATTTCCGCGAGGACAGGGCGGTAAGGGCGGAGTACTGGAAGAAGATACGGGACGCCTACCCTCTTCTTTCCTCGACCGAGCCCGGCCCTTCGCACAAGGCCCTCGCCGAGCTCGAAATGATAGCCAATCTCGACTGCATCTTCACACAGGCGACGGACGGCCTTCACCACAAGGCCGGCAGCTCCACGGTAATCGAGCTCAACAGCAGCATCCTCTGGGTCACATGCACCGGCTGCGGGAAGGATTATGCGCTCGACGAGATTATCGACCTCCTCGAAAAAGGGGCGGACGTCCCCGCGTGCAGAGAATGCGGCAGCGACCAGATGAAGCCCATGATCTCGTTCCCCGGCCAGCCCCCTCCCCACTGGGAGGCGAGGGAGGCGTGGATAAGGCTCCACACGGCGGACCTTTTTCTGATTGTAGGCGCGAACCTCGACAACGAGCCCATTGCGTCCTATCCGTTCCTCGCGAAGGAGAACAAGGCAAAGGTCCTCATAATCGGCGAGAAGGAAACCCCCGCCGACGAGTACGTGGACGCCGTCATATCGGGCAGGCCCGGACAGGTGCTTAATTACATCCTTAAGAAGATGAAGGAAAGCATTACAATCACCTGACGTGTATACTAGATTTCTCTAACTCCCCCTTTCTACGCGGCGGCGCCTGGATCCCCGGGGAGAATAAACGACCGAGGAAGTCCTTTGAACGCCGAAGTTAAAAAATACGTATCCAACACCGACAGGGACATATACACAGTAAGCAACATCCCCGAAGAGGTCATTGCCGTCATATTCGCCTACGTCAGCCGGAGCGCGAAGAGCTTCCGCGACAACATCGGCGTCGTCATACAGGAAGAGCAGCTCGGCAGCGAAAGGGCCGCCCAGTTCCACGAAAAATGGGTGCTGAATTACGGACACCCTCCGTCGCCGAGCACGCCGCCGTTCACGTCGGCGTCGAAAGGGTATCGCGACACTTCTCGTCGCTTCTGGAGCCTCTCGAACGAATACCTATCGTTCACCGAATACTCTCAGCGCTATCAGAAACCGAAGAAGGGCGACTTCTACGTTCCCACCGAGCTCGACTCACGCCCGGCCCTTAAGGAAGAATTCGTCGCCCTCAATAACGACCTCTACGACACCTACGCAAAAATAAATGACGAGCTATTCGTCTATCTCAAGGACACGCAGCCGGTGCCGGAAGGCCTGAAGAAAGGCGCACTTCCGTGCGCTCGAAAAGGTTGCGTTCGAGGATGCCCGCTACGCCCTCACCCTCGCCACGTTCACGAACCTCGGCATGACAGGCAACGCACGAGCCATGGAAGACTCGCTTACGAAGCTGCTCTCCAGCAAATTCGAGGAAGTGCGCACAAGGGCGCAGGAAATAAAAGACGAAGTCAGGTTCTCCGTCCCGACGCTGGTAAAATACGCGAACGAGAACGAGTACATCACCGGCACGAGGGAAGCCCTCTCGCAGATAACGCACTCCCCGGCAAATGGAGCGGGCTCGAACGCGGGCAGCCCGCGCCCGGTAACGCTTATTGACTGGACGGCAAGGGAATGCCCGACGCCGAGGACGCGGCCCTCGACAAGATCGCCGGCGCGCTTATCTACGAGAGCTCCGGCGCATCATATGAGTCTGTAAGCGAAGAGCTTTCGCGCATGGGCCAAAACGATAAGGCGGAGATTTTCAGAAAATCCGTCGAGAAGCTCGGCAAGTACGATAACCCCGTTGCCGCGCTGAGGCTCGTCGGCTACACGGCCGAGTTCGTCATAAGCGAGGCCTGCTGGCACCAGCTTCTCCGGCACCGGAAAACCGACTGGTTCTTCCAGGACCCTGCCGTCTCGCACGGCATAACCGTCCCGCCGAACATCGAAGGCGCGGGTGTTACGGCTCTCCCTTATCGAAGCAACTGAGGCGAGCGAGGACCTCTACGGCAAGCTCGTCGCCGAGGGCCTCTCGAATCCGCAGTCTACGCCGTCACCAATGCGCACAACAGGCGCGTCGTGGGCGGCTTCAGCCTCTGGGAGCTCTATCATCTGATTAACCTCAGGATGTCCGAAGGGGCGCAGTGGGACATAAAGAACGTGACTGCAATGCTGGCCGCAGAGGTCGGGAGGCATCATCCGCTCTCGTCGCCCCCGCGCTCAAAAGAGCCAGGTAAACAAAAGATGCAGACGACTAAATGCAACAAGTGCGGCTTCGAGATAAGCATGAAAACGCCGAAATGCGCAAACTGCGGCGAGCCGATAGGTATAAAGGTTCCCGAAACGGGCGGGCTCTGGCGAAAGCTCATCTTCATAATTATTGCGATATCGATTGTCCGCACGCTTCTGAAATTCTTCGGTCAATAACGAAACAGGGAACTCGTAATGGCGAATCAGGAACACGTTGTTATTCTCAAAACCGGTGTCACTGAATGGAACAACTGGCGGGTAGAAAACCCCGAGGCCAAACCCGACCTCTCGTGGGCGAACCTCAGCGGCGTGGATCTGGCCGGCGCGAACCTCGAAGGAGCGAACATGAAGCTCGCCTTCGCAAGGGCTGTGCGATGGACGGGGCCATCCTCAAGGGAGCCAACCCCACGGCACCAACCTCGAAGGTGCCAAACTCACGGGCGCCGACATGGCCGGCGCCAACTTCGAAGGCGCGCACCCTATAGGCGCGAATCTCTCCGGCGCCGACGTCAGCGGAGGGGCGTTTAAGCTCGCGAATTTGAGGAAGCCGTTTTCGAGAACGCGGACCTCAAGGGCTGCTCTAAGCCCACCGCTGCGCAGCTCGAAGAAGCCGCGACCCTTCGCGGCGCAAAGCTCGATCCGCTTCTCCTGGAGCAGATATCTGTATCCAACCCGGGCCTCCTCGACTAACCTGCATAGTGGCAGGCCGCGCCAGGCCCCCGGCTTGACTATCCTTCCCCTATCCAAAATACTTCTCTCGATGGAAGATCAGATATCGTTCAGGGACCTTCTCAAGGCCAGGATATATACGGTCTCCGGAGCTCACATCCCGCATAAAAGAAGTTATCGAAGAGGAGATCGGCTTCGAATATGTCTGGGTCGCGGGCGAGGTCTCCAATTTCAGGAACAACTACACGAGCGGGCACTGGTATTTCACCTTGAATGACGAGAACAGCCAGATATCCGCCGTCTGCTTTAAATGGTCGAATCAACGGATCAAATTCCTCCCCGAAAACGGCATGGACGTCATATGCGCCGGTCAGATAGGGGTTTACGAGAAGCAGGGCGCGTATCAGATCAACGTCAGGGACATCGAGCCCCGGGGCGTCGGCGCGCAGGCCCTCGCGCTCGAACAGCTTAAGGAAAGCTCCTCGCCGAAGGCCTCTTCGACGAAGCCCGTAAGCGTCTCCTGCCCTACCTCCCGTTCAAGATAGGCATCGTAACCTCCCCGACCGGGGCCGCGATAAGGACATACTGAAGGTCCTCGACAGGCGGTTCCCGAACCTGGAAATCGTCATCTCCCCGGCGAGGGTGCAGGGCGATGGGCCGCTGGAGATATCATAGCGGCCCTCAGGAAGCTCTATAGCGTCCCGGGAATAGAGGTGATAATACTCGCACGCGGCGGCGGGTCGAAGGAAGACCTCTGGGCCTTTAACGACGAAGCCCTAGCGAGGGAGATTGTGAAATCCCCTGTGCCCCTCATCTCGGCCATCGGCCACGAGATAGACATCACGATTGCCGACCTCGTCGCGGACGTCCGCGCTGCGACACCATCCAACGCGGCCGAGCTCGCTGTCCGCGAGAAGGTCGAAATTCAAAAGGAGATTGACGAGCTTAAGGCCAAGCTCGCCCTCGCGCTCCAGGCCCGCGTCGAGCTCCACGCAAGGGACTTGGACCAGCTCCAGTCGGACATGGTCGGGCTCCTGAGGCTGAAGTTAGAGGCCGTAACGGCGGATCACGGCGCGCTTGCCGGAAAGCTCGACGCCCTCAGCCCGCTCAAGGTGCTGGACCGCGGATACAGCGTAACTTACAAGCTCCCCGAAAAGAACGTGGTAAAGGATTCCGCCCGGCTCAAAAAGGGCGACAAGGTGCTTATAGGATTCAACAAGGGAACCGCCCGCTGCAAGGTCGAAGAAACGGGCGACTAGCCGGCCTTCCCGGAAAGCTCCGTTATCTCGTGAAGCGTAACCCCGGCCTCGCGGTAGAGGCGATTCGTCTCCGCCTCCGGCAGACGGTCGGTGAATATGTGATTTACCCTGTTTCCGAGCTCGAGCCTGAGCTTCTTCGCGGGCGAAACGCCGTTCTTTCCGGATACGAGGTCGCGCGAGATCACTTCGAGGTCGGCCCCCGTTTCGTAAAGAAGCGTCGGCATCACCTCTACGATATCCATGTAGAAGTCCTTCCTCGAATCCGCTACCGCAGCGCGGCTGGCCTTGTAGAGCGTAAGGTAGTTGATCAGCTTCGAGAACGGGCTCGCCGCCGTCATGTACGAGAACGACTGGTCCTCCATGCCGAGCTTGTGATACTTCCCGGATATCGAGTCGAGCGCGCCCAGAATATCGCCCTGCGTAAACTCCGCGGCAGCCCCTCCCGCGCCGATAAAGACGGCCGCGGGGTCGCCGGGTCCGACGCCGGATGCTATCTTCGTGAGCTCGTCTTCGAGCTTCTTTCTCTTCATCAGCCCGAACTTTAGCACCGCCTTGAAATCGAGAACCTTCTCGTTCTTTATGTGAGCATCCGGGAAGATTATTATCCTCTCCACCCCGGGCATAGCCCCGGCGGAATCGATAATGGAGTCGAGAGCCTCCCCCTGCTCGACGAAGACGAACTTGGCCCCGTCTCGTTCGCGGTGGCCGTAACCGTCTCTGGAGTAGTGTTAAACTCAAGCGGAACTAGCACCCCGCCTACCAGCATTACGGCTATCTCGGCCGATATCGCTTCGAGCCGGTTCGAGGACGCGACTACCACACGGTCCCTGGCCCGAGGCCGAGGTCCATCAGGAACGACGCGATATTCTTCACTTTCCTGTCGAAATCGAGCCAGGTAATCTGCTTCAGCTCCAACCGTCTCTCCTTTGGTAGAGAAGCTTGGTTCCATATTCTTTGACGCGGCTTTTTAAAAGCCCCGATATTGTGTTTTCGCTCATGATTATTCGCTTTGGGTAATCTAAAAGGATACCTTTCCCTGACAGCGTGTAAAATATACTATAAAAACGGCAGTTTTAAACGATGAAAAAGACCCGCGGGGTAAAACCCTTCGAAAGTGAATTGTACGAAACAGGAAAGATACTCCTCTCGCGTCTGAGAGAGGCAGGGCACCGTGCGTTCTTCGTCGGCGGATGCGCCAGGGACATGACGCTCGGCCTACCCCCGAAGGAGTACGACATCACCACAAGCGCGACCCCGGACGAGGTGGCGAAGCTCTTCGAGCACACCATGATCCCCGTCGGCGCGAGCTTCGGCGTCATGCTGGTGATCTTAGGCGGCATGAGATTCGAAGTCGCCACTTTCAGGAGGGACGAGAGCTATTCCGACGGCCGCCATCCCGACGTCGTATCGTACAGCACCAGCGAAGAGGAGGACGTCCTCAGGCGCGATTTCACCATCAACGGCATGCTCTACGACCCGTTCACGGAAGAGGTCATAGACTACACCGACGGGCTCGAAGACCTTAAGCGCCGCGTGGTACGCACCATAGGCTCCCCCCGAAGCGAGATTCACCGAGGATAAGCTCCGGCTCGTGCGCGCCGTAAGGTTCGCCGCGCGGTACGGCTTTGAAATCGAGGACGAAACCTTTCAGGCGATGAAAGCGCTCGCCGACGGAATAACCCAGGTGAGCGAGGAAAGGATACGCGACGAGCTCGTAAAGATCGTCTCGCAGCAAAACCCCGGCGCGGGGCTAATGCTCCTCAGCGAAAGCGGCCTCCTCGAATACATACTCCCCGAGGCAGAGGCCATGCGAGGGGTCGAGCAGCCGCCCGAATTCCATCCGGAAGGCGACGTCTTCGTCCACACCTGCATGGTGCTCGACAAGATCTACGCGCACGCGGACGGCGAGGTTTCGACGACCCTCGCCATGGCGGGGCTTCTTCACGACATAGCGAAGCCCCCGACGTTCACCGAAACTGACAGGATAAGATTCAACGGCCACGACAAGCTCGGGGCCGAAATGTCGAGGGACATATGCAGGAGGCTCAAGTTCTCGAATAAAGAGATCGACACAATCTGCGACCTGATCCGCGAGCACTTAAAGTTCAAGGACGTTTTCCACATGAAGAAGAGCACGCTCAAGAAATTCGTGCGCCTGCCCGACTTCGAAGAGCACATGGCGCTCCACAAGGCCGACTGCCTGGCGAGCCACGGGATGCTCGACGCCTACGACTTCGTCATGGAAAAGCTGGAAGAATTCAAGCTGGCGGACGAGGAAATAAAACCCGCCCCGCTCATAACCGGAAAGGACCTCATCAGAATGGGCTATAAACCAGGCCCGATGTTCAAGGAAATACTGAGCCTCGTCGAGGAAGCCCAGCTCGAAGGCGAGATAAAAGACCCGGGCGAAGCCGAAAGCCTAGTCACAGGTAAATACCCCCTCGCGGACCGTGTCCGCTAACAATCGAAGTAGCAGCGTATTGCTACTGATTACCCATCGCGCTTCTGGTGTCTATAGCATGCGAATGTGCTACGTCGAGAAACACACTACGTGTGCGGGCCACGCCCGCTAGAATTCGAAGTAGCAGAGCATTGCATATCACCACCGGCCGTGCTCCAGGTGCCTATAGCATACGGAGGTGTTACGATCGTAAAACACACTACGTGTGCGGGCCACGCCCGCTGGAATTCGAAGTAGCAGCGCATTGCAGTTTCCAACCGCCGGCTTCCACACTTTCGTCATCCTGAACTACGGTTTCGAACGAGCGAGGGACCGGACTCTCTTGGCCGATTATGCAGAAGCTCATCTAGTACCGCTCCATAGCGAATCAAATCAAAACATTCAGGATCTCGCTTTTCGTCTTTTTTTTTACTAAGGAAAGAGAGGTAACTGCCTACTCAGGCTGCGTATGCGAGGCCCGCGTCTATTTAAACACCCCGCCGAACTCCGAGGACGAGAGATACCACTTCTTCCCCTTGTTCACCCACGTATCCACGGACGTAACGCTCTTTTCCGAAACGGAGGGATATTTATAATAGGTAAAGCTCACCCTGACTTCGGCTTCGGCCTTTTCGCTTTCAGGGTCCGGCGTTTCGCCGTCCGTGCCGGGAACCTCGTCCACAACGTAGGTGATCTCCTTTATCTCGTAGCCCGTGATGTTGAGATCCTTCTCATTGGCCGAGACGAACGCTTCATAGTCCGAGTACTTCTCCGGGTCCACGAACTGCGCGGCCTTCTCGTAGTACTTCCACATTATGAGCTTGTAATAAAGGTCGGTCGATTTGGTAAGGGACTCCTGCTCGTCCTTTTGGATCATACCCGTCGCCCCGCCGCATCCGGCGAGCACGACCAGCAGAAGAATTGAAAACAGTGCGCCTTTCATAACAGTATGGTAATACCGTTCCGAAGTTATAGCAAACCCCGTAAAGCGCCCCATCCCATACGTGATGCGGGGAGCCGCAGAACGACTCCCCGCAGACGTATTTAGATTTTTCCCTGGAGCAGAAATGCTATGAGAAGAGCATAGATAACGAGGGACTCGATAAGAGCGAGACCGATAATCATCGGCGTAAGAATCTTGGAGCTAGCTCCCGGATTCCTGGCAATACCGCTGAGAGCAGCTGCCGTCGCCCTTCCCTGGCCCAGGCCTGCAGCACCGGCTGCAATCGCTATACCCAACCCCGCACCGAGAGCGAGTCCGAGCTTCGTGAGCTCTCCGCCGGTGCCTTCCTGCGCAAAAGCGGCGTCAGGAACGAGCGCGGCAAGCACCGCCACTCCGAATATCGACAGAATCGATAGCGCCTTCTTCATTGTTTACCTCCTGGTAGAGTAGGTCTTGTTTTAGTTTTTTCCTATTTCTACTAAACTTTTATTCGATCTCAGTTTCGTGCGATGTCGCGAGCGATATGTAGATCGCCGAGAGCACCGTAAAAATAAACGCCTGCAGGAACGATACGAAAATTCCGAGCCCTACGAACAGCGCCGGGATAATGTAATGAACGAGGTTCGTAAAAATTCCGAGCACCATGTGGTCGCCCGTTATGTTCATGAAAAGCCTGAGCGACAGCGAAATCGGGCGGACGAAATGGCTTATGACCTCGATTAGGAACATGAGCGGTGCGAGAAAAATAACAGGCCCCGCGAAGTGCTTCAGATATGCCCAGCCGTTTTCCTTAAGTCCATAATAGTTGTACATAACGAATATAACGAGTGCGCACGCTACCGGCACGTTGAAATTTCCGGTCGGCGGCAAAAACCCGGGAATGATCCCCAAAAGGTTGGCGAAAAGTATGAAAAAGAAGGAAGCCCCGAGAAGAGGGAAATATTTCTTGGCCTGTTTTTTCGATCCGAGCATATTGGCGAAGAGGTCGAACAGGAAATCGAGCGTAAGGATCTCGAATATCGTCCTAATAGAGAACTTCTCCTCCGGAAGCACTGCATCCTTTTTAGAGAGTGAGCTTCTTATGCTGAGCCCTGCGAGCGTGAGCAATATAAGCACCAGGATCGAGCCCAGTATATAATCGTACTTATCCATCCCGATAAGTGTGAACCAGCTAAAGTGTTCCATCTTTACTCCCTTTCAAGCTTACTCCGATTATAACTATCACAACTCCCGTAACGCCTATGAAAAAGCCGAACAGATCGACCTTCGCGAATACGAACATGGCGACCACTATCCCGAGAAAAACCGCCAGCTTCATAACGAACGCGAAAATGCCGAACCCCTTCGTGTAAGCCTTCCCGATTATGGCGTTCACGAGGAACCTTATCGCCATGAAATTGGCAGTAAACAGAATTCCGCCCGCCGCGGTTCCGACGGCGAGCTCTTTAGAGCCTATTAAATAGTTGACGGCCACAAGCAAGGCCGTCACGATCAGCCCGGCCTTTTCAACTGTCCCGACTGCTGGCAGATTAATCAGACTGGCCGTCCTTTCTGTCATCAATTTTCCTTATCATCCTCAGGAGAAGATTGAACCCCGCAAATCCCCCGGCCAAAAGCCCGAGCATCGTAAACCACGGGGTATCGGTTTCGAGCCATCTATCGACGTACTGCCCGAGTAGTATTCCGGCGATCACCGAAAAACCGAGCTCGAACCCGATAACGATAAACATGAGCCATTTGTACTTGCCCTGTCCCGTCTGAGTTCATTCTCCTCTGTGTAAAGTCTAAAGCGCGCTCAGCGACTTACGCACCGCATCGAGCGTCTTATCGACGTCCTTCTCAGTATGCGCCAATGATAGAAAAACGGCCTCGAACTGAGAAGGCGGAAACATAATACCAGCCCTGAGCAAATTTTCAAAAAATTTCGAATACATTTTCGTATCGGACTTAAGGACCGACTTGTAATCCTTGGGCTCCTCGTCCGTGAAAAAGACGGTAAACATCGATTCCACGGAATTAATACGGGCGCTAACTCCGAGCTCTTCTATTATTTCAGTAATCCCCGTAACCATCAATTTGGTAAGCTCACGGAGCCTCTGATAATTTCCTTTCCCGGCCAGCTTGTGTAGCGTTGCAAGCCCCGCGGCCATCGCGAGCGGGTTACCCGACAGCGTCCCGGCCTGGTACATAGGCCCAGAGGGCGCAACCATATTCATTATATCCCGGCGTCCGCCGAACGCCCCCACGGGCAGCCCACCGCCGATAATCTTCCCGAGGCATGTGATGTCGGGTATCACGTCGAACGCCTTCTGTGCGCCGCCGTGGCTCATCCTGAACCCCGTTATAACCTCGTCGAAGATAAGAAGCGCCCCGTTCTCGGAAGCGATCCTCCTGAGCCCTTCGAGGAACCCCTCCTCGGGGAGTACGACGCCCATGTTGGCGGCTACGGGCTCGAGGATTATGGCCGCTATCTTGTCCGGATAATTCCCGAAAAGCTCCTCGACGGATGCCAGGTCGTTATACGTGGCGAGGAGCGTCCTGTCGGCAAAGGCCTTGGGCACCCCCGGGCTGCTCGGCGTTCCGAACGTAGTAGCCCCCGAGCCGGCCTTCACCAGCAAATAATCGGCGTGCCCGTGATAGCACCCTTCGAATTTTATTATGTAATCCCGGCCTGTAAACGCCCTGGCGAGACGAACGGCGCTCATCGTCGCCTCTGTCCCCGAGCTCGTCATCCTGACCATCTCTACGGACGGCACGGATTTGACCACGTTCTTTGCGAGCTCTATCTCGTTTCTGCACGGCGCGCCGTAGCTCGTCCCGAGCTCGGCAGCCTTCTTAACAGCCCTTACAACGTCCGCGTCGGCATGGCCCAGGATCAATGGACCCCACGACGACATATAGTCGGTGTATTTGTTCCCGTCCTCGTCGTATATGTAGGCTCCCTTGGCCTTGGCCACGAATACGGGAGAGCCCGAGACGGCGTTAAATGACCTTACGGGGCTGTTCACCCCTCCGGGCATGAGCTTCTCTGCGGCTTTATATAGCGCTTTTGATTTCGTGAGATTTAATTTCATAGAATTAAGGTTCGATATGAGCCGGTAAATCCGGAGGTAGTAAACATGGATTAGAAAATACTGTCAAGTATTCCGGGCCCTATGGGCCGTGTCGAAAGCACAAAAAAAACGGAGAGAAACCCTGTGAAGAGTTTCTCTCCATTCTTTACGTTTCATCACCCTCTGACTGCAAGGATGAGATTTTTCTATCTATCAATCAGTGAAGGCTATCAGTTAGCGTACTGAAAGATAAGCCTTGCACCTACTTTCGCAGTCGGGGACGTTACAACGAAATGAGCCCTTCTGTTAAGCTGATAAGCTTCTTCCGTCGTACCTGCTCCGAACTGAGTCGTTTCACCGCCGCTTGCGGTCGTGATCCTGGCAGGATCTATACCGAGCTGGACGAGGAACGCCTTCGTGGAGTCGGCCCTTCTCTGCGCGAGCTTAAGGTTGTAAGCCGGGGTACCCCTGATGTCTGCGTAACCTTCGATGAGAACCGTGAGGTTAGCGTCAGCCTGCAGGGTAGCGGCGTTCTCTTCGAGAACCGCTGCAGCGTCCGGCCTTATGTTGTACTTATCAAAGTCGAAGAATATGTCCTTCAACTCAGGTGCGGGCGGCGGCGGTGGCGGTGGTGGCGGCGGCGGCGGAACTGCACATTTCAGTTTAGCCTCGTCTGCCTTTGCCTTCGCGTCGATCAGCATCCTGCGTGCTTCAAGCTCGCTGCAGAATTCGCTGGCGAGTGCCTTACCCTTGGCAAGAGCGGCCTGCGCAGCTGCAAGCTCAGCCTCACCGCAGGGGGCTCCACAATAATCCCCTCTGGTGGGATCGTCTCCGCATACTCTCTGTTTACACTGCTCACATGTAGCTGTTGCTTCAGCCGTTGCAGATTCAGCAGCCGCTAACTCATTCGTCGGCGGGGGTGTCGCGCAGCTAGCTAAATAGAGCAATGCAACGAGGAATACGGGTAGACCCAGAAAAACTATCTGCCTATCCCTTTTCATTCTACTGCACCTCCTTTAAGAGTTTTTTGAGTACTTAACGAGTACATAATAATAAACAGTTTAACGCTCAACTGCAAGCTCTGTAATTTTTTCTTTTGCCGTCTTCGCCTCGTCGGAATTCGGGTATTTATCTATTAAAGTCTGAAAGAATAGCTGTGCTTCTTCGTTCTTCCCGATCTCCACGAGCGAGAGTCCCTGCTTAAGGTATGCGAGCGGCACCCGTCCATCCTTCGGATAGGTATCTATAAACTTCTGATACTCCAGAATCGACTCCTCGAACTCTCCTTCCCTGTAATACGATTCCGCAATCCAGTAAGTCGCATCGCTCGCCTTGGCCGACTTGGGGTACTTGGCCAGGAATTCCTTGAACTGCGCCCTCGAATCCTGGTAATTGCCGTCGCCAAGCGCCGTATACCCGTTGTTAAAAATAACATCCGCTTCGTTAACTTCGACAGCCGGGCTGGTAGGTGCCGGGCCCGTCTGCGAGCCAAGCTCCGTTGTCGGAGGCGGCGCCTCTCCCAGGCTCATCTGGTTCACCTTGGCAGAAAGCTTGGAGTAGGCCTGGTTCAGATCCTGAAGGCTCTGCTCCATCTGATACACTTTCTCCCTCAGCTCGACATCCGTCCCGGATGCAGACGACTCTTTCTGACTCAGCGCCTGCATATCCCGCGACAGCCTGTCCATCTTCGCTTCGAGCCTGGTCTGCCGGGCGTATACGCTGCTCACGTCACCCTGAGTAGCCACACAACCCGCCGACATAGCCGCTACCGCTAAAACAACTGCCATTAATGCTTTAATGCTCATAAAGCGTTCCTAAAAACTGGGAGAACCCACTGCGGGAACGAAATGTGCCCTTCTGTTCTGCTGATAGTCGTATTCCGAGGTACCCATTGCAAACTGGTCAGTTTCTCCCCTGCTGACAGCCTGAACCTTCGATGGGGACACGCCGAGACCGATGAGATAGTTCGCCGCTGAATCGGCCCTTCTCTGCCCGAGCGCGAGGTTATATTCCTCGGTGCCCCTTACGTCACAGTATCCCTCTACGACGACTACCTGGAACTTATTGCCACTGCTGCGAATTATGCTCGCGTTCTGGTCAAGTACAGGCTTTGCATCATAACGAATACCCGCCTGGTCGAAATCGAAGAAAACGTCAACGAGGCCGTATTGTGAGCCGGCCGGGCTGAGATTTTGCAGACTCTCCTCAGCTGCGTCCACATCCACGGTCTGCGCATATGCCTGATTTTTGGCCTTGCCTTCGGCTTCTATGGCCTTAAACCTGGCTTCTTCGAGGAGCGCCCTTGCGGCATCCTTGTTTCCGGCGGCCATCATCTGCCTGGCCTGTTCGATCAATTCTTCGGCGGCCTGATATTCGGGCAGCCCTTCGGCACCCGCATCCTTGGCAGCCTGGAGCGCTGCTTCCGCATCCGCCATCTCTTTATCAAGGTTGGAACCGCAACCTACGGCAAACATTAGAGTTATAACCAAACATAAACCCGCTGCCACAGACCAATGCCTCGCCATCAATTTCCTCCTGGTAGAAATGAAACTTATACCTGAGATTATTACATTATTTTGTCTGTATAGTCAAGACATTTTAATGCGAAAAAGTCTAAATCACAACTTGGAATATAAGATTTTCAAGACAGATATATCCGCTACCATTGCGGCTTCGATAATGTTATTATTTGCTCTATGGGACGCTTGAGGAGATTTTCTGGGAAAACAGCCGGAATTACAAGTGTGGGCCTGCTGGTTGTTTCCTGCCTCTTCATCCTGGGCGCCCGCCCGGCGCAGGCACAAATAATATACAGCGACAATATCCCGCGCCCCCTGCCCGCAGTCCCCGTAAACGAATCGTCTTACGTAGACATCACCGACTACAGAAAGCCCTCCATAGAGCTCAGGCAGCAGGACGACACCAAATCACTGGCCGATTTCGGCGACTTTCTCAGAAACACGCGTAACGTCTATTTCACACTCTGGCTCATCCGCATAGCCCAGGTCAACATGATGGACAACAATAAAAAGGAAAGTCAGGTGCTGATAGACCCGGTCAGGTGGTGGAAGAACTTCTTCGGGTTCCAGAACGACGGAAAAAGAAGGGGCCAGTTCGAATGGAAGGACGGCGACAGATTCACAACTAACTGGATAGCCCACCCGGCTTTCGGGGCCTATTCATATCTTTACTACAGGGCCAAGGGATACGACCGCTTCACGTCCGCCTTCGGCTCGGTGGTTCAAAGCACACTCTTCGAATATACGATAGAGGGCGTTATACAATCGCCCTCTATTCACGACCTTGTAATAACCCCGGGGATCGGCGTTCCCGCGGGAATAGTGCTCGAGGAAACATCCAACTGGCTCGAATCGACCAACAGCGGCGTCCTCAAGGCAGTGAGCTACGTCATAAACCCCGTGAAGATTATCGTCCCGGACCAGGATAACGTTAACGTCGCCCCTCTCGTGAGCGGGCAGGTCGTAATAGCATTTCACTGGTGACGTTCCCCGTTTCCACGCAGCACGGAAATCAATATGAGCAAGGAAGAAGCATCCGCCGTAGCCGGCACTTTCTGGTCATTGTCGCCCGTAGTGGTGATAACCAGCTCGGCGGGCGAAGACATAAACGGCCAGGTCGCGGTAACCGCCGTCACTTCCTCGATAGTCCATTCCGTCCCGAGGCTCATCGTCGGCATATGGAAGATCAATCATACGCACAGCTTCATAACCCGTAGCGGCGCGTTCACGATACACCTGCTCAGGACCGACCAGCTCGGCCTCGTAAGGAACTTCGGATTCTACACCGGAAGGGAAAGAGACAAATTCCAGGGCATAGACTACAAGACGGGCATCACGGGGAGCCCCGTACTTCTCGATGTGCATTCCTACGCCGAATGCAGGGTTATAAACGCGATGGACGGCGGCGACATGACTGTGTTCCTGGTTAGCGTCGTGGACGGCAAGGTTTTAAGCGGCGGCGAATGGATGACGCTCAACCATTTTTATACCTACGCCCCGGAAGAGTGGATAGATCAGTACGGCGAGAGGCTGTCCCAGTCCGTCGCCAATTCCATGGGAATAATCCACAACATCGACTACACGCCGTGGAGGGGGAAATAACCGGCGCGTTGGCATAGTGCAGAGCGCCGTCGGCAGAGCCCGCGTCATCTCTTTTCGGGGACGAGGACGACTGAAACAGGCCGCCCTTCCCTCTCGGCGATCACCTGTATCCGCTCCCCCGGTGACATCTCCCTTACGGCCCGAACGTAATCATCTATTCCACTGATTTCTTTTCCGGAGACGGCTTACCACCCTGTCCCCGGTTTCGAGCCCGGCTTGTGCCGCAGGGCTGCCTTCGACGACGCCGAGGAGCGTAACCCCCGGGCCGCCGCCGGAATAATCGGGGAGCGCCCCGATATAAACCCCTTCCCCGGAAAAGCCATCCCCCGCGAACGCGTCACCGGGGAATTCTCCGGCCTCCCTGCGCTGGCGAGATAATCCACGAGCGCAGCCGCTGCCCCCAGCACGGCCGCCGTCCCCTCGGGGTTTATCTTCGTCCATTCGTCGTAGGGCGTGTGGTAATCCCCATGAACGCCGGTCGAAAGATTAACGGCGGGGATGCCGTTCATCTCGAACGCAGACTCATCGCTAGGCCCGGGGCCATGACGCCGTAATTCGCTTCGAGCCCTGCGGAGGAGCATGCGGCGTCTACCAGTGGCCTCCACGCAGGCCAGGCCGTCCAGCCGAAAACCGCGAGGCTGTTCCACCTGAGCCTGCCTATCATATCGAGGTTCACCATCGCTACTATCCGTCCGGGCATCCGGCTCCGGTTGGCGACGAAATAAGACGATCCGAGTGTGCCTTTCTCCTCACCGGAAAACGCGGCGAATACGAGGCTCCTCCTCGGCCTTTCACTGGACGAGGTGAAATACTCTGCGAGCTCGACCAGCCCCGCCACACCCGAAGCGTTGTCGTCCGCCCCGTTGTATATATCGTCGGTTGTCCCCTCGTACGTGCGCCTCCCGAGATGGTCGTAATGCGCACCTATGACTATCACCTGTCCTCTCAGCTTTCGGGTCGCGCCCTTCGATGTATCCGACGACGTTCGACGCGCTGTCCCGCTTCCCCTCACGAGCTCCGTATTTATCTCGGCCCGCGTTCCGGCGAGAGGCAGCGGGCTCCCCTCCTCTCCCGCGAGCGCTTCCTCCACGTCGTCAAGAGAATTCCCCGACGCCTCCAGGATATCCTCGGCCACGTCCCGCCTCACGATAAGCGCCTGCATGCCTTGCACAGCTGGCGGCGTGTCGAGCGCGGCCGCCGTGATGTCTTCCTCTTCGCTCATGGTGGTAGGGGTCGTGAATATCACCGCCCTCGCCCCCTTCTCCATGGCCGTCGCGATCTTGTACCTGAGCGACGAATATTCGTAATACCTCCCCTGCCGGTCGAGTCCCGGTGGCGCATATCTCAGAGCAAGGACGATCTTTCCGCGTGTGTCGAGGCCCCTGTAATTGTCGTATCCGAGCTCGGGCGCGCTTATCCCGTATCCCGCGAACACTACCTCTCCGGCCCTGAGCCCGTTCTCCGTCACTCCGAGCGGGGCATAATCGACGCCGGGCACGAGCCCTTCCTTCTTCCCTTTTATATGAAATGTAAAAATAGTTCGACTTTCCGAGGCCCACCTTCGGCGTTATCGGAAACTTCTGGAAATACGTCCCGCCGTCGCCCGCCGGGCGGAGGCCCGTTTCCTCGAATATGCGCGCGACGTAGCGGGCCGCGGCCTCCGAGCCCTCCGTGCCCGTCTCACGGCCTTCGAGGCCGTCCGACGACAGATATTTAATGTGCGACATTATTTCCCCGGTCGTAATAGCCGGATCCTTCACGGTGTCCCCGGTCTCCTCCGCAGGAGACGGGAGCGCTGTAAGCACGGCGAGCAGTGCCGTCAAAGCTATAAACCTGGCCATCAAGAGATAAATTACCACAGCTTTTTCCCGCGCCGCGCCGCCTTCGACGAAGTTTGCGGACAAGCGCAAAGCATGTAAGACTTATCCCCAGTCCAGTTCAAAGGAGAGATGGTTGTATCCGGTACTATTCACTGTCGGGGGCATAGCCGTATCCTCGTTTTCGGTCATGGTCCTCCTGGCTTTTCTTGTTGCGTACATACTGGCCGAGCCCGAATTCAAACGTAAGGGCCTCGACGCAGGGCTGGTGGACCTCCTCCTCATAGCGGCCGTTATAGGCGGCCTCGGCGGGGCCAAGATCATGTTCCTCTACCAGCAGGTCCCCCTCACCGACTTCATTCACGACCCGCTCCGTTATATGTCCTCCGGGTTCACATTTCTCGGCGGGCTTATAGGCGCCGTATTCCTGGCGTGGATCGTAACGCAGATGAAGCGCGTTCCGTTCCTCGTCATAACCGACCTCGCTTCGCCGCTCCTCATAATCGCCTACGCAGTCGGAAGGGTCGGCTGCCTCCTCGTTGGCGACGACTACGGCACCCCCTCGAATCTCCCCTGGGCTATAGCCTTTCCGAACGGCTCGCCCCCCACGTTCGACACGGTGCATCCCACACAGATATACGACACCATCTGCATGCTGATTCTGTTCGCCGTCCTCTGGAAGATAAGGAAAAGGGATTATCCGACCGGGTGGCTCACCGCAGTGACAATCATCGCTCTGGGCGTACAGAGATTCTTAGTCGAATTCCTGAGAGAAACCACCCCGAGTTTTATTCCGGGGATCTCCCAGGCCCAGCTGATTTCCATCGTCCTCGTGATTATAGGCGTTATAATGCTTAAAAAGATAAAGAAACGCCCCGCGGCCGCCGCGGGAACCCGCACTGCGTAAAGCGGAGATCAAATGCATATAGTCATAATCGGAGCAGGCCAGGTCGGATCATTCCTGGCAAGGAACCTCTCCACCGAACACGATATCGTAATAATCGAGAAAGACCACGAAACGGCCGAGAGGCTGAAGGAATCCCACGACGCGCTCGTCATCGAAGGCGACGGTGACAACCCGGCGGTCCTCAACGAAGCCGGGCTGCCACAGGCGGATGTGCTTCTGGCAGTGTCGGGAGATGACAAGACGAACATCCTCGCGTCCACTCTCGCGGCCTCGATGGGCATCAGGAGAATTATTCTCAGGGTCAGGGACCACAGCTACAGAAGATATCCCGAAATATTAAAGAACTCCGACGTCTCCGTTGTAAACCCCGGCGACATTATCTCCGAGAAAATATCCAGCCTTATAAGCTCTCCCTTCGCATGGAAGACCGAAACGCTCGCCCTCGGAAAGATAAAGCTCTTTAAGCTAAAAATAGAAGAGAACGCCCCCATAACGGGGCAGCGCCTTGCCGACCTCGGGCCGGCGAAATCTTGGATATTCGTCGCCGTTTCGCGGAACGGCAAGATAACGATTCCCACGGGCGAGACGAGGCTCAAGGAAGGCGACTACGTTTTCGCGCTCGGGGTCCCCGAGGTCCTCCACAAGCTGAAGCAGCTTTTCGGGGTAGTCGAGGAGGCCGTCCACACCGCCGTCATAATGGGCTGCGGGAGGGTCGGAAAGGGCGCGGCCAGTGCGCTCACGAAAGAGGGCATTAAGGTAAAGCTAATAGACAGCAATTCCGAAAAGGCGCGCCAGGCCGCCGAGGAGCTCGAAAAGGTGCGCGTATTCAAGGGAGACGCTACGGACAGCGACGCCCTTAAGGAAGCCGGCGTCGATTCGGCCGACTACTTCCTTGCGCTTACGGGCGACGACGAGGAGAACGTCCTCAGCGCCCTTCTTGCAAAGAACCTCGGCGCGAAAAGAACGACCGTCCTCTACACCAAGCCCGACTACATCGACCTTCTCGAAACGATAGGTGTGGACAGGGCCATAAGCGTCAGGCTCGCGCTCGCCAACGAAATACTGAGCCTCCTTCATATCGGGGGGGTCGCGCACGTCGCGCTCGTCGAGGAAGGCAGGGCCGAGGTGCTCGAATTCAACATCACGAACGAAACCAGGCTGAGCGGCATCCCGCTCCAGGAAGCGCATTTCCCCGAGGGCGCCATTATAGGCATCGCGCTCAGGGGGGACGAGGTAATAATCCCGAGGGGCGATTACGCGCCCCAGCCCGGCGACAGGGTCATAGTCTTCAGCCTCCCGGACGCCGTTAAAAAAGTCGAGAGCATACTAGGCCAGTGAATATCAGACTTGTCCTTCACATAATCGGCAACATGCTTAAGCTGCTCGGGGTCGTAATGCTGATTCCTGCGGTCTTCCCTATCCTCTACGGCGAAGACGACCTCGTCGCGATCCTGGCTTCGGCGATCATAACGGGCGTATTCGGCTTCGCGCTCGAACGGCTTACGATACCAAACGGTCCCGTGACAGAGCTCAGGCGAAAGGAAGGCTTTCTGGTGGCGACACTCGCGTGGCTCGGCTGCAGCATATTCGGCGCGCTGCCCTTGTTTATATACGGAGCCCTGCCGAACCCGGCGGACGCGTTCTTCGAATCGGTCTCGGGCTTCACCACCACCGGCGCTAGCGTCATAAGAGACATCGAGGCACTGCCCCACGGCATACTCTTCTGGCGGAGCTTCACACAGTGGCTGGGGGGCATGGGAATAATACTCCTCGGCATCGCGATACTTCCCCGCCTGGCGGTTGGCGGCATGCAGCTCATGGGGCTTGAATCCACGGGCCCGACGACCGAGAAAATCACGCCGCGCATAGCAGAAACGGCAAAGAACCTCTGGGCCGTATACGTCGGCCTCTCGGTCCTCCTGGTCATCCTTCTTTCCGTTGCCGGGATGCCGGTTTTCGAATCCGTCCTCCACTCCTTCGCCACTCTCGCGACGGGCGGCTTCGGCGTAAAGAATTCGAGCATCGCCGCATACAACAGCGCCGCCATAGACTGCATACTCACCGTATTCATGTTCATCGCCGGTATGAGCTTCGTCCTCCTCTACTGGCTCACGAAAGGAAAGCCCGGAAAGCTCTGGAAGAGCTCGGAGTTCAGGTTCTATCTCCTCTTCAACCTCATCGTCATATTTATTGTGGCCTTCGAAGTGCGGATGACCATTTACCCGAGCTTTCTCGAGGCCCTACGGTATTCGAGCTTCCAGGTCATTTCGATAAGCACCACGACCGGCTTCGTAACGGCTAATTACGACCTCTGGCCCACGATGTCACAGCTGCTGCTCCTCCTGATGATGTTCGCCGGCGGGTGTGCGGGCTCGACGTCCGGGGCCATAAAGAACATAAGGATCGTAGTCCTCTTCAAAAAGGGCTATCAGGAAATGCAGAAGCTCATCTATCCACGTTCGATAATCCCGATAAGGGTCGACAAGAAACCCATAGCGCCCGAGGTCCTTTCCAGCGTTTCTACATTCTGCCTCCTCTATATATTCGTCTTCGTCGCGGGGACACTGCTCCTGACGGCCGGTGAGAACCTCCCGCTCATGACGGCGATATCCGCCAGCGCCACCGCCCTCGGCAACGTCGGCCCCGGCCTCGGCGCGGTCGGCCCCGTCGGCAACTTCGCAGGCCTCACGGATTTCAGCAAGGTCGTCCTCGCGATCCTAATGCTTCTGGGAAGGCTCGAGCTCTTTACCGTGCTCGTTCTCTTCACGTCCGCCTTCTGGCGGAAATGACGCGCCGGCACGGGCCTATATATCCTCCGGATTTAAGCTTTTACTTTCAGAAGGTTATGGTACTATTCACTTCGCTGTCGGCCGGGTGACAGGTATTTTCCCCGGCACATTCGGACAGCCCGGCGCACGGCGACGGCGGCAGGAAGAAAAACAAAGTCACTCCGCATAGCCGCGCCGACGCTCTCACGATTCAGGCATGAAGGTCTTATTCGACGCAGATGAGCCGATAGGCAGCCCCACTTCCGCAACCATCGGGAACTTCGACGGCGTGCATATGGGGCACAAAAGAATACTCGCGGCCGTAAAACAGTCGGCCGCCGAGAAGGGTGTGGGCTCGTGCGTGATAACGTTCCATCCGCATCCCCAGAAAGTCCTCCGGAATATAGACGTCCCGCTCCTTCTCCCGATGAGGGAAAGGCTCAGGCTCCTCGAAGCCGAGGGCATCGACTACGCCGCCTGCTACACGTTCACGAAAGAAATCGCCGCCATGACGGCCGAGGAATTCGTAAACGAAATCCTCGTCGGCAGGCTCCACATAAAGCACCTGATAGTAGGCCCCGATTTCTCGTTCGGGAAGAATAGGGAGGGCCATGCAGAGCTCCTCCGCGAGTTGGGCGAAAAACACGGCTTCGAGATAGAGGTCGCCGAGCCGTTTACCATCGGCGGCGAGGTCGTCAGCAGCTCCGCCATAAGGAACCTTCTCCGGGCGGGTGACATGAAAAAGGCCGCCGCATTCCTGGGATATAACTTCTACATCGACGGCACTGTCGGCGAGGGCGAAAAGAGAGGGCGGCAGATAGGCTACCCCACGGCTAACCTCGAAACGGACTGGGAGATACTCCCCAAGGAAGGCGTCTACGCCACACGGGCGAGCGTGGACGGCGTAAAGCACGACAGCATCACCAACATCGGATACCGCCCGACATTCGGCGACAGCAAGCTCCTCATCGAAACCCACATATTCGATTTCTCCGGGAACATTTATAATAAAAGACTGGCCGTCGAGTTCGTCCGGCGCATAAGGGACGAAAGACGCTTCGAAAGCGTGGACGCGCTCGTCGAGCAGATAGGCAAGGACGTCGAGCAGGTAAAGCAGGCGCTCCTCGCCGCGGGCAAGTGATATAATCACGTAAACACGGGACGCCCCCAAATGCAGGTAAAAGCCACAACGAAAATCTACGGCATATTCGGCCACCCGGTCAGCCACAGCCTCTCCCCGCTCATGCATAACAGCGCCTTCGCGGCCCTCGGGCTCGACTGCGTATACACGGCTTTCGACGTCCACCCGGACGACATAGGCAAGGCGGCCGACGCGATAAGGGCCCTCGGCATAAGCGGCGTCAACGTCACTATACCGCACAAGCAGGCGATCATTCCGCACCTCGACGAAGTCTCCCCCGACGCGAAACACACTGGCGCGGTCAACACGGTCAAGAACGAGGGCGGCAGGCTCACCGGCTACAACACAGACGTCGGCGGCTTCATGCGCGACGCCCGCGAGGAGCTCGGCATATCCCCCGAAGGTGCGAGCATTCTGCTGCTCGGCGCCGGCGGCGCGGCAAGGGCGGTGATCTCGGCGTTCGGCATGAACGGCGCGAAGAGAATCGCGATAGCCAACCGGACGCCGGGCAAGGCCGAGAAGCTGGCCGAAGAATTCGGGCGCTTCTTCCCAGATACCGTGATATACCCGGTAGACTCCGGCGACGCCGGGGCGATGACGAAAGAGCTTGGGCTAACAGACCTTCTCGTAAATTCGACGTCCGGGGGCATGGAAGGCGCTTCCGGCCTCGAAATAAATATCGGTGCGCTCAGGACGGCGCGGCGGTGTACGACCTAGTCTACAAGCCGAGGGAAACGAAGCTGGTGAAGGAGGCGAAGGGCGCTCGGGCACAAGGCCGTCGGCGGCCTCGGAATGCTCCTCTACCAGGGGGCCCTCAGCTTTGAGATATGGACCGGCGAAAACGCCCCCGTGGACGTCATGAGAAAAGCCATATCCTGAGCACGCGCCATACCCATTCGCTACTCGGACTCCCCCACACTGGTCAACCGCTCCCCTTTGTGCGATAATTAATTTTCAAGCACACACACGTCGAAGGAGGTCCCTCTATGAAGGTTGTAAGCCCCGCTGGAGATTTCGAGATCAAGGTGAACGATTCGTCGGTAGAGGGCGACTTTGTCGTGCTGAGCGGTCAGATGGGGGTATGGGACTCCAAGATATACATGTCCCCGTCCGACATCTGGCAGTTCGCCTCTATTTTTTTAAGGCCCGCGGTAATTCTCTACCTGCTGAAACTGCCGTTCAAATCGCTCTTCGGCTCCAAATAGCGCTTATCATAGCGAAATTTCCGCCGCCGTTCGGCCGGCCCCCGCCACGGGAAAATCCGCACGGCGATTTAAGAAGAATTGGGGCTTGAAAGTTCCGGGAATAATTCATACACTCTTAATATATAATCGCTTAAAGGAGGGTAACCGGAAATGGTAGATAATTACGATGAATTCGACTCTGACGTTCCAGTTAACTATCGAGGCTTCGATCTCTCCGATGTAGATTATAACGATCTTTCGGGGCTCATGGAGAAGATAGACATCATCCATGAGGACATGGACAAGATCAAGGACCTTTCCACCAAGCTCATCGACATTTACGAGACCTCCGGATCCTACAACGACCCGCACGTCGGCATCTACGAGAAGTTCCTCGAAGAGGGCATACGGGAATACGGCGAGGACAAGGGGCGTGAATTCATCGAGCTCCTTCTCGGCGGTCCGCACGAGTCGCCCAAGCTCCAGATAGCCAAGGCCAAGGCGCTGCTCATTTCCTACTGGAGGCTGTTCGAGGACGACGAGTCCGAGCCGATACACCCCTCGCAGTTCGAGGAGAGCGACATCTTTAAAACGATCAAGAAGTTCACGGGGAACAAGAACCTCTTCCCGACGCTGAATTCCCAGTAGGCGGGAAGGCCGGGGTCTTCGATCGAGGGGATGAACCCGTAGGACTATTTCAGCCTTTCGAGCACTTCGGGATTTACGAGGTGTTTGGGGGTTTTGCCGTCCAGCGCGAGCTCGACGCTCGTCACGGCCATGTCTATCATATCCTCCCTCGTCTCCCGTGCCGCGCTCCCGATGTGTGGGAGCAGGACCGTATTCGGGAGGTCCAGAAGCCCGGGGGCTATCTCGGGCTCCTTCTCGTAAACGTCGAGCCCCGCGCCCCATATCGTTCCGTCTTTGAGAGCCGCCGCGAGCTCCGCCTCTTTTATTATAGGCCCCCTGCCGACGTTCACTATTATCGCGCTCCGCTTCATCTTCCGGAACTCCTCGGCCCCGAACCGCCCGCGCGTCCCCTCGTTCAGCGGTGATGTGATCACGATGAAGTCCGACTCTTCGAGCAGCCGTGTGAACTCGGCGTACTCCGCCCCGGTCTTCTTCTCCGAGGCCTCGTTCCTGCTTCTGTTATGGTAGAGGACCTTCATCCCGAACCCGGACGCTCTGCGGGCTACGGCCGAGCCGATGCGGCCCATGCCGAACACGCCGAGGGTTTTTCCGTGTACGTTCTGTCCCATGAGAAGCGACGGGTGCCACGTCTTGAACCTCCCCTCCCTTACGTAGGCGTCCGCCTCGACGACCCTCCGCGCGACGGCGAAGATGAGCGCCCACGCAAGGTCGGCCGTTGTTTCGGTGAGGACGTTCGGCGTGTTGGTGACCATGACGCCGCGCTCCGTGGCGTAAGCGACGTCCACGTTCTCGTACCCGACGCCGCAGTTCGAAACTATCTTCAAATCGGGGAGGAGGTCGATAAACTCCCTGTCTATGGAATCGGCGACCGTCGATATGACGGCAGAAGAGCCCGCCGCACCTTCGAGTAATTCCTTCCGCGTCGGAAGGCGCTCTTCCCTGAAAACAGCGACTTCATACTTCTCCGCCAGTCTTTCCACAGCCTCGCCCGGATACTCGAGGCTCACGAAAATCTTTTTCATATCGAACCCTTCACGATCCCGCAGCTCACTTCTCGAACGGGTCCGGCAGCTCCGGATGCCAGAGCTTGAAGTGGTTCTTGTGGTTCTCCGTGTACGCGCCCGGCGGATAATACTTGTCGTAAAAGTCGAGGTCCAGGTGATGCGCCTGCACCATGAACCTAAGGAACATCGGGTCCGAAAACGCCGGGAACCTGCCGTAGGTGTCGTAGATGTAGTTGCACATGTCCTTTACGATCTGTATCTCTTCCTTGCTCGGCCTCTCGACCTCGTGAAGGACGCCCTCGGGGTCCTTGAACGGCATGGTGTGAGACTCCCAGTTCGACCACTTCATATCGTTCAGCGCCTCGACGGCCTCGCCCATGTCCTTGTAATAGGGCGGGCAAAACGCCTGGAAGAGCCCGTCCTTTCCGACAGCGACGGGGTTCGGATTGCCGGCGCCGCTCTTGGGCTGAGGAGTGGTGAACCTGAACCCGAGCCCGCGGTTAAACGGCGTCCCGCCCAGCATGAACATGCTGGCGAACCCGCTGAAGAGCCAGCCCCCGAGCCCGAGCGTCTGGAGCGTCAGAACCATGTTCTGCCCCATGAACGCCTGCTCGGCGATGTAGCCGTTCGCGAACCTTAGCTCGGCCTCTATGAGAGGCATCCTCTTCCCCTGGTCGATGAGCCCCTTCTTCACCCACTCTTCCGTCCCCGGATATCTGAGTCCGTGGAGCTCGTCTACGAAGTTAAACCTGTGGTCTGCCCTCATGTAGAAGAAAAATAGGTTGATGATACAGGCCGAAAGGTCGGTAACGGGCATGAAAACCGTAGTGCCCGGCTTGTTTACGTTCCAAAGGTTATGCGCCGCGATTCCCGGCGGCTTGGTCGGCAGGTCCGCCCTCTTGTCCTCGAGCTGTATGCGCGACTCCTTGAAGAGCTCGAGGATCCTGTCCACCCGCTTCTCGCGGCTGAGCCCTTCGAGCCCCCTGAAATCGTCCGCCTGCTTGTCGTGGAGCTTCACCATATACGTGCCGCTGTCGTTCGTGTAAAAGAGCTCCGTCCTGTGCACGTCGCCGAGCGCCGGTATTGTCCTGCTCGTAAACTGCATTTCGAGGTCGAGCCCTACGTGCGGGGGGAAATCGGACAGGTTGATGTTCTTCACGCCGAGTCCGTTCCAGACGATGATGGCCTCTTCGAGCTCCGACAGCGGAACCGGCTCGTGCTCCGACTTGTACGCGAGCGGCCCCTTTTCGATCTCCATCCCGAGGCCGAACCTCCGCGAGCGCCTCTCGAACACCGCATCCATGAATTTATAATCGATCGCTACGTCCAGACCCGGCGGATATTTTCCCATTTCTTTTTCCTGTCTCCCGTGGAATTTGTGAAGATTTATTGTAGCAAATCAGGGCTGGTAAGCCAAGTCCGGCGGGGGTGTGCGGAGGACCAACCGGCAGGATTTCCGGGGCTATTCGGCATAGTTCGGCCCGTTATATTTATGGAAAGTGAAGAGGTGGTAAACTATACTTTTATATACTGATTTATATCTTGCACAGGGGGCCGGAATGAAGTGCGCTTATACACACACCGCCGCAATCTGCATAGGACTCGTGCTTCTTATACCCGCCCTCGCCGGCTGTTATCCCGCGTACAGGCAGCCCGCGGTATCGTTTAACCCCGTGCCAAGCATCCAAACCTCCGAGGACGGCGTAAGGATAACCGTCATCCCGTCCTACTGGCCCGGGACTCCGCGCAACCTGCCAATCTTCGTCACGCCGTTCTATGTCGAGATAGAGAACTTCTCCGGAAGCCCGATAATCGTAAGCTATAAGGACCTCGTCATGTTCGACGAGTTCAGGACCCAGTACGGCCCGATAAATCCCGAGACGGTTGCCAACATGCTGTCCCAGTCCGACTTCAACTACGCCCCTGCCTACCCGCGCGTTTCGGTAGGGTTCGGCTACGGCGGCTGGGGAGGCGGCCCGTGGGGGCCGTGGGGATACTACCGCCCGTTCTACAGGCCTTACTATGGCTCATTCTGGTACTACCCGCCGCCGGTCTACTACTACCCTGTCCCGGTCAGCACGAAGGACGTCGTCACCGGCGCTCTTATGCCCGGAATGGTTTATCCGAATGCGTCTATCGAGGGATTTATCTACTTCAAGGAATTGCCCGAAACCGTGAGCCGGGTGACGCTCGACGTCGGCTACGTCAACAGCTCGAACGACGTATTCCGGTCGCTGAGCTTCCCGTTCACTTCGACGGCGGTTACCGGCGGGCAGTGAGGGCCGCGCAGGCTCCGGGCAGCGAGCCGGTAAGGAGTTCTATTTAGCCTTTCCTTCGCCGAGCTCTTTTAAGCCTGTCGAAAATTTCCTTCTCTTCGTCGGAAATCTTTTTGGGTATCTCGACCTGGATTCTGAGGTATATGTCGCCCCGGCGGCCGCTGCGGAAGTTGGGCAGGCCCTCGTTCGCGAGCCGCATGACGGTGCCCGGCTGGGTCCCCGCCGGGACCTTCACCTTCCGCCTCGCCGACGAGAGTCGGCACGGTAAGCGTTATCCCCAATACGGCATCTGCAATCTGTATCTTTTCGATCCTGTGGAGGTGGTCGCCCCTTCTCTCGAACCGCGGGTCTTCCTCGGTGTGGATCACGACGATGAGGTCGCCCGGCGTGCCGCCCGGCTCGGGGCTGAACCCGCCATGCCCCGTGACTCTGAGCGCGGTCCCTTCCTCGATGCCTTCCGGCACCCTGATCTTTATCTCGCTCTCCTGCTCTTCGCTCCCGGTTCCCCTGCAGTGCGGGCACGGGTCTTCGATTATAGAGCCGAGGCCCCTGCAGGTGGGACACACGGCGACCTGCTGGACGGTCATGCCCATCTGCTGTGTCGTGAACACCTTCTGCCCCGACCCTCCGCACTCGGCGCATACCTTCGGCTCCGTGCCGGGCCGCGCCCTCGACCCGCCGCATTCCGAGCACGCCACGGTGCGCGAGTAGCGGACAGTCTCCTCGCCGCCGATGAGTATGCGTTTCAGGGAAACGACGAGCTCGACCTCGACGTTCGGCCCCCTCGCGGGCCCTCTCCTTCCGCGCCCGAATCCGAATATGTCGTCGAATATGCTGCCGGTGCCCCGTCCGAAAATGTCCCCGAATCCCATGTTGCTGAAAAGGTCCTCGGCCGACATGCCGTCGAGCGCCGCGAAGCCTCCCCTGTCGTATCTGGCGCGCTTGTCCGAGTCCGACAGTATGCTGTAGGCTTCCGACAGCTCCTTGAACTTCTCTTCAGCGTCGGGGCTCTTGTTGTGGTCGGGATGGTACTGCATCGCCAGCCTGCGGTAGGATTTTTTTATCTCCTGGTGGCTCGCGGTCCGTTCGACCTCCAACACTTCATAATAGTCCCTTCTTACTGAAGCCATATGCTATTCCCCTGTGAGTATCAGAAATTTATATAAGCCCTGTTTTCCGTTTTACAAGTCCTGGAAACTGCCGTCACAAAAATTCAGGCGGGAAAGTACTCGGAATATTATTTTATATGAAAACGGGATGCGGCTCAAAAATGACGGCTTGCAGCGTGAGCCCGTGCCGCGTCCGTCAGGCGGAAAGCGCCTTCTTCAGATACTTCCCCGTGTAGGACGACTTCGCTTCGGCGACCTCTTCCGGCGTCCCCGACGCTACAACGTAGCCGCCCGCGTCCCCCGCCTCCGGGCCGAGGTCTATCACGTAATCGGCCGACTTGATGACGTCCACGTTGTGCTCGACGACGAGGACGGTATTCCCCGCGAGGACCAGCCTGTTTATCACGTCGAGGAGTTTCCGGACGTCCTCGGCGTGGAGCCCCACGGTCGGCTCGTCGAGTATGTAAAGCAGGTCCTTGCCGCCCTTCCCGCTCAGCTCGCGCGCTATCTTGATCCTCTGCGCCTCTCCCCCCGAAAGCGTCGGCGCGGCCTGCCCGAGCCTTATGTATCCGAGCCCGACATCTTGGAGCACCTTCAGCTTCCGGCCGAGTGACGGCACCTCGAAAAAGAAGTTAATCGCCTCGTTCACGGTCAGCGCAAGTATGTCGTCGATGTTCTTGTTCCTGTACCTGACGGAAAGAACATCCTTGTGGAACCTCTTCCCGCCGCACTCCTCGCACGTCACGTACACGTCGGCGAGGAAGTGCATCTCTATCAGCTGCACGCCCGCGCCCTCGCACGTCTCGCACCTTCCCCCGGCCACGTTGAACGAAAAGTGCGACGGCGTAAGCCCCTTCGACTTCGCGTCCCACGTGCCTGCCATCACCTTCCTTATCTCGTCGTAAGCCTTTATGTAGGTGACGGGATTCGAACGCGAGCTTCTGCCTATCGGAGCCTGGTCGAGCATCACGATGCCCGATATATTCTCGACGCCCGTTATCTCCCCGTACTTCCCGACCCTCTCTACGCTGCCGTCGAACCTCCGCGCTAGGGCGGAGTAAAGTACGTCGGTCACGAGCGAGCTTTTCCCCGAGCCAGACACGCCGGATACGCATATGAACGTTTTGAGAGGAAGCGAGACGGTTATGTCTTTCAGGTTATTCTCGCGGACACCGGAGACCGTGAGGCTCTTCCCGCTTCCCTTCCTCCGCTTCTTAGGCGCTTCTATACGCGACTCGCCCGTCATGTATTTCTTCGTCAACGAATCCGACTTCTTCCCGAGGAGGTTCTTCACGCTCCCCTGGTATACGATCTCCCCTCCCCTTTCGCCGGCGAGCGGGCCGAGCTCGATGATGTTGTCGGCCTCCCTTATCATCTCGAAGTCGTGCTCGACCACGACGACCGTGTTGTCCCTGTCGCGGAGCTCCTTTATGAGCGCGACGAGGCGGTCCACGTCCCTCGGGTGAAGCCCGATGGAAGGCTCGTCCATTATGTAAAGGGTTTCTGTCAGAGCCGCGCCCAGCTGGCACGCGAGGTTCACCCTCTGCGCCTCGCCGCCCGAAAGCGTCCGCGAGAGCCGCGCGAGTGTAAGGTATTCGAGTCCGACCTTGTTCAGGAAATCCACGCGCGACCTTATCTGCTTCAGTATTTCGGTGGAGACCGCGAGCTCGTATTCCGTGAGCGAGAGATTTTCGAAGAATTCCCCGAGCTCCCCTATCGAAAGCTCCGACAGCTCCGCAATGTTCCTGTCCGCGACGCGCACCCACAGCGCCTCCTTCACGAGACGCGAGCCGCCGCATTCCTCGCACGTAAACGGCGACCTGTACTTGCTGAGAAACACCCTCACGTGCATCTTGTAGTTCTTTTCTTCCAGATGCCTGAACACGCCCTTCACGCCCGAAAACCCGGGCCCGCCTTCGAACAGGAGCCGCCTGTCCTCGTCCGTCAGCTTCTCGTACGGCTTGTTCGTGTAGACGCCCCTCTCCTCCGCGAAACGGAGGAGCCGCTTCATCTCGTTCTTGAGCGAGGGTTTCGTAAGCGGCTCTATCGCCCCCTGCGCGAGGCTCTTCTCGGGGTTGGGTACGACGAGGTCGGCGTCGAGTCCGAGTATGTTTCCGAACCCCTTGCACGCGGGGCACGCCCCCTGCGGGCTGTTGAACGAAAATAAGAGCGGCGACGGATCGTTGAACGTCCTTCCGCACGATGTGCATTCGAGCTCTTTTGAGAACCGAAGGGTCTCGCCGTCCACTATACGGACGTGAACGTACCTGCTCTCGTCGAGCGCCTGTTCTAGCGCTTCCACGATCCTCGAAAAAAATTTCTTTCCGAGCACGACCCTGTCCTGGAGCACCTCGGCCCCGGCCGGGATGGCGTCGAGCCCTTCGATGTCGATCACCTCTCCGTCCGAGACCACCCTCGTGAACCCGGCGGCCATGAGCTCCTTCGGCGTCAGCGTCGAGCTTCCCGGCGGGAAGGTTACGAGCGCCCTCTTCCCGTCGTGGCCGGCCACGAGCTCTTTGGCTATATCCTCCGGCGACCTCCGCCTCACTTCCACGCCGCACTCGGGGCAGTACGTCCTCCCTATCTTGGCGAACAGGAGACGCATGTAGTCGTACACCTCGGTCGTCGTGCCGACGGTCGAGCGCGAATTCCTGACGTTGTTCCTGCTCTCTATGGCGACCGCCGGGGAAGCCCGGATATGTCGTCCATGTCCGGCCGGTCGACGCGCTCCAGGAACTGCCGCGCGTAGGTGGACAGGCACTCTATATATCTCCTGAGCCCCTCGGCGTAGAGGGTATCGAGCGCGAGCGACGACTTGCCCGACCCGCTCAGCCCCGTGACCACGGTGAAGCTGTGCCAGGGTATGGAAACACTCACGTCCTTGAGGTTATTTTCCCTGGCCCCGATGATTTTAATTTCGCCTTTCATATATGCGGTTTGTTAATAGAGATGTACCGGCGGCTGCGGTCTCGATCCTGCCGGGAGCGCTAACAGAGAGAGGTTAATGGGAAAAATCAGCCAATCAAGTCCGCGACTTCGGCGAGCGACCCCGCCTCCCTGACGCGCGGCACGTCCGGCTTCGGCGCATTCCTCGCGTTGAACCATATGACGTCGAGCCCGGCGTCCCTGCCGCCCATCACGTCCGAGCCGAACATGTCCCCGACGTGCACCGCCTCGGACGGCGATATGCCGCACCTCTCGGCCGCGTATTCGAATATGCGCGGGTCCGGCTTTATAAGGTTAAGGAGCGTCGAATCGAATATGTGATCGAAGTAATCTTTGATTCCCACCTCTTCGCACTTTTCCACCGTATAGCCGTCGTTGTTCGATATGACCGCGAGCCTGTACCCCTCTCCCTTCAGCCGTTCCAGGAGCTCGACCGCGCCCGGGAGGGCGGTCCTGGTGAACCTGAGAGCGCTCATCTCTTCCCTCACCCTGCTTCGGAATTTGTCAATATTTCCGGGCGGTGAAACCGCTTCGTAAAGCAGCGGCAGGAACCACGCCCTGTGCTGTGCGGGGTTTATTCCCCCCTCCCGCTTATGCTTCAGGTAAAGCTCGTAATCGGCGGCCACGTAGGCCTCTTCGAGCTCCTTGTCCGATATGCCGAATCCGGCCTTCCGCATGGCCTGCGCTATACGGTATATAAAAGGAGGATCCGTCGAGGCGAGGGTGTCTCCCAGGTCGAAGAACACAACTTTCTTTTTTGCCATTCCTTATTTCCGCTGATCTGTAAATAGATATCCGACGAACGTCCGAAATGCCGTCCCCGGAAATGATATCATTAAGCGCCGCCGTTGGCCATGGCCGTAGCAAGCGCCGAGGACCGGTCCAGGGGACCGGCGAGGCCGCCGGACAGGCCCGAAAACCGCAAAATTTTCGCTCCCTCCGACCCCAAAAATTTTTACAAACTTTCTTTGCAATAGAATCTCTTAGGTGTTAAAATATAAACCCTAATATGAGATGGATTCTCGTACCTTTCTGGCGCTTGCGCTTTTACCTTTACCAACGACCGGGCCATACCTGCCGGCACGGAGAACGGGGCATACACAGCAAAGATAGCAACCCTTCTCCCTGTCGAGGCGCGCAACAACGGCAAGATGGGCGTAGTCGTCAAATCCTCACCTCCGGTGAGACCCTTTTCGAGCACAACGCCCAGAACCTCTTCATACCGGCATCGAACGAAAAATCATAACTTCCGTCGCCTCCCTGTCCCTTCTAAAGAGGGATTACAGGTTCAAGACCGAATTTTTCTCGGGCGGCGGCATATCCGAGGGCGTCCTCCACGGGGGGCTTTATATTAAAGGCTACGGCGATCCGACGCTCGGCGAGCCCCACATCGGCTTCATTGTTTATCAGCTCAAAAAGAGAGGGGTAACCGAAATAAAGGGCGGCATAACGGTAGACGACTCCTATTTCACCCCCGAAAGGCGGGCCGAGGGCTGGAAGGCCGAATGGGTCAACGATTTCTACAGCCCCCCGATAAGCGCGCTTTCCTTTAATTACAATACGATAGAGGTCAGGGTTCGTGCGGCCGCGTCCGGGCAGAAGCCCCGTATCGACATACTCCCCGCGGGCTCGAACATCAAGATAATCAACAACGCAGTAACCAGCACCAAGGCGGGCGCGCTTACGAGCAACTGGCAGGGCCCGGACACCATAGCCATAGGCGGCAGGGTAAAGCCCAAGGCCAGCGTCCTTCTGAAGATACCCGTAAACAGCCCCGAGCTCCTGACGGGCAACGTCCTCAAAAGCGCCCTCGAGGAGGCGGGCATAAAGGTCAGCGGCCCGGTGGTCGCGGGCGAAACGCCAAGATGGGCCACGGTGTTCTACACCCACTATTCCGACCCACTTTCCTCGGTCATCACCGAATACAATAAAAACAGCGTCAATATAATCGGCGAGAACCTTATCAAAACCCTCGGCGCCGAGTTCAAAGGCGCTCCCGGTTCCTGGGAGAGCGGCTCACAGGTCATCTCGGAGTTCCTGAACGGCATAGGTATTAAAAACGGGTTCAGGGTAGTCGACGGCTCCGGTCTCTCGCTCCTTAACAGGGTTTCCCCCGAAACACTCGCAGACATTCTAAGCTACGCGTATACAAACAGGATCATCGCGTCCGATTTCATCGATTCCCTGCCCATAGCCGGGGTCGACGGGACCTTGAAAAAGAGATTCAAGGCATCGAGCGTACAGGGAAGGGTTATGGCCAAGACCGGATATCTCAATAATGTAAGGGCGCTGTCCGGTTACGTTTTCACGAAGCAGGGAGACGTACTCGTCTTTTCCATACTCGACAACGGAATCGGATGGAAGACCAAGGAGTTTCAGAGTAGCCTTCTGACCGAGCTGGTTGAATGCTGCGGGGCGGCTAATGGAACGAACAGGAGAGTCAATTAGATATAATTCCGAAAAACCGGGCTTTTTTTCAGGCGAAAAGGTGAAGGTGACGCTTCACAGCCCTGTTTTTTCGATCGGCGGCAAATTACACGGCGCCCATCCGGTTTTTTTCTTCAATCGTAATATAGGAGCTGAAGGATTTCGCGGCGAAGCTCGGGGCGGGTACCGGCCTCGGGGAGATATTTATCTTGACAGATAAAGTAGAAAACTTTATTTTTTAGGGTAAATTTAACCATTCTACTTAAATGCTTGTAACTATTCTAAAGAAATATGTTTGGGTACTTAACCTCCTCCTTCTAACGGGATTGGCATATCTTGCCGCTCTTACGGTGAATCAAAAGCTGCAGGGCGTGGTTTCGTCCCCCGGCGCTATAGCGTCACAAAAGCTCGACCAGGGCAACCCAGGCAGGCACAGAGACACCAGCGTCCGCCGTCCGCGTTCGTACTACAACCTCATACTTACGAGAAATATATTCGGAATCACCAACCTTTCCGACGCTACGGCATCGGCCGGCGGCGGTGCAGGCGCAGGCGGCCAGGAAGCGCTTCCCGATTCGAATCTGGACATAGTCCTTCTCGGTACGATCATTAACCCCGACGCCCCCTCCGTAGCCATAATCAAGAACCCGGGCAACAACAAGGTCCAGGGCTACACGAGCGGCGAGCAGATAAGAATAATCGACACCGAAAGGGTTAGCCTCGTCGAGGTCATGGGCTGCAAGGCCGTCATACAGCGGCAGAAAGGCCAGGAAACCATCAAGTGTAAGAACATCGGGGAAGAAGTGGCCTCTTCGAGGCCGGTGGCGACCAACACGAACAGAACGGTTCAGCCGGCCGACAAAGGCGGCGGCGAGCAAATCGACGAAGGGATAAACAAGATATCCGACAACGAATACGAAATAAGCCGTGAGCTCCTGGAAGACGTCCTCAGCGACCCGACCAACATAGTCCAGCAGGCGCGCGTCATACCGCAGCAGGACGGGCTCAGGTTCTTCGGCATCCGGTCGAACAGCATATTCTGGAAAATAGGGATAAAAAACGGAGACACGCTACACAGGATAAACAATGTGGAGCTTAGCGACGTCGAAAGGGCGCTCGGGATTTTCGAAGAGCTGAGGTCCCAGAGCAGCTTCTCGATAGACTTTACGAGGGCCGGCAAACAGTACTCGTATCAGTACGTCGTTAAATAGGAGCGGGAGCGTATAGTGTTCTTGTTATTGACTTTCAGGTCCGCGTGGGATAAGACCTTTTATGAACAGGACGGACGACAGCGCGCCGCGACAGCGAGGATTTCATGATTAAAGGCTTACTCATTAACATCGTCATACTGGTATTTCTCCTCACGCTGTACGTATACGTGAACACGAATCACGAAAAGCCCGTCGTAATGGAGAATTCCGCCGAAACGTCCGAGCTCCCGCCCGGCGAAGGCGCGGGCAACCCGCTAGCCGAAGAAATCACTTATACGATAAAAGAAGGCGACACCCTCTCCAGTCTCGGGGAAAAATTCGGCGTCTCGGTAGCCGACATAAAACTGCATAACGGCCTGACAAGGGACACCCTCTCCAAAGGCGACATCATAGGGATTCCTCCACAGGGCTCGTACACCGTTGCCGGCAGCTTCCCCGACGGTTTTTCCGACGGCTCCGTGATAATGACCCAGGCTGCAAGCACCGAAGAGATAATCGGCAGGGAAATCGCCCAGCAGTTCGATACGACGGAGCTCGAGCAAAGAAGAAAAGAACGCCAGGAAGAGATAGAGAAAAGGCGCCAGGGAATACAGCAGCAGCGCTCGAACGGCGGCGGGCGTAAGGAGTTTCAGCAGCCGTCGCAACAACAGCAGATTCAAAGGCCGCAGCAACAGACGCAGCAGCAACAGCAGGAGCCCCAGAACGGTAATGGGAACGGTCAGCAGGCCGAACCCCAGCCTCAGGAACCCGAGGTAGTAATCACCGATGGCGAAATAGTAAATCTCCAGTCCGAAATGGACATTCAGGACCTCATTCAAACCATAAGCGAGATAACCGGTCAGAGCTTCGTGCTGGACGAAACTGTAAAGGGAAAGAAAATCACCGTTATAGCACCCGGCGGTTTCAAAAGGGAAAACGCCATGAGGCTCTTCGAAACCATCCTCAGCCTGAACGGCTTTTCGGTGGTGAAGAAAGACGGGATCAACATCATAGTCCCCAAACGTGACATCAAGATCACGAGCATACCGACCGAGATCGGAACGTCCTACGGCGTATCTTCCGACAGCTTCACGACGAGGCTCGTTCAGCTCAAGAACACCAAGGCCGACGAGGTTGCCGCCATACTGAAGCCACTCGTTTCACGTGAGGGCGACGTAGTCGTCTACCCCGCGCTGAACATGCTCATAATTATCGAAACGACGGACAACCTCAACAGGATACTTTCGATAATCGAGAACCTCGACGTCGAAACCGAAATCGAATTCGTAAAGATACACAACACCGACGCGGCCGAGGTCGCGGCGAAGCTGGTCGAAATATTCGGGGGCACGTCGTCCAGTACTTCCTCGCGTCCACAGTCCCAGCAGCCCGCCCAAACGCGCGGCCAGTCGCGGACAGCTCAACGGAGCAGGAACCTCCCCGGCAGCGAACAACCCGGTGATACATCAAACATAATATCCCAGTCTACGGGCGAGTCTTCCCCGGTCGGGTTCAAGGTAATAACGGACGAGAGGACGAATTCCCTCATCGTAATAGCCTACCCCGACGACCTGGCCCAGATTAAAGCGGTCATCGAAATACTGGACGTAGAAACCGACCAGCCCGAAGAGGGCATATACGTCGTAAGGGTTCTGAACGCCGACGCCGAGCAGATAGTCGCGGTTCTCGCCAGCCTCTTCGGCGGCTCGGGCGCCGGCGGGTACGGCGGCACCACGGGCGTCGACAACAGGGCGTCGCGAACGGGCGGCCTCGGGTCGTCGGGGCTCGGGGGCTCGACAGGTTCATACGGCACCGGCACGGCCCAGGCGCGTCAGGCTATTGAAAGGGGCGCCATCAGGACCTCGGGCATAGTCGCCGAGACGGAAACGATTCGCGTCACGGCTGATCCGTCCACGAACTCACTCATAATAATCGGCTCCAGAAGGGATTACGAAACCATAAGAGAGGTCATAAAAGAGCTCGACGTCAGGAGAAAGCAGGTATTTGTCGAAGCCGCGATCCTCGAGGTCAGCCTCGACAAGCTGAGGTCCTTCGGAACGAACCTCAGCATCGGATTCACGGTAAACGACGATACGCTCGGCTTCGGAGGCACTGTCCTCCCGGGCGTTCCCAGCCTTCTCGGCGTGGCCGCCGACCCCGACGCTTCGATAAACGTGCTCGGCAGTCTGTCGGGCCTTTTCCTCGGCGTAGTCGGCGAAGAGGTTGACCCGGACGGTTCGGGCCCGATACCGCCCATACCGTCCTTCAGCGCGCTATTCCAGGCGCTCACGTCCCTCACGGACGTAAACGTCCTCTCGACGCCCAGCATCATAACGACGGACAACGAGCCTGCGGAGATCATCGTCGCGGACGTCATACCGTTCCCGACTGGAAGCACTGTCGGCGACAGCGGCGTCACGGTCCAGACCATTCAGCGTGAGCCGGTCGGTATAAGGCTCTCGATAACCCCGCAGATAAGCGAGGGCGATTTCCTTAACCTCAACATTCTGACCGAAGTATCGGCGATAAGAGACACCCCCGTCCAGGGCCTCAACACCGCACAGTTCGGTATCGCGACCACAACGAGGACGGCCGACTCTTCGGTCGTGGTCAAGAACGGACAGACGATAGTCATAGGCGGCCTTGTTCAGGACAGGGAAAGCGTTCTTCAGAACAGGGTCCCCGTTCTCGGCAACATACCTTTCCTTGGCAACCTCTTTAAGTACAAGCAGCGCCAGAGCCAGAAGATAAACCTTATGATCCTCCTCACACCGAGGATCGTCGAGAACGAGCTCGACATGCAGCGCATACTTGAAGAAAGGCAAAGACGGAATATGCTTTTACAGGAGAGGGGTTTTAACAAGGAGGACAACTAACTGTCGCTGGGAAAGCGGGATTATCATGAAAAGCATCCAGGAAATAGTAAGCGAAAAGAATCCTGACGCTCTCGTCAAAATAGACGAGCTCCTTGCGAAGAACGAGGAAAGTTTCGAAGAAACCCTCATAAAATCGAACGTCCTCGAAGACGAGGAAATACTCGAAGTACTTTCGGAATTCTACGAATTCCCGTACACGCTCAGAATATCCGAGCGCGATATAGATCCCGAGCTCATAAAGATTCTCCCGATAAGCTTCGCCAAGAAATTCAGGCTCCTCCCGTTTCAGAGGCGGGACGACAGCGTCGTCATAATCTTCGCGCCGCCGCTCGACCTCTACGTACTCGACGAGCTCAAATCGCTCTTCGAATGCGAGATCGAGCCCGTCATAGCGCTTAACCAGGTCCTCCTCGACAGCATCAACCGTGTCTACGAGCGCGGCAAGGAAATGACCGAGGGGATAGAAGACGACTCGACTGGAATTTCCGAGTATGACATACACGAGCCCAAGGACCTCCTCGACGCCGACGACGAAGCGCCGATAATCAGGTTTGTAAACTCGCTCCTGTTCCAGGCGATCAAGGAAAAGGCGAGCGATATTCACCTCGAATGCTTTGAAAAGGAACTGTCCGTCAGGTTCAGAAAAGACGGCATGCTCCACGAGATAACATCCGTACCGAAGAAGCTCCAGGCCTCGATTATTTCGAGGGTCAAGATCATGGCCGAGCTCGACATCGCCGAGAAGAGAAAGCCCCAGGACGGAAGGATAAGGGTTAAAGTCGCGGGCAGGGACGTGGACGTCCGTATCTCGACGGTTCCCACGACCTGGGGGGAGAGCGTCGTCATGAGGCTTCTCGACAGGTCCTCCGTCATTCTAAGCCTGGAAGACCTCGGGCTCGAAGGCGCAAAGCTCCATACATTCGAAGGACTAATACACAGACCGCACGGCATCATACTCGTCACAGGGCCTACGGGTAGCGGTAAAACGACCACTCTCTACGCCGGGCTTGAAAGGATAAACTCGCCGGACAAGAAGATCATCACGGTCGAGGACCCGGTTGAATACCAGATCCAGGGTATAAACCAGATACAGGTAAACACCAAGGTCAATCTCACATTCGCCAACGGGCTCCGCTCGATATTAAGGCAGGACCCGGACGTCATTCTCGTCGGTGAAATCAGGGACAGGGAAACGGCCGACATTTCCATACACGCGTCGCTGACGGGGCACCTCGTCTTTTCGACGCTTCACACGAACGACTCCGCGAGCGCCATAACGAGGCTCATCGATATGGAGATTGAGCCCTTCCTCGTCGCCTCCTCGCTCATGGCCGTTATAGCGCAGAGGCTCCTCAGGTTCCTCTGCCCGAGCTGCAAGGAGCCCTACGAGCCCCACGACGACGAGCTCAGGCGCATAGGCATCAAGCGCAGCAGCCTCAGGGACGGCACACTCTACAGGGCCACCGGATGCGAAAAGTGCTTCAACATGGGCTACAGCGGGCGAATGGCAATATTCGAAATGCTGGTTATAAACGACGATATAAGGAATCTCACTCTAAGCAAGGTCGATTCCTCCAAGATAAAAAAGATGGGCCTCGAGCACGGAATGACGACGCTCAGAATGGACGGGGCCGAGAAGATTATAAGGGGTTTGACTTCGGTGGACGAGGTTATGAGGGTAACCGAAGACGAAAACATAGTAGATTTGGACTAAAGGTCGGACAGGGTCAACATCCATAACCGCCGAATACTCAATCGAACATGCCGGTATATAAATACAAAGCCATCGACGAGGCCGGAAAGGCCGTCCAGGGCGTAATAGACGCCGATTCGCCAAAGGGCGCCACGGACAAGCTCAAGCGTCAGGGCGTATTCCTCTCGTCGCTCAACGAAGTAAAAGAAGGAAAGTCGAGGAGCTTTATTCCCTTTAAGGGTATAAACATCTCCGAGCTCGCCGTAACGACGAGGCAGTTCTCTACGCTCATATCCGCGGGGCTTCCGCTCGAGGCGTCCCTTGTCGCGCTTTCCGAGCAGACGGAAGACGCCCGGCTCGGGCAGATACTGACCCAGGTCAGGGACAGGGTCAGCGAAGGAAGCTCGCTCGCAAATGCCCTGGCCGAACACAAAAGCGTGTTCTCGGATCTCTACATCAACATCGTCCGCGCGGGCGAAGCCAGCGGAACGCTGGACATCGTGCTCTACAGGCTCGCCGACTTTCTCGAAAAGCAAGCGGCGCTGACGTCCCGCGTAAGAAGCGCTCTCATATATCCAATATTCATGTTCGTAATCGGCGGCGGCGTGCTCTTCTTCACAATGACCTACGTAATACCCCGTATTTCCAAGATATTCGAGGACAGCGACAAGGCTCTCCCGACCATGACGGTTATACTTATCAGCATAAGCGGCTTTTTCAGCAGTCATATTCTCCTTCTCCTCATAGCGCTGCCGATTCTGCTTTTCGGGGCATTCAGGTTCTACAAGACGGAGCGGGGGAAAATGCTTTTCGACAGGCTGTCGCTGAAGCTGCCCATATTCGGAAAGATATCGTCCATGGTAATGATATCGAGGTTCACGAGGACATTGGGAACGCTTCTCGCGAGCGGTATCCCGCTCCTGGACGCGCTTACGATCGGCGAGGCGGTCATGGGCAACAAGGTCTACAGCGAGGCTCTCGAAGAGGTAAGGGACAACGTGCGCGAGGGCGCCAGCCTCGCAAAACCGCTCAAGGACAGCGGGGTGTTCCCGCCGCTCGTCACGCGAATGGTCGCGGTCGGCGAGCAAACCGGCGAAATGGAAGAGATGCTCACGAAGGTCGCGGACATCTACGACCAGCAGGTGGAAACCATGGTCTCCACGCTTACGTCTCTTCTCGAACCGGTTATGATAGTCATCATCGGCGCGATCATGGGGTTCATCGTGTTCGCCGTGCTCCTGCCGATATTCAGCCTTACATCGACAATAGGATAAACAGGAGGTAAAGAAGAAATGAGAGCACAGGGTGGTTTCACTCTTATAGAAATTATGGTGGTCCTTTTGATCATCGCGGGTCTTGCCTACATCGTGGGCACGAACGTCATCGGGCGATTCGGCGAGGCGAAGATCGAAGAGACCAAGATCCAGATAAAGAATATCGAGTCCGCGCTCAAGCTCTTTAAGCTCGATAACGGCTTTTATCCGGAGACCCAGCAGGGGCTCATGGCCCTTATTCAGCGGCCCACCTCGGGCAGGGAGCCTTGCTGCTACTCCAGGAGCGGCTACCTCGAAGGCGACAAGGTGCCTCTCGACGGCTGGAAGAGCGAATTCATATACATAGGCCCCGACCAGACCGGCGACGGAACCTACGAAATAATATCCCTCGGCGAGGACGCGGTTCAGCAAACAGAGGACGACATATCCAGCCGCGGGATAAGATGAGCTCCCAAAAGGGCTTTACGATGATTGAGCTCCTGGTGGTTACGATACTGGTGAGCGCGCTCGTTTATATAGCCGTGCCCAGGTTAAGAAGCAGCACGGACTTTAACATCAAGAGCGCGTCCAGGAGCCTCACCGGCACGATTAAATATCTTTACAACGAGGCTGCGTTCAAGAAGGAAATGTACAGGCTCGTTTTCGACGTGGACCGTGACGAATACTGGGTCGAGGTTCTTGTAAACAACGAATATCTCGTAACGGCGGACTACCTCAAACAGAGGCGTAGGCTGCCGAGCGGGGTGCATTTTCAAAGCGTGCTTACCGAAAGGAATGCGGCCAGGAGCTCGACGCTCGGGCAGGAGCCGGATTACATACTCTTCCTGCCAACGGGCTACGTAGAGCCCGCGGCCATTCATCTCCAATCGGACAACGGGGACAATTTCACAATCCAGACAAAGCCCTACACCGGCGGCACAAGGGTTTACAATGAATACGTGAACGTCCTCGACGGAGGGCAGTATGTCCCGGCCTACCGGTAAAATCGACGCGCGCGGACGGCGGGGAAACCGCGGCTTCACGCTTCTCGAAGTCATCATAGCCGTGGCCATAATAGGCTCGTCGCTCGCCATACTTCTCGGTGCGGTGAACAAAAACCTCCTGATGGCTTCCCAGTCGAAGAACATCACGATCGCTTCGTTTCTCGCGCAAAAAAAGCTCGGCGAAATAGAGCTCATAGGGCTCCCCGACATAGGCAACCAGCAGGGCGTCTTCGAAGAAGCCCCGGATTTCAGCTGGTACCTCTCGGTCCAGCCCTACAATATCGAGCAGCTCGGCGCCGACATAAGAATCGTAATACTCACCATAACCTGGGACGAAGGAAACAAGGAGTTTACAGTTGGAACGGCAATGTCGGACTACAAATGAGGGTTTTACCCTTATGGAAGTCCTCCTGGCCATATTCATAGGGTCGATAGTGCTCACGGCGCTCTACGCCTCTTTCTTCCAGATAATAAAGGCGAAGGAGAGGATAGAAGAGGAGCTCGATCTCTACCACGAAGCGAGGGTAGTTATGGCCAAGATAACGAAGGATCTGGCCATGGCCTATCCGCGGGGTCTCGTGAATTCCGAAAGCACGAATATAACGCTGCCCTATTTCTACGGCGTCCAGGACGGGAATTTCAGCAGCCTTATCTTTACGGCCCTTTCTAGGAGCCCCGCTTACGGCACTAGAGAATCCGACCAGACCGAGATAAGCTACTACCTCCTCCCGGTGCCGGACTCGGATCTCTTCGCGCTCATGAGGCGCGATAATCCGACGATAGAAAACGAGGAGGGCGGAACGCAGTTCCCCCTTTCGGAGCGCGTGGTCGGTTTCCGCCTGACCTACTTTGCCGGCCCGAACGAGCTCGGCGAGATACCCGAGCCGACGCTCGAATGGAACTCGAACGAAATGCTGTCGCTGCCGAGGGCGGTAAACGTCGAGATAATGATGAGAGACCCCAGGGGCGAGAATATAGAATTCAGCTCTATGATAACCTTACCGATAGTCGATTGACGGGAACATGCGAAAAGAACGAACGGCTCTAAAAAAAGATGTCTATGTAAACCGCGGAGAAGGCGGGGCGGTTCCGCCCGGAAGGGATTCGGAAAAGGGCATTGTCCTCGTCATAGTCATAATTGTAATCGCAATACTCATGATACTGGTTACGGACCTTATCTACTTCACGCAGATAGACTCCGAAATCTCAATGAACACGCGGGACGAGGTCAAGGCGCGCTATATTGCCAAGTCCGGCGTCCAGGTCGCCGCCGGGGCCTTCAGCGCCCAGGCGCTAGAGGAGCTCTCCGCCATGATGGGCTCGGTGGGCGGCAGCGCGGGAAGGGACGACGGGTTATGGGCCCTAAGCGTCCCCTACTTCCCGGTCGGCCAGGGGAGCGTCTCCATTACCATCACGGACGAGCGTTCGAAGATTAACCTCAACTCGCTCGTAAGCACCGACTCTAATATTGTGGACCAGCAGGTGCTCGCCGAGCTGAGGGAGCTCTTCCGCCTGCTCGGGGTAGACACGAGCAAGTCCGAGAGATTCCTTTCGAGCCTGGTAAACTGGCTAGACGTGCCGAAGGAAGGAACCGTAAACGATCAGGACTCCGCCGGGGCGAACGCGGACTTCTACGCCGGGCTCCAGCCCGCATACAGAATAAAGGACGGCCCGCTCGACACCGTCGAGGAAATACGAATGGTGGACGGAATGGACGACGAGTTTTATAACACCGTAAAGGATTACGTCACCGTCTACCCGATAGACAAGAAAATTAATTTCAGCACCGCATCTAGGGTCGTAATGGTGGCCGCGCTCAAGGCCGCCACCGTGCCCGCCATACCGGGCCAGGGATCGGAGATAGACCCCATAGACGACAGCACCGCAGAGCAGATAGTGGACGAAATTCTCGAGGCGCGGAAGAATGATCCGATAGTCGATAGCAAGAAGGTAAGAGATATAGTACGCGACGTGGATCCGACGTCGCAGATAATCGCCGGGCTCGTCGGTCTCGGGCAGGGAACGGGGGAGAGCGAGGTTTTCACCGTGAGGTCCGAGGGTATACTAGGAGAGGCGAGCCCGACGAGGAGAATCATCGAGGCCGTAATCAAGAAAAAACGACAGGGACGGGAATTCGTAGTAGACATAGTCACATGGAAAGAGCTTTAGAGAAACTTCGCAAGATAAGGGCCGAGCTGAAGGCCCGCTACCTCGAAAGGGACGAGGTCATAGACGGCGCGTTCTGCGCGCTTCTCACGGGGAGCCATCTTCTATTGGTCGGCCCTCCGGGAACAGCCAAGTCGCAGCTCGCGAACGACGTCTGCCGGAGGATCGAGGGAGCGCATTATTTCCAGTGGCTCCTTACGAAATTCACGACGCCCGAGGAGCTCTTCGGCGCAGTGAGCCTGAAGGGCCTCGAAAACGACGAATACAGAAGGGTAACGGCGGGCAAGCTCCCGAGGCGCACATCGTGTTTCTGGACGAGATATTCAAGGCCAGCTCTTCGATTCTGAACACCCTCCTCACCGTAATGAACGAGCGCATTTTCTATAACGGCACGGAGAAAACGGCTATTCCGCTCATAACGCTCTTCGGCGCGAGCAACGAGCTCCCGTCTGAAGAGGACGAGCTCGAAGCCCTATACGACAGGTTCCTGCTCCGCTACGTCGTCGATTACATAAAAGAGGATTTCAGGTTTTTAAAGATGCTGAACTCCGACGACGGCGAAACGGGAGGTCTGACGATTACGTCGTCCGAGCTCGAATCCTGTGCGGCAGGGGCGCGTGAGGTCGCTGTCCCGTCGAACATCCTCAAGCTCATATCACGCATCCGTAAAGAGCTTGCGAAAAAGGGCATCGTCCCCTCCGACAGGAGATACAAGCATTCCGTTTCGCTCCTTAAGGCAAGGGCGTATCTCGAAGGACGGGGCAGCGTTTCCGAGGAAGACTTAAGACTATTCGAAAACGTCCTCTGGAGAGAGCCCGGCGAGAGGGCCGAGATACAATCCGTCATTCATCAATCCCTCCACGGATACAAGGACAGGCTCCGTGAGCTCCTAATCCAGGCAAAGGAGCTCGAGGGATACTCCAGGCGCGAGTGGGAAAACGAAGAGATGCTGATAAAGGCCAACATCGAGGCCCAGACCAAGCTCAAGCACATAAGCTCCCGGCTGGGTGAGCTCGTCGAGGAATACCGCGAGCGCGGAAAGCCCACGGACGAGATCACGCAGGCAAAAGAAGAAATAGAAAACATACAGAGGGAAATCCTCAACAGGCTCGTCTCCGAAGAAGACGAGATGGCGTGACGCCCTCCCGCGCCGCTACCGAGTCACTTTAACAGGTCACCCGCCGACTTTTAGAAGCACCTTCCCGGTGCTCTTCCTCGATTCCACGTGCTCGTGCGCGGCGGAAGCGTCTTCGAGTGGGAACACCTTCCCGACTACAGGCCTTATATTATGCTCCCCGACGAATTTTTCGAGCGCCGCATAGACCTCCGTCATAATCCCCGGCTCCCTGTCGAGGAGGTAGCCCAGGTGTGACGACATCACGCCTATGGACCTCTCGGCCATCATCCCGACGTCGGCGCGCGGTATGTCCCGCCACGTCTTCAGCCAGGAAAGCGGATTCCTCTTGTCTAGGTCGAGGCCGGCGAATCCCGCGACGACTACCCTCCCGAACGGATTCAGGACGTCGAGGCTCCGCTTGTATACCTTCCCGCCCACAACTTCGAGTACCGCGTCCACGCCACCCGTCGCTGCAAGGAGCTCCTTGAAAGCGTTCTCGCTCCTGTAGTTAAAACACCTGGCCGCGCCGAGGGATTCCACGAGCGCGCACTTCTCCGCGCTCCCCGCCATGCCGTACACTTCGGCTCCTGCGGAGGAAGCGAGCTTCACCGCTGCCGTCCCTACCCCGCCGGCTGCGGCCGTGACAAGCAGCTTCTCCCCCACCCGGAGCCTCGCCATCCTGAAGAGGCACACCCACGCCGTCATGTAATTCACTAGAAAGGCCGCGCCCTCTTCCATCGAATACCCGTCGGGTACGGGTACGGCGCTCGCCTCGGGCACGGCGATCTTTTCTGCATAGCAGCCGTGCTTCGCTCCGGCCATCACCCTCTCCCCCATGCGCGAGGAAGACACGCCCTCCCCCACCGCCTCTATAACGCCCGAACATTCCATTCCTAGTATGTAAGGACGCTTCGGGGCCCAGCCGTAAAGCCCCTTCCGCGATAGTATCTCGGCGTAGTTTATGCCCGAATACGAAACGGAAACGAGCACCTCTCCCCTCCCGGGGCGCGGCTCGTCCGCCTCCGATACGGAAAGCACCTCCGGCCCCCCGGTCTTTCTCAACACAACTGCTCTCATAATTTCCTCCGAAAACGAGCGAACGCCGGACATTCTCTGTTTAGACGTTATAATTACAGATTAAACCATAAAGGCGGTGACGGGATGAAAAAAATATTTGCATTATCGGCGCTTCTCGCGCTTGCGGCTTCCTGCGGGAATCCCTACGTTATAGGCCCACTTCAGGATCAATCTGCGGGCCAGATACCGTGCGACTCGGGCCAGATAGAGATCATCGAGCACAAGATCAACCAGGACGGCAGCGCAGAGTGGACCGCTCTCTGTAACGGTTACACATACGACTGCAACAGGCTCTCGGGCGACAACGGCCAGGTCTCCTGCTCCGAAGCGGAATCCCAGATGCCGGAATAACGGATCCGGCGTTTAGGTCCTCCGAGCCCGCATACGAAAATTCAAAGGACGTCCGAGTGGAGGTCTCTCCTCTCCTTGCTGATCTCCTTTATCTTCTCGCCTATCTTCCAGTTCCGCTCGTCTTCTTCCGTGACGAGCTTTAGCGCCGGAACGGGTATGGGCTTTCCGTCGGCGTCTACCGCGACGAACACGACATGCCCCCTGCAGGTAAACTCCTTTTTCGGGTTTCCTTTGCTTATCTTGTAGACGTCCACCTTCACCACCATCGACGTGCTCGCGGTGTGTATTACCCGCGCCGTTATCTCCATTATGTCGCCTACTTTAATCGGCTGCTTGAAATCGACCGCTTCTATGGACGCCGTAACGGTATCCTCGCCGGCGAACTTCATCGCCGCCATCGCGGCCGTCATATCCATCAGCTCCAGCACCCTGCCTCCGAATATGGTTCCGTAGTGGTTCGTATGTGTGGGGAAGACCAGCTCCGAGTTGGATACCTCGACGGCCTCTTTTTCGATCTGATTCTGCATGGAAACCTCCTTTCGCCGGCGGGCGGAACCGGGCCGACTGCTTCGGATATACTAGACCACGCTCGGGGATTTTCAACCACCCGGTTTTGCAGGGGATTATTTTACGCCCCGCGCCGGAATGGGTATACATTTAATCTGACCTATAGATATTCGAGGAGGGGATAATGAATTTCGATTCTTTTAAGAAAACACTGTTGCTGCCGGGGCTCACCGCAGCGGCTTTTCTCTTTTTATCGCTTACGGCGTCCGCCGCAACGGCAGACCATGCAAGCCCGAGGATTTCCGGAATGCTTCATAGGCACATTCCTCGTCGAGGAAGGCAGCGGCACCCAGAGCCTCTGGACATTCGGCCCCGGTGGGTGATGTTCATAACCAGCTCTGCGCAGAAGGCGCTCGACTTCACGGACGAGCAAGGCGCGTGGAAGAAGACTGAAAACGCGAGGCCGAGGGAACGACGCTCGACTTTTCATTTAACGCCGACGGCAGCCTTGCGAATATCGCCAAGGTAAACGTCGACGTAACCTTTTCAGGTAGAGGCTGCGCCGGCATAGATGGCGGGCTTACAGTCAGCTTCTACGCCCCCGGCGTGGATCCGCTCGACCCCGACTCCGTGCCCGAGAACGTCGTCTCGGATACGTTCTCCGGAAGGCGCGTTCAGGCCGGGGACTGATCCGCGAGCGAGGGCCGTACACGATAAAGTGCCTGTAGCTCACGAGTTCTGTTTGTAGGTGACAGTGCTTGGGATTCGAGCTGCGCCCTCACCTCTCCCACGTCGAACACGGCCGGAAGGGATTTTTAAAATCTCTCAGTAAGATTTCGGACCCGGCCGATGCACACGCCTCCGTGAATTTCTTCACCTCTCGTTCACTTTCCGGCCGTATATGAAATTTGGGAGATGTTGTTACAAGATTCAAAATATGTGTATTATGTGTATAAAAAGTCTTTAAGATAAGCAATAGAGCTACATCTATTTTTTAACAATAATCCGGGCTTTTTTTGAGAAGCACAAAGTCAACTTAACAGGTCAGGATTTCATGAATATTTTTTTCAGTGCTTTCCAGGCAGGCGATAACTGTCATTATGAATTGTCGATTTTCGGGTTTCATGCCTTTCATATTTATTAACCAGAATCAGGATTTGAAAGGTACGTATAAATGCAAAACAGCATTCAAGAAGTCTATGAGTATCTAGTATCTTTTTTTCAACCATTTTGCCTGATTTCGAATCAAGTAAAATCGAATCTATAGTAGTGCCTCTATTCTCCGCAATCGTCACAACAATTTTTACAATAGCTGTATTTTTTGTTTGCAGATTTTTTATACGCAGGATACGACGCGGTATTAATAACTGGAAAATGTCGGAAGCACTCGCCTGCAAGTACCAGGGCTATCAGATAATAACGGAAGAACAATCGGTACAAATTACATTAAAGATATACGATCTGTTTGCAACGATAATCTACCTCATCCTGATTTATGTTTACTTGAATTTTATCTTTTATTTATTTCCGGTCACACACGGGTTAGCTACGAGATTGTTTAATTATGGGGCTAACGTTGTGGGTTTCGTGGTTGGCGGAATTATTGCATACATACCGAATATTATCATCCTGTTTATCATCTACGTTATAGCAAAGTACGCCTTATCTTTTTTCAAACTATTTTTCCAATCTATCCAGACAGGAAGAGTCAAAATAAAAGGATTTGATCAGGATTGGGCCTCTCCTACATTTACCCTTGTCCGTATTCTGGTTGTGGCTTTTACTGTAATAATGATGTTCCCCTATTTGCCCGGCAGCGGCTCGCCGGCATTTCAGGGGGTATCGATATTTCTTGGGGTTCTGTTTTCTCTGGGAGGCAGCGGCACTATCGCTAATTTGATCTCCGGTATCGTTCTGACTTATACAAGGGCTTTTAAGGTCGGCGACAGGGTGAAGGTTTCCGGAACTATAGGTGATGTATACGACAAGTCGGTTTTCGTGACCAGGATTATGACCCAGAAGAATAGAATTGTAACAATTCCGAATTCATTATTACTCAATGATCACATAATTAATTACAGCACGTTGGAACGTGAAAACGGATTGATTCTCGAAACGGATGTTACGATTGGATACGACGCGCCGTTCGAGAAGGTTGAGAAGTGTCTCATAGAAGCGGCGCTGGCCACGGAAGGGGTAGAAAAGAACCCCGAGCCTTTTGTTCTGCAGAAAGCTCTTGAGGATTACTACGTAAGATACGAGCTGAATGTCTACTGTAATGATTCAAAATCTATGAACCAAATCTATAGCAGATTACACAGAAACATACAGATTCATTTCCATAGTACAGGCATAGAGATTGCATCGCCCGGTTTAACAGCCGTTAGGGACGGCAACAAGATAAATATGCCCGATGAGTTCATCTCGAAAGATTACGAAGCCCCTCCGTTTAGATTTGTGAACCTCCCACTCGATCATCTATTAAACAAAAAGAAGGACTGATACATCCCGGTCTCTATAAACCCCCGCGTAAGCTCGCTTGTATCGATTCCCCATACCGAAAACTTCGTTTCCAGCCTCCTTCCCCGCGAGGTGCGTTCAGTCCGGTGATTGATCTGTGCGAGGGGCCGTATACGATAAAGTGCCTGTCGCTCACGATCTCCGTTTGCAAGTGCGAGAGTCCGTGCGATTCGAGCTGCGCCCTCACTTCCCCACGTCGAACGCGGCCAATAGCGAGTTATAAAAATCCCTCTGCAGGATTTCCGGCTCGGCAGATGCATAAAGCTCCGTGAGTCTCTTTGCGTCTCCCTCGCTTTCCGGGCGGTGTAGATCCATGACGAATATGAACGTCCCCGGCGACGAGAACCGCTTCACCGACTCCACATGATAGCCGGGTCGGGCAGGTGATGAAGGAGGCTGTTGCTTACGATGAGCCCGTATTCGCCCCCGGGCTCGAAATCCCCGATCATGCTGCGGATAAATCTCACTCTCCCCGAAAGCCCGGGCTTTCGTTCGAGGAGCCCTCCGGCGAATTTCAGCATCTCGGCGGAGCCGTCCACGGCATCGACCAGCGCATTGGGAAAGGCCGCGGCTATCCTGAATGTGATGTCGCCCGCGCCGCACCCGAGGTCGAGCGCCCGCGTAACATCCACACCCCTCGGCATACGTTCCAGGAGGAGATTCACGAAATGCGAATGCGGCTCCTCGAAGTCCGCATTCCCGTATGCGGCCACCTGCTCCGCTTCGGTCATAAGCTCAGGCTCAGGTCTTCTCTTCATATATAACCCCGCTGAAAATAATCTAACCGGGCTTTTCTTTTTTGAATTCAGATACATTATTAAGTCCAAAAAACGAGGCGGTGTACCATGAACGAAGAAAAACAATCGAAGGCAGTCGAGCTCATGCATATAGGCTTCGGCGTCTCCATAGACGCGTCGGAATACGAAGGCAGCATGGACGAGATAATAGAGACGGCGAGGATGTTCAGCTCGACGGTCGTCCTCAGGAACATCCCCGATTCCATGCTCACGGACAAGTTCCTTAAGAAACTAAAACCCCACTCGCACAAGATAATAATCGAGGTCTGAGGAAAAGGATTTCATTTTTCCGAGGCCGGCAGAAGGTCCCGAAATAAAACCTGCCGTCCCTCTTTACGACCTCGCCCTTTCGGAACCCTACCCTCCGGCTGAATATCGGCCCGTCGTAGACGAACGTGTGAAACTCCCGTTCTCCCCGCATGGATCTACGCCGTCCGGAAGAGAGGAAAGAAAATCACTGTCGTACTCCCTCCCGGCGAACTCCCCGCCGAGCGCCTCGCCGTCCACGCACACGACGACGGCCCTCATCCCGGCCTCTATAAACTCCCGCGCAAGCTCCCTTGTATCGATCCCCCATATCGGAAATTCGCACTCGAACCCGAGCCGCCGCAAATGCTCCTCCCTGTATTTCCTTACGTCCTCGAGGAATATGTCCCCGTAAACGATCTTCGTGATGGACCCGCTGTAGCGGAGGAGAACGCTTTCGAGGGCGGCCTCGTACGCCTCGTTAGACGCCGCCTGCGGGATCACCGCCTCTTCTAGAGGAATGCCGAGCGCACTCGCCTGCTCGCGGAGGAGTTCGACCCTCACGCCGTGCATGCTTATCCTCTCGTATCCCGCCTAACGGTCGTCACGAGCGCCGCCACGTCGAGCCTGCCCTCGGCGAGAACCTCTGAGAGCCGCCGCGCAGTCCTTGCCGCCGCTCCACGATAAAAGCGCCTTTGTTTTCATATGCCTGACCCGTCAGGATTATATCAGAATATCCTGTGGCCGGGGCCCTTAAAATATGTTAATTTTTGAATTCTAAGCCGACTTCGGGGGTATAAGCCATGAGATGGAGAATGGGCCGCAGGAGCACCAACGTCGAGGACAGGAGGGGCGTAAGGCTCGGGGGCCGGGGCGCCGCCGGCGGAGGGCTCGGGCTGATCGTCATCATCATTATCGCCGTCCTTCTGGGCGCCGACCCGTCCAAGCTCCTTAGCGATATATCGTCTACGGGAGTGGACCAGTCCTCATATTACGAGCAGCAGCCGATATCCGGGGAAGATCAGGAGCTCGCCGACTTCGTCTCCGTCGTTCTCGCCGACACCGAAGACACCTGGACGGAGATATTCGCACAGTATAACGGCTCGTACCGCGAGCCGACGCTGGTCCTTTTTTCAGGCGCCGTGGAATCCGCCTGCGGCTATGCGCAGTCCGCCGTCGGGCCCTTCTACTGCCCCGGGGACCAGAAGGTCTACATCGACCTGTCTTTCTACAGGGACCTCAAGAACAGGTACAACGCGCCCGGCGACTTCGCGCAGGCCTACGTCATAGCGCACGAGGTCGGCCACCACGTCCAGAACCTCCTCGGCATATCGGAGCAGGTCTACAAGGCGCAGCAAAGGTCCAGTCAAACCGAGGCGAACAGGCTCTCCGTCATGCAGGAGCTTCAGGCCGACTGCTTTGCAGGCGTATGGGCGCACAACGCTCACGAGTCGCGCCAGATACTGGAGGAAGGTGACATCGAAGAAGGGCTCAACGCCGCGAGCAGCATAGGCGACGACAGGCTTCAAAGGCAGGCCCAGGGCCACGTCACCCCTGACTCGTTCACGCACGGAAGCTCCGCGCAGCGCGTAAGATGGTTCAAGAAGGGGCTCGACTCCGGGGACATAGAGGCCTGTAACACGTTCGAGGCCAAGTCGCTCTAGCAAAGTCCCTTACTCCGGGAGCGGCAGGTTACTCACCGGCCCGGCTTTCCGCCCTTCCCATGCGTCTATGACCGCTGCGGCTATGCAGTCGCCCCATACGTTCACAGTCGTCCTGAACCTGTCCAGCAGCCAGTCCACGGCCAGCAGCAGCCCGATTCCTTCGAGCGGGAGCCCCACTGCGCGCAGCACGAGCACCATCGTCACGAGCCCGGCCTCGGGTATGCCGGCCGCCCCTACAGCCGCCAGCGTCGCGGTGAAGAAAATTATCACCATCTCGATAATGCTCAGATCGATGCCGAAGCTCTGTGCGATGAATATGGCGGCCACGGCCTCGTAAAGCGCGGTTCCGTCCATGTTTATCGTCGCCCCCATCGGAACGACGAACCGCCCTACCCTCGGGCTCACTTTCGCTTCTTCGACGACCGCCTCCATGCTAAGCGGCAGCGTCGCCGAAGAGGACGCCGTAGAGAAAGCCGTCAAAAGAGCCTTGCCCATCTTCGACACGTACCTGAGCGGGCTTCGCCTCGTGAACAGGAACAGGATCAGCGGCAGGACTATGACGCCGTGAATGAACAGCCCGAGCACAACGGAGAAGATATACTTCCCGAGCTCCATCGCGAGGTGATAAACCTGGCTCCCCCCGCCCGCGATCCCTATCCGCTCGGCTATCAGGCTGAATATGCCGATCGGGGTGAAGAGCATTATCCAGTGGACTATTTTCATTATCGCCCTGTCTAGGAGCGAGAATATTTCGACCAGCGGCTTCTTGTCCGTCCCGAGGCTCGCGAAGGCCGCGCCGAAAAGTATCGATGCGATAATCAGCGGCAGTATGTCGAAATCGGCGGCCGAGTTGAAGAGGTTCGGAGACACAAACTCCTCGACCAGTATGTCGATTATGCTCATGCTCTCCTTCGACTTCACCATCTCCGGCATCTCCCCCGACAGGACGGCGGTCCCCGCGCCGGGATGAACTATGTTGACGACGAATATTCCGATGGTTACCGCGATGCCCGTGGTCACGGCGAAATAGGCGATGGTCTTAAGCCCCAGCCTGCCGAAATTCTCCATGCTCATTATGCTGAGGGTTATGGATACGATGATAAGAGGGATCACTATCATCTTGAGCGCGTTCAGGAAGAGCGTTCCCAGAAAGCCCAGGCTCACGCCCGTTTCGGGAAAGAGGGAGCCGACTAAGCCGCCCAATATGACGCCGGCGATAATTCCTGCAAGCAGATGATTCTCTTTAAAGAGTCTTTTCATGAACAGCAGCCCCCTTCGAAAAAGGATCCCTCGCCGGGATCCGGCGGATTAAGAGATGTCCCAAACGGTGGATACAAAAGAATGCAGTCATATTTTTACTGCAAAAAGCATTTTTTGAAAACCCGGAGACTAAAACAATCCCGCCGCGCGCGGGCTCAAAACCGGCTGCAAAACGATACCTGACGCGTCTCGGCAACGTCCCCGAGCCACTTACCCGCCGCGGATCAGAAGCGGTCTCCATGTTCCTTGATCCGGGCGTGACGATTTTGGTTGCGTTTATCATCTATACCCGGATATAATTGAATATCCGATAAATTCCACGCGGTTTCGTAACAATAATCCAGACCCATGGAGGCAAGGAATTCATGAAAAGACAACAGCTCATTCTTTTACTTCTTATCGCGGCCTCGCCGCTTATACTCACAGGGTGTCTCGCGGCGGCGGCTGTGGGCGGCGCGGCGGTGGCGGGTGCGGGAACGGTCGCCTATATAAAGGGCGAGCTCAAAGCCACCGAAGAAGCATCCATGGAGAAAGCATGGAAAGCCACCGAAGGCGCCGTAGACGAGCTTCAGTTTCTCGTCATAAACAAGATCCACGACGCCGTCTCGGGCGAGCTCGAAGCTAAAACTGCCGACAACAAAACGGTCAAGATAAGCCTCAAGAGGGTCGGGAACAACCTGACGGAAATCACGATCAGGGTGGGAACCTTCGGCGACGAAACTCTCTCTCGCTACATCCTCAGCAAGATAGAAGCAAGACTTTAAACGATAACGAGGGGGTGCCCCCTGAGGGCGCCTCCTCGAACATTCCGCCCAGGTTCTCGGCTCTTCGTGCGCGAGCCTGAAAACCCGGGTAATATCCCAAAATGATCTCTCAAGATAAGGCCCGCGAAATTGCCCGTGAATGGATAGATGCGTGGAACAGCCACGACCTCGATTCCATAATGTCCCATTACTCGGACGACGTGGAGCTCACATCCCCCAACGTCGTAAAACTGCTCGGCGACGAGAAAGGCACCGTGAGGGGTAGCGATGCCCTCAGGGCCTATTTCGAGAAAGGCCTTGCGGCATTTCCCGATCTCAGGTTCGAGTTAAAAGAGGTCTACACCGGGGTAAACAGCATCGTCCACTACTACACGAGGCCGAACGGCCATCCGTGTGCGGAGCTGATGGTGCTTAACGGCGAAGACAAGGTCGAGAAGGTCATCGCCAACTACGACTATTCGGAATAAATTCCGGCGGCCTCCGGTCGTTCAGAATGAAGACCCCGGCTCTTTTAGAAACTCTATCTCCTCCGGCGTCGATTCCCTCCCGAGGGTCGCGTTCCTGTGGGGATATCTTCCGAACCTCTTGACGATATTGTAATGCCTCTCGGCAAAGTCCCTGTAACTAGATAGAATCAAAGTGACGTCCGGAAATTGGCTGAACTCGTCTTCGAGCCCCGGAACAGTTCGAGGGACCTCTCCTGCATCGCCATGTCTTCGGAATGCATGAACGGCATGTAGAAAAAGACCCTCATCACCGGATGAAGCCCCATGTAGAACCCCTTCGAGATGCCCCTCCCGGCGATTTCCAGCGCGAGACTGTCCTGTGCAAAGGCGCGCGGGTCGTCCCTGTACACGTTCCGCGAGAACTGGTCGAGGACGATTACAAGCGCGAGAGTCCCTCGCGGGGTTTCTTCCCAGTGTGAAAGCTCCCCGCGGGCCGCCTCTTCAAGGTCGCGCCCGAAATTCTCGCGTATATAATCGTCCGTTTTCTGGTCCTTTCCCCACCACTTTGCAATAACTTCGTCCGTCGGCGCTTCGCCTTCCTTAAGATCCCCGAACCAGTATTCGAGCACTGCATTTTGTCTTGTTTCATCCGTATTTTTTGTGTTATCCATGCCACTTAGTATATCGAATTCTCACGGTTTTACTGATCCGAACCGATTAGTTCCCCCTCTTTTTCAGGATTTTTTCGCCCGCTTCTTGTAAACGAAACCGGGAAATGTTAGTATGAAATTCACGCTTTATTTCCAGTCTGCGGTTTCTCTGACAAACAGCCCAAAATCACCGAAAGCGGCCCAAAAAAGGCTTAAAAATGAGCTTTAAAATCGTGCCAGAACCCCTTGGCCGACATTAATTTTTACGGAGAAAAAAATTTTCCGGCAGGTTAACCTTTCGTATTTATTCGATTTTGGCGTCCCGGCATGTATTCAGACTGAAATACTAGTATTGACACCCACAAGATATTGTGGTGTAATCGAATCATAGTACAAGATATAATGCAGCAAACGGGATGAACGGCATTAAACTTAAGATTAAAGGCAGTAAAATTAAAAGGAGGATGTATTAATGGCTTCTGACAAATTCAGCCCCACGGAAACCAACGGAAACGGCCACAGCACAACGCCCCTCGATAACGGCATGCAGGAAGAAGACATCCTCACTCAAAAGGCTGAAGAAGTCGAAGAACAGGTCCCGTTTAAAGAAGGAATAATGGATATCCCCGCGAAAACGGTCGAAGCCTTCGGCGGCGACGACCTCCGCGCAAGGGTTTTTTACGAAAAATACGCCCTTCGCGACAAGAACGGCAAAATAGTAGAGCACACCCCCGAAGACATGTGGAGAAGGGTGGCCAGGGAAATAGCATCGCCCGAAAAAACCAAAGAACTGAAAAAGGAATGGGAAGACAACTTCTTCTGGCTCCTCTCGAGCTTCAAATTCATCCCCGGCGGCAGGATCCTCTTCGGCGCGGGGCAGAACAGGCGCGCGACGCTCCTTAACTGCTACTTCATGCCCATAAAAGAAGACTCCATCGAGGGCATCTTCGAATGGTGTAAGGAAGCGGCGCGCACGTACTCCTTCGGCGGCGGCGTCGGGACGGACATCTCCATCCTCCGGCCCAAGGGCTCTCCCGTAAACAATTCTGCAATTTATTCGACGGGCGCGGTTTCGTTCATGGACCTCCTTTCCACGACAACCGGCACCATAGGCCAGGCGGGAAGGCGCGGCGCTCTCATGATCACTATTAACGTCGATCACCCCGACATACTCGAATTCATAGACGTAAAGAACGACGACGAAAGGTCCAAGGTCAAATTCGCGAACATCTCCATCAAGATTTCCGACGCCTTCATGGAGGCCGTCGAGCAGGACACGGATTTCGACCTCACCTTCGAGAACCAAAAAGTTAAATACGTAAAAACAGTCCGCGCGCGCGACATCTGGGAAAAGCTCGTGAAGTCCGCGTGGGCGTCGGCGGAGCCCGGGGTTATCTTCTGGGACGCCGTCAAGAGATACTCCCCCACCGAATACGGCGGCATGGAAGTAAACGGCGTAAACCCCTGCAGCGAGCAGGCCCTCGAAGACTACGGCAACTGCTGCCTCGGCAACATCAACCTTTCCCCGTTCGTAAAGGACGCGTTCACTGAGGACGCGGCCATCGACTGGGAGAAGCTCGAAAAGGCGTTCCAGTACTCCGTGAGATTCCTCGACAACGTGCTCGACTACAACATGCATAAGCACCCGCTCAGCTACCAGACCAAGGCCTCGACGCATTCGAGGCGCATAGGCGTCGGCTTCACAGGGTTCGGCGACATGCTCGCCAAGCTCAACATCAAGTACGACACGCCCGAGGGGGTCGAATTCGCCGACAAGATGTTCGAGCACATCAAGAACACCGTATACGAAGCCAGCTCCGACCTCGCTACGGAAAAGGGCACCTTCCCGGTCTACGACCGCGATACGCACATTAACCTGCCCTTCGTAAAGACCGTGGACGAAAGGGTCCAGGCCAAGATAAAGAAGCAGGGCCTCAGGAACGCCTGCATACTGACCGTTCCCCCCGTTGGGAGCGGCTCGGTTCTGGCGGGCACGACGAGCGGCGTCGAGCCGATGTTCGCGCTCTCCTATTTCAGGCGCTCCAAATCCCTTTCCAAGGGCGAGTTCAAGGTATACCACCCGCTCGTGGGCGAATACCTCGATAAATTCGGCCTGACCAGCGAAAAAGAGCTGCCCGACACCTTCGTAACCTCGCATCAGATCAAGCCCGAGATGAGGGTCAGGATGCAGGCCGCGATACAGAAGCACATAGACTCTTGCATTTCCAGCACGGTGAACCTCCCCGAGAACATAACGCTCGACGAAGTGGAGAATGTCTACTTCCTCGCGTGGAAGCTCGGCTGTAAGGGCATCACCGTATACAGGGAAGGCTCGAGGGAGGGCATTCTGGTCACTGAAGACCAGGCGAACGCCCAGCAGAAATCCAAAGACGAAAAAAATCTTCCGACCCAGACCCAGGACGAGGGGATGAAAAAAACCCATCACCCCAACCCCATCTCATCCCCTCGTCCAACCCAAATGCCCGAGATAAAGCCCATAAAGAGGCCCCCATACCTCGAAGGCTTTACCGAGGTCATTAAAACGGGTTACGGGAATCTGTACGTCACTATAAACACATACGGCGGGAGGCCGTTCGAGGTATTCGTTCAGATAGGCAAGTCCGGATACTCCACGATGGCCGACGCCGAGGCCACGGGCAGGCTCGTTTCGCTTGCGCTCCGCTCCGGCATAAGCGTAAAGGACGTCGTCGAGCAGCTTGAGGGAATAGGCGGCTCCTCGCCGGTATTCTCCGAGGGCAAGCTCGTAATGTCCATTCCGGACGCCATAGCCACGGTGCTGAAAAAGCACTTCGGCGCGGCGCCCGCCAACGCAAGCAGCGGCCATGCGGAAACATCCGCGGCCCCCAGGAAGGTCACCGACCTCAACCTCGAGCGCTGCCCCGACTGCGGCGACCGTGCCCTCGCCTTCGAGGCGGGATGCATGACGTGCAGGAGCTGCGGATTTTCGAAGTGCGATTAAATCAGCAGACCGAATACGATAAATCAGAAACATGAAAGCCCGGCCTCCGAATGAGGTTGGGCTTTTTATTTTTATTGGCTATTTTAATATTAAATCCTTCTTAAAAGAGGTTCGGATAGAACATGGCAAGCGAACAAAAGGGAAGCATACTGGCAGGTCTATTCTGGATGATAGTTATCTCGATCCTTCTCTTCTGGGTGCCGACGGTGGGGCCACTCATCGCGGGCATAGTCGGCGGGAAGAAATCGGGCGGCGTCGGTAACGCCTTAATCGCTGCGCTCCTCCCGGCGATACTCCTCGGCGTGTTTCTCTTCTACTTCGCCTCCGGACTCACTGGCGCTCCGCTCATCGGCATGGTGGCCGGCGCGGGCGCATTCGTCCTCGTCGCGGCGAACGTCATCCCTCTTCTCATAGGTGCGTTCATAGGCGGAATACTGAACTAGGGCGGCGCACATAAGCTTCGTACGGTGAGGCGAACTCCTTACGCCAAAGCTAGTCTCGACTGATGGTTATTAATGTCTTTGTGAAGTGAATATCGGGAAGCCGGCAGGCTTCCCCGAAGGAAACTGTATTCTAAGCGAGCCAGCCGGAAACCTCCGGCCTCGGGAATGTCGATCTCCAGTCCGTCAGCTGCGCCAGATACCCGTCCCTTATCTGAGGAAGCTTTCGAGGTGGTCCTTTATCTCCGAGCTTGCGAGCTTTCCGAGAGCGGCCTTTTCGATCTGCCTTATCCTCTCGCGGGTAAGGTTGAACTTCCGCCCTATCTCGTCGAGTGTATAGGTGCTGTGCTGGTCTATCCCGAACCTGAGCCTGAGTATCTCTTCCTCTCTCGGGTTCAGCATTGTAAGGGCCTGTCTCAGCTTATCTGTGAGGTCGGATTTGGCTACGAGTGAATCCGGAATTACGGTGTCGTTGTCTGCTATGGAATCAAGGAGGGTGGTCTTCTCGCCATCTAGGATGGGGGTGTCGAGGCTTATCGCGTCCTTCGTGGACCTTAAAATCCGTTTCACCACTTCCACCGAAATACCCGACTTACGCGCTATCTCCTTCGGTGTAGGCTTCCGTCCGAGCTTCTTGGCCAGAAGGGAATTCACCTTATACACCCTGTTGGCCTGCTCGAGGAGATAAACGGGCACCTTGATCGTCCTCGTCTGCCCCTGAAGCGCGCGCAGAATAGCCTGGTGGATCCACCACGACGCGTACGTCGAAAATTTAAATCCCTTTCTGTGGTCGAACCTTTCGACCGCCCTCATGAGGCCCATGTTCCCTTCCTGTATAAGGTCGGAAAGCGGGAGCCCTCTTCCCATGTACTTCCTCGATATGGTGATCACGAGCCTGAGGTTCGCCTTTACGAACCTCTGCTTATACCTTTTTGCGTTCTCGGAATAAACCCTCACGAATGCGCTCAGGCTCTTTATCCTCTTTTCTATGTCCGCCTTGGCCGTGCTCCTGCCGTTCGTCCGCCCCTTTGGCATGCGGACTTTAAGGTTCCCCAGGCTGAGCCGCTCGACGAGCTGTTCGATCTCCCGGCTTCTGGCTTCGCATTTTTTAATCTTGGCTGAAATTTCGACCTCTTCCTGGGCTGTGAAAAGAGGCTCTACAGACATATCCTTGAAATATACGTATAGAAGTCTAAGCTGCTCGTCGGGGGTTTCGTCCGACTGTTTCTGCTTTCTGCGGCCTGCGGTGTAACTCCCCTCGTGTCCGTCCCCGTTTTCGTACCCTTCCTTGAATTTGAGGGATGTTATTTCGCCGTCTTCACTGCCGAATTCTCCGTATTCACCCACAGACACACTTTCATCGAACTCGTTATATTTTGTCTCCATTATTTCATCCTTAGTAAGAGGTTTATGCGGCCCCAGGATACCAGCGCCGATCACTCATCGTCGTAAGTGTCCGGTAATCCTGCGGGACTCTCGGAGAGGGAGAACTACACTACCCCCTGAAAAACAGAACAAGTCGAGCAGAGCATTATGGTTATACAATCCTCTTCCGCTAACAGCTTGATATTACTTATTTAATTCAGTCAGCCCGTAGATTCTCCAACATTTGTCCCAGCTGACAAAAATTGTACGGTCTTCCGGTTACCGCCAATTCTATCAAATTCCAAAAATTAATTCAACCTATTTTGACGAAGCGTAGTTGGAGGCCACCTGCTCCCAGTTTACTACGTTCCACCAGGCCGTGATGTAATCGGGGCGCCTGTTCTGGTAATTGAGGTAATAGGCGTGCTCCCACACGTCGAGCCCGAGCACAGGCTTAAGCCCCTCGGAAATCGGGTTATCCTGATTAGGCGTCGAGGTGACGGCGAGGTTTCCGCCCTTATCCACCACAAGCCACGCCCATCCGCTTCCGAACCTTCCGGTCGCGGCCTTGGCGAACTCGCCCTTAAAGTTATCGAGGTTCCCGAAGGCCTTGTCTATGGCCGCCGCGAGATCGCCTGCGGGCGCGCCACCGCCGTTCGCGGACATGAGCGGCCAGAAGAAGCTGTGGTTGAGGTGTCCGCCGCCGTTGTTCCTGACAGCTGTCCTTATATCCTCGGGCACTGCGCTCAGGTCGGCGACGAGCTCTTCGACGCTCTTTCCGCCGAGCTCAGGGTGCTTTTCGATTGCTGCATTAAGGTTGTTTACGTAGGTCTGATGATGCTTGTTGTAATGGATATCCATTGTCCTCGCGTCAATGTGAGGCTCAAGGGCATCGTATGCATATGGAAGTTTGGGTAATTCGAATGGCATGGTTTCTCCCTCCCGGAAATTGATTTTTATTTTCAAGTGGAGAACCGTTTTTCAGGCGCTTCACCTTGAAATAGTCAGTTTAACAAATGAAAAATTCGGTCTCATAAATTCGAATTTAGAGCGTATATTAAACTTATTTATCTTACCTTAAATTACGGCCAGGTCAACGTTTTTTACGGCCCGGGGCCCCTCCCGCCTTTAATAAAACGTAGCTTCCGTTATATTAAACGAAGGGTATCTGGGCCGGGGTTAATTGACACATAAACTGCCAGCTGGTAGTTTTTACCATGTAATAATCAGCATATCCCGGATACAAGATATCCATATTACAAGATAGGAAAAAATGCAGGTTACAAAAAGCCTCGATTATGCAGTCAGGTCTTTGACTTTCATGGGACACGCACCGGTGACGAAGCACAGCATGCGCGAGATTTCGGAGCAGCAGTACATACCTCTTAATTACCTCGCCAAGATCATGCGGAGGCTGGTGAAGAAAGGTCTCGTAAGATCGAGCGTCGGCCCCGACGGCGGTTATACCCTCCGTAAGTCCCCGAGCGAAATCAGCCTCAGGGATATCTACGAGGCGATCGAGGGCGAAATAAGAATGGTCGACTGCATGGATAAGGATTCTATATGCCGCCTCCACGAATCGTGCCCGCAGCTCCCGGTCTGGGACAGGGTGCAGATATCGATGATAAAGCTGCTTGAGGAAACGACACTCGAAGATATCCTCAAGGGCGAAGGGACGGCAAAAATTAACTAGGGGAGTGATTTATGAGCATTGACCTCGAAAAGCTTGCGGAACAGGAATACAAGTACGGATTCTTCACGAACGTCGAGCAGGAAATTGCGCCCAAGGGGCTCAACGAAGACACGATCCGCCTGATTTCGCATAAAAAGGAAGAACCCGAATGGCTTTTGGAATGGAGGCTCGAGGCCTATAAGCACTGGCTCACCATGAAGGAACCGCGCTGGGCCAACGTTAAATTCGCGCCCATCGACTATCAGAACATCAGCTACTATGCAGCTCCGAAGAAAAAGGAGGGGCCCAAGAGTCTCGACGAGATAGACCCCGAGATCAAGGAGGCCTACGACAAGCTCGGCATCCCGCTCGACGAGCAGAAGATGCTCGCCGGCGTGGCCGTGGACGCCGTTTTCGACAGCGTATCCGTCATAACGACCTTTAAGGAGAAGCTCGCCGAGGCGGGCGTCATATTCTGCTCCATTTCCGAAGCGGTAAGGGAGCACCCCGAGCTCGTAAAGAAATACCTGGGCTTCGTCGTTCCGAGGACCGACAACTTCTACGCCGCGCTTAATTCCGCGGTATTCACGGACGGCTCGTTCGTCTACGTGCCCAAGGGCGTCCGCTGCCCGATGGAGCTCTCAACGTACTTCAGGATCAACGCCGAGAACACGGGGCAGTTCGAAAGGACCCTCATCATCGCCGAGGCCGGGAGCTACGTCAGCTACCTCGAAGGATGCACGGCCCCCAAGAGGGACGAGAACCAGCTCCACGCGGCCGTGGTCGAGCTCATAGCGCACGAAGACGCGACAATAAAATACTCCACCATACAGAACTGGTACCCCGGCAACGCCGAGGGAGAAGGCGGAATTTACAACTTCGTCACCAAGCGCGGCAGATGCGTCGGGCGCGGGTCGCACATTTCGTGGACCCAGGTCGAAACCGGCTCTGCGATAACGTGGAAGTACCCGAGCTGCATACTCGAGGGCGACAACTCCGTCGGCGAGTTCTACTCCGTCGCGCTTACGAACAAGCGCCAGCAGGCCGACACCGGCACCAAAATGGTGCACCTCGGCAAAAATACAAAGAGCACCATCATATCCAAGGGAATATCCGCCGGTCACGGCCAGAACACCTACAGGGGGCTCGTGGAGATCGGCAAGGGCGCCTCGGGCGCACGCAACTACACCCAGTGCGACTCGATGCTCATAGGGGACAAGTGCGGCGCGCACACGTTCCCATATATAGAAGTGAAGAATTCGACGGCGCAGATGGAGCACGAAGCTTCGACGTCCAAGATAGGCGAGGACCAGATCTTCTACTGCCAGCAGCGGGGTCTCTCGGCAGAGGACGCAGTCTCGCTGATCGTAAACGGCTTCTGCAAAGAGGTCTTCCGCGAGCTCCCGTTCGAGTTCGCAGTGGAGGCCGAAAAGCTTTTAAGCATAAGCCTCGAGGGCAGCGTCGGATAAAGATCGCTTCCTCTTTTTAAAATACATTCGTAAAGAACAGCTAAGGAGAAAGACATGCTGGAAATAAAGAATCTGCATGTGAAAGTAGGAGACCAGGAAATACTAAAGGGTCTCGACCTCACGATAAACGCCGGTGAAGTGCATTCCATAATGGGCCCGAACGGCTCCGGGAAGAGCACCCTCGCGCAGGTACTGGCGGGGCGGGAGTCGTACGAAGTCACCGAAGGTGAGATACTTTCGAGGGCAAGGACCTGTTGGAGCTCGCCCCCGAGGAAAGGGCAGGCGAGGGAATATTCCTCGCGTTCCAGTATCCGGTAGAGATTCCGGGCGTAGCCAACACGTACCTGCTTCGCGAAGCGCTCAACTCCGTCCGTAAATATAGAGGCGAAGAGCCGCTCAAGCACATAGAATTCGGAAAGCTCGCCAAGGAAAAGATGGAGGAGATGGGAATGCCCGACAGCCTTCTCAAGCGCTCGGTGAACGAAGGATTCTCCGGCGGCGAGAAGAAGAGAAACGAAATATTCCAGATGCAGATTCTCGAACCCAGGCTCGCAATACTCGACGAGACGGATTCCGGGCTCGACATCGACGCGCTTAAGATCGTCTCCGACGGCGTCAACGCGCTCAGAAGCCCCGAGAGATCGTTCCTCGTCATAACGCACTACCAGAGGCTCCTTAACTACATAGTGCCCGACTTTGTCCACGTCCTCGTGGGCGGCCGCATAGTTAAATCGGGCGGAAAGGAGCTCGCCCTCGAGCTCGAAGACAGGGGCTACAGCTGGGTCGAGGAAGAAGCCCGGCAGGCCGTCAATAACTAGGGAGAAGGCACTTTTATGGACATCACTTTAAGCACAAACGGCGGCGGCTACCGGGAAGGGTACGAGGAGTTCAAAAAAGACGCGACCGGCAAGGGCCTCACGTGGCTAGAAGCCATTCGCGAGCAGGGAATCGCCCGGTTCTCCGAGCTAGGCTTCCCGACGCCCGCAAACGAAGACTGGCGCTTCACGAACGTAGCGCCCATAGCCAGGACGCCGTTCAGCATAACCCGTAACGGGCACGAAAAGCTTTCGCCCCGGGCGCTCAAGCCCTACGAATTCCCCGGGCTCGAAACGATAGACCTCGTCTTTGTGGACGGCGCATATTCCGAGGAGCTCTCGAAGATTGGCACGCTGCCCGAAGGCGTAAGGGTCGAGAACCTGGCGCGCGCCCTCGAAACGGACGAGGAGCTCGTAAAGAAGCACCTCTCCGTCTACGCCGACTTTACTGACGAGGCTTTCACTGCGCTGAACGCCGCCTTCATGGAAGACGGCGGCTTCGTTTACGTGCCCAAGGGCGTAAGGCTCGAAAAGCCTGTACATATTCTCTTCGTCACGACGAAACGGGACAAGGCGACAATAGAAAACCCGAGGAACCTCATAGTCGTCGAAGACAACGGCAGCGCCGAGGTTGTCGAGCAGTACGTCTCCCTCGACGAGAGCGTCTACTTCTCGAACGTCGTAACCGAGCTCTTCGCCGGCGAGAACAGCTCCGTCGGACACTACCTCATCGAAAGGGAGAGCAAGAAGGCGTTTAACATCTCGACGCTAAGGGCCGAGCAGAAGAGAAGCTCCAACATAAGGTCGCACTCCGTCCTGCTCGGCGGCGCGCTCGTAAGGAACAACGTCCATCCCGTCCTCGGCGGCGAAGGATGCGACTCGCTTATTAACGGCCTCTACATGTCCACGGGCCGCCAGCACATCGACAACTACATGAAGGTCGAGCACAAGAGCCCCCACTGCGACAGCAGGCAGTTCTATAACGGCGTTCTCGACGGAAGGTCGAGGGGGGTATTCCACGGCCGGATTATTGTGCACAAGGACGCGCAGAAGACGGACGCCAAGCAGACGAACAGGAACCTGCTCCTTTCGGACAACGCACAGATCGACACGAAGCCCCAGCTCGAAATCTACGCCGACGACGTAAAGTGCACGCACGGCGCGACGATAGGTCAGATGGACGAGAACGCGATCTTCTACCTCCGCTCCAGGGGCATACCGCACGAAACCGCGCGCGACGTCATACTGAGCGCGTTTACGAACGGCACCATCGAAAGCATGCACGTAAGGGAAATAAGAGATTATTGCGAGAATCTCCTCGCCGACTGGTTCACACAGAGAAAGCTCGCCGAAAAAGGCTGAGCCTGAATCGGCTGACCACATTCACCAACGGAGCCTGATAAAGTGTCCGAATTCGAAAAGATAGCTAAGACGTCCGAGATACCGTCGGGAGAGGTAAGGTCCTTTCCCCTGGGCAGCGAAATGGTAGCTGTCTGCAATGTAGGCGGGCAGTTCTTCGCGTTCAGGGACGAGTGCACGCATCAGGCGTATCCACTTTCCGACGGCATACTCGAAGGGAAGAAGATAACCTGCATCTACCACGGCGCGGAATTCAACGTCGAAACGGGCGAGGCCCTCTGCCTCCCTGCTACGGACCCCGTCGAAACCTACCCCATAAAAATAGAAGGCGAAGACCTCTACGTACTCATAGAGGACTGACGCTTCCCGCTCACTGCGGCAGGTATCCCGCCGGAATCCGCCCCTCGCAGCTTACTTGCCAGGTCCGCCGCTATCTGTGTTAAATTTATCCATATCATGAACATCAAGCTGAAGCGCGCCTACGAAAAGCCCGGGCCGGAAGACGGCCTCCGTATACTGGTCGAGAGACTCTGGCCAAGGGGTATATCGAAAAAGGACGCGAAGCTCGATCTCTGGCTGAAAGACGTCGCCCCCTCGAACGATCTCAGAAAATGGTACGGGCACGACCCCGAAAAATGGACGGAATTCAAAAAGCGGTACTTCGAAGAGCTAGGCGGCGAGAAGGCCGCCGTTGACGAGCTCCGGAACGCCATAAAGGGAAAGGTCGTCACCTTCGTCTACGGCTCAAAGGAAGAGACGCATAATAGCGCTGCCGCGCTCAGGGAATACCTCGAAAAACGCGTCAGGTAACGTTCGCCCTGTCGACCGCGAATCTCACGCGGCTACCCGGTATGCCGCTTTCGGGGACAAACTCCTTCAGCATAGCGCCGTGCTCGCCCACGATCGCATAATGGCAGTAGAGGTCGTTCCAGCATCCGGTATTCACGTACTCGACACCGTTCCGCATGTCCCTCTCCGCCCTGTGTGTATGGCCGCAGAACATAACGTCCGCCCCTCTTTCGCGCGCGTACCCCAGGGCCGATTCCTTCACCATACTCGACGAATGCTTCCAGGAGCGGTTCTCAAAGCACAGCCTGTGAAATAGGTCCGTGCCTGTGAGATTGTCGATCCTCCTTAGCATGCCGTAGGTGAATCCGGCAAAGGAAGCCGCATAGCTCCCGCTCGTGGTATACGAGTCGAACTGGTGACCGTGGAGCGCGAGGAATCTTGTTCCCCGCTCAGTCCACTCGTACTCCTTCTCGGCCCTTATGCCGAGGGTGGACGAAATGACGTCGCCGAATCCCTCGTCGTGGTTCCCCTCGACCCAGATAATCTCTTTCCTGAGCGCAAGGCTCCTTATCGCGTCCATAAGGTCCCATTCGCTCTCATTCAGCATCATGGTGCGCGGCCTGTCGAACAGGTCGCCGAGAATAATGAGCCGTCCGAAGCTCCTCCTCGTGAGAAGCGACGCAAGCTCGCCGGCCCTGTTGTAGCCCGAGCCAAGATGCACGTCGGATACGATTAGAGTAGTCATCCACACCTCCTTCCTTTCATACTCCGCCTGTATATGGTTCGCATCACTTTATATTCTGCGCGAGGGATTTTAAGGCAGTTTTAGGAGGGCTTTAAGAAACGGTTAACGGGAAATGGGGAGTTTAGATAGCCGGGCCATGGAATCCGGCCCGAAAATGTAAGGCCCGGGCAGCCGCGCTTCGGCTGTCCGGGCCTGTAAAGTTTCATTATTTAGATGTGATTGTCAGTCGGTTACGGCCCCCTCGGATGCCGAGGAAACGAGCTTCGCATACTTTGCGAGCACGCCCTTTTCTGCCTTGGGCTTCGGCCGTTTCCACTGCGAGAGCCTCTTCTTCAGCTCGCTCTTAGGGACATCGAGGTTTATCTCCCTCGTCTTCGCATCGATGGTTATCGTGTCGCCGTTCTTGATGACGGCGATGGCGCCGCCGTCGTACGCCTCGGGCGTAATGTGCCCGACGACGAACCCGTGCGTCCCGCCCGAGAACCTGCCGTCGGTGATGAGCGCCACGTCGTTTCCGAGCCCCTTCCCCATAACGGCCGACGTCGGGGCAAGCATCTCCCTCATTCCGGGGCCGCCTCTTGGGCCTTCGTACCTTATGACGATGACGTGCCCCTTCTTCACCTTCCCGCCGAGTATGGCCTTAAGGCTCTCCTCCTCGGAATCGAAGACTATCGCCTTACCCGTAAACGAGAGGCCTTCGTGGCCCGAGATCTTCGCCACCGCCCCTTCCTCGGCGATGTTTCCCCTGAGGATTACTATGTGGCTGTCCTTTTTGAGAGGGTCGGAAACGGGCCTTACTATCTCCTGCCCCTTGGGATAAGCGCCGACGGATTTCAGGTTCTCGGCCATCGTCTTTCCCGTTACCGTGAGGCAGTCCCCGTGCAGGAGCCCCGCATCGAGGAGCATCTTCATGAGAGGCTGGAGCCCCCCTATCCTGCAGAAGTCCGCCATCATGAACTTGCCGCTCGGTTTTAAGTCCGCGAGGACGGGGGCCTTCTTCCCAATCCTTGTGAAATCGTCTATCGTGAGCTTTACGTTTACCGCCCTTGCGATTGCGAGGAGATGAAGCACCGCGTTCGTAGAGCCTCCCAGCGCGATAGCTGTAACTATCGCATTTTCGAAAGCCTTCTTCGTCATGATGTCAGACGGACGAATGCCGCTCTTTATGAGGTTATACACAGCGGCTCCTGCGTCGCGGCAGTCCTTCATCTTTTCCGGTGAGATAGCTGCCTGCGCCGAGCTGTTCGGGAGGCTCATCCCGAGCGCCTCTATAGCCGAGGCCATCGTGTTGGCAGTATACATACCGCCGCACGAGCCCGGCCCCGGTATCGCCGTCGATTCGATTTTCTTTAGCTGATTATCTGAAATGTCTTTGTTCGCGTGAGCGCCGACGGCCTCGAAAACGGACACGATATCCACCGGCTTTCCGTTAAAATTCCCCGGCATAATAGTGCCGCCGTATACGAAAACAGCCGGCCTGTTAAGGCGCGCCATCGCAATGAGGCATCCCGGCATGTTCTTGTCGCAGCCCCCGAGCGCCACCACTCCGTCAAAGCCCTCGGCCCCTGCCACCGTTTCGATGGAGTCTGCGATAACTTCCCTCGAAACGAGGGAATACCTCATACCCGGTGTTCCCATGGATATGCCGTCCGACACGGTTATCGTGCCGAAAATTATGGACTTCGCCCCTGCGGCGTCGGCTCCTTTGCCCGCCTCTATTGCGAGCTTGTCTATGTGCATGTTGCACGGCGTCACCATGCTCCACGTCGAGGCTATGCCGATAACAGGCTTTTTGAAGTCCTTGTCCTTGAAACCTACTGCCCTCAACATCGACCGGTTGGGCGCCCTGTCTGCCCCCTCGACGACGAGCGACGAGAACTTCCGAAGCCCCTTCGGGCTGCCCTCCGGATTGGATTTCTTACTCACGGATTACCTCCTGTCTAAGCTGTCATCACAATTGAATAATTATCAATGTATTAGCTTTTCCTGTCAATTTCGGATGGGCCCCCGATTTCAAAAATAACTTGAAACACGCCGGACATGAAGGCTATCATCAAAGTTAGAAGGGGATTTGAACCGCGGCCGATTCGGAAGCCGCAGCTCGAATGAGGAGGTAGCACAATGTCAACTTTCCTGATCACAGTTCTCGCTGGTCTAATCGCGACTTCCGGAATGAGCATTCTTATGTGGGCGATTACGCGCTCGGGGGTCGCCGACGCCGACATGATTCGCGCAATCGGCACCATATTCACTAGGTCCGAAAAGAGCACCTTCACGGTCGGACTCGTCACCCACTACATCGTGGGCGTCATCATAGCCTTCGCCTACGTCGCCCTCATAAGTGTAATCGGATACTCCTCCGTCGCCGGGGCCATAGGGCTCGGCTTTCTGATATCCGTAGCCCACGGCGTGGCCTTCGGGTTCGTCCTCGTCATAGCCGTGGCCGAGCATCATCCATGGAGAGATTCCGTAAAGCCGGCATGGAGGTTGCGGTCGCGCACTTCGCGGGACACGTCGTCTACGGCCTTCTTATCGGTATTGTCGTCGGCCTCACCGGAATAAGATTCTTCGGCTGATAGTTCAGGAGAGACTCCCGAAGCCCGCAGCGGTTGGGGAGCCGGGTCACGCGCGGCCGGTGAGCGAGTCTATCTCCTCGAAGGCCTCTAGGATTTCGTCTTCGGAGTTGTAGAAGTGGGGAGCCATTCTGAGAGCCCCTCCCCTTTCGTTCACGACCATGCGGCGGGCCATGAGGCTCGCCTTCACCTTCTTCGGATCGAACGGCCCGGCGAAGGAAACTATGCCGCCCCTCATTTCCCTCTCGCGCGGGGTCCTCACCTCGAAGCCCCTCCTGTCCGCCTCGGCGATTACGAGGTCCCCGAGGTCGAGCACGCGGGAATGCACGCGGTCCATGCCCGCTTCGAACAAGAGGTCGAGAGCCGCCCCGAGCGCTATTATGCCCATGACGTTATAAGAGCCCTCCTCGAACCTGAGCGCGTCTTCCTTGAGTGTGAGCTCTACCCTCTCGAACTCTGCCTCGTGAACGACGCTCTTCCATCCAAGGAGGTTCGGATAAAGCTCCTTTGCGCGCTCCTTCCTGCAGTAGAAGATCCCCGTTCCCTCGGGCGCGAGCATCCATTTGTGCCCGTCCGCAGAGAGGAAATCGGCTCCATACCTCTCGATGTCCATCGGCACGGCGCCCAGGCTCTGAATGGCGTCGAGGAATAGAAGTACGCCCCTACTAGTGCAGAGTTCCTTCAATTCCTCCGGGTCCATCATAAAGCCGTTCAGCGACTGGACAGAGCTCATGGAAATAAGCCTCGTCCGCGCATCGGTGAGTTTTTCTATGTCTTTTATCGAGATCCTGCCGTCACTGCCGAGCTGTACGTACCTGACCGAGACCCCTTTCCTTTCGAGGGCGAGCCACGGGTAGATATTCGTCGGGAAGTCCTTCTCAAATACGATTACGTTGTCCCCGCTCTTCCAGTCGAGGCCGCCCGCGACGATGGATATACCGTGCGAGGTATTCTTGACGAAGGCTACCTCGTCATTTTCCGCCCCTACGAGACGGGCCGAAAGCCCCCGAACCCTCTCGATGCTCTCCATCCACTTGCCGTATCCGGCAAACCCGAGCGAGGACGCCTCTTTCAGGAATTCGGCTACCGCTGTCCCCACCCTGAGGGATACCGGCGCGACTCCGGCATTGTCCAGATATATATAAGAGTCGGTGACGGGAAACTCCCGCCTGTATTTCTCGATCCAGGTGTCTTTATCGTTGTCTTTTGTCATCGGAAGATAAAGCTAACGCAGGGCCCCCTTACTGGCAAATTCCGGGATTTCAATACCCCATTGACAAATAAAAAAAAACGTGCCATAGTAAGCTTTTGAAGCATTATCCAGGAGGATAAAAGTTTTATGCAGGGAAAAGTTAAGTGGTTCAACAGCTCTAAGGGTTACGGATTTATTCAGTCGGACGAAGTCGGAAAAGACATATTCGTTCACTACAGCGTCATCGAAGGTGAGGGATACAAGAGTCTGACCGAAGGCGAAACCGTAGAGTTCGATATTACCGAAGGGCCGAAGGGCCCCCAGGCAACAAAGGTCGTTAAGGTTTCGGGTTAGAAGTTACTTTCCCGGCCGCTTGCGGCTCCTCATTTCGGGAATTTTTCTTCGAGTTACATTACCGGATAGTATATCTTTGCGCTTTTATAGGTGCATAACAGGCTTATTGCGTGATTCAAATACTTGACACGCGCTCGGCTTGCCCGCAATACTTAAATTCAGGTGATTACTAGAAGGAATTTCTTTAAAACCCTGCTTGCGGGAAGCGCAGGCATCCTTTCCCTCCCACTTTTGGGATTCTACGAAGGCTCCAAGTTTCACTTCGCCCAGGTTTCGTACGCGGGCGGCAACTGGGACCCGCGCCCCCGGGACTACAAGCGGCTCATTAGCGCGCTCGAGCTGAGGACCAGCGTAGTAGCATCATACGACAGGAAAGTCGTAGGGCTCGGCGACCCCGACCTCTTCAACTATCCCATGCTCTACATCGCGGGCGACGAGGCATTCACCCCCTTCGCCGACGAGGACAGGAGAAGGCTCCGGAAGTTTTTAAAGCTCGGCGGCACGCTCCTCGTGGACGACGCCACAGGCTCCGAGAGCTCTCCCTTCGACGCGCAGATACGCGAGGAGCTCGCGCTTATAATCCCCGAGACGCCGCTCCAGCGCCTTTCGAGGGAGAGCGTCGTATTCAAATCGTTCTACCTGCTTTATTCCGCCAGCGGGAGGAAGATAATAAGCCCCTACCTCGAAGGCGTCACGTTCAGCGACGAGGACCGGACGGCGGTCATCTACTGCCGGAACGACCTCGGCGGCGCGTGGGCCGAAGACGAATTCGGCAAGTGGGAATTCGAATGCGTACCGGGTGGGGAATCCCAAAGGGAGCTTGCCTTCAGGCTCGGTATAAACGTTATCCTCTACGCCCTCACCGGCAACTACAAGAAAGACCAGATACACGTTCCATTCATAAAACGGCGTCAGCTTCTCTGATTTAGCCGTCCCGCTTACGATCCGAATATCAACGAAAAGACTTCGACACTTATTTCTGCGCCCGCAGGAGATTCTATGTGCCTAAAAAAAAGACTGGGGGCGATCTGCTGATCGCCCCCAGTAGCCAAGAAGGACCCAAGGTGTTAGGGAGGGTAAAGCCCGGATAAAAGGTGGCATTATCAGTACACCACCCGGTCATGAAGACGATGTTCAGAAAAGGTTAAGGCAAGGTTAATCGAGGGATTATTTTTCGCCCCGCATGTGGATATAATAGGAGATACCGCCGGCCGGTAAAAACGGCGGATACCCGCTCGAACACGGAGAGAAAAATGGACAGATGGTACACGATGATACTTCTCGCTATAGTGTGCTTCGCGGTCGGGAGCTTCCTCGGGAAGCTCGCGTCCCTTAAAGACATCCCGCACAGGGTCTACTTCTTCGAGGGCGTGGGCACGCTCACCGTGTTTACGACGTTCGTGCTATATAACCGGGGCGTCATATTCAATAATTTTTCATTCAACGCGCCCGCGCTTCTCATGGGACTGACGTGGGGAATAGGCACCGTCCTCTTCATCGCCGCGCTCAAATACGCCAAGCTCTCCGTAACGGTGCCGCTCACGGCCGTCTATCCCGCCCTTACAGTCATACTGGCGTTTATATTCCTTGGCGAGAAGCTGAGCCCGAGGGAGATCGCGGGCGTCCTGCTCGCTATCGGCTCGGCGGCGCTTCTGGCGAAGTGAAGCAGCCCATCAGAGACCTCGGAGCGCCACGAGACGTGCCCGTGAGTAAAAATGGAGATACGAAAGTAGAATCAATCCGTTGAGAGGATATCCGGTTTGTTCGTCACTATTCCGGTCACGCCCATGTCCCTCATCGCCCGCGCCTTCTCCTCGTCATCCACGGTCCAGGTAAACGTATAGAGGCCGCGGCGTTTAGCCCTCTCGACAAACCCTTTTGTTATAAACCACCTGAATGGCGCGACAGCATCAGCCCCGCACCTTTCGGCAAGCGCGATAGGATTCACCGATGCGAACAGTATGAGCCCCGTTCTCATTTTGGGGTCGAGTGTTTTCACGAGCCGCAGTCTCGACGCATTGAAAGAAACGATAAACACGTCGTCCCTTAGCCCGCGCGCGCTTATCTCGCGGAGAACCTTCTCCTCGATTCCGTTTTCCTTGAGCTCTATGACGAGCTTCGCCCTCCCGGAGCACGCGTCTAGCGCCTCTTCGAATGTTGGAATCCTCTCGCCGTCCCCCGCGTCGAGGGCTTTCAGATCGGTGAGGGTTTTCTCGGAGACCAAACCTCTCCCATCCGCCGTCCTGTCCACCTTCGCATCGTGTATCACAACGAGGCGGCCGTCCATTGATTGCCTTACGTCGAACTCGATCATCTCCGCCTTCATCCCGATCGCCCTCTCGAAGGAGCGGATCGTATTCTCGGGCTCATACGCGCTCGCCCCGCGGTGGGCGATTTTTACGAACAACGGCGATTCTCCCCCGGAAGCTCTTTTGGCCATGGATCTAATATACCTCTGCCCGTAGAGCCTTTTCTATATCGAATAAAAATAGTAGAATGCTACCTAAATGTCCTCTCTCTTTCGGGATATCGTCCTTCTCCTGAGGCCTCACCAGTGGGTCAAGAATCTGCTCGTGCTCGCGCCGCCGTTCTTCGGGGGTGTTCTTTTCACAGGCTGGGGCATGGCCTTCATAATGCTTTTCGCCTTCCTGGCTTTCTCGCTCGCTTCCTCCGTGGGCTACGTCATAAACGACGTCGTCGACCTCGAAGCCGACAGGCTCCATCCGCAAAAAAAGCTGAGGCCGATAGCCTCGGGAAAGGTTCGCAAGGTAGAAGCCCTTGTAATCGCACTGGCGGCATTCGTCGGGGCGGTGGTCATTTCCTACAGCCTCGATATCGGGTTCCTAGCGATTGTAATCGCCTACATGGTGCTCAGTGTTCTCTATTCTTTATTCCTCCAGAGATTCGCGCTTATAGACTGCTTCGTCATAGCCATAGGTTTCGTGCTCAGGATAGAGGCCGGGGGCTTGGCGTCGGGGACGGTCGTATCCAACTGGCTCTTGCTGACGACCTTCGTGCTCTCGCTCCTTCTGGCGCTGGGCAAGCGGCGCCACGAGTTCACGGCAGCGGCGGCCGACCCCTCCGGGCACAGGGAATCGCTCTCGGGATACAACCTTAATTTCCTGGATCAGGCGATCACGATATTCGCGACGACGGCCATAGTGACCTACGCGATTTACGCTATCGAGGTCGGCTCGAAGGTTTTTCTGATTACCGTGGTGTTTGCATGCTACGGGGTACTGAGATACATGCACCTGGTTCAGAGCTCGATAAGCGGCGACCCGACCGAGTCGCTCCTCCGGGACCCGCCGCTCCTTCTGTGCGTCTTGTTATGGCTCGTCCTTACCGCCGTCATCCTCTATCACGACAATCTCCTGGGCCTCTTTCAGTAGCGCCGGGGGAAGGCCGCTCTTTATCGCCGTTTTCGCCTCGCTGACAGCTTTCCCGCGTTCCCCCATCTTGAGGTAGACCTTGGCCAGGATGAGGTTCGCCCGCCCGAACGTGTAATAGTGCTCGAAAACCTTCTTTAGATACATTTCGGCGTCCGCGAGGCTCTCGGGCGAGCCCGTGACGTCGGCCTTTATATAATTTATGAGCCCGAGGTGATAGTAGGTCCTCCCGTACCCGCGGTCGAATTCGAGAGCCTTCAGGAACCATCTCTCCGCCTCGGGGTAACGCTCCATCCCGAGATACTCGAGGCCGACGTTGTTCGCCGTCACTGCCTTTCCCCTCGCGCTGTCGTTCATCTCGGGGGAGAGTGCGATCATGTATTCCCTTAGGGCCCCCTCGCTGTCGCCGGCCGCAGACAAGGCCTGGCCGTAATTCGAATGAGGCAGCGGATGGTTCGGGGATTTTATAGATGTATCGCCCCAGAGCGCAAGGTCGTCCGCCCACGCGGCCTGCCTCTGGTACGTGAAGACGGCGTATAGGAGGACGAGCAGCGCGGCTACGGCTACAGCCGCGCGCCTGTACCGTCGGTGCTCGGCCGCCCTGAATATCCAGTACCCGAGGAGAAGGCAGAATCCCGCCGAGGGTATGTACAGGTAACGCTCGGCGGCGGGCGTCGAGGCTATCCCGAAGATAGAGATTATCGCCGAAGGCCCCAGGGTAAGGAGAATCCAGAATATAGAGAACGCGCTCACGTTCTCCTTCTTGATCGCGGAGACGGCGCACAACACGGCCAGCGCCGCCGTGACGACAGCCGCCGACGCAACGTATAGAGCTCCGAGCGGAATGCTAGCGATAAAGGCGTTAAAATCGAAGGGGAAAACAAGCTTGTTAATATACAGCAGATACGCCCCGAGGATCGTCTTCACGTGTGCGGCGTAAACGCCGAAAGCCCCCGCCGCAGCCGAGGCTTCGCCCGCGCCGGCCCCGGCATTTCAGGGATATTGGCAAAGGCCCTTCCCCTGAGATACAGGTAAAGGAGAAGGAGCCCTGCGTACACGGCGTACCGGAGGACGTTCGATCTCCGCCGGAGCCTCCGGCTGATAAGGTCGTAGCCCAGGACGAGGAACGGGAATGCCACGGCTACCTCCTTCGACATCAGGGCGAGCGAGAAAGAAAGCGCCGTTACGATCAGAAATAAAAGGTTTCTGTAGGAAAGAACGTGTACGATAAAAGCGAGGAAGAAAAAGACGGCGCAAAGGACGTCCGTCCTCCCTGCTATCCACGACACGGATTCGACGTGCATCGGGTGGAGCGCAAAGAGAAGCGCCGACAAAAATGCCGCGCCACCGGCCTCCCCTCCCCAAAGCTCTCTCAGTATAAGGAGAGCCGCGAAATAAAAGAGCACTGCCGCTACGGCGTTCGCCAGTAAATTACTCAGATGAAAGCCCAGCGGCGAAACGCCCCACACCCCGTTGTCGAGAACCATTGACGCGTAAACTACCGGCCTGTAGTAACGCTCCTTTTTATTCTTCTCTATGCCCGGGACGACGACGCTTGCGATATTCGAGGCGTCGAACGAGACGTTACTCTTCGCTATCACTTCCACGTCGTCCCACACGAAGCCGTGCTTTAGCGAAGGCGAATAAAGCGCGAGCGAAACGAGGAATATGAATACTGCTGAGAAGAGGGCGCTGCTTGTCAGTCTCGAAAAAAGCTCCATCGGTGAGCTAATTATATCACCGGTGCGAAAACGGGTACACGTGGATTGTGAAAGGCGTTATGGTAGGCGCCAGCTCCGGAATGTGGCGACAAGCACATCATCTGAAAAGATCTTCTTCTGGGTCCCTTATGATTTCCCGTGCGCCGGTTCCGCCCTTCTCGTACTCGTAGCCTCTTATTATGACAACAGGTATGGACGCAGCTTTCTCCATCACGAGTCCCGCCGCCGAGGCGAGCTCGTCGGCGTCTGCCATGACGGTCGCTATTAGAGGAAGCCCCTTGGCGTCGAGTCCTCCCCTGAGGTCCCTCATCGCTTTCATGCCGTGGCAGCCTATGGCTATGTCCACGAGACCGTCTCGCCAGGGCCGGCCAACCGTGTCTGTTATTATCACCGCCGCCTCGACGCCGAACGTGCGCCTTATCCCCTCGGCCAGCTTCTTCGCCGATTCGTCGGAATCTATCGGCAAGAGAGTCACGTGGTCACCGCCCGAAACGTTTGACGCGTCCACGCCCGCGTTGGCGGATATGATACCGCCCCGCGTCTCCACTATAAGCCGCCCCTTCTCGGGCTTTCTCTGGTCCATCCTTATGACCTTCGTAGTCTCGGAGAATATCACCTCGACGAGTCGCGGATCCTTGCCCAGGGTCTTCGCAACCGACTCTGCGAAGGGCGATGGCTCGACTTCGTTAAGATCGACAATGCGCCCTTCGGTCTTGGACACTATCTTCTGTGCGAAGACGACTACGTCCCCCTCTTCCACAGAAATCCCCGCTTCCCCGGCCGCATCGGCGAGGATACGGACGAGGTCGTCCCCGGGTTTTATCTCGGGTATTCCCGGAACGGGAATTATGGAAAGCTGCTTTGGAAAGCTCGGCATATTAGTGTCCGCCTGAACGGGAATTTCTTTACCGGGAAGATAATAGTCTAGCGCCCGTTTTATTCAAGGCCGGGCCGGTTTTTCCCGCGGGAGAGAAACTTCACCCCTCATTCGGCATCATACATTACAAAAAACATTAAAAAAGAGTGCTCCGAATCCGCGAAATAAGTTAGTATTTAAAAATAAACCATTTGCAGGGGGGTTATACCATGAAGGATTTAGCTTTAGGAAAATCGTTTTTATTCTCGGCACTGTTGCTGGTTCTCTCGTTCGGGCTTTTTGTCATGCCCGCCGTATCGCAGGATTCCCCTATGGACTCCGCGAAAGACGCCGTGAATAGCGCCGTCGACAGCACAAAAGAAGCGGCCGACGAAGCAGGAAAGGCCATGAGCCAGGACGCCGACAAAATGAAGGAAGAGATGATGGCAAAGTGGCAGGAATACGCCACTCCGGGCGAGAATCACAAGCCGCTCGACCAGCTCGTCGGCAACTGGGGCTACACCGTAAAGTTCTGGGAAACGCCGGAATCCGAGCCTTCCGAATCAGCCGGCTCCAGCGAGATCAAGTGGATACTCGGCGGAAGGTACATTCAGCAGACCACGAAGGGCATGGCCATGGGGCAGGAGTTCGAAGGCATGGGCCTTATGGGCTACGACAACGCTAACGAAGAATACGTGAGCGTATGGGTGGACAACATGGGCACCGGTATTATGACCGGAACGGGTACTTACGACGCCACTACCAAGACCTTCGAAGACAAGGGGACTTTCTCTTGCCCTATGGAAGACGAAAAGGATAAGCCCTACCGCACGGTAACGACAATCAACGGCCCGGACCAGTTCACGTTCGAGATGTTCGCCGCGGGGCCGGACGGCAAGGAAGCCCGCATGATGGAAATCGTCTACATGAGAAAAAATTAAGCTCTCAAGGGCGCGGCTTGTTCTGCGTCTTGTTCCACCGGAACGGCGCGGCGAGCTGGCCAAGAAAGGCTTTAGGCATATATTCTTTTATCCCGAGGGGCCCCACATGGCGGTCCCTCGGAAAATAAAAGGTCCCGAATATCATGTCGAAGAGAAGAAGATTCTCGCCGTAGTTGTTGTTCCCTTCCTCCACCTTCTTCGAGTGATGCCACCTGTGTACGTTCGGGGTGTTGAATATGTAATTTAGAACGCCGCAGTGCACGTCGATGTTACAGTGCGTAAGAAGCCCTATGAACGCCGTTATCGAGCTGAAGTAAATGAATACGTCGCCGGGCACGCCGAGCAGAAATAGAAGAGGTATGCTGAACAGAAGGCTGTTGAAGGTATCGACGAAATGGAACCTCCCTGTGTTAAAGAACCACAGCTTTTCGACGCTGTGGTGAACCGAATGGAAGCGCCAGAGGAACGACCACGTATGCTCCAGCCTGTGCGCCCAGTAAAGTCCGAACTCGCTTATCACCATCGTCAGAACGACCTGCACCGCAAGCGGTAGCCCCGAAGGCCAGTACGAGCTCGCATCCTTGTTGCCCATCGTCTGTATGATCCCGCTTATAAGGAGAAGGAACAGCGCCAGCTGAATGAGCCCCTTGTTAAGGATCGTATGCGCGAAGTCCGGGAATTCCTGCCCATCGGATTTTACCCAGTCTTCCCTGTAGGGCATGAGCCTTTCGAGCACGAACAGCGTGGCCGCGAGGCCGAGGTAAGCGATGTTGAAATAGAGCGTCGGCCGGTCATTAGTTATGCCCGTGTATACGAGGAAAATCGGCACACCGAGGAGAATCGGCCACAGTATATAGGCTAGTATTTCCTTCGCTAAATTTTTCATCTCAGGTTCCCGCTTCAAGTAGTTTTTGGGTAGCTCTATGGCCGCAATATAGCGGCCGGGCAGACAATTCCCATATTTTAACTAACCGCCTGATTATATACCATAGCATTGTTAAGCAATTTTGAAGCGGGGCTTTTGGTACGGCCCGGCTCAGGTCCGGCACTCGCCGGCGCCTTCAGGAACAGAGCGCCGGGTGAGGATGTGGAGTGTTATTTCCACTTTATATTACAGCCAATGCTCGGCACCTGATCTTCCGGCACGGACTCGCCGTTAAGAATACTGTCGAGCGCCTTCCTCAAATCCGCGCCGGTCACGGGTTTGCCGTTCCCCGGCCTCGAATCGTCGAGCTGTCCCCTGTAGACACACCCGAGCCCGGAGTCGAAAACGAAGAAATCCGGCGTGCATTCCGCGCCGTATGCCCTGGCGGTCTCCTGCGTTTCGTCGAAGAGGTACTCGAACGGGTAGCCGAACCTCTCGGCGACCTTTTTCATATTCTCAGGGGAGTCGTCCGGATATTTCTCGACGTTATTGGAGTTTATAGCGACAAAGGATATACCCTTCGGCATATAGTCGTTCGCGAGATCTACAAGCTCCTTCTGGACGTGCTTCACGTAGGGGCAGTGATTGCAGATAAACATCACCACGGTTGCCTTGTCGGACTTGAGATCGCCGAGGCTGTACTCGCCTCCGCTTATGGGGGACGGCAGCCTGAAATCGGGGGCTTTGGTGCCCAGGGGCATCATGCTTGAAGGGGTAAGTGCCATCTGGCCTCTCCTGTTATCGTTGTCTGATTGTAATTACGGATGAAATTATATGTTACATGGATATCACGATAATCACAGCCCGGCATCCAGCACCTGGCCGGTCTATTATATTCCGGCACGCATTAGCATCCCCCGGAATCTACTCATTAAGCCGATAACCCTCTACCAGCCACTACGAGACTTTTTCAGCTAAAGAATAATTCTTCTTGACAGACCGGTCTGTCTGCCCTATAATCCTTGCCATGAAAAAGACGAGGGAGTTATCCAGCAGAGAGAAAATAGTCCGGACGGCGAGCGAGCTCTTCTACAAACAGGGCTACCATCAGACCGGCATCAACCAGATAATCGCCGAATCCGGTGTGGCCAAGGCTACCTTTTACAGCCACTTTAAATCCAAGGAGGATCTCGGCGTCGAATATTTAAGAGAGCGCGACCGGCAGGATACAGAGGCGGTGAAGGCAATGATCGACGGCATCGAGGACCCCTACGAAAAATATATGTCTCTCGTAAAAGGCCTTAAAAATCACATGATTGAGACGGATTTCAGGGGATGCGCATTCGGCAATATGGCCGTCGAGATAACCGAGCCCTCCCACCCGATGCGCCAGGAAGTAAGGCAGCACGACGACAGGTTTCGCTCCATTTTGAAGGAAATCATCCGGGACCTCAAGAATTCGTCCCCGAAATACAAAAAAATAAACGTCGATGATACGGTGGATGCCTATCATCTTCTGGTCGAAGGCGCGCTCACGGCGAGCAAGAATTATCACGACGCATGGCCTATAGATCGTGCGGTCAAAGCAATAGAGAAACTGATTGAGTAACACACAATCGCAGACAGACTGGTCTGCAGACAACACCCTCAAAGGAGGAATAAGAAAATGAGCAGTCAAAGGGTAATAGACGAAGCGAAGTCAGAAGAGTTTTGCATGAAGATGCTGGAGATTCTCAATCATGGCGCGCTGACTTCCATGATATCTATAGGGCACAGAACGGGGCTCTTCGACAGCATGGGCGGCCTCGAAGGGCCGCTGGGGCACGAAGCGATCGCCGAGCACGCGGGCCTTAACGAGCGTTACGTGAAGGAATGGCTCGGGGCCATGGTTACCGGGGGCTTTGTCGAGTACGATCCGGAGAAGAAAACGTATTACCTCCCCCCGGAGCACGCTGCATGGCTCACGCGAAAGGCCGCGCCGAACAATCTCGCCGTAGCCTCGCAGTGGGTCGGTGTGCTGGGGCCCATTGAAGACAGGATAATCGAATGCTTCCGTCACGGCGGCGGCGTACACTACGAGGAATACTCCCGCTTCAACGAAGTCATGGCCGAAGAGAGCATGCAGACCGTCATCATCCCGCTTCTGGACCATATTCTGCCGCTCGTCCCTGGAATAAAGGACAGGCTCGAGCAGGGCATAGAGGTGCTCGACGTCGGTTGTGGGAGCGGCTACGCCATCGCCGAAATGGCCAGGACATATCCGAACAGCAGGTTCACGGGATACGACCTTCTCCCGAGCGCCATCGAAAGGGGACGGGCCAGGGCTAGGGAATATGGACTTACCAACATATCGTACGAAGCGAAGGACGTCACAAAATTCGACGACGTTAAAAGGTTCGACCTCATAACGACCTTCGACGCCGTCCACGACCAGGCCGACCCAGCGAGCGTTCTGTCGCATATTCACAGGGCGCTTAAAGACGACGGGTACTACCTGATGCAGGACATCAAGGGTTCGAGCCACGTCGAGCGGAATTCGGAGAATCCACTCGCGACTTTCCTGTACACGGTCTCCTGCATGCACTGCATGACGGTTTCCCTCGCACAGGGCGGAAAGGGGCTCGGCGCCATGTGGGGCAAGGAGCTTGCGTGCGAGATGCTTGGCGAGGCAGGATTCGGCAACGTGAACGTTATGGAGCTTCCCCATGACCCTATCAATTACTACTACGTAATCAGCAAGTAGGCTTGCGACAAATCCGATATAAAATGGGAAATGGGGAATCGGGGGTTCCGTTGTGTGCGGGACCCGTTTTACCCGGATGGAGAAGGTGAAGGAGTAGGCGCGGCCGAGGCATCCCTGATAGGATTGCACTCGGAATCCACCCACTTGCCTTCATTTACGCTTATGTTTCCAGAGGGAGAAACGGTAACGACCCCGCATTTATCGATGCGGGAGCTGATTGTGGGGCTTATGGTTATCACCTCGTCTTCTGTATCTTCCAGAAAGTCCCTTCTCATACCGCTCGGCAGGAAGGCGAAGTTAACGGGACTTTCTTCATCCCCCATGTTTTCAGAGACCCCGAAGACCAGATCGCCCCTGAACCTTCGTGTGTGTGAGGACTCTATGCACCACACCGTCGAGCCGCGGTTGCTGTCGCCCCTTTCGAACGTGACCGTCATGGTATCGTCCTCTTCCTCATATTCCTCGTAGCTTCCGAGCGAAGCACATACCGGGCAATCGGCGTCCGAATCGTCTACGTTTCCGCAGCGCGCGAAAACGACCCTATACTCGACCCCGTCCCTCGATGCCTTCAGCTTCCCTATCTGAAGCAGCGACGAGATATTGTTCGTGGTCTCGTCAACCGAGCGCCTAAGAACCGACATCCCCGAAAGGAACGACGAGCCGAGGGCCAGGACTATTATCATCACCGACATAACCACCAGAATCTCGACTATGGTAAAACCGCTCTGTCCCTTGTATCTTCTCATGCTATTCCCGATCTAGAGAATCTCCTCCCAGAAAAGCGTCTGCGTTCGCGTGGGCAGCGGCGGGAGCTCCCATACTATAAACTGCGATCCTCCCGCTACCGGGCCGCCCGTAAACGCGACCGACATCAGCACCGAGCCTCTCGCTCCGAAAGTCAGCTGGGCCGGTGTGGGCATACCTTCAGCCACGGTAACCCCGGAAGCCACACTCTTCTGGGAATCCGACCCTCTCAATATATCACTATCCTTAACGCCCGGTATACGCGCAAGCGCGGCGGACCCCGTAATGAAGTCTATTGCAAATATCCTCCCGAATCCCGTGCCGCCGACACACGGATCCTCGGATTCGGCCTCGGGGGCGTACGTCGTGAAAATGAGAACCCTGTTTATAACCACCGGCACGCCGAAGCCCTTCTCTCCGAGCTCTTCCTCGCCCAGATTGCTCGGGAACAAGACCAGAAACTCTCCCTGGTCCGACTGGAAGTTGTTACTCGCGGACGATACGAACTGCCCGTCCACGCCTGACTGCTCGTCGAGCTCTATCACCTGGCCGGCTGAAATCAGGTAAGAGGCCGTTTTGATAGTTTGTCCGCCTGACGCCGCGCCGCCCGCCAGAAACGCGGGAATGTAATCGTCTATGAAATTGTAAAGCTTTCCGGCTTTGAGAATGCTGCTCGGGTCCCTTCTGTCTCCGGTTACGAATATTACGTGACGCCTGCCAAGGTCGTCGAGGACAATCGTCGGGGCAAAATAAATTGGCTCGAGATTCTGGCTCGGCACGGCGGGATTGTTCCCCCCGTCAAAGCACTCGGCGTCCGTATTGGCGCAGAACGCGATCTGCCCGGACCAATCCTCTGCAACTATGGACAGGTTTCCGGAAGGGCCGCTTTCTGACATGCTTCCGCTCACCTCTATCGGCATAGAGACGTCGAACCTCCACATACGCCCGCACGTGTCCCCGACATAGGCAAGGTCCGTATAACCGTCCGAGTTTATATCCACCGACGCCACCCTGCTCGGCATGTCGCAAAGCATATCGTCCAGGTTTGAAGGTGCGCCCGCGCCCGAGGGAATCGAATTTGTCGGATGGAATTTGAATATCTCCTTCCCTGTGCTTATATCGACCACGACTAAGGCATTGCCGAAATTAACGCCGTCACTCGGGTCTGTGTCCATGGGGTCGAGCCCGCCTCCGACGAACATCACCCACCTGTCCACAAGCTTCGAATTATCGTCGTCCGAAATCTTCAGCCGTATCCTGCCCATTGATGGGGCTGACCATGAGTTGCCGAAGTCGCGGTCAAAGAATGTCCACATATGCTTTGGATACTCGAGCGTCTCTCCGCCGTTCTTTATATGCTCGTCCAGCTGGTCCGTGCCTCCGCAGTCTTCGCCGCAGGCCGGGTTCGTAACGTCGAGCGCTATGTAAGCTCCGCCGCCGTTATGAGCGCCCGCGAGCAGAACGGTATGCCACTCCCTTCCGCAGACATCTATCTCTCCATCCGCTGTGGATACCGATTCGGCACACTCTTCAGGAGAATCTTCTGTGAGGGATACGCCGTTCGTAAAGCCGTCTATGAAAACGTCGCCGATGATCGGCGAGCCGTCCGCGAACGACCTTTGCGTAAAGTTGTCGAGAACAAATGTTTTGAAATCCCCCGTCCTGTAATCTGGCGGGGGCGGAGCGCCGAATATCATATCGGCGGGAGAGCTCGCCCGGCTCGTCGGGTTTGCGAGCGAATCCGCCAGGAATGTCGGCACGGCTACGCCGAAGAGCTCGTATCCGGTCCCTTCGTCAAAGAACGGGAATATTTCTTCCTTAAGCGTGAAAGGATTGGTTTTCTCCTCTGCTCCCGCGCCCTCGGCGTTCGGGTCTTTGAACTCACCGGCATGGAAAGCGTGGATAAATCCGTCGTTCGCCCCTACGTATACCACAGCCGAGCGGTCTTTGAACTCGACGGCGAACGCCTGATAGCCCGCGTCGAAGAAGAGCGGGGACGGGGAGCCCACGACCACCGGGTTCGAATGAAAGATATCCCCGAGGCGTACCGAGCACGTTTCGAGATCTCCCAGGTTGCCGTCGCTGTTTTGATCATCCGGGTCCGGGCAGTTGTACCCCATGGAGGTAAACGGGTTTGTCCCGTCGCTCTGTTCGGGCGATGCGCCGAACGAAGGAACGCCCATGGGGTCTCTTTCCGTACCGATCCCCGTGTTGCCGATGAGGAAGTTCACGATCTCGTCCCTCATGCATTCTTTAACGCAGGTGATGCAATCTTCTTCGGTCACGTCGGTGCAATCCACGTTGCCGACAGAGCTCGCAAGCCGTTGCGGGCCCGGCCTCGGGCACGCAGAAATCCGGGATCGGATCATCGACATCTGCGTCACTGATACCGAACTGCCCCGGATCGAGCGGGTCCGCCGGATCGTCGAACAGAACGAGCGGCCCCTTGTAAAGTATGGAGTTCGCTGTGATAGCATAATCGCTCCCGCTGAAAGGCGGGTCGTCTACGCCGTCTTCCGGAATGAGATCCGGGGACCTCACCGTCAGGAGATTCCTAGGAGAATCGACGATATTTCTTTCGGTGAGGTTCTTGCCCGCCTCCCAGAAGAACTGTTTGGCGTTATTGTTCAAAGTGCCGTCGTCGTCGAATATGGCAAGTCCCCTAACGACCGATTCGCTTTCCAGATTGGAACCAGTCGGGGCCTTCTTATAACTTCTTTACTGCCCTGATTTCCGGGAACGTCCACGAACCCGAATAAAGCCAGACGGCCCTGCCAGAACCTTTCTGGGGTTATCGGCGTCAGAATAGACAGGAATATCCTGTCCCTGAGCGCGACGGCCGTCGAGGACTGTGGAGCGGTGGGCGATACACCGGAAGTACTAATAGCTCTGATATCTTCAGAAACTTTCTTCAGCGCCTGTATCAGCTCTTCGGGGCTGTCCACGAAGAATGCGAAATCCTCCAGCTTGTCCAATCCCTGAGCATCGAATGGCGCGCCGGTATTGAAAAAGGTGTTGCCGAACATATTTTCGCCCTGGAACTGACACTGTCCGAATTCGCTTCGATTGTTGGCCTTACAGTTCTGAAGCTGCGCATTCGACGGGTTGGTATCTATGCCCCTCGGCCTTTGCGAGATCTCTAAAGACCTCGAACTCCGGGGTTTGAGGAAAGATATTCGGATCATTTATATCTACTTTCCCAAGCACCTGGGACCCGTTAGGAGACGTATGATTGATTACGCCCTGCGAGTGCGTGCCCCCGGCGAGCCATTGCTCCCAGGGTCCTTCTCGCAACGGGATCGTGTATACCAATCCCAATCACGAACGTAAGTATTTCCTTCTTGTAGCTTGGCTCCCCTGTTCTGGACCGGGTTCCGTGAGTAAAAGGTCCTCACGTTGCTCACTGCCTGTATCGAGCTTCTACGGTTCGCGTTGGTCGTCAGGCTTCCCGAAGTCTGCCCGTTTTGACCGTTCGGGTCACCTGCGCATGTATCCTCGCCATCGGTTATCACTATCACGAATTCCGGTCTGCACTCGATAGACGGGTCGGTCTGGAGCTCCACCTTGAACGCCCCCAGAACGTCGTCATTTATAACGTTCCCGCCTTGGTTCCCGCCATTATTTCTATCGTCTAACCCCAAAACCCATGCGAGCGGCGTGCCTCCAAAAGCGAGCTCCCTTCTGTAGAAATCCCAGATCCCCTGAGGATGCGAATCGCTCGTCCCGGCAAACCCGCCCTGCGCGAGTCTGAACGTCGACTGGCTCGTACAGCCGTTCCCCGAATTAGGCCAGTGCCCGACCCCTGAATAGGTCAGTGGACGGATCCCTATGCCTAGCTCTTCCCTGTCATCGTCGGTAAGCTCGTCATTCAGCTTCGTATTGTTGGATCCTGTTATTGGAAGCCGCCTGTTAGAGGAAGGCGAGCCATCGTCCCTGGCTATCTGCCTCACGACCCTGAACGTGGTAGCCATAAAATCCTTGCAGCTTATAGAGGTGCTTGCCCCGTCAAAGAGTTTTGAGGGATCGTCACACATCTTGTCCGCTAGCGAATCGTCGGCATCCAGAAAATCGAACAGCACGCTGTGGAGCATGTCCACCCGGCTGCTTCCGTAACGCGGCTCTCCCGAACAATTCGCTTCGCCGGAATTCGCACAGTTCTGAGTTTTGTTTACAGTTATTGCCTGAACGGCTTTCATGCAGTCTTTGAAGTTGCCATATTCCGTCGAGGTATCGCACGCCCTGCTCGTACCGCCGCTCGCATTGCAATTAACCGAGGAGCACTGCGTAAATCCGGCCCATGCATCCATCGCGGCGGCGGCTTCGGCGTATTCGTTTCCACTGCAGTCGAATATTGTTTCGCCCAGGTAGCCGTTGTTGTTTCCGCAGAGCTGATCGTATACCGTGCTTATCTGGGTGTTCGTCAGCCCCGGAGGGCCGCCCCCCGGGGGGTTCTGTATACAAGCGACGAAGTCGAGGAGCTCCTGCTGGTTGGAGACTACCCCGCTCCCGCCCGCGTGTCTGGAGCCACAAACAGAGACGCCGGCTACGTTTTCACTGCAGTGTGCCGCCATTCTTCTGCCCTCGGAGCTGCTCGTCGAATAGAGCTCCTCACAGTCGCCGATCGTGCCGCTGTTGTCGGTCCCATCCCAGTTCCCAACCTGCTTCTCTGCCCAGTTTCTCACCATGGAGCCCGAGTAGTCGGCTATGAGAAGCACATTGGGCTCTCCGCCCACGACCTGGGAGATTATTATATTCAGGTCTTCCACCTCGTTCTTCCTGATGGGGTCCGCTTTGGCTCCCGTCACAAAAAGGAAAAGGAGCGCCAGGCCGAACACTTTCGCCCTTACCCTGACGGCTTTACTCTCGAAATATTTCTTTGATCCCGGCATACCGTTACTCTAGCCTCCTGAGCGCTCCGTAAGATTCCACCGTTACTGCGAGTACATCTGATTTGCATTCCCCGGTATGAATGTTTCGAATCCGACCGCAACCTCCGTCCCGGTATTGACGGAGAGGTTCGCATCCTCGGGGTCCTTGTCCATACTGTCCTTCCCCGTAACCAGGAACGTTACGGGAACGAGACCCGCCCCGCCTGAAGCGCTGGTGGACATGCTCGTATTCTTGAGCGGTCTTTGAATCGTCTTTGTAATCGGGGGGATTTCTATCAGTCGTCCGCTGTCCTCACTGCCGTCGAGCACTCGGGGCCCGGAGCGGCACCTCGCGCACGAGAGCGGATTTTCATCGGTCCCGCAATCCCCGAGCTCTTCGTCCAGGTAAAGGAGATTTGCGCTGCTCCCGGCCAGGCTGGCCGTGTCCTTGTTCTGGAGAAGGAAGTAAAGAACCTCTATGCCTACCACCTCGAACCTGTTCCTGCCGAGCTGTATGCATCTTTCGGCGGCGAGAAAGGCTTCCTGTCCGCGCTTGTAGTTGGACATGGCCTGATAGTCTTTATTGGAGTTAAAGGAAACGGTCGTGGCGATCACAGACATCACAAGCAGCATTATAAGCGCGAGTATGAGCGCCACACCCCTCTCATCTTTTATGGAAGGTCTTTCGTGCTGACGCGAGGAAATCCTTTTTCCCGGTTTTGTCGTTTGACTCAATTCAAGCTCTCCTTAGCCGAATTCCTCTCTCGAATGGTTTCTCATATATATAGTCGTCGAAAGCAGCCGGTACGTGAATCCCTCCTCAGGCTCGTTTGTGACCCCGGAAGGAGACTCCACAGTTCTTTCCAGAACGTCGCCGATCGCGGGGATCGTTTGCTCGACCTGCCCGCCCGGCATCGTGCGGGGCTTAGCTTTCGATTTAACGACGAGGTAAATCTCGATCGAGCGGATGTCCTGCTCCCTTCCGATCAGCGTCGAATCCTCGAAATCCGGGAACGTTCCGTTTAGCTCGGAACGTGGCAAGCCCACCTTAGTTATGCCGCCGTTCGCATCCTGAAGATTGAAGACGATCTGAAAATCCGCTATTCCCGGCGCGTCGGGGCCTCCCGCTATGGGACGGGCCACGCCGCCGTTCTGTTCGAGTAAAAGTGCTTTGCTGTCGAGATCGACGCTCAGGGTCTTTTCACCGACGAGGGTAACCTCGGAGGGCATCGAAGCGAATGTCTGAAGGAATCCGTAGTTGATCCCGTTTACGGCGACGCCGTTTACAAAATCCGATACGCCGCCAAACGTCTCGACCGGGAGGTTATGGACCTTGATGTCCCCGACCGAGTCTATGGTCGCCGTCTTCGAAGACCCATCCACCTGTGCCCTCATTATTACCGAGCACTCGGTGCATCTTTCGGGCTGGAGGTTGCAGTTTACGGTGTCGTCCGGGCTGCAAAGAGCGGTCCGGGAACGGAATCCGAGTAACACCTCCGGGTCCTCCTCGGTCTCGCCTATAAGAACGCTCCCGCCGTCGGGGAACCATTCGTTCGGCAGAAGAAGAACCAGCGGCTCGTTCTGCATAACCTGTATCAGCCCCGGCACCGACGGTAGATTCCCGCCGTTCTGTCCGCGCGTTATATCCCAGGTGTATACGGTAATGCAGTCCGGGGGAGAGTCCGCCGAGCCGGCGTCTGCCGTATTTTCAGTGCAGGGATTGTCGGCGCCGCTTCCTCCGTTAAAGAACCTTATAGCGAAGGTCTTTCCCTGCCTTGCCCCTGCGTTCCTGATTTCGGACGCGAGAAAATCGAGAGCGGATCTCGCCGTCTGGTCCACATCGACGGCTTCCTTGGTCATCCTGAACTGCTTTTGCTGCTGATTAAGGGCGATGGTCATTCCCGTAATTATTAATGCGAGGATAGAGACCGATATCATGAGCTCGATCATCGTGAATCCTCTATCGCTATTCATTATTCGGGGTGTCGTCGTCATATATTTCCTCACGGAACGTGCAGGACGCTCACGTTGTTCCATGTCGGTATAAACTGGCTCCAATCCTCCCTGTGGGCACTGAAAACGAGGTTCTGTGTCGCGAGCGTGTCTCTAATTGAAAGGCTTTGAAAGCCTGTATCGAGGAACTGGTTTTTGGTTTTTACGGCATAGGTTACTGTCAGCGTCGTGATAGGCGGCAGCTGCGTGTTATCCGTAACGGAATCCACCCGTTTTACAATTATCAGGGACTCGTTATTCGCGGCATTGCACGTGGCCGCTACGGTCGTAAAGTCAACATCCTTGGGATCGAAATCGTAAGGGTCCACTACGGCGCAGGTCGTCGAGGTATCCTGCAATGGATTCGGCGTCACCTCGGCCAGAGGATTGCACGGACAGATCGCACATCCGGTCAGGGTTACCCGACATGCAGTGCTGAAGGTGCGGCTCGGCCGAGCTTCCCGCGTTCAGACGCCCCGCCTGCGCCTCGACGAACGCTATCGAGTTAAGGAGATGCGCCCTTTTGACCTCTTCCATATCGCGGTCGGCTATGAACTGTATTACGTTGGTCGCGACTGTTCCCTGCTCGGCCCGCTGCTTTTGTCTGAGAGACAGATACTGCATCTGGGCCATGGCCAGAAACCCCAGCGCCATAATGGATATGGCTATAATTATTTCGGTAAAAGTGAAGCCGCGCTCATTTCGTAATAATGACATAATCCTACCTTCTGAATATTTAGGCAATAATGATGCCACTACTATCATATACGCAACTGACTATAAATATAGATTTATTTTTGAAGAAGAGACAAAAACAGACTAGCAGGAATGCAAAATTTGCCCGAATTGCGCAAATTATTGCATATGTAGAGCTGGCCGGCATAAACGAGGCAATATGCCGGTTGAGGGGTTGCAGGTGAAAACCCTATCCTTTTTCTTCGTATCTCGGGAAAAGTCCGGCGCCCTTTTCCACCTTAAGCCCGGGCTCGACTATGCCCCACGAGCGGGCGGCTTCGAGGCTCGGCTTCATCTCGCCGAGTCCGAGTCGTTTTAGTATTTCTTCCGAAGTGCGCGGCATGAAGGGATGGACGAATATGGAGACGACGGCTATAGACTGGGCCACCGTCCAGAGGACTGTGTCGAGCCTCTCGCCCTTCCCTTCCTTGGCGAGCGTCCACGGGGCCTCGTCGTCTACGTATCTGTTGACGCGGGCGATGTAGTCCCACACCGCCGTGAGGGCCTTGTGGAACGCTATATCGTCCATCGCCTTTTCCACCTGTTCCGAAAGCTCGATAGCCCCTTTCTTTATGTCGTCGTCTGCCGGAAACGACTCTCCCGGCGCTGGGACGCTCCCTCCCCTGTACCTCTCTATCATGCCGAGCGTCCTGCTAACGAGGTTCCCTAGGCCGTTTGCGAGCTCGCCGTTCACGCGTGATATTATGGCGCTTTTCGAAAAGTCTCCGTCCTGCCCGAAAGGGATCTCCCTCAGGAGGAAATATCTGAACACGTCCGAGCCGAATTCCTCGGCGACCTGATACGGATCGACGACATTTCCAACTGACTTCGACATCTTCTCCCCCTCGACCGTCCACCACCCGTGTGCGAACACGGTTCTCGGGAGCGGAAGCCCGGCCGACATCAGAAACGCGGGCCAGTATACGGTGTGGAAGCGGAGGATGTCCTTTCCGACGAGGTGGACGTCCGCGGGCCATATGCGGGCGAATCTTTCAGGGTCGTCCGGGAATCCCGCCGCGGTGATGTAGTTCGTAAGTGCGTCGAACCACACGTATATGACGTGCTTCGGATTTCCGGGGACGGGTATCCCCCAGTTGAAGGTAGTCCGGCTGATGCTGAGGTCCTTAAGGCCGCCCTCCACGAACCTCGCGACCTCGTTCATGCGGTAGGACGGCTGGACGAACTCCGGATGCTTTTTGTAATAATCGAGGAGCGGGTCGCCGTACTTCGAAAGCCTGAAGAAGTAGCTCTCCTCCTTCACCTTTTCGACGTGCGGCCTCTTGTCCTCGGGGAGGCTCATTATCTCCTCGTATTGAAGGTCGGTTATGTACGCCTCGTTCCTGACGTCGTACCATCCCTCGTACTCGCCGAGGTAAATGTCCCCCGCCGCCTCTATCCTCTTGAATATCTCGACGACGGCCTTTTCGTGCCTCTCTTCGGTCGTCCGTATGAAATCGTTGTTCGTAATGTCGAGCGCGGGCGTCAGGTTCTCGAATCTCTTGACGACGCGGTCGGCGAGCTGTATCGGCGTCTCGCCGCGGGACTCCGCCGTCCTTTCTATCTTCTGGCCGTGCTCGTCCGTCCCTGTGAGGAAAAATACGTCCTCGCCCTTAAGCCTCTTCCACCGGGCTATGGCGTCGGCCGCGATAGTCGTATACGCGTGGCCGATGTGGGGCACGTCGTTTACGTAGTAGATTGGGGTCGTGACGTAAAAGCTTTTGGCCATCTAGATTCTGTCTCCGATGCTGGCGGCGCGGCGGCCCGCATTTCCCGAAAGGCCTCCGCCGCTCCCTGGTTTTCGCGCAAGTTTTATAAACAGGTTTTCGAGTGCGAGCCTCGTATTGGCGTTCGCGCGGACTATATCATACCAAGTTTTTTCCACTTGTCTCTGCCTATCCATGAGCGAGGGCACATCGATGCCCTCTGCGATGGCGGCCAGCTCGTCCCTCATATCGACGTTGCTCACGTCGCCCGAGCCTATTTTAAGGAACGCGATATCCCGAAGCCAGAGTGAGATGAACCTGAACGCGAGGTCCAGCTTCGCCGGGTCCCCCGAGGCGCTTTCCGCCAGATCCTCGGCGAGCGATGTGATGCCAGTGGCTGACCCGGCGCTCATTTGGCCGAGGGACGAGAGAAGCTCCTTCCGCCATTCCATCGTCTCGGCGTCGAGCCTTAGCGCAGCGCCAAGGCTTCCCGAGGAAACCCGCGCGTATAGCTCGGCGTCATCGGGTGAGAGCCCCGCCTTCTCCGTCAGCACCTCGGCTACGTAGCGCTCGGGAAGGGCGCCGAAGTTAAGCGGCTGGCACCGGGAGCGTATCGTAGGAAGGAGTGCCCCCGGCCGCGAGGTGACGAGTATGATAATCGACGCTGGCGGCGGCTCTTCGAGGGTCTTGAGGAAAGCGTTCTGGGCGCTGTTGTTGAGCTTTTCGGCCTCATCCACTATCACGACCTTGAACCTTCCCTCGAAGGGCTTTAAGTAAAGCTTCTCCTCTATCTCGTCCCGCACCTGGTCGACTTTAATATTCCGTACGCCCGCGAACTCGACCATAACAACGTCCGGGTGTATACCCTTTTCGACCTTCCTGCACGAGCCGCATTCGCACTCGGAGGGGCTCCCTCCGCCGGACTTGCAGTTGACTATACCTGCGAATTCGAGCGCAACGAGCTTCTTCCCGACGCCGTCCGGCCCCGAGAACAGATAGGCGTGCGAGACCACATTCTCGGCAGCCGTGCGCCGCAGTATTTCTCTCTGGAATTCGTGCCCTGCTATTTTAGTCGTCATGGATAGAACGCTTCCGGGAACAGATCCGGATAAAAGAAAATATCATAAAGCGGTCAGGAGGTTAAGCGGAGAAGGACCGCGGCCTTTATTTCCTCGTGTATGGACGCGGCGTCCTGTGCTGCGTTTATCTTCGTAATCCTTTCGGGATCGCGGCGCGAAAGAAGCAGATACCCCTGCCTTATTAGCTCGTGGAACTCGACAGGCTCTTCGTCCATTTTAGTCGTGTCCCCCCTTCCCCTCAGCCTCGAAAGCCCTTCCCTCACGGGCAGATTGAGGAGGAACGTCATGTCGGGCGTGGTGTCGCCGGCCGAGGACTTGGCGGTCTTCGTGACAAACCTCATGTCGAGCTTCCTGCCGTACCCTTGATAGACTATCGTCGAGTCGTAAAACCTGTCGCATATGACTATCTCGCCGTTTCTGAGTCTCGGCTCTATGTAATCCTTTACGTGCTGTGCGCGGTCTGCGCAAAAGAGGAAGAGCTCTGGCGAGCGGGTCCAGCTCGAGGTCCCTGTCCTCCAGGATGATCGTTCGTATCAGGTGGCCGAGACGGCCCCATCCGGGCTCACGGGTCAGTGAAACCTTGTACCCCTCTCTACGAGCGCGTTTTTCAGCATCTGCGCCTGCGTGCTCTTGCCGCTCCCTTCTATACCTTCGAATGTTATTAGCATGTGTCCTGGATTTCCTCTCTGATAAGTGAGTAATTTAAGGTCAGGCTATGGGCATATTAGGTTCCGGCGGACACAGGCGCATCCGCACATTTAGAGAATGTACCATAATATAGATGAAAGATAAAAGAAGCTCACTTCTTCCTGCCGGCTGCTTCCCTAAGCGCCCTTAGCTCGCGCTCGCGCATGTTCCTGCCACTTCCCCAGCTGAAGCCCGCTCAGCTCCACGGGGCCGACCGCTATGCGCTTGAGACGCCAGATTGTGTGCCCGAATGCCTCGAAGAACCTCTTTACAAGGTGATTCCTGCCCTCGTGAAAGGCTATCTCGAATGTCGTAAAGCCCTTTTTTCTCTCGATAATCTTCACGGAATCGGGCTTGGCCGGCCCGTCCTCGAGCTCTGCCCCCTCCATCATCGCCCGGGCGACATTTTCAGGGGCGTCCCCGCGCACGACAGCCCTGTAAACCTTCAGAAGCTCGTAGCGCGGGTGGAGAATTTTGTTCGCGAGCTCGCCGTCGTTCGTCAGGATTATAAGCCCCTCGACGTCGTAGTCGAGCCTGCTCAAGTCAGCGGGATATACCCTTCGGGCACGTCGCTTATCAGCTCGTCTATCGTCTTCTTGTGCCGTCCTGCCCCTCGCCAATCGCCGTAACGAATAGCCTCGGCTTGTTGAGGACGAGATACCTGTGCGTCTCCGGGGTTACAGTCAGGCCGCCGACCTCGACCCTGTCTCTCTCGGGTCTATCGTCCGGCCGAGTTCTTCGACGACGCCGTTAATTTTGATGCCGCCCGGAGGCTATCATCCGTCCGCCTTCCGGCGCGACGCGACCCCGCACATGGATAGGTAATTGTATGAGTCTTAGCTTCAAGGGGATGTCTCGGCGCGGGAAGCTGCGCGGCGGGCGTTTCCGTCCCGTCACTTCGCATATATCGCCTCGCCCTTCGTCCAGTACTGCCCTTCCTTGCCCCTGAATGCGAACTTCACGTAGTCACCGCTCTTGTCCATCAGATATACCTTCTCGTTCCCCATGAGCTGTATGCAGCCCTCCCCCTTGAGGAGGCTTTGTGCGAGGGCGTCGCTGCCGCCCTCGACGAACTCGTAGTATTTTTGAATCGCCCTTTTGTCCGTGCATGCCGGATAGCCGCTTTCGGTGAAACACTCCTTATCCATGAGCTTACATGGAGTGTTGTCGGAAAGAGCGGCTCCGGCATAAAGATAAACGAGTCCGAACAAGAGGAGAAAAGCAGAAACCCGTAAAGCGCCTGAAGACGAATCGGTCATTTCATTTCTCCAACACGGTGATGTGCCCTGTTTTTACTGAAGGTCCATGCTCTGCTTCTTGTAATCCGAAGGAGGCACGAACTCCGAAGCATCGACGGGCGTCTTTTTCGAAGAAGAAAAAGTCGATATGGATTCCTTCTCGCCGTCGTCGAAGTCCACGGTTTCGATCGGGAAACCGTTAAGCTCCCTCAGCCTCGAGAAGACGTTCTCCTCGAACTCGACCTGCGAGCCCATGGGGTTTCCGGGGATGGAGAACGATTTCATCATATTCTCCATGGAATCGGCCATCTGCATCATGAGATTCATCATCTCCTGCCCGCCTTCGATGTTCCCCCACTGGGTTACGCAGTATTCCCTGACCTTTTCAGAGCCCTGGAAGACGTCGTACTTCTGGCAAGCGACTCCGTTCACTTCGCCCGAGCCCGTTTTCTTGAGCACCGGCGCGACGTAATCGCTGCTTCCGCCCATGCCCATCATCTGCTTCATCTGCTCCCTCTGTTCCGGCGGAAGGTTCTGAAGCTGCGCCTCCATCTGCTTCATTGCCGCGCTGAGCTTGGCCGAAAGCGCCGACATCGTGGCCTCGTCCAGAATTACGAACGACTTGTCGTCGTGGTCGATCATTATCATTTCTTTGCTCGCGCCCCTGTAGATCATCGAGCCGTCGAGCTTCCCGCCGTCTTCGTACATATCCATCCTGAGGTCGTCCCCCTTGACCTTGCCCTTTATCTGCCCCGTGGATTCGGGGTCGAGCTCTTTCTGCTCGATCTCGAAAACGACGTCGGCGTACGCCGAGGCCGCGAATAAGAGTGCAATCGCGAAAGATGAAACTAGTCTCTTCATCATGGTTCCTCCAGCCATTTTTTTGCCTTCTATTCTAACACAGAATGCCTCGAATTCACCCGGCGCTCACAACTCCCCGCGGGGCCGTAATACATAGCGTCCGGATTCTTGACAATTCCCCGTTACCACTTAAGCTAATTCTGTGCTTAACGATTACGTTCCCGTTTTATTAATTCTCATACTCGCTATCATACTCGCCGCCGCAATGCTGGGGCTTTCCGCCCTGCTCGGCCCGAAGCGTAGCTCGAAGAGAAAGCTGGCCCCGTACGAGTCGGGGATTCCGCCCACGGGCGACACGCGCGGGAAGTTCTCGATCAAGTACTATCTCGTGGGCGCGCTGTTCATACTGTTCGACATAGAGGCCGTGTTCCTCTTCGCATGGGCGGTCGTGTACAAGGACCTCGGGATGCTCGCATTCATAGAAGTACTGGTTTTCCTCCTCGTCGTTCTCGGAGGATACTTTTACATCGTTAAAAAGGGAGCCCTCGAATGGGAGTAAACGCAGACCCCGCTCTCGGCGGAGAGGGGTTTCTTACGACGACAATAGAGGCCTTCGCCAACTGGGGAAGGAAGAACAGCCTGTGGCCGATGCCTTTCGGAACGGCGTGCTGCGCTATCGAGATGATGGCGGTGTTCGCTTCGAGGTACGACCTCTCCCGCTTCGGGGCCGAGGTCGCGAGGTTCTCGCCAAGGCAGGCCGACCTCATGCTCGTATCCGGCACCATAACATATAAGATGGCCTCCGTATGCAGGCGAATATACGACCAGATGCCAGAGCCCAAGTGGGTGATAGCGATGGGGTCGTGTACTTGCGGCGGCGGGCCGTTCGACAGCTATGCGGTGGTGCAGGGCATCGACGAGTTCCTGCCCGTTGACGTCTACATCGGCGGGTGCCCCCCGAGGCCCGAGGCCGTTATAGATGCAGTTATGAAAATACAGAAAAAGATTGAGCTCGAAGGGGCCCCTATTTTATGAGCCTCGATATTGACTCCATAATATCCGCACTAAACCAGGAATTCCCCGGCAGCGTCACAGAAAAGCTGGAATGGAGGGGGGAAACCTCGCTCGTCGTGGACAAGGACCGCATTAAAGCGATCTGCACGCGGCTCAAGGAATCGCACGAATTCGCGTTCCTGGCCGACCTTACGGCCGTCGATTACCTGACGGTCAAGAGCCCGCGCTACGAGGTCGTTTATCACGTGCACAGGTTCGGCGCGGATTACGACGAGAACGTAAGAATAAGGCTCAAGGCAGGGGTCGAAGACTCGGACTCGCCTGAGATAGACTCGGTAGTGCTGGTGTGGAGCGGTGCCGACTGGCTCGAAAGAGAGGTTTACGACATGTTCGGCATAGTGTTCAACGGCCACCCCGACTTAAGACGCATCCTCATGCCAGAAGATTATGAACCCTTCCCGCTCAGGAAGGATTTCGACGTCAGGGACAGGGAGGCCTCGAAGAGGTCTTTCCAGAGGGCTCTCGAAGAGGGTAACGACTGATGGAAAGGGTTGAATTCGTAACCGAAGAGTCAGTTGTTGACCCGATTACCGGGCTTAAATCCGAGACCATGATGCTCAACATGGGCCCTCAGCACCCTGCGACGCACGGCGTGTTAAGGGTCGTGCTGCACCTGGACGGCGAGGTTATCGTAAAGGCCGTCCCGCACATCGGCTATCTCCACAGGGGGATAGAAAAGCTCTGCGAGCACATCACCTACCAGCAGTGCCTTCCCTACACGGACAGGATGGATTACCTGGCCTCCATATGCAACAACATAGGGTTCGTCCTCGCCGTTGAAAAGCTCCTCGGCGTGCAGGACGCGATCCCCGAAAGGGCGAAGACGGCTGAGGTAATAATGTTCGAGCTCGGCCGCATAGAGTCCCACCTGGTCGGCATAGGCACGAACGCGCTCGACCTGGGCGCGATGAGCGCATTTCTCTACTGCTTTAAGGAAAGGGAGAGGATCTACGAAATACTAGAAACGGTATGCGGCGCCAGGCTCACGACTTCCTACCCGAGGGTGGGCGGGCTTCCGCTAGACCTCCCGGACGATTTCGAGGAGAAGATAAGGAATTTTCTCAAGATATTTCCGAAAACGCTCGTCGAGGTGGACAAGCTCCTAACCAGGAACAAAATATGGATCGAGAGGACTAAGGGCGTCGCCCATATCAGCCCCGAGGACGCCATAGACCTCGGGCTCACCGGCCCGGCTCCTCCGCGGGAGCGGCATCCCTACGACATCAGGAAAGCCAATCCCTATCTCGGGTATGAGAATTACGATTTCGACGTCCCCGTGGCGACAGAGGGCGACGCATACTCGCGCTATCTCTGCCGGTTCGAGGAAATGAACCAGAGCCTCCGAATAATACAGCAGGCAATCGACAACCTGCCCGACGGCCCGTACGCCGCCGACCTTCCGGACGTCGTTCTCCGGAAAAGAAGCTCACCTACACCCGCATGGAATCCCTCATCAGGCATTTCGTCCTCGTATACGAAGGATTCAAGCCCGAGCCCGGGCGAGGTGCAGCACGCCGTCGAAAACCCGAAGGGCGAGCTATCGTACTACCTTATCAGCGACGGCTCGGAAAGCCCTACAGGATGAGGGTCAGGGGACCGTCCTTCGTCAACATGCAGGCCCTGTCGCAGATGGTCAAGGGCAGCCTCATCGCCGACGTCATAGCCGCCATCGGCAGCCTCGACATCGTCCTCGGCGAAATAGAACCGATAAGAGTCTCCAAACTCCCCAATACCTAGTCAGCCAAGAGAGTAAACACGGCAGCGGTGCGACTGGCGCAGCTACGCCGGGCGCTTCCACTTTTAGATATCATCCGAAAGGTTTCTTAGAGAGACGACCAGCACTTGGTCGCGAGCGGATTATAATCGCCGTTGTGGACGTGGACGCAGAGGCTCTGCCCGAGGTTCGTCTGGGCGAGTATGACCACCTGCTCGGCGATGGATTTGGCTTCGGCCTCGTCTACGCCGTCCGCGTATACCCACAGATCGAGCGGCGACTGCCACGACGCCTGTATGACGTTGGGGAGCGACTTGACCTCGGCGGCGAAGCTCTCCTGCGCCTGGTTTACGGTGTAGGCCTCGGAGGCTAAAGGCATGGCAAGGCTGAATACGAATGCAGTCAGAAGGAACAGATTAAGAATGGGGAGCCTCATCGCTCACCTCCCGCGCCGCCCAGCTACTGACTCATAGAGGGGGGCTTTATGACCTCTACCCCATCCGGCACATTGAATACGAAGAGCGAATCCGGAACGCCCTTGTCAACGGATATATCCGTCAGATTCACCGTCGTGAGGTTGCCGTACGGATCGTAGAGATACATCGTATTTACAAGCATCGTGTTTTTATCCACGGCGATCGTGACCTTATTATAACCCTCTTCCTCGGTTTTCGGCTTGAGGTCGAGTAAATAGCTCCCGGCCCCGTCGAGCCCCTCGGCCTTCGCGAAGCTGACGTCGAACAGCTCCTTTATCTTGCCGAGCCCCGAAAGGAGCGTCGAGGTGGTCTCGGTGTCCGAGACCCTGCTCAGCGGGGACTCGATGACCTGCTTTTCCTCCTGGCTGTAATACCAGAGGGTATTGCCGTCGGACACGATCTCGTCCTCTGCCGGGGTGTGGTAGTTCCACCTCATCTTGCCCGGTTTCTTGAACCAGACCTCGCCCTCGGCCTTCTGGACCTTGTTAAGGGCCTTCACCTCGGCCTCCTGCGAGAAGTCCGCGTGGAAATCACTTATCTGCTCGTACTTTTTCTGAACCTTGTCCACGACGGACTCGAGCCCGTCGTCGGCAAGGGCCGCGTGCGTTGCGGAAAGAATAAACGCCGCGGCCAGTATGAATTTTATCAGTCTGATTTTTTTCAATTCGTGCGCCTCTCGTCTAACTGACTTGGATCTATGAAAACCTCTCTCGGCTTGCCGGCGACCTCCTGCGGGCCGACGACGCCTTCCTTCTCCATTATCTCCACTATACGCGCCGCCCTGTTATACCCGATTTTGAGCTTGCGCTGGAGCATCGATATCGAAGCCTGCCCCGTCTCGGCGATAGTGCGAAGGGCCTCGAAGTAAAGCTCGTCCTTCTCGGCGTCGAGCTCGTCCGAATCCTCGCGCGCCTCGATGAACGTAATCTCCTCGTTGTAAACCGGCGCCCCCTGGGATTTCACGTGCTCCGTGATAGCCTCCCTCTCATCGTCGGATATAAGAGCGCCCTGCACACGAAGGAGCTTCGATGTTCCGGGCTCGAGGAACAGCATGTCGCCCTTCCCGAGGAGCCTCTCCGCCCCGCCCGCGTCGAGAATGATCCTCGAATCTATCTTCGACGACACCAGGAACGATATCCTCGCCGGGAAGTTCGCCTTTATAAGACCGGCTACTATGTCGGCCGACGGACGCTGCGTCGCGACGATAAGGTGTATGCCCGCCGCGCGCGCCTTCTGCGACAGGCGCGTAATGGACTCCTTTATCTCGCTCGGTGCTATCATCATCAGGTCGGCCAGCTCGTCGAGGACGATGACTATATACGGGAGGAGCTTCTCCCACTTGTCCTCGGTCTGGAGCTTTTCGACGTTACGGTTGTGCGTCTCTATGTCGCGGACGCCTTCTTCGGAAAGAACCCTGTATCTCCTTTCCATTTCCTCGACGGCCCACTTGAGCGCCGCCGCCGCCCTCTTCGGCTCGGTCACGACCGGATGCAGGAGATGCGGTATGTCTTCGTATACGGATAGCTCCAGCATCTTGGGGTCGATCATTATGAACTTTAGCCTCACAAGGGCTCGCCTTGTAGAGCATGCTTGTTATTACCGCGTTTAGGAGAACACCTACCCGAGCCCGTCGTACCCGCTATCATGAGACGCGGCGCGCGCCTGAGGTCCATGTAAAACGGCAGGCCCGAGATGTCCTTCCCGAGGGCGAGCGTGAGCATCGACTTACGCCTCGAGAATTCCGAGTCTTCGAGAAGCTCCCTCAGGACGACGGTTTCCCTCGTCGCGTTCGGGACCTCTATGCCTATGACGTCCTTCCCCGGTATCGGGGCTATGATTCTTATGTTGAGCGCCGAAAGGCCCATCGCGAGGTCGCCTTCCAGGGCCGCGATCCTGTTTATCTTTATGCCGGGGGCGGGCTTGTATTCGAACATCGTGATCACGGGGCCGGGCCGTATCTCGGTCACCTTCCCCGAAACGGAAAAATCGCGGAGCTTCTCTTCGATGAGCTTCGCCTTCTCGTATACGGCGTCCCTGTCGATAACTACGCCTGAGTCTACCTTCGGATCGAGGAGGTCGAGCGGGGGAAGCTTGTAGTCCTTGTGTATGATTTCTTCGGCATGAAGTCTTCGAGCTCTTTGGGCTTCGGGTGCTCGAACACTATCTCCGGCACGTCCTCGATGTCGGCGTAGGCTTCGTCCTCGTCCCCTACGTAGTCGTCGAAGAAACCGGGAGATTCATCGGATTTGTGCTTACCGTTCAGCCGCGCCGAGCCGTTCGCCTTCCTTTGAACGGTCACGGAAGCAGGCTTGGACTTTGGCCTCGGCCGCGTGAGAGACTCCTTTAGCTCGGACAACGCTTCCCCGAGCTTGTAGAAGAAGTATCTCGTTCCTGCGTATGTTATTCCAGCTACGTACATGGATGCGTCTCTTACTGCGCCTATTATGTCGGACAGTCCTATGCCCGATATTATTATTAAACTCACGACAAGGAATAGGGTTACAATCAAATACGAGCCGACATTCCCGGCGACGCCGTGGAGTATGTCGGCCAGCGCGAATCCCGCAAAGCCCCCGGCCGGCGTGAAGCCGAGGAGAGCGCCTTCTCCATAGAGCAGGCCAAGAAAAGCCATTACCGAGATCAGGAGCAGAAAGGCCGAAGCCGTTTTCCTGTAGAGCTTTGCCCCCACGCTGTTCGTGAAAACGATGATCGAGGTGTAGAACATGACCAGCGGAAACGCGAAGGCGCATACGCCGAACGCCTTCCCGAGGAAGCCCGATATGTAGAGCCCGACCGCGCCCATGGCCCCCTTGACGTCGGGGCCTGTTTCCGAGCTGTAAAAGACGAGGCTCAGGGCCGAGAAAAGTCCTATCGCGAAGAGGAGCGCCGCTACGATCTCGCGCGCTACGAAGTCAGGCTCCTCCTGGCGGGTGTTTATTTTCTTTCTTGCCATTGATTCTTAAAGCTAATTATACAATATACAGGATAAGTTATCAAAATTGTTGATTTTAAATATTACACGAGTTCTCGGGCGGATAAAAGAGGGGCCGGGGTTCGAAAACCGTAGGAGATAAAGCGCCCCGGGGTCGCCCGAAGTCTGCGAAATATCGAGTTTTCAGAGATGGTTAGAAGCGATTTTCAGCCGCCGTTGAAGGCGACCAGGACCGAGCCTGCGGCCTTTATCGCGAGGTCCCACGAGTCGAGCGGGAAGATGCCGAGCAGCAGCGTCCCTACCGCCAGCACCACGAGGGCTATCGAAGACGCCAGCTTAAACGACGGGAAGGACACCGTCTCCTGCTTCATGTAGGCATAAACCAGAACCTTCAGGTAATAGTAGGCGGAGACGACGCTGCTTAGTATTCCGATAACGGCGAGCCAGTAGAAACCGGCCTCCACCGCCGAGAGAAATACGCGGTACTTGGCGAAAAAGCCCAGCGTCGGCGGTATCCCCGCGAGCGAGAACATGAAGACCCCGAGCGCAAGCGCTACGAACGGCCTTCTTTGCCAGAGCCCCGCTATGTCTTCGAATGTCTCGCAGTCCTTTCCGTCGCGCGAAAGATAGGACAGCACGCCGAACGCGCCGAGATTCATGAACGTATAGGCGAAGAGGTAATAAATTACGCTTCCGAGCCCGAGCTCGCGCCCGCCGTAGGCCGCTACGACTCCGACGAGGACGTACCCCGCGTGGGCAATGCTCGAATAGGCCAGCATGCGTTTTATGCTCTTTTGGGCGATTGCGGCGATGTTGCCGACTATCATCGTGAATACCGCCACTATCCAGAGGACTGGCATGATGCTTACCTGCATCTGGTACAGGCTCTCGAATATGACGCGGAGGAGTATCGCGAACGCGGCGGCCTTTACTCCGACGGACATGAAAGCCGTGGCAGTCATCGGCGCGCCTTCGTAAACGTCGGGCACCCACTGGTGGAGCGGGAAAGCCCCTATCTTGAATATGAATCCGACCAGTACGAGCGCGCTTCCCGCTACGAAGAGCGGATTCCCTGCGTCGTACTTTGATAGTATTTCAGAGAAGTAAATCGAACCGGAAGCGCCGTAGAGTAGCGCTATGCCGTAAAGGAGTATCGCCGACGAGAAGCCCCCCAGGATGAGGTACTTAATGCCCGCCTCGGTAGAGCGGGCGGACTCGCGCTGAAAGGCCGAGAGCACGTAAACCGATATGGACATTATCTCGAATCCGAGGAAAAGCGACATGAACTCGCGCGCCGAGGCGAGGATCATCATGCCCGACGTCGAAAGGACAATAAGGGCGTAGAACTCCGTCGTATAGTGGCTCACATGCGAGGACAGGTAGTCCTTCGAAAATATAATCGCGACAAAGGCGCCCAGAAGGAATATTACGTTGAAATAGGCGGCGAATTGATCAAGTGAAAGCGCACCGGCAAAGGCCGTTTCGTCGATCCCGAAGCGCTTCAGGTTAAGCGCGAAGGCGACTCCGAGGCCTATGAGAGCGAGCCAGAACAGGTTCTTCTTCGCCCCGCCCTTGAGAATGGGGTCAATTACTATCAGTAAAACACCGGTCAGTATCAGTGTAACTTCGGGCCCCAGAAGTAGCGTGCTCTTAAAAACCTCGCTCAAATTCATCGAGTGATTCTCCGCCGATACTGAATGTTTGCAGGTGACTGCGAGATGGACATGAAAACGAGTTTAGTATGTGGGAGGTCCGGGGGGTTGTCAAGCCGCAGGGCGGCGCACCACGTGCGCTGGATATCGAAGTAGCCGCCTCTTGCCATTACCACCTGCCGCGCCTCCCCTCTGTCATTCCCGAATGCTTGTATCGGGAATCCAGCACACGACGCGTGCAAGAATCCGACGTCGCGGCGCACAGCCGTCGCGACTCCGTACTTCCGTCATCCTGCCTGTCCGGCGCTTGTCCGGGCGAAGCCATGCGAAGCCTGATAGTTTCAGCGAAGACGGAAACTCGTTTCAGGATCTCGTTTTTAACCTTGTCATTTCGAAGGAACGAGACCCCCGGATCCAACTCCCGGCCTCGTCAAAACTATTCGGGTGAACAATATACTCAATTGGAGCAGCATTCCCGCCCGGGCTCAGTCTTCGAAAACCTCGATCGGCGCTTCGTTGAACTTGGAGTCGAAGTCTTCGAGTATCCAGGCGCGGGCGTCGTTGTACTTGCCGCTGTTTATGGAGAAAATGAGATAAACCCATTCCGGCCATGCGTTTACCCTGTCCGTCTCGGACGCTATTGACGGATGGTCCGGGTGGGAATGATAGATGCCGAGGATTTCGAGCCCCTCTTTCCTGGCCCACTCGTCTGCCTCTTTGAACGAAACCGGGTCGAGCTCGTACCTGTCGTGGGCCCTCTCGGTGTTGAGGTTGCGGCATTCGCGGAAGTTCGTTATGCGCCCGTCGCTTCCCAGGAGAACTCCGCATATCTCGTGCGGGAACCCTGCCTCGGCGTGCTTTATCATGCCGTCGTATGCCGACCTCTTGATCTTTACCACCATATACCTCCACTCAAATATCTATATCCGCCGTCTGGGAAAAGTGTGACGAGGACGCCTTCCTTAAGCTTTTTGCGTATTCGAGCGTCGCGTAGGCGACCGCGCCGCCCGAGTGCCCGACGAAGATACCTTCCTTCTTAAGAAGGGCCTTCATTACGTCGTACGCGTCTTCGGTATGCACCCTTACGAGCTCGTCGGGGAAGGCCGCGTCATATATTCCCGGAACGATGGACGAGGGCATGTGCTTCATGCCTTCGAGTCCGTGGAGCGCCTCCGCCGGCTCCACCGCTATGCCCCTTATTTCGGGGTTGAGCTCTTTAAGCCTCTTCGTCGTCCCCATGAACGTGCCGCTCGTGCCGAGCCCGGCTATAAAGTGGGTCACCCTGCCGCGCGTCTGCTCCCATATCTCTTCGGCGGTAGAGTCGGCGTGCGACTGGGGGTTCATGGGATTGTTGTACTGGTCCGGCATGAAATACTTCTCGGGCTCCTCGGCCTTTAGCTTCCTGGCGAGCCTTATCGCGCCGTCCGAGCCTTCCAGAGGGTCCGAATATATTATCTCCGAGCCGAACGCCCGAAGTGTATTCTTCCTTTCGATGTTTATGTTCGCCGGGATGACGAGCTCCACTTTATAGCCCAGCGCCGCCCCTATCATGGCGTAGGCTATCGCCGTGTTGCCTGACGAGGAATCCATGAGGATCTTGTCGGTTGTGAGCTCTCCCCTGTCTATGCCGTCGAGCACCATCCAGAGCGCAGGCCTGTCCTTCACCGACCCCCCGGGATTGAACCACTCCGCCTTGGCGTAAACCTCCACCCCCGGGCCTAGCCCGGCCGTGACGTGGGTGAGCTTTATGAGAGGCGTGTTTCCGACGAGTTCGGTTACCGATTGAGCCTGCTTTAGTCTTGTGTCGAGAGCTTCTCTTCGCGCTTGGACAAAATTCATCAACGACGCTCGATGAGGAGTTTGAAGAAGCTGCCCTCCTGGCTCACGGCCAGGATCTTGTGGCCCTCGGCCTTGATGCTCTTGGGGACGTTCATGAGGGGCTCCCCGTCACGGAGAAGCACCTCTAAAACCTGGCCCGACGTCATGGTTTCGAGCTTCAGCTTCGTCTTCACATATGTCATGGGACATATCTCTTTCGTAATGTCTATCTGGTTATCCACTTTATGAGTTTCCATCTTCCGTAAGTCCCCTGCTACCCCTTACAAACATTTGATATTTAATAAGATGAAGGTTACCACACGTACTTTTCCTCTACAACTTGGGGCATGCATTCCGCGGGCAGGCATATCCCGCGGCGCGAAACCCGTCTGAGCGAAAAACATTAGAAAAATGCTGCTATTTATCCTTGGGGGTTATGTCTATGACAGGGCTTTTGAATTCCTTCTTCCCGTCGGGGGGAGAAACCCGTTTTTTGGATACGGACATCTTGCCGAGCCAGAAAGCCAGCATGATTATTAGCGCAAGGAGTATGAGCTTCGTCATCAGGCGTCCGCCTTCATCGCCGGGATTTCGGCCCTCTCGCGCCTGTCGTGCCGCGAGCCGAGCCATGTGAGGATGGATTCGAATATAAGTTTGCCGTCCTCTCCGCCGAGCATTTCCTCGGCGCATCGCTCGGGGTGCGGCATAAGCCCGAGGACGTTCCCCTCTTCGTTGCAGATGCCCGCTATGTTGTCTATGGAGCCGTTCGGATTGGCCTCGGCTGTCGCCTCGCCCCCGGGCGTCACGTACCTGAAGACGACCCTCGATTCGTCTTTCAGCTCTTTTAGCCCGGCCTCGGTCGTAAAGTAATTCCCCTCGCCGTGGGCCACGGGGATCCTGAGCACGTCGCCTACTTCGAGGTTACACGTAAACGGCGTGTCGTTCCTTTCGACCCTTATGTCCACCCACTTGCAAACGAACCTGAGCGACGAGTTCCGTATGAGCGCCCCCGGAAGGAGCCCCGCCTCGACGAGTATCTGAAAGCCGTTGCATATGCCGATGACCGGCCCGCCCCTGGAGGCGAAGTCGGCGACGGCCTTCATCACCGGCGACAGGCTCGCTATGGAGCCCGTCCTGAGATAATCCCCATAGGAGAATCCCCGGCACGATAACGGCGTCGAATCTCGAAAGGTCCCTCTCCTCGTGCCACACGAATTCGCACCCTTCGCCGAGCACATGCTTTACGGCGTGGTAGCAGTCGTGGTCGCAATTTGACCCGGGGAATACTATGACGGCGAATCTATACATTCTTTTCTTCTACCTTGACGTCGAAATTCTCTATGACGGGATTCGAAAGCAGCTTGCGGCACATTTCGGTCACGCGCTCTTCCACGTTCCCGGCGTCGCCGTCCTTTATCGTAAGCTCTATGAGCTTCCCGATGCGGGCGTCCTCGACCTCGCCGAACCCGAGGTTCCTGAGCGCCGACAGGACGGACTTCCCCTGCGGGTCGAGCACGACGGGCTTCAGTTTCACTTCCACCTTCACTTTATATTCTTTCATGAATTCCGGCTCTCTTTTTAATCCTTATATTATTTGTTCTCCAGAAGGAGTGCGGCGAGCCTTTCGAGCTCATCGGTGGAGTAGTAATCGATCTCGATCCTGCCCCTGCCGTTATTATATACGATTCTCACCTTGGTGCTGAGGGCGCGTTTGAACTCGTCGGCGAGGCTGCGGACATAGGGGTCCTCCTCCTGCGCTTGCTCCGACTTCGCCACGCTCTTCGCCGCCCCCGACATCTTCTTTACGAGGGCTTCGGTATTCCTGACCGAGAGTTTCTGCTTTCGTATCGCGTCGAGTGCGGCTTTCATGTCGGACGCCGATTCCAGCGAGAGGAGAGCGCGGGCATGCCCCGCGGATATCTCGCCCTGGGCGAGCGCCTTCTGCGCCTCTTCGGGGAGCCGGAGGAGCCTGAGCTGATTCGTGATAGTGGACCTGTCCTTCCCTATCCGGGCGGCGACGTCCTCGTGCGTAAGGCCGAAGTCTTCTATGAGATGTCGATAACCCGTCGCTTCTTCTATCGGGTTCAAATCCTGGCGCTGGAGGTTCTCGATGAGAGCGAGTTCGAGCGCTTCGCCGTCCGTCGCCTCCTTTATTATTATGGGCACCTTGTTGACGCCCGCCTTCTGCGCGGCGCGCCACCTGCGCTCGCCGGCTATGATCTCGTAGCCCTGGCCCGAGCGCCTGACGATAAGCGGCTGGAGAACTCCCTTTTCCTTTATTGAAATGGAGAGCTCCGAGATCGCTTCGTCGTCGAATTCCTTTCTCGGCTGGCGGAGGTTCGGGCGGACATCATGTATAGATGCGAGGATGAACCCCCCGGATGCGGTTTCCTTGGGGATGAGCGCCTCGAGCCCCCTACCCAGTGTGGCTTTCTTCAATATTTCCCCCTCCGTTTCGTGCTATTACTTCCCGTGCGAGCGACATATAGCTCTCGGCCCCGGTGGATTTTATATCGTAAAGGATAATGGGCTTCCCGTGGCTCGGCGACTCGGCGAGCCTCACGTTCCTGAAAATGACGGATTCGAAAACCTCTTCGTTGAAATATGCCCTGAGCTCATTGGCGACAACATGGCATATCCTGTTCCGCGAATCGAACATTGTAAGGAGATACCCCTCGACCTTAAGCTCCGGGTTCAGCCTCTGCCTTATGAGAGATATCGTCCTCTGCAGTTGTCCGAGCCCTTCCATCGCGTAGTATTCGCACTGTACCGGGATGAGGACCGAGTCCGCCGCGGTAAGCGCGTTAACCGTGAGTATGCTGAGCGACGGCGGGCAATCTATCAGTATGAAGTCGTATTCATGGGCGACCTTTTCGATCGCCTGCTTCAGCCTCCACTCGCGGTTTTCCAGGTGTAGCAGCTCGACCTCCGCCCCCGTAAGCTCGGGCGTCGCCGGAACGACCGAGAGGAATCCTCCCAGGGCCTCGGTCTCGATGTCGATCTTGATGTCGGCAATGTCGGCCTCGCCGATGAGGGCGTCGTATATGCTCCTCCGGACCTCTTCCTTGTCCACACCTACCCCGCTCGTGGCATTAGCCTGGGGGTCGAAATCTATGAACATGGTCCTCTTCTGTGCGGCCGCGAGGGACGCTGCAAGGTTTATGGCCGTTGTCGTTTTACCGACGCCGCCCTTCTGATTTGCGATACATATGACCTTTGCCATATTCTGCCCGAACGCACCTGAATCTACCCGGCCGTGGGTCTTCCCGCTCCGATGTATTGGCTGTGGATAGCAATGCGACGTATAACCCCGAACCTGTGGATATAACCATATTATCTTTTAACACCCCTCGCCGCAAGACTCGCGGGAAACGAAAAAGCCGGCTTTGCCGGGCCGCCGGGCTTTTCCCTGTAAATCCTCTAGTTTCTGCCGGGGGTTGAATTCGGGATTCAGAATATGTAAGCTAGCTCTTCTCTGGACTTTCCTGGTGGTTGCCCATTGGGGTCTTGTCTACAAATTTTTCTCTAGGAGAGGTGCATGGATAAGGATCATCTTACCATTATGCTGATTACTCCGGGAAGTAAGGGCCCTAAGGCGCTTAATTTAAAAATCTCCCATCTAAAATTCATCTTTTTCGTATTCATGGTTTTTACAGTCGCTTCACTTCTATCTTTCGCTTCCACTTACACCTTCTACAAAGACTCGGAATCAAAAACAAAATCGGTCAAGAACCTTTCATCGACAATAGACAGGCTAAGCCAGAACCTCACCGAGAACCTGGAAACCGAGGCCGACCTCAGGGCAAAGCTCCACGGCATAGAGGCAAAGCTCCTCGAAATGCAGGACATGCTCGACAAAAAAGGCATCAAGAAAGACCTCGCCGTCGGGGGCGAGTTCATACCCACCGACAGGCTCAGCCTATCCTACATCGATTACATGAAGAGCGACGTTGACGTGCTGTTCGATACGATGAAGAACCTCCCGCTCGGCATCCCGCTCGAAGGCAAGATAAACTCCGCCTTCGGCTACAGGAAAGACCCGTTTCGTTCTAGGGTCGGGTTCCATTCCGGAATAGACATAGACGCGAACCAAGGCGATCCTATAGTCGCGACTGCCGACGGCGTAGTAACCAAGGCCGGCTGGCAAAGCAGCTACGGCAAGGTAGTGGTGCTCAGCCACAAGGACGGCTTCGAGACGCTTTACGGGCACCTTTCGAAGGTTACTGTCGAGGAAGGCGACGAAGTGAAAGTCGGCGACGTCATAGGCAAGGCGGGCAGCACCGGAAGGTCAACGGGAACCCACCTCCACTACGAAGTGATGAAGGACGGCAAGAGGGTCAACCCTACCACATTCCTTTCACTGAAATAGATCTAGCCTGAACACCCCACTGGCAAGGAAACACCCTACCGTCCGGGGCCGAAGTTAATCAGATACATACTTTAATTCCAAGGGAAAGTACCCCCTTTCTAGCGGAGGCGAGTTTCACCGCGTGAGAGGAAAGAAAGGCTGCGCCCTGTGCGGCGCACTTATGCCGCATCACTTCACGGAATGGGCGAAGCAGTTATCCAATATTCTGATGGGGTTTTAGTGGCGGGTATTTTAAGGGGCCGAAGTTTGGTTGCTCCCCGACCCCCGGTTTTCATTCTTAATGGTGGCTGTGGTCTTCGTGCGACTGCTTATCCATTCCCTTCACCGGGGCGCTCACCGTTACCTCCCCGGCATTTTCGAAGTCGAGGACTATTTCTACATTCTCCCCGGCCTTAAGCGGCTCCTTAAGCCCAATCAGCATAATGTGATAGCTTCCGGGCTTGAGCTCGACAGTCTCGCCGGCGGCAACCGCAACGCCGTCAACCTTCTCCATCTTGGCAACGCCCTTGTCGTCTACTGAGCTAAGGTGTATCTCGGTCGTTTCAGCCGCCGTGGACGAGGCACTTACGAGCTTGTCGTCCTTGTCGCCGCTGTTTGCGATCTTCATGTACGCGGCCGATATCGTGGACGCCGGTGGGACTTCCCTCACCCACGCGTCCGTAACGGTTATCGTATCCTCGGCGTGCGAATAACTGAAAGCAAAAAGTGCAAGTGCTAATGCGAGAAATAGACTCTTCATTTCGTTCTCCTCACCATGAATTATTTTGACCTTATATTGGCCTTTATAAATGTTTCCTTATTAGAGTATTTTCTTCAAATCCCCCGCTATGGATTTCGGGTCCATCTTGTCCTGCGGATATCTCAATACTACCTTGCCGTTTTTATCGAGAAGATATACTGCAGATGTGTGCCCCATAAGATATCCGGCTTCCGAGTCGGACTCCTCCCTCCTATAAAAAGCGCGGAAGGAATTGGCGACCTTTTTAATCTCGTCGGGCGTGCCCGTAAGGCCCGTGAAGCTTTCGTTAAAGTAAGGGACGTAACCCTTGAGCGTCTCGGGATCGTCCCTCTCGGGGTCTATGGTGACAAAGAGCACCTTGAATTTATCCTTGTCGGCTTCGCCCACCTCTTTGGTTACTCCGTTAAGGACGGAAAGCGTAACGGGGCAGATGTCCGGGCAGTGCGTATAGCCGAAGAAGAGAAATACCGGCTCCCCCCGGAAGTCGCTCAGGCTCACCTTATCGCCGTTCTGGTCCGTGAGCGTGAAGTCCGGTATGTCCATTTCGAGCGAGTTTCCATAAAAATCTTCCTTGGTCTTATGGTCCCAGAGCTTGTAAAGGATCACCCCCCACCCCGCGGCGACTAAAAAGAGCATTACGAACGAAGCGATTATTATATTTTTGCGTCTCATAGAGTTTTTTTCCGGTGGAACGGCGAGAGTATCTCCAACAGAGTTTATATATTACCCACTAATATTTTCAGCGTCTAAGAAGAATTATGCGCCGGGGAGGGAAATCATGAGCCGTGAAATCACACGCGTTAATAAAACAAAAGGGAATGCCCCGATTGTCTCGCGAGCATTCCCTTTTTAAAGGAGGATGGAGGATGACTTGTTAAGTTTTGCGGTTAAGATTAGTAATAAAAATAAAGTATTTTACTTAAAGTGTCAAGGGGTATTTTTTCGGCGCTTAAAATACGCCACAAGCCCCTGATATTACAATAAAATATTTATCTTGGCTGACGTTTCAAACCGCGCTTTCCGATAAAAATACATGGCAGCGTAAAAAGCACGATTCCCGTACCTGTTTGCATCTTTCCGCCTAAGGCATTCGGGATACTTGAAACTTGACGGACGCGTGATATATTTCAAAGCTTCCGATTGACAGGCAGGCAACCTGTCCGGAGCAAACTAGAACATTTCAAACCGCTAAAATCCGGCGACGTAGCTCAGAGGCAGAGCAGGGCTCTCATAAGGCCCGTGTCGGTGGTTCGATTCCACCCGTCGCCACCATACCCAAACCTATTTTCCCCGCGATCGAACATCATATTTGTTAGTCCGACACTTAATGTTTTTCTATTGTTCCTTTCCCAGGAGACTCTTTATAAACCTGTAATCAGCGTTCACAACGATAAAACGCATTATTCTCCTGAGGGTTATGTATCTCCAATACAGGTACTGCAAAGAACGTCTCGATACTCCCTTGAAGGGAAAGAATCGATCGATAAGTTCATATCCCTTTTCTCTTAACCGGATTCGGCTCTCCGTCCTTTTTATGTTTTCGATTCCGGCGTCAAAATCCTTATCCACTTTGCACAGACCTATCTGATCCGCTCTTTTGAGGTTCACAAGCCATTCCCAATAATAATCGCTTTGTTGATTCCACGGCTTCGGATTGAATATATGAAGCACGTAAACGCTGAGATCCTCTGCGAGTCCCCATCTCGTATGGGCTCCGGTACGGTAAGAAGCACCGGTCTTTCCCTGTGCAACGAGCACGTTAAATGTATGGCTCAGCGCTTTCCACCGATCATAGAAGAAAAAATTCATCGACAACTGATCGCCGTGTTTGCTTACCACTTGATATTCATCCATCATTCTTTTCAGATCGTCGAACATATCGTCGGTAATAATATCGGTGGAAAAGGCGAAGAAGCCGGCGCAAAAAGGACGTCTCGACATCTCATAGTGCCGCTCTGCTTTCCTGATAACTTCCCTGCATTTCGCAGGATCGAGGCCCCTATCTTGTATATCCCTGTCGTTTACGATCTGATCCGTTAACGTTGGGCTCCAGTCTTCGACGGCATAGAACCCATCCACTTCTTTTAATTCCTCAAGGGATTCTTTTATAATGGCGTCCAGGTCGGAATAGACCACGGTCCGCCATTTCCGGAAATAAGGGGTAAACATGTGAAACTTGTCGGCGAGACATTGGTGCATTCCGCCCGGCTGTCCTTCGTAGAGCGGAGACGTATGCATTATGAGAATACCCCTGTCTGTGAACCACGACAGATCGTCGTCGGGGACATCATGAGCGAGCAGGAGATAATCCCCGTCCCATCCCCCGTTGAAATACGCACTCGAAAACAACTGCTTTGCCATATCGAGATACTCTCTTGTCGCCAGTGTTACAAGGACATGATTTTTCCTCTCTCCCTTTCCCGCGCTCAAATCATTAACCGGCACGACTCCTTCGAGCCTCTTTACTGCATCCTTCCCGAATTCCATCTCCATGTCTTTAACGAATCTTTCGTATATTTCTTCCGTGTACCCGTCCGACATCATTTTCGTATCGGGGGCAATATATGGATTGGCGCAATTCACCGAGAGATAATCGAGAACTCTTGTAACCTCTTCTTCAGGGTGCTTCACCAAGTCCTCATAAACGATTTCCAGAGGATGGATGTTATTTGCTTTAAAGAAAGTTTTCCACCCCTCGTCTCCTTTGACAAAATCAATGACGTGGCGCTTAATGCGTGGGTAATCGTACGGCAACTTTGTTCCATGCCGTCTTTGTATACCGTTTTGACTATTCTTTCGAATATGAAAGATCCCGGTACCTATCGCCCTCCAGTCGGAGATCGCCTGCCTTATTTTATTCCTACGGGATAAATGGATATATGCCGAATCGTGCAGCAAGTTCTCGAAGAGTTCCGCTCTTTAGTGTTAAGGTGCGGCAAAACCGCGCTATTGAATTGCTCGAAAGCCGACCAGTTGATCTTTATCCCGAAAATACCATTCGGAGTTTGATTGGTTTTTATTGCTTCTTCAAGCACATACCCGGGATTAATCATGCCATGCTCGGCCAGTACGCTTACGTTTACCGCTATATACTCTTCCGGGTAGCCGAGCACAGCGGTATTCTTGAGAAAGCTGCACAGCATTGTGCTTCCCGTTCTCCTCGAGGACGCCACGATATAGGTTTTTTCAGGCAGTTTGTTGTGTTCACCGATACCCATTGCCCGATTTTCAGGCGTTCCGTACTGAATTAACGGATCCTCAAACAATGTAATTATCGGAATACCGTGCCCGAGATATTTACTCACTTTATCGTAGATTGATTTCTTGTGGTACTGGTGGGGTATGACTATGAGGTCGATACCGTCTTTCGCTCCGTCTTTCTTCAATTTGAAACCCGGAACAAGCTTATCAATTTGATGGGGTGATATGATGCGCTTGATTTTATTCCGCTGCTCTCTGTCCGCAAATTTTACTAAACTTCCTACCGTTTTCCGGTCCCCTATCAGGGCGATTTCATAATTCTTATCCTCAACCTGGCTCCAGAATCGATGTGATATACGCCGCACTGCACCATCAAGCGTGGCCCGTCTTCTGGCGTTCTTTATTACTACGTCGATTATTTTCATTCCTCGTGGATATCCCCGTCAATTAACTGCTCAACCTTGTTAAAGAGCTGCGCATCATTGCCTTCTAAATCTCGTTTGAATATCTGCATGATTTCCATTGTATACGAGTCCGCCATTTTACGTGACACAGGCTCTATCAAAGTTCTTTCCTTGGGAACGTGGACGCCCACACAGGTAGATATATCTACTATTGTTGCGGGTATATCATTTACAAAATTTTCATACGTCACTGTAAGGGGAGCGACCCCGTTATTCCTGAAAAAACTGCGCCATGAATCTCTGTCGTCGATAAGCTCCAACAGAATTCTTCTAAGCTCCTCGTAATCATAAGGCGGTGGAGCCTTTTTTCGTTTCTGCAGCAATCCCCCTATAACTCCGGCCGCCACTCTCGGATTCATCAGCTTCAACAGTCGTGATAAACCTTTGTGAGCGGGCCTGTTGTATATGTGATATGTTCTTGTTTGCCGAGCCCTCCATAAGGAAATTGCCTGCTCATACAAATTCCGCCTGACGAGGAAGATATATGATGTATTTGCCAGCAGATCGTCAATCTTTTCCCTGCTCGCTCCCTGCAAGGAGTTTAGTGCTTCAAGTAAGATCGGAAACTGGTAGCCGTGCATCTTGACTCCGAACACGCCGTTTGGTGTTTGATACCTTTTGAGTAGCTCCGGCACGATCTCCCCATAGGTTATTACTTTCTCATCGACATACTGTTTGAGAAATCTGGTGAATCGCTCTCCGGGTATGCCGAGTAATTGTGTTCTCTCGAGCAATGCGGACAGCATCGTACTGCCTGTTCGTTCGGACGTGCAGAGCATATACATCTTTGTCGGCCATTTATCTCCCGCATCAACGCCCCCAAACCTGACGGCGCCAAGCATTATCGTATCCGTCACGGCTGCAAATATCCGGACCGAGCTGCCCGCCCACTGTCTCGCTCTGTTGACGAATTCAGCTTCGTTTGCGCCGGCGCACACCACCACAACGTCGATGCCGGCCGGTAAGCTATCGACTCCTCTGACCGGTATGTTTTGAATACTAAGCTCTTCCGAATTTTCAAGAACAACGTACTTGATGACTGCTTTGTGATGCGGAGCTGCTGCCATAAGCAGCTTGGCCACAGTTTCGGCTACGCCGTAAAGAGCAGCATTTTTATAAGTACGAAATAAATAGTCGAGCGACGATCTGAAATATATTTCCTCTTCGATCGTCAGTTTCTGAGAAGAATCGGCAAGTTCCATATTTCTTCGAGAAAAAAGGTCTTATTGAACCGGACAATAAAATCCGAAAACATCAGAACCACAACGGAAGATATTTTAAATTATAATCCAAATACCTATCGAATCTATTTTCTCTGAAAATAAAATTTAATCAGGCATTTGGTCAATTCTTGAAAGACCCGGCAGCCGGATAATTTTAGTTTCTTCATACGGAATAAATACTGTCCCTGTATGCTTTTTGAAAAAAGACAGGTGACGAATGGAATCCGTAAACAAGTGCGGCTGCCCTCCGGGATCGGGCATCGGATGCGCGGCCGGCGGTGGTCAATCGAAAGATGCGCTGCTTTGGCTTATACGCCGCCTCGGCGATATGCGTGGAGAGATGCTCCGCTTCGCGTCGGATTGCCGCGGCGCGGCGCTCGGGGGGATCGACCCTGCATATGCGAGAAGCGCGGAAAACCTCCTTCACTACCTTGCTTTGAGGCGCCACGACCTCCGCGAGATCCAGTCCGAATTGGCCGAGCTTGGCCTTTCGTCCCTCGGGCGCTCTGAGTCGCACGTTATGGCCACGATAGAATCGGTGCTTAAAACCCTTTGCCGCGTGGCCGATTGCCCTCCCGACGTCTCTGAAGATGCGACCACGCTCGACTTTAAATCCGCCAAGCGGCTCCTCGAAGAACATACAGAAAGGCTCCTCGGCCCCGTGCCCGATGGGCGTAACGTCTATATAATGGTGACGATGCCGAGCGACGCGGCGGATAACTACGCGCTCGTCCGCGGCCTGCTGGAGAGCGGCATGAACTGCATGCGCATTAACTGCGCCCACGACGACCCGGAGAAATGGACCCGCATGATCGGGAACCTGAGGCGTGCGCAGGAGGAAACGGGAAAACCCTGCAAGATCATAATGGACCTTCCGGGCCCGAAGCTCCGGACCGGGCCTCTTCGTCCCGGGCCGTGCGTTATTAAATACCGCCCCGTTCGGGACGAGTACGGCAGGGTGAGGAAACCCGCGAAGATACTGCTCAGGGCCGAGGACGCGCCCGCGCCCGAAGACAGTAACGATTACGACGCCGTCCTCACCGTATCCGGAGAATGGCTGAAGAAGATCCACTTGGGGGGCATGATAAGGTTCATCGACGCGCGCGGCTCCAGGCGCTCGATGAGGATTACCGCGTGGACGGAAGAAGGGTTCCAGGCGGATGCCGTCAGGACAGCCTACTTAACCCCCGAAACCCTCCTTCGCCTGAAAAAAAGAGACGGCCTCGGTGAGTGGAGGACGAATGTTACCGGCATAGAACCGCAGGAAAATTTCGTAACGGTCAGCACGGGCGACACGCTCCTGCTTACAGGAAGCTCCGAGCCCGGATGTCCCGCGGAGCGGGACGCCGACGAGAGAGTGACGTCGCCTGCGGTGATCGGCTGCACGATCCCGGAAATACTCGGCGACGTAAACGAGGGCGATCCCGTGTGGTTCGACGACGGGAAGATAGGGGGCGTGGTCGAGGAGAAAACCGGAGACGGTCTCATTATTCGCATTGCCCATACCAGCTCCGAGACTGCAAAGCTCGGAAGCGACAAGGGGATCAATCTTCCGGGGAGCAAACTCGACCTCCCGGCGATTACCCCCGAGGACGTTTCGATTCTCGAATTCGTGGTCGAGCACGCCGACATTGTCGGCATGTCGTTCGCCAATACGCCCGAAGACGTAAGATCCCTCCTCGCTCACATAAAACGCATCGGCAAGGGCGAGCCCGGTATCGTGCTCAAGATCGAGACGCGCCGCGGTTTCTCGAACCTGCCCGCCATGCTTCTCGAAGCGATGAAGAGCCCGTCCTGCGGTGTGATGATCGCGCGCGGCGACCTTGCGGTGGAAACCGGATTCGAGCGGCTGGCAGAGGTTCAGGAAGAGATACTCTGGCTCTGCGAAGCGGCGCACGTGCCCGCGATATGGGCGACACAGGTGCTCGAAAGCCTGGCCAAGCAGGGCTCGGCGACGAGGGCCGAGATAACCGACGCCGCCATGGGGCACAGGGCGGAGTGCGTCATGCTGAACAAGGGCCCCCACATCCTCGAAGCCCTTAAGGCCCTCGACGACATAATGAAACGCATGCAGGCGCATCAAATGAAGAAGATGGCGATGCTCCGTGAGCTAAAGCTGGCCTACAACTTCCCGCACGAATAAATAAGCGATTCCATAATAAAACCCCAGCCCTATCCATTTCCAGTACAACAAATCTCTGCCGTACCAGCCCTCGACAAATTGACCTTATAATTCCTTATCCTCCGCCGGAAAGGCGGTGGGACGGGAGGCAGAGAATGGAATCGCTAAACGGGATTAAACGGGCAAGAGGCGCTTTACGTATTGCATTATTATTGCCGCTGTCGTTTTTGATGCTGTTCGCGGCGGCGTGCGATGACAACGGGGGCGGAGGGAGTCACGGCGAGCCCGTTGCGTCAGTCGTCGAACGCTCCCGCGACACAAATCAGACAAACGACTTTCTGAGATTGATATTCCTCCCTGCGGACGTATCGACTAATACGCTCGGAAGGCCCGACGCGCTCAGGGTATTCGTGAGCGTAACGGCATATTTCGAGCCTCCTCTCTCGCTTTTCAAGACGGCCGACTTTTTCGGCATCCCGGTCGGCGAGGCGCAAAGGCAGTTGGACCTCGTCGCGCTCAGATGCCTGCCCGAAGACCAGGCGGCCATCGAGCCGAGCCTTGCCACGTGGCCCCGCGTGTTCGAGCTTCTGGCGTCCGACCTCGGGGGACAATACTCATGCCCTCCGGGCCCGGATTCGCCCGTGAACGAGCTCTACTGCCTCGCGGCCGGGTTCGAGGATGTGCCGGGGGAAGACGTCTCGGGAATCATCGAGAACGCGCTCGGCCTCGGGGCGGCCATAATGTCGGACGCCTCTCTCTCGGCGGCGCTCCGTCAGCTCTACGGCATAGATTCTTCGTTCAGCGGGCTCGGGTTTTCGGTGAATGCCAGCGCGGGGAACGTGATGACGGCGGCGCGCGCCCTCGAATCTTCGGTCGTAACGGAGTACCTCGTCAAAAACGCCACGTTCGAAGAGGCGGGCTGCTTCTGCGTGCGCGTGCCGCCTTACGAAGGCCGCGAGGACGACCCGCTCGACGCCGATTTTATAGTGAGCCACGGCGGATTCGGGGAATGTAAAACAGTGGACAGGCTCGGCGTGCGCTGAAAATCCAGGAGCTAGCAGTAGTGTCTGCTGTCCTACACGGACGCTCCGAACAGGCTGCCGACGCCCGCCGTCACTGCCATCGCGATAGCGCCCCAGAACGTGATACGCGCAGCGCCCTTCAGGATCGAGGCGCCGCCCGTATGCGCTGCAAGTCCCCCCAGAACAGCCAGGGAAATGAGAGATATTCCGGCAACGACCGGTACCAGATGAGAGACTGGCGTAACCAGCGCGGTCGAAAGCGGCAGAGCCGCGCCGACCGCGAACGTAGCTGCCGAGGTCAACGCCGCCTGGATCGGCCGCGCGGCGACCACGCTCGAAATGCCGAGCTCGTCCCGCGCATGCGCACTAAGCGGATCTTTCGCCATGAGGTGTAGCGCGACCCGTCTTGCGAGGTCCGGCTCGAGTCCACGGTCGATGTAGATAGATGTGAGCTCGTCCTGCTCGCCTTTCAAATCGGTTGCCAGTTCCTTTTTCTCGCGCTCGATGTCCGCCTTTTCGGTGTCTTCCTGAGAGCTCACGGATACGTATTCGCCGGCGGCCATGGATAACGCCCCTGCCAGAAGGCCCGCGAGCCCCGTTAGAAGCACGGTTTCACGCGTCGTATCCGCCGCGGCGACGCCTACGATCAGGCTCGCAGTAGACAAAATGCCGTCGTTCGCCCCGAGAACCGCCGCCCTTAGCCATCCGATACGCTGTGTGCGGTGCCGCTCGCTGTGGTCTATAGCCATAATTCCTCCGATAGACCTATAATACTGCCTTGGGCCGTGATTATAAATACAAGGTAGATAATGGAAATCCGGGGAGGCCGCCAATCGACTCGATCAATGGGGCCCGCCCGGAATGAATAGACAACGCTGGGAACCGCTATTCTTTTTCTTTGTCTTCTTTATCGCCGCCATCCTTGTCGAAGTCTAGCGATGCCGAGTTGATGCAATACCTGAGCCCGGTCGGCGCGGGGCCGTCGGGGAAAACGTGGCCGAGGTGAGCCCCGCATTTGGTGCAGGTGACTTCGACCCTGGTCATTCCGAAGCTCGTGTCGAGATCCTCGGATATTTCGGCGCCCTCGGCGGGCTCGTAAAAGCTCGGCCAGCCGCAGCCCGAGTCGTACTTTGCGTCGGAGGTAAAGAGCTCCTCGCCGCAGCATACGCATTTGTACTTCCCTTCTTCCTTGTGGTCGTGGTATTTACCGGTAAAGGGTCTTTCGGTGCCCTTCTGCCTTGTAACGTAAAACTGCTCGTCGGTCAGTTTTCCACGCCATTCGTCGTCGGTTTTCTTGGTTTTATCAGACATTACAGCCTCCTCTGAGCGGTTTTGTAACGCCTACAGAATAATAAGTCTAACGAATACAGGATAGAAGAATCAATATTGCAATATATAAATTCCTAAGCCTACATCGAAGCTGCCGCAGGAGTTTATATGCTTTCAAACACTATATGGATTCAGGAATTTTAAAACGCAGGAAGGAACGGGCACAAAAATTCGCAGAGGCTTTAACCGGGCCTTAGCCTGCCTATGGTAAACCATGAAATGATCGAGCCCGCGAAAAGGAGGGCAGCCGAAATCTCCATCATCGTCCTGAAGGTGCCGAGGAAGGATTCCGATATCACACGCCTGAGCTCTATTTTTGTGCCGGATGGCAGATCCTCGGGGATATCTATGGCGGCGAGCTTTATGCGCTGGGAATCTATCGCCTGTATGGTGTCCGGTTTAAGATCCATAACTGAAAGCTCCCGGTCGAGGTTGTTATTGAAGGTGGAAAGGGCGAACACTCCGAGTATAGCGATAGACAGAAGTCCCGCAATCCTCCCGACCGTGTTGTTTATTGCGGATGCTATCCCCGAATGCTCTATCCGGACAGAGCCCATGACGGCCGTCGTGAGCGGCGAGATCGCTACCGCCATACCGACGCCGAGCACTGCTATCGCGGGGAAGAAGGTCGTCCAGTAGCTGCCGCCTATGTTGGGACGCGTGAAGAGGAGGCACCCTATCCCGGCCAGGAAAGTGCCCGCTATTATAGGCAGCCGCGCGCCGTAATTCCCGACCAGCCCCCCGGCCCATCTGGAGAAAAGGAAGAGAGCCAGGACGAGCGGTATGAACGCTATGCCCACACCGGCGGCGGAATAACCTTGTATCTGTATGAGGTTAAACGGGACGAAAAATATGCCGCCTACCCATGCCGCCCAGAAAAGAGCCGATACTACGTTCGCCCCGCTGAATGTCATCGATCGGAACAGGCTGAGCGGCATCATCGGTGAAGGTGTTCTGTATTCGTGGTAGAGGAACGCTATCAAAGATAGCCCGCCGGCGACGAACGGCACTATGACCTTTGGATGGCCGAATCCGGAATTACCCGATTCGATGAGGGCATAGACTATACAGCCGAGGCTGAGCGTCGCGAAGAGCGAGCCCGGAAGGTCGAGCTTTCCCTCGCCGTTGTCCTTTTTCGTTTCCGGTATCTTGAAGAAGAGCGCTGCCAAAACGACGAGGCTGAGCGGGATATTGATAAAGAAGACGAGCCGCCACGATATATTCTCGGCAAGCCAGCCGCCCAGAATCGGCCCGAGTGCGGTAGTCATGGCCGTGAATGCGGACCACGTCCCTATTGCCCTTCCCCTCTCCTTCTCGCTGAAGGAAACGTTCACTATGGCGAGGCTCCCCGGCACTAGGAGCGCCCCGCCGACGCCCTGAAAGGCGCGGGCGACGATCAGATGCCCCGTGCTGGGTGCGATCCCGCACCATATCGAGGCCAGCGAGAACACAACGACGCCGAATGCAAACATGCGCCTTCTGCCGAACTTGTCACCGAGCGCGCCGCCCAGGAGCATGAGCGATGACATGAATATCGCATAGGCTTCTATTATCCACTGCATCTGCGGAATCGTGGCGTCGAGCTCTAGCTGAAGGATGGGAAGAACGACGTTCATCGCCGTGCTGTCTATGAACGCCATGCCCGAGCCGAGTATCGTGACTAGAAGAACCCACTTCCCCTCGCCCTTTGCAAGGGAATGCACGACTGCGACGCTGTCGATGACGGTTTTATCTACAAGGTGTTTTTTGGGCACTTAACAGCTTCTCGCCTTTAAATGATGAGCTTCACTATCTCCCGGCCGATGCCGCCGCCCGGGCGCATATGTCAAAGGGTCTTCTCCCCGCCTGCAAGGCTAACATAGGCCCTGACGCAGCGGCGCGGAGTGGAGATTCCTCCATCCCGAAGACGCGGAGTTAACTTATTTTACCTGCGTGAGAGGAAATTACAGGAATTGAGCCTGCTTGCACTATTACGAGGAGGCAAAAATCCGCAAACGCGACGAAAATATAAGGTCGCTAGAGGCGTATTCGATTTATGAGCTCGGAAAGGCTTGTCATCATGGAAGCCCAGTTCTCTATACCGAGCTTCGTTTTCAAATCTTCCTGGGTCTTTTGCCAGATCGGGTATGCCTCTTCGAGCTTTTTCCGGCCCGAGTCTGTAATCTTTACTATTCGCGTTCTCCGGTCCTCGCCGCGGCCGATTTTAATGAGGCCGTTCCTGCGCATGGGCTCGAGATTTCGGGAAAGAGTAGTTCTGTCGGTGACCATCTCCTCGGCAAGCTTGCTTACGCTTATGGGACCGAGTGCGAGAACGAGAACCAGGAGCGTGTACTGAGTACCCCTCAGGTTAATCGATCTCATTGCGTTGTCGAAGAGCTGCGTTACGACGCGCATGCCCTTCCTCAGATTAAAACAGGTGCATTCCCTGAAACCATCCAGTACGGGAAGCTCCGCCAATTCAAGCCTCTCGGCTTTGTTATTATCGTTATTATTCGTGGCGCACCCCCTTGAATCTTCTTATTATGTATACGCTGAAAAAAGAATAGTCAAGACCGAAATGAGAATTGTGTAAATATGCTATGCTACTTATAATTACGTGGGCCGTCCGGAACAGCTCTTCGTCCGGCGCTGCAATTTCGTACCGCGGGGGAGATAAATGTCGGCAATCAGAGGGAAAAATATCGTTCTCGGGGTTACGGGGGGGATAGCTGCATACAAGGCTTGCGAGCTCGTTAGGGCCCTGGTCAAGGAGGGGGCGTCCGTCGAGGTCGTAATGACCCAGAACGCCATGGAATTCGTCACCCCGCTTACGCTCCAGACCCTTTCGGGGAACAAGGTCGCGACGCGGCCCTTCGACCCTGTCTGGGAATCCGAGATAGGTCACATAAGTCTCGCCGACAGGGCTGACCTCGTCGTCATAGCCCCGGCCACGGCAAGTTTCGTGGGGAAGATGGCCACTGGAATAGCCGACTCTCTTCTGGCGACTCTCGTCCTGGCAACCCTCGCGCCGGTAATCGTCTGCCCGGCAATGAACGTCAACATGTACAACAACGTCGCCGTTCAGGATAACATTCGAAAACTAAGGGACAGGGGCGTCTCCATCGTAGAGCCGTCCGAGGGCTTTCTGGCCTGCGGATGGGAAGGCCGGGGCAGGCTCCCGGAAACGGAAGACATAATGAGCGAGATAGAGTTCGCGCTCACCCCGAAGGACATGGCCGGCGAGAGAGTGCTCGTAACCGCGGGGGCGACGAGGGAGCACATTGACCCCGTAAGATTCATATCGAACCCGTCGAGCGGGAAAATGGGATACGCGCTTGCCGAAGAGGCCAGGATGAGGGGCGCCGACGTAGTGCTCGTCTCGGGGAAGAGCCCGCTTCCGCCGCCGAGGGGGGTGACCCTTGTCAGCGTCGAGAGCGCGGACGACATGTACACAGCCGTGATGAAGCACCTCGACTGGTCTACGCTTGTGATCAAGGCCGCGGCCGTCGGGGATTATGCCCCCGAGTCGAAGTCCGCCGGGAAGATCAAAAAGACAGGCGACGAGCTTACCCTAAAGCTCAAACGTACCAGGGATATCTTAAAGGAAATAGGCGAGAAGAAAAAGCAGCAGATTGTCGTCGGGTTCGCGGCCGAAACGGAAGACCTCATGGCGAATGCCGCCATCAAGCTCAGGGAAAAGAATGCCGACATGATAGTCGCGAACAACGTCGGCGCGCCGGGCGCCGGCTTCGAGTCGGACACCAACGAAGTGCACCTCCTATTCGCTTCTGGCGCGATGGAAGAGCTCCCGCTTGCACCAAAGAAGGAAATCGCCAAAATTATCTTCGACAGGATTTCAGGGCTCAGGAAATCTGTTTGATGCTGAAAGACTCAAGGATAAGATTGAGCTTGTGGGCTATGTCTTCTATTGAGCTGTCCTTCGTTATATAGCCGACCGCTCCCATTTCCAGGCACTCCGTAATCTTCTTCATCTCGGACAAAGCAGTCAGCATCACGACGGGTA